>NZ_JBVHZI010000009.1:68145-304257 GCF_055574495.1 Streptomyces sp. NPDC029836 | reverse complement strand
GCGGGCATCATCCACTCCGCCGGCTCCGACCTCCTCCAGCTCATCAACGACATCCTCGACCTGTCCAAGGTCGAGGCCGGGAAGATGGACATCAACCCCGAGCGGGTCTCCCTGAAGAAGCTGCTCGACTACGTCGAAGCCTCGTTCAGGCCCCTGACCAGCCAAAAGGGCCTCGACTTCGATATCACCACCGCGACGGGCGTACCGGTGGACCTCCTCACCGACGACGCGCGCCTGCAACAGATCCTGCGCAACCTGCTCTCCAACGCCGTGAAGTTCACCGAACGCGGCCAGGTCCAGGTACGGATCGAACCCGCGTCCCCCGCCGAGATCCCGGCCGAGCTCGCCCAGTCCGGATCCGTGGTGGCCTTCCGGGTCATCGACACCGGCATCGGCATCGCCGAACAGCAGCTGGAAGTCATCTTCGCCGCGTTCCAGCAGGCGGACGGCACCACCAGCCGCAAGTACGGCGGCACCGGCCTCGGCCTGTCCATCACCCGGGAGATCGCCCGCCTCCTCGGCGGCGCGGTGACCGCGCACAGCATCCCGGGCGAAGGCTCCACCTTCACCCTGTACCTCCCCGTCTCGCGCCCCGACCTCGTCGATCGCGAGAGCGCCGCCCCGGCCCTGGAGACGTCCGAAGGCGACCCCGGCGAACCGTCCGGCGACGGCGCCCCGACCGAGGACGCCCGCCACCCCCGCCGCCTGCTGGTGATCGAACAGCGCAGCAACGGCCTCCTGAGCCTCGTCGCCGAGAGCGCCGCCGCCGACCTGACCGCCGGCCGGGCGACCGCGGTCCCCGCCGACCAACCCGTCGTCGTCACCGCCGTCACCGCGGCCGACGCGGCCGGCGTCCTCGCCCAGTCGCCGTTCCACTGCGTGGTCCTCGAACTCGACCCCGACGGCGAGGCCGTGCGCTTCCTCCAGGACCTCGCCGGGGACACGGCCCTCGCCTCCATGCCGGTCCTCGCCCACGACAACCGGCGCATGACGCGCGCGCAGCAGGAGGAGATCACGCTGCGCGCCACCACCCAACCGCTCGAAGTGCTCTCCAGCCTCGACGAACTGCGCGAACGCATCGCCCTGCACCTGTCCGCGGAACGCCCCGGGGACGTCCTGCCCCTCGTGCGCCCCGACACCGACCTTCCCGCGCCCGAGCAGCCCGTCGTGGACACGGGCCTGGCCGGACGCTCCGTCCTCGTCGTCGACGACGACCCCCGCAACCTGTACGCGATCAGCGGGATCCTGGAACTGCACGGCCTCCAGGTCCTCCACGCCGAGAACGGCCGCAAGGGCATCGACACGCTGACCAGCACCCCGGGGATCGACCTGATCCTGATGGACGTGATGATGCCGGAACTGGACGGCTACGCGGCGACCACCGAGATCAGGCGCATGCCCCAGTACGCCGACCTGCCCATCATCTCCGTCACCGCCAAGGCCATGCCCGGCGACCGGGAGAAGAGCCTCGCCTCCGGGGCCAGCGACTACGTCACCAAGCCCGTCGACGCCAACGACCTCATCCTGCGCCTGCGCCGGTGGCTGCCCTCGCAAGGAACCCCGGACGCCCCCCGGGCCTGACCCCCTTCCACCCCGGCCCAGCCCACGGAGAAACCCGACGCACGGTGAACACCACCCCCGGCGAACCCCTCGCCCCCCAGCCGCACCACCCCGACCGGACCGCCACGGACACCGCCGCCCAGGCGGTGCCCGCCGCCCGCACACCCCGGTCACTGCCCGACGACGTACCACCGGCCCTTGCGTCCGGAGCCGAACCGCACGGGACGGGACGCCTCGCCGCCACCGTGGAGCGGCTGCGCCAGGAAGCGCTGGACGCCCAATCGGCGGCCGAGGGCCGAGCCCTGGTCGAGATGGCCAAGGGCATCCTCGTCGGACGCCTGGGATGCGGCCCCACCGAAGCCGCCCGGCAGCTGACCACGCTGGCCGAACAGTCCGGCACCACCGCCCTCGCGCTGGCCGTCGACATCATCAACCAGTCGGCACGCGACCGCGTCAGCGACATCGCACAGCACTTCCTCGACACCGCCGTCGGTCCCCCCGCACCCGACACCACGGCGCCGGCCGTACGGCTGCGCACGGCCGAGAGCAGCGTGCTCGCCGCCGGCGACTCGCAAGCCGTCGCCACCGCCCTGCTGGAGAACGCGCTGCGCCCCCTGGGCGCCCACGGCGTCGCGATCTGGATCGCCGCGGCCGACTCCTCCTTGACCCTGGTCGGCCAGGCCGGCTTCACCCAGGAGGACGCCAACCGCTGGCGCTACGTACCGCCCGAGGTCGCCACCTGCGCCCGCCTCGCGCTGACCAACCGCGACCTCACGGTCGTCACCAGCCTCTCCGAGGCCGGCATCCCCACCATCGGTCGCCGGCCGCACCCCGACGGCGGACGCGTCATGGTCCCCTCCGGCACCGGCGGACGCATCCACGGCGTCCTGGAGATCGCCTGGCCCCAGGCGCTGCCCCCACAGCCGCCGCAGGTCCTGCGCCAGCTGGAGGCCCTGGCCGAGCTGTGCGCCCACACCCTGGAAGAACAGTCGCCCCACCCGGCCGGCACCGCCGACGCCCCCCACCCGGGAGCCGTCGCGGAACTCACCGACCTCACCGACCACCTCCACGACCCCGCCCTCGTCCTCACTCCCGCCCTCGACGACGACGGCCGCCTCGCCGACTTCCGCATCCACCACACCAACAGCCGCTTCGTCGACCCCGCCGGACGGCCCCGCTCCCTCGTCACCGGAGCCCGCTTCCTGGAGGCGTACCCGGCGGCCGGCGAGAACGGCGGCCTCTTCGACAAGCTGGAGCGGACCTACGCGACCGGGGAAGCCTGCCAGGTCCTCAGCACGGCCCTGACCGCGTTCGTCGGTGACGTCCCCCTGACGACCGTCGCCGACGTGGGCATCAGCCGGCACGGCGCGGCGCTCCTGCTCATCTGGAAGATCGAGGACGAGACCGCGCGCCTGGCCAGCCTGCTGCAGCACGCCCAACGGCTCGGCAGGGTGGGCGGCTTCGAGCAGAACATGACCACCGGCAAGACCACCTGGAACGGCCAGCTCTTCACCCTCTTCGGCCTTCCACTCACCGCCTCGCCCGTACCCCTCGAAGAACTCGCCGGCCACGCGCACCCGCACGACGTCAACTCCATCGGCCGGTTCCTGCGCACCCTCCTGCACCGGCAACGCGAGTCGTCCGTCGACTTCCGTCTCCTGCGCCCGGACGGCATCACCCGCCACATCCGCATGGTGGCCGAGCCCGTGCTGAACGACCGCGGCCGGCTCCACGCGATCCGGGGCGCCTGCCAGGACGTCTCCTCCCAGCACTGGACCGAGGTCGCCCTCGCCGCGACGCGCGACCAACTCGCCGACAGCGAAGCCGAATCCGCCGACCGCAACCGACTCGCCCTCCAGCTCCAGCACGCCATCATGCCGCCGGCCCCCGCCCCCCTGGAGGTGCCCGGACTGCGCATCGCCGTCCGCTACCGACCCGCGGAGACCGAGGCGTACGTCGGCGGCGACTGGTACGACTCCGTCGTGCTGCCCGACAACAAGGTGCTCCTCAGCGTCGGCGACGTCGCCGGCCACGGCGTCCGGGCCGCCACCGGCATGGTCGTCCTGCGCAACGCCCTACGGGGCCTCGCCGTCACCGGAGCCGGCCCCGCGCAACTGCTGACCTGGCTCAACAGCGTCGCCTTCCACCTCACCAGCCACCTCACCGCCACCGCCGTCTGCGGCATCTTCGACCCCGAGACCCGCACCCTGCGCTGGGCCCGCGCGGGCCACCTGCCGCCCGTCCTGGTCCGCGGCAACCGGGCCGAGGCCTTCCCCCTCACCGGCGGCATGCTCCTCGGAGCACTGCCCGAGCCGACCTTCGTCGAGGAAGAGGTGCAACTCCAGGCGGACGATGTCCTGCTCATGTACAGCGACGGGCTCGTCGAGCGCCGCGACATCGCCGTCACGGACTCCCTGTCGCAATTGCTCACCGTCGCGTCGCGCAGCGCGGACTCCTTGGAGAAGCGGCTCGACAACATGCTGACCCACACCGCGTCCGACACCGACGACGACACCTGCCTCATCGGAATCGAGGTGCACTGACCGGCCACCGCGCCGGACGGCGCGCCGGGCGGTGGCAGGGACCGCAATGGTCCGAGCCTCGGAGGCCGGGACCTCAGCCGCCGGGGAGGAAGAGGCAGAACGGGTGGCCGTGCGGATCGCGCAGGACGCGTACGTCGTCCTGCGGCTGATGCGCCTCCAACGTCGCGCCCAGCGCGAGGGCGCGCCCGGTCTCCGCCTCCAGATCGTCGACCTGGACGTCCAGGTGCGCCTGCATCTGCTGGGTGCCGGGCCGCGGCGGCCACACCGGGGGAGTGTGGTCGCCCTCCAGCTGGAAACTGAGGCCGGGGCGCTCCCGTTCCGGGGAGCGCAGCCGAACCCAGTGCGGCTCCCGTTCGACTTCCTCCCAGCCCAGCAGGGCGCGGTAGAAGTCGGCCAGGGCGGGCGGATCGGGGGTGCCGATGACGAAGGCACCGAGCATCGTCGTCATGCCCCGACCCTGCCCCCGGAGCCGTCCCCTACGCACCCCCGGGACCGGCTGCATGACGTGCGCACCCCGGTACAGGTCGCTTCCGCCGCCGCGTTGCGGGCCGGGGGGCGGCGCCGAAGGCGGCCCGGCTTCCCCGTGGCGGCGAGGACGCGCTGACCCGCAGCTCCCCGAGGCCCCGGACATCCTTGCGCCACCGTGCGATCCGGGCCCGCTGGAACCGTGCCCAGAACGCGGGAAGGGACGGGTCGGGCGTCCACGGAGCGGGAGCGGTGATGGACCAACGTTCGGGGTCGCGAAACATCGCAGAGTGATCCGTGGCGAAGCGGTCCCGGCCGACATCGGACCGGCGGGACACCCGGCGCCCGGATGTCCCGCACGTCCCGTACCTTCCGCATGCCCCACCGGGTCCGTCAGCCGGTGGACTTGGTCCCTTCGAAGGAGTACGGCAGGTTCGACTCTGCGGCGACGGAGACCTCGCCCGAGGCGCCCGCCGGAACCTTCAGGACGGTCAGGCCCATGATCCGCTGGGTGTACGAGGCCCACGGGATGCCCGTCGTACCGGCCCAGCCGCTGCTGCTGAAGGTCGTCGCACGTCCCGGACCGAGTTCCGTGTACACCTTGCTGACGGCGGTGCAGGCGACCAGCGCCCCACCGTCCGTGGTGCGCCAGACGGGACCGTGCGGGGCGCGGGCGATGTCGACGGCCACATCGAGCTTGCCGCCCTTGCCGAGGTCCTTGCGCATGGCCTTCAGGCCCGCGGCGGAGTCCGTCTTCACGTCGGTGACGTCCTGACTCCACTTGACGCCGCCGGTACCGGTGTCGGTGTGCAGGTAGTCGCCGTACTGTCCGCAGACGTTCGCCGGGTCGGCGGCGAGTCCCGCGACGTCTCCGCCGGTGACCGCCCGGCCGTCGGGTCCGACGGCGACCCCGGGCAGGGCCGTCGCCTTCGGTGCGCGGGCGATGAAGGCCGCGAGCCAGGGCGCACCCGTACGCTGCTGGTGGAAGAGCGACCAGCGCAGCACGGTCTCGCCCTTGGCCTTGCCGCCCGTGCGACCCTCCACCTCGTGGGCGCCGAGGATCCAGCGGTCGCTGCCGTCGTCCTTGCCGGTGCTCCAGATGTGCACGGCGGGGTCCGTCTTCTGCGGGGGTCCGCTCGGGCTCGACGGCCGCTCGGTGCCGTACTTCTTGCCGGTCTCCACGACGGCGAGCTGCTGTTCCAGCAGCGGGCCCTCGGTGACGCCCTTCCAGTACTCGGCGTCGAAGTTGTCGGCCTCGACCTTCGCGCTGAGGTCCCTGACGACGCCGCGCGCCTCCTCCTCGGAGAGCGGGGGCGCCTTGACCGGGGCCGGCGGACCGCTCGTCGCGGGGACGGTCGGCGTCGCCGAAGCCTTGGCGTCCGCCTTCGAAGTCTGCGCGCCACAGCCGGCCGTGGCGGCCACTGCGAGCAGGACGGCCAAAGCCGCGGGTACGGAGCGTCTCATCATCAAATCCTCGGGAAACGGTGCACGGGAACCTGATGATGCCTTACGCCCCGGCGGCCCTCCCGAGGCCCCTGCCCCGTACCTGACCGGGCAGGGCGAACGACGCCCCGCCCGGTCGGCGTCGCCACCACCGCGCGGCGCGCGCCGCGTTGCCCGTCAGGAGGCGGGCGGGGTCCAGTCGGCGGGCAGTCCGGACTGGGCGAGGACGATGGCCAGGCTGTGGTGGTCCTCGTCGGAGGTGATGCGGCACCGGGTCTCGTCGCGGTCGAGAAGGGTGGTCATCGGCACGGCGAACGGCCTGGGCGCGCCCTTGAGCTGACCCGAGTAGACGGGTTCGACGGTGATCCGCGCACCGTCACGGTGGGCGGTGCGCACGGTGACGTGGACGTCGGCGATGGGGCGGTCGGCGCGGGCCTTCCACCCGGAGATCTCCTTGCGCCCCTTGTCCGAGCCGTTCGTGGGCACGTGCGGCGGCATGGCAGCCACGCCGCCCCTTCGGCGGAACACTCGGCCGTCACCCCGGTCCGTCCCTCGCCGCGCCCCCGGGCGCAACTATCCCGTTTGTGGCAGTTTCTGCCAAGCTGGGCGTGCTGTCCGCCCCGTGGGCGGTACCCCTCTGAAAGGAACCCGACTGTGACGGCTGAGCTCTCCGACGACCTGAAGCAGATCATCGACGACACCCCGGTCTTCGCCTCCATCGCCACGATCCAGCCCGACGGCAGCCCGCAGGTGTCCGTCACCTGGCTGGCCCGCGACGGCGAGGACCTGCTGATCTCCACCACCATCGGGCGCCGCAAGGAGAAGAACCTGCGCCGCGACCCGCGGGTGACCGTACTCATCAACCCGCACAACGCCCCCTACACCTACGCCGAGATCCGCGGTACGGCGCGGCTCACCACCGAAGGCGGGCAGGAGCTGATCAACGCGCTCTCCCGCAAGTACACCGGCAAGGACTACGCCGACTTCAACCCCACCTCCGCCGAGGACAGCGAACGCGTCGTCGTCCGCGTCACGCCCCGCAAGGTCGTCGGATCCCTCTGAGCGGGCCGGGAGGGGCCGAGGGGGCGACCGACGTACTGGCCGACGCCGCGGCCCGGCCCACGAGCCGCTCCCCGGCGGCCTCCCGTGCGACGGGTGCCGGCCGCGCCCCCAGGGCCGAACACCGGCTGCCCGTACGCGCTCCGCTTGTCGTTCGACGCTGTCCGGCCGTCAATCCCACGCGTTGAAGAGCAGTCCGCCCAACGTGCTGATCCCGTAGAGGCGGACCTGGCGCCACTCGCCCCGGGTCAACACCGAAGTGTCCACGTCGGCGAGAGGCGTGAGGAGCCGCTCCCCGCTCAGCACCGCGAAGCCCGTGTCGGTGAAGGCGTGGGCCCACGGTGGGGCGGAGCGGAACTCCCGGTGGTACCAGTCCCGGCGCTCCCGCGCGCAGGCGATCCAGGGGTGATGGGCGTGACACAGGATCACGCTCTCGCCGGTGGGATCGACGATCGACGCGGCGTGGAAGGTCCGGGGGTGGTCCCGTTCCTCCACCTCGCCCACCGTGCCTTCGGCGATGTGGGCGGCGGCATGCAACGCGGCGCGGAACGCTCGCAGGTCGACTTCCGGAAGCGGACCGTCCTTCGGTGCGAAGAAGCCCGTCGCACCCCGCGCCAGCGTGAAGCCCGCGTTCCCGTCCCTGACCACGTCGCTCATCCCACCCATCTTGCCCGCTGCGCGGCCCGCTTGGTCGTCCCGTTCGGTTGCCCCGGCTGCTGCGTCCGGAGTGCACGGCAGCCCAACTCGCGAAATGCGTTTCGCGTATTGCTTGACGGGTGTGTGTCCGAGGAGCGATGATCGGTCAGCGGCCACAGGGGCCGCAACGTCGGGGGGGAGTCCTCGGCCACCAGGTCGACAGCATCGGGGATCCGAAATGAACGCTCTGTCCACGCAGTTCGCCACCGCGCCGACCGAGACCGTCGAGGCCGTCGAGACCGTGGTGGAGCCCACCACCGGTTTCCCCGAGCCGCTTCCCCAGATCCTGGATGCCCGAGAGGTCGCCCCGGCCGACGCCCGCGCCCTTTCCAAGACCTTCTTCGAGCGGCTGCGCACCCTGGACGAGGGCACTCACGAGCGTCAGTACGTCCGCAACACGCTGATCGAGATGAACCTGTCCCTGGTCCAGTTCGCGGCCCGCCGGTTCCGCAACCGCACCGACGGTACGGACATCGAGGACATCATCCAGGTCGGCACCATCGGCCTCATCAAGGCCATCGACCGCTTCGACCCCACCCTCGGCAACGAGTTCACGACCCTGGCCCTCCCTTACATCACCGGGGAGATCAAGCGGCACTTCCGCGACACCACCTGGGCCGTGCGCGTCCCGCGTCGCCTGCAGGAGCTGCGCATCGAACTGGCGCGCGGCAAGGAAGACCTGCACGCCGTGCTCGACCGGGCGCCGACGGTCCGTGAGCTGGCGGAGCACCTGGGCCTCAGTGACGACGAGGTGATCGAGGGCCTGGTCGCCGCCAACGGTCACTCCAGCCAGTCCCTCGACAACGAGCAGAACGAATCCTCCGACACCGCCCCGCGCCCCCTGGCCGACGTACTCGGCAGCGAGGACCCCGCGATGGAGCTCTTCGAGGACATCCACAGCCTCGCCCCGCTGCTGCAGAAGCTCGAAGGACGCGAGCGGCTCATCCTGCAGATGCGCTTCGGCCAGGAGATGACGCAGGCGCAGATCGGTGAGCGCCTGGGCATTTCCCAGATGCAGATCTCCCGACTCCTCACCCGGACCCTCACCCGCCTCCGCGAGGGCATGCTCGCCAACTGATCCCCCCCCCGCGCGGGACGCGGCCGGCCGAAGCCGCCACGCCCCACCCGGACCACCGCGAACCCCCGCACGGCATCGCCGCGGCGGCAGCCCCTGGACGAGCACGACGTCCGGGGGCTTCGCGCGCTCTATCTGCCACGCGCCACCCGCCATGCGCTGCCCGCCACGCGTTCGCTGGTGGGCCGGAGCCTGTCGGTGCGCATTCCGTACGCCTCGCCCGGTCCCGGGTGCGGAGCAGGGGCTCGGCCGATGTGAGGCGGTGGCGCGGCGTGAAGGCCGCCGGATCCCGGGAGGACGCTGTTGGGCGCGTGGCGGCCGGTGGCGACGACCGCAACACGGGTGTGGAGGGTACTGCTTGTTTCCTGAGCGCACTGTCGGTGGCCAAGGCGACCATTCCCGGACGCGTACGCAAGGAGAGATATGGGCACCTGGGACATCGGCCCCTTCGACAACGACACGGCCGCCGACTTCGCCGGCGACCTGGACGAGGCGCCCATGGAGCAACGGGAGCCCATGATCCGCAGAGCCCTGGAACGTGCTGTCCACCCCGCGGACCACCTGGTCACTCCGGACGCCGAGCGAGCCGTGGCCGCAGCAGCCCTGGTAGCCGCACAGCACCCCGACGGCGAACCCGCGTGCTCGAACTACGGCCCGTCGGAGCCACTGCCGGTGTTGCCCGCGGACCTTCGGACGCTTGCCATCGACGCCCTGGACCACGTGGTCGCCGAGCGCTCCGACATCGCGGAGCTGTGGGACGAGGCTACGAAGGGACCGAAATGGCGCCGAGACATCGCCCGCCTGATCCCGCCACAGGAGCAAGCCCTCTCCTGGACCTGACCTCCGGATCGGCATCTCCGCGCAGGCCACCCCTCCGCCGGTCGTCGATCAACCAGAAGCCCACCCGGTGGTCACGATCAGGGGCCCAGCCGGTGTCGGACGTACTCCGGTTGGGCCGCACCGAGCTCGATGCGGTTCTCGTCGAGGCCGTTGACGATCCGCAGACAGCCTTGGGTGAAGGCGAACTCGACCGCCACCGTTCCGGCTGCCGGATCACGGTCTGCCGCCGCCACTCAGCAGCGCGACCTCGCGCAGCTCCTGGCCGGCGGCCGTCGAAGTCTCGATCCGTTCCGAGGTTCCATGGCTGCGTCCCTACGCGTGAACCCCGGGCGGCGTTGCGGCGTTTCGCGGGGCCGCCGCTCTTTTGGGACCGGCTTTCCTTCGCAGCTCTCGGGCGGGTGTTCGGTTCGGATTGCGGGGCAGGCGGGCTGTATGACTGATGAAAGCGAAGCTCACGCATCCCGGACGCCCGAACCGGAGCTCCCTGCCCGGGTTCCCGAGAATGACAAGCCCCTCACTCCCGACCTTCCCCCTCGGGGTGTTCAGGCGCCCGAGCTGTGGGACAGCGGGGCCGAGGGTGCCGACGGCTCCCGGGAGGAATCGCAGAACGGAGCCACGGGACCCGCCGAGCCGAAGGACCCCAAGCCGCAGGAGCCGACGGACTGAGGTTCCCACGGGGGGATGCGGGGCGGACTCCGACCATCTGTCGGAGATTCCGCCGCGTGTACTTCGTGCAGCGGGGAACCGAACGCGGCCCGCTCGCCTTGGTCGGCCGTGTGATCAGGGCTGCGGGGCTGCGGGCCGCCGGACCCGGCAAGTGGATTTCCGTGCCGGTGGTGGAACGGGCGGGTGTTGTGCTGACCTGCCCGCATCGAGATGGCAGCGGGTGGGGTTGGCGCATGCGGGCGGGCCGTAGGCGGCTCCACAGGGAGAAGTGGGGCCGCCTACGGTCACCCAGCCGCGGTGGAAGCCCGTCTCCTGAGGCACCACCGTAACCACCCGTGTGTCCCGAAGCGCAGAAGCCAAACGGTCCGACATCCGTAAATCTCCTGTGCGGCGGCCCGGCCCCCGACTTGGCGGCACGGCGTCTTTCATCACTCGATTCATACAGGCGTATTGAACATTCGTCATGTACGACCGTATGATTCTGCCCTCGGCCCCGCCGCCCCCATGCTGGGCGGCGCCCTGCGCCCGCTGCCCGACGGTGGCTGGCGGCTGCCGTTCCATCCGCAGGACACCGTCACGTCCGAGACCGCCGTCCATGGCGACCATTGGGCGCAATGGCTCGCCGCACCGTGCCCGGCCCTGCTTCTGCGGGGCACGTTCAGCCAGGTCCTCAGCGCCAGGCGCGCCGCCGAGATGACCGCCCGCCGCCCCCGTACGACGCACGAGACCCTGGACGCCGACCACTTCCTCCAACTGCGCGACCCCGAGGGGGTCCACGCCGCCGTACGCCGCTTCCTCGCCCGCCTCTGACGGCCGGCCGCACCATCGCTGCTCAACGCCCTGTTCATGAAGGTCTGTTCGCCCACCCCGTCAGTTCGGCCCCGACCGGGTGGGTGGGTGCCGTCCGGTGCGGTCTGCCGGCGGGCCGGGGGAGGGTGGGCGCGGGGGCAGGGGTCAGGTGTCGGCGCTCCAGATCTCCGGACCGCCGCCTTCCCAGCGGATCGGCCCGTCCTCGGAGAGGTCCACGTCCTCGAAGCCGGCGCGGCGCAGGAATTCCGACACGTCGCCGGGTGTGTGGGCGCGCCCGAGGTCGGCATCCACGCCCAGCGCGTGCACGGTCACTTTCCGCCCACCCTTCGGCGACACGGGATGGATCACGATCTCCGTCTGATCGGGCATGCCTCCAGCCTGAGCCCAGCCCGGGCACGCGGCACCTTGAGCCGACCGTCCGCGACCCGCGCGGCCCCATCGGTGGGCCCTGTCGGGTTCTGGCCGCGAGTGGAAGCCGGGCCTGGACGCGGCCCGCTCTTCTGTCGCCCAGAGGGCGACGCGCCTCGTGCCCGGAAGCCGTGGCTCGGACGGGGCCCCGGCCGTCGGTCCCGTCGCGCCCGTCGCGTCGTGTCCCGTGGCGTGCCGCGCAGGCGTGGAGATCGACGAAGCGGGTTTCGTGGTCGTCGACCCCCTGACCGGCGCACGTCGGCTCGTGCGGGGAGGGAGCGAGGCGGGCGCCTCATGGACACGAGGGACGGGCACCGTGAGTTTCCCCGTCGGCCGTCGGCCGCCACCGTCGCCGCCGCCGGTAGGCGCAGGCGCGTTCCGCACGCGCCGGCCGTGCCGTCGACGCGTTCGACAGGGGCTCGGGGAGTCGAGGCTTCCTGATGCGACAAGAGGGCCCAAGTGGCCGCATCGACAATGGACTTCGGGGTATGCGGGAGCCAGGCCGGTCCTCCCCTGAGGCGGCTCTTCGGGTGATCGCTTCGAAGGAGCGGAAGATGACGACGCAGTACGGCAACCAGCCCACCGGACAGCGGACCGACGGCGCCCCGAGCGCGGCGTCGGCCGGCAACGTCCTGAGCATCATCGCGATCGTGCTGGGCGTGATCTCCCTGATCTTCCTGCCGATCGTGTTCGGTGTGATCGGCCTGATCCTCGGCATCGTCGCCAAAGTCGTCCGCCACGAGCGGCTCGCCACGATCGCCATAGTCGTCAGCGCCGTGGGCCTGGTCGGTGGCATGATCCTCGGCGCCGTCGTGGCCAGTTCATGATCTGAGCCGCGCACGGATACGGCCTCGGCCGGTGGCGCCCGCCCCTCCCGCGTACGGGGGCGGACGCCACCGGCCGAGGCCGTATCCGTGCCCGGCCCGCACCAAGACGTCGACCCGGGGCTCCCCTTGAGGCACCCCGGGTCGGCCGCGGTTCAGGCGCGGTTCAGCCGCCCACGAGATCCGGCGACCGCAGCATGGCGGTGGGGATGCCCCACGCGTCGACCAGGTCGACCGCGAGGGGACGGACCTTGCGGCAGAGGTCGTTGACCTCCCGGCTGATCGCCTTGGAACGCTGAATGGTGAGCCGGCCGTGCTCCATGAACCAGGCCCGGTCCGCCTCGATCGTCGACAGGGCGAAGAGATCGCAGAGCAGGGCGAGCGCCTCCTTCTCGCCCCCTTCGGGCAGCGCACGCACCTGGTCGACGAAGGCCTCCGTCACCAGCCGCTCGACGTGCGCGCGGGCGAGCGCGATGACGTGGTCCTGCACCTGCGAGAAGACCGCGCCGGGATCGCCCTGCTGATCGATCCCGCGCTTGATGCGCCGGGCCAGTCCCGCGAGCATGTGCTCCTCGCGGAAGCGGACCATGGCGAGCTGGTACTCCGAGTCGAGCAGGCCGGCTTCCCGGTCCCACTCGTCGCCGCCGGGCAGCAGGTCGCGTACCCGTTCGAGCAGTTTGTGGGCCGACGTGCGCTCGATGACCGTCTCGACGGCCAGGTTGGTGACGTAGCGGACCATGCCGAGCTGGTCGAGGTCCTCGAACTCGCTCGCGTGATCCGTGAGCAGCCCCTTGGCCACGAGCTGGAGGAGGACGTGGTTGTCGCCCTCGAAGGTGGTGAAGACGTCGCTGTCGCCCTTGAGGGCGGCGAACCGGTTGACGGCGAGGTAGCCCGCGCCGCCGCAGGCCTCGCGGCACTCCTGGACGACCCGGGTGGCGTGCCAGGTGCCGAGCGCCTTGATGCCCGCGGCCCGGGATTCGAGCCGGCGCCGCGCCTGCGCGTCGTCCTCGATGTCCGAGAAGACCGCGTGCAGTTGGCCGCGCACGACGTCCTGCGCGGCGTGCAGGGCGTACGTCCGGGCGATCAGGGGCAGCAGGCGGCGCTGGTGCAGGCCGTAGTCGAGGAGCACCTGCTCCTCGGTGTCGGGGGTCGCCTCGAACTGCCGTCGACGTACGGCGTACTTCGTGGCGACGGCCAGGGCGACCTTGGCGACGTTGATCCCGGCGCCGGCCACGCTGACCCGGCCCTGCACCAGGGTGCCGAGCATGGTGAAGAAGCGCCGGTTGGGGTTGTCGATCGCGCTCTCGTAGGTGCCTTCGGGGGTGACGTCGGCGAACCGGTTGAGCAGTGCCTCACGAGGCACCCGCACGCCGTCGAACCAGATGCGGCCGTTGTCCACGCCGTTGAGCCCCATCTTGCGCCCGTCGTCCTCGATCCGGACGCCGGGGGCCGTCGTCCCGTCGACCCGGAGGGGGACGACGAAGGCGTGCACGCCCCGCGACTGGCCGTCCACGTCCAGCTGGGCGAAGACGACGGCCAGTTGGGCGTGCCGGGCCGCGTTGCCGATGTAGTCCTTGCGGGAGGAGTCGTCCGGGGTGGTGATGACGAACTCCCGACTCGCGGCGTCGTACGTCGCGACGGTGCCGAGCGCCTGGACGTTGGAGCCGTGCCCGGTCTCGGTCATCGCGAAGCAGCCCATGAGCTCCCCGGTGATCAGATCCGGCAGGTGGGCCTTGTGGTGGCGCTCGGTGCCCAGATGGAGGATCGCGCCGCCGAAGAGCCCGAACTGCACACCGACCTTCACCAGGACCGACAGGTCTCCGAAGGCCAGCGTCTCGAACGCGGCGATCGAGGCCCCGACGTCGCCGCCCCCACCGTATTCGGCGGGAAAGCCCATGCCGGTCTGGCCCGTCGCGGCCATCTCCACGACGATCTCGCGCACCCGCTCGCGATAGGCGTCGATGCCGAGCTCGTCGGCCTCTTCGAGGACGGAGGCGTACTCCGCCAGATTCGTACGGACGAGGTCGCGGATCCCGGCGTACTCGCCGTCGAGCACCTCGGTCAGCGAGGGAACGTCGATCACGGGCTGCACGTAACCGGCAGCGGGGGAGGATGTGTTCTGAGGCGCCATGCCGCTCCGCTACCCCACCCCGGGACGATCAACCGGGGACGGGCGAGTGGTGGACGCCATGGCGAGTGCCGTGGCGTGCGCCCTTCCCGGGCGGCCATCGACCAGGACGGCGAGGACCGGTCACCACCTGCTCCCCGTCCGATTCCTCCTGGTCCCCGGCTCCGCCTTCGCGATGACCAGGACGTATCCACCGCTCCGGAGTTCGGGCCCGGCGGCCTGGGGGATGTCATCGACGCCGTGCACCGGCCGGATCATCACCTCGACCCGCGCCGGCGCGTTCGGGACCTACAAGGGCCGGACGGGGTTCGGGGGCTGGTGGGTCGACAAGATCTCCACCGGCAACAACGACCTGATCTACTACGACGCCAACGGCGACTCGGTGCGGCTCAACCGGTGGACCGAGATCTCGTTCCCGAACCGTCCGCCCAAGGTCGATTCCATCGAAATCCTGTGACGTCCTGAAGAGCACCCTCGGGGGGCCGGCCGGCCGCTCGGCCCCCCGAGGGCCCTCACCACGCCCGGCCCTGCGCATTCCGCGGCGCGCGTCCGGCTGTTCGACCATTCAGCCATTCAGCCATTCAGCCATTCGGGCGTTCGGCTGTTCGGCTGTTCGGATGTGGTGCGCGGCGTGATCGCGCGGGACGCGGCGCGGCTCCTCACCGGATCGCGGGCCGCCGGTTGAGTGGAACCCATGAAGACTCACATTCGCATCCGCGCACTGGCCGTCTGCCTGGCCATCTCCTCCACGTTGCTGGCCGGAGCCTGCGGCCGCGCCGCTCAGGACCCCGTCGCCGCCGCCCCTCAGGCGCCCACGTCGTCGCAGGCCACCCCGTCCGGCAGCGCGTCCGCGCTGACCGAGGACCAGCGCGAGCGCATGGCCTTGGTGCCCGCGGCGAAGATCTCGTGGAACCAGGCCGCGGACACCGCGGTCGGCAGCGTCCCGCAGGGCAGGATCGTCGAGATCGAGCTGTCCAAGTTCCGCGACCCCGGTACGGCCACCCCCTCGGGCACGCCCAGCCCGGCGGCCTCCGCTCCGGCGGCCGGGGCGCCGGTGTGGGACGTCACCGTCGCGGCCCAGGACGGCACCGTGCACGACATCCAGGTCGACGCGGTCACCGGGGCGGTGACCCGCTCGCGCGTGGAGCCGGGGCAGGACGAGGACGACAAGAGCGAGCTCGCCGAGCAGCTGAAGGCGGCGACCACCACCCTGCAGGACGCGGTACGGACCAGCACCGGCCGCAAGCAGGGCACGGTCACGGCCGTGGAGCTCGACGACGACGTCTGGTCGGTCGACATCGTGACCCCGGACTGGAACAAGACCACGTACGACATCGACGGGGCCAAGGGCACCGTCGTACGCGAGCACGTCGACCGGGACTGACCCCGGCCGAACCCCTGGCCGCCCCCCACCCGACCCCCCCCCACCGGCCCGCCGCTCCGTTCGGACGGTCGGGCGGGGGCGCCGGCCTCCCCGGCCGGTGATGCCTGATAGCAGCGCGCCCCCACGAGTAACCGGGGCCCACGGAAGCCCTACCGGTGGCCGCCGTCAGACGGCGGCCACCACCGCGACCCTCGCCTCGAACGTGGCCCACCTCGCCCGCCGCCTCAAGTACACCGAGCTCCCGCCCTCCTGGTGACCGTCGCGGAGAGGGCGGCCGCGCACGCGGCGGCGTGCCGCTCGCGGATACGGTCGCCGTACGGGGGTACGTTCCGCCGATGCGTACACATGACGTGGTGATCGTAGGGGCGGGCTCCGGCAATGCCGTCGTGGACGACCGGTTCTCCCACTTGGACGTGGCCGTCGTGGAGGAGGGGCCCTTCGGCGGCACCTGTCTGAACCGAGGCTGCATCCCCAGCAAGATGCTCGTGCGCGTCGCCGACCTCGTCGACGCGATCCGTGACGCCGACCGGTTCGGCGTACGGGCACGGCTGAGCGGAGTCCATTGGTCCGCCGTCCGCGAGCGGGTCTTCGGGCGCCTGGACCGTCAGGCCGCCGAAGGGGAACAGGGCCGCCGCGACGCTCCGAACATCGAGGTCCTCAAGGGAAGCGCCCGCTTCACCGGGGACCGTACGCTCACCATCGGGAGCGGCGCGGACGCCGTCACGGTCCGCGCCGAGCAGGTCGTCGTCGCGGTCGGCAGCCGCCCGGCCGTACCCCCGCCGGTACGCGACTCCGGGCTCCCCTACGAGACCTCCGACACGGTGATGCGCCTGGACCGCCCGCCCCGGCACCTGGCGGTGCTCGGCGGCGGCTACATCGCCGCCGAACTCGCGCACGTCTTCCACGCCGCCGGTAGCCGCATCACGGTCATCGAGCAGGAGGACACCCTGCTCTCCGCCCAGGACGAGGCGATCGCCACCGCCTATACGAACATCGCCTCCGACCGGTACGACGTGCGTACGGGCACGGCGCTGACCCGCGTCGAGGGTGAGCCGGGGCGGCTGCGCCTGGTGCTGGACGACGGCACGACCGTCGAGGCGGACACCCTGCTCGTCGCGGTCGGGCGCACCCCCAACAGCGACCGGATCGACGCCGCCAAGGCCGGCATCGACCTCCACGACGACGGCCGAATCGCCGTGGACGCCTTCCAACGGACCAGCGCACCCGGGGTGTTCGCCCTCGGTGATGTGAGCACGCCCTTCCCGCTCAAGCACGTGGCGAACCGGGAGGCCCAGGTGGTGGCGCACAACCTGCTGCACCCCGACGACCAGGTGCGCACGTCCCACGAGGCCGTCCCCGCAGGCGTGTTCACCCACCCGCAGATCGCACAGGTCGGCCGGACCGAGCGGCAGTGCCGGGAAGAGAACCTCGACTACGCGGTCTCCGTACGCCAGTTCTCGGACACCGCCTACGGCTGGGCGCTGGAGGACGGCACCGGCTTCTGCAAGGTGCTCGCGGACCGCCGCACCGGACAACTGCTCGGCGCGCACATCCTCGGCCCGCAGGCCGCGAGCCTGATCCAACCCCTGGTGATCGGCATGGGCTTCGGCATCGACGCGAAGGCGCTCGCGAAGACCCCGCTGTGGATCCATCCCGCGCCCACCGAGGTGGTCTCGAACGCGCTGCTGGACCTTGACCTGGAGCGGGGTGCGGACGCCCGCCGATGAAGTCCCCTCGCCCGGGCGGCCGGTTCCCCGCCTCCGAATCCCTACCCCTGGTCCGACCGCGGGGGCGGGGCGTCACCCGAGGCTCCCTCGGGCTTCGTGTGGAGGATGTCGCGGGCCTGGTCCGCGGCCCGGGCGATGCTCTCGGACACGAAGGTGACGAAGCGGGCGATGTTCTCCAGCCTGATGGCGGCCGGCGTGTCGGGGCCGAGAATGGCAACCCCCTGCCGGGCGACCTCGCCGAGGTGGGCGGTGGCCCGGGCGCTGGCCATCGTCGATTGGTACAGGACGTCGTCGTCGACGACGTACCGCTCGCGGCGGCGTTCGTCGCGTTCCCGGCGGATGAGCCCCTGACTTTCGAGGAACGTGATCGCCTTGGACACGGACGCAGGGCTGATCTGCAGGCGCGCGGCGATCTCGGACGCGGTGAGGCTACCGGCGTCGGTGGTGTAGAGGGTGGCCAGCACTCGGGCCGTCATCCTGGGCAGCCCCGATTGCATGAAGAGGGTCGCGAACACCTCCTCGTACGCGCGCACCGCCTCGGCGTCCCGTCCGTGGGCCTGCGCGGGCGCCTCCGTACCCCGGGGTGCGGGCTGCCTGCGGCGGTGCGCACGGCGTTCGGTCGCGTGGTGGGCCAGGTCGGCGCGGTAGGCGGTGGGGCCGCCGTTGCGCATGACTTCGCGCGTGACCGTCGAGGTGGGGCGGTCGAGTCCTCTGGCGATCTCGGCGTAGGCGAGGCCGTCCGACACTCCCAGCTCGATCTGCCGACGTTCCTGCTGGGTGAGCCTGCCTCCCGGCATCGCGGTCTCCTTGTGTTCGAGGAAGCGCTCAGCCTAGCGTTCGGGATCTAGCCATTGCAACGGGATGGCGTGGGGTTGTTGCGTCCACGGAGGGTCTTTGTCGACCGGTGCCTGTCGTGAGCTGCGAAGTGGATTCTCGGGCACGGTGGCCTGGTTGCCGCAGTGGCGAACGCTACGTAGCTTTCCGTTCGGGGAAATCCGTACGGAGGAGTCGGCGGGTGGGCCGAACCGAGGGGTCAGCCGAGCTTGAGGTCTGCGGTGATCAGCTTGCCGCCGCCGCGCGGTGTGACGGTCAGGTGGGCGGCGAGGCTCTGGACGAGCGGCCAGCCGTAGCCGCCGATCCGGCTGCCCGCGGGCGGGGCGGCGCGGGTGATCGGGGGTTGGGGGTTGTGGTCGGCCACCGAGACCCGTAGCGCGCCCTCGTGGACGTCGGCGTGGAAGGCGGCCAGGCCGCCGCCGTGACGGATGGCGTTGGTGACGAGTTCGGTCGTGACCATCAGGGCGTCCGTAACGGCGCGCGCGTTCCAGGGGAGGCCGGTTCGTTGCAGCAGCGCCGCGACCTGCCGGCGGGCGTCGGCCGCGCTCTCCGGGGGCGGCGCCGCCGGGGTTGCGGGCGAAGTCCTCGTGCGGGTCGTCGGTCCGCCCGGCTCGTCGTTCCCTCGTGACCGTCCCATGTCTCCGCGTCTGCCCGGTACCGAATCGACCACGCGATCCTCGCACACGTCGCCCGTACGGTCACGTGGAGGGCTCTCCGCCGGATCACGGGGTTCACGCGTGCCTTGGGTGCCTCGCGTACCTGGCGTGCCTCGCGTACCGCTCGTGATCGGTCACATCCGGGCCGCCGCGTTCAGGGTGGGGCGGAGGTCGAGCACCTGGTCCGCGCCGGTGATCTCCAAGAGGCGCAGGAGCTGGCTCTGCGGGGCCGCGATGCGCAGCGCCGTGGTGCGGTGGACCTTGATCAGGAGGTTCAGGAAGGAGGAGTCGGCGAAGGTCAGGGCCGAGGCGTCCAGTACGACGGTGCGGTGGGTCGCGGCGGCCGCCGTCAACTGTTCGGCGATCGGTCCCACGGTGTCCGCGTCGTACTCGCCCACGGCGGTGACGATTGCCACGGCGTCGTGCCCTTTGTGCGTGTCTTCCATGGCCACAGCATGCCGGCCCGCGCACGGTCGCGAACAGGGTGTCAGCTATCGGGTACGGGCGGGCCGAACGCGGGCCGCCGGGCCGGGGGAGTCGCCGGGCGTCGGCGGGGCGGATTACCCGGCCGGCCCGGGCGTGTCACGCCGGCCGCCGGTGCGTCCGGCAGGGGCGGTCGTCCGGCGTGGCTCGGCTTCGGGGATCGGGTGTCGACCGGCTTCGGTGACCGCGCGTCGACCCGCTTCGGTGACCGCGCGTCGGCCGGCCCGGTCAGGGCTTCGGCGGGACGCGCAGGGCGAGGAGGGCGGTGTCGTCGCTGGCCCAGCCGTCGTGGTGGCCGGCCAGCACGTCGGCGATCTTCGCGACGGTATCGGCGGCGTCCAGGCCGGTGGTGCGGGCCAACGTACGGGCCAGGTGCTCCTCACCGAACATCTCCCGCGTTCTGCCGGGGGCGTCGGGATCGGGGCGGGCCTCGCAGGCGCCGTCCGTATAGAGGAGCAGCAGGTCGCCGGGGGCGAGGCGGAAACGGACGTCGCTGATCTCGATCTCGGGGAAGACCCCGAGCAGGGAACCCGCCCGGCCGAGCTGCTGTATGCGACCGTCGGCCCGACGGATGAGGGCCGGGGGATGGCCGGCCAGGCACAGGCGGCCCGCGGCGCCGGCTTCGGTCCGGCGGAACGTCGCGTGGACCGCCGTCAGGAAGCGCGGGGCGCGTTGGGCGAGCATCGCGGCGTTCAGTCGGCGCAGGACCTCGGCCGGCGATAGGTGCTCACCGGCGTCGGCGCGCAGGGTGTAGCGGGCCAGGGCGGTGATCTTGGCGGCTTCGGTGCCCTTGCCGCACACGTCCCCCATCACGGCCGTCCACCAGATGCCCCGGGCCTGGAAGAGGTCGTAGAAGTCGCCGACCACGCTCGCGTCCCCGCTGGCGGGGGCGTAGTGCGCGGCGGTGTCCAGTCCGGGTACGGGGCGCAGGGACGGCGGCAGGAGGCTGTCCTGGAGACTGCGGGCCAGATCGCGGGTCGCCGTCAGGGCTGCCTGTGCCTCGTCGAGGGAGGTGCGGAGGTTGATCTCGTTGCCGACCGCGCGGGCCATCGTGGACAGGGAGACGAGCTCGGCGGGCTCCCAGCGCCGGGGCTGTTCGTCGACGACGCACATGCTGCCCAAGACCTCGCCCGCCGGGCCGAGGATCGGGTACCCGGCCCACGCGCCGATCCGCATGGGCGCGACCGAGGGGTGTTCGCGGGTACGCGGGTCGGTGGCGGCGTCCTCCACGATGAAGGGTTCGCCCACCAGATCGACCAGGAAGTAGCAGAAGCTTTCCCGGACGGGGTTCTGCCGCTCCTCGATGGTGGTGGCGTCCACGCCGACGCAGGACTTCCAGAAGGAGCGCCGGTCGTCGACGAGGGTGATGAACGCCCGGGCGGTCCGGGTGAGGGTCGCGGCCATCTGCGCCAGGTCGTCGAAGGCCTCTTCGGGGCCGGTGTCGAGCAGACCGGTCGCCGCGACCGCCTTCAGGCGCCTGGGGTGCGACAGCGCCGACGGCAGCCCGTCCGCACGTACCGAACGCACCGTGCCGGGGAACGCCGTCTGGTCCGTGCGCTTCACTGTGACCTCTGCCATGACCTCTGCCATCGAACTGTCCATCCACCCCGGGCAGCGATCGTCGACCGGCGCCGCCCGGCAAGACTACGACGACAGGGTCGCCCTCGGTGGTCGCCGCCGGTTTCGCTTCCGCCGGTTCCTTCCCCTCCGCCCCCTCCACGCGCGAGGGTCTCCTCGCCGTGTCGAAGCGGTCCCCGCGGGCCTTGCCGCAGCGGACCGGGAGGTGAGCCGGGGCCGTCGGGACGAGGACTGCTGCTGTCGGTCCCGCGAGGTCTTCTGCGGTGGGTGGCCGGGTGGATGCACCTCATTCCCACTCTCCCCGGGGCGGGTCAGGGCAGGGTCGGGTCGCGGCGCGCGGAGCTATGCCGGCGGGCCGGTCAGGTCGGTGATCCGGAGGTCGGGGAGCCGGACCTCGTACCGAACGTCCGAGGTGGTGCCGTCGCCCCAGTTCTGGGTCACGATCACGGTCGCGGCGGTGGGGGAACTGCCGCCGTCGGACACCGTCCACGAGTCGGGGACGTTCTGGGCGCGGAAGACCGGGTCGGCGTCGTGGGCCGCGGCCCACTGGTCGAGCGCGGCGTTGACCGCCGGCGTCAGGTAGCCCTCGCGCACCTCGGCGGGGGCCTCGGGGCCGGACCCCTGGACCGCGCTCCGGTACTTGGTGAGGAAGGTGTCCACCTGCGCCGTCGTGGGAGTGGCCTTCGTGGGAGTGGCCTTCGTGAGGGTGGCGGAGGCGAGGGGAGCCGGGGTCACGGGGAAGGCGGCTGCCCGGGCGCCGGCGGGCAGCAGGGTGAGTGCCAGTGCGGACAGGGTGAGGGCCACGGCGGTGCGGCGCGGGCGCAGGGACATGGGTCGGGCTCCGATCGTGTGGGGTGTGCGATCCCTCACTCTGTCGAAGATCAACTGGTCGGGCCGGGCCCGCCGGGCCGAAGTCACCTGTCCGGCCGGTGGTACGCCACCCGCTCCGGGGCGTCCCGGGCGGCGCCGGGCGTGCGTCCCGGGGCGCCGATCGGAGGGCGCGGGCGGTGCGGGGTACACGGTTCTCCGGAGGTGTCGGCGCAGTACGGAATCCGTACGCGTCGCCGCGCCGCATCCGTACGCTCGCCGCGCGATCGGCCCGCCGCGCAACCGCCCCGGCAGTTCTCGCGCCGCTACCGTCGGTCTATGTCCAACCCGCGTCGTTCTTAGAATGGGCAGGTGGAGGACATCGATGCGATCGCAGTGTTGCAGGACCCGGTGCGGCGCCGCCTGTACGAGTACGTGGTGGGGCAGGGCCGGGAAGTAGGCCGCAACGAGGCCGCCGAGGCGGCCGGGGTGGCGCGTACGCTCGCCGCGCACCACTTGGACAAGCTGGCCGACGTCGGCCTGCTCGACACCGGCAGCCGCCGACTGACGGGCCGCTCGGGACCAGGCGCGGGTCGTCCCGCCAAGGTGTACACCCGGGCGCGGGCCGAACGGTCGGTGTCGCTGCCCGCCCGCGACTACCGCACCGCCGCCGAGTTGCTGGCCGAGGCCGCCGAGGAGGCGGGCCTGGATGACGCGCTCCGTCGGGCCGCGCGCCGACGGGGTGAGGCCCTGCGGGGCGCGATGGCGCCCTGCGCCGACCTCGAAGCGGCGATGGAGGCGCTCGCCGCCCGCGGCTACGAACCGCGCCTGGAGGGCGCCGAGGGCGCCGACGGGCACGCCGGGGAGGTGATCGAACCCGTCGTCCGCATGCGCAACTGCCCCTTCCACGCCGTCGCCGAAAGCTTCCCGCCCCTCGTCTGCGGTATGAACCTGGCGTTGCTGGAGGGGCTGCTCGGTACGGACGGCGCCGTCCGCGCCCGGATGGAGGCCCGGCCGGGAGAGTGTTGCGTGGTGATCGAGGAATCTAAAAACAACATTGATTGACATAGAAATGCCCGCCGTGCTGGGATGAGGTCATGACCGCATCCCGACACGGCCGCGCCGCCCACCTCGCCCAGCTCAACGTCGCCACGCTCCGCCACCCGCTCGACGACCCGCGCATGGCGCCGTTCGTCGAGCTGCTCGACCCGGTCAACTCCGCCGCCGACGGCACCCCCGGGTTCGTGTGGCGGCTCGTGGAGGAAGGGGCGGCCGACGCCACCGAGCTGCGCCCGGCCGGAGAGGACGTCATCGTCAACATGTCCGTGTGGGAGACCCAGGAGGACCTGTGGGACTTCGCCTACCGGAGCGGGCACCTGGAGGCGATGAGGCGTCGCCGCGAATGGTTCGTACGGCACGTCGAGGCACACCTGGTCCTCTGGTGGGTTCCCGCCGGCCACCGTCCGACCGTCGAGGAGGCACTGGAACGGCTGGCGGACCTGCGCGCCCACGGTCCCTCCCCGCGTGCCTTCACCTTCGCCTCCCCGTACACCGCCGACGAGGCGGCCCCGCACCTGAAGTCCATCGGCGCGGTCTGAGCGGACGGCGCTGTCGGGGCACGACGTGGGCGCCGTCGAGCCGTCCGGCTTCGGCATACCGGTCCGCAAGCCGGCATGGGGGAGTCGTGCACCGCCCCCTGACCGGGGTGGAGGAGAACCCGCGGCTCGCGGTTCCAGGCGACCCCCTCCCGGGTCACCCCTCGCGACGCCCGAGGAGCGCAGCCGTCCTCCCACGGCGCGAGGACCAGCCGAAGATCCGTCCCCCTGCGCCATTCCAGGTCGCGCACCTCCCACGGGTACCGCAACGCCGACACGACGTGGCCGGCGCCGAGATGATCAGCAGCAACTCCCCCTGGAAGGAGTAGCCGCCGTCGTAGCGCCCCGGCCCGACGGCCACCACGCTCGACGTCGAGGGCCACGTCCTCGACCCGCCGGGCACGCCGGCCTGGTCAGGAGGTGACGGGGTCGTCGGGACGGGGGAGCGCCGCTCGCTGCCGTGGTGGGGTGCCGGTCAGTTCGAGGGGGGTTTGCTGCCTGGGGAAGGCCGCTGTCGCGTCGATGCCCAGGCGCAGGGCGCCGAGGCCGGTGGCGAGGGCTTGTCGGTGGTCGGCGGGCATGGCGTCGAGGGCGTGGGCGAGCATGTGTTCGCGGCGTTCCCGTATCCGCGTCAGGTGCTCCTCCCCGGCGGGGGTCAACTTCAGCGTGAGCTCGCGGCCGTTGCCCGGACAGGGGTGGCGTTCGAGGAACCCGATGACCTCCAGCCGGTCGCAGAGCCGGGTGATGGAGGGGGCGGCCGCGTCGAGCAGGTGGGCCAAGGCGCGCATCCGGATGCCGGGTTGCCGGCCGACCACGTACATGAGGCGCAGTTGCGAGGCGGAGGCCGGGCCGGCCGAGGCGCCTTGGCGGGCGGCTTCCCACATGACGTCGAGGAGTTCGACGATGTCGCTGACAGAGCGGGCCGCGTCACGGTCGCTTCGGTACGGCCGGGGGAGCGGAGCCGGTACGGGCATCTGTGGTTCCTCACACGAGCGGTTCGCCCGGCGGTGGGTCAGCGCGTGAGTGCTTCAGCTGCTGGGTTCCGGGCGGCCGGATCGGGCCGGTATGGATTCCTCCGAAGCGGTGGACGGTCTCTGCCCCGCGGCGGATCCGGAGTGGCCTCCTGCCTCCGGTGCGTCGAGGTGGTCCAGGGTACCGGTCACCTGCAGCATGCGGTCCAGCTGCGCGGAGCGGTGGTCGAGGTGGAGGCGTACGCCCGCCGCGTCGGTCCGGCGCCGGATCATCAGTAGCACCGACAGCCCGGTCGTGTCGACCGTGGCGAGGTCCGTGCAGTCCAGCCGCAGCCGGCGCAGACCGACGGACTCGGCCAACACGCGGCCGACGGCGTCCAGGAGGAGGTCGCCGCAGTGGCGGTCCAGGGCGCCGCGCAGTTCGAGGGACACGGTGTCGTGGGTGCTGACGCACGTCAGGTGGAGTCGGCTGGAAGGGGTGCTGGTCATGAGTGGGTCCCGGCGGCGGTGAGAGGTGTACGGGTCAGGCGCGCGGAGCCGGATCGGATGATGCCGGCGGCGCGGGGGAAGTCCTTCAGCTCGCGGCCGAGGAGTTCCAACGTGGGCAGGAGGCTGTTCGCGGGGACGCCGCGGGCGGCGAGGACGCCCGCGGTCCACACCAGGAACTCGCCGAAGAGGTCCACGTCATCGGTGTAGAGGGTCGTCGCGAGGCACTCCACGATGTGGGCCAAGTCCTCGGCGGTGTGCTCCCGGGCGAGGGAACCGGAGAGGGCGACGACGTCGGGTCCCGTCCGGTGGATGTGCGTGACGAGGTGGGGTGTGGGGACCTGGCCGCCGAGGTGGTCGACCTGCCGGCGCGCAGGCGCAGCACCTCGGTCAGCAGCCGGGCCGGGAGGCCGGGCCATTCGCCGTCGACGCACGCCCCCGTGATCCCGCCCCGGGTCGGCTCGGTGCGCGCGCGGGGGTGCAGCGCGACGAGGGCCACCGCCCGGTCGTTGATGGCCGTGGCGGCGTGCTCCTGGGCGACGCTGCTCCTGTTGGCGGCCCACTCCTCCCCGACGCGGCCCTGGACGACGGCTATCACATCGAGCAGGACGCCTTCCGGATCCGCGCCGTCGTCGAGCGCCCGACGGACCGTCGTTGCCGCGTCTGGTGCGTTGCCCGGGTGGACGGCCTCCCACAGCCGTTCCGTCAAGTTCTCGAGCGTCGGCGGGTTCGCCGGATCCGTCGTCATGCGGTGAACCTGCCCCGCGTGTGACCGTTCACCGCGCTCAGGTGGTTGGTGCGGGGAGCCGAGATGACGACGACGGCCATGTCGTCGTGCCGGCCGGCCCCCACCCACTGGGAGGCGAGCATCTGGACCCGCTCGACGACGGCCTCGGCGGGCATGCCCGAGCACTCGGTGAGCGCCCGGCGCAGCCGGGCCTCACCGAACATGGTGCCGCCCAACGGTCCGCCGCGGGCCTCGGTGATCCCGTCGGTGTACAGCACGCACGTCTCACCGGGCGCCAGGGTCATCGGCACCGTCGCGGCGGTGACCTCGGGCAGCGCGCCGACCAGCGTGCCCCGGGTGGGCGCCTCCTCGACACTGCCGTCGGTCCGCACGATCAGCGGAGCGGGGTGGCCGGCGCTGGTCAGCCGCAGCTTCACGACGTTGCCCTCGCGGGCGGCGGAGGCCAGCACCATGGTCGCGAAGCGGGCGTTGTGCGTGTTCAGCAGCGAGGTGTTCAGCAGGCTCAACACCCGCTGGTGGTCGTCCGCCATCGGCAGCAGGGCGTGCAGGGTGTTGCGGATCTTCCCCGTCATCACGGCGGCTTCGAGTCCTTTGCCGCACACGTCCCCGAGGACGACGAGGGACGCCTCGCCCTCCACGCCGGACGGGTGGACGTCGTAGAAGTCACCGCCGACGCGCTCGTGGTCCTTGGCGGCCCGGTAGCCGCCCGCGTACTCGACGCCGCAGACGTGGTGCAGCGACGGGGGCAGCAGCTCCCGCATCAGCGTCTCGGTGATGGACGCCTGCTCCGAGTACAACCGGGCCGCCGACATCGCGGCCCCGGCGCGGGCGGCGAACAGTCGGGCGAATACCTCCTCGGCCTCCGTGAACGCGGCGCTCCGGGGCCCGCGCAGCAGGATCAGCGCGCCCGCGGGCACGCCGTGGCCGGGCAGCGGGGTGATCACGATCGACCCGACCTCACCGAAGCCTTCCGGGATCAACCAGGTCGGAGCGGCGTCAGGATCGATCCAGCGGGAGGGCACGGGAGGGAAGCCCTGAAGGGCCTCGCCCAGCCCCGGCACGTCCTCCGGGGCGCCGGCCACCCGGGACGAGGTCGGCGTTCCGCCGCGCAGGCAGGTCACCACCGGCAGCTCGGGACCGTTGGACGGGACGATCACCAGCGCGGCGTCGGCGAGGTGCTCGGAGGCCATCTGAGCCGTGACGTCCATGCACCGCTCCAGGTTCAGGGAGGAGAGGAACAGGTTCGACGACTCGGTGAGGAAGGCGGTGCGCTCACGCTCCATCCGCAGGGCCTCGCGCGCCAGCCGGTGGTCGGTGTCATCGACGAGCCACCACGCCACCGTTTCGTCGCTGCCCGTGGTGGGATGTGCTTCGTAGACGCGATCCCCCACCCGGCCCTGGACGACGCGGTCCGCGACGGAGTCCGGCGGGCGAGGTGCGGGAACGGTGAGCAGGTGACGCGCGTGCGCGTCGGACAGCCAGTTCGGCACGGCGCCGATCAACGCCGATCCCGCGCGCACGTCCGGGAAGACCAGCCCGGCCGCCTCGTTGACGAACACCACGACTGACCGGGCGTCCGCGATGAGCACGGGGTAGGGAGCCTTGCTCCACGGAGAGCCGGGCGCGGTCGGAGGGACTACCTGGGCGAGATTCACCAAACGTTGAAGGTCCGCTGCGCGAACCCCTCACCTCAATTGCCTAGAAGAAGAGATCCTTGCCCCCAGGCAACCATCCTTCATGAACCACTCCCTTGGCAACCGCGCCCCCCTGCCACGCGGGCTCGCACCGCATGTGCATCGAATGGGCCGTTCCGGCCCCCACAAGGGGGCTTCCAACGGCGACAGTCGTATTGATCCGACGGTCGACTGCGCCGCCGGGCAAGGTCGTTGTGCCCCCGGTCGCGAACGCCGGTACCTCCGGTCATCCGTGCGTGTTACGCCGATCATGGTGGTGTGCGGGGGGCCGAACGCGTCGGCGACCATACCGGTGCCGGGGGCCGTCCGGGCGTGTAGGAGAATGCCGGAATGACTGGAGACTCACCCGTGGTCACCGTGGCCGGCCGCGAAGGCATTCCCGTGGTCCACTTTCACGGCGACCTCGACGACGAGAGCGCGCCCGCGGCAGCCCGGGCTCTCGGTGAGGCCGTGACAAGTGGCGCCGATCGCACGGTGGTCGATTTGTCCGGAACCTCCTTCGCGGACTCCTCCATCCTGCACGTCCTGCTCGAAGCCCAGAGGAACCATGCCGCGGCGGGCTCGGCACTGGTCCTCGCCGGCCCCTTCCAGCCGGCCGTCCGCCGCCTGTTCGAGGTCACCGGATCCGTGCTCGCCTTCCGTATGACGGACAGCCTGGAGACCGCGATGACATGCTGAGCGCTCCGCTCCACCGAAGCACGTCAAAGCGGCGTGTTCGTCACGACCAAGGGCTGGCGATGTCGGGATGAACCTGCCCACAACGACCGATGACCTGTCCGACCCCACGGACCGAAGGGGTGACCACGCGCAAGCCGCGGTCACTCCCGCGACCGCACGCCGGCAGGTCACCGAGCTGCTCCGGCAGGCGGGCATCGACCTCGACAGCGTCACGGCCGCGGACGCCCTCCTCGTCACCTCGGAACTCATCACCAACGCGATCCGCCACGGCGGGGGCATCACCCGCCTTCGCACCCGCATCGTGGACGGCGCCCTTCAGCTGTCCGTCACCGACGCGAACTCCCAGGTCCCCTTCGCGCGCCCGGCCGCGCCCGATTACCCGGGCGGCTTCGGCTGGCCGCTGATCCAGCGCCTCGCCGAACGCGTCGAGGTCAGCCCGTTCGCCGACGGCAAGACCATCACCATCGAGGTGCGCCTGAGCTGACCGGCCCGTGCCGGTGGGCGTCAGGTGGTGGTGGGCCGGCTCCGCAGCAGGGCGGCGAGGCCCGACGCCGTGCAAGCGGGGTCGAGCAGCAGGTCCCGGAGGGCGACGGCATCGTCACGGGTGGGTGCGGCGTGAATCCCGGCGGCTTCGAGGTGCATGACACCGGTGGCCGCGGCGACGGCCAAGTGGGAGCGCTCCAGCCGGCGCGGCAACGCCCGAGGGTGTGGACGAGCGCGGCCGCCTTGGCGTCGGGGCCGTCGTACAGCGGCTGCTCGAACAGCTCGGCACGGTGACGGGTTACCGCACACTGGTGGGTGGGTACGCGAAAACGCCCGGCCGGGATTCCGGACGGGCGTGCACGCGCGGGTGTGGGGGCGTTACCGCCGGCTCAGTACCAGTGGTGGGTCTGCCAGAAGTTCCAGGCGCCGACGGGGCTGCCGTAGCGGGAGTTCATGTAGTCCAGGCCCCACTTGATCTGGGTGGCGGGGTTGGTCTTCCAGTCGGAGCCGGCGGAGGACATCTTCGAGGCCGGGAGGGCCTGGACCAGGCCGTAGGCGCCCGAGGAGGCGTTCGTCGCGGTGTGGTTCCAGCCGCTCTCACGCGAAATGATGTTGTTGAATGCCGCGAACTGCGCCGGGTCCTTGATCATCTGCTGGGCGATCGCCTTGGCGCTCGTGGGGGCCGCCTGGGCGGGGACCGTGGCGAGCATCGAGCCTGCGACGCCGAGGGCGACGACGGTGCCCGCGAGGGCCTTCTTCGAGGCGGCGATGCGGCGGATGACGGTGTTCGACACGGGGAACCTTCCACAGGGGACGAGGACGGTCGCGGCATGCCGAGGGCATGCGTGATCCCTTCACGCGGTGGAGAGGGGCTCGTCAGCGGCGGGTGGAGCACCCGTGCCGCCCGGCGACTCATCCAGTTCTACCGACGCCCCACCTGCCTGGCAACGAGCCCTTCTACTACCCGCCCTCGCAGCCGGGGACCGACAGCCCGTCGGCCGGTCCGCGGGCAGGAGGGCGGGCGCGGGCCGGCGCGGAGCGCCGCCGCGGACCTTCGCGGCCTACTATCCGGGCTCGTATGTGACGTGGGTCCTGTGGGACGGCTCACCCCGGAGCCGCCCGAATCTCGCTGAACGTCACCGCTCGTACGCGCTTTCGGGGACGCGGCAGCGGTTGGTGGGCGAGCCGGACGACCGCTATGACCCCCGTCGGCCCGCTTCGTCACCGCATCAATCGCGTCACCCTGCATGGCGGCCCGGTGAATCGCGCGCGGCCGTCACCAGGGCGGGTGGTGTTCGGGCGCAGGTCCTGGCCCGAGGTGGGCCGTGTCCGCGTGCGGTCCGGAGGGGCGGGGCGCACGCCACGAGCTGCGGGGATGGCCGGTGGCGATCCGATATGCGGATGACCTGTCCGTAAAGCGATCCTCGGTTGGTGACCTTCCTTCAAGTCTGGCAGCCTCAAACCTAGTTGAGCACTGCATAAGAGATGCAGCGCCGCAATCAACCTTCGAATCGAAAGCGAGTTCCGTCGTGCGTCACCGCCTAGCGACCGTCTCCGCAGCCGCGCTCCTTTGCCTCGCAGGCGCCACCGGCGCGGCGCAGGCCCAGCCCGCGAGCCTGTACGCCCCCTCGGCCATGGTCTTCACCGTGACCCAGGGCGCGAGCGACACCACCGGCACCGTCCTGCGCGCGACCACCCTCAGCTGCGCCTACACCGCCGAGGGCACGCACCCCGCCCCCCGGGCCGCGTGCGACGCCCTCAACGCCACCGACGGCGAGCTCAACCACCTGCTGGCCGCCCCGGATCCGGACCGGGCCTGCCCGATGATCCACGACCCGGTCACCGTCACCGCGAACGGAGTGCTGCGCGGCCATCACGTCGCGTGGAAGCACACCTTCTCCAACGCCTGCGTGATGTCCGCGACCCTCAACGGCAACCCGGTCTACGCGTTCTGACGTCCCGGAGTCGCAAGTCGCCCGGCCCGTTCGTTCGCGTCAGGCCCCCTCGGGGGTCGGCGCGAACGCGGGCATGAGCGTGGCCAGTACCGACGCCATGTACCCCTCCGGGATGGGGCGCGTACGCAGCAGCCACGTGTGGTAGACCGGGCCGTAGACGAGTTCGACGACGAGTTCGAGGTCGAGGTCGCCCCGGATCTGGCCGGCCGCGCGGGCCGTGGCGAGGCGGGCCACGCACCCGTCGATGGCGACGCGCAGGATGCGCGTGACCCCTTCCGCGGCGGCCTCCTCACTCTGCGCGGCGGCGATCAGGCCGCGCCAGAGCGTGCCGAAGTCCGACTGGAAGAGGCTCATCACGTTGGTGGTCTGGGTGACCAGATCGGCCTGGATGTCGCCGGTGTCGGGGAAGCCGGCGGACGCGTCCCGCGCCGCCTCGATCGCCTCGATGAGGATGGCGGCCTTGGACGGCCACCAGCGGTAGATCGTCGTCTTGCCCACGCCGGCCCGTCCGGCGATGCCCTCGATGGTGGTCGTGGCGAAACCCCGTTCGACACAGAGGGCGACGGTCGCGTCGAGGATGGCCTGACGCGCGTCTTCGTTGCGGATGGCAGGTGGCACGAGTCGATCCTAACGCCACGCAACGCTACGTCTCGTGTTGACAAAGGGTGGCGCGCGCCGGCATCGTGGCGGAACCGCAACGGTTCGTTTCGTATCGATACGTTTGTTGCGCAACGGGGGACGTCGCCGCCACCCTCAGGGGTGGCGGCGACGCACAACTGGAGAGCGGTGCCGTCCGCCGCTTCTCTCGCCTATTCCGAGCTGTTGCCGAGCATCAATCGATCACGGCTCGTCTGTAGCTCCCCACGCCAAGCCGGTGTGTGACTGAGCACTGCAGTTGGCCCCTGAGCGTTCCAGACGAGCGCTGCAGAGGGCCCAACCGCAGCGGACGGAGACATGCGGCAAGATGCGGACGCATGACCCTCTCATCACGTTTCACCATGCCGGGCCAGATCCGGGCTGTGGCCACATCCGACCCCTCCGGGCCACTGACCGTGACCGGCTACGGCCCGAATCCGCTGGCGACCGTCATCACGAGGGTCGACCTTTCAGGCAAGGTGGCGTGGCAGCGGACATACCCTGGGACAGGCAAGCCGCAATCCCGGCTGGCCGCGGACGGCGCGCTGTGGCTCGCCTACCCAGACCGCGACGGTCAGCTCCTGGAAGGTGTTCTGCCGGACGGCTCCACTGGGCCCACCGTCCGCCCGGAGTGCCGCGCCGATGAGGAGATCGGCGCATTCGTCCTCCTCGACGACGGGTTCGTCATTTCCTGGGTCAGCGGCTCCCGCATGGTCCGTAGGGAACGAAGCCGACCCACCTCTGTACCGGAGCCTCGCGTGGCCCGGTACACGAGAGAGGGGGAGTGTCTCTGGTCCACGCCCATTGCGCTCGGTGCGGTGTCGTTCCCGGGCGTGGTGGAGATGGGAGACCGGACCGGATGGGAGGTCCGGCCGCGTAGGCCTTGGGTCCCGGAGGAGATCGGCATTGATCACTGGGAGCCACTGCTCGTATCGGCCGACCGGATCGCAGCCAGCTTCACCGACACACGGGGTGGCATCGGAAGGACGTTCTTCCTCGACCTCGACAGTGGCGAGACCGTCTCGGTCACCGCTCCCGCTCCCACAGGCCGGAAGGCGATAGCTGGCCCTGGCCAGTTCCTGCTCGGATCCCAGGGTTACGGTGCCTTCACGACCGGCCGCTTCGGCCGGGACGGCGTCGAAACCGCGCGTTGGGCCAGCCATGGGGCAATGCTCGTCGACAAGAACGGCGGCGTCCGCGGCCCGGAGCTCGAAAACAGCCTGCCTTCGCGATCACGCTTTCGGCGGCTCGCACCGGACAACAGCCTTGTGGACGGGCCGCCGCTGACGGGTTACTACACGTCCTACCCCGCGATGGACTGCGAGGGAACCGCGGTGTTCTGGCGAGACGGCAAGCTGCTCGCTGTGGACACGGATCTCGCCGGACACGAGCTGTTCGCCATGGATGACAGCCGAGCGGTTATCGGTCGTGCGCTACTGGCGAGCGAAGGCAGTGTCGTTGTCTCCCTGGACAACGAGGTCCTGGTCTTCCGTACACCGCTGGGCTCCCTGGCCGAGGGCCCCTGGCCGTGCGGGGAAGCGAACCTCAGGGGCAATCCTCTCCTGAGCTGAAACTGCCTGCGTGACGGCGAGGAGACTGAAGCTGAGCGTGGAGCCGGCAGGACGGGTCGACTACAAGACTCGTTCACAGGACGCGCTCAACAGCCATGTCGCCTCGCCCTTCAGGCCCGGCCCGCCGCATCAAGGAATCCCGGTCAGACGGCTACCGCGAAGGCGTACTTCCTCCGCGTGCCCGTGCTCGCGTTACGCATCCGAGCCGAGGCGAAGAACCCGTTGACCTCCGGTACCGACCAGCCATCGGCCCGCAGCAGCACCGGCTGTCCCAGCTGCGTACCGTGCGCATGCGCCCACTCCGCCGGCGTCGGCAGACCCGCCGGCACCGGATCAGCCGCGCACCATGAAACCTCCCGCCGCGGGTTGCGCCAATGCACCTGCCACCGCGCCAACGAACCGGCTTCCGCCCCAAGTTCATCGATCATCAACGAGTGAACATACAGCCACTGACAGTCGCTGAAATCCCAGCAACGGTTCCTTGTGGCTAGAGACCTCCGCCGCACCCCTTCGTGGTCGCAGATCCGGGCATCGCCGGGTCGCGGCGAGGTCGATCCGCTGCACAAGCAGTGCAACTTGTCGGCATCCAGCCACGTCGTCATTCTGGTTCTCTCGGGACCGGAGTCATGATCAGTGGGAGTGCCGATGAACCTGCGAGACGAACTCCCCGTCGACCATCCCCTCAGCCGGGTCTACCGGATCGGCGCCGCGCTGTGCGGAGTCCTCCTCCTCGTGTTCGGCTGCCTCGGATTCGCCGACAGCCTGTCCTCCTTCGACACCGCCGGGCGCAGCGTCGCCGGGCTGTCCACCAACGGGTTGCTCAGCGCGATCTCCGTGGTCGTCGGGCTGTTGCTGTTCGTCGCCGCGCTGATCGGGGGAAACGTCGCGTCCAACGTCAACATCGGCGTCGGGGCGCTGTTCGTACTGAGCGGATTCGTCCACCTGTTCCTCCTGGGGCGGCCGGGCAACATCCTCGACTTCGGCATGTCGAACGTGATCTTCAGCTTCCTGATGGGGCTGCTGATCATGACGTTCGGCATGTACGGCCGGGTCAGCGGCGGCCTGGCGCACGACAACCCCTACTGGCAGAAGCGCCATCCCGGCCGGGCCGCCGGCGTCGGTCAAGAGCCCCGGACGGCGCTCACCACCCTCGACGCCCACCTGCCCGGTCGGTGACGGAGGGCCGCGTCGGGCGCGCGACCGAGGTGACTCGTACTACCAGCCGAGGGACGGAGAAGCGCATGTCCATATCCGGAGTACCGCCGGGCGAGACCCCGCCGGCAGAGGGTTCGACCGCGTCCGCGCACCCCGAGCGGGCGGACGGGGGCCTGTGGGAGCACCCGGGGGTGTTCGTATTGCTCATCGTGATCGGGGCCCTGATGGTCGCCGGGTTCTTCATCGCCCGCATCTGGAGTTGGTGACCACCCCTGCGGCATCCCGCCGCCGGCTCGCCCTCAGCGCCGTACGAGGGCGAGCCGGCGGTTCAGCTCGGCCAGGAACCGCACCACGACGTGCAGTTCATCGGCGTCGAACTGGGCCCGGACGGCATCGGTGGACGTGGCCAGCGGACGGAAGTACTCGCGCGCCGCGACCCGGCCCGCCTGCGCGTAGTGCACGTGCACCACGCGTCGATCGTCGGCCGAACGCACCCTGCTGATGTGACCCGCCTTCTCCAGCCGGTCGAGACAGGCGGTCACCGCGCCGGACGTCAGGTTCATCCGCGTGCCCAGCCGCCCGGGCGTCATCGGTCCGGCGTCCTCCTCGTGCTCCGCGTCGAGCACCGCGATGAGCGCCTGCACGTCGGTCAGGTGCAGCCCCTGCGCCTGCGCGAACTCCTGGGAGATCCGGTTGAACTCCGCGTTCAGCGCGCGCAGCAGTACGGCGAAGGACTGCAATCCGATCGGGTCATCGCACGGAAGTACGGGCAGGGGCGTGTCGGCGCTTGGCATGGCACCAGCATATGATCTCTCGATGATTGAGATACTTCATCATTGAGTAACTTGGGGAGACCTTGATGACGCACACACCGCGATGGGCCCGCTGGCTGGTACCAGTCGTATTGCTGGTGATCTGGCTCGGCATCGGCGGAACGCTCGGTCCCTACGCGGGCAAGCTCGGCGAAGTGGCCACGAACGACCAGGCCGCCTTCCTGCCGCAGAGCGCCGAATCCACGCAGGTGGTCGAAGCGCGCAAGGACTTCGAGCGCTCCGAGTCGGTCCCGGCGATCGTCGTCTGGCAGGCTCCCGGGGGCGGCGCCGTCACCGACGGACAGCAGCAGGCGGCGGGGCGTGCCGTGGCCGCCCTCGCGGGGCGCGAGGGCGTCACCTCCGCGCCGTCCCCGGCCCTGCGCTCCGACGACGGCTCGGCCCTGCAGGCCGTGGTGCCCCTGGCCCCCGACCTCGGCGAGGAACTGCCCGCCGTCCTGGACGACGTGCGCGCCGCCGCGCGGACCGTACCCGGACTGAGCGCGAGCGTCGCCGGACCGGCCGCCACCCAGGCCGACCTCGCCGACGCCTTCGCCGGCATCGACGGGCTCCTGCTGGGCGTCGCGCTCGGCGCCGTCCTGCTGATCCTGCTGCTCGTCTACCGCAGCCTCCTGCTGCCGCTCGTGATCATCATCAGCGCCGTGTTCGCCCTCGGCCTCGCCTGCGCGGTCGTCTACGCTCTGGCGGACCACGGCGTCGTGCGGGTCGACGGCCAGGTCCAGGGCATCCTGTCGATCCTGGTCATCGGCGCCGCCACCGACTACGCACTGTTGCTGGCCGCCCGCTTCCGGGAGGAACTCGCCGCCCGCGACGACCGGACGGCCGCCGCCGTGGCGTCGCTCCGCCGCTCGGCGGGCGCGATCACCGCCAGCGCCGCCACCGTGGCCCTCGGCCTGCTCGCCCTGCTGGCCAGCGACCTGACGAACAACCGGGCCCTGGGGCCGGTCGGCGCCATCGGCATCGTCTGCGCGGTCCTGTCCACCCTGACGTTCCTGCCCGCCGTCCTCGTCCTCCTCGGCCGCGCCGCGTTCTGGCCCGCCACGCCGAAGCCGGCCGACGCCACCGCGGAGGGCCACCGGCTCTGGCGCCGCGTCGCCGGCCTCATCGACCGGGCGCCGCGCCGCGTCTGGGTGTCGACGACCCTGCTCCTGGTCGTCCTCGCCGCCTTCGCGCCGACGCTCAACTCTCGGGGCGTCCCCCTCGACGAGATCTTCGTGAAGGACGCACCCTCCGTCGCCGCGCAGGAGACTCTCGGCCGGCACTTCCCCGGCGGGTCGGGACAGCCCGCGGTGATCATCGTGGACGCGGCCAAGGCCAAGGAGGTGGAAGCGGCGGTCCGGGGGACCGACGGAGTCGCCTCCGCCGCGCCCGTCACCGCCGCTGGTCGCCCCGGCGGCGGCGAGCCGCTGGTCGTCGACGGCAGGATCCGCATCGACGCCACCCTCACCGCGGCCGCCGACAGCGACGCCGCGAAGAACACCGTCGCCGAACTCCGGAGCCGCGTCCACGCGGTGCCCGGAGCGGAAGCGCTGGTGGGTGGCTACACCGCCCAGAAGTACGACACCGAGCAGACGGCGGCCCGCGACCGGACCCTCATCGTCCCGATCGTCCTCGCCATCATCCTGCTGATCCTCGTCCTGCTCCTGCGCTCCCTCCTGGTCCCCGTCCTGCTCGTGGCCACCGTGGCCCTCAACTTCCTGGCCACCCTCGGCGTTTCCGCGCTGGTCTTCCAGCACCTGCTCGGGTTCAGTGGCACGGACGCCTCCGTGCCCCTGTACGGATTCGTGTTCCTCGTCGCCCTCGGCGTCGACTACAACATCTTCCTCATGTCCCGGGTCCGCGAGGAAACCCTCACCCACGGCGTCCGGCAGGGGGTGCTGCGCGGCCTGACCACCACCGGCGGCGTCATCACCTCGGCCGGCGTGGTGCTGGCCGCCACCTTCGCCGCCCTCATGGTCATCCCGCTCGCCTTCCTCTTCCAGATCGCCTTCATCGTCGCCTTCGGAGTCCTCCTCGACACCCTCGTCGTCCGTTCCCTCCTCGTGCCCGCCCTCGTGATCGACATCGGGCCGAAGAGCTGGTGGCCCAGCTCCCTCGCCCGGGACGGGCACGCCAAGACAGCGGGGGCGGACGCGGCGAAGCCGTAGCGGCCGAGCCACCGGATCCGTACGGGGCCGGTCAGCGCTGACCCAACACGTTGATCACCCGGCCGTTGGGATCGCGGACGAAGAACCGCCGCACGCCCCCGGCTCGCCGGCTCGCCGGCTCGGCTTCGGACCGGACGTTGGGCACTCCGAACGTGAAGGGGCCGGGCGGCACGACCCGGCCGCCCGGCCCCATGGTCTCCCGTGGCGCCGGGCGGACGCGGGAAATCGACACGTGCGTGCTCCCCCGCAGCGCGCGGGCGCCTACCAGGTGTCCGTGAAACCGAGCGACCGCCGGCGGCCGGTGGTGCGAGACTCACCCCATGAAGCCCAACGATCCCAAGGACGACCTGCACCGCTACCTCGACGCGGCACGCGATGCCCTCATCTGGAAGCTGGACGGATTGTCCGAGTACGACATCCGACGCCCCCTGACGCCGACCGGCACCAACCTCCTCGGCCTCGTCAAACACCTCGCCTGTGGCGAACTCGGCTACTTCGGCCCGACCTTCGGCCGCCCCCACACCGAATCCAACCCCTGGGAAGAGGAGGACTCCGAGCCCAACTCGGACATGTGGGCCACCGCCGACGAATCGCGCGAGGACATCGTCGACCTCTACCGCCGGGCCCGGGCGCACGCGGACGCGACGATCGAGGCACTGCCGCTCGACGCGATGGGCCACGTCGCGTGGTGGGACCAGAACGCCGACGCGACGCTCCAGCGCGTCATGCTGCACATGACGGCCGAGACGCACCGCCACGCCGGCCACGCCGACATCGTCCGCGAACTGATCGACGGCAAGGTCGGCATGCGGGAGACCAACGACAACATGGACGGTGGTGACGCGGCCTGGTACGAGGAGTACCGGGCGAGGCTGGAGGCGTCTGCCAAAGAAGCCTCCGCCAAAAGGGCCTCCGCCAAGTAAACGTCCGCCGGAGCGGCCCGGGACGAACGCCGGGCTGAGCCGAAGCTGAGCCTGCCGGCGGCGACGGAACCGCAGAAGGACGCCGTGGCCCACACCGGGCGACCCCGGGGGCGCCCCGGTGGTACGGGAGAGGCCCTGCCGCGTCCTCAGGGCGGGGAGGCGCCCGCTTCGCGATGGGCGCGGACGAGCTGGTCCAGATCACCGAGTCGGTCCAGACCGCTCACGGCCCGGGCCATGCGGGGGTTCCCCTCCAGCCGGGCGCGGTGCCGGTCGAGGAAGCTCCAGTAGCCGATGGTGTAGGGGCAGGCACGTTCGCCGGTACGGTCGGTGGGCCGGTACCGGCAGCCGCCGCACAGGTCGCTCATCCGGTGGATGTAGGCCCCGCCCGAGGTGTAGGGCTTGGTGGTCATCAGTCCGCCGTCCCCGTACTGGGACATGCCCACCACGTTCGGCAGCATCACCCAGTCGTAGCCGTCCACGAACGACCGGTGGAACCAGTCCGTCACCTCGACCGGGTCCCAGCCCCGCTGGAGGGCGAAGCTGCCGAGGACCATCAGGCGGGGGATGTGGTGTGTCCAGCCCGTGTCCCGGACCTGTGTCAGCACGCTCGACAGGCAGCGGGCCCGCACGGCGTCCGCGTCCAACTCCCGGAACCACGCGGGTACCGGTGCGGTGTGCCGCAGGGCGTTGCGGTGCCGGTAGTCCTCGCCCAGGTGCCAGTAGAGGTGCCACACGTACTCGCGCCAGCCGCACACCTGCCTGATGAACCCCTCGGCGCTGTTGAGCGGCACGTGCCCGGCCCGCCACGCGTCCTCGGCCCGGGTCACGCACTCCCACGGGTCGAGGAGACCGAGGTTGAGGGAGGAGGACAACAGGCTGTGGCTCATCACGGGGTCGCCGGCCAGCATCGCGTCCTCGTGGGCGCCGAAACCGGCGAGGCGGTGCGTGATGAAGTGATCGAGGGCGGCCAGCGCCTCGCGACGGCTCGCGGGGAAGAGCCGGGGACCGTCGCGGCCCACGAAGGTGATGCCCTCCTCCCGTTCCCAACGGTCCAGATCCCGCCGGACCTCCTCGTCGATCCCGTCCTCCCGGGGCCGGTACGGGGCCGGCGCGCCGAGCGTCTCCCGGCCCCGGGGCGGGGGCTCGCGGTTCTCGTGGTCCAGGTTCCAGCGGCCGCCCGCCGGCCGGTCCCCGTCCATCAGGATGTCGTGGGCGCGCCGGGTGTTCTCGTAGAAGTTCTCCTGGAGCCGCCGTCGGCCCGTCTGCCGCGCCGCCCAGTCGGCGAACTCGCGGTGACCGACCAGGTACCCGCGGGCGGGGTGGACGGTGACCTGTGGCAGTGAGGTGACCAGGGCGAGGGCCGCGCGCGAGGTCGGATGGTGAACGGAGACGGGATCGGTGCCGGCGGCCCGCGCCAGACCCTCCCGGTAGGTCTCCGCGGCGACGTACCGCGCGCTCGCGCCGAGATCGGCCGCCCGGTGCCGCATGGCGCTGAGGATCAGGTGGGCCTTGGCCCGGTGGAAGCGCCGACGTCGGAACACGGCCCGGGACTCGATCAGCAGCCACCGGGTGTTCCTCGGCGGCCCGCCGGTGGCCGTGGCGGTGAAGTGCGGGCCGAGTTGGTCGCCGAACAGCCAGTGCACATGGCTCATGCCCTCATCCAACCAACCGGTCGCGGTCCGACGGCGGCCGACACGGCCGCACCGGGGCGGCGGACGCGGCGGGACCGAGGGCTACGGGACGACATCCCCACCGCCGGCCGCATCCGCGTTCCGGCGGGTGGTGGAACGCAGCGCGAGCGCCATCACCACTTCGAACACGCCGAGCAGGACGAGCCACAGCCCGAGGAGTCGCGTCAGAGCGATCGCGGAGTTCACCGGGAAGCAGAGCACGACGATGCCGGCGACGGCTCCGAGCAGGCCCACGCCGAGGAGCATGCCGCGGTGGACCAGCGCGCGATCGGCGATCGCGACGTACGCGGTGAGGACTCCCGTCAGCAACCAGAAGACCCCGACGATCAGCGACAGCGCGCCGATGGTCTGCATGGGGTGCCGCAGGACCAGGACGCCCGCCAGGAACGCCAGCAGGGCGATGAGGACGCCGGCCAACCGGCTGTTGCCGCGGTCGTCGCTGTGGGAGAACGCGGTCACGAACCGGAAGCCGCCCGCGACCAGCAACTGGAGCCCGATGATCACGGCCAGGATGTGCAGCGTCTCGTCGGGCCAGACGAGGACCAGGATGCCGGGGATCAGGGTCGCCAGTGCGAATCCGAGGGCCCAGTGCCAGGAGCCGCCGAGCTGTTTCAGGAAGTCCTCGGGGTCGCCGTGCGTGTACTGCGGGGCCGTGTCGGGGGATCCGGTCATCACGCCTCCCGGGCGGGCCGGCTGCTCGCGGGGGAACCCCGGAGCTGCCGGAAATGACATGGTTGATCGTGGATTTTCATAGTAGGTCGCGGTGTGGTGGCTCGCCGCGCCGACGGACGAGCGCCCACGTTCGGCCACGTCCCCCGGTCGCGGCAGGTCTGCCGCGCGGTAGACCTGTACGGCGCAGTTCTACGTGCCGCTCGGGGCCGCGCCGGCTTGACTTGGGGCGTGGACAGCGAACAGCAGCCTTCCGCCGTGGCGTACCGGAATCTGATCATGGCGACGGTGGGGTTCGGGCTCACCTTCTGGGCGTGGGACCTGATCGCTCCGCTGGCCGCCGGGTACAAGGACCGGCTCGGCCTCAGCTCGTTCCAGCAGTCCTTGCTCGTCGCGATCCCGGTCCTGGTCGGCTCCGTGGGACGCATCCCGGCGGGCGCCCTGACCGACCGCTACGGCGCCCGGCTGATGTTTCCGCTGGTGTCCGCGCTCACCATCGTGCCGGTGCTCCTGCTGATCCCGGTCAAGGACGACTTCGTCCTGCTCCTGGTGGTCGCCCTCCTGCTCGGCCTGGGCGGGACCACGTTCGCGATCGGTGTCCCGCTGGTCAATTCCTGGTTCCCGCCCGGGCGGCGCGGCTTCGCGCTGGGCGTCTTCGGCATGGGCACCGGAGGCGTCGCCCTCTCGGGCTACTTCACCCCGCGCATCGCCGCGCACGGCGAGAACCTGCCCTTCGTCGTGGTCGCCGGCGCCCTCGCGGTGTACGCGGTGCTCGCCGCGATCCTGATCACCGACCGCCCCGGGCGCCCGGTGCCCGGCGCCCCGCTGATCTCCCGGCTCCGGCAGGCGGGCGGGCTGAGGGTGACGTGGGAGTTGTCGGCCCTGTACGCCATCGGGTTCGGGGGAGTGGTGGCGTTCGGCGTCTACCTGCCGACGTACCTGAAAACCTGGTACGAGCTCACCCCGACCGACGCCGGCACCAAGGCGGCCGGCTTCGCCCTGGTCACCGTGATCTTCCGACCCATCGGAGGTCGGCTGTCGGACCGCTTCCACCCGGCCCTCGTCACGGCCGCGGCCCTGGCGGTCGTCGCCCTGTTCGCCGTGGTGCAGGCCTTCGACCCGCCCCTCGCCCCCGTCGGCACCTGCGCCCTGTTGTTGATGGCGGCCGGACTCGGCACGGCCGGCGGCAGCGTCTTCGCCCTCGTCTCCCAGGTCACCCCACAAGCGCAGGTGGGCAGCGTCACCGGCATCGTGGGTGCCGTCGGCGGCCTCGGTGGATTCGTACCACCGCTGCTGATGGGCGCCATCCACAGCGCCAAGGGCTCGTACTCGATCGGCTTCATGCTGCTGTCCGACCTCGCGCTCGCCGGCTGCGTGTACGCGTACGGCCGCATGCGCACGCTGCGCGCGAACCGGTGAGCCCCGCGCCACCCCTTCGGGACCGCTCGGGAGTCCCTACGGAGCCGGTGTCCGGGACGGGTCGGCGGCCCGCTGGTCCTGGACGGCGCGGTCGAGGGCGGTGACGATCCGTGAGAACGCCTCCGGTGTCGCGGGGGCGTTGAAGGCGTGGTGGGCGGTGCGGCCGTGGTGGTGGAGCAGGAGGGTCCAGGGGCGGTGGGCGACGCGGATCACTTCGGCAGGCGGTGCGCCGGAGTGGACGGCGATCGTGTGGTCCAGGCCGTCGATGCGGTAGACCAGCCCGTGCGTGACGGCCCGGTCGGCCTGCTCGGGGTGCCAGCAGAAGCGGGTGGCCGCGTCGTCGAGCCCGTCGAAGCGGTGCAGTGCGTGGAGGTGGTCCAGTGCGTGTTCGTGGAGGTCCTGGTGGCGCTGCTGCACCCATAAGGCCATCGGCCGTTTCCCGTCTCGATCTCCGCCCGTACGGGGGTATTGAACAACGGTCAGTACGGGTCGCCCCGGTTACGTACCGGTACAGTCCGAAACCGGACCCCGGCAGGCGCGAAAGCGGTCCGTCCCCGACCGTCCGTCCCTCGCCCACCCGTTCGGTGGGGCCGTCGTACGCCGCTCGGTCCAACCGACCGCTCGGCCCGCCGCTCCCCGGGCAGGACTCCTCCCATGGACAGCAATCGCGAGATGGACCCGGCACACCGGACGCCCGAGGGCGTCGACGAGAAGACGGTGCGCGCCCTGGGCGCGCTCTCGAAGGCGCTGGAGACGACGGAGCGGGCCCGCGGCCACCTCTACGGTTTCCACCAGTTGACCGGGACGGCGGACTTCGAACTCGGCGACGCGGTCCGGCTGCTGCGCGAGGCGGGCCACGAGGAGCACGCCCGGCGGGTGGAACGGGAGATCGTGGGCCGCAACGTGATCCCGGGCCACTGGACGTTCCAGATCGTCGAGGCGTACAACTCCACCTACTACCGGCCCTTCGCGGAGGTGGAGCGCGACATCGTGGAGGAGGTCGTCGGCGGCCGCGACCATCTCCTGGAGGCCCGGCTCAAGACGATCCGCCGCACTCAGGGGCACCCGCACCACACCGCGACGCCGTCCGACTCCTGATCCGGGGCGAGGTGCGGTTCCCGCGCGCGCCAGTGCTGTGACCGCACTAGGCGGCCAGCGGTGCCAGGAACGGGGTCCGCTCGTGCTGGGCCAGGCGGTCCCGGTGGGCCTGCCTGCGTGCGGCGTGCACGCTCCGCCGCGCCCTGCACAGTTCGCCGGCCGGTACGTGACAGGTCGTGCACGGTACCGCGTACACGCCGTGCCGGAAGCGGCGGTGCGTCTCGTACACGGCGTCCAGCATCGCGTCGAGTCCTACCGGGTAGGCCGGCGGGGCGGGCGTGCGGACGGCTGCCCTCGGCGACTGACGGGGGAACGGGGCCGGGATGGGGCTCATGGAGGTGCGGCTCCTTGTGCGGCGGCGGCGTACGTGAACGGGCGTCTGCTGTCCCTGTTCCCCGTTTTCCGCGGTTCAAGATCTTCACGGGTGAGAAGCCTCCCGCCGACGGCATCTGCCCGGCCCCCTCGGTGAGGGGGCCGGGCAGAGAAGTCGACGGAGGACCCGGTCAGCCGTGGCGGTGCCCGCGTCGGTTGCCGGTGACCAGGCGGTAGACGATCAGGAGGATGACGGAGCCGATGATGGCGGCGATCCAGGTGGAGAGGTGGAAGAAGCCGTCGATGGAGTCGACGCCGAATATGACCTTGCCGAGCCAGCCGCCGAGCAGACCGCCGGCGATGCCGATGAACATCGTGATGATGACGCCGCCCGGGTCCTTGCCCGGCATCAGAGCCTTCGCGATGAAGCCGGCGAGCAGGCCGATGAGGATCCAAGCGATGATGCCCACGATGTTTCTCCTACGTTGCGAATGAAGCCGGTGTCAGGCTGCTTCTGCACCCGCCACGCGCTTTGAAACGGGCGCCGCGCGGAAACGGGACGTTCGCACCGGGAGTAGGGGCCGAAGGACCCGGCCGAGCCCTCGCCGCGTACACGGCAACCGAACTCATGAAACTCGTTTCGCGTATTTCTTGACTGGTGTGGGTGTCAGGCGTAAAACTCTGGGTGCGTCAGCACGGACAGCAGCGTCCCGGGGGGTGACCTCGGCGACGGATACAACTCACTCGGGGAGATGAAATGGACACCCTCACCACCCACGCGCCGGCCGGAACGGGCGAAGCGGTGACGGAGACCACGCATCTCCTCGAAGCGTTGCCCCGCGTCGCGGACCCCCGTGAGGTCGCTCCCGAAGACGCCCGGGCCCTTTCCAAGACCTTCTTCGAGCGGCTCCGTACTCTCGACGAGGGCACTCACGAGCGTCAGTACGTCCGCAACACGCTGATCGAGATGAACCTGTCCCTGGTCCAGTTCGCGGCCCGCCGGTTCCGCAACCGCACCGACGGTACGGACATCGAGGACATCATCCAGGTCGGGACCATCGGTCTGATCAAGGCCATCGACCGGTTCGACCCCACCCTCGGCAACGAGTTCGCGACGCTCGCCCTTCCCTACATCACCGGGGAGATCAAGCGGCACTTCCGCGACACCACCTGGGCCGTGCGCGTGCCGCGCCGCCTGCAGGAGCTGCGCATCGCACTGGCGCGCGGCAAGGAGGACCTGCATGCCGTCCTCGACCGCGCGCCGACCGTCCGGGAACTGGCGGAGCACCTGGAGATCACCGACGAAGAGGTGATCGAGGGCATGGTCGCCGCCAACGGCCACTCCAGCCAGCCCCTGGAGCAGGAGGCGGACGATTCCACCGCGGCCGCCGCACGGCCGCTCGCCGAGATGCTCGGCAGCGAGGATCCCGCGATGGAGCTCTTCGAGGACTTCCGCACCCTCGCCCCGCTGCTGAGCCAACTCGAAGGCCGCGACCGGCTCATCCTGCAGATGCGCTTCGGCGACGAGATGACGCAGGCACAGATCGGGGAGCGCCTGGGCATCTCCCAGATGCAGATCTCCCGCATCCTCACCCGCACCCTGAACCGGCTCCGCGAAGGCATGCTCGCCGACTGACCCCGCCCCGCGGTCGCGGAGCCGGCGCCCCCGACGGGGCAACGTCCCCTCAGGCCTGCCCGTCGGCCGCTCCGGTCGGTGCGAACGGGTCGTGAACCGTGGGCGGTTCCTGCGCGAGCGTGAACTCGATGCGGGTGCCGTCGCGGTGGTCCGGGTCGACCGCGATGGTGCCGCCGTGGAACTCGACGATCTTCTTGCACATCGCCAAGCCGATCCCGCTGCCGGAGTAGGCGTCCTTCGTGTGCAGCCGTTGGAAGATGACGAAGACCTTCTCGGCGTACTCCGGAGCGATGCCGATGCCGTTGTCGGTCACCGAGAACCGCCACAGCGCTCCGTCGAGGGCCGCGGACACGTGGATCTCCGGAGGTGTTCCCGGCCGGTGGAACTTGATGGCGTTGCCGATCAGGTTCTGCCAGAGCATCCCCATCTGCGTGGGGTCCGCGACCAGCGTGGGAAGGGGATCGTGGGTGATCACGGCCCCGGTTTCCTCGATGCCGACGCTGAGGGAGGAAAGCGTCCGGGTGAGGACCGCGTCCAGGTCGAGGCTCTGGTGGGTGTGACCGACGCGGCCGACGCGGGAGAACCCCAACAGGTCGTTGATCAGCGTCTGCATGCGGTTCGCGCCGTCGACCGCGTAGTCGATGTACTGGTCCGCCTTCGCGTCCAACTGCCCGCCGTAGCGCCGCCGCAGGAGCTGGGTGAAGCTGGAGATCTTCCGGAGCGGCTCCTGCAGGTCGTGCGAGGCCACGTACGCGAACTGCTCCAGCTCGGCGTTGGACCGCTTGAGGTCGGCGGCCTGCGCGTCGAGAGCCCGGCGGGCCTCCTCGGTGAAGGCGAGCTCCTGTACGAGGCGCAGGCGCATGGAGTCGATCTCCGCGCCGAGGCGGCGCAGATCGGCCGGACCCGTCGGTGTGATGGGGTGCTCGAAATCGCCGCCGGTGACCCGACGGGCATCGGTTCCGAGCAGCCCGAGGGGCGCCGTGATGCCGCGCCGCAACCCTTCGAAGACCAGTCCGGCGACGAGGAGGATCACCAGGGCGATGGCGCTGAAGACCCAGTTGCGCAGGACCACGACGCCCGCGAGGTCATCGCGCACCTTCGCCCGGTCGGCCCGGAGTTGCTCCTGCTGACCGGCCATAGCCGTCCGCAAGGCGTCGAAGGAGGCCTTGCCCTCCTCGGCGCGCCCGGCGTCCAACCGCGGGGGCGCCCCGGGCGCGGTGGCGGCGACCGGACCGGCGATCCTGTCCTGCCACGTCCGAGCGGCCCCCTCGACGGCCCGGAGGTCCCGCAGCCCCGGCTCGTTGCCGGCCAGCAGTCGGGCGAGCCCGTCGGCGGAGGCCTTCTCGTCCTTCAACCCCTGCTGGTAGGGGGCCAGGAAGTCAGGGCTGCCGGTCGCACCGTAGCCGCGGATGCCCGTCTCCTGGTTCAACAGCGCCGCTTCCAGCCGGATCGCCATCATCAGGGCCGGCGACCGCACGTCCACCAGCTCGTCACTGATGGAGGCCGTCCGCCCCAGCACCCACGCCCCGGTCAGCCCGAGCAGGGCGAGGACGGCCAAGGTCGCGGAGACCCCCACGCGCAGCCAGCGGCGCGTGGTCCACGAGGACAGGCCCCGGGCATCGGGCAGCCCTTCAACTCCGGTCATTTCCTGCGCCCCTCCACCGTCACGGGCCGTCCCGGGATGCGGTCGGCCTGCACACTGTAGAGGCTTCCGTGACAACAGATGTTGTCGAGGGTGGGTGGGGCCGCCTACAGTGCCGGTATGCCGGGTAGAGATTCCTCCTCGTCGACCGCGTCCCAGGACGCGGCAGCCGTGACACGGGCGGCGGTCGCCGACCTCGCGCGCCGGCTTGCCCACCGGCTGACGGACGGTCCCGCGTCACCCGAGGTCGAGGACCCCAACCCGGCCCTCGTCCTGCTGCACGTACTGGAACAGGTACGGCAGACCGCCGAAGGGCTCCAACGTGACGCGGCTGCCGACGCCGCCCGCGCGGGCGCCGGTTACCCCCAGCTCGGAAACGCCTGCGGCATCAGCCGACAGGGCGCCCGCCGTCGCTGGCCCGGCCTCTACGACCACGTGCCCGACGGCAAACCCCACCCCACTCCCACGGAGCATTCGATGATGACCGCGCCCGCACGCCCTTACGACGTCCTGCTCGTCGAGGACGACATGGCCGATGCCATGCTCATCGAGGAGGCCCTCTCCGAGCGCGGTACCCGCAACCTCGTCCAGGTCACCGACGGCGTCGCCGCCCTCGAATACCTGCGCGACCCCGACAGCGCACGGCCCGACCTCATCGTGCTGGACCTCAACATGCCCCGGATGAACGGCCGTGACCTCCTGCAGATCCTCAAGAACGACGAGGGCTTCCAGACGATCCCCGTCGTCGTCCTCACTACCTCCGCCGCTCCGGAAGACGTGAGCGGGGCCTACAGCAGCCACGCCAACGCGTACGTGACCAAGCCGGTCAACCTGGACGAGTTCGAGCGGGCCGTCCAGAGCATCGACGCCTTCTACCTCGACACCGTCACGCGCCTCCCGCGCCCCTGACGCGCGCCCACCCGATCCGGACGGACACGCGGGCGGTCACCCGATGAAGAGCCGCGGCCGGGGCGGGGCCCGCGGCTCAGCCGAGCTTCAGGTGCGCGGTGATCCGCTTGCCGTCGGCGTGCGGAATCACGGCCAGCTCATCGACGATGCTCTGGACCAGCGGCCAGCCGTAGCCGCCGATCCGGATTCCGGCGGGCGGACTGGTCTGCGTCACGGGTGCCTCGCGACGGTGGTCGGCCACGGACACCCGCAGGACGCCGTCCCGGACCTCGGCGTGGAAGCCGGCGAGACCGCCGCCGTGCCGGATGGCATTGGTGACGAGTTCGGTGGTGACCATCAAGGCGTCCGTCACGGCACCCGGATCGCAGCGGAGTCCGGAGTGCAGCAGCAGGTCCGAGACCTGGTCGCGGGCGTCGGCAGCCGTGGCGGGAAGCGAGGTACGCGGGTTCATAGGGGTGGTTTCAGGGCGGCCCGACGGCGCACCCGACTCATCGTTCCCTCGTGACCGTCCCATGTCTCCGTATCTGTCCCGTGCCGAATCGACCCCGCGATCCTCGCACACCCCCGCCTCGTACGGCCACGGGGAGGGCACGCCACCGAGCAGCGCGGGGCATCGGACGTGCCGTCGCCGTCCGTGACCCCCGGTACGCCGCCCCGCGCACCGCGCCGGACGGGGCGCCGCCCCCCGGGGGTCGGGGCACGTCCGACACCCGGCCGCCGAGGCGGGCGCACGCCGCTCCGCTCCGGCATCGGCGGTGGCCCCGGCATTTCCGTGCGGCGCTCGGGGGTTCGGCCCAATGGCCTAAGGTTTCCACGGAGAGGCCGCAGGGCTTCCGTGATGAGGGATGTGCGTTGTGGCTGGTGGGGACGTTGCAAAGCGTTTGGTAGGCCTGCTTTCCGTACGGGGTGAAGACCTCGCTTCGGCCTGGGCGGACACGGTCGCCGGTTCCCTCGGCGGCAGGGTGAGCCGTGCGGAGGTCCAGCGTGAACTGCAGGAGCTGTACGACACGCTGGTGGCGGCCCTCGGGCGGGACAGCCTCGACGCGCACGGCGACGAGTTCGGCGAGGTGCGGGCACTCCTGACGGAGCTTTCGCGCAGCCGGGCCCAGCAGGGCTTCACCCCCACCGAAACCGCGCTCAGCGTGTACGCGCTCAAGGAGGTCCTGGAGCCGTCGCTGTCCGGCGACGTGGAGGACGTCCAGGCCTACCTGAAGTTCGCGACCCTGCTGGACGCGCTGGGCCTGTTCACCATCGAGGTGTTCACCCGCACCCGCGAGGCCCTGATCTCCGCACAGGCCGAGCAACTCCTGGAGCTGTCGACCCCGGTGGTCAAGCTGTGGGACGGCGTGATCGGGGTGCCGCTGGTCGGCACCCTGGACTCGGCGCGCACGATGGTCGTCATGGAGAAGATGCTGCAGGCGCTGATCGACACCGGCTCCGAGCAGGCCATCATCGACATCACCGGCGTTCCCGCGGTCGACACCGAGGTCGCCCAGCACCTGCTCAAGACCGTCGTGGCCGCCCGTCTGATGGGCGCCGAATGCACCATCTCCGGCATCCGCCCCCAGATCGCCCAGACCATCGTCGCGCTCGGGATCGACTTCGGTGACATCGTCACCAAGGCGACCCTCGCCGACGCCCTGCGCCACGCCCTGCGCCGCTCCGGCGTCACCTTCTCCCGTACGGTGCCGCAGGCGGGCAACCGGTGAGCGAGCAGGTACCCGTACTGCAGATCGGGCAGGTCCTGCTGGTCTCGATCCAGACGGATCTGGACGACCAGGCCGTCATGCTGCTCCAGGACGACCTGGCCGCCAAGGTGGTGGACTCCGGGGCCCACGGTGTGATCATCGACATCACCGCCGTGGAGATCGTCGATTCCTTCGTGGGTCGCATGCTCGCCACGATCGCCTCGATCTCCCGGATGCTGGACGCGCAGACCGTCGTCGTCGGCATGCGGCCCGCCGTGGCCATCACCCTGGTCGAGCTCGGCCTGTCGCTGGGCGGAGTACGAACAGCGCTGACCCTCGACAAGGGGCTGCGCGTACTGGAGCGTGCCCGCGCCCAGGCACACGCCGAAGCCGGCTACGACGCTCCAGCGGGAGCCGGTGACGAGGTCAGCGCGCCGGATGCCGCGGCCGGCCGGTGAACGCTCCTGGCCAAAGCGGCCCGGAGTTGCTGGAGATCACCGCCAACGCGGGAGTCGTGCACGCACGCCAGACGGTTCGCGCCCTGGCCCAGGCGTGCAGGCTCTCCCTCGTGGAGCAGACCAAGCTGATCACCGCGGCCAGTGAACTGGCCCGCAACACCCTGATCCACGGCGGTGGCGGAACCATGACCGCCTCCCTCATCGAGCAACACGGCCGTCGGGGAGTACGCCTGGTCTTCGCCGACCAGGGTCCCGGCATCCCCGACATCGACCTGGCGCTGACCGACGGCTGGACCTCCGGCAGCGGCATGGGCCTCGGCCTCTCCGGCTCCAAACGCCTCGTCGACGACTTCGTCCTGGACACCACCCCGGGACACGGCACCACCATCACGGTCACCAAGTGGGCCCGGTGACACTTCACCTGACGGACTGTGAGGACGTCGCCTGGTTCCGGGACGAGCCCGAAGCCGCTCGCGGCGCCGCCGCCGCTCTGGGGCGACGCATCGGGCTCACCGAGCACCGCACCGCCGAACTGGTGCTCGCCGTCGCCGAGTTGGCCACCAACATCACCAAACACGCCGTCGAAGGGTCTCTGCTGCTACGGGTGCTGCGCACCGCGCACGTGGCCGGAGTCGAAGTCGTGGTCGTGGACGGCGGCCCCGGGATCACCGACGTACCGGCGGCCCTGCGCGACGGGATGTCGACGGCGGGCACCCTCGGCATCGGCCTCGGAGCGGTCCAGCGGCTGGCCGACGCCTTCCACATCCACTCCCGGCGCGGACTCGGCACCGTCCAGGTGGCCCGCTTCTGGCCCCGCCCCCCGCACCACACGGTGACGGGGGAGCCGACCGTGGGCGGCATCACCCGGCCGATCGGCGGGGAACAGGTCTGCGGCGACGCCTGGGCCGGGCGCCCCGATATCGCAGAGCACGTCACGCAACACCACGACGAACGGACCGACCGCCGGCCCCGACCCGAAGAGTCCTCCCTGGACTGGTCGGCCCTGACCGCCACCCGGCCACCCCTGCGACGGGCCCCGACGACACCCGGGCTCCCGCCCCGCATCCCCCCGTTGGCCGTCACCGCCCGTACCTCACGCTCCGTCCCGGTACGGGCAGCCGCACCGGGACCCGGACGGGGAACCCTGGTGATGTCCTGCGACGGCCTGGGACACGGCCCGATGGCCTCCCTCGCCGCCAAGGCAGCCGTCCAGGCCTTCCGCACCGGCACGGCCCGCACCCCGGAACAGGCGATGGAACAGATCCACCGCGCCCTGCGCGGCACCCGCGGCGCCGCGGTGGCCGTCGCCCGCCTGGAGCCGGACGGCCGCGTCCTCTTCTGCGGCACGGGAAACATCACCGCCGCCCTGGTCACCGCGGACAGCCGGTCCAACCTGCTGTCCCACCCCGGCATCGTCGGCCATCAGATGCACCAACTGCGCACCTACGAACACCATCTGCCCGGCCACGGCGTCCTGGTGATGCACTCCGACGGTCTCAGCGAGCGCTGGAAATCCGAGGACCTCGCCGGCTTCCTGCACCATCCGCCCGCCCTCATCGCCGCTGCCCTGCTGCGCTTGGCCGGCACCCGCCGCGACGACGCCAGCGCGGTGATCGCCAAGGTCACCAGGTGAAGCGGACCGTCATCCGTCCACGCGACAGCGACCGCGCCACCGTTCTGCTCGCCCCGATCGCCACCGAACGCGACGTCTTCGCCCTGCGCCGCCACGCCAAGACCATCGCCGACGCGGTCGGACTCGACAACCGGGACCAGGTCCGCCTCGCGACCGCACTGAGCGAACTGGGACGCGACCTGCTGCGCCCCAACACGATGACGACCGTGTTCACCGTCCAACAGCATCCGCCCACGCTGCACACCGTGATGCGATGGACGGACGACCGCGCCCCCAGCACCGAATCCCTGACCGCCGTCACCCGACTGCTGCCCCAGACCCGCTACGATCCCTCCCTCGCCGTCCCGGACCGCGCCGGCGCACTGCCGGTCGGCTCCCGGGTCGGCCGGATCGAGATCAGCTGCCCCATTCCCGAACTCGCCGCCCGGGACCTGGACGTCCGCCGCGTCCTGGCCATGGTGGAGGCCGACACTCCGGCCAGCGCGATCGACGACCTGCAGGCACAGACCCGGGACCTGCTGGCCGCCCTGCACGAGGCCCACGCCCAACGGGACGAGCTGGAGCGGCTCAACGAGGAACTGGTGGAGACCAACGCCGGTGTCATGGCCCTGTACGCGGACCTCACCGTCGAGCACAAGGACGTCGTGGAGCGCTTCGACCAGGAACACGAGCTGGCCCTGGCCCTGCAGCGCACCTTCCTGCCCGCCGACCTGCCGTCCTCCCCGAACACGGAACTCGCGGTGCGCTACCTGCCGGCCACCTCGATGACCGAGATCGGCGGCGACTTCTACGAAGCCGTCACCACCCCCCACGGCCTGCTGCTCGCGGTCGGCGACGTGGTCGGCCACTCCCTGCAAGCCGCCATGGTCATGGGCGGAATACGTCACGCGCTGCGTGCCTACGCCGCCCAGGGCCACCCCCCGCACCTCCTGCTCCACCACCTGGACCACCTCCTGGGCCTGCACCACCGCGGCTGGACCGCCACGGTGTGCATCGTGCTGGTGGAGCCGGGCAATCGGCGCATCCAGGTCGCCAACGCGGGCCATCTCCCACCCCTGCTCCTCAACCCGGGAGCCGCGCCGCGCTACCTCACCGAGCACGGACCGCTGCTCGGCCTGGGCCTGCCGCACCCCGAGGCGACCAGCCACCCGGTCGGGCCCGGGGGTCGGCTGCTGATGGTCACCGACGGGCTCATCGAAACCCGCGACAGCGACCTGCACGACCGGTTGGACCTCCTGGCCGACACCGCCGCGGCCGGACCGGAGGAACCCGAAGCGCTGTGCACCCTGTTGGTGGAGACCTTCGGTGTCGAACCCGAGGACGACATCATCGTCTTCGCCACCCGGCTCCACCCGTCCGAGAGCGCCGCGCGCCCCTGACCCGCGTCAGCCCGGCCCTGGCGGGTACCCGGCCGTCGTGAGTGCGAACGGCGCGCTCCGCGGGGGGAGGGGCCGTGGTGACGGATCGGGAAACGGATCTCAGGTCACAAGGACGCCGGTTCGACAAGTGATGGGTCATCGCCCTGATGGCGCTGGTCACCGGCCTGGGGGCACGGCTGTTCTTCCGTGACCTGCGCACCGAGCCCGATGAGCGGGGTCAGTCCTCGTCCGCACCGGCTCGCGCCTCAGGGCACCACCTGCGGACCGGGCACCAAGCGCACTGTTCGCCCGGAGAGGCCGCCCACGTGGTGTCGCGGTGCCAGGCGGCGGAGCGCAGGTGGACGGCGGCCCGTGCCGCGCTCAGAGCCGCGCCGTCGCGCAAATGCCAGGTGAAGAGGCGGCTTTCGTCCCGGGACAGCACTTCCAGTTCGAGGCGGGCGGACTCGGCCCGGTGGGGGCCCCGGTAGCCGGTCCCCAGCAGATTGAGGAGCCACGGAACCGCGAGGAAGCGCTCGAAAGCCTCCCTGTCGTCCCGGGGCAACCGTTGGTTCGTCGTCTTCGTTTCCCTGATGACGAAGCAGCCGTCGGCATCCGTGTACAGGGCGTCGGGCTCGCTCGCGATGACGACATCGGCGGACCTGTCGTATCCGTAGAGCGGGGATTCGGTCGCGATGAGCCGGATGCCCTCCCCGAGCGGACAGGTCGCGAGGTGTTGCCGGAGATAGGGACTCACTTCCGCGTATTCGTCCGCGGTGAGGGTCGACGTGAAGGTGTTGGGATCACTGAAATCCCCCACGTCGGAGGGGACGCACCGTCGCGACCGGACGTGCGCGGTGGCGATCCAGTGGTGGATCAGGCTCCCGCGGCGGGACCCGGCCCCGGTGAAGCGTTCCTTCGGGAGGTGGCACGCCATGTCCAAATGCCACCGGGCGGCGCAGGTTCCGTACGCCTCGATGTCCCGCGCACTGACCGATCTGGTGCCCTCACCAGGGGATTCCTGCCCGAGGAACCCGTCGAACTCCTCGATCGCTCCGCAGCACCCCGCTATTTTGCAGTCCTGGCACGAGTACCCGGGCGTCATGGTGCGGGCGGTGTCGATGGTTCGGAGCGACGCGAGGGCGATCCCCTCGTACAGGGGCAGTGTCGACTCGGGCGTTCCGTCGAAGAGCACCTGGAACGACCCGTCGCCCAGGCCGATTTCGGTCACCCGTATGCGGCCGATGTCCCCGACAGGGCTGGTGAGCGCTGCGACGCGGGCAGCGACGGCCGTCCACCGGTCCGGGGTTTCCCCCGGTGGGCGTACGCCGCCGAACCTCAGCCGCCGCACCTCCCTGATTCCCGTCCCGCTTTCGTAGACGGGGCTCCAGACGGTCAGGGTGCGGCCGGGGCCGACAGCCACCTGTGGGTCGAAGAGGCGAAAGGTGAGGGGATCGATGTCGGCCCCGCCGACTTCGTGCGCGTCCAGGTAATTCTCGATGGCGTGGCGCGCGTAGGCGCGGGAGCCGGGGTGGAGGGCGTAGGCCTTCAATTCCGCGTCGATCTCATGATCCAACCCCTCCCAGGTGTCGACCCGGGGGTTCGAGTGGAGCCGGGTGCAGATCTCGCGGATCATTCCGAGGAGGAACGGCTGACTGTTGTCGAAACGGCGCGCCCAGGCGGCGGCCTTGAGGTTCGGCCGTATCTTGAGCGCGCCGTACGCGCCACAGCCGTCCAGCCTGTCCTGAGCGTCACTCGCGCTGATCCTCAGGATGTCCGCACGCCCTTCCACCGCCGGCCACGCCCCGCCCCGAACCCCCACAGGATTCTCCCCTCGCCCCAGACAACCGGACTGACAAGGCTACGGGGTTGGTACCTCCCGGATCGTGCGGGCCCGGCCCCGGGAGTGACGCGCTCACGTTCTAGGGTGGGCCCATGGATCTTCAGGCCGAACTGATCGAGCACCCGTACTCCGTCTACGACAGGCTCCGGGACACCGCGCCGGTGTGCCGCATCACGGGTACCGACGGGACGCCCGCGTGGCTCGTCACGCGCTACGACGATGTCCGCGAGGCGCTCGCCGACCCGCGGCTGTCCCTGGACAAGGCCAACGCCGCGGAGGGGACCTACCGGGGCTTCGCCCTCCCGCCCGCGTTGGACGCCAACCTCCTCAACATGGACGCGCCCGATCACACCCGCATCCGTGGCCTGGTGGGTCGCGCCTTCACCCCGCGGCGGGTGGACCAACTGCGCGCGCCGATCCGCGAGACCGCCGACCGGCTCCTGGACCGGCTCGGGCCGGCCGGTGGCGCCGACCTGCTGGGCGCCTACGCCTTCTCGCTGCCGATCATCGTGATCTGCGACCTGCTGGGGATCCCCGAGGACCGGCGGGTGGACTTCCGCGGCTGGACGGAAGCGCTGGTGGCGCCGGACCCGGCTCGGCCGCAGGCGATGAAGGAAGCGCTCGTGGCGATGCTCGGCTTCCTCACCGGGCTCATGGAGCACAAGCGCGGCCGGCCGGGCGACGACCTGCTGTCCGACCTGATCGCGGTTCGGGACGCCGACGGCGACCGGCTCAGCGAGGACGAGCTGATGTCGGTGGCGTTCCTCGTCCTGTTCGCCGGCTACGAGAACACGGCCCAGCTGATCGGCAACGCGATCCACACCCTGCTGCGGCATCCGGACCAGCTGGCCCTGCTCCGCCAGGATCCCTCCCGACTCCCGGCCGCCGTGGCCGAGTTCGCCCGGCTGGAGGGCCCCGCCCTGCTCGCGATCCGTAGGTTCGCGACCGAGGACATGACCATCGCCGGGGTGGCGGTGGCGGCGGGGGAGACGGTGCTCGTCTCCCTGGCGGCGGCCAACCGGGACCCCGCCCGCTTCCCGCAGCCCGACGCCCTGGACCTCGACCGTGACACCGCCGGCCACCTGGCACTCGGCCACGGCATCCACTACTGCCTCGGCGGCCCCCTGGCCCGCGCCGAGGTGGAGATCGCCCTCGTCGCCCTCCTGGAGCGTTACCCCACCCTGGAGTTGCTGGACCCGGCCCCCCAGTGGCGCCGGTCGCTGCGCTCCCGCGGCCTGAAGGAGCTGAGGGTCCGCTACGAGGCGGTGAGCGCATCACCCTGAGGCGCCGGGGCTCGCGCCGGGGGCTTCGGGAGGCGGGATCCGCGAGGGACGGCCCTCAAGGCGTGGCCAGGGCCCTCTTCTGACGCAGTCGCTGCCGGAAGGTGCCCACCATGGGGAGCGTCAGGCCGGCGAACAGGAAGATCACCGCGAGGCCGCTCAGGGTCGGGCTGATGAACTCCTCGGTCTTCAGCGACCACGGCCTGTCGAGGGTGTGGAAGATGATGTAGCTCCCCTTGGTCAGGGCGTAGGCCAGCCCGAAGACGGCCGCCATCGCTGACAGGGAGAACCCGGCGCCGCTCCAGGGCCGGATGCCCCAGTTGCGGCGCGCCGTCCTGCCGCACATGAACGCCAACTCCCCGCAGGTGACCATGACGTAGGAGAGGTAGAGCAGGAGGTACGCGGCGATCTTGGGATTGTCGGCGTGGGCGGTCGTGAACGCGATGTCGGGCGCGTTCGTCGCCAGGAAGAGCGGCACCATGATCGCGAGTTCGACCGTCGCGGCGAACCCCCGGTGGAAGATGGCGGACTTCACGTATTCGGGGCGATAGGCCAGATCCACCATGGTGATCTGCAGCGCCGCGCACCACAGGATCGCGCAGACGTGCGCGATGAGCTTGCCGATGTTGACGACGCCGGTGAGGTCCTCCGCCGCTCGGGCCACGACGGGGACGGCGAACAGGACGCCCAGCGTGCACACGCCGAAGGCGATGGCGATGGCCCATGTGGAGACCCGGGGATTGCCCAGGGCCCTGCGGGTGCAGAGCACGGTGACCAACAAGCCGGCCAGTGTGCACGTCCCGAAGACTATGCCGTCCACTACTACAGCCCTTCCAGTGATTCAGCCGCGTAGCGCGCGGCATCGTCCGGTTTCCGCCGTCGTCGGCGCTTGCTCGGCGGCATGACGGCCGCACGGGGCGGAACCGGTTCCAGGCCGACGTGGGCCCTTCGCCGTTCCAAATCTTTGATGACTCCCGCCAGTTCGCTCTCGGGGAGACCGTTCAGCAGGGCCAGGACGTGTCGCGCGAGCGGGTTCTCGAACGCCTCCAGCGCCTCAAGGTCGTCGTAGGGCTCGTGCGGGAGGAGATGGGCGGGTGGGACGCCCAGAGCTTCGCACAGGGCCAGCAGCGTGCCGACGGTCGGGTTGCTCTGCGAACCGTTGGCGATCTTGGCGATGGCGGCGTGCGACAGGGACGGATGACCGTCGGGCAGGGCTTCGACGGACTCGGAGAGCGACCGGGACGTGTGACTGCGACCCCGCCGTCCCGCCATGAGGTCCTTGAGTTTGCCCGCGATCGACGGACGGTCGTCGCTCACCTCAGGCAGGAGGTGCCGCTCACGGCCCGAAGGACGCCCTGCTGATGGATGCACACAACCACTTACCGGTCTCTCGCTCTGTCTGGGCCCAGGTCTGTGTACTTTAGTTGACACGCTTGGGTGCGGAAGGCAGTATCCCGATAGGCAACGCAACCTTGCGCACCGGCGTGTGCGCAAGTTGTCGGGCCTGCGGGCAAGGGGACGTCGAACCGCCGGGACGCCCGCTTGTTCGAGACGTCCCCGCAGGTCGGACACGGGGCGGAGGAGGGAGCGGCCGCACGTCGGCCGCACGCCGTGCGGCTCGTGCCCACGCACGTGGCGCCGCACCATACAGGGGGACAGTTGAGTCCGGAGTTGGGATACAAGGACAGTGACCGGGCGTCGGAACGGACCGCGCGGCACCTGCTTTCCTCGCCCGGTCGCACCCGGCGACACGACAACGGCTCCGCCCCCGTCCTCGACGCTGGGTCCCGCGATCGCCGGAACCCGCACGTCCCGCCCCGTTCGGCCCCTCCGACCGTGACCGTACGTCCGCTTCCCAGGATGCCCGAACGCCTGTCGCACGCGGTGCGTTTCGAGTCGTCCGTCCTGCCGCACCCAGGTGGGCGCGCGGCGCGCGCGGGAGAGCGGGAATGAGGTCGTGACCGAGGTGCCCACGCAGTTCCCCGGGCGGCACAGGGCACCCACGCGACACCTTCCGGACAGCTTCGAGGAGTGCTCGATGCCAACTCTGGGCACGCTGCCCACCCGAAACCCCGAGCTCGAACTCACCTTCTTCGGCCAGTGCTCCGCTCCCGCGCGGGCGGTCGAGGTGACGGGCGTCCTCTCCGTGACCCCGGAGACGCTCCTGGAAGAAGGCGTGCCCGCCACGCTGCCCGACGGCTTCCTCGTACTGATCGCCGACGCGGTCCCCTTCCGGCTGCGCGGTCGCATCACCGGCGTGCTGGAGGTACTGCTCCGGCGCATGAGCCGAGACGGCAGCGTCGGCCTGGTCGTCGGCGCCGCTCCCGGATCCCGCCAGCCGTACCCCCAGTCCCTCGTGGACCTGGCGGATCGGCTGGGCACGCCCCTCCTGGTCACCGCCGCGCCGGTGGAGCGGTGGCAGGGAGTGCACGAAGCCATCCAGCAGTCCCGGATCGTGTCCGCCGAGCATCGGGCCGCCCAACTCGCCTCGCTCGTACAGGAACTGCCGGCGCGGCTCGCCGACCCGCGGGCCATGCAGCGCATCGCCGACTGGCTCGCCCGCGCTCTCGACGTCCAGGTGATGGTCAGCGAACCCGACCGCGTTCTCGTCGCCTCGCCGGCCACGGCGGCCGAGGAACTCGCGCAGGCGATCATCCGCCAATCCGTCGCGGCCAACACATCCGAGTCCCGGTCGGGACCGCACACCCGGCTCATCTCGCTCGGCCCGTCCTCCGCGGCGGACACGGTCCTCGCCGTGGCCCGGCGTACGCAGTTCGAAGACGCCGATCTGGAGCTGCTGCGCCAGGCCGCCAAGCTCCTGGGGCTGGTGGACCAGGCGCGCCGCGAGTACCGGGCGGCCTCCGACGCCGTCCGGGCCGCGCGCGCGGCCGCGGTGGAACTCCTGCTGGACGGAGAGGTGTCCAAGGCGCGCCGGGTCATGAGGAACCTCGCGCCCGGGTTGCTCGACCCCGAGACCGCCCGCGTCTTCGTCGTGGAGACCTCGCCCACCCGTCGGGACGCCGCCGTGCGCCGCTGCGAGGCCGTCACGGCCGGCCGAGCCCTGGTCGTCGCCGACGGCCGCCGGCCCGACCGGATCCTGGTGATCCACCCGGTCCGGGCCGACGAGGCGGACGAGAAGGTGGCCGTCGAACTGACCCGACTCGTGTCCGTGCTCGGCGCGGAGGCTTCGCTCGGCGGCAGCGGGGTGTACTCCCTGTCCCTCCTCGCCCGCGCCCTCCACGAAGCGACCACCGCCCAACGGTTCGCCGTCCACCAGCCCGACTCCGTGGCCCTCTCCGCCCAGGACACCGACCTGGTCAGCCTGCTTCCGGCGCACGAAGCCCAGGTGTGGGCCCGCCGACTGCTCGACCCGCTCATGCGGATCGACAGCCAGTGGGAGCTGCTCCGCGGGACGCTCCCCACGGCCCTGGCCTACCCCTACACGGTGGCCGCGCGCCGCCTGGATCTGCACCGCAACACCGTGACCCGGCGGGTGGCGCGCGCCGCCGAACTCCTCAACAAGGACTTCGGGGCCCTGACGGACCGGGTCACCGTGGGCCTGGCCCTGGAAATCGTCACGCAGCGGGAACTGCCCGAGCCGCCCGACGGGTGCCTCGCGGCCGGGGAGCCCACGCTCCGGGGTCTGCTCGAAGGCCCGCAGACCCGCGCCTGGGCCGAAATGCTGCTCCGGCCCGCCTGCGCGGACAGACGCGACCTCCTCACCACGGCCACGGCCTGGCTCACGTTCGACGCGCACTTGGAGTCGACCGCGCGCGAACTGGGCCTGTCGGAGGCCACCGTCCGCTCGCACATCAGGGCGCTGGAAGGTCACTTGTCCCGCGACCTGTCCTCACTGAGCGGCATGCGCGACCTGCTGTTCGCACTGCACCTCATGACGGGTGTGCCCCACCTTCCGGACTCCACCCGCGAACTGTGCGCGGCGGCCTGACCCGAGAGCCACGCGGGCACCGGGTCGTCGGTAGCCGCGATACCGGGCGCGGGTCGCGCGGCCTGCGTTGCCGGTGGGGGAACAGGGCGCGTCCGGGCCGCGGTTCGGCGGGCCGTTTCGCGGGCTGAACGAAATTCGATTGACGCCAGCGGGCTTCCTGGTCCGATGGACATCCGATACGGGAAATCGTTGCCCGAATCGTCCGGACGATTCGCATGGGCTGCCGTGTGAGCGGCTCCGCGACTTTTGTTTTCGGCCGGCAGGATCGCGAAGATCGGCTCGATGCGTTGAGGTGACCCGAACGGTCGGTGGATCGAGCCCGACGGGAGCGGCTTGGGTGGTCGTCATTGCTGTGATTCCGGGGGCGCGGCCGGGGTCGGAACCTGATGAAACCGCAGGTGGGGTGCGGTGTCATGGACCGGGTGAAACCGGCGTGGGCCGCGCTTCGATGTGGCCGAAATCAGGCCGTAATAATTGGCTGAATTTCGAGGGTGGTCATCATTTTCGTCCTGCCTGATTGGGTGAACCTTAAATTAGGCCCGTTGGCCGAAAAAAGCGAGAGGTGAATCCTTTCGCCGCTCGCGGCAAAGTCCGATGTGCAGCTCCGCAGGATCGGAGCTGCACAATGTGCACCTCGGGGGTGTGCCTGCGAACCGTGGTGCAGAACCCACAGGTCATACCGCTCGGTTGGTGCATCCGTGCAATGGCGCGGCATTCCCCGTATGCGTAGCGTTGCCGAGGCGAGCACAGCCCGACCCGCATTCCGGACACCCACGGCACGAGCAATCGCGCAGTGCCGAACCACGGGGGTGTACGGCACGGAAGTGGGCCTGGAAGAAGGCGAAGGCGTGCTCGCGGCGATCCGGTCGCCTCGAACACCGGAAGACGGGTGCCGGGGGAGTGGTGGGAACCGCTTCCCCCGGACAACCCGACGCCCGGCGGGGCCGGTACCGGCTCGGTCCGTTGCCCCGGTCGAGCGGCACCTCACGTACGCGTTCCCTCAAGAACCGGTCTGCCGTGTGCTCGGGCCGCCGGGGCGCGGTACCCGGTTCCGGGACGGTCAGGACGACCGTACGGCCGTACGCCCGTCCGGCTCGGTGAGGACGGGCCGGCCGCCTTCGCGCCCACCCGCTCCGGGCGACGGTGCCGGAGCCGTCGGCCCGACGCGCGGACCAACCGGCGCAGGAGGGTCACCTTGGCCGCACCGCTCAGCCCCGACGCCTTCCCGGCCGCGCTCACGAACGAGGGCGTGAGGATCGTCGAGTGTCCCGGCCGGCGCACCCACAACCGCAACCACAAGGGCCTTTGGGGTCCGGCGGACGGCGTGATGGTGCACCACTACGGTCGCCGAGGCGACCACGGACGGCAACCGGCACTTCTACGGCTTCGGGTGCGAGAACCTCGGCGACACACCGTCCGGTCCGCCCTGGCACGCAGGCCGACCTGAGCCGGGGACCGCCTTTCGGCGGGCCGCCCGACCGGCAGGACACCCACGTCGGCCGGTGCGGGGGCGGGAGCGGGCGGGGGATCAGGTGCGATGCGGAGGCCGAGGACTGCTCAGCAGTCGATGGATGGGGGTCCAGTCGAGGTGCTCCTCCTCCGTGCCGGGCGGGACGAGGGCGTAGGTGGTGCGGAGCCACGCCGCCAACTCCGGGCGGCTGATGCTGAGGAGCGCGTGCCCGGTGTCGGGTCCGAGTCGGAGCCACACCCGGCTGCGGCCGCGGCCCGGCCACAGGACGACATCGCCGGTGCCGGTGAGGCTGGAGATGCCGCAGGACAGCAGGTCACGTCCGAGGGTCCACACGACGTCGTCGCCGTGGGACGGGCAGCGGAAGACGGCCTCCACGGCCAGCGGGTCGGTCCGCCGGTAGTGGAACGTCACCGGGACGGTGCGCGGCGTGCGGGTGTGGGGCAGGTACTGGTGGGCGCGGGTGGACCAGCGGGCGTCGCAGCGTGCGGCGCCGGAGGGGAGAACGGGCTCCACAGCATCCTTCTCGGCAGGGGGGGGGTCGTTGCCCTGCCCGTCTGCCCGTGGACGGGCAGCTGATCCCCGTGGACCAGGCGGCAACCGGGTGAATCGGTGGAGGCGGTCGGGAGAGGTTTGATCCGTACGAACGGGAACAGACGGACCGCAGGACACCGACACCGAAGGAGCACCCGATGCCGAACACCTCCCGCCTGCCCCTTCCCCTGCTCCAGCACTGGGCCTGGCAAGCGGACGCGGCATGCCGGGAAACGGCGTCCGAGCAGTTCTTCGGCCCGACGCAGGAGCCGCTCGAACAACGCCAGGAACGTGACGAGCGGGCCAAGCGGATATGCGCCGGCTGCCCCGTCGCCCAGGCCTGCCTGCGCCATGCCCTGTCCGCTCAGGAGCGCTACGGGGTCTGGGGCGGTCTGACCGCGAGGGAACGGAGCCGCCTGCAGGCCGCCGCCTGACCCGCGACGGACGGTTCCGGGCGGGCGGCGCTCCCGAAGTCCCCCCGCGCCACCGAAGCCTCCTCCGCATCACCGAAACCTCCTCCACCAGCACGGCGTTGTGCTCCTGTCGGCCACCACCCCAAGGAGCACCGCGTGACGCACACCCCTGCACCCTCCGCCGCCGGCCTGCTGCGCCTGACCCTCGGCGAGTGGCGCATCGGTTTGGTGGCATGGCGGCTCCTCGTCCTGCAGACCGCACATCCCGCCGTCGCCGCCGGTACCGCCCGCTACTCCACGTACCGGGCCCACCCCTGGCGGCGGATCGAACACACCATGGAGAGCGGGAGCCGACTGTTCTTCGCCACCTCCGAGGAACGAGCGCGGGAGGCGGCCCGGCTGGAGCGCGCGCACCGCCGCATCCGTGGCACCGACGACACCGGCCGCCCCTACGAGGCCGAGGACCCGGCGGTCCGCGCCTGGGTGATGGTGACCCTGTACGAGGCCATGACGGCCATGCGTGAGCTGTCCGGCGACCCCCTGACAGCCGGTGAACTCGACGTCCTGTACGCGGAGTTCAAGGAAGTCTGCACAGACCTCGGCGTTCCCGACGACGCGCTCCCCGCGACGGCCGCCGACGTGGCCGCGTACGTCGACCGGACCGTCCGCGAGACCCTGGAATGCGGCGACCAAGTCCGGTACCTGCTCTTCGACATGTTGCGCGAGGCCCCCGCCCCCCGCCGCCTCGGCCGACTGCGACCCGCCTGGCCGCTGCTGCGCGCCGTCGCCGCGAACGTACTGACCACTCTGACCATCGCCGACCTGCCGCCCGCCTGGCACGAGCGGTTCGCCACGCCCCGCACCCGTACGGCCGCCGCCCTCTCCTGGACGGTTCACCGCGGCATGCGGCAGGTGATGACCCGCCTGCCGGACCGGCTGCGCTACCGCGGGCACGGCGACGCCGCGCCGGCCGCGCCCCGGCGCACCACGACCGTCACGCCCCTGCCCCGACCCCGGACCGTCGACTCCCGCCCGGCACGCCTGGCGGCGTTCTTCCACCAGGTGCTCGACCAGACCGGTGACGGGCGGGTGGACAGCGCGGACCTCCAGGCGATGGTCCACAACGTGTGCTGGCAGCTGGAGCTGCCCGTGGAACGGGAGGACGTGCTCTACGCCGCCTTCGAGACGTGGTGGCAGCACCTGCGCGCGGGCATGGACGCGGACGGGGACGGCGCGGTGGACTGCGCCGAGTTCGTGAGCGCGATGCTCGCGGGTGTCGATGGTGACGCGGGCTACCTCGACCACGGACTCGGACCGGCCGTGCGGGCTCTTTTCCGCGCCGTCGACACCGACGGGAGCGGGTACCTGTGCGCCGACGAATACCGCGTCCTGTTCGGCGGGCCGCGCGTGCACCCCGCCGAACTGAACGATGCCTTCCGCCAGTTGGACGTCGACGGAGACGGTCGGATCAGCGAGGCGGAGTTCGTCGCCGCGTTCACCGACTTCTTCACCGCCCGTGCGGACACGGCCGCGGGCGTGGGGCTGTTGGGCCGCCCCTGATCCGTCGGCCGGGAGGGGCGCGCCGGCCCGCCCGAGCGGCGGACGCGGGTCGCCCGCCCTCCCAACGGTCCGAGCCGGCGTACCGCGTGGGGGGAGGGTTCGCTTCGTGGACGTCCGCGGCGAGGTGTTTCGTTCTGCGGGCTGCTGAGCGCCCGGTACATGGTGCATGGTCGAAGGGAGGTGGACGCCGCCGCCTCGCGGACGGAGGACGGGTTGTGCAGGAGACACCACTGAGGGCGAGCCTGACGGAGGTCGAGCCGGGCGTGCTGAGGGTGGAGGTGGCCGGTGAGGTGGACAACGACACCTGCCCGGTCCTGCGTGCGGTGCTCCGCGAAGCGCTCGCGGCCGAGCCGGCGCCGTACCGTGTCGAAGTCGACTGCGCGGGGCTGACGTTCTGCTCCTCGGCGTGCCTCAACGAACTCCTGCTCACGCGACTGGACGCGAAGGACCGCGGCATCGCCCTGACGGTGACCGAGGCCAGTCGCCCCCTGCGGGTCCTGCTGACCCTGACCGGCACCCACAGCGTCTTCGGCACTGTCCCGGTCGAACACCGCCACGCCCCCTCCCGCCGGTCCGGCGCGCCGCACGGGGCGTGAGGGTCGAGGGGCGCTTCACCGGGCGGGGCGCGTCACCGGGCCCTCACCCGTGCAGGGTCGTACCGGGGGCGGTGCCGTACGCCTCTCGGTACGCCGCCGCGAAGCGTCCCTGGTGGGCGAAGCCCCATCGAAGGGCGACGGCCGTCACGGTGGTCCGCCGGGGTTCCGCGGCGGTCAACTCCTCGTGGGCGCGGGCGAGTCGTACCCGGCGCAGGTACCCCAGCGGGGTGGTCGCGGCGTGCCGGGAGAAGGCGTACTGCACGGCGCGCGGGGTGACCGGGACCGACGCCGCGATCTCGGCGAGCCCGATGTCACGGTGGGCGTTCTCCTCGATGAACACGACGGCTCGGCGCAGGGTGTCGCTGGTGCCGTCGCGCGAGTCGACCCGGTCGGGCAGGGCGCCGGTGCGGGTGTGCGGCAGGCAGCTGAGGGTGGTGGCCGCCAGGAGACGGGCCGCCGCGCCGGTGAGGAGGGGCTCGTCGGCGAAACCCGGCTGAAGGATCGTGTCGCGGACGTGCGCGACGGTCCGGCAGAGCATCCGGTTCGCCGCCTCGCCGAGCGGTGTCTGCCCGGTGAGCCGGACCTCCTCCCCGCCCTCGGCGGTCCGGTCCAGCAGGCCGGCGTCGAACATCGTGATCGTGTAGTGGGCGGCGCGGACCTCCCCGGCATAGGAGCGGCCCGGTAGGGCGACGAGAAACGTTCCGCCCGGTCCGCAGACGTCACCCCCGCTCGTGTGCACCCCGCGGTCGACCGTGATCAGGCAGAGCCTCTCGAGCGGCCCGGCGTCGTACGACATCGTGAAGTCGAAGGCGAGACGGTCCACGTGCAGCCCGCCGGCGGCACGCCGCTCGATGCGCGCACCGCTGCGCTCGGGGACGCCGCCGATCGTCATGGGCGTGTACGAGGACGACAGGAAAGCCTCCGTCTGCTCCAGGCTCCCGCTGCGAAACAGCGTCCGTTCCATGCTCACCCACTCGTCCGGTCCGGCCCCGACCGACGGGGCTCAGCAAGTACGCCCGCAGGCGCGGGCCGGGAGGCGCTCACGAGCCGGCGCGGCGCGTTCCTTCGCGTCGCGGCCTCGATCGCGTCAACCGCCCCATCCTTCCCGATCCGGTTCCGCTAGGCGAGAGGCCCCCCTCCGGAGCCGCTGCCGGACCCCGCCGCGCAGCGCCCGATCCGGCGCGAGGGGCCCCGGACGGTTCATCCGAACGGGGCCGCGGGCGCGCCCGGGGTGTTGCGCTCAGCCGGCAGCAAGGCAGCGACGGCGGCCGACACGGTCAACAGCCGGTTCAGTGACGGGTCGGTTTCGGCCGGATGCGGTGGGCGGGCTTCCTCTCCGGCGCGTACCGGTGGCGGGGCGCGCTCCGGGCCGTCGCCCGACGTAGGTGACCCGACGTGGGTGACGGCCCGGTTCGAGGTGAGCGAGTGCTGTCCCCGTGCTGGTCGCGGAGTTGGGGCTCAGGCCGTGAGCGGGCCCACCGTGAAGCGGCCCGAGCAGATCTGGAAGGCGGCCTTGACGAGGACCGCGTCCTTCGAGGCGGGCGGATAGACCTTCAGGAACGTGCCCTTGGGCAGACACGGGCCGCCGATGGGCCCGTTCGTGGTGTGCAGGACGGCCGTCGCCCTGCCACCGGGAGCCAGGGTGACGGGCCCGGGCGTCGCGCCTTCGCGGTCGGCGGGGTCGCCGATCCGCTGCCGGTCGGCGCCCAGGACGCTCACCCCGGGGTATCCGAGCAGGGTGCACGAGCGGTCGCCGATGTTGGTGAAGCCGAGCGGTACGTACAACTGGCCCGCGCCGGCATCCGGTGCTCCGACGGACAGGTCCAGGTCCCCGGCGGCGCACGTGCTCGCGCGTGCCGGCTGCCCGGCCGCGGCGGCCGGGCCGGCGCACACGACCGTGGCCCCGACGACCACGGACAACAGAGCGGGAACCGCCGTACGTGTGAAGCCCACCATGGCTCACCCCGATCGATCGCGCCGGCGCGGACGCCGGCTCTCGTGATTGACGTCAGTTCCGCCTACCCCCGATGCCCCCTGCCAAGCGGACCCGGTTTCCGTCGGCCGGAGGTACTGCCGCACTCCACTACTCGGTGATACCGTGTAGTGGTACTCGGTGGCACGGAGTACTAAGGGGGTTGAGGAGGGACCGCGATGGACGACCTGACGGAGATGTTGAAGGGCACGCTCGAAGGGTGCGTGCTGGAGATCATCGGCGGCGAGGAAACCTACGGATATGCCATCACCCGCCGGCTGAACGAGCTCGGCTTCGCCGACGTCGTCGAGGGGACGGTGTACACGATCCTGCTGCGGCTCGAGAAGAACGGGCTGGTCCAGGTGGCGAGGCGGCCGTCCGGGGTGGGTCCGCCGCGCAAGTTCTACGCGCTCAACGAGGCCGGACGCGAGGAACTCGCGAGGTTCTGGGCGAAGTGGCAGTACGTCTCATCACGCATCAACAAGCTGAAGGAGGGCGGGAGATGAACTTCTGGGAGACCATCACGGGGAGCGATCTCAGCAGGGAATGGAAGGCGCTCGAAGCCCGGGCGCAGACCCTGCCGGACGATCACCGGGCCGCATGGGAGCAGATCAAGGTCCACCTGTTGCCCCACGCGGACTTCACCGGCCGCAACCTGATGCCGATCCTCGACGCGGCCCTGGGGCTGCTGGAGGAAACGGCGGCGGACGGGCAGAACGTGCAGGAGGTGCTCGGCGACGATGTCCGGGGCTTCTGCGCGGCGCTGGCCGGAGGTGAGGGGGCCCGCACCCATCGCGACCGGTGGCGGGAGCAGTTGAACCGGAACGTCGCGCGGAAACTGAGCCGGCTGGGAGGCTGACGTGAGCATCCAGGACATCATCGAGGGCAAGAAGCAGTGGCGGGCGCACACGGCACGGGTCAGGGCGCTCCCGCCGGACTACCGGATCGTGTACAAGGAACTGCAGCGGTACCTGTTCAAGGTCGGGCCGGTCGACCTGGCCGACGGGCCCTTGCTGCCCGGGATCGTCGAGTTCTTCGAAGAGGGCGTCGTCGCCGGCAAGGGAGTCCTGGAACTCATCGGCCGTGACGTCGCCGCCTTCTGCGACGACCTGATCAAGGACACCCCCACCTACTCGGACCTCCACCAGCAATCCCTTGGCGGGAGCCCCGGTACGACCGGCAGGTAACACCCCCGCCGTGCCGTGACCGTACCGACGGGCGTGGCCCGAGGCCCTGCCCGTCGGATGGCCACGCGCCACCGTTCTGGACCCGGCCCGCCGCTACTCCGGGATGCCAACTCCGGTCAGTTCCGCCGAGATCCGCCACATGCGCCGCGCCTCGTCGACGCTGCGCAGCCGACCGTAGAGCTCCTGTTCGGCCGGAGGGCCGCCCGGGTCCGTCCCCGGCACCGAGAGCCACGAGCGGCTGCGACTGCTGTCCGTCGTCGGCACGCAGACCCTCACCGCACCGGCCGGAGGCGGAGCGCGGTCCCTTCCACGGGCGCGGCCTCGTGACCACCCGGCGCCCCGACGGTCGCATCCGCCGACCGGCCCGGATCCCGTACGGCGCCGGTCAGCGGGGCCAGTGAACGCCAGCCCATCGTCTCGTAGAGGGCTCGGCCGTCCGGAGTCGCGCCCAACACACCGGCGGTGGCGCCCTGCTCGGCGGCCGTCGCGGTGAGTTCGCGCATCACCAGGCGACCCAGGCCGCGGCGTTGGTGGGCCGGATCGGTTTCCACCTGGTCGACGACGGCGCCGAGAGCGGTGACGGCGACCTGACCGCGCGCGGCGAAAGCGCCCTCGGCGGTGCGCACCAGAACGCGGGTCACGCCGTCACGGGTCCAGGTCGTCAGCCGGTACCCGGCGGGCGGTCCATCCGGGGACCGGGTGTGGGGGCCGGTGAACGGGGCGGCCATCAGGTAGCCGAGGCCGCCGGCGAGGTGCCAGCCGGGGGCGAGCCAGGATTCGAGGGTGTCCGGCGGAACGAGGGCCTTCAACCAGATGCCCGGCACGGTGGCGTGCTCGGTGAGGCCGCGGACGGTCGCCTCGTCCGCGGAGTGCAGGACATGGCGCATGACGTGCCCGGTGAGGCCGACGTCGACGGTGTAACCCCAGGCATGGGACACGGGTTCGGCCGCGCCGCGCGAAGCGGTCCAACCATGGACCCATGCTCGTGCGGCCTCGATCGGATGAGCGAAAGGCAAGGTTCCCCCGAGATGGTAATAGATGAACAGGTGCAGTGATTATTACATCAGGATGCCGTGATGGCACGTGAACAGGGACCTCCGACGTGTCCCTGCCGCGGGTCGGCCGTTCGGCTCCAGGGTGAGCAGGCCCTCGGTTTCGGAATCGCTCCACACGCTGACCTGCACATGGCCCGGCCTGAACGAACACGCCTGCTCCCGTATCCCGCACTCCGACCTGGAGGACCTGAACCGGGGATTCGAGAACTCCCGTTTCGTCGGCCGGGAGACCCTGCGGCGCACCCCCCAACGGCACGTCAACCACTGGCGGGTGGGCGTGGTCCTCCCGCAACTGCCCCCCGTCAATTACCCGCGCCTGCCGCTCGCACTGGGCGACATCCACGTCGACGAGCACAACCGGGGCACCTTCTGGCAGGTGCTGCAGTTCGGTGTCCAGAACCTCTACGACCCCGAGCTGGACGAGTGGCTGGTGATGGACACCTTCGAGCACGGGCCCGTGACGGTCACGCTGCCCGGCCCGTGCGAGTTCGCCCGTTGATCGTCACCCCGGCCGGGCGAAAAGGGGCCCGGCGTCCGCATGCCGGTCCCGGCGTACGTGCGCGGGCTCGCCATGATGGGACCATGATGCACAGCGACGACACGCCCACCGACTCGCCGGCGATAGCCCTGCTCAAGGAGTTGGGAGCCGAGACCACCAAGCACTCCGGCGGCACGCTCCTGACCCACCTGCTGCGCGTCGAGGCGCTGCTCGCCGCGTGGGGCGGACGCCCCGTACTGCGGACCGCGGCCCTCTGCCACGCCTTCTACGGCACGGACGGGCTGCCCCTGGCCCTCCTGGAACTCTCCGAGCGCGCCCGTCTCGCCGAGGCGATCGGTACGGAGGCGGAAGAGCTCGTCTACTTCTACGCCAGCTGTGACCGCAAGGCCTCCTACCCCACCCTCGCCGCTCTCGACGAGGCGTCGGTGAGGTTCAGGGACCGTTTCACCGGTGACGAGTTCACCCCGTCCCTGCAGCGGCGCCGCGACTTCGCCGAGCTCACGGTGGCCAACGAACTGGACCTGGCCAAGGTGAACGCGTCCTTCCGTGAGCGGAACGGGGCGGACCTGCTCGCCCTCTTCACGCGCTGGACCCCGCTCCTGTCGGAGGCGACCCGCCGGGAAGTGACCGCGGTCCTCGGCTGAGCCGTACGGGAGCCCCGACGCCGCTTTGCCCCCGCGACATCACGCCTGCCCGTCACCATCGCACCGTTCCGTACCGGCCGTTCCTCCGCGCGGGCGGCCGGTACGCCGTGCAGGCAGCCGTCGAGGAGTGCGTGCCTGCGCGCCACGCGGAGGGCCGAATTGGCCGCGGCGCCCGCGGGCCAGGGCGGCTGAGCCGGCGTCTAACGCCTCGGCGCGCGCGACCACCCGCCGGGCGGCGCCGGATACGACCGGTGGCCGCGCCAAGGTGCCGGACGTACCGGGCACGGCCACCGGAGGGCGTCCCGTCAGGGGCGGCCGGCGACGAACCAGCGGGCCGGTAGTTCCACCGGGGATCCGTCGGGGCGGGTCTCGCTCATGGCCAGGGCCGTCGTGCCTTCGTCGAGGACGGTGAGACCGGCCGCGCGCAGCAGGGCGGCGACCTCACCCTCGGCGACCTCGCCGGGCCGCAGGTCGTGCTCCTTGACGCGGCGCAGTTTGGGGGAGGGCCCGCCGGGCTGCTCGGCGATGGCGGCGATCACTTGTTTGGCTTCGCCGGTCGGCTCCAGGACGAGGGCGCGGCCGTGCGCGCCGACCAGCCGCGCGACCGCGGCGGTCACCGCGGGGCGGTCCTCGGGGTCGCTCTGGTGCAGGACCGCCCGCATGTAGACGTTCGTATCGCCGAGGCGTCCGTACAGGGCGTCGGCCTGGGCCGCGTCGGCGAGGTCGAGCTGTTCGTACGCGGCGGAACCGTCCGGGTCGGCGCGGCGGGCGTGGGCGACGGCGGCGGCGGACAGGTCGACGCCGACGGCGCGGGCGAAGCGGGTGGCGAGGAAACGGGTCTGGGTGCCGTTGCCGCACCCGAGGTCCGCGATCGGGAGCGAGTGGTCGGCGTACGGGGCGAGGTGGTCGAGGTCGCGCCGCGCCGTCAGGGCCGGATCCGCGTCCCAGAAGGCTTCGCCCGGCTCGCCGGAACTCTGCTCCCAGAAGCCGTCCCAGGCGGTGCGGTAGCGGTCGGACAAGGTCATGGCATCTCCCTGCGGTGGATGAGGCGCGACGTGGTGGGGCCGGCCGCGCCCTGGTGGCTACCCGGCGGGCGGCGGAGATAGACGGACCGGGCCGGGGAGACGGGCCAGAACATGCCGCCGAGTACGCGCGGAGCCGATGCCGTCGAGGAGATGGGCGGGGCCGCAATCCGCGGACAGTGTCGATCGGCGCCCCGGCGCGTTGACCACGTCATGAAGCAACTCCTCGCACTCACCGCCCTCACCGTCGCCGCCCTCGTGGGCGCGACTCCCGCTCAGGCCGACGGAGCCCCGGTCCCCGAAGGGCAGCGGAAGCACTCCCCGAACGACCCGCTGCACTTCATGGAGCCCGATGCCTTCGGCCAGGTCCTGGCCGCGCAGGGCCGATCCGGCGACACGAACACGACGGCCCCCGCAGCGCGCGCTCCCGGCCGCTGACAAGGACCGTGGGGGCGAGGGCGTAGCGCACGACCCAGGGCTTGACCGTCTACCACCTTGCGACTTCGGTCGCACAGGGGACGGCCCGGACTGCGACTTCGGTGGTACGCGACGACGACCCGGGACCGATGCGTTCGCACCAACTCCGTGGCCAGGATGGCCGGGTGACCGAACTCATCACGGGACTGCACATGTCCCCCCTGGAAATCCTGGCCTCGCTCAGCGCCGTCGCGCTGGTGGCGGTGCGTTGGCTCGCCCCCGCCACGCGTCGCCCCGTCGCCATCGCGGCAGGCACGGGTTTCGTGCTGTCCGTAGGCGTGTTGGGCGTGGTGGGCCTCCGCTGGCAGATGTTGCCGGTGTTGGCGGGGGCCGTCCTCGCCGCGGCGTTCGCCGTGCCTCCTGTGGTGCGACGCCGTCCCGGGCGGCCGGTGCGGCGGGCCCGCTGGTGGTTGGCGTTGCCCGGAACGGCGTTCTGCACAGGCCTGATCGGGGCGGGCCCGCTGGCCGCTTGGGCTTGCCCCGTACCCGTGTTCCCCGAGCCGACGGGCCGGTTCGCCGTCGGCACCCGCGTGATGCAGTGGACCGACCCGAACCGAGCCGAGGCCGCCACTGCCGAACCCGACGACCGGCGCACGGTGGTGGTTCAGCTCTGGTACCCCGCCGCGAAGAGTCCCGCAGGCGCGCGGCGGGCCCCCTACCTCGGCCGCACGCAGCAGGAGGCGCGTACCGTTTCGGACGCCCTCGCGGACTACGTCGGGCTCCCGGGTTTCCTCCTCGACGGTGTGCCGCGCGCCCATTCCCACGCGGTCTTCAACGCCCCGCCGGCCGATGGGGGCGAACGGTTCCCGGTCGTGCTGTTCTCACCGGGTCTTGGCGGAGTGCGGACCCAGAACACCGCATGGGCGGAGGAACTGGCCGGCCACGGCTATGCGGTCGTCGCCCTCGACCACCCGTACGACTCCGCTGCCGTCGTCCTCGCCGACGGCCGCACGATCCGTACCAGGATCTCCGCCACCGGCGACGACGACGAGGACAACAGAAGGGCCGTCGCGACGACGGCAGTTCGGGCCGCCGACCTCAGTTTCGTCCTCACCCAGCTGGGACGTGTGGACCGGGGTGAGATCGCGGGCCCCCTGACCGGACGGCTGGACGTCGATCGGGCCGCGGTGACCGGTCATTCGCTCGGTGGTGGCGCCGCCCTGCAAGCAGCGGGCCAGGACGCCCGGTTCGCCGCCGTCATCAACCTGGACGGCTACCCCCGCGACCCCGGCGCGCGCCCGTTCCACCAGCCGGCGCTCGCGCTCACCCAAGCCGTCGGCCCGCAGACCGACCCGCGCTACCTACCCCGCCTCACCGAGGTCCTCGATCGCGGCACCGCGACGAGCTACCGGCTCACCCTTCCAGGAGCCGCGCACCTCACCTTCACGGACGGCCCCCTGTACCTGCCGCCGGTGCCCGCCCTGGTCGGTTCCCTGGGCCGCACCGAGAGCCCGCGCGTCGTCGCCGCGGCCACTCTCGCGTTCCTCGACTCCACCCTGCGGCACGAACGAATCGACCTGTCCCGCGCGTTGTCGGCGTACGGCGACCTCAACGTCCACCACCCGGACACGAGTCGGTGAGGCGCGCTGCGATGACCACGCGGCCCCGGCCACGTCCGGAGTGGGGAGAGGCATCGTCAGCGGATGTCATGGTCGGGGTGGGCCCGGTCGTAGGTGTCCCGCGCCTCGGCGATGTCGGCGCGGTGGGCGAGGGACCAGTCGGCAAGGGCCTTGACGAGGTGGGTCAGGTCCGCTCCGGTCCCGGTCAGCCGGTAGTCGACCTGGGCCGGCACGGTCGGGTAGACGGTACGCACTACGAGGCCGTCCCGTTCGAGCCTGCGCACGGTGAGGGTGAGCATGCGCTGGGATATGCCGTCGAGGGCGCGTTGCAGTTCGCGGAACCTGCGTGGCCCGGTGGCCAGTTCGACGATCACGAGCACCGACCACTTGTCTCCGAGCCGGTCCTGGACATCGCGGATCCCGCAGTCCGGGTGGTCCTCGCGTCCGCAGGGGTCGAGGTCGGCGGGGGTGGTGGTTACCCCGGTGTGCGTGAGTGACATCGAACTGCCTTCTTGTAGCCGGTGGGCCCGCGGTCAAGGATTCAAGCGTAGGCATGGACGAAGGTGCTGATGAGGGCCACGACGGAAGACGGTGAGGGAACATGATCCTGGTGACCGGAGCGAGCGGGAACCTCGGCAGGGCCACGCTCGCGGCGCTGCGTACGCGTGGCGTCGTCGCGGAGGGCGGCAGCCGCACGCCGGTCGAGGGGATGCGGCGTCTCGACTTCGATGATTTTGAAAGCCTCGACCTGGAGGGCGTGTCCACGCTAGTGCTGATCTCCGCCGGGTACGGCGAGGACGACCGGGTGATCGGACGGCACGCGTCGGTCCTGGACGCCGCCGTCAGGGACGGCGTCCGCCACGTCGTCCAGACGAGCCTGACCGGCGCCGGCGACCACCTCGGTTTCGCGCTCGCCCATCGCGCGACCGAGCGTCTGGTGCGGGGGAGCGGCCTGCCGTGGACGATCCTGCGCAACGGGCTCTACGCCGAACTCTTCGGCGCTCTCCTGACGTGGACCGACGACGGCTTGGAGTCGGCGTTCGGTGACGGCGCACTGGCAGCGGTCGCGCGAGAGGATCTCGCCGATGCGGCGGCGCTCGTCGCGGCGGATCCGGCTCGGCACAGCGGGCGCGTTCATGAACTCGTCGGGACGCCGATCACGGCGGCGCAGGTGGCCGACCGGCTCGAAGTCCCGCACCGGACGATTGACTTGGGTGAATATCGGCATCGGCTTCTGAACGGGACGCCGGGGTTGCTGCCGTTCCAGCCGCCGATGCTCGCCTCGATCGCCACCGGCATCCGGCACGGCTTCCTGGACGGGACCTCTCCCGACCTCACCGACCTGCTGGGCCGCCCGGCCCGTGATCCCCTGGCCGCGGCCGTCGCGGTCACCTCGGCCACGAGGTTGGCGTCCGGCTCCGAACCCGACCCGGTCTGAGCCCGGTTCGGCCGGCCGCCGAGGTGGGCGACGGTCGAACCTTGCTCCGGGCACGAGGCGGGGGGCGGGCCATCACCGGGGGGCTCGCTCCCGGAGCCCCCGGGTAACCAGTCGGGTAGCTCAACAGGCCCCACTTTGATGTCGGTTGGGTCTCGGATCGGGTGTCGGGGGTGACGCCCGCGATGCCGCGGCGTTGTTCCTGGCGTGGATGAAGACGGAAGGCTGTTCGCGCGGGCGTCGCTCGACGGTGAGGTGTGGCGGGATGCCCTCGTGCACGGTGAGACGTGCCCGTGGTGCCGCGACCTCGGGGGAGCGGGCCCCGACGGGGCAGGGGACGGCGGCGGCGACATGGTGGGTCCGGGGAGCGGCTGGATGGTCGCCATGTGCGCGGTCACCGTCGTGGCCGCCCTCCTCACCGTCCTGTCGTAGCCAACGTGTGCGCAGGGGTCTCGTCGGCCCCGCCGTGGCCGCTCGTGCCTGATGGTCAGCGCGTGGTGTCCAGAATCTCCTGGACGTCCTCCAGCGTGGTGGCGGGGTTGAGGCCTTCGATCTCCTCCTGATCGAACAACCCCTCGCCAACGACGACATGGTCCAGCACGCCCGACTCGCCACACTCCTGCGCACACCCATCTGCCCGGACGAGTCCATCGAGTCCGCCGCAGACGCCGCGGCCGCGATCTCCCTCGGCGCCTGCCCCGTCATCAACGTCAGACCCGCCCGAGTCGGCGGCTACCTCGAAGCCCGCCGGATCCACGACCTCGCCCACGCCCACGGCATCCCCGTCCGGTGCGGAGGCATGCCGGAAACCGGCATCGGCCGCGACGCGAACGTCGCCCTCGCCGGCCTGCCCGGCCGCACGCTGCCCGGCGACACCTCCGGCTGCAGCCGGTACTTCGCCACCGACACCACCGAGCCGTTCGTCCTCGACGAGGACGGCCACCTCGACGTCCCCACCGGCCCCGGCCCCGGCCCCGGCCCCGGCCCCGGCCTCGGCGTCGAACCGCTGCGCGACGTCCTCGAAGAGACACCGTCTCCGGCGAGTGGTACGAGGATCACTCCTTCGTACCGCCGGGGCCGGGCTGCGCTGTTCCTCCTACGTGCCCCGGCGCCCGCCGAACCGCCTGGCCGTCGTGCGGGTGGGCTCGTCACGCAAGGTCGTACGGGGTCGTCCTGGCCAGGGTTCGCCGCGGGGCCGGGGCGCCCGGTCGCGGTCCCGTCCGTGGAGCGCTCCGATCGGGCCGACGACCGGCCTAGACTGGGAGATCGTGAGCAGGTCCCGGCGGGTGTGGCGGCGAGGAGTGGAAGTGAGGGCAGTGAAGGCCCTGGCGACACTGGACGGGGTGGTACCCGGAGACCACGTCTGCTGGAAGGTGGACGGGGCGCCGGGACTCACGGGCGGCTTGGAGTCGTTCGTCGCCGACGGAACCCTGTACGGCGACCGGCTCGTGATCGTCGGTTCCCCGACGTCGCTGACCGAGGTGGGTCGACTGCGCTCCGTACCCGAATCCGTCGTGATGATCGACACGCGTCAGGAGCCCGGGTCGCTCGCCCTCACCGTGGACCGCGAGGTGCAGCGGGCCAGGAGCGCCGGCTACCCCACCACTCGTGTCCTGGCGTGCCGCGAACCCGGCGCGCGGGGCTTGGACGGGCTGGTGGACGAGGAGCTCGGGTTCGACGAGACGGCGGCCCTCAGCGGCGCCACCGTGGTCTGCGCCTACCTTCCGGGCTCGTGGAGCCGTGCGGAGTGGGAGGCCGTGATGTGCGTACACCCGCAGACCGTGGGCAGCCGACCTGAACTGCCCGGATTCCAGATGTTCAGATTGGTAAATGAGGACTGGAAGGTGTCTGGAGTGATCGACGCCGATGGGGCACACGCATTCGCCACCGTCCTTCGATCGGCTTTCCGGCGCGCGTCCCGGATCCGACTCCGCTTCGACGAGGTCAAGCTGATCGACGCGGCGGGGATGCGGGCTCTCGTCGACGCCGCGACCCATCTGCCGGACCGCCGCGTGATCATCGAAGGCGCCAACCGCCTCGTCAAACTGTCCTGGGACCTCTCCGGCTACGCCGGACCCCGAACCCCGGTGGAGGTCCTCGCATGACCACCTCCGTACGGCCCCAGGACGGCTTCCGTCACGAGCTCTACCCCTACGTCGGTGACGACGAGTTCCTCAGCGGCGCCCTCGACTTCATCCGCGAAGCCCAGGAATCGCGCGAGGGAGTGATCATCTCCGTGCCCGCCGATCGTGAGGCACTGTTGCGCGCCGAACTCCCCGACGCCAAGTCGATCACCTTCCTCGACGCGGCGACCCCCGGCCGCAACCCCGGCAGGCTGCTGGCCGTGTGGCACGACGAGATCGCCCGGCAGGCGGCCGACGGCCGCCCGCTGCGCGGGATCGGCGAGTCCGCCTGGCGCCAGGCCCAATCCGCCTCCGAGGCAGCCGAGTTGCGCTACCACGAATGGCTTCTGAACCTGGCTTTCGCACAGAGCGCCGCCTGGTCCCTGCTCTGCCCCTATGACACCACCGATGACGACTCCGACTCGCTGCGGGCCCTGGCCCGCTGCCACCCCCTGATCCGCCGCAACGGCATCGCCCTGCCGAGCGAGGACTACGATCGGCAAGCCCCTTACACCTTCGAGGAACTCACCGCTCCGTGTGGGCCGTTGGACGAGCTGACGTACAAGCGGGGCGGTCTCACCGCCGTGCGCGAGAAGATCACCACCTGCGCGACGGAGACCGACCTTCCCGAGGCCCGGCTGGACGAACTCCTCCTGGCGGCAACCGAGATCGCCTCCAACAGCATCCGCCACGGCGGCGGCCACGGAACCCTGCGCACCTGGACCCAGGACTCCACCTTCGTCTGCGAGTTCCGCGACGCCGGCCACATCGATGATCCCCTGGCCGGTAGGACCCGGCCCCCCAACGGGCAGTACGGCGGGCGCGGGCTGTGGCTGGCCCACCAACTGTGCGACCTGGTGGAGATCCGCTCGGCGCCGGGCACCGGAACGACCATCCGCCTGCACATGCGGCTCACGGCCCCCTGACGGGTCGTCGGTCGGGGCGAGGTGCGGGGCGGGGGCCGGCCGCCTGCGCAGGCGCTGACGCCGCGAAGGCCGAGTCGCTCGCGCGGGCTGACCCACCTCTGGGTGCCTCGCCGGTCAGGGGCCCGGACCGGCCGAACCGCTTCGTCCCCCCGACCGTCACATGACGCCGCCCGTCACACGACGCCGGTGACCGTCACGGTGACCGCGGCCCCGGCCGTGCCGGGGGAGTGGTGTGCGAGCAGGTGGGTCAGGACCGCGGACCGGGTGGCGCGGGTGACGTCGAGCGCCCTGCTGCCGGACAGGGTGACGACGCGTACGTCGATCTCCCACCGGCCGGTGGCCCTGCTGCGGCTGATGCGCAGGCCGGAAGGGCTGCGCGCGGCAGCCTGCGGACCCTGGAACGCGGTGCGGAGCCGGTCGGTGAACCCGGGGGTGAGGAAGGCGACGCCGGGTACCTCGCGCACGATCCGGGCGAGAGCCTGGTCCAGCGGATCCTGCGTCACTGTGTCCCCCCTCCCGGGCCGCCGCCCGAGGCGTCGGCGAAACCGATGACGCGGACGTCGATGGCGGTGACCTCCAACCCGATGGAGCCGTCCGCCGCTGCCCGCACCCTCCGGCGGACCTCGTCCGCCAGGGCCGGCAGGTTCGACGCGCTCATGGGGGCCAGGATCTGCATGCTGACGGCGACGTGGCCGCCGTCCGTGTCGGGAGTGATGCGGCACGATCCGGAACGTACTCCGGGAACCTGTTCGGCCGCCGTACGCAGGACCCGGGCGGCCGCCGATTCGGTGATCCACATGGCTTCCTCGGGGGCGCCCAGGGGCAGGGGGCGTCCGGGCCGCAACTCGGTGCGGACGATGTCCATCACGCGGTCCGTCAGGCCGGTGGCGTCGTAGTCGGCCGGGCCCCGCGCCCCGCGCAGTCCCCGTACCGCCGTTTCGAGCTGTTCGAGTTCCGCGGCGGCGCGGGCGCAGGACGGGCACGTGGCGTGGCGGGGGTCGGTGGCGCCGTCCTCCCAGGCGGCCCAGGCCTGCGAGAGGAGCCGTCCGCAGGGCAGTCGTTCGTCGTCCGGTCCGGGCGGCGGGGAGGAAGGCGGGTGGGTGCTTGTGGTCATCGCCAGGCCCCCAAGGCGTCGGTGAGTTGGCGTCGGGCGCGAAAGACGCGGGCGCGGACGGCCTGCTCGGTGATGCCGACCGTTTCCGCGATGAAAGTGTAGGAATGATCGTCCAGTTCTCTCAACACCCAGCAGGTCCGCTGCTCGGCCGAGAGGTCGGCGAGCGCATGGTGGAGATCCGTGACGGCGGCACGCGCCTCGGCGATCCGGTCGGGGGCGACGCTGTGCTCCGGGGCGCTCACCTCCGAAGCCTCCTCCAGCCGAGCCTGGGGTCTACGGGCGCGCAGGACGTTCAGACAGCGGTTCGTGACGATGCGGTACACCCACGTCCCGAACGAGGACCGGCCACGGAACTCGGGCAGCTTGCGCCAGGCGCTGATCAGGGCGTCCTGGACCGCGTCCTCCGCTTCCGCGCGATCGCCCAGCAGCCCGGTGGCCAGGCGGACCAAGGCCGGCACGTGACGACGGACCAGGACGGCGAAGGCCTCGTCATCGCCTTCAGCGGCGCGTACCGCCAGCAGGGCGTCATCGCCGGCCCTCGTGCCGTCGTCCGGCGCCCTCGTCAGTGTCCCCGCCATCGGGCGGCTCCCTTCGTCACGGTGTCCATCCGGTGTACGGCCCGCCCCCGCCCGTCCCCGCCGCACCCGGCGGACACGGCGCGCGGCGGGTGATCAGGAGCCGGCAGCTCCGGGTCACTGCATCCTCACCCGCGGTACCCGGGTGCCCCGCCGACATCTTCGTAATCAGGGAGACAACAGGCGGAAACAGTCGGAATCGGAAGGGCGGACATCACGTCGCCGCCGACCGCGCCCGGAAACAAGGAACGGGCGGATTTCGATCCGGTGCGTCACAACGGCCGCCGGCCGGTGTCCATGGAAGTGAGACCACACAGCGCGCCGCATCCGGCGGCGCCCACGGAGAGGACCTACGGAGCATGACCACTCAGCAGTTGATCCCCTCGTCCCCGCGCGCCTCCGCCCCGCAGAACGACCGGGCGGGCGCCGGCACGACCGACATCGCCCTCGGCAAGCCGGGCACGGACGAACCGGCCGGCACGCGCGGGAAGACCTCCATCGCCGACGTGGTCGTGGTCAAGGTGGCGGGCATCGCCGCGCGGGAGATCCCCGGCGTCCACGACATGGGTGGCGGCCTGTCCCGAACGCTCGGCGCGGTCCGCGACCGGGTGCCGGGTGGCCGTCCGAACATCGGCCGTGGCGTGAAGGTCGAGGTGGGGGAACGACAGACCGCCATCGACCTGGACCTCGTCGTCGAGTACGGCGTCAGCGTCACCGAGGTCGCCGCGGACGTCCGCGAGAACGTCATCGGTGCCGTCGAGCGCATCACCGGTCTGGAGGTCGTCGAGGTCAACATCGCCATCAACGACGTCCACCTCCCCGAGGACGACCACCACACGGCCGCCGGCGAGGGCCGCGTCGAGTAACACCGTTCGCAACCCACCCCTGCGCGCGAGGACCCGCTCCGCGCGACGACACCGGCTCGTACCCCCGGTACCGAGCACGGACAAGGAGGAAAGAGATGAGCCGAGCCCTCATCGGCATGACCGCGGGGATGGCCCTCGCGTTCGCGGGGTGGTTCGGAGGCTTCGGCGCCTTCGTACTCGTCGCCTTCCTGGGCGGGGCCGGATACGCGGCCGGGGCCTGGCTGGACGCCGGCGGACAGCCGCACGAACTGCGGCAGATGTTCGAGCGGAGCCGGCGGTGACCGGGGCCGCCGGCCGCGGGACGACCACCATCGCGGACAAGGCCGTACGCAGGATCGCCGAGAAGGCGGCCTCGGAAGTACTGCCCGCCCCGTCGGCGGGTACGGCCACGGGCTCGGCGCACGTCCACGGACGCACGGCCGACGTGGCCCTCCACGTGGCGCTGCCCTACCCGACTCCGCTGTCGGAAGCGGCCCGACGCGTGCAGCAGCACGTCGCCGAGCGCACTCGGGAACTGACCGGACTGGAGATCGCCCCGCCCCGCTTGGCCGTCACCCGACTCAGCGCGCAGGGCGCCGCACCCGTGGCACCCGACCCGTTGACGACGGACGACCGCCCGCCGGCCCGTGGCCCGCGCCGGTGGTGGTCCGCCAGACGCGCCCCGACGGCCGTGCTCGTCCTGCTCGCCGCCGCCGCGTGCGCCACCGTGACCGTCGACGTGATCCGGGTCCACGCCGGCGGGCACCGCGCTGCCGCGTGGCGCCTGCACATCGTCGACTGGTTCGCCGCACACCGCTTCGGCGACCTCGGGGTGACCGTCGGCGCGGCGGTCGGAGCGGTCGTCGGCCTGTGGCTGCTCGCACAGGCCCTCACACCCGGACGGAGGGGCCGGCTCACCGTCAGCGGCCCGACACCGCGCCACAACGTGGCCGTGGACCGTTCCACGGTGGCCGAGCTGGTCCGCGGCGCCGTCCACGACGTCCCCGGCATCGAGACGGTTCGGGTTCGTGCCGGGCGCCGACGCCTGACCGTCCGCGCCGGACTGGCCTTCGGCGACCAGCAGGAAGCACTCCGGCAGGCCACCGCCGCGACCGACCGGATCCTGTCCGGCTGCCGGCTGCGCCGCACACCGCGAGGCAGGGTGTCCGTGACCCCGGAGCCGACCTGGCAGAGCCCACCGCCCGAGACCGACAACACCCCCGACGAGCCGAAGGGCCACGCCGGATGACCCCGCCCCGTACCGCCGCCAACCGAACCGTCCTCGCCGCCGTCGGCCTCACGCTCCTGCTCGGCGGAGGGTGGATCGCCTCCGCCCACACCTCTGTGGCCGAACACGTCCCCTCCGGTTGGCCCGCGCCACCCGACGCGCCCCTTCTCGACCGTGCGGCCCTCGCCGAGCTCCGCACCCATCCCTGGTGGACCCCCACCGTCACCGCGGTCGGGGTGCTCGCGACCCTCGCACTCGGCTGGTGGCTCATCGCCCAGCTCCGCATCCGCCGCCGCCCCCGACTGCCCCTGGCCGCGGCGGGAGGATCACTGCGCACCCGCGCCCTGGAGAAGGCACTCGCCGAACGGGCCCTGACCATCGACGGCGTCAGCCGCTGCCGCACGCGCATCCACGTCCGCCGCCGGCACCTGCACGTGCGGGCGCGCGTCTGGCTGGAGCCCGAAACCACCCCCGACACCGTCGTCGCGGCGCTCACCGCACTCACCTCGGAAGCCGAAACGGCCGCCGCCCCCTACGAAATCGACCTACGCCTGCGCATGAGCCACCTCACCCACCGGGCACCCCACGTCCGTTGACCCCCGGCCCCGGCGTCCTCGCGGCCGCCCTCCGGTGCCCCGTCTCCGCCGGGACCGAAAGCGATCGATTAGCCTGCCCGGCATGTCAGTGAACATCGAATTCAGTTTCCGGGTGTCGAACGTCGCCGACGAGGCGCAGGCGCAGGCGGTCCTCGCGGAGCTCAAGGAACTGCTGGGGGAAGAGCGCATCGCCGACCAGGTCCGGCTGGCCGTGGAGGGGGCGGACGGAGCCTGGTTCGTCGTGGGGGACACCGACTTCCCCCTCATCGTGAGCCGCTCCTACCTGTGGCGCCCGAAGTTCGAGGAGTCCCTGGCCTGGTACGCGAAGGAGGCGGCGCCCGCGGCGACCGTGGTGGTGGACTGGAACTACCCGGACGAGGAGTACTGAGGCCCGGTGCCACCCGGGGCACGCACGCCGTTCCGGCGGCGGAGCGATCGTCATGCGGTGAATCGGCCTCGGGTGCGGCCGTCCACGGCGCTCAGATGTTCGTTGCGCGGCGCGGAGATGACCACGATCGCCATGTCGTCGTGCTGTCCGCCCGCCACCCACTGGGACGTGAGCATCTGGACGCGTTCCACGATGGCTTCCGCGGGCATGCCCGCACAGGTCGACAAGGCGTGCCGCAGCCGTTCCTCCCCGAACTCGGCGCCGCCCGTGGGACCGCCGCGGGCCTCGCTGATCCCGTCCGTGTACAGGACGCAGGCGTCGCCCGGCGCCAGCGTGACGTCGGCGCCGACGGCGGTGAAGTGGGGGAGCGCCCCGACGAGGCTGCCGCGGGTGGGTGCCTCCTCGACCCCGCCGCCGCTTCGCACGATCAGTGGAGCGGGATGCCCGGCGCTGGTCAGCCGCATGTGCACCGAGTTGCCCCGCCTCCGGGCGGAGGCGAGCACCATGGTGGCGAAGCGGGCGTTGCGGGTGTTGAGCAAGGAGGTGTTGAGCAGGGTCAACATCCGGTGGTGGTCGCCGGCCATCGGCAGCAGGGCGTGCATCGTGTTGCGGATCTTGCCCGCCATCACCGCGGCCTCCAGGCCCTTGCCGCACACGTCGCCCAGCACGACCAACGAAGCGTCGCCCTCGACGGCGGAGGGGTGGACGTCGTAGAAGTCGCCGCCGATCCGCTCGTGGTCCTTCGAGGGCCGGTAGCCGCCGGCGTACTCCACCCCCGCCACCTGGTGCAGGGACGGTGGCAACAGGTCACGCATCAACGTCTCGGAGATCGAAGCCTGTTCCGCGTACAGCCGGGCGGCCGACATCGCCGCCCCCGCCCGCGCGGCGAACAGCCGGGCGAACACCTCCTCGGTCTCCGTGAACGCCGTGTCGCTCTCCCGCCGCAGCAGCACCAGGGCGCCCGCGGGTACCCCCTGCCCGGGCAGCGGAGTGATCACTATCGACCCCACCGTGCCGAAACCCTCCGGGACCAGCCAGGCCGGCGCCGCGACCGGGTCGATCCATCGGGCCGGAACCGGGGGGAAGCCCTGTAGCGCCTCCGCCAGTCCCGGCACGTCCCGCGGATCGGCCGGCACGCGGGACGCGACGGGCGTTCCACCGCGCAGGCAGCTCACCACGGGGAACTCGCGGCCGTGTGCGGGGGCGATCACCACCGCGGCGTCGGCGAGGTGTTCGGCCGCCATCATGGTCGTGACGTCCGTGCACCGCTCGATGTTCAAGGACGACAGCAGCCTGTTCGAGGCGTCGGTGAGGAATGCGGTGCGCTCCCGTTCGAGCAGGAGGGCCTCTCGGGCCAACCGGTGATCGGTGTCGTCGACCAGCCACCACACCACCGTGCCGTCGTCCCGCACGGTGGGATGCGCTTCGTACGTGCGGTCGGCGACCGGGCCCTGCACCGTCGCGTACTCGACGTCGACCCCGGGCCGCCGCGCGGGTGGGGCGGTGAGCCAGGCGGGCGCCACGTCCGCCAGCGCGGAGCCGGGGCAGGCGTCCGGCAGGATGAGAGAGGCGGCTTCGTTGACGGCGAGCAGTACCGCCTGACGGTCCGCCACGAGCACCGGATACGGCGCGCCCGCCCAGGGGTTGTGCCCCGAGGCCGAACCGGACGTGGTCGCCTTCGTGGAGTTCACCACACCTTCGGTTCGCTGGGCGAACCCCTCACCTCATCATGTCGAAAGGGAACAGTTTCCCTATGGAAACTATCTCTCCCGCAGGCCCGTGGCAACCAAGCCCTCGTAGGCCCGTGGCAACCAAGCGCTTCCTCCGTCACAGCGCCCCCCGGACGTGCACCCGCCAGGTTCGACCTGTTCACGTGCCGACCCCCGCTGCCGTGCGATGCCGCTCCCGGGCGGCCCCGGCAGTATCCCGCGGCGCCTGACAAATGGGCTTCCGGCTGACACAGTGGGGCCATGCCCAGAGCCTTGCATCCCCTCGTCGACGAGCAGGAGGTGCTGGAGGCGTGCGCCGTCGCCGAATTGCTCGAGGTCCTGTGGCGCCCGGGCCACGAAGCCGCCGAAGGCTCGGTTCCGCCGTCGCAGCTGCGGGCGCTGACCGTCATCGAACAGCGGGACGGGATCAATCTGCGCGATCTCGGGGACGCCCTCGGTTCGGCCGCGCCCGCCGTCAGTCGCCTGTGCGACCGCCTGGAGGCGGCGGGGCTGCTCCAGCGCTCCCGCGTCAGCACGAATCGACGCGAAGTCGAGCTGACCCTGAGCAGGCGCGGACACGCCGTCCTGGCGAACAACCGCGCCCTGCGCGCGCTCAGGACGGCCGAGGTGATGCAGCGGATGTCGACCGAGGACAGGCGCACCCTCGCCGAGAGCCTGGCCGCCTTCCGCGCCGCGGCCGCCGATCCGGCGGCCCACGGTGTCCCTCCGCGCGGTGACACCCTGTCGGACACCGCCTGAACCGCGCCCGACGGGGCGGCGGGGCAACGAGAGGCGCACGGGTCGGCGCCCGTCCCGGCAGACTGCACCCGTGACCGGCACCGGCCACCGCGACAAGGGACGAGGGCATGCGCAACCACTCCGAAGCCTGGCTCGGCGCCGCTGAAGACGCGCTGCGAGCGGCAGCACCCACCGCACTGCCGTCAGCGGCCCGGGAACTCCTCACCACCCACGTCAGGGCGAGCGAGGTCACGCTCCTGCTGGCGGACTACGGGCTGGACGTGCTGCAGCCGGTGACGCACCTGCCCCACACGGGAACGCGGGTCCCCGTACGGGACGGAGCCCCGGCCGGCCGGGCCTTCGCCACGCAGACCCCCGTCCTGGAGGTCACCGACGACCCCGGCACAGTCATCGCCCACCTCCCGATCACCGTGCGCGGTGATCGGCTGGGCGTGCTGTCCGTGCGGTGTCCCGAGTCGGCCAAGGGCGCTCCCGCCGTGCTGGACCTGGCCGCCTTCGCCACCGCGCTGGGGCACGAACTGGTCGTGGCGGACCGGGACACCGACCTCTACCGCCAGGCCCGTCGGCGTCGACGGCTCACCTTGGCCGCCGAGATGCAGTGGCAGTTGTTGCCCGGCCGCGGATTCAGCCGACAGGAGTACACCCTGGGTGGCCACCTCGAACCGGCCTACGCCATCGGCGGGGACAACTTCGACTGGAGCACCACCGAGGACTTCCTCACCCTCACCGTCACCGACGGCCAGGGCCACGGCATCGACGCCGCTCTCCTGACGAACCTGGCCGTCAACGCCCTGCGCAACGCCCGCCGGGCCGGGGTCTCCCTGGCGGAGCAGGCGTGCCTCGCCGACCAGGCCGTCTACGCCGAGTACGGCGGCGAACGGTACGCCCCGTCGCTCCTGTTGCGGTTCGACCTGGCAACAGGACGGGCCCAGGCGGTGGAGGCCGGGTCCCCCCAGTTGTTCCGCTTCCGGGGCGGCCTGGTGGAGCAGGTGATGTTCGAGGCCCAGACCCCCCTGGGCATGTTCGAGGAGACCGACTACCGGCACCAGTCCTTCACGGTCGCCCCCGGCGACCGCCTGGTGATCGTGAGCAGTGGGGTGCACGGCTCCCCCTCACCGGACGGCAGTGCCTTCGGCGAGCGGGCGCTGAAGGAGACCGTCGCCGCCACCGGCAGGTCCTCCGCGCACGAGACCGCACGCGCACTCGTCGACGGCCTCATCCAGCACCAAGGGGGATCCGAACTCGCCAAGGACGCCGTCGTCGTCTGCTTGGACTGGAACGGTCGACCCTCATCACCGTGAGTCCGGCACCCGGTGGTCGGCACCCGGCGCCCGGTGGCCGACTCGGCTCGCACGCGCGCTAATCGTCGCGGGTCTCCGTCACTTCGGCGAAGGAGCGCAACCCCTCCAACAGGTGCCGGCGGTGGGCGGACGGCATGTCCCCCAGCACCTCCTGCAGAGCCCGGCGGCGTCGCTCCTGCAGTCCGTTCACCATTTCGTGGCCGTGTGTCGTCAGGACCAGTCCCACCTCACGCCGGTCGTCCTCGTTCCGTCGGCGGCGCAGCAGGCCGGCGGCCTCCAGCCGGTCGCACAGCCTGCTGGCGGCCGGGGCACCGGCTCCCACTTCTTCGGCCAGCCGGGTGAGATTGATGCCGGGACTGAGTCGGGCGGCCGTCAGGGCGCGTAGCTGCAGGCTCGACAACCGGGGGGAGGCGGCGTGGGCGGTGCGCTCCCACAGGTCCACCAGAGCGGTCGCGGCGCTCGCCACATCGTGTGCCATGGCGGCCAGCGCGTCCTCAGGTCCCGCACGGTCCATGGTGGCCGTCACTCCCCAATGAGCAGGTGCCTCTCCGCCCGTGCCGCCCGTCACGGGCCGCCGGCGGGAGGGATACCCCCGCGTGTGCCCGCAGTGGCGAAAGTATCCCCTGCGAACGGCCCGGATTGCATCACGAGCGTGCGCGTCCCCCTCGCGCCCGCCGGCGCCCCCCGCTCCCGCATCCCGCTCGCGGTCCCTTCGGCGGGGTGGGGCGGACGTCACTGCGCCGACGGCCTGCCGAACCAGTCCAGGCAGGTGACCAGCGCGTCGTCGTCGGCCTCGGTATCGCGATAGGCGGTCAGCGTCTCCAGGATCGCGCGGGGCACCGCGGCGGCCGGCAGGAGGCTGGTGGCCTGGATGGCGCGGGCCAGGGCGCGCTCGCTGTAGGCCACCCCGCCCTTGTCCGCCGCCCCGTACACCCCGTCGCTGACGAAGACGAGACGGTCTCCCGGAAGGGCCTGGAAGGGCTGTGTCGAGTAGTGCGACTCCTCGAACATTCCCAGCGGGAACTGTGCCTCGAAGTGGACCCTCTCCACCGATCTGTCCCGGTACCGCCACAGCTGCGGCGAGCCGGCGTCCACGATCTCGCCGCGGCCCGTGGCCAGCTCCAGACACAGAAGGAGGGTCGAGACGTACTGTTGGCCCCGGTGCTGGCCGTAGACGGCCTGGTCCGCCAGCGCCGCTTGGTCCGCGATGCCCACCCCGGCCCGGCGGGCGTTGCGCAGGGCATTGACCGTGAGATTGGTGAGGAGCGAGGCCTGGATCCCTTCACCCATCCCGTTGGTGACGGTCATCGTGAGCGTGTCCGCGGTGGTGGACCAGTCGAAATTGTCGCCGTGGATGTCGTAGGCCGGCTCCAGTTGAGCGCCGATGGCGTATTCCGGGCGGGCACAGGCGCGACCGGGCAGCAGCTGCCACTGCATCTCGGCCGCCAGGGTGAGTCGGCTCGCCCGGCGTGCCTGCAGGTACAGGTCGGTGTCCCGCTCGGCGACGATGATCTCGTGACCCAGCAACTCGGCGATGTCCTTGAGCTCTTCGACGGTGGCCGGGCCGCACGCCTGGTCGGGCATGCGTACGGTGAGGATCCCGAGCCGGTCTCCTCGTACGGTCACCGGCAGGTGGAGGTCCAGGGTGGCGCCGTCGGTGAAGTACTGTCCGTAGGGCTCCTGACTCCCGAAGGCACGGCCTTGCGGCGTGCTCTGCACCGGCAGCGGATCGGCGGTGTGCGGAAGCGCGGTGACCTGCTGGAGAACACTCAGGCTGTAGTCGGCCATCAGAAGATCGACTTCGATGGCCCCGTAGTGCGTCACGAGTGCCGTTCTGACCGCCCGCAGGAGGTCGTGCGGCGCGGCCGTGCGCAGAGCGCGTTCCACAGCAAGATAATTCGTCATGGTGGTCGTCGTTTCTTGCGAAGTGGTCGACAGGTCGGGCGGATCGCCTGGGCGTCCGCGCGAGCGGGAGGTTCATGCTTGACGAACTTGGACGAACCGGCACCATCGCGGATGTCCGCCATCGAACCGACCCGGGACCACTATTCATCACCTAAAAAATTGTCATGCGGCAACTAAGTCTCAACCTTACCGTCTGCGGCCCCGCCGAAGGTCTGCGGCGAGCGAGAATCTGCGCCGCCGGGACGGGCGGCGTGGCCGACCGAGCCGGAATCCCGCGCCCGGAGCACTACGGCCGCGCCCCGTGTGGGGCGTCGCCCGGTGCGACGATCGCGTCGCGTCCTGCGGGGCAGGCGCAGCGTGCCATCGAAGAAGTCGGCGGGAGCGGCCCGAGGGACGCTGTTCCTCCACCGCGTACGTCCAGCACTGCTTCGCGTCCGCACGGGAGGGCGTCACCCGGCTGACCGAGCCGCGTCCGATGGGCGCCCCCGGCACCTCGAAGCGCTGGTGGCCGCAAGGGCTGTTGTGACCGGACGGTTGAGGATCGCCCTGAGCGCGTCGGCCCGCTTCCCGATCAGCGAGCCGTTCGCAGGCGGGCAGGAGGGGCACACCTGGCAGCTCGCCCGACCGTGCCGGCCGCCCGCGTCGTGCGCAACGGCATCGACACCGACTTCTGGAAGCCGGGCGCAGGCGGCGGCGACCTCATGTGGTCCGGCCGGCTGGTCCCGGAGAAGGCGCCACACCGGGCGCTCCGGGCGGCGCGAGCCGCCGGCCTTGCGGATCGCGGGCCCCGTGGCAGACGCGCGCTACTTCGAGGCAGGGGTGTAGCGCCCCGGCTCGGACCGGAAGCGCGGTACGTGGGGCACCTGGCCCGACGGGAGCGCGCAGCACTGCTCGCCGGCGCCGGCGCCGCGCTGGTTCCGCCGGGCTGGGACGAGCCCTACGGCCTCGTCGTCGACGCCCTGGCCTGTGGGCTGCGGACACCCGCACCGCGCCGAGGCCGTCTCCGCCCATCTGTGTACCCCGTCACCGTCATGCCGTCGCTGCCGCGCCCGGCATGACGGACAGGGCCCTGGGTGGCCATTCCCTCCGACGCGGCCGACGATCCCGACGACCCCACGGCCGGGGCCCGCTGGACCGGGTACCCACCCATCACCCCGGCCGCCGCGCACGCGTGGACTCATGGCCGCAGCGGCGGCGGGATCCGAGTCAGTCCGTGCCCCGCCTCGGGCCGCGTCGCCACGAACCGCTCCCGCGTGACGAATTCAGACCGAGGTGCGGCTGTCCTGGTCCCCCGTGCCACCGCCGGGGTGTGGCCTCCGCAGACGGCTTGCCTGCGTCCATTCCGCGAACCACCAGGCGCCGGTGACCACGGCTGCCCACAGCAGCCCGCTGACCAGAGCCGCCCGCCACGGCGCGTCCTCACCCCACAGCTCGACGCCGCACAACACCACCCAGCTGATGAGGAAGACCGCAACTGTACGTACCCGCCGGTGCCTGAACATGCGGCTCGCCTACCCCCGCCGCGCGTCCTAAACGACATCGCGCCAAGCCGATGGGTTCGCGTCAAGGAACGACCGGTCTCCGGATGGCATCGCGAATTCTGTGGGCCTCCGCTGCGGCCGGTTCGTGGGAGTCGGCCGCCGGGGAAAAGGCGATGGCGACAGGGGTGTTGTCGTCGCCCCATCCGCAAACCGTCTGTTCGTTGACCTTGGTGCAGCGGAACGCGACGTCCGAGCCGGGCACGCGGATCGTGCGCGGTGCCTCGTCGACGCGCTTGCCGCACGCAACGGTCATGGCGCGCGTCGCCACAGGCCGGGTCCTGGCAGCGCCGGGGGGACGCAGCGCTCTACCGTGGGTCCCATGCGGCTTCTGCTGACCTCCGACACCCACCTGCCCTCCCGCGCCGGGTCCCTTCCGGACGCCTTGATGGCGGCTGTCGACGACGCTGACGTCGTCATCCACGCGGGGGACTGGATCGACGAGGCCACGCTCGACCTGTTGGCTGCCAGGGCCCGGCGACTCATCGGGGTGTACGGCAACAACGACGGCCCGGCCCTGCGCCGCCGGCTTCCCGAGGTCGCCTTCGTCGAGCTGGAAGGACTGCGGTTCGGAGTCGTGCACGAGACAGGAGCGGCCACAGGACGCGAACGCCGTTGTGCCGAGCGGTATCCCGATGTGGACGTCCTGGTGTTCGGGCACAGTCACATTCCGTGGGACACCACCCTCGGGCGTCTGCGCCTGCTCAACCCCGGATCGCCCACGGACCGTCGCCGTCAACCGTTCTGCACGTTCATGACGCTGACCGTGGCCGACGCGAGGGTGGACGACGTGACACTCCACCGCCTACCGCCGCGTCGGTGACCCCAGCCGTCGTGTGAGGGACCGCGGCCCGTACCTCCTGGGCCTCCGCACCCGGAGCCAACCGTGGGCGGAGGCCAGGACGAGGCCTTGCCGATCAGCCGCGCCGCGGGGCGTCGTCGTTCCCGGCGTCGTCCGGCGTCTGCCACGAATCCTGGCGGGCGCGGGCGGTCGGGCTCTGGTCCACCGGCCGCGCGCCGGGGTCCTTGCGCGCCGCCGTACGCCTGCTGCCGTACCAGAACGCGACGATCAGGAGCGCGGCGACGACCACGCCGGCCAGGATGAGGAACAAGGACGAGGACCCGGAGGCCGCAAGAGTGCTGTGGGCGATCATGCGCGACGTCTACCCGCTCAAGGGCGTCGCACGCGGGGGAAGCGGAGGGTGCCCCGAACGCCGGTGGCCGGCCGACGGAAACCGAACGTGCCGGGTTGCCGTCCGGCGAACCACGCCCCCACGTCCGACAGCGACGCGGAGCGGACGGCGGCGGCCCGCCGCCCGGCGCTCGTGCCCCCAGCGCCCTCCTCGCCCCACTGATGGCGATTTCCTTGCGGGACGGAACGCGAAAGCTAATGCGGCCAAAGTAGACATTGCAAGGTGGTGTGGTTATGGTTTCTCTCGCGGTCGGGAGAGAACGGGGCTCCGGGCAGGGAGTGAACCACCGGACCGGGTGGCCCGTGGCCCTCACGGGTGGCCGCAGCGGGGCCAACAGTTCTTGTTCCATGTCCGGGCACCGCAGGACATCACGAGTGAGGTGGCATGACCGCAGGTGTTCCAGTCCGTCCACTGTGATCGATGGGGAGCTTCGGGTGGAGAAGCAGGTACGGGTGCTGCCCGACGCGGACGGCGTCCGCGTGATCGTGTGCGAGGGCGACTTCGACGTCGACACCATCGAACCCCTCAGGTCGGCCGGCCGGGCCGCCCTCACGGACCCCGGCCTGCGACGGATCGCGGTCGACGTGAAGGGGCTGACGTTCGCGGACTCGTCCGTCCTCAACGAACTCGTGCTCCTGCTGCGCTCCGGCCGTCTGGTCCTGGTCGGTCCTCTTCCGCGCCAGCTGGTACGACTCTTCGACCTCACCGGGATGACGGACCTGTTCACGGTCGTGAAGAGTTTGGAAGCCGTCCGCGCCGCGTAGCCGGGGGGACCCGCCGATACAGTCCGGGCCTCCCGTCGGCGCTCGTCCCGCCCCCGCGACGGCCCGAAGCCCGGCTGCCCGGGCGCACGCCGCGCGGCGTGCGCCCGGACCGGAGCCGTCACCCCTCGCGGCTGGGGAGGTTCTCCTTCAGCTTGGCGATGGCGAAGCCCCACCCCTGCGCGACGGTGGGCTTCGCCGGCACGGCGATCTCCTCGGGATTGGTCAGGACGTCCAGCAGCACCGGTCCGGGCATCGCGAAGGCGCGGCGGACGGCGTCGTCCATGCGGTCCGGGTCGGTGACACGGATGCCGGTGATGCCGAGTGCGGTGGCGACGGCGGCGAAGTCCGGGTTGTCCAGTTCCGTGCCGAACTCCGGCAGCCCCGCCTGCTCCTGTTCGAGCTTGACCATGCCCAAGCGACGGTTGTCGAAGACCACGAGCTTGACCGGCAGTTGATACGTCTTGATCGTCATCAGGTCCCCGAGCAGCATGCTCAGACCGCCGTCACCGCAGAAGGCCACGACCTGCCGCTCGGGTGCCCACAACTGCGCCCCGATGGACTGGGGCATGGCGTTGGCCATCGAGCCGAGGTTGTAGGAGCCGATCAGGCGCCGTGAGCCGTGCATGGAGACGAACCGGGAGAGCCAGACGGTCGCCATGCCCGTGTCGGAGGTGAAGACCGCGTCGTCGGCCGCGTGCGCGTCCACGGCCGCCGCCAGCGCCTCGGGCCGGATCTCGTGATCACGGTTGTCGAACACGGCCCGCAGCTTGCCGGTCCAGCGGTGTTCGTGACGCGGGTCCGCCAGCCGCCCCTGGCCCTCCTGCCAGCTGCCGAACCTCTTCACCGCATCGTCGAGGTGGGCCCGGTCCGGTGCCTCGTCCAGCAACGGCAGCAGGGCGCGCAAGGTGGCGCCGACGTCGCCCGCCAGGCCCACGTCCACCGGGACCCGGCGGCCGAGCCGCTCCTCACTGGTGTCGATCTGGACCACCTTGACGCCCTCGGGGTACCAGTCCCGGTACGGGAAGTCGGTGCCCAGCATCAGCAGGGCCTCCGCGTGCTCCATGGCGTGCGCGGCGGCGGGGTTGCCGATGAGCCCGGTCTGGCCCACCTGGAAGGGGTTGTCGCCCTCGAAACCCTCCTTGGCCTTCAGCGTCAGCACCATGGGCGCGGCGAGGTGGTCGGCCAGGCGAAGGACGTCGTCCCGACCGTCGCGGGCTCCCCGACCCACGAGCAGGGTGACGCGGGAGGCCGCGTTCAGCAGCTCGGCCGCCTCCGCGAGGGCGGGGTCGTCCGGGCGGGTCACGGGCCGATCGAGAGCGAATCGGGCGGGCCGGTCCTGCGGCACCTCCTGGTCACCCAGGTCGCCGGGAATCGTCAGGACCGCCACACCGCTGCGGCTGATCGCGGCGCGCACGGCGGATTCGAGCATCCGCGGCATCTGCTCCGGCGAGGTGACGGTGGCACGGTAGACGGCGACGTCCCGGAAGAGCAGATCGTTGTCGACCTCCTGGAAGTAGTCGCTGCCGAGCTCGGCGAGCGGCACCTGACCACAGATGGCCAGCACCGGGGCGTGGCTCTTGGCGGCGTCGTACAGCCCGTTGAGCAGGTGCACGGAACCAGGGCCGACCGTGCCCATGCACACGCCCAAGGTGCCCGACAGCTGGGACTGGGCACCGGCCGCGAAGGCCGCCGCCTCCTCGTGCCGGCATCCCACCCAGTCGAGGTCCTCGGTGGTGCGGATGGCTTCGGTCAGGGGGTTCAGGGCGTCGCCGACGACGCCGAAGACATGCTGAACGCCCAGCTCCTTCAGCGCGTCGACGATCACATGAGCGACGGTACGTGTCACTGCGGTGCCCTCCGGTTCGGCGAGGTTCCCTGGCCGGGAACGACGTACGTGGGTAGCCGACCGGGATCAGCCGCCTCCTCCGCGCATGCCCCGCCGACCGGCCCTGATGCCACCCCGACCACGGCTCACCGGTGGCTCCCCGCCGCGGAGGGGCTCGCTGCTGCCCGGCCGTCGGGCTCCGGCTCGTGCGATCCCGCGTGCCGGCCGGGGCCCGGCGGCCGCCCACCCGCGCGTGGCCGCTACAGTCGCAGGCCATGGGGGAACGGACACGTGTGAAGCACTGCAAGCAATGCCGTCGGCCGCTCGACGGGCGCAGCCGGTGGCGGCGCCCGAAGCGGTTCTGCAGCCGTCGGCACCGCCTGACGTACTGGGTGGAGGAAATCTTGGACGGCGTCCTGGGCTGAGCGCCCGCCCCGCTCACCCCCTCGCCCCTCCTTCGGCGCCTCCCCCGACATCGGAGGCCACTGAGGGCATCGGAGGCGAGCCTGTCCGCCGGCTGAAGACGTCCGGCGCGCCGCCCTTGCTCGCCGGACGGAACCGGGGCCGTCGGGGGGAACCCGCCCCGTGTGCCGTCGCGGCTCAGTCACCCCCACAACCCGACCCGCAGCTCGACCCGCAACCGGAGCCGCAGCCGCCCGCGTTGTACCGGTTGCCGGAGCCGCCCCCGTCCCCCCTGCTCGACGAGCCGCGCGGCGGGTTCCTACGGCTCTCCTCCGCCCGGCGCTGCGCCTCCCGGTAGCGCTCCGCCCTCTCCCGCTCCTCCTCGAGCCGCCGGCGCTGCCGGGCGGCTCCGTCCGCCGGTTCCCACGGGCCCAGCCCGTGGCGGCGGTCCGGGCGGAGGGGGGCAGCGGTCACGGTCTCGTACATCCGCCCCATGTCCTGGTCGCGGTGGTATTCCACGCAGGCGTAGGCGAGGACGACCTCGTCCCCCTCCGCGAGGGTGCCGTACAGGACCGCCTCGAAGGGCTCGTGCCGAGGGTCGACGTCATGGTGTCCGTTCCCCACTCCGTACGCCGAACCGCTGCCCAGGAGCCGCGTCCTGGCGCGGGTGTCGTTCTTGCGGGGAAGGTACGCGATCAGGGGCGCCGCCGAGCGGGTGCGGGCGTCCGGGCACACCCAGTGGCGCCCGTCCGCCCCGGCGCGCACGCCGACGATCAGGGCCGGCTGCGGCTCCTCGTGCAACCGCCGGGCCGCCCGGTGGGCGAGCAGGCCCCGACCGTAGACGGTCGTACCGGCCACGAGGAGCACCAGTGTGACGCCCTGCTGCCCGACGGCGTCGTAGGCAACACCGGAGGCGGCCGGTCCGCGGAACAGGCCGTCGGCGAGGACGGCCGCGGCGACCAGGCAGAGCGCCAGCCCGGTCCAGACCTGCTGGTGTCCGCGGTGACCGTCCGTTTCCGGGGTGCCCTTCGGTAGTGGGAAGCGGCGTGCCCCCGCGGTGGCGAGGGCCAGGGACCGCTGTCGTCGTCGGGCCCGCAGCCGCAGACAGCTTCCCGTGGCCGCGACGGCGCAGGCGGCGAGGACCACCAGCCACCCGGCCCCCGCCGGACGGTCCACGTCAGCGGGCCGGGCCAGGGCCAACGCCGCTTCCCCCGCGACGAACACGGCCGCCGGTACGGCCGCGACCGGAACGTACCGGTACCAGAACGGCAGGGCCGTCAACAGGATCAGACCCGGATACCCGCGCCAGTCCGTGCCGTCCCCGGGCCCGCTGTGCCAGGCCGCGGAGATGGACGAGAGCCCGAACAGCAGGACGTACGCCGTCGCCACCAGGACAGCCAGGACCCAGCCGCCCACGGCCGGTGCGAGCACGGTCGGGACCGCCGCCCGCCGCCATCGTTCGGCGTCGGCCACGGGCCACGTGGCGATACCGCCTCCGGACACGGACCGGGAGGCGACACCGTCCCGGGTCACGGACCAGCTGCCCACACGGTCCTCGGGCAGAGCCCCGACCGGTAGATGCTTGATGTGATACGTCATCACCGAACCACCCCCATGCGCCGCCCCCAACGCCTCACGCCCTCGGGCGTGCCCCCTGAACCCCCGACCGGTCCACCCGCGACGCCCCTACCGTCCATCGCGAGGAGCCCTTTCCAGTGAAGCACCCCGGTCCGACAACAGCGCCTCTCAGCCGGGCCAGTTGACCTGTCCGCCCTCGACCTGGAGTACATCCGGAACCTCGGCTTCGCAGAACCTGAGGAATCCGACCCCGACCGCGCCGTTTCCGTGCAGGTGGGTGGCGTGAGCCCGACCGGCCAGCCAGCAGAGCAGCTCGCCGACCTTCTCGAACCCGTCCGGATGGATCTCCTGTCGGGACGTCAGCGCCCAGCCCGGCCGGGCCGGGTCCGAGCGAGGGGCCAGTGTCGAGCAGAGCACACCACCCACCCGTGACGCCGCGCCCTGTTCGGCCAGCAGCGGGTAGGGATCGTCGTCGATCACCGGGTTCCCGGATTCGTCCTCCACCACGACCGGGTACTCGGTGACGATGGACAGACGATCCGGCCGGGGCCCGATCCCCACGTGCCAGCTCAGCTCGGCCAGCTCGCTCGCGGAGATCTCGTCCCGCAGGTCGACGGCAATCAACAACTCATGGACATCGCTCACCCGGTGAACGTTACGGCCGACCACCGACAACGTCGGCCGGTGCCGGTGCCGGTGCCGGTGCCGGTGCCGGTCGCGGCGGGGGACCTCAGGGGGTAGGCGTGAACTTGGTCGCGGCGGGCGCCGCCGTGGCCTCCTTCACGACCTTCATACCGCCCGGCACCCCCGCGTCGGGCTTGAGGATCACGCTCTGCCGGGTGGAGGGGGCCTTCGGGTCCGAGAAGTCGTGGGTGATGCCGAAGCCGTTGTCGTACGACTTCAAACTGAGCAACGCCGCGCGGATACCCTCCCGGGTCAGGTCCTTGTCGGCGCAGGCCTTCTTCAGTACCTCCCCGAACAGGGCGCCGGCGGTGAAGCCGGCCACCACGCCGTTGTCGAGCCCGGAGTCCGGGTACTCCGCCTTGTACGCCGCGGCCAGCGCGGCCGGGGCCGCTTCGGTGGAGCCGATCGGCAGGGCGGAGGAGGCGACGTAGTAGTCCTTCTGCAGGGCGGCGCCGGCCGGAGTGGCCAACAGCTGCGGAGCGAACGCCGAGTTGTTGCCGACGATGGGCACGTTCCAGGCGCCCGCGGCGGCCACGCCGACGAGCGAGGCGGCCTGGCGGGGACCGGCGCTGATCACCACGGCCTTGACCCCGGCCTGCTTGAGCGCGGCGACCTGGGCCGTCATGTCGTTGTCGGTCGGCTTGATCTTCTGCTCGAAGACCGTCAACCCGGCTTCCGCTGCCGCTGCCTTGGCTCCGGTCAGCGCGTTCTCGCCGTAGTCGCCCTCGAAGTACACGTGCCCGATCCGGTCGCCCGAGGCGATCCGCTTCTGGTCCAGCAGGAAGCCGACGGCGTTGATGGTCTCCACGTCGTACGTGGCGCCCACCGTACGGACGTACGGGCTGCCCAGCAACGAGGCCGACCAGGCCTGCGGGATCACCAGGCCCTTGTCCCGGCCGTCGATCCGCTCCTTGACCGCGGAGACGAAGGGCGAGCCGATGAACTGGGTGAAGCCCAGTACCGAGGGCTCCAGTTCGGTGTAGGCGGCGAGGGCTTTCTGCGGGTCGTAGCCGTGGTCGCGCACCGCCAGTTCGACGGTGCGGCCGCAGATGCCGCCGGCGGCGTTGGTCTGCTTCGCCCACAATTGCTGGGCCTGGGTGACGCTCTTGCCGAGGGACGCGTAGACGCCCGTCATATCGGTGAGCGAGCCGAGCCGGATGGCCGTGTCGTTCACCCCGACCCCGGCCTTGACCCCGCCCGCCGCCTTGTCTCCGGCGCTGTCCCCGGCGGGCTTGGCCTTGCTGCTGCACCCGGCGGCGCCGGTCAGGACCAGTGCGGCCGCCAAGGCCGCGGCAGAGAGCCTTCTTCTGTTCACGTTCGCTCCTTCGGGGGTGTGATGCGGCTCCGGACGGTCCGGGTGATGCTCGTGAGACCGCCGGGCAGGAACAGGACGACCGCGACGACCGCCGCGCCGTAGAGGTAGCGGGAAGCCTCGCCCGGCGACACCCCACCCGTTCCGGGCGCGGACACCAGCGGGAGTGCGTCGCTGTAGCGGGTGAGCAGTTGGGGCAGCAGGGAGACGAAGACGGCCCCGACGACGGCGCCCCGCACCGTACCCAGGCCGCCAATCACGATCATGGCCAGGAACTCCAGGGACAGCACCATGCCGAAGTAGTCGGGCACGGTGCGCTGGAAGACGAGGGCGAGCAGCACCCCGGCGAGACCCGCGTACATGGACGACAGGACGAAGACGGCGGCCCGGTACCGGGCGACCGCCACCCCCATCACCTCCGCGGCGATGCTGTGGTCGCGCAGGGCGTTCATGGCTCGGCCCGGCCGGCCCCGCAGGACCCCTCGCGCGAACAGGGCGCCGCCCAGCAGAGCGGCCAGGGCCACGTACCAGAGCTTCTCCGCGGAGTGGAAGGGGACGGAGGCGATGACGGTCTCGGTGTCGTCGAAGGTGAATCCGAAGAGGGACAGCGGCTCCACGGCGCGGCCGTTGAAGCCACCCGTGAGGCTGGTCGCGTTGAACAACAGGTGCTGGCCGATGAAGATCAACGCGAGCGTGGCGATACCGAGGTACGCCCCGCGCAGCCGGCCGGCGATGGGGCTGAAGAGACCACCCGCGGCCCCGGCGAGGGCCACCGCCAAGGCGGCGGCGAGCCAACCGGGCAGGCCCAGCCCGACCGTCGCGTGACCGCCGGACGTGCCGCCGTCCCCGGCGAGCGCGCAGTACCCGTACGCGCCGACGGCGAGGAAGAAGGCGTGCCCCATCGACAGCTGACCGGTGGCCCCGGTGAGCAGGTTGAGTCCGATGGCCCCGATGGCGGCGGCCATCGCGAACAGCCCGGCCTGCAGCCAGAACCGGTCGAGGTAGAACGGCAGGCCCAGGAGGACCAGGCCCGCGGCTGCCGCCGACACGCCACGTACGCTCATCGACCGCGACCGGCCGCCCGCCCGGGAGGTGGCGGCCGCGGAGCGCCGCACGGCGCTGCGGGTGTCAGACACGGGCCAGCTCCTTCGTGCCGAGGAGTCCGGCGGGACGCACCAGCAGGACCGCGACCATCACCAGGTACGGAGCCAGGTCGCCGATGCCACGGCCGAGGAAGGCCAACTGTCCCTGGTAGCCGGTGGCGAGCGCCTCGGTCACTCCGACAATCAGACCGCCCGCCAGCGCGCCCGACGTGGAGTCCAGGCCGCCGAGGATCGCCGCCGGGAAGGCTTTGAGCGCGGCGAGGGAAGTGGCCCGCTCCAAGCCGGGAGTGGGAAAGACCGTCAGGAAGAGCGCGGCCACGGCCGCCAGGGCCCCGGCCACCGCCCAGGCCGCCAGCGAGACCCGACCCAGCCGTACGCCCATCAGCGCGGCCGTCTCGGGCCGCTCGGCGGCGGCGCGCATGGCCACGCCCCATGAGGTGTGGCGGAACACGAGCAGGAAGACCGTGATCAACAGAGCGGCGGCGAGGATCGCGGCGATCCGCGTCTGGGGCACCGTGACCGCGCCGAGATGGACGACGCGATCGCCCCACGGATCGCCGAGCGAGAGCACGTCCGTGCCGATGCGCCGGGTGAGGTCGGTGATGAGGAGGATGTCGACGCCGATGGTGACGATGGCCAGCACGCTCTGGTCCTGGCCCCGGTAGCGCCGCATCACCAGGAATTCGATCGCCGCCCCCACCGCCGCCGCCGCGAGGACGCCGGTCAGCAGGGCGCCCCAGAAGCCCAGTTCCTCGTGCAGCGTCGCGGTGACGTACCCGCCGGCCAGCAGCAGGGAGGCGTGGGCGAAGTTGACCACCTCGGTCGCCTTGAAGATGACGACGAAGCCGAGGGCGATCAGCGCGTAGACGGAGCCCATGGAGAGCCCGCCGAGGAGGAGTTCGAGGAAAGTGGTCATGCCGCCGGCTCCTCCTCTCCGAGGTACGCCCGGATCACGGCCGGATCGTTCTGCACCTGCGCGGGAGTTCCGCCGCCGATGCGCCTGCCGAAGTCGAGTACGGTCACCGCGTCCGCGAGCCGCATCACCACCCCCATGTCGTGTTCGACCAGCACGATCGAGATGCCGAGGCCGTCCCGCACGCCCGCGATGACGGCCGCCGTACGGTGCCTCTCGTCCGCCGTCATTCCGGCGACGGGCTCGTCGAGGAGCAGCAACCGCGGCTCCACGCACAGCGCCCGGGCCAGTTCGACGAGCTTCTGCTTCCCGTACGGAAGGGAACCCGCGGGCGCCGCCAGATCCCCATCCAGTCCGACGAACTCGGCTATCTCCGCCACTCGTTCGCGGTGCCGGCGCTCCTCCCGGGCGGCGGCGGGCAGGCGCAGGCCCGAGGCCAGGAACCCGGACCGCATCAGCCGGTGGCGGCCCAGCAGGAGACTGTCGGCGACGGTGGTGTGCGGGGGCAGCGCCAGGTTCTGGAAGGTACGGGCGACGCCGAGGTCCGCGACGGCGTGCGGCGCAAGGTCCGTGAGCTCGGCGTCGCCGAACCGGACGCTGCCGGCGGAGGCCCGGTACACCCCGGACAGCACGTTGAAGCAGGTCGACTTGCCCGCCCCGTTGGGCCCGATGACGGCGTGGACGCTGCCGGGTTCCACCGTGAAGGACACGGAGTCGAGGGCGGTCAGCCCGGCGAAGCGGACCGTGACGTCGGTGACGGTCAGTGCCGGGGGAGAGGACGAGGACGCGCTCACGCCGACCACCGCCCCAGCTCCCGCCGCTCCCCGACGGGAGCCGGTACGGAGCCGTCCCCGTCGGTGATGCCGAGGTAGCGGCGCCGCACCTCGTCCGAGGCGGCCAGTGCGGCCGCCGGGCCGTCGAGGGTCACCTCGCCGACCTCCAGGACGTATGCGTGGGAGGCGAGGCGCAACGCCAGTGCGGCGTTCTGCTCGACGAGGAGGACCGAGGCGCCCGCGGCGTTGATCTCGGTGATGGTCTCCGCGATGGTGGCGGCCATCCTGGGCGCCAGCCCGAGGGTGGGTTCGTCGAGCAGCAGTAGGCGGGGGCGGGCCATCAGGGCGCGCCCCAGGGCGAGCATCTGCTGCTCGCCGCCGGACAACAGCCCGGCGCGCTGCCGCGCCCGGCGACCCAGTACGGGGAACAGCTCGTGGACCCGGGCGAGCGAGCGGGCGGTGTCGGCCCGGGATCCCGCGCGGCCGCCCAGCGCTCCGGCCCGCAGGTTGTCCGCGACGGTCATCCGCGTGAACACCTGCCGGCCCTCGGGGACCTGCACCACCCCCGCGGCGACGACCCGTTCCGGACCGAGCCCGTCCAGCGGCCTGCCGTCGAAGCTGACGCTCCCGCCCGTCACGGCGCCGCGGTGGAACCCGAGCGAGCGTGACACCGCGCGCAGCAGCGTCGATTTCCCCGCGCCGTTGCCGCCGAGCACGACGACCACCGCGCCGGCCGGCACATCGAGCGACACCGAGCGCAGGGCCCGGACCGGCCCGTAGCCGACGGACAGCGCGCGCACCTCCAGCGAACCCACGTCCTCCTCCATCCTCTGCACGGCCCCGCACGGGCCTTCGAAGGGCCGACGAACGGCCCGTGTGCTGGCGCACACCCCAACACCGGCCCGGGGCACCCGTCCACGCCCGGATGCGGAATCGCTGCCGATGACCAGCCGGAACCGGAACGTGTTGTGCACCGGCACAGACCTGGTACGCGCGCCCCTGACGGGGCGGCGGCGGATGACATTCTCAGCGGCCATGGGCGGCGGACGCAGAACGCGCACGGAAGAGGAATGGTCGGTCCTGCTGTCGGCGGCAGACGTGTTGATCGCCGACATCCCCGGGCTCACCGAGCACCTCATCGAGGACCTGGCGAAACACTCGCCGCTGTTCGACCTGGCCGTCCCGCGCGACGAACACTGGCAACAGATCAGCGAGGCCATGCACTACGGCATCGAAGCCTTCACCGCCCGCCGGTCGGCCCCGCGCAAGGACCTGGCGTACGCGGAGGAGTTGGGCCGCCGGCGCGCCGAACAGGGCCTGCCGCTGGACCTCCTCCTCTACGCGTACCGCCGGGCGGGCCGGCTGACGTGGGACGCGCTGCTGGACACCGTCACCGAGAAGGAGCCGGAGGCGCTGCCGGTACTGGCCCGCGCGGCCGGGGCCATGTGGGCGGGCATCGAGCAGCAGGCGACCGCGACCGCCGAGGCGTACCGCACCACGGAGGTGGAGATGCGCCGACGCAGCGACGAGAGGGTGCAGGCCCTCCTGGACGCCCTGCTGGAAGGGGACACCGCCCCGGCCCTGGCCGCCCAGGTGGCCCTCGCCCTGGACCTGCCCGAACCGGGACGCTACGTGGTGGTGGTGCTGCCGGCCGACCGGGGCGAAGCGGTACACCGGGTGGCGGCGGCGAACGGGATGCGCCTGTTCTGGCGGATGCGCACCGAGCGCGAACTGGCCGTGGTCGCGTTGGGCGACTCCGCACCGTCCGACCTCGTCGCGGAGCTCGCGGACCGCTGCCCGGGACCGGGCGGAATCAGCCCGGTGGTGGGCGGACTCACCGAACTGGGCCGGGCCCGTCGGCTCGCGGAGACGGCGCTGCGCACCTGCGGGCAGGAGGAACGGGCCCTGGTGCAGCTGGCCGACCGGCTGCCCACCGCGCTGGTGGTGCGCCAGCCCGAACTCTCGGCGGAACTCGTCCACGCGGTGCTCGGCCCCTTGCTGGACCTCGATCCGGCGGACCGGGCGATGCTGCTGGAGACCCTCGACGCCTGGCTGGCGGCGGAGGGCTCGGCGGGCCGCGCGGCGAGCCGGCTGTACTGCCACCGCAACACGGTCTTCAACCGCCTGCGCCGGCTGGAACACCTGACCTCGATGTCCCTCTCCCGCCCCCGCGACCTGATCGCCCTGACCCTGGCGCGTGACGCGTACCGCCTCTCGGGCGGCTGACCGCGCCCCCGGCCGACGTCCGCGGTACCTCCGACCGCGGCGAGGGGGTGGGACATGGAACTCCCGTACCGGATCGGAACCGAGAAGGGCTACCGCCGGCCCTGCGCCGGACGCCGGACGTCGGAGGCCGGAGGCCGGGCCGATGTGCTGACCGCCGTCTTCCGCGACGGCACCGGAAGCCTCACCGGCAGAAGTGGCGTCGGGCATACTTCTGCCGGAGAGGTACGGCGTTCCGGCTGGGCCGCCCTGACCAGGGGATACGCAGACATGGACAGCGGTACACCGGCCACCGGCGGATTCGGCGCGCTCCTGCACGGTCTGCGGACGGGAGCCGGGCTCAGCCAGGAGGAGCTGGCGCACGGTGCGGGGGTGAGCGTACGGGCGCTGTCGTCCATGGAGCGCGGCCACACCCGGGGCCCGCAGCGCCGCACCGTGCAGGCCTTGGCCGCAGCCCTCGGCCTGGACGCGGTCGCCGCCCAGCGGCTGGAGCACACCGCGAGCCTGGGCCGTCCCCGCCCCGCCCGCGCGACGCAGGCCCCGCCGGCCGCCGCCGCAGGGGATGCCGTGGCACCGGCGGGCGTGCCCGATCTGCTGCCGCGCGCGCCGCGCGGCTTCCACGGTCGGGCGACGGAGCTCGACGCCCTGTCCCGGGCCGCCGCGGACGAGGCGCCCGTCTGTCTGGTCGTCGGGCCCGCCGGGGTGGGCAAGACCGCCCTCGTGCTGCACTGGGCCCACCGGTGCCGGTCCGGATTTCCCGACGGGCGGCTCTACGCCGACCTGCGCGGTTTCGGCGACACGGGCGGGCCCGCCCTCCTGGAGGTGCTGCGCGAGTTCCTGCCGGCGCTCGGGGTGCCGCACGGCCGGATTCCGGAGTCGGCGAACGCCGCGGCCGCGCTGTTCCGGTCGCTCGCCGCCGACCGCGGGCTCCTCGTCGTCCTCGACAACGCCCGGGACTCCGAGCAGGTCAGGCCGCTCCTTCCCGGCGGTCGCCGCTGCGTCACCGTCGTCACCAGCAGACACCGGCTGTCGGGGCTGATCGTCACCGACTCGGCCCGGCCCGTCGCCGTGGACGTGCTCGGGCCGCAGGACGGCACGATGCTCCTCGCCGGGGTGCTCGGCACGGAACGGGTGCGCGCGGAGCCCGAGGCCGCGCGACGGCTGGCCGCGCTGTGCGGCGGGCTGCCCCTCGCCCTGCGGGTGGCAGGAGCCCGGCTCGCGCAACGGCCCGGCTGGTCGCTGGACGCGATGGCGGACGAACTGTCCGACGAGACGCGCCGACTGAGCCTGCTGGACGTGGAGGACACCGGTGTGCGAGCGGCGCTGCGCGTGACCCTGCAACAGCTTCCGTCCGAAGTCTCCCGTCACTTCGCCCATCTCGGTCGGCACCCCGGCACGCACGTCGACCGCTATGCGGCGGCGGCCCTGGCGGACACCGACCCGGCAGCCGCCGAAACCGCCCTGGAGCGGCTGGCCGTCGCACACCTCGTCACGGAGACGGCGCCCGGACGATGGACGATGCACGATCTGGTGCGGCTCTATGCGCGCAGCCTGGACGTCGGGCCCGACGCGCTCAAGCGCGTGCTCGACCACTTCATCGCCACCGGCCTCGCCGCGGTGGCGGCGGCCGAGCCCGGCAACGAGGAGTGCTTCCCGCTGCCGCCGGACTTCCTGCCGCCCGCCGCCGTGCGGGAGTTCGGCGATCGATCCGCCGCCGTGGCCTGGTACGCGGCCGAACGGGACGACCTCACCCTGGCGGTGGCCGCCGCGCACGCCGCCGGACTGCACGGCAGGACCTGGCGGATCGTCATGACGCTGTGGCCCCTGATCGTCTGGCGGGTACGGGACGGCTGGGTCCCGCTCCTGGAGACCGGGCTCGCGGCGGCACGCGCCGACGCCGACCGGTACGGCGAGTCACGGGTGCTGAACGTGCTCGGCTGGGTGCTGATCGAGGAAGGACGCATCGCGGATGCGCTGACCCGTCTGGGGGCCGCTTGTGCGCTCGCCTCCCGGGCGGGTGACGCGGTGGCCGAGGCGAACGCCCTCATCGTTTTGGCCGTGGCACAAGCGGCGCTCGGCAAGCTGGACGAGGCCGCTGAAGGATGCGAGCGGGCGGTGGAGCTGTCGCGCCGGGCGGAGGACCGGACCATCGAGCGGCTGGCGACCCAACACCTCGCCCGCCACCGGGCCGACGCCGGGAATTGGCGCCAGGCCCTCGACACGGCGACCGAGGCGCTGGCCTTCGACGACCGACCGGGCACGTCCGACGTGCCCCGGATCCTCCTCCTCGTGGTGAGGGGGGAGGCGCTGCTGGGTCTCGGGGACGAGGCCGAGGGCCTCCGGCAACTCGACCTGGCGGCCCGGGAGGCGGAATCGTGCGGCTACGACGACGGCGCGGTACGGGCGCTCCGCGCTCTGCTGCGCGCATCGGCCGATGAGGAACTTCAGGCACGATACGAGGCGGCCGTCGCGCGACTCACGACGCGGACGTGACGCGGCGACCGTCTCGGCCGGGCAGCAGCGCATCCGCGAAGGCGGCGGCGCGGTCGACCTTCTGAGAGGACGTCACCATGCGCGTCCCGCCCGGTCACGCGCCCTCCGCTGACCGGGCACCGGCCGGAGTCCCTGCGGTAAATGGCTGGCAGGTGCATGACGAGTGAGGGAGGCGGGGGGCTACCTTCTTAGGGCTCCGGAGGGGCGGCCGCCCGAACGCGCGTGCCACAGGCGGGCGGTGGCGGCGTCTCCAGTGCCCCGGCTCCGCCGAGGGGTCGGGTCCCCCCACGCGTGAAGGAAGACAACCATGTCTCTGGGCATCTGGCTGAAAGCAGGCACCTCCGCCGCCGCGCTCGTCCTCGCCGCGGCAACCGCCGCGACCGCGGCACCCGCACCCGCCCCGGACACCACCGCGGCAGTGGTGACACTCCGTTACGACGACAGTCGGGCCGTCGGCTGGGAAGCGGCCGTCGCGGCCGGGGTCGCGTCCTGGAACGCGAGCGTCGGCAACGTACGGCTGGTGGAGGCCGCCCCCGGGGTCCGGGCCGAGATAGTGATCGTCGCGACCACCGGCTGGCCGCAGGCCAACCTCGGGCCGGTGCGTCCGGGGCGACAGGTACGAGTCGAACTCGGTGCGCAGGCCGTGAGCCAGGGCTACGACAAGACGCGCATCGCCGCGCACGAGCTGGGCCACAGCCTGGGCCTGCCGGACACCAAGCCGGGGCCGTGCACCCAGCTGATGTCCGGGTCCAGCGCCGGGACGGCCTGCACGAACGCCGTGCCCAACTCGACGGAGCGGTCCCGCGTGCAGAACGCCTACGCGAACGGGCTCGCGGGGGCGGTCCCGGCCGACGGCCGGGTACTCATCGACGCCCCCTGACCATCGGGGTGGGCGAGTGGGCCGGTGCGGGGCCCGACCGGAGGTCGGGACTCCCGGAGGGCAGCCGTGCCGGTCCACCACCACGCCTTCATGAGGAAGCGGCTCCGGGCGCGGGTGCCGCGGCTCGGCGGTCACCTACGACCGCCCCTCCGTTGCGGGCGGGCGGGTCCTGCCGCGCCCTACCCCACTGTCCTCCCACACCCGAGCAGGCTGGAGTACTACGCACGCGGCGTCCGTCGGCCCACGCCCCACTCGCCGAGCGGCGCGACGAGGTCGGAATCGGACAGCTGGTATCCGATGGCCACCGTCGCGTGCGGGGCGGGGACGAAACGGGGCCGGCCGCGGTCCGCCTCGGACGCCTGACCGGAGGCCGCGGCCGCGGCCGCGACAGCACCGGCCACGGCCGTGGCACCGGCAACCAAAAGGAACTTCTGCTTCATGCTGGCTCTTGCCTCTCGTTGTCCTCGACACGTCCCGCTCTTCATTCCTGGACCACGTGGGGGGCCAGGACAGGGGCGCTGTGCGCCGGCGGCAGGGGCGACCGCCGGTGCGGGGGCAGCGCCCCTGCGGCAGGCTCAGTCGATCACGGCGGACGGGTACGGTCCCAGGCAATTCCACCGGCAGAAGTACGGTGGCGTTCTTCTGCCGGGCGTCGGACCCACCGTGCCGAATCCGACCCCGCCGCGAACCTCGGCTTTCCCGCCGCCGCCCCGATCGCCCGCGCCGCGCACCGGCCCGACCTTCGGTTCACCCCCGTCAGCGAGCAGGGACGCGCCGGCACCTGACGTGCCACCCTGGCGCGGGGTGCACCGCGCGCCGGTGCGCCCGTACGGTGTAGACCCGACGGGACGGCCGGTGTTCCGCGAGGAGGAATCCACCGCTTCGGCCGGCGGGCCCGTACGGTCGGGTCAGGCTGTGCTGATGAGGGGAGATGCTGGTGGAGGCGCCAACGGTGGCGGTGCGGTCCGAGACGGGCGGCGTGTGCAGGGTGGTGTGCTCGGGAGAGTTCGATCTGGATTCGATCGGCCTGCTGGCGGACGCCTGTGACCGCCAGGCCGCCGGCGCCGACCTCCTGGTCGTGGACGTGGCCGGGCTGACGTTCGCGGATTCGGCGTTCCTCGGTGTACTCGTCCGCCTGCGCCACACCCGCCGGCTGGTTCTCGCGGGCCCGGTGCCCGGCCAGTTGCGGCGGCTGCTGGAGATGACGGGCGTCCTGCCCCTGTTCGAGATCCGCGACGACAGCACACCGGCCTGACCCGGCGCTGCCCAGGGCGCGCGTCCCGGCGGAGGCTGTCCGGGCAAGGCCCAGGCCCCCACTCCGGGGCGGGCGGGGCGCGCCAGTGCGGGGACTGAAGCACGGCTGGATCCACGCGGAGGGCTTCGCGATGCCGACACCGGTGGCAGTGTGGCTGACCGATGATTCTGCCGCGCCGTGCTGGTCTGTACGTCGCATGCCGACTCACAGGAGGCTGACGCCGTGCGGAAACTGACCTTTGCCATGAACGTGAGCCTGGACGGATACACCGCCGCGCCCGGCGACGACCTCGGCTGGAGCGTGCCGAGCGACGAGCTGTTCCAGTGGTGGTCCGACCGGGTGGCCGCGACGGGCCTGGCGCTGTACGGGCGCAAGCTGTGGGACGAGATGAGCTCCCACTGGCCGACCGCCGACCAGCAGCCGGGTGCCACACCGGCGGCGATCGAATACGCCGGGCGCTGGCGGGACATGCCGAAAGTGGTGTTCTCCTCCACGACCGGCACGGTCGACTGGAACACCCGTCTCGTCACCGGCGACGCGGTCACCGAGATCACCAGGCTCAAGGCCGAAGACGGCGGCCCCATGGACATCGGCGGTGCCACACTCGCCGCGGCGGCCATGCGGGCCGGGCTGATCGACGAGTACGTGATGCTCACCCATCCGGTCCTGGTGGGCGGCGGCACGCCGTTCTTCACAGCCCTGGACAGGTGGGTGAACCTGACCCTGAGGGAGACCCGGACGTTCCCCGACGGCCTGCTCCTGACCAGGTACGAGACCAAGCGCTGAGCCTCCCGTGGCCGAAGCCCCGATGCGGCATGGGTGTCGACACGTACTGTCGACACGTACTCGGGGACCGCGCCCCTCATCGCCGACCTGCGCCGATTCATGGACCGCGCGCAGGTGTGAGGCGTACGCGAACGACCAGGCCCGCCGGCTGGCTCAGCCTCGGCGAGGGCGACATGGCGGAGATCTCCGCACTGGACCGGGGCGAGCGGACCGGCCCCGACCCCGACCGGTTCAACGGCTGCGCCCCTCCTGCCACCCCGCGGCGCCGGGACTGATCCGCGCTCGGCGGGGCAGGCGCGGGGCGCGCACCCCCCGACGAGCGGAGTCCTGTCGTGACCGAGTCCCCCCAGCCGCCCGTACAGCCGGATCCGCACACCTACCGGCGGGCCGCGGACTACGCGGCCGCGGCCCTGATCCACCTCCAGGACAACGTCCTGCTGAGGGAGCCGCTGCGGCCCGAGCACATCAAGCCGCGTCTGCTGGGCCACTGGGGCACCTGCCCCGGCATCACCATGGTCTACACCGCGCTCAACACCCTGGTCCGCAAGCGCGGCGCCGACGTCCTGCTCGTCACCGGACCCGGGCACGTAGCGCCCGCCCTGCACGCCAACCTCTGGCTCGAAGGGACCCACGAGGACCACGACCCGGAACTGGCCAGGACCGAGGCCGGCCTGCGCACCCTCGCACGCCGCTACTGCGCCCCCGACGGCTTCCCCAGCCACCTCTCCCCGGCCGTGCCGGGCACCCTCCACGAGGGCGGCGAGCTGGGCTACGCCCTCGCGACCGCGTTCGGCGCCGCACTGGACGCCCCCGACCGCATCGTGGCCTGCATCGTCGGTGACGGCGAGGCGGAGACCGGACCGACCGCCGGAGCCTGGCACTCCACCAAGTACCTGGACCCGGTGAGCGGGGGAGCGGTACTCCCCGTCCTCCACCTCAACGGCTTCAAGATCTCCTCGCCCACCGTCTTCGCGACGATGTCGGACGAGGAACTGACCGCCCTCTTCCGCGGATGCGGATGGGACCCGCGGATCGTGGACGTCACCGACGATCCGCCGGCAGACCCCCTCGGGGCCGCGGTCCTCGACGCCCACGCCGCCATCCGCCGACTCCAGCAGCGTGCCCGCACGGGGGACGAGCCGGTCCGCCCGGCCTGGCCCATGATCGTGCTGCGCAGCCTCAAGGGCCAGGGCGCGCCCGCCGAGGTCCAGGGCAAGCCGATCGAGGGCACCTTCCACGCCCACCAGGTACCGCTGCCCGACGTCCACGAGGATCCCGAGCAACTGCGGGCCCTCGAAGGCTGGTTGCGTTCCTACCGGCCGCAGGACCTGTTCGACCGTGAGGGACGCCCGCTGCCGGACGTCCTCGTCGCCGTACCGGAGGGCGGCGCCCGCATCGGCGCCCAGCCCGCCGCCAACGGGGGACACCTGCGCCGGCCGCTCGACCTCCCCCCGCTGGAGCCCCACGCCGTCGACCTGCCCCGGGGGCCCGGAACGGCCGACGCGAGCCCCACCCGCGCCCTCGGCGGATGGCTGGCCGAACTGATGCGCACCAGCGCCGAGAACCGGGACTTCCGCATCGTCTCGCCCGACGAACTGGCCTCCAACAAGCTCGACGCGGTCCTGCAGGTCAGTGGCCGTGCCTACGTCTGGCCGGCAGAGGGCTACTCCGAGGACCTGACCCGCGACGGCCGGGTGATGGAGATGCTGTCCGAGCACAACTGCCAGGGCTGGCTCCAGGGCTACCTGCTCACCGGCCGCCACGGCCTCTTCCCCACCTACGAGGCCTTCGCCGCGGTCGTGGACAGCATGGTCAACCAGTACGCGAAATGGCTGAAGGCCTCCCGCGACGTCCCCTGGCGCACCCCGGTGAGCAGCCTCACCTACCTCCTCACCAGCGAGGGATGGCGTCAGGAACACAACGGCTACAGCCACCAGGGCCCCGGGTTCATCAACAACCTGCTCAACCGGAAGAACACCGTCACGGGCGTCTACCTGCCACCCGACGCCAACACCCTGCTGGTCACCATGGCGGACCTGCTGGACGAGACCGGCAAGGTCAACGCCGTCGTCGCGGGCAAGCACGACGCCGCCCAGTGGCTCGACCTCGACGCGGCCCGCGCCCACTGCCGCGCGGGCGCCTCCGTGTGGGAGTGGGCGAGCACCCACGGCGGCGAGGAACCCGAGGTCATCCTCGCCTGCGCCGGAGGCATCCCCACCGTCGAGACGCTGGCCGCCGTCGACCTGCTGCGCCGCGACCTGCCCGACGCCAGGATCCGCTGCGTGAACGTGGTGGACCTGTGCGCCCTCGCGCCGCCGGAGCGCCACCCCCACGGGATGGCGGAGGACCGCTTCCGCGCCCTGTTCGGCGAGGACGTCCCCGTCGTCTTCGACTTCCACGGATACCCCTCGGCCGTGCACCAACTGCTCCACGGCCGCCCGCACCCCGAGCGGTTCCACGTCCGCGGGTACGTCGAGGAGGGCACCACGACCACCCCGTACGACCTGCTCACCCTCAACGGGACCTCGCGCCACGACCTGGCCGCCGCCGCACTGGCGTACACGGAGAGCCGCTCCGGCCGGTCCCGGGACCTCGCCGAGCACTACCGGCGGACCCGCGACCGGCTGCGCGCGGAGCTGCGGCGCACCGGCGTCGACCCGGCCGAGATCACCGGATGGCGGTGGCCCGTCTGACGGTTCCGGCCCACCGGGCGTGCGGGAAGGGCCCGGACTCGTCGAGTCCGGGCCCTCCCGCACGCAGGCGGCCGTGGCCGCGCCGGATCAGCGGCGCGGGCCGTTCCTGCCCTCGCCACGGCGGGCGTTCTTGTCCTCGTCGTAACGGACCTGCTCCTTGCGGACGGTCTCGGAGACCTCCTGCTGCTCCGTCACCCTCTCGGTCTCCAGCCGTACGCGCTCGACCGGCACGGTCTCCTTGCGCGTCACCGCGCGTTCGGCGTGCAGGGTCACTTCCTTCTCCGCCTCACCGATGCCGCCCCTGACCCGCTCGCCCTTGCGGATGGGCTCGCGCACGACGCGGACCTCCTCGTGGCTGACGGGGACGGTGGTGGTGACGTTCTCGGTGACGACGACCTTCTTCAGCCGGGCGCGCCCGACCTCTTCGTTCGTCGTACCCACGCGCAGCCGCTCCTCGGAGCGGACCACCTCGTCGCCGCCGCGGCCCTCGCGCGGCTCGTCGACGTACGTTCCCGTGGCGGTCCCGGGGGCGTCCACGGCGGTGCGGCGGGCCTTGCCGTTGCCGTTGCCCTTGCCCTTGCCGTTGTCGTGGGAGCCGGGCAGGCCGTAGTGCTGGTACAGCCTGCGCTCCTCATCGACGTCCAGGTGCTGGTCGGCGTCGACGCGCGGAGCGTCCTTGACGAGCTCCTTGGCGTGCGGGACGTGCAGGGCCTCGCCGTCGCTGCGGGCGCCGGCCAGCGGGACGAACGACTCCTTCATGCCGAACCAGCCGGTCTTGACGGTGACCCACTCGGGTCGGCCGGTCGCGTCGTCGCGGTACACCTGGCCGATGCTGCCGATCTTCTCACCGTCCGTGTCGTAGGCCGTGAGGTTGATCAGCTGCTCGGTGCTCAGGAATCCGTTTCCAGCGCTCATCGGTGCATTCCTCCAGTGCGGTACGGCACGTGACGCGCAGCGACCTCGATGTCCCGCGCTCACCTCGTGCCCCTCCCCAGCCCGCACCCCGGGGCGCCCGCCCGCAACCGCTCGGCGACACCGGAACGCGGGAGGAGGCGCTGCCGGACCTGCGCCACACGGTGTCTCGCAGGTATGACGTGTAGTGACCGCTCTGATCCGAACGGGTGAACGCGTGAACGGGTATCGCCGCCACCGGTGCAGCGCGTGCGCGGCGAACGTGGCGAACCAGGCGACGGCGATGGTGGGCCGTACGAGGTCCAGCAACTCGGCCGTGGCGGTGCGCGGGTCCAGGAGCCGCCCCTCCGGGTCGCGGTACCAGGCCACCGTCTCCAGGGCCGAACGTTTGGTGACGGCCTCCGGCTGGGTCCCGCGCACCCGTGCGATCAGGTCGGCCAAGGCCTTCTCCGGTCGGGCACGGGCACGGGCGCGGCGGGCGCGCAGATGGCGGGACCCGGGAACGGCGAACCCGTCCACCATGGCCGTGCAGTCGCGTGCCGGCTCCGAGGCCGCCGAGTCGCTCAGGGGGAGCCCCGCCCAGTCGCACACCGCCCGAGCGAGGACATCGGCGATCAGGTCGAAGAGCACCACCCTGAGTTCTGACCACCCTTGCGGACTCCCGGCGCATCCGGCCGGGCAGCCACGCGTACCCGTACATCAAGAGGCCGAGGGTGCTGTCGTTCCACGGAGCGGCGGGATTCCTGGAAGGGGTGATGCGGCGCGGCTACCCGATGCGATGTACAGCACACCCATCACCCGCTCCTCGAAGCGGAGTTGGGTGCCCGGGATGACGGGAGCCGGCGACCGTGTCGATCGGTTCCGCGCAGTCGCTTCGCCGGCCTGCCGTGCTCAGTCGCTCTGCGGCGAACGTCCGCCGGCCGGCAGCCGCCGCGTGACCCGGTCGAACAAGTCCGTCAGGGGCTCGGCGATGTCCTGGCCGAACTCGGTCACCCCGTAGGTGACTTGGGGTGGTGTCGTCGGTTCGACCTCGCGCCAGAGCAGACCGTCCTGGACCAGTGCGCGCAGCGTCTGAGCGAGCATCTTCTCGCTGATGCCCTGAATGCTGTCGCGCAGCTCGAAGAAACGCAGGTTGTTGTGCCGCAGGGAGATCAGAACCCAGATCCCCCACCTGCTGGTCACATGGTCGACCACGTCCCGGGCGGGGCAGTCGGTGTGAAACACCTCATACGGCCGGCCCGCCTCGGCCTGCGTCAGCTGCGCGCCTTCCTTCATGTCCGGAGCTTACCTCCGGGTATGTCCTTACGGAAAGTAAGTCGGCCTCCTAGCGTCGGTTGTCACAGCGCACAACTGACCAGGAGCAGAACATGATGGTGGTGACCGGAGCTACCGGGAACGTGGGCCGGCCTTTGACGCAGGCCCTGGTCCAGGCGGGCGAGCAGGTGACGGCGGTGTCGCGACACGAGGCGGCGGTGGCGAACGGGGTCCGGCACGTGCGGGCCGACCTGTCCGAACCGCAGGGTCTCGCCGCAGTGTTGGAGGGGGCGACGGCGCTGTTCCTCCTGCTGTCCGGCGACCTGCACGCCCCCGAAGCCAGGCCGACCGAGATCATCGATCTGGCCGAGGCCGGCGGGGTCCGCCGGGTCGTCCTGCTGTCCTCGCAGGGCGTGGCCACCAGGCCGCACGGCCCGTCGCGGATCGCGATGCGCGCGGTGGAGGACGCCTTGCGCGGGTCCGGCATGGACTGGACCGTCCTGCGGCCGGGCGGCTTCGCCTCCAACGCCTTGGCCTGGGCTGAGTCCGTCCGCACCCGAGGCACGGTCGCCGCACCCTTCGGCGATGTCGGGGTTCCGGTCGTGGACCCGGCGGACATCGCCGAGGTCGCGGCGGCCTGCCTGCTGGACGACCGGCACACCGGCCAGATCTTCACGCTGACCGGTCCCGAGGTGATCACGCCGCGCCGGCAAGCGGCAGTCATCGCCGCCGCGCTCGGCGGGCCGCTGCGGTTCCACGAACTCACCCGCGAGGAGGCCAAGGACGCGATGACCCGGTTCGTTCCGCCGGAGCTCGCAGACGACACCCTCGACATCCTTGCCGCCCCGAACCCCGCCGAACTGCGGATCAGCCCGGACGTGCGACGAGTCCTCGGCCGCGGCCCGCGCCCCTTCGACAACTGGGTCGCCCGCAGCATCGCCGCGTTTCGCTGAGCCGCGCCTCAGCCGAATCGACGGGACCGCCTCCAGGACGCCGCATCCAAGGACAGCGGCACCGCGCGCGGGGTCTCCCGGCCGGAGCGGTGACAGGAGCCGGGCCGCGCACGTGGACTGCCGGAAGCGGCCCTACTGGGTGCGCTGACCCCTGGCGGGCCCGCACCGCAGTCCGACGCCGTGGCCGTGCGGCTCGGAGAGACCGGGGGCGGGCGGATCCGGCACAGCCACCGGCGCGCGGACCGCCGGCCGCGTCGCACGGATCTGCTCGCACACCCCCGACCCCGCGAGGCGGTCCGCGAGCGAGGACACACGCTCGCGGACCGGCTCCGCGACCGGCGCCGACGACGTACGAGCTCTGATCGGGCCCGCCCGCACGCAGGAGGAAGGAGAAGCGAGAAGCCCTGGGAGACCGAACCCCCTCACTCGCTTCGTACACTCGTCCCGTGGACGGGATGAAATGCACGTACTGCGGCGCCGTCGGACTCGAACCGGGTTTCGTCGAGGACGCGGGGGAGGGCTCGCGCGGCTACGCACGCTGGATCGCCGGGACGTTGGAGCGTGGTCTGTTCGGGGGCGCCAAGCGGCTGGGCCGGCCCCGCCGCAGGATCGAGGCGTACCGCTGCTCCCGCTGCGGCCACCTCGAACTCTTCGCCACCGAACCCGTCTGACGGTGCCCGGAGGGGACCTCGGCGCCGCGCGCTCCGGCGGCCCCGCGGGATCACCACCCGCACCGAGACGCCTGCCACGGGCGAGAGTTCGCACAACCCGAAGAGGCTCACACCGTCCTTGAGCGGAGGCGGCCACCGCCTGCCCCGGGCACCTTCAGCCCCGCGCAGGTCGTGTGAAAAAATGGCCGATGGTCCTGCCCCGCCCGGTGGGGAAGGGAATGGGAGACCACCGTGACACGCTCGCCCCGGCTCGCCGCCGCTGCCCTCGTCCTCTGCTTGTCGGCCATGGCCGCATGCGGCACCACGCAAGCCGGTGCCGGCGCGGCCTCCGAGAGCGCGCCCGTCGCCGCTCCGATCCCCACGGACCCCGTGGCAGCCCATGACAAGGACTTCCCGGGGATAGCGGCAGGCTGCCCCGCGACGGCCGCGTCGGAGCCCGCGCCGACCGAGCCTTCCGCCCTGCCCACGGATCCCGAGGCCGCCAAGTACGCCGAGAACCACGCCTACCGGCAGACGACCCGACTCACCCCGGCGATGCGCTGCCGGGGCGACGCCCACGCCCTGCGCATCCGTCAGGCGTTGACCCGGCCCGGCGCCACCACGCCCACCGCCGAAGCGGAGCTTAAGTCCGTGCTCAAGGGACTCGGCTACCGCTCGGACAGCCACGACGCGCACGTCTACCGCACCGGCGGCGCGCTCGCCTTCACGCTCTTCATCCCCGGCGCCGGCCCCTGCGTCACCGGAACACCCACCGATCCCGACGGGATCAAGGCCCACGGCGCCTACGGGGAAGGCGGCTGCATCGCACCGAGCGGCGGTCACTGACTGAATCGACCGGTGGTCGCGCGGGGCGGACACGTACACCTCGACGTCGACGCGGGTGTCGGGGGGCGCAGGCGCTCACAGGCCCCGCAGTGGCCGGTTCGCTGCGGGGCTGTCAGCTCACGCGAACTCCGAGCGGCCGGGGTCAGCCCTTGACGGTCGGCACGTTGGGTACGCAGAAGAGGCCCTGCAGGTATCGGAAGACGATGTGCTGGCCATCGGGACACCAGCCCTGGTTCGGGTCCTTGTCGAACGGGATGCCGTCGTACACGCCGCGCGTGCAGAACGCCTTGGCGTCACTGTTGTAGCCGCCGAAGAAGCCGCCGTTCTTGAAGCACTGGTCGGCGGTGACGGTGGTCGGGGTGGCGGCGGAGGCAGTCGCCACGGGTGCGAGGGCGAGGGCGGCCCCCAGAGCCAGGGCGGCCGAAATGCGGTATCGCATGACAACTCCATGATGTGGTGGACAATTTGGCAGAAGCCGCCACTCATGTTTCCCGCCCAGCAACCCACGGGCCACACGTCCCGACCCCAATTCCGCCCCTGAAGCCCCCTCAACCGGACCTAGAGCCGCCCATCGCCGGCCCTGGCGGAGCCCGCCGGGTGGCTCCTCCGAACCGCGAAGCGGGCGGGGCGTTGCCCCCGGCAGGGGCCGTCACCGCCCAGATCGTCGAAGAGGTCGACACGGAGTTCCCGGGACTCGCCTGCTGGTAGCAGCGGCGAGCCTCTCCCGTGCCCTGCAGGGGATTGGGCCCTCAGGGCCCCGGGGAAAGGCGTGCGATCCGAGGTTGGAGATCGCCGGAACGGGCCATCGGCCATGGATCGAGGAGACCGTTGCCGGTCCCGCCTCCCCGCTCCGGCACACTTTCGACTTGCCTGCCAGGAAAGTCGAAGGTAACTTTCCTGGTGGGAAAGCAATCGAGATCGGGAGAGTAGTGATCATGGGCACGCCAGTGGATGCCGAACAGGCATGGAAAGACCTCCAGCGCATCCGGGTGCCGCAGGAGCGGGTGTACGACGAGTTCGAGCGCTCCGCGTCCGGCGGGCGCGGCATGGCCTACGGCACGGCCGCGCTCATGTGGGTGTTCCTGGCCGGCGTCGGCTTGGACCTGCCCGGGTGGGGCGTCGGACTGTTCATGGCCGCCTACGTCGGCCTGTTGAGCGTTCTGATCGTGATGAGCAGCCGCAGGAACCGGATGCAACTGCACCACACGCGCTACCCCGGGCGCACGTGGGCGGCGTTCGGCGTGACGGCGGTGCTGGTCGGCGGGACGATCGTGCTGGTGGACCTCCTGACCGAACCTCTGGAGCCGATCTACGCCGGCCCCATCCAGGCCACGGTCGCGGTGGCCGTCTACCTGCTGTCCCTCGGTCCTGTCAACCGCTGGGCGGTCGACGCGGTGCGGAGCGGCGGCAAACCGACCGCCGACCAGGAGGCGGGCCGATGAGCACTCCCACCGGCTTCGATGAGCTGATCCACCCCGCCACCCGCCTTTCGGTGGTCGCGCTGCTCGCCGCCACCGAGTGGGCGGACTTCGCCTTCATCCGCGACAGCCTCTCGCTCAGCGACTCCGCGCTGTCCAAGCAACTGCACACCTTGGAGGGGGCCGGGTACCTGGAGACCCACAAGGAGGGCGGCGGCCGCAACCGCCGTACGAAGGTACGCCTGACGGACCGCGGCCGCACCGCCTTCAAGGGGCACGTGGCGGCACTCCGAGCCATCGTCGACGGCGCCGGACCCGCGATGGAGGCCGCCCGACAGCAGCCCCACGCGCAGACCGGCCGATGACGACGTACGGGCGCACCGACGTCCAGCCGGTGATCCAGGTGCGCGATCTGACCATGGCGTACGGCGATGTCGACGTCCTGCGCGGCATCGATCTGGACGTTCACCGCGGCGAGGTCTTCGCGCTGCTCGGACCCAACGGCGCGGGGAAGACCACCACCGTCGAGATCCTGGAAGGCTTCCGGCAGCGCTCCGGCGGGGAGGTGAGCGTCCTCGGCACCGACCCCGAGCGGGGCGGCGACGCGTGGCGGGCCCGGATCGGCCTGGTCCTGCAGTCCTGGCGCGACCACCGCCGTTGGCGGGTCGCCGAGCTGCTGACCCACTTCGCGACCTACTACCCCGACCCACGCGACCCGGCCGAACTGCTGGCCCTGGTCGGCCTCACCGACCAGGCCGGCCAACGGGTGGACCGCCTGTCGGGCGGGCAGCGCCGGCGCCTCGATGTCGCGCTCGGCATCGTCGGGCGCCCCGAACTCCTCTTCCTCGACGAGCCGACCACCGGCTTCGACCCTCAGGCGCGGCACGAGTTCCACGTCCTGGTCGAACAGCTGGCCCGCGACGAGGGCGTCACCGTCCTGCTCACCACCCACGACCTGGCGGAGGCCGAGCGGCTCGCCGACCGGATCACCGTGCTGGTCGGCGGCCGGATCCGGGCTTGCGGCTCACCTGCGGAACTGGCCCGGCGCGCCGCCGCCCAGGCCGAGGTCCGCTGGACGGCCGACGACGGGACGCCCCGCCGCGAACGCACGGCGGAACCCTCACGGCTGGTCTGGGAACTCCACCGACACGCGGACGGCCCGATCGCCGACCTGCAGGTCCGCCGCCCGACGCTGGAGGACACCTACCTGCACATGGTGCACCGGGAGGCCGGCGGCACGAACACGGACACGATTACGGACACCATTACGGACACGGATGCGGATGCGGACACGGACGCGGAAACACCAACCGCATGAGGGGACACCGATGACGAACCGGGCGAACAGCTGGCGTGCCGGACTCCAACGCGGCGGAATCGAGCTGCGGCACTTCCTGCGCAACGGCAAGGAGATGTCCGGCCAGCTGACCAACGTGGTCGTCGCGGTGCTCGTCGCCGCCTACCTCAGCGACGACGTGCCAGGCACCCGAACCCCGATGTCTCATCTGGTGCTGGCGGGTTTCGCCGCCTACCTGCTGTTCCAGGTCGGGCTGATCAACCTCCCGCAGATCCTCGTGACCGAACGGGAAGAGGGCACCCTACTGCGGCTGCGCGCCACTCCCGGAGGGATACCCGCCTACCTCGTCGCCAAATGCCTGCTGGTGGTCGTCCTGGCGGTCGGCACCCTGGCGCTGCTCCTGGTCGCCGGCGCCCTGCTGGCGGACGGACCACTACCGCGCGGGCCGGGTGACTGGCTGACCTTGCTGTGGGTCACCGCCCTCGGGTTGCTCGCCGTCGTACCCCTCGGCGCGGCCATCGGCGCCGTCCTGCCCAACCCCCGCGAGGCCCTGGCACTGATCATGCTGCCGACGATGGGGCTGCTGCTCACCTCGGGGACGGTGTTCCCCATCACGGCACTGCCCGTGCCGGTCCAACAGGTGGCCTCGGTGTTTCCGCTCAAGTGGATGGCGCAGGGCCTGCGTTCGGCACTGCTCCCGGACTCGGCACGGACCGCCGAGCCTGCCGGTTCCTGGGAACTGCCCACGGTCGCCCTGGTCCTCGCGGCTTGGGCGGTCCTCGGGTTCCTCCTCGCGGTACCGCTCCTGCGCCGCGCCGCCCGCCGCGAGTCCGGCTCGCGGCTGACCGCCCGCCACCGCAAGGCGGTACGGAACGGCGCGCCGGCGGCGTAGACGGCCTCGCGACCACCGGGCCACGCCGCCCCCGGGATCTCTACCCCGGTGACCGGGCCCTCGCGCTGGAGCGGCCGAACCTCGTGTGGGAGCGGCCGAAGGTCCATCCGGCCGCACCCCTGCCCTGGGACGCGACGGACAGCAGCGGGGGATCGGGCGTCATCCGAGGTCGGGGTGGTGGCGGGCTCGGTTCGGAGCGCTCTTTCAGCTGCCGGCGAGTTCGCGGACCGTTGCCATGTCACTGAAGGGGATGAGTTCCTCGCCGATGATCTGGTGGGGTTCGCTGCCCTTCCCGGCGATCAGGACGGTGTCGTCCGGACCCGCCGCGGAGAGGGCGAAGGCGATCGCGAGCCGGCGGTCGGTGAACCGGTGGAACGGTGTGCCGGTCGAGGTGAGCCCGGGGGCGATCTGGTCGAGGATCGCTTCGGGGTCTTCGGTGCGGGGGTTGTCCGAGGTGAGGACGCACAGGTCGGAGTGGGCTCCGGCGATCTCGCCCATCTCCGCGCGTTTGGTGGTGTCGCGGTCTCCGCCGCAGCCGAAGACGGTGATGACCCGGCCGGTGGCGTAACCCTGGATCGTGGTCAGGACGTTGCGCAGGGAGTCGGGGGAGTGGGCGTAGTCCACGATCACCGAGGTCCTGCCCGGGGTCTCGAAGCGTTCGAACCGGCCCGGGATCGGAGGCATCCGGGCGAGCGCGGCGATGAGCCCGGCCAACTCGTGTCCCAAGGTGTGGCAGGCCGCCACCGTGGCGAGCGCGTTGGCCACCGCGTACCGGCCGGGCACGGGGATCGACGCCGGGTATGCGTGGCCGTCGTGGTGCAGGGTGAACCGCATGCCCGAGGCGTCCATGTCGATGTCGGTCGCCCGGTAGTCCGCCTCGACAGCGTCGAGGGCGTACGTGGTGACCGCCTCGGGCATCAACCGCTGGATTCCGGCCCCGACGGGGTCGTCGGCGTTGACCACCGCGTGCCGGCACAGGCCCTGGAACAGACGCAGCTTGGCGTCCCGGTAGTTCGCCATCGTTCCGTGGTCGTCCAGGTGGTCCTGCGTCAGGTTGGTGAAGACCCCGACATCGACGAAGGCGTGGTCCAGCCGGTGGGTCAGAAGGGCCATCGAGGTTGCCTCCAGCACCACGCCGGCGACGTCGCGGTCGCGCATGTACCCGAGCAGGTACTGCAGGTCGGGTGCCTCCGGCGTGGTGAGCACCGACGGCGGCATCGGGATCAACTCGTCACCGATCCGGCTGCCACCCGTCCCGATGACCCCGGTCTTCGTCCCCTCGGCGATCCGCAACGCGGACTCGACCATGTACGACACCGAGGTCTTCCCGTTGGTTCCGGTGACCGCGACCACGTCCATCCGTCGTCCCGGTTCTCCGTGGTAGCGCGAGGAAGCGAGCGAGGCTGCCTTCCGGGTGTCCGCCACCCGGACCAGACAGACTCCGGAATCGGACGCCCGTACCGATGCGGGAAGGCCCGGAAGGTCGCTTTCGACGAGTACCGCCACCGCACCGCGCGCGACGGCGGCTCCCACGGACTCCGGGCCGCCCGCCCGATGACCGGGTACGGCGAAGAACAGTGAGCCCGAGGTCACCCGGTGTGCGTCGAAGGCCGTTCCCGCGGTGACCAGCACCTCGGTGTCACCCCTGAGTACCTCGTGGTCGTGCCCGGCCAGCAAGTCGCTGAGCTTCACAGTGATTCCTTCGAAAACGGCGCGGCCCTGTCGTGCGACCGTCGCCGGACGGCAGGACCGGCGGCATGCCGGAAGCTGCGGTGGTGACGTGGAACGGTCCTCGGCGAGCCGGCTGCGACGGGGCGGGTTCGGCCGTTGGACGGGGTCCTGCGGTGCGATGGAGGGGAGGAACAAGCACCCGGATCCGGGCAGCCTGAGGTCGAACAGCCTGAGGTCGAGCAGCCCGAGGTCGCGCAGCCCGAGGTCGAGCTGCTCACCGGTCCGCGCGGTCGCGACCTTGATCGACCTGCAGAGCGGGCGGGGCCTGAACGGCCCTGTGGTACGAAGGGAAAGCCAGCTAGCCGTGGCCGTGCAGCGCGCGGAGGACGGGCTGCGGCGCTTCGGCGCGGCAGGCGGAATCCAGACCTTGACGGCCGGGGATGGCGGCCGGGTACGGCGCCGTGGCAGCCCGCGGGCTCATCGTCACCACCCCGCCGGAACTCATGAGCCGAGTGTACGGCCCCGGCGCCACGCCCCACGCCGCCCGTGATCACCCCGGAAGGCATCGCGCGCGCCGCGCCCGGAGCCGGCCATGCCGCCCGCCGATACGGGTCACCTGCCCGCCCCCGGCCCCCGAGGCCCGCTGTAGGGGGAGCCGGCCGCCGCCACGGGCAGGGCCAGCATGCGCATCACACCGTGCGGAGCCGGCCGACCACGCACCCGGCCCCACCGGGTGGTCGGCGACAAGGGCTACTGGTTCCGCAGGATCCGCGCCTCCTTGCGCAAACGGGGAAGCGCCCGCCACTGCTGCCCCTGTTACGTCGCCGTTCACCGGATCGCGTCCGATGCCGACGGATGCGGACGACGTCGAGGGGCGTCACCCATGTGGCCGAACCCGTCGGAGGCGGGTGGCAAGCAGCATCGGGTCCCCCGGGCGTAGGCGCCAGTGAGGGTCCGACGGCGCTCCGGCGTGGCCCGCCGATCAGTGCCCGCCACTCCGCGCGTCGATGTCGGAGCTTGCGCGGCCGGTGGCCCGCGTCGATGTCCGGCCGTCCCTCCGCGGGCCGCGTGATTCGGCGGGAGCGGGGTACGCGCCCCATGACCGTGCCATCACCCCTGCCTCAGGGAGCACTCCCGTCCCGGTCGCAGCGGCGCGGCAGGTTTGGTTCCCCGTTCCGCTCTGCCGCCAGGAGGTCATCGTGGCCGTACGCCATCAGCTCATCCGGCGCCCCCCGCGCGCCGTGTGGGCCGTACTCGCCGACCCGAACCGTTACGGGGACTGGGTAGTGGGGCCGTGTGACTCCACCCCGCTCGACAGCGCCTGGCCCGAACCCGGTTCCCGGCTGCGCTACACGATCAAACTGGGGCCGTGGGCCACCGAAGGCACCACCACGGTCCGACATCGGGAGACCGGCAAGGAACTGGAGCTGGAGGCGGCGTTCAAGTCCCTGGGTACGGCGAGGATTTTCCTCCAGCTCAGGCCCTGGGGCGAGGAGACGCTGGTCGTCTGCGACGAGCACCCGTTGCGGGGCCTCGGTGGAACCCTCCACAACCCGATCAGCGAGGCCGCTCTCCAATTGCGGCATCGCGGCATGCTGGCCCGCCTGGCCAGGATCGTGGAACAACGGCCGCACGAGGTGCTCCATGCCTGACGCGGTGGTCATCGGGGCCGGTCCCAATGGGCTCGTCGCCGCGAACCTGCTGGTCGATGCCGGGTGGAGCGTGGAGGTCCTGGAAGCACAGGACGAACCCGGCGGCGCCGTGCGCAGTGATCGGGGGGTCGACCCGGATTTCGTCTCGGACGTCTTCAGCGCGTTCTATCCGCTCGCGGCGGCTTCTCCGGTCCTCGCCGGCCTCGATCTGGCCCGCGAGGGCCTGCGCTGGACTCACGCCCCGAGTGTCCTCGCCCACCCGCTGCTCGACGGCAGGTGCGCGGTCCTGGAGCGACGCGTGCAGGACACGTGCGCGGGGCTGGCAGAGTTCGCGGACGCGGACGGCGATGCCTGGGAGGCCCTGTACCGGACGTGGGCGCGGCTGGGTCCCGACCTCGTGCAGGCTCTTTTCACACCGTTCCCGCCGGTCCGCGACGGCCTGCGGTTGGCGGGGAAGCTGCGTGCCGCGGGCGGGCTGCGGTTCGCCCGCATGGTGGCCCTGCCCGTACGACGGCTGGGCGAGGAGACGTTCGTCGGCGAGGGCGGCCGCCTGCTCCTGGCGGGCAACGCGCTGCACGCCGACCTGGCCCCCGAGGCGGCCGGCAGCGGCGGCTTCGGTTGGCTGATGTCGATGCTCGGGCAGAGCCACGGCTTTCCGGTCCCCGTGGGCGGGGCGGGCGCCCTGACCACGGCCCTGGTCGACCGATTCCGTCGCGGTGGGGGCGTCCTTCGGTGCGGGGAGCGGGTCGCGTCCGTCGTCGTACGGAGCGGCCGCGCGGTCGGGGTCAGGACCGAGGGCGGCGAGGACGTGCCGGCGGGCCGTGCCGTGCTGGCGGACACCTCCGCGCCCGCCCTCTACCGGGATCTGGTGGGTGAGGAGCACCTCCCGGCACGCCTGATGAGGGACCTGGAACGCTTCCAGTGGGACTTCGCGACCTTCAAGGTCGACTGGGCCCTGACCGGGCCGGTGCCGTGGTCGGCGCCCGGGGCGGTGGGGGCGGGAACCGTCCATCTCGCCGACGGCGTGGACGGCCTCACCCGCTTCGCCTCCCGGATCGCCACCGGTTACGTGCCCGACGAGCCGTTCGTCCTCTTCGGACAGATGACCACGGCCGATCCCGATCGCTCGCCCGCCGGTACGGAGTCCGCCTGGGCCTACACGCACCTGCCCCAACGTGTCATCGGAGACGCCGGCGCCGACGGCATCACCGGCCGCTGGGACACCCGCGAGCAGGAAGCCATGGCCGACCGCGTGGAAGCGCAGGTGGAGCGGTACGCCCCGGGCTTCCGCGCCCTGATCGGCGCCCGCCGGATCCTGGCTCCCACGACTCTCCAGGCCATGAACGAGAACCTCCACAACGGTTCCATCAACAACGGCACCACCGCCCTGCACCAGCAGGCGATCTTCCGCCCCACCCCGGGCACCGGCCGCCCCGAAACCCCCATCGCCCACCTGTACCTGGCTTCGGCGGCCGCCCACCCCGGCGGAGGCGTCCACGGGGCACCCGGGGCGAACGCCGCACGGGCAGCCCTGCGGCGGCGCGTCCTGCACCCCCTCTTCCACCGCGCCCAACGGGTCTGACGACCTACCGCGACGCGCGGCACCCGTCCCCACCGTCGCGTCCAGCGGGACCGACCACCGCCCCGGGGAGCCGGGGCGGTGGTCGGTGGTGTTGCGGAGTCAAGACGCCGCGGGAGCATGCGCGGGCGAACGTTGCGCACAGTTGACGGCGGGCTACGGACAGCGGCCGTGATGAGCCGCTCGGTCGGGGTCGGTAGTGCGTCGTATGTCGGCGACAACTTCCGGACAGGCGGCGCCTTCGGCGGTGCCGACGGATGGTCCCCGGCGGCCTTGTTCGAACGTCCGCTCCCGAAGCAGGGTGCGTGAGCCTTGTGGCGGCGGGTTCGAGGTGGGGCGGCGGATCCTTTCCCCAGTACTACTGATCCGCCCATGCGGGTGGACCCGCCGGACGGTCCCGGACGGGCCTCGGCACCCGCACCTATAAAGGGGCCCGTCACATTGATCGACTGATGGGCCCTCACCATGTTCCAGGCCGCTCTGCGGGTGCTCGCCGCCGTCTCCCTCGCCTCCCTCGGCTTCGCCGCCGCCGTCTCTCCCGCGACGGCGGCCGTGTCCCCCGCCACCTCGGCGGCCGTCCGCGACGACCCGCTGACCGCGCCCTGCGGGCCCGCGGTCGAGTACCGGGCCTGGGACTGGTGGCGCACGACGACCAACCCCTCGCTGGCAGGCCCCGTCGCCGGCGCAGCGGCGTTCGAGCGGTGGCAGTGGCGCTCGGACGTCAACGCCCTGTGGCGCGGCGACACCCGCGAGACCGTGGACGAGATCTTCCGGACCGGCTTCACGCCCCGGGGCGAGCAGGTCACCCCGCTCGCCGAGTACATCGTCAAGGGTGGCGGCCAGAACAGCGCACACCTCAGCACCAGTTGTGAGAAGTGGGTGGCGCAGAAGTTCGCCACGTACGGCAGCGCGAAGACCGGCTGGGTCTACGAGATCCACGCGCCCGGCGGCATCGACGTCAACGCCACCGCCCGCCTGAACAACTACAACTCGCCCTACCTGTGGAACAAGGAGGTCGACTTCCCCGGCGGGGTCATGGGCCGTTTCATCAAGGGGGCCTGCAAGTTCCGGCTCACCCACACGGATCCACAGACGAAGGTCAACACCTACGAGGAACTCGGCTGCAAGAACAACGACGGTTTCGCGCCCTACGTGACGGACGACGCCGCATAGGGCGCGGCCCGCGGACGCCGATCCGCTCGGACAGCGGATGACCCGCCTGCCGAGGCCGGCTGTCCATCGCAGCCGACGAAAATGCCTCAGGACCTCGACCAGGAGGCGCGCTCCCGGTGCGTCGTCCGAGCGGCACTTCGAAATGCCGAAGAGGAAGGGTCCGCCAGCGAAAGTCCCGCGCTCGGCCGGCCCTTGTCCCCCGCGGTCACTGCGACCGCGGGGGCGGGGACCGGTATGCGAGGATCGGCGTGGTCCAGCGGATACCGGGCAGACGCCGAGACATGGAACGGTCACGAGGGAGCGACGAGCGGGGTGGACACAGCCCCCACTCGGGAACGATTGCCACGGCTGAACACCCCCCGCTTCCCACCACGGTGGCCGAAGCCCGCCGCCAGGTCCAGGACCTGCTGCGGCGATCCGGATTCTCCCGCGATACCCGCGCGGTGACGGACGCCCTGATGGTGACCTCCGAGCTCGTCACCAACGCCGTACGCCACGGCGACGGCCTGACCGACTTCCGCGCAGACGTGCACGGTGGCGTGCTGCGCCTCTCGGTGGCCGACCGCAATCCCCGAGCCCCGCTCTCCCGGACCGGCCCCACGGCCGTCATCCGCATAGGCGGCTACGGCTGGCCCCTGGTTCAGAGCCTGGCCGATCACCTCACCATCACCCCCTCCGGCAACGGTAAGCGGATCACCGTGGACCTGAACCTTCACTGAGCAGAGTCACGCCGGAGCGCACCTCTCAGCACCGTCCTGAGGGCTGCCGACGGCGGGTCACACCGCCCGGTTCCACGACACGAGACCGCCGTCCGCCCCGTGACGGGCGACCGACCTGCCCCTACCGACCTGCCCGGACTCTCGGAGGGAACGCTTCACTCCTGCACAGCAACTGAACTCGCGAAACCTGTTTCGCGTATTGCTTGACGGGTGTGGCTGTCTGACGCATGATCTGGGGGTCAGCACACAGCAGCGCCAGGCCGGGGTGCCTCCCCGGGCGTCGGAGCCGAGTACTTGGGGAGATGAGATGGACACCCTCACCACGCACGCAGCGGACACCACGACCGAGGCGGTGACGGAGACCCCGCAACTCCCCACGCAACTGCCCCGGATCGCCGAACCCCGCGAGGTCGCGCCGGAAGACGCCCGCGCCCTTTCGAAGGCCTTCTTCGAGCGGCTGCGCACCCTGGACGAGGGCACCCACGAGCGTCAGTACGTCCGCAACACGCTGATCGAGATGAACCTGTCCCTGGTCCAGTTCGCGGCCCGCCGGTTCCGCAACCGCACCGACGGTACGGACATCGAGGACATCATCCAGGTCGGCACCATCGGCCTCATCAAGGCCATCGACCGCTTCGACCCCACCCTCGGCAACGAGTTCACGACCCTGGCCCTTCCCTACATCACCGGGGAGATCAAGCGGCACTTCCGCGACACCACCTGGGCCGTGCGCGTCCCGCGCCGCCTGCAGGAGCTGCGCATCGCGCTGGCGCGCGGCAAGGAAGAACTCCACGCGGTCCTCGACCGCGCGCCGACCGTCCGGGAACTGGCTGAGCACCTGGACATCACCGAAGAAGAAGCCGTGGAGGGCCTCGTGGCCGCCAACGGCCACTCCAGCCAGCCCCTCGAACAGGACACGGACGAGTCCTCGGATACGGCAGCCCGGCCGCTGGCCGAAATCCTGGGCAACGAGGACCCCGCGATCGAGCTCTTCGAGGACTTCCGCACGCTCGCCCCGCTGCTGAATCAGCTCGAAGGCCGTGAGCGGCTCATCCTGCAGATGCGCTTCGGGCAGGAAATGACTCAGGCGCAGATCGGTGAGCGCCTGGGCATCTCCCAGATGCAGATCTCCCGACTCCTCACCCGCACCCTCACCCGCCTCCGCGAAGGCATGCTCGCCGACTAGCGGACGTGCCGAACGGGGCCGGAGTAGGTGCACAGGACCGGTCCCACGGGGAGTTCCGGCTCTTCGCCGGGTAGCCATACGACGACGTTCCCATCCCCGGCGCGGAGCCGGCCGCGTTCGGCCCCGAGGGTCAGCGGGGGAGTGGCGGGAGCAGGCCGGCCTCATACGCGCAGATGGCGGCTTCCACTCGGTTGCGTACGCCCAGTTTCGCAAGGACCGCGCTGACGTGCGCCTTCACCGTTCCCTCGACGAGATGGAGCCGGCCGGCGATCTCCGCGTTGGACAGGCCCGCACCCAGTGCGGCCAATACCTGCCGTTCTCGTTCGGTCAGCCGTTCCAGCGACCGGTGCGGATGTGCCGCGCGGTGGGCGCGCATCCCGGCGATGACCCGGCCGGCGACCCGCGGTGACAGGTAAGCCCCGCCCGCTCCTACGGCCCGTACCCCGTTGAGGAGTTCTCGCGGGTCATCGGCCTTGAGCAGGAAGCCGTCCGCACCCTCTTCCAGGGCGCGGGTGACGTACTCGTCCTGACCGAACGTCGTCAGCATGATCACGCCGACTCCGGGCAGTTCCCTCTGAAGGTGGGTGATCGCCGTCAATCCGTCGAGTGCGGGCATCTGGATGTCCAACAGGACCACGTCCGGACGGTGCCGACGGGTGAGGTCCATCGCCTCGTACCCGTCGCCCGCCTCGGCGACGACCTCGATGTGCGGATCGCGGGCCAGGATGGCCCGTACTCCGGCCCTGACCATCGCCTCGTCGTCGGCCACCAGGACGCGGACCGGCCGGTCGTTCATCATCGTCTCTTCCACGTCGCGAGCCTACGGTCGTGCCGCGGCCTTCTCGGCGCCGAGCCGCGCGGATACACCCAGGGGCTGATCACACCCCTGACGAAAGTCAAGGTGCTGGTGCCCCATGACGGATGGGCCGCGGTGTCGCGGCCTTCTAGCGTCGCCTGGGTACGGAAGAACGCGGCGCCGGTCGGCTGGGAGGCCACCGGACGGGGGCGGCGGCGCCGGCGAACTCGCGCCTTCCGTACGCCTCGTGACGCGACCGACAACGAAGGATTCTTGTGATCACCTTGCGTGGACTGAGCAAACGCTACGGCGGCACCCTGGCCGTGGACGACCTGACCTTCGATGTCCAGGCCGGACGGGTGACCGGCTTCCTGGGGCCCAACGGAGCCGGGAAGTCCACCACGATGCGGATGATCCTGGGGCTCGACCATCCCACCGGCGGGCGTGCCCTGATCGCAGGCCGTCCCTACGCGGACCTGCGGCAGCCACTGCGCGCGGTCGGAGCGATGCTGGACGCACGAGCCGTGCACCCGGCCCGTTCCGGCCGCGCCCACCTGATGGCGCAAGCCCGCTCCAACGGCATCCCGGTCCGTCGTGTGGATGAGGTGCTGGAGACGGCGGGCCTGGCCAAGGCGGCCCGGCGGCCGGTCGGGACGTACTCGCTCGGGATGAGTGGCCGCCTCGGGGTGGCGGGCGCCCTGCTGGGCGACCCGCCGGTGCTCGTCCTGGACGAGCCGGTCAATGGCCTCGACCCGGACGGGGTGCGGTGGATCCGGCGGCTCGTGCGCGAGGGGGCGGCGGAAGGCCGCACCGTGTTCCTCTCCAGCCATCTGATGAGCGAGATGCAGTTGACGGCCGACCACCTCGTCGTCATCGGGCGTGGCCGACTGCTGAGCGACACCTCCATGACGGAGTTCCTCGCCGCCGCGTCTCCCGCGTCGGCGCGCGCCCTGGTGCCCGACCCGGAAGAGCGGGCGATGCTGGTCCGCCGCTTGATCACCAGGGACGGAGTGCGCGTGGAGACGTCCCCGGCCGGCGAACTCACGGTCGAGGGACGCAACGCCGTCGAGGTCGGTGACCTCGCCCACGCGTGCCGGGTCCGGCTGCACGGGTTGAGCGACGTTCGAGTTTCGTTGGAGCAGGCCTACATGGACCTCACCGCACGAAGCGTCGAATATGCCACCGGCGTGGAGGCGCGCCCGGCGGGAACCACCACCGCGTCGAACGACGGAGGTCGAAAGTGACCCCGACAACGGCACCCGCCGAACGGACGGATACGTTCCAAGGCGGAGCGTCCCGCGATCGGAGCCGAAGGAGTTCCGCGGGCTTCACGGGGGCGATCGCCGCCGAGTGGACGAAACTGTGGTCCGTCCGTGGCCCCTACTTCTGCCTCTTGGCGGGCCTCGCGATCACCGGGGTGTTCACCTACTACTACGCCGCGATCGCCCGTATCAACGGGCATGCGGTCCAGCCCGTCGGGAACGCGTCGGCCGCCTCCACCGTCCTGGCGCAGTTCGCCGTCGTCATCCTCGCCACGATCGCGGTGACCTCCGAGTACTCGACGGGGAGCGTGCGGGCGTCACTGTTGTGGGTGCCCCGGCGTCATCGGGTCCATGTGGCGAAAGCGGCGGTGGTCGGCGGAGTCGCCTTCATCGCCGGGATCGGCTTCGCGATCGTGGGGATGGTGGTGGCATGGGGAGGGTTCGGCGGGCGGGCCTCGTTCGAAGCGGGCACGACCCTCACTCAGATCCTGGCCATCGGGGGCTACCAGGCGCTGATCGCCTTGCTGACCGTCGGCGTTGCCTTCGTCACGCGTCACGCGGCCGGAGCACTGTCGATCCTCACCACGCTCCTGTGGGCGTTGCCGAGCATGCTCCTCGGGCTCGGCGGCCCGACCCTCGCGGCCATCAACGACCATCTGCCACACGGTGCGGCAGACCACTTCATGTTCATCGGCGCCGACGCGCCGCACTCGGCGGCCACCTCCGTTCTGATCGTCGTGGCATGGGCTGCGGCCGCGCACCTGATCGGCTTGTACGTCCTTCGCCGCAGGGACGCCTGACGGCCTGTCGAAACCTGTCCGTGGCGGGGTCGCCGAGCACCCTGTGGTCGCTGGTTCGGAGCCGTCCCGCAGAATCGACGGAGGTAGACCAAAACAGCCACCGACCGGAGGGGCGACGTGCCATGGCGTACTCGCGCATACCCCTGCCCCCGGCCAGGGTCCTGTTCGGCGACGTGGCCCTGTGGGCCGTACTCGCCGCCGCGACCGGCTACGGCTTTCGGGACGCGGGCGCGGTGTCCCCCTTCTCGGACCTGATCCTCCCTTTGGCCGTCCTGGCAGTGGCCGTGCCGCTGTCCCGCAGTCGGCCGGGGGCCGCTGTCATCCTCGCCAACGGGCTGTGCGCGCTGGGCCTGGCCGACTCCTCGACCCCGGCCAACGCCCATGTCCTGTCGCTGGCTGCCCTCGGTTGCCTGCTGGGAGCCCGGGTCACTGCTGCCCGTGGCCCGCTTCTCGTGCTCGCCGCGTGCCTCGCTGTGGATGTCGCGACGTGTGCGGTGCTGCGGGTGTAGGTCGTTTGGTGGTTCTGGGCGCTGACGGTACTGCCCGCCGCTCTCCTCCTTCCGTGGCTGATCGGCAGGCACTGGCGGGGCCGCCGCGAATTCGTGCGCGAGGGATGGCGCACGGCCCGAAGCCTTGAGGAACGCCAACACCTGGTTGCGGAGCGGGCGCGCCTGACCGAACGCGCCGACATCGCGGCCGACATGCACGATTCCCTCGGCCACGCCCTGAGTCTGGTGGCCCTGCGGGCCGGGGCCCTGGAACTCTCCCCCGATCTCACCGACCGCGACCGCACCGAGCTCTCCGACCTGCGGGGCACGATCGCGGACGCCGTCGAGCAACTGCGGGAGACGATCGCCGTCCTGCACGAGACCCCCGAACCGGGCACGGACCGCCCCGTCAACGACACCATCGACGACCTCCTCGGCCGAGCCGTCACCTCCGGCGTGCCCGTGCGGTGGGAGCGGCGCGGGGCGGTGCCCGCGTTGTCGCCCCTGGTCGACCGCGGAATGTATCGAGTGGTGCAGGAGGCCGTCACCAACGCCGTCAAACACGCCCCCGGCGGCGCGATCCGTGTGGAGATCGCACACGGCGCCGACCGCACCCGCGTGAGTGTCGTGAACGCCGCCCCGCCGGCGGACGGAGCTCCACGCGCCGGCGCGGAAAGGGCGGAGGGTCTCGGGCGCCGAGGACTGACCGGGCTCCGCGAACGGATGACGGTTCTCGGCGGCTCCTTGCGCACGGGCCCCCACCGGGGCGGCTTTCAGGTGATCGCCCTGTTCCCCCACCAGGCGACAGCTCGTCCTGCCACCCCGGCCCCGGCACCCAGGACGGCGCCCGAAAAGCCGCCCTGGAACCGGCGCACACATGCGGGGCTCGCGTCGCCGTCCTCCGACATCACCCTTCCTTCGGCCCCGGAAGCCACCGCCACTGAGTTCACCAGGCGGCTCGCCCACGCACGGCGCACCGCTCGACGCCGCTCCGTGGTGGCCTTCGCGGCGCCGGCCGCCGCAGCGGCCGTCTTCGTGCCCACCGCCGGCTTCCTGGCCTGGCAGTTGACGACGAGCGTGCTACCGCCCTCCGCCTTCGACGAGTTGACCACCGGCCGGCCGCGCACCGAACTTGCCTCACTGCTGCCGGCCCGCCCCTATCCCTACCCGCCCGACCACGCCCGCTCCACCCCTCGACCAACCGGCACCACGTGCGAGTTCTACCGATCGGGCCGCGACCTGCTGGAACAAGTCGACCTCTACCGCCTCTGCTGGTCCGACGACACCCTCATCACCAAAGACACCGTCCCCGCGGGCCGAACCGGCCGCGGGACCGCTTCTCACCGATCAGCCGACGTGGATTGACGTGTGCCGTGACCGACGCGCCGTCGGAGGCGGTGACCATCCGGCCGACGACCGCGCCCGGCGCGGCGGCGTCCGGGCGCAGAACGCCCCGGCGCAAACGCACGGCGAACGATGGACACGCTCCCTCCCCTTCGTGTGACGCGGGTCATATCGGCTCCATGTCACGAACGGCAGGGCAGCTTGCGTCTGGTGGTCGTCCGCACAGCGGGAACGACCGACACGAAAGAGACAACAGAGCGATGAACGTGACAGCAACGCAGCAGCACGAGGTCCTGGTCCTGGGCGCCGGCTACGCCGGGCTCTCCACCGCGATCCAGCTCGCGGCCCGCACCAGGAAACGCGGAAACCTGCGAGTGACGCTGGTCAACCCCTACGACACCTTCACCGAGCGGCTCCGACTGCACATGACCGCCACCGGTCAGGAGACGGCCGAGATGAACATCCCGGAGCTGCTGGACGGCACCGGCGCCGGATTCGTCCGTGGCTGGGTCACCGCCGTGGACGCCGGGGCGAAGACCGTCCGGATCGACGACGACCGCGTTCTGCGCTACGACACCCTGGTCTACGGCCTGGGCAGCATCGCGGACACCGTCGCCGTCCCCGGCGTGGACGACCACGCCCACACCCTCAACAGCCCGGAGGACGCCGCCCTCCTCGCCGACCGGCTGACACGCCTCGACGGTGGGACCGTCGTGGTCGCCGGCAGCGGCCTCACCGGCGTCGAGGCCGCCGCGGAGATCGCCGAGCGGCACCCGGAACTCGAGGTGGTGCTGCTGGGCCGGCAGGAGCCGGGCGCGAGCATGCACCCGAAGGCCAGGGCCCACCTGGACGCGGCGCTCGCCCGGCTCGGCGTGCGGGTGCGCAGCGGCGTCGAGGTGGCCAAGGTGCTGCCGGACAGCGTCGAGCTCGCGGACGGATCCGTCATCCCGGCGGGCGTGGTGCTGTGGACCAGCGGCACCCGTGTCTCCCCGCTGGCGGCCGCCGCGGGCCTGACCGTCGACGAGCGCGGCCGTGTGGTCACCGACAGCGCGCTGCGCTCGGTCTCCCACCCGGACGTCTACGCCGTGGGCGATGCGGCGGCGATCCGTCAGGGCTACGGCATGATGCACGGGACCTGTCAGGGGGGTATGCCCACCGGCGTGCACGCGGCCCTCTCGATCCTGCGGGTGCTGGCCGGCAAGGAGCCCAAGCCCTTCCGTTTCGGCTACTACCACACACCCGTCAGTCTGGGCCGGAACGACGCCGTCGTACAGTTCACCCACCCCGACGACAGCCCGCGCCGGATCGTGCTGTCCGGCAAGCGAGCCGCAAAGTACAAGGAGACGGTCACCGCCGCGCCGTGGCCGACCTTCGCCCGCATGAAGAAAATGCCCGCCTCGGGCGCGTTCTGGCCGCACGGCGGCCGCTACACCCGGATTCGGAGCGTCAAGTGACCCAGCCGCAGCAGGTCGGCCCCGACCAGCTCGCCTTCCAGCAGTACCGCACCCTGCTCTTCTCCGTCGCCTACCGCATCCTCGGTACCGCTGCCGATGCCGAGGACGTGGTCCAGGACGCCTGGCTCAAGTGGTCGGCGGCCGACCGGTCCCAGGTCGCCGACCCCAAGGCCTACCTGGCCCGGATCGTCTCCAACCTGTCGATGGAGCGGCTCCGTTCGACTCGCCATCAGCGCGAGACCTACGTCGGGCCATGGCTCCCCGAGCCGATCCTCACCGGCCCGGACACAGCTGACGGCGTTGCTTCGTCGGACTCGGTCTCCATGGCCCTGCTGGTCGTGCTGGAGACGCTGAGCCCCCTGGAGCGCGCGGTCTTCGTGCTGAAGGAGGTCTTCGCCTTCAGCCATGCGGAGATCGCGCAGGCGGTGGAACGTTCGGAGGCGGCGGTCCGGCAGGCCGCGCACCGCGCCCGCGAGCACGTACAGGCCCGCCGGCCCCGTTTCACCGCGGACCGCGCCCGCCAACGCGACGTCACCGAGCGCTTCTTCGCGGCGACGGCGGGCGGCGACATCAACACCCTCATGGAGCTGCTCTCCCCGGACGTGACGCTGTGGACCGATGGCGGGGGCAAGGTCCGCCAGGCCCTCAAGCCGGTCGTCGGCCTGGAGACCGTGGCCCGTTGGTTCGCCGCGCTCGGCACCGCCACCTATCAGGGCATCGAGCCGGGGCAGATGCGGGCAGAGCTCACCTGGATCAGCGGCGGCCCGGGCGTGGCCTTCCTCGGCCCGGACCGCGTGGTCGCCACGCTGACGTTCGACTTCGATCCGGAAGGCCGCATCTCGACCATCCACAACGTGGCCAACCCCGACAAGCTCCACGCAGTCGCCGACGGAACTCGACACGACCTCATCTGAGGCGCCTCATCGCAGCGGGCGGGCTCTGACGGCTGGACCGAGGTCGTCCTCGACCCCGCCGGCGGACACGGCAAACCGGAGCCAGGCAGGCGCTTCCGCCACACCATTCAGCGACTCTCCATCGTGCGTGCCGCCGAGCAGCCGGTGTTGTCCCGGATCAGGAAGCGGGGGAGGGCCGGGCACACAGCACCCGGGCGACTGCCGTGCTGCGCACTTCGTCCACGAGCCTTGCCTGCTGGTCGGCGCGCTCCAGCAGTGTGTCGAGGGCGGGGACGGAGAGACGGCCGTCGGTCTCGGCCAGGGCGCGCAGGGTCCGCCAACCGGCCGCCTTGCCGTGGACGGCCAGGAGCATCGATTCGGCCTCCACGACGGCGCTGAGGGGCGAGCGGGACACCACGTGACCGTTGGGCTTGAGGCGGCCCGCCTTCTCCGCGAGCCACCCCATGGCGACCTTGGAGTGGCTGATGGACACGCCCAGATCAGCCATGATCTGTGCCAACGAGTCCCGGTCCTCCGCGATCCGTCGCGCCAGGCCGGAGAGCACTTCGCCGCCCTCCTCGCCCGCGTTCGCCTTCGCGGCGCGACGGAACAGCTCCAGACCGCCGGTCGCCGCGGAGTAGTGATCGTTGAGGTAGATGGAAAGGAGCCCGGCCTCGGTGTTAGAACCATCGTCCGGATGCCCGTTGACGTCGCCACGCCGGTCGGTTTCCGAAGCCATCTCGCGTTCCACCGACGCTCCCAGCTCCTTCCAACTGGCCTCGAACTTCGCCAGACCCTCGCGTTCGAGTGTGTCGGTGACGTCCCCGAAGTCGATGCCGACCCGCTCCAGCTCCTCGAAGTGGGTCGCGGCGGCCGCGAATTCGTCAGCCGCGACCGGGGGACCGGGCAGGGCGCCGTGGTCGGCGTACGCGGCCAGCGTGGCACCCGGCATCGTGTTCACGGTGCCGGCGATGACGAGTTCGCTGACGTACCTCGTGTCGGGGTAGGACGGGTCCTTGACCCCGGTGGACGCCCACAGCGGGCGCTGCATACGTGCTCCGGCCGCGGCGAGGACCTGCCAGCGCGGCTCCAGGAGCATCCGCTCGTACGCCTGGAACGCCAAGCGGGCGTTGGCGACCGCGGACTTGCCCCGCAGCGCCCGGGCCTCGGCCGTGCCGAGGGCGTCGAGACGGCGGTCGACTTCGGTGTCGACGCGGGAGATGAAGAACGAGGCGACCGAGTGGATGTCCGCCAGTGGGCGTCCGGCGGCGTGCGCCCGCTCCAGACCGCTCTGGTAGGCGTCCATCACCTCGCGGTAGCGGTCCAGGGAGAAGATCAGCGTGACGTTGACGCTGATGCCCTCGGCGACGGCGGCGGTGATCGCCTCCAGCCCCTTGCGGGTGGCCGGAATCTTCACGAGCAGGTTCGGGCGGTCGACGCTCTCCCACAGCCGGCGGGCCTGCTCGCCGGTCGCGGTGGCGTCCTGGGCCAGTCGCGGGTCGACCTCGATGGACACCCGTCCGTCGATGCCACCGGTGCGCTCGTGGACGGGAAGGAAGACGTCGCAGGCGTCACGGACGTCATCGGTCGTGAGAGCGAAGACTGCCTCATCGACGGTGGTACCCACGGCCGCGAGACGGCGGAGCTGCGCGGTGTAGCGGTCCCCCTTGGACAGGGCGGACGCGAAAATCGTCGGGTTGGTCGTCACCCCGACCACGTGTTTGTCGGTGATCAGCTCCTTGAGCCCACCGCCGGCCAGAAGTTCCCGGGACAGGTCGTCGAGCCAGACCGAGACCCCCGCGTCGGACAGAGTGGCAAGCCGGTCAGTGGCGGTGGGACCAGACATTGAAGACCTCCATAAGGGCGCGGCGCCGCCGACTGATCACGCTGCGGCGCCCGGCACCGTCCTTTCCGCTCCTGCCCACCACATCCCGGGACACGCACTCACCCCGCCCCGTGGGACGAAGCTCCAAGGCGGACGGCGCACCTCCGCATAGCGCTGCGAGCCCCCGGACGTGCACCCCGCAACGGCGTAATCGACACCCGGTTCGAGCCGTGTACATGGGTCTGACGCTCCCCTCGATGCGACGGTTGCGGCGCATGGGGCGGGGCAGGAGCAGCGTGCCGCTGACGAAGGGATCGGCACCGGAACGGGCGCACTCGCCTCGCAGGCTGCCGACCGCGGCGCGGAGGTCACCGCCCTGGTCGTGTCCGCCGTGGCCGCAACCACGGCGCGCGTCCACGCCTGGCCGCACCGTCTGCCGCTAGGCGCCCCACAGGGGTGGCCGCACCACCGGACCGCTCCCGGCGTCCGCTCGAACGCCCGTCCCGTACCGTGACTGAACAGTTGAGGATCATGCCCCCCAAACCTGCCGACACAGGAGAGCAGGGACCGCTCCGAAAGGTCCTCACCACACGCCTGCTGTACTTCTTCATCCTCGGAGATGTCCTGGGCGCCGGCGTCTACGTACTGGTCGGCGAGATCGCCGCCAAGTCGGGCGGCGCCGTCTGGGTGCCCCTGACGGTGGCCCTCCTCCTGGCGCTCCTGACCGCCGCTTCGTACGCGGAGCTCACCACGAAGTACCCGCGGGCCGGCGGCGCCTCCTACTACGCGACGCGCGCCTACGGCCCAGCCGTCGGGTTCTTCACCGGGTACTGCATGCTGGCAGCCGGCATCGTGTCCGTCGCGGCGCTCGCCCGCGGCTTCGCGGGCGACTACCTGACCGCACTGGTCTCGCTGCCGGTGGTGATCGTCGCGGTGGTATTCCTCGTCCTGCTCGCGCTGCTGAACGCCCGCGGAATCCGTGAGTCGACCCGCTTCAACACCGTCGCCACCCTGATCGAGACCGGTGGCCTGCTGCTCGTGGTGGGGCTCGGAGCGTGGATCGTGATGCGGGGCGACGGCGACGTGGGCAGGCTCACCCAGCTCGGGACCGACTCCGCGTCGCCCGCGGCCGCCGTGATGGCGGGAGCGGTACTCGCCTACTACTCGTTCGTGGGCTTCGAGACGTCCGTGAACGTCGCCGAGGAGACCTTGGACCCCACCCGTTCCTACCCGCGCGCCCTGTTCGGGGCGCTCGCCACCGCCGGCGTCGTGTACGCGGCAGTCGGCGCGGCGGCCTCCGCCGCCGTGCCGACCAGCACGCTCGCCGCCTCCGACGGTCCGTTGCTGGAGGTCGTCCGCACCGCCGGAGCCGTACCCCCGAAGCTGTTCGCGCTCATCGCCCTGGTCGCGGTGGCCAACGGAGCCCTCCTCACCGGCATCATGAGCTCCCGCCTCGCCTACGGGATGGCCCGCGAGGGCCTCCTACCCGCCTTCCTCACCCGGGTCCTGCCGACCCGGCGCACCCCCTGGGCGGCCATCGCCGCGACCAGCACCGCGGCGGCCCTGCTCGCCGCCACCGGCGAGATCGACGTTCTGGCGGGCACGCTCGTCCTCCTCCTGCTGGCCGTCTTCCTCACCGTGAACACGGCCGTCCTCGTCCTGCGACGCGACCGGCGATCTCCCACCACCGGGCACTTCCGTGCACCCGCGGCAGTGCCGGTGCTCGGCGCGCTCTCCTGCCTCGCCCTGGCGACCCGGATCGAGGCCTCGGTGTGGGCCCGCGGGCTCGCCCTGATGGGGGTCGGCGTGGTGCTCGGTGTTCTCACCCTGTGGCTGAGGCGCCGCCGAGCAGTGCCCGCAGACACGAAGCCCGCCGCGGACAACCCCTGACGGACCTAGAGGACAGCGGGCCGGCGCCCGGCTGGCAGAACGACGCCGAGACGCTGATGCGCACACCAGGGTGTCGGCCGGGCGCTCACAGTGGGGGAGTCCCCTATGCGCGGGCCGCCGCCCGTAAGGGCCCGGCTGCGGAACCGGCCCCCCGCCGCCTTCCCGCAGCACGGGCCATCACCCACCGGCTGCGCCGCCGCACCCGGGACTGACCCGGCCTCGCCTGGCTCGGTCAACGCGGCCCAACCACTTGTCGGTGAGTGCGGGCTCGGGTCGTTCCTGAGTGTGTTGATCCGCCTGCGCCTCACCCGGCAGCCGGTTCTTGAGGGTCCGGTGCCGAGCTAGTTTCGGCGGTCGCTGGAGATGACTGGCGTCCTGTTGTTGTTCGAGATCCGGGACGGCACCGCGGTCTGACCGGGCGACGCCGGGAGTCCCGGCGGTGGGTGTCCGGGCAGGGCCCGCTGCCGGCAGGCCGCGCGGCGGATGTGGGGGACACCAGCCGCACGGCGGGCAGGCAACGGCACCGGGGCCGTAGTGGTCACGGGCGGGCCGTCGGCCGGTTGACGACCGGTCGGCTCCGGACCCCCGGACGCCGGACGCGTCCGTGGGCGTGGACTCGGCAGCCATTCGCCCCAGCCGGCGAAGCGGCGGGGACCGGGGCGTGGGGCGGTACGAGTGGGAACCGTGATCGACGACGGGCTTCTCCCGGACAGGACCCGGCCGGCGCGCGCCTCGTAGTCACGCCGGTCGGGTTCTGTCATGAGAGGGAAGGGCCCCGTGCCTTGAGGCGCCGCGCGGGCGGCTGGGCTGCGGCCCGTACGACAGGCGGGGCGGGGGAGATGGTGCTGAGCGGCCGCCGGTGGGCCCGATGCTGGCGCAGGCCGCCGAGGCGATCGCGCCCGTACGCCCCCGCGCCGCCGCGGTGGCCTCTGAGCGGAAGTCATGGACAGGGTTCCATGGCAGTCCGCTGGGTGGAGTCCGGTGTCGCTGTCGATGTCATGCGGAGGGCGTGATGGGGCTGTTGGTGAAGATCCGGTCGAGGTGGTGGTGGAGTACCGCGATGGCGGATTCCGGTGTCCGTTGGCCGACGAGGATGCTGGTGCCCATGGTCGCGGTCATGGCGAGCAGGCTGATCGCCTCCGTGCGCGCGTCGACGGCCGGATCGGCCAGGGCGGTCTCCTGTGCCTGCTGGAGCAGTGCGGTCAGGGCGTTCTCGGCGGCGTCGGGGTTGTCGATGAAGGGCTGGGCGGCCAACGCTCCGTCGGTCACGGACAAGATCGCATAGGAGCTGTACAGCAGGTGGAACGTGCGGCTCTCTTCGTCGATCGGCAGCGAGGCCAGCAGCAGCGCCTCGATGGTGGCGCGCGGGCCCGGGTCCGGTCCGACGGTGGCGAGGCGGGCGCCCACACGCGCGGTGAAGCGGTCGGTGAGGTGCTTGAGGCCGTAGAAGAGCAGCTTCTCCTTGGTCTCGAAGTAGTACTGGACGAGCCGTAGTGACACGCCTGCCTCGGCTGCGACGTCGCGCATGCCGACGGCGTGCAGTCCGCGCCGTCCGGCGGCCTGGATGAGGGCGTCGGCGATCTGGATGCGCCGTTCCTCGTGGTCCACGTGCTTGGGCATGTGCGGTGCCTCCGGCTGTCGATGGGTGGGTTCGCGTCCGGCCACGTCCGGATCGCTTCATGGTACTGCCGTATCAACAATGTGATACGGTCGTATCACGAAGAACGAACCTTTCTGGAGGTGCCCCCGTGCCCGAAACCACGACCCGTGCGCGCCGCGACGTCGGCCGCTACGTCAACGACAAGCTCCGCGATCGCTACTTCGCCGCCGCGGACGTGCTCTACGCGATGGGAGCACCGGCCCGCTCCGAGACGGACGTGGAGACGAGCTTCGGCACCACCCACGTCTACCGCTACGGCCCCACCGACCCTGCGGCCGAGTCGCGGACGCCGATCGTCCTGATTCACGGCGCCGGCTACAGCTCCGCCATGTGGTACCCCAACACCCCCGGGCTCAGCCTCGACCGCCCGGTCTACGCCCTCGACACGCCCGGCGACGCCAACCGCAGCGTCCACCGCGAGCCCATGTGGCAGCCCGAGCGCGCCGCGCAGTGGATGGACGAGGCCCTCGACGCGCTGGGCCTCGACAAGGTCCACCTCGTCGGCTCCTCCTACGGTGGTTGGCTCGTCCTCAACCAGGCCCACCGCCGGCCCGAACGACTCGCCTCCGTCACCGCCCTCGACCCGGGCGGCCTGGAGAAGGTCGGCCTGCGCTTCTTCGCCTGGGTCTTCATCAGCCTGTTCGCCACCTTCGCCCCCAAGGCCCTGCGCCCCCGGCTCGCCAAGTGGCTGGACCAGCCGGTCATCGCCGTCCCCGAGATGCGCAAGTGGATCCAGCTCGGCGCCCGCGTGTACCGAATCCGCCGCCCCGCACCCCTGCCGCTCGCCGAGGACGCGCTGCGGTCCATTCGGACCCCCCTCTACCTCATCATGGGCAAGCACAGCCTGCTCGTGCACCCGAAGCGGCAGCTGGAGCGGGTGCCGCGACTGATACCCGGGGCCCGCGCCGAGATCATCAGCGCGACCGGGCACGGCCCGCAGATCGACCACCCGGACGTGGTCAACGCCCGGATGCTGTCCTTCATGGAGGACGTCGACTCCCTCGACCCGGCGGGGAACCAGGGCGCCACGTCCGCATAGAGGGGCCGGGCCGCCGAGGCCCTCGCGGACCGTCCAACAACGCATAACTGAAGTTCGACGGGCACCGGATGCTCGTCTCCACCCCGGACGGGCCGAGCGGGCGAGTGCTGCTCCAGACCCGTCGCGGAGATTTGGTCCAGGACGCGTTCCCCGACCTGGTGACGGCGGCCGAGCCGCCCCCCACGGCCTGGTCCTCGACGGCGAAGTGCTGGTGTGGGACCCGGGAGGAAGGCCGGCTGTCGTTCGAGGCGTCGCAGCGCCGGGCCACCGCCCGAGCCCGCACCGCCCCCACACTTGCCGGTCGTCCGCCCGCCTACTACGTGGCCTTCGACCTCCTTCAGCAGGACGGCGCCGAGCTGCTCACGCTGCCCCAGCGGGAGCGGCCCCGACGCTCTGAGGTGTTGTTCGCGGCCCGCGCCCTGGACGCCCCGTGGACGCTGTGCTCGATCACCACGGACGTCGCGAAGGCCGGGAGTGGCTGGAATCGTGGACCGATGTGTCCGGCGTCGAAGGCCTGTTGCAGCCAGGGTTTGGCATTGACCGACTGACCGCTATGTTGCCGTGCCGACGGTCAGTCAATTCCCCTTATCAAACGTCAGATGATGCCCCACCGTCTCGCGCCCAGCCGCTGTACGGTCAGGTCGACCGACGGGGTTCAGAGTGAACGTCAGTCGAGACGAGCGTCGAGTTCAGGTCGATGCGGTGCGCGCGCGGATGCCGTGCGCGGTCCGCAGTCCCTGCTTGGCGGCGGTTGCCACGAGGCCGCGGAGGGTGGTTCTGGCGAGGTCGTGGGCGGCGAGGCGTGCCAGTGCCGTCCGCTGAGCCGGCCTCAGACATCCCGTCGCCGCACGACCATCACGGCGACGGTCACCGAGACGAGCGCCCAGGCCGCGAGTGCGATCCAGGAGCCCGTGATCGTGGCCGGATACTCGCCCAGGCTGGTGTGGCCGTCGGGGTTCAGCGACAGCCGGGCCTGCGCGGCCAGCGGAAGGTGGTTGCCGATCTCCTTCAAGAGACGGTACCTCTCGCCCCCGAAGAGCATGGGCAGGATGAAGAGCATCCCCACGACGGCGACGATTGAGGCCGTGGCGTGTCGAAGGACGGCGCCGAGCGCCATGCCGATGAGCGCACAGACCGGGATGACCAGCGCGTATGCCGCGACGGACCGCAGGCAGCCGGGGTCGTGGATGGAGAGTCCGACGTGGCGGGAGGCGAGCATCGCGTTGGTGGTGAAGAACGACGTCACGGAGACGATCACACCAAGGACGAGCGTGATCGCCGTGACGAGCGCCACCTTGGCCGTGATCACCGCGCGCCGGTCGGGGACGGCGGCGAGCGTGGTGCGGATCATTCCGGTGGCGTACTCGCCGAAGACCGTGATGGCGCCGAAGCTGGCCGCGGCCAGTGCCATGACGCTGGCGGCGATGCTGCCCAGGCCGTGGAACAGCGGGTCGTACTTGTAGGGCGGGAGGCCGGGGAGCGGGGGATGCGGCTGGTCGATGTACGTCAGGTCGGAGTGGACGGCGTTCACGTTGATCGCGATGGCGACGACGGCACTGAGGGCGAGCACCCAATAGGTCGACCGTAGGGACCGCATCTTGATCCACTCGGCGGAGAGCAGGTCGACGAACCTGGCCACCGGTTCGGCGGCGCTCTCGGACGGCCGGGTGCCGGAGAACATCGTGGTGCTCATCGGGCTTCTCCTGCGAGGTATTCGACGCTGTCGGCGGTGAGGGACATGAACGCCGACTCCAGGGACGAGGTGTGGGTGGCGAGCTCGTGCAGCACGATGCGGTGCCGGTGGGCGAGGTCGCCGATCCGGGCTGCGGTCAGGCCGGTGACCCGGCCCGCCTGGTCGCTCTCGCGGCGCACCGACGCGCCCTCGGCGCTCAGCAGGGCCTCCAGGGCCGCCAGGTCGGGCGTGTGCACGGTCACGCCCAGGGAGGCGTGGCGGGCTGAGAAGTCCTCCAGGCTCTCGTCGGCGATCAGCCGGCCCTGGCCGATGACGAGGAGCCGGTCGGCCGTGTGCTCCATCTCGGCCATCATGTGACTGGAGACGAACACGGTTCGGCCCTCGGACGCCAGACGGCGGAAGAGGCCACGCACCCACAGCACGCCCTCGGGGTCCAGACCGTTCAGGGGCTCGTCGAACAGGAGCACCGGGGGATCACCGAGCAGGGCGCCCGCGATGCCGAGACGCTGTTTCATCCCGAGGGAGAACCCTCCGATCCGGCGCCGCGCCGCCTTGGCCAGCCCGACCTCTTGGAGGACCTCGTCCACGCGGGCCGGCGGGATGCGGTTGCTGCGGGCCAGGGCGGACAGGTGTGTCTGTGCGGTGCGTCCGCCGTGGACATCCTGGGCGTCCAACAGCGCGCCGACGTGACGCAGTCCGCGCGGGCGGTGCGAGAAGGGAGCTCCGTCCACGGTGACGGACCCACTGGTGGGGGCGTTCAGGCCCAGGATCATCCGTAGTGTGGTGGACTTGCCTGCGCCGTTCGGGCCGAGGAAGCCGGTGACCTTGCCCGGTTCCACAGTGAAGGTCAGGTCGTCGACGGCGACGGTGTCGCCGTACCGCTTGGTCAGCCGGGTGGATTCGATCATGGGTCAAAGCTGCCGGGGAGGGCAAGGAGCCGGCATCGGCTGGTGGTTCACACTTGTGAGCCCTGCGGGTAGCCCGGGGGATTAAGCCCGTGGGCCAATGCCCCGGTGGGAGCGCGTCGATAGGATCGACTGATGATCGCCACTCCCCATCCACCCCTGCTCAAACGCGTGCCACCGGGTGTGTGGGTGGCGGCCTTCTGGTCGACCCTCATCCTGGTACGCACGTTCCAGCGGCCGGACGAACTGCAGCGTCTGCTCCGGTACCACGGCAACATCGAGGACGCGCCGCTGCTGGTCACCGCCGTCGTCACGACCCTGGGCGCGCTACTGCTGTTCCGCGCACCGCTGGCGGCCGTGGCCATCGCGCTCGCGGGCGCCGTGTTCTCGCTCGGGATGGAGGTGCGGGCGACGCCGGTCGTGCTCTTCCTACTGGCCGACGCGGCCGTGGGCTACACCGCGGCGACCCGCTCACGGCGGGTCTCGGTCCTCGCCGCCGTACTCCCGGTCGGCGTGCTGGCCGCGTACACGGTCTGGCGGCTGGGAAACGGGTACGCCTTCAATCTCTCGGCGCCGGCCGCCCTCGCGTCGACTGCCGTCATCGCCTGGCTGATAGGCAACACGATCCATCAGAACCAGGCACACGCGCACACGGTACGCGCCCAGGCCACGAAGCAGGCGGTCACGGCCGAACGGCTGCGGATCGCCCGGGAGCTGCACGACATGGTCGCCCACAGCATCGGCATCATCGCCATCCAGGCAGGCGTGGGCAGCCTGGTCATGGACACCCAACCCGCCGAGACGCGCAAAGCGCTGGATGCCATCGAGGCCACCAGCAGAGAGACCCTCGCCGGCCTGCGGCAGATGCTCGGCGCACTGCGCCGCAGTGACCAGGAGTCCGCGCCGCTGGATCCGCTCCCTGGTCTGGCCGCCCTCGGCCAGCTGGTCGGGAAGACCGCGGCCGCCGGGGTCCGGGTCGACGTCCGGTGGCGGGGGGAACGTCGCGACCTGCCCTCCGACGTCGACCTGGCAGCCTTCCGCATCGTCCAGGAGTCGGTCACCAACGTCGTGCGACACTCCGGCACCCGGGACTGCAACGTCACGGTCGACTACCGCCCCGACGAACTGGCCGTCGATATCGTCGACCTCGGCTCGGGCGGCACCGTCGCAGGATCCGGATACGGCATCGCCGGAATGCGCGAACGGGTCAGTCTGCTGCACGGCGAGTTCAGCGCCGGTCCTCGTCCGGAAGGCGGCTTCCGCGTGGCAGCTCGGCTTCCGGTGCCTGTGGAGGCAGGCCGATGATCCGTGTCGTTCTGGTCGACGACCAGCCCCTGATCCGTTCCGGCCTGCGCGTCCTCATCGTCGACACCCCCGACCTGGAGGTAGCGGGGGAGGCCGGGGACGGTGCCGAGGCGGTGGAACTGGTCCAACGGCTACGGCCGGACGTCGCCATCATGGACATCCGCATGCCCGGTACGGACGGCATCGAGGCCACCCGCCGGATCAACGCGGATCCGGAGTCGAAGACCCGCGTCCTCATCCTCACCACTTTCGACGACGACGAGTACGTCTATGGCGCGCTTCGCGCCGGAGCGAGCGGCTTCCTCGTCAAGGACATGCCGCTGAAGACCATCCTCGACGGGGTCAGGGTCGTCGCCGCCGGAGACGCCCTCATAGCTCCGAGCGTCACCCGTCGTCTCATCGAGGAGTTCGCGGCGCGGCCCGAACCCGCCGCCCCTACCCGCCGGGCAGTGGTCGACGGCATCACCGACCGGGAACGCGAGGTCCTGACCCTCGTCGGCCGCGGCCTGTCCAACACCGAGATCGCCGAAGAGCTCATCATCAGCGTGGCAACCGCCAAGGCCCACCTCGCACGGCTCTTCACCAAACTCGACGCACGCGACCGGGTCCACCTCGTCATCCTCGCCTACGAGATCGGCCTGGTCGCGCCCCCACGGTGAGTTTCACCGGCGGAAGACGTTGAGGACGGAACAGGGCCCTCCGTAGCATCGAACGACACCGACACACCCAGCAACGTCACCAGCTCGGGCGCGGGGGCGGGCTGGGCGGTACGGCGCCGGGGGAACTGCCCAGGAGGTGCCGCCCGGGTCAACTGGATCCTCGTGGTCGCCGGGCACCGCCACGGCTTGTCCGGCAGACGCCGTGAGGGGCCCCGGGAACACATCGGCGGGCCCTCACCGTCCGTGGCGGCGGACCGCGCGGCGCGCGGTACGCGAGGGCCGGGGGCGTCGTCTCCCGGTCCTCGCGTGTCGCGGGCGCTACTTGAGCACGCTCGCCCCCGTCGTCGTCGCCAGCGAGGTCGGAAGGTTGATCGCCGAGGGTTCCAGGCCCGTCGTGAGGGTCGGTGTCCAGTTGACCGTGGTCTTCAGGTCCTTGGACGAGGCGGCGTTGTAGGCGGCGACGAGGTCGGTCACCGCCCCGTTGACGAGGTTGCTGGAGCCCTTGACCGAGCCGGTGCCGTCGCCGCTGAGGAGCTTGGCCGCCTTCGCGCCGGACGGTAGCTTCCAGTAGTTGTTCTCCGCGACGATCTGAGCCTTGGCGCGGGAGTTGATGCTGTACTGCGGCGTGTACCCGTTTAGGGGTGTGACGTCGTAGTAGTTGTTGTAGATGTGGATCTGGCCGATGCGGGCCAGCGGGGCGCGCTGCGTGATGCCCTTCCACACGTTGTGATGGATGGAGACGCGCAGCTTGCCGACGCTGTCGGTGTCGCTGCTGCCGATCAGCATCGTCTTGTCGTGGTTGGTGAACTGGTTGCGCGAGACGGTCACCAGGTCGGATCCCTTCGTGATGTCGAGGGCGCCGTCGTGGATCTGGTACTCGCGGCCGAAGTGCTTCGGGTTGGTGTTGTCGAAGTGCGGCGCGTCGGTGAACGTGTTGTGGTCCGCCCACACGTGGGTCGCGCCGCGCAGGGACACCGAGTCGTAGTTGGAGTTCCAGTTGCCGTCGTCACCGTCGGTCGGGTCCCACTGCGGGAAGCAGTCCTCAGTGGCGGCGAAGGTCAGGTTGCGGACGATGACGTTGTCGACGTTCTGAATCTGGAGCATGGCCCCGTTGAGGCCCGCGTTCGTGCCGGGGACGCCCACAATTGTCGTGTTGGCGGGGACCTTGAAGACGACGTTCTTGCCCTGTTTGGCCTGGGCGGCGGCGCGTGCCGTCTCCTGGGTGCCGGAGGGCAGCTTGGAGCGGCCGTAGGTGGCCGGGTCGTAGGCCTTGAGGTAGGCCGACAGCGAGTAGCCGGTACCGAGGGCGTAGTCGGCGCAAGTCAACTTCTTGCCGTTGTCATCGGTGTTGGCGTCGATCATGCCGTTGATCTTGATGAGGCGGGGTGTGGTGTCGGAGACCGAGCCCAGCGCCTTCACGAGCTGCGCACGGGTGGAGACGGTGAGGGTGTGGGCGGAGTCGGCCTTTGTGCCACCGGTGGTCCCCGTACCGGAGGACGCCCAACCGTCCTTGGAGGTGAGCGTCTGGTGGTACAGGTCGGCGGTCCCGGCGTTTGCGTTCATCACGACAGCACCAGAGCCGACGCATGCGGCCACGACGGCCGCGCAGAGGACGGCGCCACGACGGGATCGGAGGGACCGGCGGTGGGAGCGAGCAGCCACGGGGCTTCCTTAGGGGGAGGAACGGGGTTGACGGGGTTACGCCCTGTTAGTGGCCGCCGACCCTTGAAAGGTTGCCGCGTGCGGGAAATTGGTTCGCAGACCAGGTCGGTTCAGGTCAGGCCCGTAACCGAACCTCCTTCGGGACCAAGAGGTCACGAGTACACATCCCGCCCGCCCGAGCCCTACAGAGGCGGGTGGAGGTCAGCCGGCGTAGGTGGCTACCTCTGGCTTTGTCTGCGCGTCCAGGACGCCCCACGGTTCCGGTCCGGTCGCCGCATCGATTCAGCCGATCGTCTCGACGGCTGCGGGCGCCCCCTGTGCGCCCGTGCTGGGACCTCTGCCCGCCGGCCGGGACCGGGAGTGCCGTCGGGTAACAGACGTGGCAGAGCAAGCGCTTGCTCACTGCTACTCTTGCGGATCTCGTTCGGACATTCATATGTCGCACACATGACAGGCACAGGCGCTCGGTTCCGGGGCCCCGAGGTCGCTGCGAGGAGGAGACATCGCCCGTGGCCACAATTGTCGATGACGCCGCTTCCGTGGAGTTCCATGCCTTCTTCGAGCGGCACCACGCCGAACTGGCCCGGCTCGCGCACTTGTTGACCGGCGAGGCCGATGCCGCCGACGACCTGGCCGCGGATGCGCTGCTCGCGCTGTGGCACCGCTGGGACCGGGTGCGGGCGAGCGGGCAGCCGGTGGCGTACGCGCGGGGCGTGGTCGCCAACATGGCCCGGGCGCGGATACGCAGCGCGGTGCGCGAGCGGCGGCGCGTCGCGCTGTTCTGGGCGCAGCGGGAGGAGAAGACGGAGAATCCGGACGTGGCCGGGGTGGTCGACGTCCGAGGGGCGCTGCGCAGGCTGCCGTTCCGGAAGCGGGCGTGTGTCGTGCTGCGCCATGCGTTCGACCTGTCCGAGAAGGACACCGCGCTGGCCCTGGGCGTGTCGGTCGGTACGGTGAAGAGCCAGACCTCGAAGGGGATGGCCGAGCTGCAGCGGCTGCTCGGCACGCAGGACGCTCCGCGTAAGGTGCACGCGGCGATGGCGCGTACCGGGACGGCCGGAGGAAGGGACCGATGAGGATGCGGGGGGACGGGGACGACGAGCTGCGCGCCCGGCTGCACGAGGCGGCCGGGGCGCACCGGCCCGACCGCGCGCGGATCCTGGCACGGATCGAACGCGGCATGGCACAGGAGGACCTGCCCCGTTTGCGTGCGGCACGCCCTCCACGGTTCGGCTGGTTGCGCGCGGTCGGCGTCACCGCGGCGGTCGCGGGGATCCTCGCCACGGGCGGCTACGGCGTGGCCTCCCTGGTGAACGACAAACCTCCGCGGCAGACGGTCGCGGTCCCGCCGCTGCCCGCCCCCACCTCCACGCCCACCCCGTCGACCGAGGCGACGCGCCGGGTTCCCTCACCGGTGGGCCCGACGCCCGTGGATCCGGCGCCCGCGGACCCGACACCGAGCGCCTCCCGCGAGCCCCGCGAGCCGGACGTCTCCCCGCCGCGTACGCCCGATGCCGGCGCGCCGGCCGCCGGTGAGCAGGACGGGCCGCTGTGGTCGGACGGCTCCGTGGACCCGCACAGCAACGACTTCTGGGCACAGAGCAACGTCACCCTCAAGACGCGCGAGGAACTGACCGCGCTGACCGTAGAGTTGCGGATCGCTCAGACCGGCCAGGTCACCTCCACCGGTGCGTGGCGGTCGCTGCCCGAGGCCGACTTCACGCTGACGATCGCCGAGAAGGCCGGTTACCTCGTCCACACCTGGGTGCTCAAGCAGGGTCGTACGGTCCCTGCCGGCCAGTGGGTGTTCGCCGGGCAGTACAACCACGCCGCCGGCGGCCGGGACGCCCGGGACGACCGCTACGCGGCCACCGCCCGTACGCGGAGCGAACAGCTCGCCGTCTCGGGCGACTTCGCCCCCAAGTGAGCATCCCGCGCCGCCGGTAGCGGGCCTTCGCCAGGACCATCCCGGTCGCCGGGGTGTGGGGCACGGGAACGTACAGACCCCAGTCGGCCTCACCGATGGTGGGCCGGCCTCCGGCCCACGGGGTACGGGGGTCACCCACACGGGACCGGCGAGTGCTGTCCGTCCAGTCCTCCAGCCACTCCCCGGCCTTGTCCGGGTCGTGGTCGTGGGGCACAGGGTCCATGGGGCGGTCAGGGGCGGGCTGCGAAGAGGCCCTTCAGGCGCGGCTCTCTGCAAGGGCAGCGGATCGGAAGGAGAGTACGGGACCGCCCAGCGGCGGACCCGGAACGTGGAGCGGCTGTTGGTGCGGGCACCGGGCGGGCGGAACGGGCGTCGTGCCCCGGAATCGGGCGGCAACCTTTCCGCCCGCGGTGGCAACTGGCAGGTGTACGCCCCACAACCATCCTCCCAAGGACAGTGAACGATGAAAACCACGCAGCCCAAGGCACGGCACCGCAGGCGCAGACTCGGCCTGACTGTCGGCATCCCGTTGGCCACGGCCACCGCAGTGGGCATGTCGTACGGCGGAGCCTTCGGAGTGTTCGGCGAGGACGCCCGGCCGAAGGCCGCGGCCGCCACAACGGGCCCGGCCTGGGCCCGTGAGGTCGCGGACGGCTTCGCCTCGGTCAACGCGCTGGGACAGAAGGGCACCTACGGCGGCCGGGACGGTGCGATCGTCACCGTGAAGACCCTGGCCGACCTGGAGAAGTACGCGACCGCCCCGCAGCCGTACGTCATCGTCGTGGCGGGCACGATCACCATGAACCCCAAGGGCAAGGAGATCAAGGTCGCCTCGGACAAGACCATCGTCGGCGCGGGCACCTCGGGACACATCGTCGGCGGAGGGTTCTTCCTCGGCCAGGGGGTCCACAACGTGATCATCAGGAACCTGACGATCCGTGACTCCTACGCCGGCACCTGGAACGACAAGGACCACGACTGGGACGCCATCCAGATGGACGGCGCCCACCACGTGTGGATCGACCACAACAACCTGCGGAACATGGCCGACGGACTGATCGACAGCCGCAAGGACACCACATACGTGACGGTGTCCTGGAACCAGCTGAAGAACGAGAACAAGGCCTTCGGCATCGGCTGGACCGACCACGTCACCGCCGACATCACGATCCACCACAACTGGTTCCACGAGACCGAGCAGCGCAACCCGTCGACGGACAACGTGGCACACGCCCACCTCTACAACAACTTCCTGCAGGACGACCCGGACTCGTCCATCACCTCCTCCTACGGCAACTACGCGCGCGGCGGGACGAAGATGGTGCTGGAGAACAGCTACTTCGAGGGGATGAACAACCCGGTCATCAAGGACGGCACGGCCGCTCTCGTGCAGCGCGGCAATGTCTTCGTGGACACCACCGGCCGCAACGAGAGCGGCGGCACGGCCTTCGACCCCACGACCTACTACCGCTACACCCTCGACGCGGCCGCCGACGTCCCCTCGAAGGTGAAGTCCGGCGCCGGCCCCCGCCCCGCCATCGGCAGGTTGGCGGCCACCCCCTCCGCCGCGGCCGCGACAACCCTGACCGTGGCCAAGGACGGATCCGGCACGTACAAGACGGTCCAGGCCGCGGTGGACGCCGTACCCGTCGGCAATCCCTCCCGCGTGGTCATCTCGGTCAAACCGGGTACGTACCGCGAGACGGTGGACGTTCCGGCGAGCAAGCCGCACATCACCATCCAGGGCTCGGGCGCGAGCCGCAAGGACACGGTGATCGTGTACGGCAACGCGGCCGGCACGCGGAAGCCGGACGGTTCGGGCGCGTACGGCACACCGGGTAGCGCCACGGTCGCCGTCCGGTCGGACGACTCCCAGCTCCGCAACCTCAGCGTCTCCAACGACTTCGACGAGGCCGCGAACCAGGCCCTGAACGGTCACCAGGCAGTCGCCCTGCTCACGGCTGCGGACAGAATCGTGCTGGACGGCGTCATCGTCACCGGCGACCAGGACACCCTGGAGATGGAAACCGCGGCGCCGGACAAGCCCGGCCGCGTCTACGTCACCAACTCCTACGTCGTCGGCAACGTCGACTTCATCTTCGGCCGTGCCACCGCGGTGATCGACCAGTCGGTCATCACCCTCAAGAAGCGCTGGAACGGTACCTCGGCCGGCTACATCACCGCCCCGAGCACCCCGGCGGGCCGCAACGGCATCCTCATCAACCGCTCCACGGTCAACGGCGATGTGGCCGCGTCCTCCTTCCACCTCGGCCGGAACTGGCATCCCGGTGGCGACAAGGCGACCGACCCCCAGGCCACCATCCGCAACTCCCACCTCAGCGCCGCGATCAAGGGCACGCCCTGGACCGACATGGGCGGCTTCGCCTGGAAGGACGACCGCTTCGCCGAGTACATGAACACCGGCCCGGGCGCCGGTCCGAAGGGCACCGAGCGGCCCCACCTGACCGACGCCCAGGCCGCATCCCACGAGGTCGCGCACTGGCTGGGCGGCTGGACCCCGTAGATCGGCGGGAGAAGGGGGCCGGGGGTCGCGCAGCTCCCGGGACCCGGATCCGCGGACGGGCCCGAGGCGGCCGCATCCGCCGTCACTGCGGGAGTTTCAGGACGCGGGCCGGTGCCCAGAGACGCTCCAGCGCCCTCGGGGTCCTGCCTGCCGGCTCACAGCGTCACCGGTCAGCGGGTGCGCTGCCCACCCACGCGATCGGCCGGCCCTCGCTGGTCCGTCCCCCGGCGCGGTTCCTCCATCGAGGACTTGTGACCGATCGTCGAGCACGTCGAGTACCAGGGGCACCAGGCCCTGGTGGGCAGTTGTACGTCTTCGACCGGGCGGGGCGTCGGGTGTCGCCGGCCGGGGACGGGCTCGCACCTTTGGAGAGGTGGTTTCGCTCGCGCTGGTCGGCCCACCTCGCGCGCTGCGGGGTGGGCCGGTGGTTCAGTGCGCCGTGCGCTCCTGCAGGGTGGTTCGCCAGGCCGGGAGCAGCTCCTCGCGTTCTGGTTCCGTGCGGTGGCCGCCGTGGGCGAAGAAGTCGGCGAGGGGCAGGATTCCCGCGCCGACGGTGACGGCGTCGGGGCCGAAGGTTCCGAGGTCGATGCGGACGTTGGCGGCCGGGTAGGACAGGGCGTAGGAGGTGGCGTAGGACCGTACGGAGTCCAGGAAGCGGGTTCCGAGCTGCAGGCCGGCCCAGCCGCCGACGAGGATGCGTTCGGGCTGGAAGAGGTTGATCAGGTCGGAGAATCCCGCGCCGAGGTACTCGGCGGTCTCCTCCAGGACGGCCAGTGCCGTCGTGTCGGCGCCCGGGGTGTTGCCGTCGGGGTTTGGCGTCGGGTAGGCGGCGGCGAGCATCGCCGTCAGGGCGGTCTCCTCGTCGGTGTCGGCCGGCGGGCGCCCGCCTTCCTCGGCCCAGCGTTCCAGGAGCGCCTCGGCCCCCGCGTATGCCTCCAGGCAGCCCTGCGCTCCGCAGCGGCAGCGGCGCCCGCGCACGCGCACGGTCAGGTGGCCCCACTCGATGGCGCGGCCGGTGCGCGTGTCCTCGCTGACCACGCAGGCTCCGACACCTGAGCCGAAGAGCACGACGACCGCATTGCGCGCCCCGCGGCCGGCGCCGAACCACATTTCGGCCTGGCCGAGGGTCTTGGCCCCGTTGTCGATGTAGTACGGGACGGTCTCGGGCAACAGGTGCGAGTCGCGCAGCATTTGCTCCAGGGGGACGGCGTCCCAGCCGATGGTCTGGCCGTGGACGACGGCGCCGTCCGCGGTTCTGGCGACGATGCCGGGAACACCGATGCCGACGCCGAGCAGCCGCTCGGGGGCGATGCCGGTCCTGTGCAGCACCTCGGCGATGCTCTCGCGCAGGTGCCGTACGACGACGGCGACGTCGTAGCGGTCGATGCGGCGGGGCCCGGCCGCCTCCAGGGGGCGCTCGACGCGTGCGAGCTCGGTCAGGGTCAGGTCGAAGAGCTCGATGCGGATCCGGGTTTCGCCGACATCGACGCCGATCATGTAGCCGCTGGTCGGGTTGATCCGGAGCAGGGTCCTGGGTCGCCCGCCGGCCGACTCCACGCTCCCGGCTTCCTCCACCAGGCCCTCGCCGACCAGTTCCGCGACCACGTTGCTGATCGATCCGGAGCTCAGTCCCGTGGCGGGACCCAGCGAGAAGCGACTCAGAGGACCGTCGAAATACAACCGTTGCAGGACAGCGGTTCGGTTCTCCCGCCGCAGGTCACGCACTGTTCGGCCGCTACGTACTCGCACTCTGTCCCCTGTCGTCGATACCCATAACTGCAAGATACCTGCGTTGACGCTCTTGACGAGCCCTTCGCTTGAGGTTTAACTCACATCCTAAATTAAGCCATGTGGTTTTGAGGGCGAACCGCGGAACGTCCGCTCCCCACCCCACAGCCGGCATCCCCGTTCCTTCCTGAAAGGCCCATGGAGCCATGCGCAGAATCAGAGTCGCAGCGGTCGGCGCCGTCACCCTCTCCCTCGTCCTCGGAGCGGCCGCCTGTGGCGGCGGCTCCACCAGCGGGAGCGGGTCCAACGAGCAGCCGAAGACGTTGACCTATTGGGCCTCCAACCAGGGATCGAGCCTGGAGGTCGACAAGCAGGTCCTCCAGCCGGAGCTCGACAAGTTCGAGAAGCAGACGGGCATCAAGGTCAAGCTGGAAGTCGTGCCGTGGGGCGACCTCCTCAACCGCATCCTGACCGCGACCACCTCCGGACAGGGCCCCGACGTCCTGAACATCGGAAACACCTGGAGCGCTTCGCTGCAGGCCAGTGGCGCGCTCCTCCCGTGGGACAGCAAGAACTTCGAGAAGATCGGCGGCAAGGACCGCTTCGTGGAGTCGGCGCTGGGCTCCACCGGCGTCCAGGGGCAGGATCCGGCGGCCGTCCCGCTGTACTCCATGTCGTACGCGCTCTACTACAACAAGAAGGCGTTCGCCGACGCGGGCGTCACCAAGGCGCCGGCCACCTGGGACGAGCTGATCGCGACCGGCAAGCAGCTGACCAAGGACGGCAAGGCCGGCTTCGGTGTCGAGGGCTCCAACCTGTCGAACAACATCCACCAGGTCTTCGTCCTGGGCAAGCAGCACGGCGCGGACTTCTTCACCGCGGACGGCAAGGCCGACTTCACCTCGGACGGTGCGGTCAAGGCCGTGAAGCAGTACGTCGACCTGATGGCCGACGCGCAGATCGTCGCCAAGGGCAACGCCGAGTACTCCCAGAACCAGTCGCTGAGCGACTTCGCCAAGGGCAAGACCGCCATGGTGCTGTGGCAGACCGCGTCGGCCACCTTCGCCGCGCAGGGCATGAAGGAGGACGAGTGGGGCGTGGTCCCCGCGCCCGTGCAGTCCGGCACGCCGGGTCAGGGCACCTCCACCAACTCCATGGTCGCCGGCATCAACATGGCCGTCTTCAAGAACACCAAGAACATCGACGGCGCCACGAAGTTCGTGAACTTCATGACCGGTGACGAGGAGCAGAAGATCCTCAACAAGGCCTACGGCTCCATCCCGCCGGTGAAGTCCGCCCAGTCCGACCCGGCGTTCAACACCCCCGGTCTCACCGTCCTGCGGGACACCCTGTCCAAGAGCGCCGCCGCCCTCCCGCAGGTCCCCGAGGAGTCGCAGTTCGAGACGGTCGTGGGCACCGCGGTCAAGGAGCTCTTCGCCGACGCGGCCGCCGGCCGGCCGGTGACGCCGGAGTCGGTGAAGGCCAAGCTCGAGAAGGCCCAGCAGCAGATGCCCAAGAAGTAGGCACGGATACCTCATGACCACCACCGCCCCCCCTCGTTCGGGCAAGCGGACGGTACGGAAGAACCACCCCGGAGCGGCGCCCCGCACGCGCCGCTCCGGGCGGCTCCGCCGCATCTCCCTTCCGTACCTGCTCCTGCTCCCCGCGCTCGTCCTCGAGCTCCTGGTCCATCTGATCCCGATGCTCATCGGCATCGTGGTCAGCTTCAAGGAGCTCACCCAGTTCTACCTCCGCGACTGGGGCAGTGCGCCCTGGGCCGGCCTGGACAACTACTCCCTGACCGTCGACTTCGACGCACCTGTCGGCGAGGCACTGCTGAGCTCCTTCCTCACCACGTGCCTGTTCACCGTCTTCTCCGTGGGCCTGTGCTGGCTGATCGGCACGGCGGCCGCGGTCTTCATGCAGGAGACGTTCAAGGGCCGGGGCATCCTGCGCACCGTCCTCCTGGTGCCGTACGCGCTGCCCGTCTACGCCGCCGTCATCACCTGGGCCTTCATGTTCCAGCACGACAACGGCCTGGTGAACCACGTCATCCACGACCAGCTAGGGCTCACCGACAGCCCGCCGTTCTGGCTCATCGGCGACAACGCCTTCATCACGCTGCTGGTCGTCTCGGTCTGGAAGGGCTGGCCCTTCGCCTTCCTCATCATGATGGCCGGCCTGCAGAACATCCCCCGCGAGATCTACGAGGCCGCGGCCCTGGACGGGGCGGGCGTCTGGCAGCAGATCCGCCGCATCACGCTCCCCTCGCTGCGCCCGGTCAACCAGGTCCTGATCCTGGTGCTGTTCCTGTGGACGTTCAACGACTTCAACACACCGTTCGTCCTGTTCGGAAAATCGGCGCCGGCGGCTGCCGACCTCATCTCCATCCACATCTACCAGTCCTCGTTCCAGACCTGGAACTTCGGTACCGGTTCCGCGATGTCCGTCCTGCTGCTGGTGTTCCTGCTCGTGGTAACCGGCCTCTACCTCCTGTTCACCTCTCGAGGAAGGAGCGCCACCGATGCCTGAGCACAGTCAGGTGGTGCAGTCCCGGTCGCCGATGGCGCCCCCCAAGTCGTTCCTCGTGAGCCGGCTGGTGTTCCTGACGCTCCTCACCGGTTTCGTCCTCCTGCCGGTGTACGTCATGATCTCCAGTTCGCTGAAGCCGCTGCAGGACGTGTCGGGGAAGTTCCAGTGGATCCCCTCGGGCTTGACCGTCCAGCCGTACTTCGACATCTGGAAGACCGTTCCCCTCGGGGACTACTTCATGAACTCGCTGATCGTGGCCGGGGCGGCGACCGTCTTCTCCGTCGTCATCGCGATCTTCGCGGCCTACGCCGTCAGCCGCTACTCCTTCCGCGGCAAGCGCGTCTTCACCGTCACGGTGCTGTCGACGCAGATGTTCCCCGGCATCCTGTTCCTGCTGCCGCTGTTCCTCATCTACGTCAACATCGGCAACGTCACCGGGATCGCGCTCTTCGGCTCACGCGTCGGCCTGATCCTCACCTACCTGACGTTCTCGCTGCCGTTCTCGATCTGGATGCTGATCGGGTACTTCGACTCGGTCCCCAGGGACCTCGACGAGGCCGCGAAGGTCGACGGCTGCGGTCCGATCGGCGCGCTCTTCCGCGTCATCGTGCCCGCCGCGATACCCGGCATCGTCGCCGTCGCCGTCTACGCCTTCATGACGGCCTGGGGTGAAGTGCTGTTCGCCTCGGTCATGACCAACGACGCCACCCGCACGCTCGCGGTGGGCCTGCAGGGCTACTCGACCCAGAACGACGTGTACTGGAACCAGGTCATGGCCGCCTCGCTCGTCGTGAGCCTGCCCGTGGTCGGCGGCTTCCTCCTCCTCCAGCGCTACCTCGTCACCGGGCTGACCGCCGGCGCCGTCAAGTAGCCCCACCTTCCATTGATCTTCGAAAGGTTCGCTGTGTCCGATTCCATAGACCTCGGCGCCTTCCCCCAGGACTTCGCCTGGGGCACGGCCACCTCCGCCTACCAGATCGAGGGAGCCGTCAAGGAGGACGGTCGCGGCCCCTCCATCTGGGACACGTTCTCCCACACCCCCGGCAAGGTCGACAACGACGACACCGGTGACGAGGCCTGCGACCACTACCACCGCTGGCCGCAGGACATCGCCCTCATGAAAGAGCTCGGCACCGACGCCTACCGCATGTCGATCGCCTGGCCCCGCATCGTCCCCGACGGCTCCGGGCCGGTCAACGCCCGTGGCCTCGACTTCTACGACAAGGTGATCGACGGGCTCCTGGAAGCCGGCATCACCCCCTCGGTGACGCTCTACCACTGGGACCTCCCCCAGGCCCTGCAGGACCGCGGCGGCTGGACCGTCCGCGAGACCGCCGAACACCTCGCCACCTACACCACCGCGGTCGCGGAACGGCTCGGCGACCGCGTCACCCAGTGGGCCACCCTCAACGAACCGCTCTGCTCGGGCTGGATCGGCCACCTCGAAGGACGCATGGCTCCCGGCCTGACCGACCTGACCGCCGCCGTCCGCGCCTCCTACCACCTCCTGCTGGGCCACGGCCTGGCCACCCAGGCCCTCCGTGCCGCAGCCCCCGGCGCGCAGATCGGCCTCGTCACCAACCACTCCACGGTGGTGCCCGCCACGAACCACCCCGAGGATGTCGCCGCCGCGGCCCGCATGGACGGACACACCAACCGCTGGTGGCTCGACCCCGTATACGGTCGCGGCTTCCCCGCCGACATGCGGGCCCTGTACGGCGTGGAGCTGCCCGAGCGCCCCGGCGACCTCGACACCATCGCCGCCCCCCTCGACTGGCACGGCCTCAACTACTACTTCCCCGCCACCGTCGCCAACGACGCCACCGGCCCGGTCCCCTTCGCCCGCGAAGTCCGCCTCCCGGACGTACCGCGCACGGGCCTGGACTGGCAGATCGACGCGGGCGGCATCGAGTCCCTGCTGCTGCGCCTCACCAACGACTATGGCGTGCGCAAGCTCTACGTCACCGAGAACGGCTCCGCGTTCCCCGACACCGTCGGACCCGACGGGGCGGTCGACGACCCCGAGCGCACCGCCTACCTCGAGCAGCACCTTGCGGCCTGTGCCCGCGCCGTGCGCCAGGGCGCTCCGCTGGCCGGCTATTACGCCTGGTCCCTGCTGGACAACTTCGAGTGGGCCTACGGCTACGACAAGCGCTTCGGCCTCGTACACGTCGACTACGCGACCCAGCAGCGCACCGTGAAGACCAGCGGCGGTCGCTACGCGGACATCCTCCGCAGCCACCGCGAACTCCACGCGTAACCGGCGCCGAGCCGGTCCCGATCGGCTTTCGCCGTCGAGGCGCGGTCGGCGATCCTCACCCACGCGGAACGCTCGGCCGGGACACCCGGCCGAGCGTCCGGCCTTTTCCCCGGGGCACCACGGGGCGGCCCCGTCGACCTGTTCAGGGGCGCCACTTCGGGTTGTTGCGCGCCGACTCGTGGCCGCCGTAGTCCGGGTGCTCGAAGCGGTGGTACTCGGCGGCCCCTGCCCGCCGAGGAGGCCTTCCCGCAGGTCCACCATTCAAGTGGGACCTTGCTTCGCCAAGCGTGCGGTACCGGGCAGGCACCCTGCTTCGCCAAGCGAAACGGTTCAGGCCGAGTCGCGTATCACCAGTTCGGCCTCGAAGACGATAGAGGCGGGTTCCGTGCGTGGGCGCTGGATGTGCTCCGCCAAGAGGCGTGCCATCTCCGCGGCCATTCTCTCGACGGGCTGGCGGACCGTGGTCAGGGCGGGGCGGCACGTCGCAGCTACGCTCGAGTCGTCGAACCCGATGACGGCGACGTCCTCTGGTACCCGCTTGCCCTGTTCGCGCAGGACCTGACAAGCGCCCTGGGCCATCAGGTCGTTCGCGGCGAACACCGCGTCCACGTCCGGATGCTGGATCAACAGCTGGGCCATGGCCGCCGCGCCGCTATCCACCGTGAAGGTTCCCTCGGCCACCGGAACCTCGGTGATCCCGGCCGAGGCCAGAGCCACACAAAACCCGTCGAGCCGGTCCTTGGCCGCCGGGATCGACTGGGGAGCGGAGATCATCGCGATCCGCCGGCAGCCGCGGGCCAGGAGGTGCTCGGCGGCCAGCCTACCGCCGTCAGCGTGGGCGAGATCGACGTAGCTGACTGCCTGCTCGGGGTCAGGACGGGCGAAGAGCACCACGGGGATCCGTGCGGCGACGAGCATCGCGGGCAGGGGATCGCCGGCCTGGATCGACACCACCAGCGCGCCATCAGCCGCGCCCTGGCCCAGGTATTCCACCGCCTGTTCCCTGGCGGTCCCGGACTCGGCGACCAGGATGACCGGGTGCATCGCGTGCGCCCGCAGGTACCCCATGGCCCCGCTGACCACCCGTCCGAAGAACGGGTCGGCGAAGACGCGCGAGGCGAAGGTGTCCCCGGCGCCGGAGATGATCAGCGCAACCGTCTCCGTCCGCCGGGTCACCAGGGACCGGGCTGCCCGGTTGGGCCTGTACCCCGTCTGCTCGACAGCGCGACGGACGAGTTCCTGGATGTCGGGATCCACATTGCGCGTCCCGTTGACCACCCGCGACACCGTTGCCCGGGACACCCCCGCCGTGCGCGCCACGTCCTCCAGCGTTGGGCCCCATCTGCTCATACCCAGAACCCTAACGCGCCGCCCCGTCGCGGCGGCCCGGTCCCACGAAGCACGCCGACCCCAGCCCCGCCCCGGGCCTCGGGAGCAGGTGTCCGGCAGCCCGCCGTACGGGATCACGCGCATACGTCCGCAGAGCCCACCTCAGCCCCGAACTCGCGCTCCGTAAAAGAATTATGACGGGATGTGAGGGATTCGCGCGCGCTGACCACTCGAGCTTCGGACGATCCGCCGCTTGCGCCCCGCGTACTCACCCCCTCCGGCCTCGGAACTTAATGAAAGACTAAAGAAAAGGCGGCAAGCACCTTGACCGGTCGATTGCGTTACGGGCAAGGTCTGGAGAGCGCTCTCCCGTTTCAGGTTCGTTAAGGAGCATCAATGCCTACTGGCATACCTGTCGACGCGTCGCCACGCAGACGACGTCCCGTGTCCACCCGGAGGGGGATCGCCGGGGTGGTCACGACCGCGCTCTTCGGCACTCTGCTCGCGCTGGCACCGTCGTCCCCTGCGGCCTCGGCCGAGCCGGCGCTGCTCTCGCAGGGGAAGCCGGTGACGGCTTCCAGTCAGGAGCACTACGGCACCCCGGCGGCCGACGCCGTGGACGGCGACAACGGCTCGCGCTGGTCCAGCGCCGCCTCCGACGCCCAGTGGCTGCAGGTCGACCTCGGCGCCGCGACCGAGCTGAGCAAGGTCGTCCTGCAGTGGGAGGCCGCCTACGCCAAGGCCTACCGGATCGAGCTGTCGACCAACGGCACCGACTGGACCACGGCCTACTCCACGACCAGCGGGCCCGGCGGCACCGAAACCGTCAACATCACCGGGGCCGCCCGCTACGTCCGTATGCAGGGCGTCACCCGTGCGACCGGCTACGGCTACTCGCTCTGGGAGTTCCAGGTGTTCGGCACCGGTGGCGGAGGCACTGGCCCGGCCCTGCCGGGCGGCGGCGACCTCGGCGCGAACGTGCACGTCGTGGATCCGTCGACCCCCGGCATCCAGGACAAGCTGGACCAGGTCTTCCAGGAGCAGGAGTCGGCGCAGTTCGGCAGTGGCCGGCACGCCTTCCTCCTCAAGCCCGGTACGTACGACAACCTCAACGCCCAGATCGGTTTCTACACCCAGATCGCCGGTCTTGGACTGCGCCCGGGCGACACCACCATCAACGGTGACGTGACGGTCGATGCGGGCTGGTTCAACGGCAACGCGACGCAGAACTTCTGGCGCGGTGCGGAGGGTCTGACCGTGAACCCGGTCAGCGGCACCAACCGGTGGGCGGTCTCGCAGGCGTCCTCCTTCCGCCGCATGCACGTCAAGGGCGCGCTCAACCTGGCGCCGAACGGCTACGGCTGGGCCAGCGGCGGCTACATCGCCGACTCCAAGGTCGACGGCCAGGTCGGCAACTACTCGCAGCAGCAGTGGTACACCCGGGACAGCTCCATCGGCGGCTGGTCCAACAGCGTGTGGAACCAGACCTTCTCCGGCGTAGAGGGCGCTCCGGCCAACGGATTCCCCGAGCCCCGTTACACCACGCTCGACACCACGCCCGTCTCCCGCGAGAAGCCCTACCTCTACCTCGACGGCGACGAGTACAAAGTGTTCGCGCCGGCCAAGCGCACGAATGCCCGCGGAACCAGCTGGGCCAACGGCACGCCGCAGGGCGAGTCCGTCCCGCTGAGCAAGTTCTACGTGGTCAAGCCCGGCACCACCGCCGCCACGATCAACCAGGCGCTGACCCAGGGCCTGAACCTGCTGTTCACGCCCGGCGTCTACCACGTCGACCGGACCATCAACGTGAACCGCGCGAACACCATCGTGCTCGGCCTCGGCCTCGCCACGATCATCCCGGACAACGGGGTGACCGCGATGAAGGTCGCCGACGTGGACGGCGTCCGGCTCGCCGGCTTCCTGATCGATGCCGGGCCGGTCAACTCGCCGACCCTGCTGGAGCTCGGACCGCAGAACTCCTCCGCCGACCACGCCGCCAACCCCACCACCGTGCAGGACGTCTACATTCGCGTCGGCGGGGCGGGCGCCGGCAAGGCGACGACCAGCGTGGTCGTCAACAGCGACGACACCATCGTCGACCACACCTGGGTGTGGCGTGCCGACCACGGCGAGGGCGTGGGCTGGGAGACCAACCGCGCCGACTACGGGGTGCGGGTGAACGGTGACGACGTGCTGGCCACGGGCCTGTTCGTCGAGCACTTCAACAAGTACGACGTGGAGTGGTTCGGCGAGCGCGGAAAGACGGTCTTCTACCAGAACGAGAAGGCGTACGACGCCCCCAACCAGGCCGCCATCCAGAACGGCAGCACCCGCGGCTACGCCGCCTACCGGGTGGACGACTCCGTCAATACCCACGAAGCCTGGGGCCTGGGCTCCTACAGCAACTACAACGTCGATCCGACGATCATCCAGGACCACGGGTTCAAGGCTCCCGTCAAGCCGGGGGTCAAGTTCCACAGCCTCCTGACCGTGTCGCTCGGCGGCAACGGCCACTACGAGCACGTCATCAACCAAACCGGGGCGTCCACGGTCCCGGCCGGCACCTCGACGGTTCCCTCGACGGTCGTCTCGTACCCCTGAGCCGCCGTCCCTGCCCACCGGCTCCGGTGACCCGCCGGAGCCGGGCCGCACTCCCCGGGCCCGGTTTGCGCCCTGCCGCCGAGGCCCGGGGGTACCACCGCTCGACCGGCCTCCGCTGACCCGACGGAGGCGAGCTCTCCCCCTGGGCCGGGCGAACCGGTCTCCCCGCCCCGGCCCAGGGGGCCCGGAGCCCACACCGACCAGCCCGGCATTCCCGGCCGGGGCGAGGCGCGAGCACCTGGCAGGGCCGTGCCCGATGACACAGGGAGCGCCGTCGCGCGGGCGAGGCGCCCCCACGGGAGAGCTGGTCAGTCCCCACCGCCATTGACACCAGGAGCCGCAATGTTCACCCATCCCCCCTCCACCGGCACCCCACCCCGCCGCCGCACGCGCGGAGCGGCCGCCCTCGTCACCCTGGGCGCGCTCCTCGCGTCGTCACTCGCCCTGGCCACCGCCCCCACCGCGGTCGCCGCCGAAACCCTGCTCTCCCAGGGGAAGACGGCCACCGCTTCTTCGAGCGAGGGCGAGGCCTATTCCGCGGCCGCCGCGTTCGACGGGAACCTCACCGGCACCCGCTGGGCCAGCCAGTGGCGCGACGCCGAATGGATCCAGGTCGACCTCGGCGCGAGCCGCAACCTGAGCCGTGTCGTCCTCACCTGGGAGGGCGCGTTCGGCAAGAACTACGACATCCAGGTCTCGGACGACGGGACGAACTGGCGCACCGCCAAGTCCGTCACGGGCAGCGACGGCGGCACCGACGAGATCGCCGTCTCCGGCAGCGGCCGCTACGTACGGATGAACGGCCTGGTCCGCTCCGGTGGCTACGGCTACTCCCTCTGGGAGTTCCAGGTCTTCGGCACCACCTCGGAGGAACCCCCCGTCAAGGGCGCGGTGCGCGTGGCCGGCTCCCAGGGCAACTGGCAGCTGACCGTCGGCGGACAGCCCTACACCGTCAAGGGCCTGACGTGGGGTCCGTCCTTCGCTGAGGCTCCGAAGTACATGCCCGACGTGAAGTCGATGGGCGTCAACACCATCCGCACCTGGGGCACCGACGCGTCGAGCAAGCCCCTGCTCGACACGGCCGCGGCGAACGGCATCCGCGTCATGAACGGCTTCTGGCTGCAGCCGGGCGGCGGTCCGGGCTCCGGCGGCTGCGTCAACTACGTGACCGACGCCGCGTACAAGAGCAACATGCTGACCGAGTTCGCGAAGTGGGTGGACACCTACAAGTCGCACCCGGCGACGCTCATGTGGAACGTGGGCAACGAGTCCGTGCTCGGCCTGCAGAACTGCTACAGCGGCACCGAGCTGGAGGCGCAGCGCAACGCCTACACGACGTTCGTGAACGACGTCGCCAAGAAGATCCACACGATCGACCCGGACCACCCGGTCACCTCGACCGACGCCTGGACGGGGGCGTGGCCGTACTACAAGCGCAACGCCCCGGACCTCGACCTGTACTCGATGAACGCCTACGGCGACATCTGCGGGGTCAAGCAGGACTGGGTGGACGGCGGCTACGACAAGCCCTACATCATCACCGAGACGGGCCCGGCCGGAGAGTGGGAGGTGCCGAACGACGGAAACGGCGTTCCCGAGCAGAAGACCGACGTCCAGACCGCGGAGGGTTACACCACCGCCTGGAACTGCATCACCGGCCACCAGGGCGTCGCCCTGGGTGCCACGATGTTCCACTACGGCATCGAGCACGATTTCGGGGGCATCTGGTTCAACCTGCTGCCCGACGGGCTCAAGCGGCTGTCGTACTACGCCGTGAAGAAGGCGTACACCGGCTCGACCGCGGGCGACAACACCCCTCCGGTCATCAGCAACATGGTCGTCGACCAGGCCTCCAACGCCCCGGCCGGCGGCGAGTTCACCGTCCGCGCCAACATCAGTGACCCGCAGAACGACCCGCTGACGTACAAGATCTTCCTCAGCGGCAACTACGCGAACGGCGACAAGCGCCTGGTCGAGGCCCAGTGGCGCTCCACGGGCAACGGGACCTTCGCGGTCACCGCTCCCGAGAAGCTCGGCGTGTGGAAGGTGTACATCCAGGCCGAGGACGGGCGCGGCAACGCGGGCATCGAGACCAAGTCCGTCAAGGTCGTCGCCCCGCCCGTCAGCGGCACCAACATCGCCCTGAACAAGCCCGCCACCGCTTCCTCCTCGCAGGCCTCCTACGGCGACTGTCCCTGCCCCGCCGGCAACGCCACCGACGGCAACACCACCACCCGCTGGGCCAGCGACTGGAGCGACCCCCAGTGGATCAGCGTCGACCTCCAAGCCTCCAGGGCGATCCGCACCCTGCAGCTGGTCTGGGACCCCGCCTACGCCAAGTCCTACGAAGTGCAGCTCTCCGACGACGGCACCAACTGGCGCACGGTCCACACCACCACGACCGCCAACGGTGACATCGACACGATCAACATGTCGGCGAACGCCCGCCACGTGCGGCTGCACCTGACCGCGCGCGGCACCGGCTGGGGCTACTCCCTGCACGAGTTCGGCATCTACAGCTGACCGGCCGACCTGGTGACGTCGCGACCCTGGCCAGGGCCGACCGTCCTTGAGGGGCTGGCGCCCCGTGACTCTCCGGCCTCCCGGTGGCGGCCGGAGAGCGGGTGGCGGGAAACGAGCCGCTTCCCGCCACCCGCCCACGAGCGTCGCCCCTCCCACCCACCGTCACAAGAACGGCAGGAGACTTTCATGACAGCACGTCCCAAACGGCTTTCCGCGTTCCTCGTCGGCACCGCCCTCGTCGCCGGCCTCCTGGGCGTCGGCGCGATCGCCAACGCAGCGGATCCCGCCGGCTCGGCCCCCTCCTCGTCCGCCGCTTCACACAGCGGACACACGATGGCCGTCTCCCTCCAGGCGTCGGGTGACGACGCCGACGGGGACGGCTACATCCCGGCGGTCCCGCAGGTCACCGGTGTCACCCCGTCCGACCGGACGCCGCCGCCCGCCTACCACCACGAGTTCCAGGCCGGCTGCTCGGTCACGCACACCGCGCCGGACGACCCGATCGTCTACCCGGGCCAGGCCGGCAGGTCCCACGACCACACGTTCATGGGCAACACCTCCACCAACGCGAACAGCACCACCGATTCGCTGTACGGCGGTGCGACCGCGTGCAAGGCGCCCGCCGACGCGTCCGCGTACTGGATGCCCTCGCTGTTCAAGGGCGACCAGAAGATCCTGCCCACCGGACCGCAGGTGATCTACTACAAGGCCGGCGTCACCGACTACACCAGCGTGCGCCCCTTCCCCAAAGGCCTGCGGTTCGTCGTCGGCAACCCGATGCAGACCGCCCAGCAGTTCCGCGCGCACAAGGGCTTCGTCGAGGGCTGGGAATGCGGCGACAGCTTCTTCAACACCGACATCCCGGCGAGCTGTCCGAACCGGCCCGACGTGCAGCTCAACCTCCGCTTCCAGGCGCCCAGCTGTTGGGACGGCAAGTACCTCGACACCCCTGACCACCAAAGCCACATGTCGTACACGGTCGTCAAGCCCGGCACCAACGACAACATGTGCCCGGCCTCCCACCCGGTCGCCCTGCCGATGATCGAGTTCAAGATGGCGTGGCCGGTCAACGGCGACATGTCCCAGGTCCGCCTCGCCAGCGGCCGGGGCTACTCCTTCCACTACGACTTCTTCAACGCCTGGGAGGAGCGCACGCTCAAGGCCCTCGTCGACCACTGCATCGTCGGCGGCCTGCAGTGCGACCCGCGCGGCTTCGACCTGTACCGCCCCGAACGCGGTGCCGCGCTGAACGCGGAGTACCGACTGCCCTGACCCAGTCGGCCCTCCGTACCGGCCCGGCCCGCCCCGTCTTCACGACGGGGCGGGCCGGGGCCTTCTCTTTTGTCGCAGATTCGCCCTCCAAGGACGCTTGACTCCGGTACCGGGTACACCAAAACTTGGGAGAGCGCTCTCCCAGAGGTGAGGAGCGGATGACGTCGGATGGGGTGGGGATGGGCGAGGAGATGATCGATCGACTGCTGGAGGAGCTCGATCTGGTGCAGAAGGTGCGGCTGCTGTCCGGGGCCACGACGTGGCGGACAGCTGGCGAACCGACCATCGGCCTGCGCGAGATGGTGACCTCCGACGGCCCCGCCGGGGTGCGGGGAGAGGCCTGGGACGAGCGGCTCACCTCCGCACTGCTGCCTTCCGCTTCCGCGATCGGCGCGCTGTGGGACGAGGGCCTGATCGAGGAGCTGGGGGGTCTGCTCGCCTCGGAGGCGGTCCGCAAGGGCGTGGACGTCGTCCTCGCGCCGACGCTCAACCTGCACCGCACCCCCCTGGGCGGCCGGCACTTCGAGTGCTTCTCGGAGGACCCCGTACTGACGGGTCGTACGGGCGCGGCCCTGATCCGTGGCATCCAGGCGGCCGGGGTCGCGGCCACGGCCAAACACTATGTGGCCAACGACTCCGAAACCGGCCGCATGCACGTGGACGTACGGGTTTCCGAGCAAGTGCTGCGCGAGGTGTATCTGGCTCCGTTCAAGGCCGCCGTCGAGGCGGGCGTATGGCTCGTCATGGCCGGCTACAACGGCGTGAACGGCGCGACCATGACCGCCAGTCCGTTGCTCGCCGACCCCCTCAAGGGCGACTGGGGCTTCGACGGGGTGGTGGTCTCCGACTGGGGCGCCCTGCGCTCGACCCGGGAACCAGCGCTCGCCGCACTCGACCTGGCGATGCCGGGACCGCAGGGCCCCTGGGAAGCCTCACTCGTCCGGGCCGTGCAGGACGGCCACGTCCCCGACGAAGCCATCGACGAGAAGGTGCGGCGCCTGCTGCGGCTGGCCGGCCGCGTGGGCGCGCTCGAACCGGACCGGCGCCCGCGCACCGCGGTGTTCGGGCCGGACGACACGCAGGCGCTGCTGCGCCGTACGGTGGCCGCCGGATGCGTCCTGCTGACCAACCGGGAGGTGCTCCCGCTCGACCCGGCGTCGTTGGCGAAGGTCGCCGTCATCGGCGTGCACGCCGCCTCCCCGAGGGTGCAGGGCGGCGGCAGTGCGGGGGTCTTCCCCTCGCGCGTGGTCACTCCCCTCGACGGGATCCGCGCCCGGCTGGACGGCCTGGCCCAGGTCGTGCATGTACCGGGTCCGGGACTGGGCGTTCCCCCCATGCCTCTCGGCACCCGCTGGTGCAGCGACCCGCGGTCGGGGGAGCCAGGTGTGCTGCTGCGCCTGCTGGACGAGGCGGGCCAAGAGCTCCACGCGGAGCACCGGCTGTCGGGGACGCAGCTGGAGCCGCCCGTGGGTCCCTCCGCACGCACCGTGGAGATCAGCGCGCTCATCCGGCCTCCGACGACGGGGGAGTGGACCTTCGCCATCGCCGGCTTCGGCCGCATGAGCCTCACTCTCGGCGATCGGACCGTACTGGACGGCGAGTTCCCGTGCACCACCGACGACCCGGCCATCGTCCATGTGAACCCGCCCCGCCACACGGCGCGGGCGACCCTGGACACGCCGGAACCCGTTCTCCTGACGGCTCGGCGTCAGCTGGTCCCGGGAGCCGGGCGCGCCACGATCGTGGCGGCGGCACCCCCGGAGCCCGAACCAGCGGACGCCCTTGCCGAGGCGGTACGGGCGGCACGCGACGCGGACGTCGTGATCGTGGTCGTCGGCACCACCGAGCACACCGAAACCGAGGGCCACGACCGCAGTGACCTCTCCCTGGGCGGCCACCAGGACGCGCTGGTCCGCGCCGTGGCGGCCGTCAACCGGCGCACCATCGCCGTGGTCAACAGCGGCGGCCCCGTCGAACTGCCCTGGCACGACGAGGTGGGCGCGCTGTTGCTCACCTGGTTTCCCGGCCAGGAAGCCGGAGCCGGGCTCGCCGACGTCCTGTTCGGAGACGCCGAGCCCGGCGGCCGTCTTCCCACCACCTGGGCAGCCGCCTTGGCCGACGCACCCGTCAGCCACGCCCATCCGGTCGACGGCCTTCTCGCATACGGCGAAGGCGTGCACATCGGCCACCGGGCTTGGCTGCTCACCGGCAGGGAGCCCGCCTACTGGTTCGGTCACGGCCTGGGCTACACCACCTGGGAGTACGGGGCGGTGCAGGCCCCGGACGAAGCAGTGGAAGACTCACCATTCACGGTCCGCGTACAAGTACGCAACACGGGCAGCCGGCCAGGCCGGGAGGTCGTGCAGGTATACCTCGCCCGTCCGCAATCCACCATCGAGCGTCCCGTCCGCTGGTTCGCCGGCTACGCCGCGGTACACGCGGAACCCGGCGCTTCGGTGACCGCCCTTGTGAAGGTCCCGGCGCACGCCCTGCGAACCTGGTCCGAAGCCGAGAGGGCTTGGATCACGGAGCCCGGGGCCTACCAGATCATGGTGGGTCGCTCGGCCGACGACCTGGTATGGAAAGGGGCTCTGCCCCTTCGGGGACGGAGTGACACGAGGGTCGAGAGGAGGGGCGACAGCCGACAGATCCTGTCCAGCCTGTAAACAAGCGGGCCGAATCCGGTCATTCGTAGGATCGGGGAAGCCCAGGGGTTCCGGGTATGGCCGTGCTGTCGCCGCCTGGCGGCTCAAAGAACTTGGCCGCCCGGAGCCCCGCGACGACATCCCGTCGTGAGCGGCGGCAGGGTTGTGCGACGAACGGACCAGGAAACGGTGTCAGAGGCTCTCAAGCGGGCAGCGTGACGAGCCCCATCTCGTAGGCGGTGATCACGAGCTGGACCCGGTCCCGGGCGCCCAACTTGGTGAGCAGGCGGGAGACATGCGACTTGGCGGTGGCCACCGTGATGAAGAGGTCCTCAGCGATCTCGGTGTTCGACCGGCCGCGCCCGATGAGAGTCAGGACTTCCCGTTCTCGCTCGGTGATGCCCTCGACCAGCCGTGGGGAGCGTGCCGGGGCGGCTTCGGGGCGCCTGGCGAACTCCGCGATCAGACGGCGCGTGACACCCGGGGCGATCAGCGCGTCGCCGGCGGCGACCACGCGGATCGCCGCGAGGATGTCGTCGAGCGCCATGTCCTTCACCATGAAGCCGCTCGCTCCGGCCCGGAGCGCACCGTAGACGTGGTCGTCCTCGTCGAACGTGGTCAGGACGAGGACGCGGGCGGTCGCCGGACCGGCGGTGATCAGTCGAGTAGCCTCGATCCCGTCCATGCCGGGCATTCGGATGTCCATCACCACGACGTCGGGGTATATGTCCCCAGCCAGTTGGACCGCCTCGGCGCCGGTGGACGCCTCACCGACGACCTCCAGGTCGGGGTGGTCGGCCATGATCACGCGCAGGCCGGACCGCACCAGCGGTTGGTCGTCGACGAGCAGGACGCGTACGGGACTGCCGGTCATCGGGCCTCCACCGGAACTCCGGCGGGGTCGGGCAGGGGCAGCCGCGCCGCAACCCGGAAGCCGCCTTCGGGACGCGGCCCGGCTATGAGGCGGCCGTGCAGCAGAGCGACCCGCTCGCGCATACCCACGATGCCGAAGCCGTGGGCCGGGCCGTCCTCGGTGGCGCCGCGCCCGTCGTCGACGATTTCCACGGATAGTTCCCCGTCCCCGTACTCGATGCTCACCCGGCAGTGTCCGGTGCCCGCGTGGCGGACCACATTGGTCAGCGCCTCCTGGACGATACGGTAGGCCGACAGATCGATGTCGGCCGGCAGCGGGCGCTGTTCCCCGCCGCGGCGCACGTCGACCCGTACGCCGGCGTCCGCCGTCGCATCCGCCAGCCGTTCGAGGTCCGCCAGACCGGGCGAAGGCGAGAGCGGTGCCCGCCCCGAAACCTCCGCGTCCGGGTCTGCCTGACGGAGTGCCACCAACGTGCGCCGAAGGCCCGACAAGGTCTCTCTGCTGGTGGCTTCGATGGCTCGCAGAGCCTCGCGGGCCTCCTCGGGCTGGGTCCCGATGACCCGGCTTCCCACCCCGGCCTGGATGGCGATGATGCCGATGCTGTGCGCGACCATGTCGTGCAACTCCCGTGCGATCCGCAACCGTTCGGCGACGACGGCCTCGCCCACCTCCTGTGCTCGCAGCGCCACCGCGTGCTCACGGCGCTCGCGGCTCAGCAGACCGGCCGTGCAGGCCGTGACCATCGCCAGGAGGGCGATCACGAGGTTGACGGTCAGGCTGTCGCCGTGCGCGAAGCCGCCGACGAGCAGGAGCTGGACGGCGAGGGAGGTGGCCGCGGCGACGGTCGAAACCCGCCGCGCGCGGGTGGCGACGATGAAGCCCAGGACGAGGTCCACCGCCAGATACGACAGGAACTCGCCCTGGTACGAAGCCGACAGGTCCACACCGGCGGAGCTCGGGGGACCCACCACCACGGCCGTGGACCCGAGGAGCGTCATGGTCAGGGCCAGGACCGGCCTGCGTCGCAGGACACCGACGAGCAGGCTCGCCGCCAGCAGTGCTCCGATGCCATGGACCGTGCCAGAAGCCCGCGGCGCGCCTCCTATGAGCAGACCCACCGCGAGGACGTACAGAACACCCCCCACCCAGGCCATGACCTTGGCTTTCGTCATCGGCGGTGTGCCCTCTCGAGGCGGTGTGCCCACTCAAGAGGAAGATCGTGCCCTGCGACGCGCGCAGGCAACGGTGTGGTCGGTATGTCGTTCATTCCGGGAGGCTATCCAGCCGCCGACTCTGCGGCATCGGCCCGTGGACGTACGCCCACGGGCGAAGGCGGCCGCAGGTGATTGCCGCCCACGGCTCCATGACCGGACGGGGCCCTCCCGGCAGGGTTGTCCCTGTGATCGAAGTCAACGAACTCACCAAGCGCTACGGCGGCAAGACCGCCGTCGACCAACTGTCCTTCACCGTACGGCCGGGTCAGGTCACCGGCTTCCTCGGCCCCAACGGAGCCGGCAAGTCCACCACCCTGCGGATGATCCTCGGCCTGGAAGCCCCCACCTCGGGCACCGCCACCGTCAGCGGAGTCCCCTTCCGCAGCCACGCCCGGGGACTCCGGCACGTCGGCGCCCTCCTCGACGCAGGACAGGTCCACGGCGGACGCACCGCCACAGCCCACCTGACCGCCCTGGCTTGCAGCAACGGGATCTCCCCGCGCCGGGTGAACGAGGTCCTGCACGAAGTGGGATTGACCGATGCGGCCACCCGTCGCATCGGTAGGTTCTCGCTCGGCATGAAGCAGCGCCTCGGCGTCGCCACGGCCCTGCTCGGCGACCCGCCGGTGCTCATGTTCGACGAGCCGGTCAACGGCATGGACCCGGAAGGCGTGCTCTGGATGCGCCGCCTCTTGCGGCGCCTCGCGGCCGAGGGCCGCACCGTCTTCCTCTCCAGCCACCTCATGTCGGAGATGGAGAACACCGCCGACCAGCTCGTCGTCATCGGCCGGGGCCGGCTCATCGCCGCCGAGTCGGTAGGGGACTTCGCGGCCCGCAGCACCTGCCTCGGCGTGGTGGTGGGCACGCGGCAGGCAGCCGAGCTGACGGCGGTACTGACCGCCGCCGGCGCATCGGTCGAGCCGGAGGGATCGGCGGGCGCCGAGAAGCTCGCCGTGACCGGACTGCCGACGGACCGGATCGCCGCGCTCGCCTTTGAGAACGGAATCCTGCTGAACGAGCTGACCACCCGAACCGCCTCGCTGGAGGAGGCCTTCATGGAACTCACCGCCGACAGTGTCGAATACCAGGCAGGACAGCCCCGATGACCACACGCGCCTCCGCCCTCGCGACCACGTCGGCCGCGTCCCTCGTCGAACCGACCGCCCGCTTCCGCGACCTGATCGCCTCCGAGTGGATCAAGACGCGGTCCCTGCGCTCCACCCCGTGGACGCTCGCGCTCACCGCCCTGTTCGTCATCGGGTCCGCCGCTGTATCGGCACTGGCGGAAATCAACAACCTCCGGACGATGAGCCCGGCCGCGAAGGCCGATCAGGGATTCCTCGTGTTCGTCGCTTTCCCCGCGGCCGGTTTCATGGCGCTGATGCTCGTCGCGGGCAGCTGCGGCGCCCTCACCGTCGTAAGCGAATACAGCTGCGGCCTGATCCGCACCACCACCGTGGCCGTCCCCGCCCGTGGTGCGGTGGTGCTGGCGAAGGCGGTCGTTACCACCGCGCTCTGGACCGCAGTCGGCACAGTCATCTCCACCGGCTGCTTCCTGGCCTCCCAAGCCATCCTGAAGGGGCAGCAGGCCGGGGTTTCCCCCACCCATCCCGGAGTGCTCCGGGCGCTGGCGGTATCCGCCCTTCTTGCGCCGGTCTGCGCACTGATCGGCATCGGCCTCGGGGCCCTGATCCGGCACAGCGCCACCACCATGGTCACCAGCGCCTTCACCCTGGTGATGTTGCCGCCGATCTTCTCGCAGAGCGCACGCTGGTCCGCCGCCATAAGCCATGCGATGCCGTTCACCGCTTGGAAGCGCCTGGCCCAGAACTGGGCACCGGATCCCCACTCACTCGCCTACAGCGCCACCATCCCCGGCTCATGGGCCGTGTACGCACTCTGGCCGCTGATCGCGATTGCACTCGCTGTGGTCGTCGTGCGGCGCCGCGACGTTTGAACGGGCCCCCCACCCTGCAGCTCCAGGTCAACGCTTTACGTCCCATCCAATCAAGCTGAAGATCATTTCATTGGGGGTTGTAAGCTACTGACCGGTAATCGGGTGGGAGTTGCGTCGTTGGGGCAGCTCCACCCCGGGGAACACAGGGCGCGGCAGGCCGGACTCGTCCATCCGTGCGGATGCGGCTGGTAAGCGGATCAAGGCCTTGTACTTCGCCGATCGCATACTTGACGGTGACACCTTCCGCGTCACCGTCGTCCCCTGAAGGACGCTGAGCGAAGACCAGGCCGGGCTCATCTCCGTGGATTGAGCTCACCAGGGGAGCGGCCGGCTCCATGGCTCTTCCTCGCCCAGGCGCACACGAGAGTCATGCCGCGTGGCACAACCGACAAGCCACTTCCGACTATGTCGATGAGTGCGTGGACCGCTTCCTGGGGGAGGACTGGAACCCGATCCAACTCGGACGGGCAGGGAACGGATGCCCCGTCCTTGAGCGACTACACCATCGACCTGTGGCACACCACCCGCTGACGGTGCGCCCCGATGGGCGCCCGGAGCGCGTCGGAGGGCGGCCGATGCTTCCACTGCGATGGGACCGGGCGTGCCAGTCCCCTGGGGGAGTCGATGATTGGGCAGGCTCGAGTGCCTGGGCAAGCGACCGGCGAGGGCGGGTTGTCCACTTCAACGGGAGCGTGGCGGTAGGTCCAAGGCTTGGCCGCTGGCGTGCTGTTGATGATGTGGCAGGGTGGTGAGGCATGTGGCCCTTTGGGGCCTGTGAAAGTGAGAGGGGTATGTTATGAACGAGGCCGAGCTCAGGACGCTGTTCGCCGAGATAGACACGGACGGTGACGGGCGGATCAGCATCGTCGAATTGGCGGAAAGGTTCAAGGCCGAGGGAGCCCAGGGGCACCTCTCTGAAGAGGTCAAGAAGGCCATGGTGGCCGACGTGAACCACGACGGGGTCCTCGACTTGGAAGAGTTCCGCACCCTGCTGAAGTAGCGGGCAGGCCTGACAGCCGGGGCAAGCCTCAGGGGGGTCTGGGCAAGCCGCCCGTGGGAACGGCTAGCCCACCCTGCTTCGGGCGCCGGCGCCCGTAGCGCAGGATGTCGGCGAAGACCCGGTCCTGAACACCGGGTTCGCCGGCATCCTGTTCGTCGCGGACCGGGAGACGACATTCCGAGGTGTCTTGAGGGCGAACCAATGCCGGGACTCACCGACATTCGCTCTCCGCTCTCACCTACGCAGCCAGACGGGCGGAGGGCAAGGCTCCGGTGCTACGCCGCGCTTGGTTGTCCATGAGGCCGCAGATGTTGTCCTCCTGATGTGCCGGTGCTTGGTCCGTGCTGGTCAGGCTGGTGTGTGTGGGTCGTGTCCGTGTTCGGCGGCGCCCGGCAATGGAAACCTTGGTTGATATGCGGGCATGTTGGGTGTATCAGTTTCGGGACGGCCCGGAGCGCGTGGTCGTCGAGGTCCTGGCCGAGCAGGATGGAAGGCCCCGGCAGGTGCGGGTCAGGGAGTGCCCCGGTAGGCGTGGGCTGGTGGACGGGGATGTGCTGCAGCACGTCGATGCGACGGCCCGGGCTGCCGTCTACAGCTGGGTGCGGCGCGGTGAGCCCGAACCGGTCGCCGCCCATCTGCTGGAGCTCCTGGCCGAGGTCTGCCCGCAGGAGAGCGCCTGGTGAGGTTCGAACCGGTGGGTGGCAGCGCCGGGGGTGGAGCTGCGGGCGGGTGCCGGGGATCGGTCGGTGGCCTGCTGATCCTGTGCGCCCTGGACGCAGGACAATGGCGTCGGGCCGAGCAGGCGGGCGTTACCTGGCGCTGCATGCGCCGCCTGGTGACCGTTGGTGCCGGTACCCGCAAGGCGCATGAGGACAGTTCTACTGTTTTGCCGCGCGCCCCACGCCGTGGTCATCGTTCGGAAGCGGGTCGTCCCGTCCTTGCGGGTTGTGAGGCGTCGGTGAGGTCGGCGCCGTGCGCGGCGTCGCGCTCGGAGTTGTGGACGCCGTGCCAGTCCAGGCACATGACGGTCGCGTCGTCGTCGAGGTGGCCGTGGCCGGCGTCGACGATCGCTTTGATGAGGCTGCGGGCGGCTTCGCGGGGGTGCAGGGCGCGCGTGTGGATGATCAGGTCCGACAGGTCGAGGTGCTCGGCGTTGCGTTCCAGCATGCCGTCCGTCAACATCACCAGCCGGTCACCCGGCCGCAGGTTCAGCGTCTGCACCCGGTAGGCGTTGGCCTGCGCCGCCTGGGCGTTGAGGCCGAAGGGGAGATCGACTTTCGGAACGACCTCTTGGACCTTTCCGTCGCGCATGCGCAGGGGCCAGGGGTGCCCGGCATTGACGAATTCCGTCCTGCCGTCGATCAGACTGATGCGCAGCAGTTGGCCGGTGACGTAGCCGCTGCGGCCGTGGTCACGCATGGCCCGGTCGGCCTGGCGGGCCTGTTCGGCGAGGTCGGCACCCTCTCGCCGGGCCCGTCGCAGGGCGCCCACCACGAGGGTGGCGAGCAGGGCGGCGTCGACGTCGTGGCCCATGGCGTCGGTCACCGACAGCTGCACGGTGTCCCGGTCGATCACATAGTCGAAGGTGTCGCCCCCGACGTGGTCGGCGGGTTCCAGGGCTCCGGCGACCGCGAACTGTGCCGCCTCGCACGCCAGGGACGCCGGGAGTAGCCGGTGCTGGATCTCGGCGGCCAGACTCAGGGGCTTGGTGCGTCGGCCCCACTGGTAGACGTCGGTGTGGGATCGGTTGGCGATGACGATGTACGCCAGCGCGTGCGCGGTCTCGCCGATCTCCCGCATCACCTCCGCTCCCGGCGCCTCAGGCAGGAACAGCTCCAGGAGCCCGATCGCGTCCCCGCGGTTGGTCACCGGTGCGACGACCCGCACCAGCCGGCTCTCCCCCCGGTGCTCCACCTGCGCTTGCTGGCTGCGGATCACGTCGTCGTACAGGGTGCCGCGCAGCGGGATGCGCCGGGCCGGCGCGCCGGTCTCGACGCTGTCCGCGGCCCCCAGCCGTACGACCGAGCTGCCGGTGAAATCTGTGATCAGGAATGACACCGACGCCGCCCGGAGGTGGTCCTTGAGCATCCGGGCGACCACGTCGAGCGACTCCACGGGCGCAGCGGCCTCCGCCGCCTCCAACGCTCCCGCCAAGGTCATCGCGCTCTCTCGCCGGCTCCCGCCCGCGAGAGGGCGAGAGGCCCCATCGTCCGGCTCTCCTGCGCTCACAACGACCCCTTACTGCTCGATGCCGACCCGGAGATCTCGCCCCGATATGCGAAGGTCCGCGCCAGGGCGGCGCCGGACAGGCCCATTGCACCACGCGGATCCGAGGACCCGGCGGTTTCGGCCGGGCCCGTGGGACTTTCTTGGACCATCCGCCGCACTGGCTGCCCCGCTCCCCGTGCACCCCGCTTGGCGTGTGCCATTCGGGTCGTTCTCCTTGGTGGCAGGGTGTGTGGGCATGTAGCGTTTGAGTCAGCTGTCGTAATTCGGAAGTTCCCTTTGCCCACGCTTTTGGCGTGGGTTTTTTGCTGTGCTGTGCGTGCCGCAGGAACCAGGGCGATCACCTCCGCCTTCCGCAGGGTGTGGGAGGCGTTCATCGACTGGAAGGCATGGATATGGCTACGGGAACTGTGAAGTGGTTCAACGCGGAGAAGGGCTTCGGCTTCATCGCCCTGGACGGTGGCGGCCCGGACGTCTTCGCCCACTACTCCGCGATCAACTCCTCGGGGTTCCGCGAGCTCCAGGAGGGCCAGGTCGTCACGTTCGACGTCACCCAGGGCCAGAAGGGCCCCCAGGCCGAGAACGTCACCCCGGCCCAACCCCCTTCCGATTTGCTCCCGGGGTGCCCAGAGCACCCAGGGCGCAGCGGCCTGAGCAGTTACTGACTTTGAAAACGGGTTGTCGCAGGGGATGACGACCGATGACCGTCGCGGTATGCCGGGTGTACGAGGTATCCGCGGGGTGGGGGTCTGACCGCGGAACGGCAAGCGTTCCGCGAGCGGGTCCGGATGGAAGCGGTCGCAATGTTGGCCGAGGGCTGAAGCGGTACGAGGCCGAGCAGGATTGGCTCACCACCGTCTCCCTCCCGGCATACGCACCTGACCTCAACCCCGTTGAGGCCGTCTGGTCACTCACGCGCCGAGCGATGACCAACACCGCTTTCGACACCCCTGACGACCTTGACCGCACACTCCGTCGCGAGATAGGCAGAATCCAACTCCGCCCCCACCTCATCGACGGCTTCCTCGCGGCCACCGGTCTGGCCATCAACCCACCGACCCTGTCCTGAAATCTTCAGTCGCGGTCGGGCAAGCCCATGGGCGCCCTGCCCCAGGCCCTGCGGTGTCCCCTGTGATGTCCAAAGAATCGGGTCCAACACCTCTTACCGGAACCGTCTTCGAGCAGATGCTGTCCGGTTCCGGACCGCCGCAGGGGGCGATGGACGGAAACGTCCAAGGCCCATTCGGTCCACCCGGAAGCTCTTCCCACGCCCCTGACCATCGGTGAAAGTAGTGATCGCCGGCAGGGAACACCGAATGGCAGGCAAGTGCCGAGAACGCGTCACCGTGGGATGCGGACCGGTTCGGGCCACCCGAACGCTCCGACTCAGCAAAGGACCCCTATCGTGATCCGCACAGGTTTCGCCCTGGCCGCCGCGGTCGCCTCTCTCGCTCTGATCGCCCCCGCCGCCATGGCCGCAGACTCTGCCGCCGGCGCGGCCACCGTGAACTTCACTGCGGCCGCCATGGGCGAGAAGTCGGTCGTCCCCACCCCCGACGACATGATCTGCCAGTAGGCCCCTCACGGGCGTGGGCCCTTCCCGGGCCCCGCAAGCCCCCTCCCGGGTCCCCGGCCCGACTCGGCTCCATTCGGCCCCACCTCTTATTCCGCCCCGGTTCACCCCTGACCGCTGCTCCCGCAGGGCAGCAGTCACACGAACTGCGCGGGCCCCACGCACTTCTCCCCAGCAGCACCGACCCTAGGATCTGTCATGTCCCTGTCTCTTCGTACCCGCCGCAACCTCTCCGCCGCCGGTGTCACCCTCGCCGCCATGGGCTACGCCCTCACTATTGCCGCCGCCCCCGCCTTCGCCGACACCACCACACAGGCCGCCTCCCTGGCCCGGGCACAGGTCGGCGACAACGCCTGCTCGACCAACAGCCTGGGTGGCAGAGGCTTCCTGACGAGCTGCAACACCTCCACCGGTCACGAGGCGGAACCCTGGTGCGCGGACTTCGTGAAGTGGGTCTGGAAGAACTCGGGCTTCAACGTCAACGGGACGGACGCACGGGCAGCCTCGTTCTACTCCTACGGCCAGTCGAACGGCACCCTGCACACCTCGTCCTCGTACCAACCCCAGGTCGGAGACGCCGTGGTCTTCGAGTACTCGAACAGCTGGGCCCAGCACGTCGCCATGGTCACCGCCGTCAACTCGGACGGCTCGATCATGACCACCCACGGCAACTGGAGCGACAAAGTCGCCGACGTCGCGGTGAGCGCCTCGCAGAAGCAGGTGGGTGACACACCCAGCTCCATCGGCCAGCGCATCAGCGCCTACGTCACACCGCTCGGCGCGACCCCGACCTCATACAGCAAGGGCGACCGCGACTTCACCGGTGACCTCAACGACGACCTGCTGGGCGTGAGCGCGAGCGACGACAAGCTGCGCATGTACGCCGGCAACGGCGACGGCGAATTCGCCTCGCACGAGGTCGGCGCCGGCTGGGGCGGCATGGACAAGATCAGGGCGGCCGACTTCAACAACGACGGCGACGGCGACCTGGTCGCCCGGAACGCCTCGACCGGCGACCTGTACCTCTACCTCGGCAACGGCAACGGCGGCTTCAAGAGCACCACGAAGATCGGCAACGGCTGGAACAGCATGTCCGACTTCGTGGCCGGTGACTTCACCGGTGACGGCAAGGCCGACATCGTCGGCGTCCGCAAGGACGATGCGACCCTCCAGCTCTACACCGGCACGGGCACGGACGTGACCTACACCAAGCAGATCGGGCAGGGCTGGGGCGGCATGTCCAAGCTGGCCGCCGGTGACTTCAACGGCGACGGCCGCGCCGACCTGGTCGCCATGGTCAACTCCACCGCCGACCTGAACCTCTACGTCGGCACCAGCACCGGCGTCGCCCCCGCCATCCAGATCGGCCAGAACTGGTCCGGCATCGACAAGATCACCCTCGCGGACATCGACAGCGACGGCCGCGCCGACGTGGTCGGCACGGTCGCGAGCACCGGCGACCTGTACCTCTACAAGAGCCAGAGCAACAGCCTCAAGGTGGGCGTGAAGGTCGGCCAGGGCTGGGGCGGCATGAGCCACCTCATCTAACCGGCATGCGGCCGGGGGCCGGGCCCGTCCTTTCGGAACGGGCCCCGCCCCCGGCCTTCCCCACCACTGCTTCTCCCTCCTCACTCCACTCCTTCCCCCCTGCCGCGTCGTACGAGATGAAGGTCCGCCTCGCCATGTCCCAACACGCCCTGCGCCGTTCCGCCCTGACGCTCCTGGCCGCCTCCGCCCTCAGCGTCCTGATCCCCCTGGCCGCCGCGGCCCCCGCCTCCGCTGCGTCCGTCGCCACCTGGGACAAGGTCGCCCAGTGCGAGAGCAGCGGCAACTGGTCCATCAACACCGGCAACGGCTACTACGGCGGACTGCAGTTCTCGAAGTCCACCTGGGACGCCTACGGCGGCGGCGCGTACGCCACGTACCCCCACCAAGCCTCCAAGACGGAGCAGATACTCATCGGCGAGAAGGTCCTCGCCGGTCAGGGTGAAGGCGCCTGGCCCACCTGCGGCCCTGCCGCCGGTCTCGGCTCCGACGGCCGGGATCCGTACCCGACGCAGCCCGCTGTTCAGCGCGACCACGACTTCACCAGCGACGGCAATGACGACCTGCTGGGCGTGAGCGCGAGCGACGACAAGCTGCGCATGTACGCCGGCAACGGCGCGGGTCAGTTCACCTCCCGCGAGGTCGGCGCCGGCTGGGGCGCCATGGACAAGGTCAAGGCGGCCGACTTCAACAACGACGGCGACAGCGACTTGATCGCCCGCGACGCCTCGACCGGCGACCTGTACCTCTACCTGGGCAACGGCGGTGGCGGCTTCAAGTCCACCACCAGGATCGGCACCGGCTGGAACGCCATGTCCGACTTCGTGGCCGGTGACTTCACCGGTGACGGCAAGGCCGACATCGTCGGCGTCCGCAAGGACGACGCCACCCTGCGCCTCTACTCGGGAACCGGCACGGACGTCACCTACACCAAGCAGATCGGGCAGGGCTGGGGCGGCATGTCCAAGCTGGCCGCCGGTGACTTCAACGGCGACGGCCGCGCCGACCTGGTCGCCGTGGTCAACTCCACCGCCGACCTGAACCTCTACGTCGGCACCAGCACCGGCGTCGCCCCCGCCATCCAGATCGGCCAGAACTGGTCCGGCATCGACAAGATCACCCTCGCAGACATCAACAGCGACGGCCGCACCGACGTGGTCGCCACCATGGCCTCCACCGGCGACCTTTACCACTACGCCAGCATGAGCAACAGCCTCAAGGCCGGCGTCAAGATCGGCCAGGGCTGGGGCGGCATGAGCCACCTCATCTGACCAGACACACCCCGACGCACGTGAGCCGCCCGGCAGCCGGGCGGCTTCGCACCGTCCCCCGCCGACCCGGACGGTCAGCCGGCCTGCTGCTGCCTGCGGCACTCCGGCACCGGGAGCCGACCCCCCAGTCCTCCAGCTCGCGTGCCAAGGGTGGTGTGCGTACCTGCCAGTGGGCGGAGGGCCGGGATCCGGGTCGTTGCGGGTCGTGGTTGCAGGCCTTCAGCAGTGACCGGGCTGGGATGTGGCCTTGGGGGATCGGTCTTCCCGGGGCCCGTGCACCGAGGTCTGCCGGTCAGTAGGTGAAGGCGAGTCCGTGGGTAGCGGCGATCTGGCCGGGTGCCCAACCGAAGTGGAGGTTGACCGGATTGCCGTCCACGTGACGGATCTTGAGGACGGTACGGATCCGGGTGCAGCCTCCGAGCTGTGCCTTTGTCAGGTGCAGGACGTTGGTGGCGCTCTGGTGGTGCTTGGCGTCGGAGATGTTCCATTTGCCGATGCCGCCCTTGATTGGGCCGCCGCACTTTGTGCCGTCGGGGTTCTGTGGCTGGGCCTCGACCCAGGATTCGGTTTGGGTGCCGGTGTACGTGCTGGAACCTTCCCCGCCGCAGATGGGGGAGTTGGCCACGCATGTCGTCAGTGCGGCGTCCTGGACGACGGTGATGTCGTCGCCCTCGCCGGGGGTGTAGGTGTAACCGAGGGTGGTGTGTGTCGATCCGTGGGCGATGACGGTGCCTTTGGCTTCGCCGAGCTTGGGTAGGGTCCAGCGGGCGGCTGTCGTGTACGGCTGGCGGGCAAGTTGCACTCCGGCGGGAACCGTCATCGTGACCTTGCGCCCACTATGGATGACGGAGGAGTAACTCGTCACCGACAGACGGCAGTCGTAGGTTCCTGCGGTCGGTGCGGTGAAGACCCACCTCAGGTACGGGGCCACTGACTTCTCGTTCGGCGGTACCTGGTTCGTTGCCCAGTACGCCCCGGCTTCGGTGTCTGCCGGCACTTCCTGGCCATTGGACTGCCGGCAGCGCACAGCCGCGGTGGAGCCGATGTTGTCTCCCGCCCTGAGAGTGGCGTCACCGGCGATGGTGAGGTTGCGGGACCACAGGTACGACTTCTCGCCCGCCGCAGCGGAAAACACCACGTTCGTGCCGGGGATGTCCTTGTACCCCGTTGCTGTCCGTGTCACCTGGTACTCGAAAGCCGGTGAGACTGCCCAGGCCTCCGGTGCCAGTGTGAGTGCGCTCGTGCCCCATAACGTGAGTGTTGCAACCGCGAGCCGAAGGATCGCCTTGATCTGCATGATGTTCCCCTGTGCTGCTGGTTGTGACTGGTTATCGGGCGGCGTAGAGCAACTTTTCCGGATGCCGCGGGCCACCGCACGGGAAACAAAGAGTCCGGGACGCGACTGCCGACACATGGAAGGCGCCCTACCACCCGTTACCGGCAGTGGGACATCTTAAGAGCCCATAACACGATCTTGTGACCTCAGATTCTGCATAGCTGACACATGGCTGCCTGCTCGCTCGCGATACTCGGACCATGGATAGCTACGAGGGCACCGCGACGCTTGAATGGTGGGCCAATCGCTCGACGTGTCTGGGCAGGCTCCGTGTGCAGGTCGCGGTCCGTGCCACCGGAGACAACCGGACATCCGAGGCGACCCTCGAATCTCTTCTGGCCGCGGAGGACAGGGAGAGCTTCGACTTCCTGATGCAGCTCGATCCGTACTTCACCTTGCGCTTTGACGACGCGAGCACACTACTGGTCAAGGTCGTCGAAGCAGGGGTCGAGGGACGGCTCGTCTTCACCGCAGTCGAGGCGGACACTGCAGAGCCGACCGGAACCGGGCACGTACCGCACCAGTAGCCCCAGGGCTTTGCGAGGTGCTGAGCAGCTGACCTTGTGGAACAGGACCGCCCACCTGTGGCCGGGCGCGTCCCTCGGGCTGAAGGTCCTGCCCTTGCAGGCGATGCAACAGCGACATGGACATCGTCACCCGTACCCTCGGCCTGCCCCAGGACGTCACAGTGAACGCCGTCGCACGCGACAAGGACTCCGCCGCGATCGACGCTGCCTTCGGCTTCGACGGTGCGGCGGCGCGCAACTCGATCTCCTCCCTGATGCCCACGGCATGGGGGGCGCGGGGTGGCTACACCGCCACGTTCGAGCACGGGGTGCTGGACGCCACGTCCACGATGGGCTTCGACGGCAAACAGACCGGCACCGTCACCGCCTACACCGCCGAGGGCAGCGGGAGCTGGATCTGCCGCCGGCCGACCAGTACACCGCGATGATCGACCACGTCCTGGCCGTGCTGCGCGGCGACGCCGAGAACCAGATCGGGCCCGACAGCGTGCTGGACACCCTCCGGCTCACCCTCGACATCGACCAGCGGGCCAACAACCCGCTCTGAGCACCCCTATGCCCACCGGGGGGGCTCCGTGACGGGTCGGCCCCCGCTGAACTCAGGAACCGGCCATGAGCAGTGTGTCCTCGCATGGGCCTACCGGCCCGCCGATGACGGCGAGCCTGATGCAGGTCCGTTGAGACGGGAACGCCGAGATCAAGGCGGAGGAGGAGCGGCACGGGCCATGAGGGAGCGTACGGATCGGTTCGAAACAACTGGGGGACAGGTGCGTGTAGGGGTGTATGTGGCCCATCCGCGGTTGGGAAGCTTCAACCACGCGATATTCGATGCCGTCGTGGCGGAGCTGCGCGGACAGGGAGCCGTAGTGTCGGCGCACGACTTATACGCCGACGGTTTCGCACCGCTGCTGACCGCGGCCGAAACAGGCACGGTCGAGTCGGCGGAGCACACTCACGAGGAACAGGTGGCGCTCCACCGCGCTTTGGTGGCCACCTTGGACGCCCTGGTGTTCATCCATCCGAACTGGTGGGGGATGTCACCCGCAGTTCTCGCGGGTTGGGTGCAACGGGTGCTTGTGCCGGGTGTGGCCTACAAGCTCGGGGTCGCGGAAGGCGAACCCGCCGGGCTGTTGCGTGCGGGGAAGGCACTCGTGCTGAATACCTCCGACACTCCCGCCGCACGCGAGGAAAGCGAGTTCGGAGACCCGCTCCAACACATCTGGTCGGCATGTGTCCTGCCGTACGTCGGCGTCGGCGACGTACGACGCACGGTGTTTCGAACCGTTGGCGACTCGACCGAGCGAGAGCGCGCCTCCTGGCTGGAGCAAGCGCGCCGCCAAGCAGCCGCACTCCTGGCGTGAGAACAGGACCAGGCCACCCGAGGCCGGCCGGCTCTTCGCTGCCGCGAACCCCCGGCCTCGGGGGCGGGGGCTTGGCGGCGGCCGCTCGCTCTACGTCACATCCCGCCGTCCGAAAGCCGGTCAGTCCTCCGGCACCTGGCGACCCGCAGGCCCCAGATGTCCTGCTGCACTGGCGGCCGGGGCCACCGCGAAGCTCCGCGCGGTGTACAGCCGCACCCCAAGGCTTGTCCCGTTCAAGGCTGCGAGCTGGGAGGTCCGTCGGCGGTACTGTCGGCCGATGGATTCTGAGAAGTCGAACGAGTGCCTGCTTCACGGCGCTGGGGTGGGCGGGCAGAGCTTGGTGGGGCGGCGGCTTGCACAGGCCGTCGGGTCGTGGCACGTGTACGGCAGTGATGACCCCGTCGGCCCGTTGGATGTGTGGCTGATCGATGATCGGGGTGCCAGTATTCACATCACGACTGGATCGGATTGGTGTCTGATCGTTGAGGTGTCGGAGCCGCACGCCGGCTACGACATGGGCGTCTCGGGGCTGATCACAGTGGGAGCGATCGGCGAGGAGACGCCGTTCGCAGACCACCTCGGGGAGAGCGTTCTGGCGGTGCGAGAGGACCACGAACCGAACACCGGGCGCATGGCCCTGGAGATCTCCTTCCCCACGGGTCGGGTCCGGTGTGAAAGCTGGGCTGGGGACCTCCGCCTGACCGGGGTGTGATGATCTCGGTGTGGCTGGTGTGATCACGGCGTCGGAGCCGTCTTGGATAGCCCGTTCAGCGGGCTGAGCCCGCGCTGTTTCGGGAAGCTGGTGACCGTGTTGCGGCGCGAGGGTGCGGACGCGGTCCGCAAGGCCCGGCCGTGGAGCCTTCCCCTGGAGGACCGGGCCCTACTGGTTGCGGCGTACTGGCGAACGCACTTGACGATGGGCCGGCTTGCCCCGCTGTTCGGGGTCTCGAAGTCGGCCGCGGACCGCATCATGGACCACCTCGGGCCAACGCTCGCTCTGCAGCCCCGCAAGCGGTTCGCTTGGGTACGGCTTGCGTTCACTCACCCCTCCACCCCAACAGACCACCGGCTGCGGACCAGCGAATTCCGCCCCTACCCACACCATCAGGCGACGACAGAAACACTCGAACACTCACGCACCGCCCTCTCACCCCCGCGCACGCCAGCCGACGCGGCGTGGCGGTGGCTTCCTTCGGCGGAAAACTCCACGCCGTCCACCCGTCCCCCGACGGCGACCACCTACGCCACAGCTCCTTCGACGGCACCAGGCAGGACACGAGCAGCGCGTCTACGTGACGGGATCCGAGGACAACCCCTGCAAGGACATCGCCGCGGACGGACCAACCTCGTTCAACTGCCAGTGGTCCAGCCCCGGCGGGCCGGGCACCTACGAAGTGGTCTTCACCGGCCGCAAGGCCGGCGACGGCTACTGGGTCACCCAACGCAACGGCGCCCGGTATAGCGACATCGAACTCACCCCAGCCCGCGTCCGCATCACCCTGTAGAGGCGATCCCCGGTCATGTCCCTTGTGGTTGTCGGCGTGGTTGTCCTCTGTCTTTGGAGTTGGACCGCTTGCCAACGAAGTTGGACCGGTGACTCAGGGGCTTGGCCTCCGATGTCCCGTCTCAAATGATCGGGGTCGAAGTTGCCGCTGTGGCCTGGGGCGACCAGAACGGTTGAGACACCTGGGTGGTCGAAAATCTCAGTTGATCTGGACTCTGGCCTATGGATACTGGCTGTCGTCTCAGTTTATCTGGTCTGCTTCCGGCATTTCGAGTTGGACCAGTGGAAGAGCTTGCGAGGGTTGACCATGCACGATGACCAAGTGGACGTGACCGCCGAGATCGTTGCGACCTTGATCGGAGAACAGTTCCCTCAGTGGAGCGGCAAGGCGATCCGACGCGTATCGTCGACCGGGACGGTCAACGCCATCTTCCGCATCGGGAACGACCTCTCTGCGCGTTTCCCCCTGCGTCTGGCCGATGCTGCCGAGGCGCTGGCGGTTCTGGAACAGGAAGCCCAGGCGAGCGCGGAGCTGGCACAGGTGTCTCGGTTTCCCGCTCCGGAGCCCGTCGCCTTGGGAAAGCCTGGAGCGGGTTACCCCATGCCGTGGTCGGTCCAGACATGGCTGCCGGGAACGGTCGCCTTTGACGCCGACCCGAGTGGGTCGGACACTTTTGCCGAGGACCTTGCGGCCTTCATCGCCGCCCTGCGAGAGGCCGAGACGAGGGGGCGGCTTTTCAGCGGCGAAAATCGTGGCGGAGTTCTCGCTCACCACGACGACTGGATGGCGAAGTGCTTCGAGGAGAGTAAGGGGCTGCTCGATGTGCCCCGGCTGCGCCAAGTGTGGAGTCGTTTTCGGGAATTGCCGCGCACGGGTGCCGACGTGATGAGTCATGGTGACTTGATTCCCGGCAATGTGCTGGTCGCGGGAGACCGGCTCAGCGGCGTGCTCGACACCGGCGGCTTCGGTCCGGCCGACCCCGCCCTGGATCTGGTGAGTGCCTGGCACCTGTTGGATACAGGCCCGCGGGAAGTGCTCCGGCGGACACTGGTCTGTGACGATCCGGAGTGGGAGCGGGGCAAGGCATGGGCGTTCGAACAGGCGATGGGTGTTGTCTGGTACTACGTCGAGAGCAATCCGACGATGAGCAGAATGGGGCGCCGGACACTCGACCGCATTCTGGAGTCGATGGAGTGATGACAGATCTCCTCAAACAACCTGGCGAACCAGCTCTGCTGAGACGACGAGCGAACCACACACTTGACTCAGTCCGATCTGGAGGACGTCCTGCAGCACGTCTGGGTCTCCGGTCCCGGCAGCCCCAGGCCCGGTGAAGTCCTCACCGGGCCGACCACTGCGCTGACCCGCGAGCAGGCCCAGGCCCTTGCCATCGACCTCGCGCGCCGCAGCACACCCCATGAGCGCGGGTTCTGCACCTTCCAGCCCGTCGTCGACGGCGGCGCCTGTTCCTGGAACCTTGACTGCCACAACTGCGACAAGTTCGTCCTTTTTTTACTGGCGCCGCAAACGCGAACAGTGGCGACTGCTGGCCGGGGGTGCCCCGAACGACGCCACCGCCGACTACCTCCACCGCTACTTCGAGCCCACCGCCCCGCGCCATCGACGGCCTGGAGAAGGCCCTTACCGGCCTTGGTCTCCTCGACGACGTCCACGCCCTGGACCTGCGCAAGCCTCAGGACTACTTCCACCGCGTGTGGTCCACTGGTCGAGCGGGAGCCGGTGAAGGCCAGCGGCGGGCCGGGTGACGTTCGCATCGGTCCGGTCTTCATCGAGGTCGTCACCTTCGTCGAGGATCGGAAGTTTCAGGACTACGAAGGGTTCCGCCAGACCTGCCGGATGCACCTCATCACCGTGGAGGGGGACCGCGACATCCATTGGGAAGGGGACTTTCCTGAACTCGTCAACAGCCACGACTTCGAGATGTGGAAGAGGCGAACCGAGGCGGCAGCCCGGCTGTGCGCGGACTCGGGGGCGGCCGTCGACGCCCTGAGCGGTGCCGGCAGGCGGCTGACGGTCAACCCTGGAGCAGCTCCCCCCGGCACCACCTTGACCGGGGAGGTCGTGGAAAGCGGCCAGGGAAAGCGACTCCTGGGCAGGGTGCAGGGCAAGTGCGCAAAGACGGCTGGAGCGATGGCCGCCACTACGCGGCTGCCGCGTCCTGGCTGGCGCCCAGGCGCTTCAGGAGGCCGCGGGCCTTCACCTCCGCTTCCGCGCTGGGCGCGGTGCCCAGGAGGGAGGCGAACTCGACGCGGGCCTGGGCGGCGCGCTCCTCGACACGCCGGTCTTGGAAGTGGAGGTTGGAGCGGGTTGCCTTTGGCTTTGGTAGTCCTGGCCGAAATGCCGGGCTATTTGATGCGGTTGAGGAAGTCCAGCACTCGATCGGTAGCCTGCGTTGCGGCGTGTTCGTCGTGCGAAGGCAGGCTGCTGTCGGTGAACAGGTGCCTGTCGCCGGGGTAGAGGAACAGTTCGGCATCCGCCGCCGTCGCGACGAGCGCCCGGGCTGCGTCCACATCGCCCTCCCTGGCGAAGAACGGATCCGCGTCCATGCCGTGGACCTGGACCGGGACATCGTCGGGCCAGGCGCCGCCGAACTCCGTGACCGGAACGCATGCCTCCAGCAGCAGCGCACCCTTTGCGCCGGGGCGGGTCTGGGCCAGCTTCTGCGCCGGCAGGACGCCGAGCGAGAACCTTAGGTAGACCAGTTCCGCAGGCAGCCCCTCGGCGGCGGCGGTTCCGCGCGCGATGACTGAGCCGAATTCGGCGTCCTCGGCGTAACCCATGCCCTCCGCGAGGCTGTCGAATACCTGCCCCTCGAACAGGTCCGGGACGTGGACGGTGTGTCCGGCCTGTCGCAGCTGCTCGGCGAACTGACGGACGCCGACGGTCAGCCCGTGCCCGTGGTGGAAAACCAGCACCTCAGCCATGTCACTCCCCTCGTGCTGCGGTGCCCGGGCGGCGCCGCAGCACGAGTATGTCCCGCGCCACTGACATCTGCGGGTCGTAGCCGGACGGGGTCCGATCGTTGAAGCCGGATCGGTGAGGCGGGCTTCGAGATCGGCGACGCGTCGGTCTTGGAAGCGGAGGTTGGAGCGTGCGGCCCTTGAGGCGCTCGTCGAGGGTGCGGTTGTCGGTGGTGAGCTGGCGGATCCGCTGCTTGAGGGTGGTGTTCTCGGTGGTGATCCGCTGGATTGCCTCCTCGGTCCACTCGGCCTGCAAGTCCCGCACTTGGCCGAGGAGTTCGCCGATACGGGTCTGCTGGGCGAGGATCTCGCCGTGGGCTGCCTTGAGGGCCTCCTCCGCGTGCAGGGCACGTTCGCGCCAGGTCGCCTCACGTTCGCTGTCCTGCTCGGTGAGGATCTGGGACCGGCGTTCGCCGCCCTCAGTTATGGCGGTGGCGGCGGCGGCTCTGGCCTCGGGATTGTCGTAGAGGAAGGTTCGGGAGACGTCCGCGCGGCGGGCGACTGCCGCGACGCTGACTTGGGCTTTCTCGCGTCGGAGTCGGGCGATGGCTTCCCGGACCCGTTGGAGGGCGGGTCTCGGTCCTGCGGCGGCGAGCGGCCATGGCAGCGGCGGTGCGGGGTTCGGGAACGGCAGCGGTTTTCATGCGATGTCCTGTTCGGGGTCGTCGCCGTCGGTTGTGCACGTATCGCTGTACTCGCTCTGCTCGTCGGCGCCCGCGTCGGCGAGGTCTGCGGCGAGGAAGGGCATGACGGCAGTGCCAGGCGCCCGGGCGGGTGCCGGGCCGGGCGACGCCGCCGGACCGGCTGGTCGGGTGCGCCTGCGGGTGATGCAGCCGCAGATCACCCAGGTCTGGGCCGACTCCGCCTACGCCGGCCAGCTCGTGAGCTGGTCCGACGACTTCCTGAGGATGACTCTCAGAACCGTCTCCCGCCCCCGCGGCGCGAAGGGCTTCGTCGTTCTGCCCCGGCGCTGGAAAGTCGAACGAACCCTCGGCTGGATCATGAAATGCCGCCGCAACGTCCTGGACTATGAACGGCCTCCGCGGAACTCTGAAACCCACCTGAACTGGGCATTCGTCACACTCATGACTCGGCGCTCGACCCGCAGGGGACCCCGCGCCGACTGGTCGAAGAAGCAGCCCGTAGCGAGCAACTAAACCGGGGGCGGTGGAGACATCTCCGGCGTGTCCACCGCCTCGCCCCCGCTGCCCGGCCCGGAATCGTCCTCTGGGCACTGAAGACCGTCAGGTGGTGGTCATGGAGTGCAGTTGGGCGAACTCGTCGGCGCGCATGCCCATCACCACGGCATCGCGGTGGCGACCGGAGAAGTACACGAGCTCACGCAGTCGGCCCTCCTCTACGAAGCCGAGCCGCCGGTGGAGAGCCAGTGACGCTTCGTTGTGGGCGAAGATCCGCACTTGGCACTTGTGGTACCGGTTCTCATCGAACATGAAGCGAAGCAGCAAGGCCGCAGCTTCTGCCGCGTAGCCCTTACGGCGATGCTCAGCACCGATCGTGACGCCGTACTCGAACCAGCCCGTACGCGTGTCAGCCTGGTGCGAGCCAACGGCCCCAACTATTTCCCCTGTACCGACGGCTTCAACTGCTGGCTGGAAGCGGTCGCCATTGGGCTTGGCAGTCGCCCGTTCATGGCCCAGACGCGGTATCCCTCCGCGGACCGAGGCGGGCTGACCAGGCCCCCCAGGCCCTCCTCGTCTTACGCGAAACGCATGAACGCTGTCGCGTCACCAGGCTCAATACCGGGTAGACGTACACGCTTACCTACCCAAAACGATGTCATCCTGTATTGGATGATTCCGGGCTTCTCAAGTCCAGGCTTTCCAGATGCTCGCTCGGCCTGTGACCTGCGCATTTAGGTTGTCAAACACTCACTGAACTTGCCGTTTAAGGACTCTGATGGGCAGGCAACGGTGCTGGGGCAGCGATCGACGTAGGCCTATCCCCAGCAGCGTCTTACCCACCATCCGTCGTCAGGTGAGGCGAAGGGGTCGGGCCAGGTTTTGGCGATGTAGAGGTCGTCGAGCGGTTTCACCAGACGCCGCAGTTCACGCGCCGCCTGTGGCGGAAGAGCGTGCATGGCCGCTTCCAGAACGCCCCGCTCGTCGGTTGTGCAGAAGGGGTTGCACAAAGGGCAACCGCAACCGCCGGCGAGAGCACCACTGGGGCGGTGGGCTGTTCGCGACCACTGCTGCAAGGCCTGGGCTATCGCCCCAGGCCAGAGCCGATCGTGCTCGAGGCGAGAAACCGCTCCGGCAAGCTTGCCCGAGCCACGCGGCAGCCCAGGTGCTGGTGTTTCATGCGCCTGCCGCCTCGGGTGACGTCCGGAGGCGCGGACTTGGGACGGCCGACTACGCGGCATCGTCCTTTCTGATCTTGTTGTTCACGGGGCCGGCATGCCAGATCCGGGGACGGCTTCGCGCCCAGGATTAGGCGTCGGAACGGGTCGTCTCGCCAGTGCGCCGGGGCTTGGTTCCTTGCTTGTGGTGCGCGGGGCGGGCGTAGGACTCGCCGGTGGCGAGGACTCGTCCGACGTCGGCCTGCCCTGGGTCGGGGCGATGACGCCCGTGAGCCTTTCGCACCAGGGCGGGAACACCGACTCGTTGATCTCGGCGATCGCTTCCGCGTCGGGGCCCGGAAGTGGACTTTTGTACCTGGCACTGCGGCCCTTCCGCACGGGAGACGCGATCCGGTTCCTGCTGGTATGAGCGCGCTTGCCTGCCCTCCGAGGCTTTCTGTCCGGGGTACCGACTCCGCCCGACGACCAGGGCGGGCGACGCGTACGGGTCGACGGCCCGATCCTCGGGCGCGCCTTCGGGCCCGGCGACCTCCTCGAATTTCTGCGTCGCGCCGGCCTCGACCCCGACGACGTCCATCTTGATGGAGGGCTTTTCGAGTGGCGCGGCGGCGGCCCCGCGACGTGAGCCGGGCGTAGGCCTGAACGACTACCCGCAGCAACCTCGGTCCTGTGGTGCGCCGGCTGGACCTGTTCAGCGGGCCGGAGTGGCTGGGGTAGTGCCACGCTGGAAAGAGGGGCTAACGCAGGAGGTGCGATGCGTCCCATCTGGTCCGGGGCGATCAGCTTCGGCCTGGTCACTTCTCTGAACCTTCCCGATGTGTGGTGGACGCGGGCCGAACATCGTTTCGGGGGTCGGCTATCTGCTGTGCGGCGGCGCCTGGGGATGTCGTATGGTGCACAGGTCCCTGCGCCGAGGTGTCGGTGGCGGTGACCGGAGTTCTTGTTCCAATCTGTGTCGATCTTGAGGTGACGTCCTATCAACCAGGCCATGTAGTCGTCCGTGTTCCCCGCGTGCTGTGTTGTCGCACGTGTCCGGGGGCGGACGTCGCGCTGGCCTGAGTTGCGTCACCCATCCCCGCAGTTCTCTGTCCCGGGTGCAGCTCTGCCGTCTGCTCCGGGCTCTGATCTTTTCGGCTGCGGTGCGGCTGTCGGCAGGGCTCTCCGGTTCCTTTGGATCAGGAGTTCCCGTTTTGTCTTCCTCCGCGCTCGACAACGAGCCAGAGCACACCACCACTACCCAGACCTCGGCCCACCCCTCGCCTGGCCCCTCGAAGATGGCCTTGGGGGCCTGGATCGCCCTCCTGGTGCTGCTGACCGCCGAGCTGATGAACATGCTCGACCAGTCGGTCGTCCTGACCGCCCTGCCCGCGATCCAGGAGTCGACCGGTGCCGGACCGGTCGCGGTGCAGTGGCTGACCACCGCCTATTCGCTGCCCGTCGCCGTCGGACTGATCACCGGCGGACGGCTCGGTGACATCTACGGCCGGCGCAGGATCCTCCTCATCGGCACCGTCGTGTTCACCGCCGCCTCGTTGCTGTGCGGCCTGGCCACCGGGCCGGGCGTGCTCATCGGCGCCCGCTTGCTCCAGGGCGTCGGCGTGGCAGTGATGATTCCGCAGGTCCTGGCGACCATGCACGTCACCTTCGAAGGCCACAACCGCAGCAAGGCGTTCGGCCTGTACGGGGCCGTCCTGGCCATCGCCAACGTCCTGGGCCCGGTCCTGGGCGGCGTGCTCACCCAGGCCGACCTGTTCGGGCTGTCCTGGCGGCCGATCTTCCTGATCAATGTGCCCGTCGGGCTGGCCGTACTCCTGCTGGGACGCAAGTTCATCCCCGAATCGACCGTCCGCAAGGCCGACCGGCTCGACCTGGGCGGCATGCTGCTGTCCGGCCTGGCCATCGTCCTGATCCTCTTCCCGCTCACCGAGGGCCACGCCCACGGATGGCCGCTGTGGTGCTTCGCCATGCTCGCCGCCGGCCTCCTTGGCCTCGGTGTCTTCCTGCGCCAGCAGTGGCGCAGGCAGGACAACGCCCCGCTGGTGGCCCTGTCCCTCTTCCGGGTCAGGCAGTTCTCCGGGGGCATGGCCGCGGACCTGATGCACGGGCTGCTGTGCGGCCTGTTCTTCATGACCTGGACGCTGTACCTGCAACGCGGACTCGGCTTGAGCCCGCTTGAGGCAGCAGTGGCCTTCGTACTGCTCTCCGTGGGAGAACTGGGCGGCGCGACCATCGCGGCGAGGACCGGCGGACGTTTCGCCCGCCGTCTGCCGCAGGCCGGAGCCCTCATCGCGACTGCTGCGATGATCGCCTACGGGCTCCAGATCGGCAGCCACCAGGCCGACCTGACCCTGCTGGCGATGACCGTTCCGGTGGTGCTGGTCGGTTTCGGCCTGGGCATGGTCTCCGGCCCGCTCGCCGATTTGTCGCTGGCCAGGGTCCTGCACGAGGACGCCGGCTCGGCCTCGGGCCTGTTCAACACCGCCATTCACCTGGGCATCGCGCTGGGCACCGCGCTGACCGCCGTGGTGTTCTTCGCCATCACCGGCGGGTCGCCCGACGGGGCGGTCAACCGCGACGCGTTCGTCGCCGTGCTGTGGTGGGTCTGCGGCCTCCTCGCCCTGATGTGGGCCCTGATGTTCTGCCTGCCCAAGCGAGCAGACAGCCCGACCGACTGAGCCACATCCCAGGGGCGGCGGCACCCGGCACCGCCGTCCCCGGCCCGCCTGCCCTCCTGAATCACGAGTTCCGCCGTGCCTCCTTCTTCCACGCTCGGCACCGAGCCGCATCACGCCGCACAGCCCCCGGCTCACGGCCTGCCGGGCCGGCTGTGGAAAATGACCGCGCCGCCCGGATCGCCGTCGTGGTACTCCTGGTTGCCGCGCTCATGGACATCCTCGACCGGCGCCGGACCGGCCGCGGCGCAGTGACTGACCTCCGGGTTCTCGCTTACCGTCGCGTCGGACTGATCACCGGCGGACGGCTCGGCGACATACCCGGCCGACGCACGCTCTTCCTCTCAGTGCCGGATCACCCCCAGGGTGCAGGGCGTGGCACCGGCAGGCCGAGCAACACGGGCCTGCCAGCCGTCGCCCCGTCGACCTGCCTGGTCTTGGCTTCGGCCCCGGCGAGGCTGACGCGGAGGCCCTCGATCTCGCCGAGCCATCCTTCGTGCTCGGCTTCGGTGATCCGGTCCAGGAGGTTGTCACGGATCTCCACGAGTCGGCCGCGCTGGGCGGGGTCTGGGCACAGGAGGGAGCAGCGGACGCAGAGTTCTCTGAACTTGGGGCCGGTCTGTCCCGAGCCTCTGATCCGTAGCTTCTGAAACCGAATTGGTGACGCACGAGGGTCGCAGCGAGATGTTCCGGAGAGCGAGAGCCCGCTCCGTCTGCCGCCTCAGTACTGTGACTTCGCATGACCGACACCGAGATCGAGATCACCCCAGACCTGGTCCGTGACCTGCTGCAGGAGCAACATCCAGACCTTGCCGGGCTGGCCATCCGCGAGGTGGCGGGCGGCTGGGGCAACCAAATGTGGCGCCTCGGGAGCGAGTTGGCCGTGCGCATGCAGCGCATGGATCCCACCCCGGAGCTCCAGCTCAAGGAACGGCGGTGGCTCCCCGTGCTGGCCCCACGCCTGCCGCTCCCGGTGCCGACCCCCGTGCGGTTCGGCGAACCGTCCGAGCGCTTCCCCAAGCACTGGACCGTGATGACGTGGGTTCCCGGCGAGCCGCTGGACCACGGCTCGATCAGCCGCGGCGCCCACGCGGCCGACACGCTAGCGGGCTTCCTCCGGGCACTCCATGTGGAGGCGCCCCCCGAGGCACCGATCGCTACGGACCGCGGCGGCCATCCCAGGAATTGCACGGAGGGCTTCGAGAACTTCTTCCAGGCCGTTGCCCCGGACGACATCGCTGCCGACGTCCGGGCCGTCTGGGACGACGCCGTTGCGGCCCAAGCGTGGGAAGGCCCGCGGGTGTGGGTGCACGGCGACCTCCATCCCGCGAACGTCGTTGTCTCGGACGGAACGCTCTCCGGCATCGTCGACTTCGGCGACATGTTCGCCGGCGATCCAGCGTGGGACCTCGCCGCCGCATGGGTGCTACTGCCCGCGGGCATGGCCTCACGGTTTTTCGACGTGTACGCGCATGCAGACGAGGCGGCGATCCGGCGCGCCCGCGGGTTGGCTGCTATGAAGAGCCTGTTCCTGATGCTCATGGGGCAGAACGGAGATCGGGGCCTTCCCGGCGGCAAGCTGCACTGGGGACCTGCAGGCCGGGCGGCACTTGATCGTGTTCTGAAGGGCGTTTGACGCACGCTTCTTCAAGAAAGTCCTCTCGAAACCCACGTGTTGTGCCAGGCACTTCTGAGAGACGCCCCGCATGGATCTCACGCCCGATCGGGCCGCATTGGCGGTAGAACGTCACGGCTGCCCGAACTATGACGCACGCCCGATGGCTCCGCCTGCCGCACCCGCGGCGGGAAGACCGCCGCGAAGTACCACACCCCCCGCTTCGTCCTCGTCCCCGCGGACCGCCACCCCGGCCGCGCGTGGAAGCAGGGTGCGGTACTCGCGGTCGTGCCCGCGCCCCGGACCGAGCGGCCGGTCCGGATCGGGTACGCGGGGACGTCGACCGCCCGCACCAGGAGCTGGCGAGCCAGCTCGAAGCCCTTTACCGGGCGGAGTGCCACAAGGTCTTCAAGGAGCAGATCAGCACCCGAGTGAAGATCCGGCCCGAGCTGGAGAAGGCGCTCACCCTGGCCCACCAGTTCAAGGAGGCCGCCCCCGAGACGCCTGTCATCCTCACGGTGCACGAGCTCAAGCGCCTTGCAAGGAACGCAGCCGAACTGATGACCTTGTCCGCCGAGCTCCAAGCCAGCGGCATCCAGCTCGAACTCCTCACCAGCCCGCTCACCGGCATCTACGACCCCAACGGCATGGGCGCCATGTTCTTCGCCGTCCTGGCCGTCGCCGGGCAGATCGAGCGGAACTACATCCGGGAGAAGACCGTCGAAGGCCAGGTGATCGCCGTGTCCAAGGGCAACCACGGGGGACGCCCGAAGGTCATCGACGACGATATGCTCACCTTCGCCGTCGCGCTCAAGGACAAGGGTGTCGCCATCCCCGAAATCGCGAAGAAGCTGACCATCAAGGTCGGGAAGAACGCGGGCAAGTCCCCGTCGGTCGCCCCGCTCTACCGGGCGCTCGCGGAAGCCGAGGCCGCCGCGGCGGATGACGGCCTGCCCCTGCGGCCCAAGCCCGTACGCATCCGCGGGCCCGAGGACCCGCTCACCTCCAAGGAGATCGACCTCCGCGCACGGCTCCAGGCCCAGCACCACCCGAACGCCGAGATGCGGTAGGCCCGCGCACGACCTGCCCCGATCCCGTGGTCACCGGCTTAGCGCTAACCGCTGTACCGCTGTCCCCCCCCAATGCCGCAGTAGGCGTCTCCCTGGGGAAATCCGCTACCGGCTGCTTTTCATACCCCGTGCCTAGGGGATGACGAGTAGCTTGCCGGTGGTACGCCGAGCCTCCAGATCGCGGTGAGCTTGGGCGACCTCGGCGAGCGGGTAGCGGGCCGTCACGGTGGTCTCAAGCGCCTTGGTACGCACCAAGTTGAGCACGTCGGCGGCGCGCCGGAGCAGTTCGGACCGATCGGCGATGAAGTGCCCGAGGCTTGGCCGGATCAGGGTCAGCGAACCGCCCTGGGCGAGCCGGATGGGGTCGAAGGGTGGCACTGCACCACTCGCGGCGCCGAAGAGCACCAGGTGGCCGCGGGTTCGCAGGCTGGCGAGGCTCGCATTGAAGGTGTCCCTGCCGACGCCGTCGAAGACGACAGGCAGGCCTTGGCCGCCATGGAGCCGCTTCACCTCGGCCGCGAGATCGTCCACTGCCGAGTAGAGGATCACCTCGGCGGCCCCGGCGCGCCGCGCCAGCTGGGCCTTCTCCGGTGTCGAGGTCGTGCCAATCACCCTGCCTCCGAGATGGGTGATGAGCTGGGTCAGCACAAGCCCCATGCCGCCGGCAGCAGCGTGCACGAGCACCGTGTCGCCCGGCTGGACCGGGTAGGCGTCCTTGACGAGGTAGTGCGCCGTCATGCCCTGCAGCAGCACGGCGGCGGCGGCCTCGAAGTCGACGCCGTCGGGCAGGGGCACGAGCCGGGAGGAGTCCACGACGGCCTGCTCGGCATAGGTGCCGGGAATATCCACCCAGCCGACCCGGTCTCCCACAGCGACGTGGGTGACGCCGGGTCCAACCTCGAGGACCGTGCCCGCGCCCTCAGTGCCCGGGATGAATGGCAGCGGGAGGGTGTACCGGCCCTGGCGGTGGTATACGTCGAGGAAGTTGACGCCGGACGCGGCGACCTCCACGACCGCCTGGCCCGGGCCCGGCGTCGGTTGATCAATGTCGACCAATCGCAGCACCTCGGGACCGCCCACTTCGGAAACCTGAATCGCTCGCATGACCCCTCCTGAAACGGCAAACTTCCCTCACCAACTCCACTCGTGGCGATCCTATTTCCGCTCGCGGTGAGGTGTCGTAGCCGTCACGTTCAGGTCAGCGACATGCGGGCCGGCGTCGACCGCGACAACATCCACGTCGACACCGCGAGCGGTGCGAAGGCATCCCGCCCGAAGCTCGACCTCGTGATGCAGCTGCTGCGCGAGAGCGACACCCTGAAGGCCACCCGGCTCGACCGCCTGTCCCGCTCTGTGCTGAGACGGGGTCTCCGCCCAAGCGCCGCAGCGTTCTGACCGTCCGGCACTGGACGCCCGTCACGATCGAGGAGTGGATCAGCGAGGTCCGGCCCGGGATGCGGCACTCGACCAGCCGGGCCCTGTGGCCGTCCGAGCGCGGCCCGCGGGTCGGGGTCCAGCGGCTGGACTCCCGCTTCGCCGCCTACCGGGACGCCATCGGCCTGGATCCCGCCCTGGAGTTTCACTCGCTGCGCAGGTCCTACATCACGCACCTGATCGAGGACGGCCACGACCCGCTCTGTTCGTCCAGCAGCAGGTCGGCCACGACCACGCTTCCACCACCGCGATCTACACCTGCGTCTCCTCCGACTTCCGCACCCGCTCCCTGCGTCGCGTCCTGGACGCCACCATCGAGGCCGCTCTGCGGCAGGGCCCCTGCGGGCGCAGGTCGCCAGCGCCCTCGTCCTCCTCTAAGCGCAAGCTGTCAGCCGCATCGTCCGCCTCACCATCGACGATGTCATCGACGACGAGACCGTCGTCACCGTCCGGCTGGGAGAACCGCCGTCCCCGCTGCCGAAGCCCGTCGGCGACCTGATGCGGGCCTACATGCAGTCTCGCCGGCACCTGCCCTACGCCAGCAGCAGGAGTTCACAGTGCTCTTCCCCGGCCGTCAGCCTGGACAGCCAATGAACCCGGTCAGCCTGCAAGCCCACCTGCGCGAGATCGGCGTCCCTCCGCAGCGCAGCAGAACCTCCGCGATCCGTCAGCTCGTCCTCCCAGCCCCGGCCCCCGTCATCGCGAAAGCACTCGGCTACCACGACAAGACCGCCACCCGCCTGGTCACTGAGGCCGGGGGAACCTGGAGCCGATACGCCCCCGGTGACCACACACGGTGAGTTGTCGCGCCGCTCCAACTGGCATGCCTCGTCACTCGGGAAACGTGAAGCCCAGTTCGCGCAAGCGAGGCAGGCAGGCTTCGAGGCACTGCTCCACCGACGCAGCATCGGTACGCACGAGGATGTCGTCACGCAACGGGGCGCCACTGGCCACGAACGTCCAGGGCTTCCGCCTCTCTGCCATCCGCTCAGCATCAGCCTTGAACAGCACGGTTATGCCCTGTTCGGCCAGCGCCTCCATGATCGCGACGATGTCCACCGGTGACCCCTCCAGAAGTGGCTCGAACACACCACGGTGAACCTATCCGTCCGAGGACGCACCACGAACACCGGCCTCGCCACCCAGAGTGACCAATGAGAGCCATCCAAGCTGCAACACGCGACACCTCAACCTGCGGACCTACCAGTCAAGCGCCCCCGGGCGATCCGCATGCCGTCGGGCAGAGGTGGGAATAGCCCAGGTACTCATGTCCGCAGAGTGAGCAATCCTGGGGGGAATCATGACGGGTGACCGTCACGACGCGGCCGGCCCGGCTCGCCGCACCCGGCGCGAGAAGATGACGGCTTGGTACGGCCGCAATGCGCTGTGGGTCGTCATAGGCGGCTTTTTGCTGCTGATGGCGGTGTTCTTCCTGATAGCGCTCACCAACAGCCCCGGCGGTGGCGAGCCGTGCCCGGCCGACAAGGTCTGCAATTTCGTCCGTTGATCTTGCCGAACCGGCCAAGCGAACCCGACCAGCTTGCTGGGCCCCCTCCGTGACCTCGGTGTCCCGGCCCAACGAGCACGGACCTCCGCCATTCGGCACCTCGTCCTCCAGGCCCCCCGCGCCGGTCATCGCCAAGGCCCTCGGCTATCACGACGAAACCGCCACCCGGCTCGTCACCGAGGCCGGTGGCACCTGGAGCCGATACGCCCCCGGTGACCACGAGCGGTGACACGTGAGCACTCACGCTGAGTCGGCTGAGCCTCGCTTGTCCTCAACGTGGACGACGTGAAGTTCTATGCCATCCCGATGGCGCTTGGAGCGTCCGAACAGCCCCACAGCGCTCTCCGACTGATCTTGAGGCTCATCAGGGCCGACATAGGTAAAGACGTCGTTGGGGTGCCCGGTGACCATCCCTCGGCGTCCTTGAGGTCGATCACCCCAAAACCTCCTGCCGAAGATCCGGCATGCACCGGGCCGAACTCCTTCAGGAGGGTGGTGGCCTGTTCAGCCAGCTTCCCTTCCGGAGCGGTCAGCACGACACAAGTGCCATGCTCGAACAGCACCCACGACTTCGGGGGTCGGCAAGAAGCCGCTGCCAGACATCTATCAGTACCTCGGTGTTCACGGCGATCATCATGCCGCAAAGCATCGACACAGGGTGTCGATCGACTGGCGGCGACGGCGAATACGCGACTTCTGAACATGCGGGCCTACCAGCCCCGAGGCCGTAGAGCCCCGTGGGTTCAGGGAAACTGAAGCTTGTTCAGCGGGAACTCGCTGGTCGGTCCGTGTGCATCAGGTGGGGCAGTCCATGGGTTCGGCGGGAACGCGGGGGTGGACTGTGGCAAGGCGGCGGGCTTCGGCCGTGACCTCAGCATCGATCTGAGCTACTGCTTTGTCGCCGCCGTATTCGAGGAAGGCGTACTCGTCATCGAGTTCGGCGAGCCGTGCAGTCAGGGGCAACTCATGCCCGTAGCGCTGGTTGATCCGGAAGGTGAGCTCCCAAGGTTTCAGCTCGCCGGCCAGCATGCGTCGTGCGAGCGCTCGCGCGGCGGCTTCTTGGCCGGCCTCGCTGGCAGCCGGATAGAGAATGAGGCCGAGCTCATCGAGCGCTTCGGGGAGCAAGTCGTGCACGTCGTAGTCCGCCTCGGCGCGTGTGCAGGCGGCCAGCCCCCGAAGTCCGGGGCTGTCCAGGCCGGCGACGAGCGCGTCACAGGCCGCGCTGACGACATCACTTGCAGGGATCTCGCCCACGCTCCAGAGAGTGGCGCGGTCCTGTAGTTCGCTGGCTGCTGCTTCGGTCGACGGCATCCGCCCATGTTCGCTTCAATCTCGGGTCCCGGTCGAACAGGTTTCACTGGTGCTTCTGCTCGGCAGCTTGCTCCAACGGAGCCCGCGCGGAGGCTGCCCGACTGGCGGGTCGCGGGCCCGGAGCGCTGGGTGAAGATCTCGCTGTGACGGATGACATCGCCCTCGACGTGCTCGGTGAGGACCAGGGCCAGGCCGCGGTTCACGGCGAAGCGGATGTTGCGTCCCCATCCCCGCGCCTCGGCGACCTGGTGAGCGAGGTACTTCGCCCAGGCCGGCCACGGGCTGGTCAGGTCGACAGCTGTCGGGTCGAGGCGGCTGTAGTCACGCGGGATTTGCTCGAACAGCGGCAGCTGACTCCAGTCGGCACTGGGCCGCCAGGCCGGCGCGGGCGGCAGCTTGCGTGGCGGTCCCCGTCGTCCTCCGCGCTGTGCAGGGGCGGGTGCCGGCTCGTTGCGGTGGTGCAGGCCGACGAAGAACAACTGGTGGTGCCGGACGGCCTGGAGCCGGGCTCTTGCATCGGCCTCGGCGGTCAGCGGACCGGCAGCGGTCTGGGCGTTGAGGCGGGCCTGGCACCAGCACAGACGGCAGTAATTCCACCTCAGCGGTGGGACGCGTCGACTGCCGCCGCAGGTGGCCGTTTCGTGGCTGCGGCCGAACATGTAGCAGGTCGGGCAGTGGCGCCCGCTGAATTTGCCCCAGGCCCGGCAACTGTCGCAGGGGTCGGTGGGCCGGTCAGGGCGGCGGCAGCGAGCAGGGCACCGGCTTGGGGGACGGCGCGCCCGTAGCATCGTACGAGGCTCATGGCGAGCCAGGCGCCGCCCATTGCGCCGAGGGAGGCGGCGACGAAGCCGAGGGCAGCCTGGCCTGGGGTGAGGCCGAGGCCGTCCTGCATGAACAGAGCCCAGGACAGGAAGAAGGCGCCCGAGAGCAGGCCGAAGGCCAGTTGGGTGGCGAGGCCGGCGTTGAAGGAGCGGCCGGTGAACAGCGAGAGTACGACCAGGGGTGAGCCATGCCTGCGAGTCCTGGCCTCTGTTGAGCGATGAACACCGCCAAGACGAGCAGACCGGCGGCCATGGCGGTGAACGACCAGGCGGGCCAGCCGTGTTCGTCGCCGAGGGCCAGCGGGAGCGTGATCAGGAGCAGTCCGAGAGCGGCGAGGAACATGCCGAGGGGGTCCAAGCGGCGCGTGGTGCGGTCCGGGGACTCGCGGATGGAGCGATCCCGGCCTGCCGCCCTCGTTGGCGAACCACTGCGCGATGTCTTCGAGGGGACCGGTGACGGGCCGGTCCGCGAAGGTGCGGCTGTTACGGGGCCTTGCACCCGTTCGGCGCAGGGGCCGCTGATGGCAGCGAGGCCGATAGCCGGTGGGCTGAGGTACTGCGGTCCATGAGCCTCCGGCGCGTGTATCGGACCTGCAGCGGTCAGGGGTCAACGTGGTCTTGACGCATGCCGTATGCAGGCGAGAGTTACAGAAACGTCTGCATTGGGTAACAACGGACGTTTTCATGGGTTTCGGGTGTGGTTCGGGTCCAGTGTGTGGCTCCTCGGCAGGACGCCGGGACCTGTTCGGAGTCCGCCCGGCTTGCATGAGTCCGGGCCGGACTGTCTGTTGAAGGAGCTTTCCGTATGTCTGCTTCTCTCGTCACCCGCCGCACCCTCGCCGGACTCCTGGCCGCCGGAGCGCTGATCGGTGCCGCGGCGGTGCCGGCCGCAGCCGACGACCACCGGCGCGACCAGCGCGGCCCGCATTCCTCCATCGTCATCGGTGACGTCGAGAACGCCGCTCGCGGGCGCGACAACCGAGCCCTGAACAGCGAGTGGGTCGAGGTGAAGAACACCGGCCGCCACAGCGTGGACCTGCGCGGCTTCACCCTCACCGACAAGCAGGGCAACCGCTACCGCTTCAACAACCTCCGCCTGCAGGGCCGCTCCAGCGTCAAGGTCCACACCGGCCAGGGCCGCGACACCCACCGCGACGTCTACCAGGACCGCCGACACCAGATCTGGGACGAGCGCGACACCGCCACCCTCCGAGACAACCGCGGCAACGTCATCGACACCGAGTCCTGGGGCCGCCGCGGCCACCACCACGGCCACTGACACCCACTAGGCAGCCACACCCGCAAAGCGTGTGACCTGCCGGCTACCGCACGGACCGGCGTGTCACGGCAAACCAGCCGCGGCACGCCACACCCATACAGGCCCCACGGCGCCCAACCTCGCCACACGGGCTTCGGATACAGCGCCCGGACCCGGGCGAGGGGGGAGTGCCGCAGCGCCTGGGCCTGCTCATCGGCAACGCCAACGCGCCGGCCATGAACCGGCACCCGCCGCGCCGCCGCTTCAACGTGCAGTTCTCGGCAGGGTGGGGCACCTGCGGGACGCTGGAACACCACTGCGTGCGGCCGGTGGTGGTCAGGGAGTTCGAGTGAGATTCCGCAAGTCGACGCCGGCAAGTACCGGCACCCGGTCCCAGGCCCTGGAGCACTACCGGCCCGCCGTCCTGTACTGGCTCATCGTCGGCTGCGGGCTCGAAGGACGCCCGGACCCCGACCTGTACCTCCAGCCCACACCCATGACGCTGCAGAACTGGGCCATCCACTACGCGACCGCCGCGCGTTCGCGCGACGCCGCCTGCGGAGCCGTCCGCTCTGTCTACCGATGGGCGGAGACCCCAAGGACCGACGGCGGAGCAGGCCTCGTGCCGCCCGGCACCGCGCGGTCCCTCCAGTTCCGGCGCGGTGGGAACTTCTCGGCCGGCCTGCCCGGACGTGATCTCCTCACCCCCGACCATTGCCGCTGGCTCGCCCAGGCCGCCGACCGCTACCCCGGCACCTGTCGTGAAGGGCCCCAACGCGCCCGCGCCCTCGTGTACCTCAGCCTCAACTACTACGAAGTGGGCGGACAAGCTCACCGACGCGGACCGGCGGGCGCTGTCGTCGCTGTTCTGGACCCACGTCAATCCGTACGGCCGTTTCGAGCTGGACATGAACAACCGCCTCGACCTGGACCTGTCCATCCGGGCGACGGCCGGCCCGCGCACCTGGCCTGAGGCGTGGTGAAGACGATGTTGCCCGGGACGCTGAGGCGTCCCGGGCAACCTCCTGAGTGGCAGAGCTATCGGGGGAGCCGCAGTCCCAGCCGTCGCCGGTGGCGGCTACGGGCGCCCGGCTTCTTTCCCACTGTTGGAGCCCTTCGCTTCCAGGCGAGCCTTCAGGGGTGCGAGCCCGGTCATCTGCAAAGGAATGCCGCCATGGTCGCCACGAACCAGTCGGCGTCGTCGAGCCACGGATAGTGGCCTGCTCCCGGCTGCACCGCGAGCGTGGCGTCAGGGAACGCTTCCGCGAACGCGGCCGCGGCCACAGGCGGACTGTTCAAATCGAACTCTCCAGTGAGCAGCAGAACGGGAGCCTTACAGGAGGCGAGCGCCGCACGCGTGGTCTTCGGGCTGAAGGCGCCCTCGGCCGCGAAGAGTGCGACAGCTTCCTGGTTGCTCGGCTGGCTGGCTGCGTGGTGCTTCTGTGCCGTGGCGTCCCACCGGCCCCAGAAGAAGGGGGCGACGGCTTCCCAGTCGCTGCCCGTGCCCTCAGTGATCGCTTGCAGGGCGGCGAACGCTGTCGGGAACCACGGCTCGTTCTTCCGGAGCTGCGCGAGCTCGCGCCGAGTCTCTCCCGTGATCGCTACGTCGACAGCTCGGGGACTGGGGCCGATGAGGGCGAGCTTGCCGACCTTCTCCGGGTGCCGGGCCGCGTACTGCGTCGCGATGTTCGTGCCGGCGGAGTGGCCGAGCAGGTCTATCCGCGGAAGGCCGAGGCGCTCGCGCAGCGCCTCGACATCGTCGACCAGGCGATCGCAGCGGTAGGAGGAGGTGTCCTGGGGAATCGCGGACCGGCCGGTGCCGCGAAGATCCAGGACGATCAGCCGGCGGTGCGTGGACAGGCCACCGAGGTCGCCGAGGTAGACGGAGTCCGTAGGGCCCCCTGGGATGCAGACGATTGGGTCACCATCACCGATCACGCGGTAGGAGAGCTGGGTGCCGTCGGGCGCGGTGAAGGTAGGCATGAGGCGGATCCTGTCAGTCATAACCTGGTAGTACAACCAGGTTATGAGCGAGGTGTTCTGGTGTATAACCGGGTGATGACAGGCGACGAGAGCACGCAACAGATCCCCGAGGCGCTGACCGAGGAACAAGCCGAGCAGATACTCGCCGGCATGAACGAGGTCATCCGTGCGGGCGAGGAGATGCGCAAGCTGCGCGCCGAAATGATCAAGGTGTTTGCCGGCTTCGGCTGGACGCAGGAACGCATCGCACAGCTAACTGACATGAGCCAGCCCGCCGTCTCCAAGCAGATGGCGAAGCACAAGACCGATGAGCTACGGACCCCGATGGAGGTGTCCCTCGACCAGCGCGACATCCCCTGGCTCGAAGGACGACTCTGGGGCCTCGCTGAGGACATCTCCGAGACTCTCGACGAAACCGCGCACTGTACCCGCTACGTCAACGCGCTCACCCGGGGGAAAAAACGCGTCACCCCCCAGAATGTCGACGAGCTGAGGCGTCTCGTCGAGGAGGACCTGAGACTGCACCGAGCAGAGCTGTCCGGCGGCTACCAGGCCGCGTACGACGAGATCAGCCGCGGCCTTGACCTTCCCTTGAAGGTCACCACCACCACATCAGCATCGGTACGCCGCTGTATCGCTTACCAGATCCAGCGCGATCTACTCAGGGGTTGACGCGGCCGAGAAGGCACCCCCGGGACGCTCCCAGACCAACCACACCAAGCAGGAAGTCACCCAAGGCGGCGCCTCCTCGCATGGCTCGCCGACCGGGAGCGCACAATCGGGCAGTGCCAGCAGGCCGACATCGACGCCTGGTACGCCGAGAACCTAGCCACCCGCCGTCCGCCCCAGTCATTCCTGCGGTGGTGCATGAAGACCGGCAGGATGCCCCGCCTCACACTGCCCCCCGCGGTCATCACCCAGGACGCGGAACCGCTGCACCAGCACCGCCGGCTCGCGATCCTCCGCCGGGTCCTCAACGATGACTCCTTGCCCCTGCGGGCCCGGGTCGCCGCCGCTCTCGTACTCCTCTACGCACAACCCGTCAGCCGCATCGTCCGCCTCACCATCGACGACATCACCGACGACGAGACCACCGTCACCGTCCGACTGGGAGAGCCACCGTCCCCGTTGCCGAAGCCCGGCACCGACCTGATGCGGGCCTACATCCGATCCCGACAGCACATGCCCTATGCCAGTAGCAGAAGCTCATACTGGCTCTTCCCCGGCCGCCAGCCCGGCCAGCCCATGAACCCGGTCAGCCTCCAAGTCCACCTCCGAAAGATCGGCGTCCCGCCGCAACGAGGCAGGACCTCCGCGATCCGCCAGCTCGTCCTCCAAACCCCGGCACCCATCATCGCGAAGGCACTCGGCTACCACGACAAGACCGCCCCCGCCTGGTCACCGAAGCTGGAGGAACCTGGAGTCGATATGCACCTGGCGACCACACACGCTGACAGGAGCGACGTGGCGGCTCTGGTGGGCCAAGCTCCCGCGCCCGGCCCGATGTCAGTACCAGGTGGCAGGTTCTGCCTCCATGAACAAGCAGCAGTTCTGGCAGCTCATCGAGGCAGCCCGCAATCAGGCGTCCAACCCGAATGACGGCGAAGTGGTCGCTCGCGAGGCGACCTCGCTGTTGGCCTCCCGGCCGGTCGAGGAGATCGTCGCAGCTGAGCAGGTTCTGTGGGACCTGATGGTTGACTCCTACACCAATCCTCTCTGGGCCGCTGCTTACCTTGCCAATGGGGGGTGCTCTGACGATGGCTTCGACTACTTCCGTGGCTGGCTGATCGCTCAAGGCCGTGAAGTTTTCGAGCGCGTAGTCGCTGATCCCGATGCCATGGCAGACTGCCCATCGTTCGAGCCTCCGCAGCCGACGGCGCCGACCTGGAGGGTGAGGACATGCTGGGCATCGCCTGGAACGCACACATCTCGGCGACCGGTGATCAGCTCCCCGCGAGCACACCCACCATCCGCTACCGGGAGCTGGACCCCACCTGGAACTTCGCTTTCGATGACCACGACGAAATGACCCGCCGACTGCCCCGCTTGGCAGCGCTCTATCTGGAGTAAGCGGAAGCTCAGTCACAGACCAGGTCCGCCAGTGATCAGGGGCAGGGTGGAAGGTCCCGCTGAGGGGCCGGTTATGGTCGGTGCCATGCCAACTGTCCCTGAATCCGTCCACGTGGCCGCTCTCACGCTGCGCCCCGCGACACGCGCCGACCTGCCCGCAGTGCTCGCTCTGCTCGCTGACGAGGAGAAGGTGGTGGACCCGGCGACGCTCGTAGTTGATGAGGCGTACGAGCACGCTTTCGCGGCGATCGACGCGGACCCGCGTAACGAACTTTTGGTCCTGGTCGAAGGCATCGACGACCAGGGTGATGGCGGCAGGGTGGTTGGCTGTCTGCAGGTGACGTACATTCCGGGGCTGGGCATGGGCGGGGCCGAGCGGGCCCTGATCGAGGCGGTGCGGGTCCGCGCGGACCGTCGAGGCGGTGGGCTCGGACGGATCCTTATGGAGCGCACGATCGAGCGGGCCCGCACGCGTGGCTGCGCGCTTGTCCAGCTGACCAGCAACAAGCGGCGCGAGGACGCGCACCGCTTCTATGGCGGGCTGGGCTTCGCGCGCAGTCACGATGGGTTCAAGCTCGCCCTTTAATATTCGGCGCCAGTCACTGGTGCCGGTGGGCGGAGGCTGCGGAGCCAGATGATCGCGCCTGAGGTGGAGTGTTGCGAGGTAGTTGCCGGGGGTCTTGTCGTAGCGGGTGGCGATTCCGCGCCACGCCTTCAGTTTGTTGATCAGGCGCTCGACGGTGTTGCGGTCGCGGTAGAGCTCAGCGTCGTGGGTGTCGGGCCGTCCGCAGCTGCGGCCCCTCCTCTTACGGTTGGCGGCCTGGTCGGCCTTCTCCGGGATGACCGCCTTGATCCCACGTATGCGCAGGTGGGCGCGGTTACGGCGGGAGGAGTCCCGTTGCGGTTCCCGGGCAGCGGCCGGCCGACCACAACGACGAGCCGGGTGTCGGCGTCGATGACGACCTGGTGGTTGGTGGAGTACCGGTAGTTCTTCGACTGCTCGGCGATGGTGCGGTCGCGGGTGGGCACCAAGGTGCCGTCCACGATGAGCACGGTGTCCTTGGCAAACCGCTTGCGGGGCTGGAGCGCGAGCATCGGTCCGAGAGGGCCAATCACGCGGTCCGCCGCCGAATCTGCGCAGGCGAACACAGCCCGCGCAAGGAGCCACTGGGTGATCACATTCCGGACGCGCAGCGCAGGGTGCTGGATGCCTGTCTCACGCCGTTCGGCGGCTGATCCGGTCAGGCGGCGCTGGCTTCCGGTGACGGCTCGGCGCCGGGGAAGATCGCCAGCGGTCGTCGGGCGCGACCCCGGCCATCTGTTCGAGCTTCCCAAGCGGCAGCTGCAGTCGGCCACAGCGTCGTACGGACCGGCGAGTCGTGGCGGACCAGCTCGCACTCGAAGACGCCGCGGTCGACGTCCGCCTTTTACGCCGCCAGAGTCCGGCCGTCGAACCGCTCGGTGAGGGCGGGCAGCAACTCGGCGAAGGTCGCGGTCGACGCGACCGGCTCCCTCACCGAGAACCACACCGGCCGGCGCGAGTTCTACGTCCCAGGACCCTGAGCCCTCCTGCTCCGAGCGGAGTCGGAACAGGAGGGCATCGCTTGGCCGGTGTCCCACCGGCCCGCTCCTGTCAGGCGTCGCTGACTGCCCGCAGGGGGCTGAGTGCTGCGGCCCGGCGGGCCGGGACGGCCGCTGCGAGGGCGCCCACCGCGAGGGAGAGGATGACGGTGAGGGCGAGCGTGCCCCAGGGGAGGCTGAAGGTGTACTGGGGGATGGCGCCGTTGGCCAGCCCGCTGACCTGCCATGCTCCGAAGAGGCCGCCGGTCATGCCCAGAAGGGTGCCGAAGGCGGCGATGGTCAGGGACTCCAGGCTGATCATTCGGTGGACGGCCGTGCGGTCCATGCCGATGGCGCGCAGGACCCCGATCTCGCGGGTGCGTTCAGCGACCGACATGGCGAGGGTGTTGATCATGCCGAGCGCGGAGATGAGCACGCCGACGGCGAGCAGTGCGAAGACCATGGTCATCAGATCACCGGCGACGCCTGCCTGTTCCTCGATGAGCTGGGCGCGGTTGTTGACCTCCAGCAGGGGGCTGTCGTCGACGGCGGTGCGCAGCTGCTGGGTCAGGTCCGTGGATGCGGCGTCCGGGGTGGTGCGTACCAGAACGCGCTGGAGGGAGTCGCGTACGAAGCTGTGCTGCTGCACCTCTTCGCGGTCGGCCAGGACGTCCTGGGCGGTGGGGTTGTCCTCGTAGACGCCGACCACGGTGTAGAGACGGTCGTGGTCGTTCTGGCCGGGGCCCATGCTTGCTTTGATCTGTCCGCCGGTGGTGACGTGGTTGTCGCGGGCGAAGGAGCTGGAGACGGCGATCCGGCCGGGTCCGATGTCCTTGGCCGAGCCACTGGTGAAGTCGAGCTTCATCACGTCGCCCACGGTCCGGGAGTCGATACCCGAGAGGTCTTTGGCGAACATGCCGGTGGAGATGGTGGAGTCCGCGACGGCGGAGGCGGTGGCGACGCCGGGGAGGGCGGCGATCCGCTGGACGGCGGCGCCGTCGATGGCGGAGGTGGAGTTGCGGGTGCTGATGACGTAGTCGGCGTTCAGGCCGGCGGTGGCCTGGGCTTCCAGGGCCTGGCTGGAGGAGTGGTTGATGACGGCGAGGCCGGAAACGAGGGCGGTGCTGATCATCAGTGCTGCGGCGGTGGCGGCGGTGCGGCGCGGATCGCGCAGGGCGTTGTCCCGGGCCAGGTCGCCCACGACGCCGAGGCGGCCGATGAGCCGGTTGAGGAGGCGGATGACCGGGCCCGCGAGCAGCGGGGCCAGCATGATCAGCCCGATCACGAGGGCGCCGGTACCCAGCATCGCGGTCTGCAGGTCGGCGTCCGAGGCGTGCGTCGCGTCGCTCAGCGAGACCAGTAGGACGACGCCGAGCAGCACCACGGTTGCGCCGAGCGCGCCGCGGATCCGGGACGGCGTCGCGGAGGGAGCCTGCTCGGCGCCCCGCATCGCCTCGATCGGTGCGATGCGTGCGGCGCGCCGGGAGGGCAGCCATGCGGCGAGGACCGTGATACCGACCCCGACGACGAGGGAGGCCACGACCGGCATGACGCCGATCACCAGCGGCCCCTGGGGCAGCTCCTTCGCGGAACCGAGCAGGCCGGGCAGGACTGTGGCGACACCGAGGCCCAGGACGAAGCCGACCGCGGAGGCGCCGAGGCCGACCACGGCCGCCTCGGCGAGGACGGAGCGGATCACCTGGCGGCGGGTGGAGCCGATGGCGCGCAACAGTGCGATCTCGCGGGTGCGGCGGGTGATCAGCATGCTGAAGGTGTTGATGATGAGGAACGAGCCGATGAACAGCGACACCACGGCGAAGATCAGGGGCAGCCGGGAGTAACTGCTGGTCACGGTGTCGATGTAGACGGACTGCTGATCGGCCAGGTCGGTCGAGGAGGTGAGCGTGGCGCGGTCGGCCGGCAGCAGCGCCTCGATGCGTTGGGAGAGCTCGACCGGGTCGGTGCCGGGCGTGGCCTTCAGGTCGATGCCGGTGTAGTGGCCGGGGGTGGCGAACAGCTTCTGCGCGGTGGCCTTGTCGAACACCGCGAGGGTGCCGCCGGAGGTGACCCGGGTGTCCTGGCTGGAGACGATGCCGACCAGGCGCATCTTCATGACGGGGCCGTCGGTGGCCAGGGTGACGGTGTCGCCGAGGGAGTATCCGCCCGCCTCGGCGGTGCCGGCTTCCAGGGCCACCTCGCCGTTGGTGCGCGGCGCACGACCGGCCGTCAGCGGGTGGCGGCTGTCCGTGCCGTCGGCTCCCGGAGTGTAGGCACCGGTGAGTTTCCCGCTTTGGTTGTCGGCCCGCAGCGGAGTTCCTTCCTTGGTGGCCAGGGTGACCGAGCTGTCTGCCGTGGGCCGGACCGTCGCCACACCGGGCAGGGCGGCCAGCTTGGCCACGAGAGCGTCATCGAGCACGGAGACGCGCTCGCCCTCCGGGGTGCCCGGGGCGTACTGGGGTTCCACGACCAGGTCGATGTCCGCGTAATTCTTCGCCATCGAGGCGCGGTGGGCAGAGGTGGTGGAGTCGGCGAAGACGAGAGAGCCGGAGATGAACGCGACACCGAGGCAGACCGCGAGGGCGGTCATGATCAGACGGGCCTTGTGCGCGAGGACGTTGCGCAGGGCTGTTCGCAGCATGGGGAAGCTTTCCGAATACCTTGAGAGCGGCGAGGGACGAGGGGTGTGGAACCAGAGGTCAGCGGAGGCTGCCCTCGGCCTCGAATGCGAGCATCCGGTCCAGGACGGAGCCGGAGGTCGGCTCGTACAGCTCGTCCACCAGTCGGCCGTCGGCGAGGAACACCACACGGTCGGCGTAGGAGGCGGCGACCGGGTCGTGGGTGACCATCACCACACTCTGGCCCAGCTCGCGCACCGAGTGGCGCAGGAAGCCGAGGATCTCGGCGCCGGAGCGGGAGTCGAGGTTGCCTGTCGGCTCGTCCGCGAAGACGATCTCGGGGCGGGAGGCCAGGGCGCGGGCCACGGCGACGCGCTGCTGCTGGCCTCCGGAGAGCTGGGAGGGCCGGTGGCCGAGCCGGTCGGTCAGGCCCACGGTGGCAACGACGGTCTCCAGCCACGCGGCATCGGGCCGGCGTGCGGCGAGCCGCAGGGGCAGCGTGATGTTCTCCAGAGCGGTCAGGGTGGGCAGCAGGTTGAAGCCCTGGAAGACGAACCCGATCTTCTCGCGCCGCAGCTCGGTGAGCTGCCGGTCGTTCAGGGCGGACAGCTCGATGCCGCCGACGCGGGCCGAACCGGAGCTCACGGAGTCCAGCCCGGCCATGCAGTGCATCAGCGTGGACTTGCCCGAACCGGAGGGCCCCATGGCCGCGGTGAAGCGGCCCCGGCCGAAGTCCACGTCCACCGAGTCCAGGGCGGCCACCTGCGTGTCGCCCTTCCCGTACAGCTTCGACAGGCCGGCCGCGCTGGCAGCCGGCTCGACGGGGCGGGCAACGGGGGAAGGGTACGTCTGTGACATGGGGGCTCCGTCCAACTGGGGTACGTCGGCCCGCAGGGCGTGCGGCGGGTCGGGGGCGTATTCATCGTCACCGTCCTCACCTGCGAAAACGTCGCCCTGAAGGCGGGAGCTGATCTCTGCTGAAGGGCATAGCCGCCCGGTTCTTCTCTTCCGATGGGCAGAGGCGTCGGTGACGGCTCCGTCCGCAGCGCCCTGCGACTGACCGCGGAGGCCGTCGCCTCTGCCTTTCGGGGGAGAGGCGAATCGGCCGGAGGGCTCACGCCGCAGGGGCCTTTCCGCACCGATACTTGGCTTCGTGCCGTGTACCAGCGCTTTCTCTCGTTCTACCCGCCGCCCGGGAGGCCCGGCCGGGCGAGGAACCGGACCGTCGGCGGCCGAGACGGCGGGAGTGGCGCTCGCCTCCCTGGCCACCCTTGCCGCGGGCGCCTATCTCCCGTATCCACCGCACCCGGGGTTCCAGCTGGCAGCCGTCGTCCTGGCCGTGGCTCTGTTCCCCTTCCACCGGCTACTGCGGGCTCCCGTGCTGCTCGCCCTGGCCGTGCTGACCGGCGTGGCGCCCGGCGCCGCCCCGGCGCTGGCGGCCACCGTGTACGGGTCGGCGTCCCGGACGGGTCCCGGGCGCCGCCGTGTCCGCGCGCCGGCTGGTGCCGGGGCGGCCGTGGTGGGTGCCGCCACCCTGATGGCGCCCTGGCTGGGACCGGGATCCATGGTGTACGGGGCCGCACAGGGGCTGGTGCTCACCGCGACGGCCGTCGTCGTTCCGGGGCTGGTCGGCACCGTGCGGGGACAGCAAAGCCGATTGGTGCGGGCGCTGCGTGAACGGGGTGACGCCTCGGAGCGGGCCCGGCAGCTCGCCGCCAGCGAGGCCCGGGTCTACGAGCGGTCCCGTATCGCGGCGGAGATGCACGATCTGCTCGGACACCGCCTCAGCCTGATCTCGCTGCACACCGGGGGCCTGGAGATGGCGCTGGGAGGGGCGGCGCCCGAGCTGCGTGAGGAGGCGGCGCTCGTACGGCGCACCACCGGCGTCGCGATGCGCGAGCTGCGCCAGGCCCTGGGCGTACTGGGACCGCTGGGCAGAGACACCGGTCCGGACGCGCTCACCGATACCACGGGCCTGCGGGCCGACATCGAGGCCCTGGTCGAGGACTCCCGGGCCGGCGGTGTCCACGTCCGGCTGGAATGGAAGGGAAGCGATCTCCTCGACCGGTCCCCCCAGCTCCGGCGCACGGTCCACCGCGTGGTGCGCGAGGCCCTGACCAACGTCCATCGCCACGCGGTCACCGCGTACACCACCGTGACGGTCGTGCACGACGACACGACCGTGACAGTCACCGTCCGCAACGGTGCCCCCGCCCTCCCTGCTGCTCCCGGCCTCCCTGCTGCTCCCGGCCCGGGCACGGGCACGGGCCGGGGACTGGCCGGTCTCAAAGCCCGCACGGAGCTGCTGGGCGGAACGTTCTCGGCACTCCCACTGCCGGCCGGCGGATTCCAGGTGCAGGCCGCCCTTCCCACCGAGCCCGTAGAGGTAGGGGAAGGGGCCCGAGAGGACACCTTCCCCCGCGACGTCCCCGATGCCCCGCACCTGCCACAGGAGACGGCGCCACCGCACCCTACGGTGGGATGGCTGACGGCGGCCTGCGGCATCACCGCACTGTGGGCCTCAATGCTGCTCGGCGTCGGGTTCATCTACGCCGCGCAGCCCTCCGGTGACAGCACTCCGCCCCCACCGCCCCATATCGGCATGACCTACGGGCAGGTGGCGGGCAGCGGTGTCCTGGACAACCACGCAGTCCGAGCCGCGGCGACCGGCCACGAACCACCCCGCCCGGAGACCGCGGTCGGATGCATCTACCCCTTCAACGGCACAACCGAGATCGGCCCCGGGCGGCTGACGATCGCCCGCTACTGCTTCGACACCACCCGGCACCTGATCGCCATCGACCGCTTCTCCGTCCCCTCCGTCCAGGACGGCACACCCTGGGAGACCCCGTGACCGAGCCCGATCGGCCCATCCGCGTCCTGCTCGCCGACGACGAAGCGATGATCCGGGCCGGAGTGAGCCTGATCCTGCGCTACGCCGACGGCATCGACGTCGTCGCCGATGTCGCCGACGGACACCGGGCCATCGAGGCGGCCGCCACCCACCAGCCCGATGTCGTGCTACTCGACATCAGGATGCCCGGATGCGACGGGCTGGCCGCGATCGGTCCACTACTGGCGCTCGCCCCCGCCCCGCGGGTGGTGATGCTGACGACCTTCGGCGACGACGAGAACGTCCTGCGCGCCCTGCGCGCGGGCGCGGCCGGTTTCCTCCTCAAGGACGAGGGCCCGCAGGAGCTGATCAGCGCCGTCCGGGCCGCCGCCGCCGGGGACGCCGTCCTCTCCCCGGCGGTGACCGCGGCGGTGGTCGCGCGGATGCTGCGGGGGGACAGAGCAACGGCGCAAGCGCCCTCTGCCGAGGACTGCCCCGGGTTGGACCGACTCACGGCCCGCGAGCGGGATGTACTGGCAATGCTCGGCCAAGGACTGTCCAACCTCGACATCGCCGACCGGCTCGGCATCGGCATCGGCACCGTCAAAACCCACGTTGGCGCGATCTTGGAGAAGACCGGCTCGACGAGCCGGGTGCAGGCCGCCCTACTGGCCCACCGGGCAGGGCCCGCCTCCCGTCTTGAGTGATCCGGCCCGCCGCCGGACCCACAGTCACGGGGCGCGACCGGCCCCTGGGCAAGGCCTCCACGCTGCACGAGCCGGCAGGGCTGATCGACAGCCGGATCGACGCCCTGAACACATCTGCTGCCCCGGCACGTCAGTGACAGGGCGACGAATTGCGGTCACCGGTCTGGGGATGGTCACTCCCGCCGGGTCTTGCGTGGACGAGACGTGGCGCGGGGCGTGCGAGGGAGTGCCACGGCTGGGACCTCCCACCCCGGGCTTGCCCGTGCAGGCGGAGGTCGAGCCGCATGGATCATCCCCGCGGGGTGCGGGGAGTAGATCGACGGCACCGCCCTCCTCGCTGCGCAGACATGATGGTCGCCCTCAACAACGAGGACGACGAGTCCGCGCCGCCACCTTGAGCCAGGCTCACGCAGTAGGCGTCACCTCTCGCCAGATGGTTGGCCAGAGCTGGGGTTCGGCCGAGATACACGCCAAAGGGGCAATGAGGTGATCTTGGTGTGACTCAATGCGTGGTCAGCGCAGTGATGCCGCAGAAACGCGGACGCCTCGCCCCGGGCCGGAGTGGTCCGTCGCAGGTCGCGAAGGACACGGCCGCGGCTCCGTCGTAGTGGATCCGGTACTACTGCGGCAGTTGCGAAGGCCTCTCCGCGATCGAGCACCCGGGTCAATGTGCTTCTGCTAGGCGCACTCGGGGTGAGGGAACTGTGGGTGCCCGGCGCGGCCAGGCCTGGCGCCAGGCTGTTGGCCTGGGTCATACCCCCGGACCCTCCGTCACGGGCAGGCACTCTGCGAGCAGGTCGACAACATCGCGCCAGGCTCGCTGCGCGTGCTGTGGGTGGTAGGCGACGCCGGGGACCGTGGGGTGGTCTACGGGTGGATGGTGGAAGGCGTGCAAGGCACCGCCGTAGACCGTGAGGCGCCAGTCGACACCCGCGGCCTGCATCTCGGCGGTGAACGCGTTCCGTTGCGCGGGCGGCATGATCGGGTCTTCCGACCCGACCCCGGCCCACACCGGGCAGCGGATGCGCGCTGCCTCGCCAGGTCGGCCCGTGGTGGTTGCGTTGACCGTCCCGATCGCGCGCAGGTTGACGCCGTCGCGCCCGAGTTCCAGCCCGATGGCGCCCCCGGTGCCGTAGCCGACGGCGGCGATCCGGTCGGGGTCGGTCCGCGGTTCGGCGCGCAGCACGTCGAGTGCCGCATGGCCGATGCCCCGCATCCGCTCGGGGTCGGCGAGCAGCGGCAGACAACGGGCCAGCATCTCCTCGGGGTCGCCCAAATAGCGCCCGCCGTGAAGGTCGAAGGCCAGCGCCACGTATCCCAGCTCGGCGAGAGCGTCGGCCCGGCGGCGCTCGACGTCGCTGAGTCCCATGCCCTCCGGTCCGAGCAGCACCGCGGGCCGGCGGTCGACACCGGCCGGGAGCGCGAGGTGCCCGATCATCGTCAAACCGTCCGCCGGGTACTCGACCGTACGTGTCGTGATCGTCGTCATGAGGCGGGACTGTAGTGATCGTCGGGCCCGGTTTGGTCGCTGTTCTGCCGCCGGCAGAACAGCGCGCGGTCCCTCATGTCCCTCGTGTCCCTCTGGAATACGGGGGCCGAGCGCTCAGGGATTCAAGATCATCTCATCGGCCCCCTGGGCGCGCGCGTGGCCGTACCTCGGTCACACCCCGAGCTCGCACGTCGAATTCCTCGTAGGGCGTCGACTGCCCGTACTGGTCGGCGTCACGGGTTTCTCGTTACTCCACAGCGCGGCCGATGAGTTTGTGGCGCCCGCCCGGTCCAAGCTCGTGACACCCCAGGAAAGGACACCGCCATGTCGGAGCTTCTCGTCGACTTCATCACCTCCCTCGACGGCCACGCATCGGGAGAGGGATGGCCCGGGTTCTGGGGCCTCGAGGGCCCGGAGTACCTCGCATGGCTCGGCGAGCAGCCCGAGGCCACCTACCTGATGGGAGCGAACACCTACCGCCTGATGTCGGGCTTCGCTGCGGGCGAGGTCCCGAATGGCCAAGATGAGTTCAGGCCCGAAGAAGAAGCGTCCGTCGACGAGCTCACGCAAGCGTCCAAGGTGGTGTTCTCCTCCTCGCTCGATGAGCCACTGACGTGGGCCAACTCCACGCTCGTCCGCGACGACGCTGTCGAGGCGGTCCGCGCCATGAAGTCGAGTGGCTCGGGGCCCCTCAGCACGATCGGCAGCCTCAGCCTGTGCCGGTCCCTGCTGCGAGCCGGACTCGTCGACCGCTTCCGCGTCGTGATGTTCCCGGTGATCACCGGGGCCACGGGCGAGGAACGCATCTACGACGGCTATCCGGACGTTGCGCTTGAGATGATCGAGCACCGCACCTTCGACGGCCGCATCCAGCTGGTCGAGTACAAGCCCCGCGTGCTCGACCACCCGCCGCTCGGCGTTCCTGCGTGACGTCGCCCCGCCGGCGCCGGTCCGGACGCCGCCGCCAGGCCGACGCCTGCAGGTGCGGAGCAAGACCTGATGCGGGCCGGCCCGCTCCCACGCGAACCTTCAGGGCAATCCCCTGCTGAGCTCCACGGGAACGGCCTGCGCGACGTCGAAGGGACCGGCCCGCTTCTACCCCGGCCATGTGCTGAGCGCCCACTTGGCCCGCCTGGGCAGGTACGGCGCTCACCTCTCAGGGGGCGTGCGGCCCCGCCGGCTAGGTCGGAGGGCCAAGGTCTCCCGTGATGAGTGTTTGGGTGATCTTGGGTCGGTCCCAGAGGCCCAGGATCTCGTTCGCGATGGCTACAACGGGCAGGTGGTTCTCGTCCCGCACCTTGATGGCTGCCGCCTTGAGGGTGCGCGGGACGGCTCCGGCGTCCAGGAGGACGCGCCATTCCTGGGCGCCGATTTCCAGGAACTCCAGACCGGTGAGCTCAGCTACCTCCAGGGGGTCGGCCAGTGTGCCGGGCATGGCGGTCAGAGTGCGCAGGCGGGGCAGTCCGACGACAGGCGCGAGGCTGAAGGGTGTGCCGTGCCAGGCTCTGATGGACAGGACTTCCAGGGCGGGATGGGCGGCAGCCTGGATGGTCTCAAGACATCCGGTGCCGACTTCGACCGCGGCGGGAAGCTTGTCTCCGCGGCGGCCACGGACTTCTTCCCGCAGCCGGCCCAGGACGAAATCGGTGAGGGAATCGGCCACCAGGTCGGCACCGAGGCTCTGCTCGTGGTCGACCAGGATGATCTGCCCGTAGTGGCCGGCGGCGCCGGGGGTCAGGTCGACGGCGAATTCGTCGCCGCCGTTGCTTCCGAAGCCGATCCAGCCGGGCGAGCCGGCCAGGCCCTGCACCGCGGCATCGGGCCCGGTGCTGACCGCGTGCCTGGTGCCGTGATCCCAGCCGGGGTGACGCACTTCCGCGTCGATGCTGTACAGGTGCCCGAGGCCGGAGAGCTCGCAGCCGACCGCGTCGCCGGCGCGGTTCGCCTCCTCGAAATCGCCGTTGTCGTCGTCGCCGTACACCCGTGTCACCCTGTACAGCACCTTGAGCTCTTCGGGCAACGTGACACCAAGGCGCGCTTCCGCGTCAGCGATCTCCTCCTCCGTCGCTCCGACGGCGCCGGGCAAACGCTCGCGCAGCGTCCGCTCCAGCAGTTCCGGATCCGCCGTTGGCGCCGGCACGGCTCCGGGCACCGGATCGGGGTGGCGAAGCCAGGGCTCGGCAAAGGAGCCCTCGGCCAGGACCAGCACCCCCAGGTCCGGGTACCCGAATGCCGGCTCCACGACCGGGCTCGGCCAGACCAGGCTGAGCGTGGTCCGACCGTCCGGCTGGGTTTCCGCGCTGAACGCGATCTCCTGAACTCCGCCGCGCGCGAGCGCTCGCTGTATGTCCTCCACCGCGGTCCGCGATGTCGGCGACATGGATCCCCGGTACGCGAGGCTCGTGCCGTACTGGCTGATGCGCCCTGCGACCCGCGCCGGACGGGCGGCACGCCGATCCGTGTCGTCGGCCAGCATGAGCCGGAGCACGGGTTCCCACGTTGCGAAGTCGGATACCGATGACAATTGGGGTCTCTGATCAAGCATGCGCAGACCGTATGCGGAGCCAATGACAACCGGGGCGCCGGGCAGTTGCTCAAAACGCCCCTGGTGAGAGGCGGCGACTACCCGACGGCCAACATCAACGCTCACGCCGGCCGAATACGACGCTCATGGTCCGGGACGAATGGTGCCGGGCGCGGCCTGGTTCGGATGGCGAGGCTGCCGACGAGGCCCGGCAGGTCAGGGTGCTGTGGGGTCCGGGCAGGCGGTGAGGAGTACCCGGGCGCGGTTTCGGAGGGTTTCGTCCTGTCGGATGACGCGATCTTCGACTCCCGAGCGGACCACCCGGGCGTCGCCGTCGGCGAGAGCGGCAAGGCGGCGCGCGTGGTCGCCGGTCAATGCGTCGGGCCGAGTGCTTCCAGGGCATCGCAGGCACCCTCCGGATCGGCGTCCTGTTCGGCGGAGCGTAGGGGATGGCCCGTCCGGCCAGATGCGCGCTCAGTTCTCGGTGGAGCTGGTCCATGCCGTCCCGTACGGTCGGTCCGTGATGATCAAAACGGGCGACCCCCGCCGTCTCGGTGTCCCTTCCTCCGAGGCACGGTTGCACTTCGATACGGAACTGCAGAAGCTCGGCGGCGGGCCGCGGCGCCGCTTGCTCATGGTCGATGACGAGCCTGCCTTCGAGCTCAGCTTCTACTGCGGAACGTGCCCGCTCCTGTTCCGCCGGCTGGAGACCGCCCGGGAGAAGCTGTCGCTGGAGCTCATGCAGGAACGGCTCGCCGGCGAGCTGGCCGAACCGGACGACGGCGGCGTGATCGATGCGTTCGGTGCGTTGCTGCCGGAGGGCGAGTACCTTCCGCTGCTCCTGGAGGTGCAACCCCGGCTGGTCATCCCCGGCAAGGAGGGCGACTACTTCAGCGGCGAACAGGTCACGACGTGGGGAATCGATCAGTTCTGGGGCCTCCCCGAGTACCCGCACACCCCGTACTACCGGACCTTCGAGACCGCAGTCGATGAGGACGCCCACCTCTACGAGTTCGTCGTTCCCATGGTGCCCCCGACCTGGAACGAGCGGAAGCGCGTCGAGGAGTACGTCGGGCTCATGGAGCGGGAAACGGTCCCCACGGCGGTGGCGATCTCTACTCTGGACGTGTGCCGGCCCGCCATCGACCAGGGCGACGACTACTTCGTGCACTGGGGCCTGACCCACTTCCTCCTCGACGGCCACCACAAACTGGAAGCCGCTGCCGCAGCCGGCCGGCCGGTGCGGCTCCTCTCGTTGCTGACCTTGGGTGAAAGCCTGGCCGGAGCCGAAGACGCCGCCCGACTGCCTGCCTTGCGCGCGCAACCCCGCTCGACCCGAGCGACCGGATAGTCGGCCCGAGACAACCGCTTGTCGAGGGCTATGGCGCGGTCAGCACCCACCACTGGCGCAACGTGCGGAGAGTACGCAGGAAGACGTTCGGACCCCGGCAGACGGGGCGGGCGTAGCGCCTGACGGGGTCTCCGTTCGGGAAGACCAGGTCCTCGCGGCCCACGACGACAGCCTCGTGGTCCGTCAGCAGGATGTGGTGCAGGCCATTCCACCGGGGAGCGGTGGAGTCGCCCCGCTCGCTGCCTCCGAGCAGGAGCAGGCGGTCCCCACGGATCGCGAGGCCGAACGGGTCCGAGACGGGCAGGGCGCGGATGCGGAGTGTCCCGCTGCGCCCCATTTCGGCGAGTGGCGCGTGGGGCCAGTACATGGCGTGGACCGCGGAGTCGGAGACGTTGATGGTGTTGACCTCCGCGATGTGGTGGTAGGGCTTCGGGGGACGCGGGGACCATGCGGCGTTGCCACTGTCGTCCCAGCGGACCAGCCCGCCCGCGCTGACGCGATCACCGCTGTAGATCCCCTCGTCGCCGTACCCGGTCCAGAAGCCGGACCTGCGGTCCGCGACCAGGTGCAAGAGGTGTGTTCCCAGCGGGAACCGGCGCCGGGAGCGTCCGTCGGGGCCGAAGATCTGGCCGGACCGTGCGTTGGGCCCTCCGTCGCCGGCGAGGACGAACCCGCCGCCCGGGAGGGCGTCGAGGGCGTCCGGGGCCACGGCCACTGCGTGCAGGGTCAGTTCCCGAACCTCACCCCGGTCGCTGATGACGACGAGGGCGTCGAAGGGCAGATGCGTGGGCGCCGGGACATCCCGGCCGGCCCACCTGTAGGCAAAACGGGCATCAGCGCAGATCAGCCAGAGAGCCCGGCCCCACGGATCGATCGTGGAGGCCAGCACCTTCCGCTCGTCGTACTGCCGAGGCAACAGTGCGTAAGGACGCAGTGCCACCTTCGTCAAAAGATCACCTCGCGGGCGAAGGAATGCAACTCCTCCATGATCACACGGGCGTCCGGGGCTCAGTCTTCCAGGGCCACGCCGGCCGCCTCAGGAGCCGGCCAGGGGCCTCTGGTCGACATTCGGTCATTCCGCTGACGTCGGTCGACATGGATCGATCCTGCCTGCGCAGGCCAGGAGGCAGCATCTCCCTTTCTCGCGCGTGCGTACGCGGCCCGGTCGGGCTCCAACTCGGCCGAATCCGTGGGCGCCGTAGGGGCGCCAAGGCAGGAGGTCGCGAGGTCGAGTACAGGACTCACAGCCTCCCCCTGAGTAGCTCGCCGCGTGGTGCGGTAATTCGAACACGTGTTTCACTGGACGGATGGACCCGCTCCGCTTTCCCGACGATCTGCTGTCCCTGGAAGCCGCCTGGCTGAAGACCTACCGCGCCCTCGCCCACGCACCCGCCGGGTCCGGTACGGACGTCCTGCGGCGGCGCCTGATCAGGCTTTCCTGTCGCATTCACGCCCACCCGTACTGGTCGGTCCCCGGGCGTTCCCGGGCCGGTGGCGCGGACCTGCGCCGCCGGGCACGGGCCCGTGGCTGGGGGACCGCGGCGTGAACGCCGGTCGGGACGGGCCGCGCGCGTCGGCCGCCGGCCTCCCGGACGACCTGGTCGCGCTCCGCAGCATGGGACACGGCTGTTCAACCGGCTGGCGGCCTCCCCGCCGGCCGACGGCCACGAGATGCGCATGGAGCTGCTGCGGGCCGGCCTGGGCATCGACTCCCACCCGCACTGGGCGGCCACCGTCGGCGGGTGGAGCCGCACCGCCCGGCGCGAGTTGCAGACCCACGCCGCCGCGGCACCCGGCGGGGAGGCGTTGCTGGTGACGCGGTACGTGGACGGCCGCATCGTTGCCGTAGCCCCTGATCAGCCCTGATCACCACCGGCGGACGGCGGCGACCGACGGGCCGTCCATCGGCGGCGCTGACGGTGCGAAAGCTCCCGTCACCGGCGCCGGGCCGTTCCCTCCACCCGGCCGGCACCGGGAAGCCGGCTCCGCCCCGCGCCCCGCACCGTGCGCCGTCGGGTCAGGCGTACGGGCTCCATCCGCCGAGGCGGGCCAGCAGGAGGCGCGCGGCGTTCTCGTCCAGGCCCAGCGCCGCCGCGGCCCGCTCGGTGCTCAGGTCCGCGCGGGTTCCGCGGGCCGCCCAGTAGCCGACGCGTTCCGCGGTGACCTCCATCCGGCGGGCGGCCCGGAGGCCGGCGACCGGGGACGTCCTCGTCAGCCGTTCGATCTCCTCCTCCAGCCGTTCCAGCAGACCGGTGACCGCATCCGGCAGGGGCACGGTGGTCGCCTCGACCTGCTCGGTGTGCTCGTCCCAGTCCCGCACGCACGCGTCCGCCTGCGGATCACCGGCCTCCACGAGCTCCTGGTTCCCGATCACCGTCCAGTCCAGACGGTGCTCGGCGCCCGTCCAACCGCAGGAACACACCGCGCGCACGGCGGCCGCCCGCGGCCCGCGCAGGTACCGGCCGTCGTAGACGGACCACTGCGCCACCGACCGGCCACCCGTCCCGGAGCCGGAGTCGAAGTACACCGGCTCCGGGACGCTGCCGTCGGCCAGGACCACACCGACCGCGCCCTCGTGGGACGTGCCGAACTCGTCCGTCGTCCATGTCTCCCGCTTGCCCACAACACCCCTCCGCCGCCTCGCCCCCGGGACCCCTGCCGGGGCCTCCGGATTCCGACGATGCCGCGTCCGGCCCGTTCGGCGGGCCCGATCCGCGAAACAGACCCGCCCGGCGTCGACGCAAGGGCCCGCCGAACTCCCGCCGTCGGCGGTGGGCCGGCGGGCGCGCGCCGCAGCGCGGGGCCGGTCCGGATGCGACGTCACAGACCGTCGACCGGGCTTGAACGTCTTTCGGGACGTGGGGGTTTGCCGGCCGCGATCGGGAGCAGGCGGGCGTTACGACCAAGCCGGTACTGCACGAGGAGGTCCCCATGTCGGGTACGGAGAAGAGCAAGGCGCACGCCGAGACGGCCATGGGCAAGGTCCAGTAGACCGTCGGACGGGCCGTGGGCAACGAGCGGATGACCGCCGAGGGCGGGGCCGACCAGGCCAAGGGCCAGGCGCGGCACGCCAAGGAAGACGTCAAGGACGCCTTCCGCCACTGACCTGACGGGCGAACGCCCCGCGGACCGGCTGAGTCCCGACCCCCTCCCCCCGGGCCGGGACTCAGCCGCGTCCACCCGTAGGAGAGTCGGAAGCGGCGACGAGCCGAGGAAGGAGTCGTGCGGATGACGGTCCCCGATGGAGACCCGATCCGGCTACCAAACCGACGTGAGGCCCCGCGCCCCCGCTCGCGCCCCGGCCCCGGCCCCGGCCCCCACGCCGGGGGGGGGCACCGCTATTTTGGTCCGATGGATCACGATGTTGTCGACCAGGTCGAGGAGTGGCTGGCCGGACCGAACTCCGAGGCGAATGGATACTTCGGCTACCAGGCCCTGGAGCACTACCGGCCCGCGGTCCTGCACTGGCTCACCGTCGGCTGTGGGCTCGAAGGACGCCCGGACCCCGACTTGTACCTCCAGCCCACCCCCATGACGCTGCAGAACTGGGCCATCGACTACGCGACCGCAGCCCGATCATGCGACGCCGCCTGCGGAGCCGTCCGCTCCTTCTACCGCTGGGCGGAGACCCCGTGGGCCGACGGCGGACCGGGCCTCGTGCCGCCCGGCACCGCGCGGTCCCTCCAGTTCCGGCGCGGCGGGAACTTCTCAGCCGGCCTGCCCGGCCGTGATCTCCTCACCCCCGACCAGTGCCGCTGGCTCGCCCAGGCCGCCGACCGCTACCCCGGCACCCGCCGCGAAGGGCCCCAACGCGCCCGCGCCCTCGTCTACCTCAGCCTCAACCACTACCTGTGGGGCCGGCACTCCGACGACGACGTCTTCCGTCCCGGTCAGATCACCGCCATGCGCCTGAGCGGCCGCCACCAGGAGCAGCACCGCACCACCTGGGACGTTCCCCAGAAGAACGCCGCTTCCGACGCCACCCGCCTTCAGCCCGTCCACCACGACGCGGTCCGCGCCATCGACGAGTACCTTGCCGCCGGTACCGCCGGGCGATCGCACAGAGCGGCCGCCGTTCCCGACACCGGCCACGTCTTCACCACGGTCAACGGGCAGCCCCTCGATACCGTGAGCGTGTTGCGCATCCTGCGCATGGTGGCCGCTACCCACCCCGACCTGGAAGACATCGCACCGAAACTCTCCGCCGACGCGATCACCCACTTCCCGGCGAAGCAACTGAAGTGATCAGGCGTCCATGCTCCAGCCTCCGGCCTTGACCCCGGACACGTGCGGAGGATGTCCGGGCGGCGGCCACAGGGACCCCATGGGGCCCATCAGCGCGGGTGGGTACACGTACATCCGGTCGTCGAGCTGGCGCTGTGCTTCCAGACACCGGCGCATCCGGGCTACGTAGAGGTGGTCGGGCTCGGCCGTGTCGATCTGCCCTCCCCGTCGTCCGCGATCCGTCCCGGGTGCTGACATCACTGAGGGAGCCCTCCATCCCCCCATTGTCGCGCGCCCAAAAGCGTTCGGCGCCTCCTCGCCGGCGCCCTAGGGTTGCGGTCCGACGGCGGGCAGCGAGGGGAGCCGCATGAGCGCGGGATCAGGGTTCGACCGGGCGCGGGCCCAGGTGTTCGGGGAAGCCGCCGAGCTGTACGACGCCTCCCGACCGGGCTACGCGGACGTCCTGGTCGCCCGGGTGCTGGACTACGCCGCCCTCGACGGCCGACCGGCGCTGGAGATCGGTGCGGGGACCGGAAAGGCGACGGTGCCGTTCGCCGAGGCGGGCGCCGCGTTGGTGTGCGTCGAGCCCGACCCGCGCATGGCGGCGGTCCTGCGCCGCAACACCGCGCACCTGCCCTCGGTCCGCGTCGAGGAGGGCGGCTTCGAACAGTGGCAGCCGCGGGGCCGCCGTTTCGGGCTGGTCCTCGCCGCCACCTCCTGGCACTGGGTGGACCCGGAGCGGCGTTGGGACCTCGTCCACGACGCCCTCGAACCGGGCGGAGCCGTCGCCCTGTTCTGGAACCCGCTGGGGGTGCGCGACCGGGCACTGCATGCCGCGCTCGCCGAGGTCGACGCCCGGCACGGGATGACGGAGGCACCGCACGCGACCCTGGCCTCCTCGTACGGTGACGCGGCCGGGCAGTGGGCCGGGCCACTGGAGTGGCCGGAGGCGCAGTGCCGGCGTGACGGGCGGTTCACCGAGCTGCGCTCGACCCGCTTCCGCGCCGACCGCGACTACGGCACGGCCCGCTACCTGGGCCACCTCGCCTCGCTCTCCTGCTACCGGGTCCTGCCCCCGGCACGTCGCGAGGAACTGCTCGCCGACACCGCCCGAGTACTGGAGGCGCACGGCGGCATCGGCCTCGTGGAGTTCGGCGACCTCTTCCTCGCCCGCCTGCGCTGACCGGGTCAGCGCAGGCCCGGGGCCGCGACGAGCGCGGCGGCGCCCGTGAAGAGCCGGCCGCGCATGCCGAGGGCCCGGGCGGCGTCCACGTTCTCCTGCCGGTCGTCCACGAAGAGGACGTCACCCGGTTCGGCCCCGAGGGCCGACAGGCACCACCGGTAGGCGTCCGGTTCGGGCTTGGCGTGGCCGATGCGGCAGGAGAAGGCCCGTACCTCGAACCGCGCCAACCAGGGCTGATGCCGTTCGTAGTGGACCGCGAGATCCTCGGGGATGTTGGACAGCAGCGCGATACGCCGCCCCGCGGCGGCGAGTTCACCGATCAGGTCGACCATCCGGTCGTCCACCGCGCTCCAACTTGCCACGTCCCGCGCGACGAGCCGGGCGGTCGTCCCCGCGTCGAACCTGGTACCGAGCGCGTCGGCCACCCGGTTCCAGTAGCCGGGACCGTCGACGTCGCCGCGGTCGTAGTCGGGGCGCAGCGCCCAATAGGCCTCCCAGAAGGGCGCCGGCGCCACGCCGGCCTCCCGTGTGAGGCGCTCCCGGCCTTCCGCGCACTGGTGGCGGGCGATGACCCCGAAGAGGTCGAAGAGCAGGATCGAGGACACCTCGTCACACCTTCCGTACGGTGACGCCTGCGGCCGTGAGGGCGTCCACCGCTTCCGCGGGAGCGCTGTCGTCGGTCACGACGGCGTGCAGCGCCCGGGCGGGCAGGACGTGCGCGAGCGCCGTACGGGACAGCTTCGCCCCTTCGGCGACGGCGATGACCCGGCGGGACGAGGCGATCGCGGCCCGTTTGACGGCGGCGTCGGCCAGGTCGTGGGCGGTGAGGCCGTCGGTCGCGGTCAGGCCGCAGCAGCCGATGACGGCGGTGTCGAAGCGCAGCGCGGCGAGGGAGGCCTCGGTGAGGGGTCCGGTCAGGGCGAGTTCGCCCCGGCGGGGCGCGCCGCCCGGCAGCAGCAGCGTCAGCCGGGGGGCGTCGGCGAGGGCGTTAGCGGCGTGCAGGGACAGGGGTACGACGGTCAACCGGCGGTCGTGCAGGGCGCCGGCCACCTCCAGGCAGGTGGTGCCGCTGTCCAGGACGACGGACTCGCCGTCCGCGAGCAGAGCGGCGACCTCGGCGGCGATGCGCCGCTTGGCCTCGGTCCCCTCCTGGGCGCGCAGCGCGAACGGGATCTCCTCACCGCGCAGGAGCAGGCTCCGCGCGCCGCCCCGGTACCGTTCCAACACCCCCTGTTCGGCGAGTGACTCCAGGTCGCGGCGGATGGTCATCTCGGAGGCACCGGTGAGCTCCGCGAGCTCCGCGACGCTGCGTCGGCCACTGTCGCGCACGGCGTCGGTGATCTGCCTCAGGCGGTCTGCACTCATACCTGAAGTGAACAACAATGATGTTCGAAAGGCAAGTATCGAACAGCAATCATGTTTGTTATGTTCGATTCCATGGATACCGCGTTGCGCCGCGCCCGAGCGGCCACCTTCGTCTACTTCGGCCTGAACGGCTTCGTCATGGGGATGTGGATCGTCCACATCCCCGCCGTGGAAGCGGGCACCGGCATCGGACACGCCCTGCTCGGCTGGCTCCTGCTGGTCCTCGGCGGCGGGGCCTTCGCCGGGATGCGGCTGGCCGGTCCGCTCACCGACCGGTTCGGTACCAGGACGGCCGTCCCCGTCGGCGCCGCCCTGTGCAGCGCCGCCCTCGTCCTGCCGGCGTTGGCCCGCGACGCGTGGACCCTGGGCGCGGCCCTGCTCGTCCTCGGCTTCGGCAACGGCTGTCTCGACGTCGCCATGAACACCCACGCCGTGCAGGTCGAGCGCGGGTACGCACGCCCCGTCATGTCCGCCTTCCACGCCGCCTTCTCCGTCGGCGGGGTCCTCGCCGCCCTCGTCGGAGCCCTGGCACTCGGCCGCGGCCTCGGTGTCGCCACCGCACTGATCGCCACCGCCCTCGGCGGCACGGCCGTCGCCGTCCTCGCCGCCCGCGCGCTCCTGCCCGCACCGCCCGCCGAGGTCGCCGGGCCTACCGGGACCGCGGCTCCGGAGGCCGTCGTCCGGGCCGGGCGGGGCGCGGGCCCGCGGATCGGGGTGCTGGCGGCCCTCGCCTTCATGCTCATGCTGTGCGAGGGAGTCGCCAACGACTGGAGCGCCCTGCACCTGCGCGACGCCCTCGGGGCGCCCGCCGCCACCGCGGCCCTCGCCTACGCCGCCTTCGCCACCGCCATGACCGTGGGCCGCCTCGTCACCGACCGGCTCGCCGCACGGGTCGGACCCGCCGCGGTCATGCGCTACGGCTGCGCCCTCGCCGCCGCCGGTCTGGCCCTGGCCGTCGCCGCGCCCGGAGTCGGGCCCGCCCTCGTCGGCTGGACCCTCTTCGGGGCGGGTCTCGCCGGCAGCGTCCCGCAGCTCTTCAGCGCGGCCGGACACGCGGAACCGGACCGCGCCGGCTCCAACGTGGCCCGAGTCGCGGGCCTCGGATACCTGGGCATGCTCGCCGGGCCCGCGGTGATCGGGCCCCTCGCCCACCTCGTCTCCCTCGACCTGGCCCTCCTGCTGCCCGTCCTCCTCTGCGCGGTCGCCGCCCTCGCGGCCCGGACCCTGCGCGCGCAGCCGGCCCCCGACGCCGCCGGGACACCCGCCGCCGCGCGGGAGCCGTTGCCGGAGCCCGACGTTGATCGTTCGTGAGGCTGACGGAGCGGTCGCGCGATTGGGCGGCCGCGGGTGCGCGAGCGAGCGGAGTCGTCGGGTGGCGGGTCGAATGAAGGACGGTACTCCGGGCGGCATCGACGAGCGCCCTCGCGGCGCGGGTCGGCCGGGCCGCAGAGCCCGGCTCCGCCACGGCCGAACCGTCGGGCGCCCCCGGACCGGAAACCGTGGTGGCGGCGGCCACCGCCGGATTGCGGATCCGGCTGCGCTTCACCCGGGCCACAACGGCGCGGCGACCGCCACCGCCGACGGGCGGCACGTCGTGACCGAGATGCAGAACGTCCTCTGGTCGCTCCCGCCGGACGGCTCTCCCGCCACCCCCTCGCCCCGCCCGACCTGGAACCCGGACAACCGTGTTCTCCCCGGACGGCCGCCACGGCGCAATGAGCGCCTACCGCGGCGGCGCCTTCCCCATCTGGGTGATGCGCGCCGACGGCTCCGGCCTGCGCCGGATCACCGACGGCCGCTTCGACCACCGCGCCCCCGCCTGGCCCCCCGACGGCCGCATCCTCGCCTTCTGCTCCGAACGCGGGGGCGACCCCGTGGCCGGCTGCGCGTAACGCATCTGGACCGCCGCCCTCACCGGCGGCTCCCCGCGCCGCCTGACCGGCGTGCCCGGGCAGGACGGCCCCGGCCAGGACGGCGCCTGGGAGGAGCTCGGCCCGGTCTTGTCGGCGGACGGCTCCCGGGTGTTATTCGTCCGCGCCACCGTCACCGGGGAGACCCTGACCGCCCGCACCCTTGCCTCCGTCGCGGCCGACGCCACGGGCCCCGTACGCACCGAACACACCGTCACCGAAGGCGGGCTGCTCGCCCCGGTGCTCTCCCCGCCCCGGCGCACCGCCTGACCCCGCACCGCCCCCGGACCCCGCAAGGCCGAACTCCACACCCTGTACGTGGACGGCTGGCCCGTCGCCCTCGGTTCGCGGTCGAGCGGGAGCTTCGCCTCGATCAGCCCGTCGGCATCGTAAAAAAGCTGTGTGGCTGCTGGTGTGCATGGCGGGCCTCGCTACTGGGGCGTCTTCGCGCGGGTGGTCTCGCCGTCGGCCCTGTCGTCCTGCTGCTCGTCCTGGCGGCCGAGGAAGCGGGCGAAGCCCCGGTCCGCGCGGGCAGCAAGGCCGGGGATGGAACGCCATGGGCGCGTGGCTGGAGGCGGCGGCCATCCGGGGCCGGGGTGGTGCTGTGGGCGCGTGCGGCCCGCCTCTCCCGCTGAGGGTCGTCGGTGACTACGACGCTACGGAGGGCGAGGTCCCGGGCTCAACGAGATTGCGGAGAATTGCGCGGAATTATCTGAGGGCGTCGATCGCGGCCTCGATGCGGGCGCGGGTGGCGTCGCCGACCACGACGATCTGCGTCAGGCCGATGAACGCTCTGGCGTAGTTGGAGAGTTCGCGGTGCTGGCGGACGCTGATGGAGGCGGTCAGGGTTTCGATCACGGTGTGCTGTGCTGGTCGTCGTGCAGGTAGAACGCCTCCAGCAGCCACACGGTGCCCGGGACCCCGAAGGAGATGACGTCGAGGAGACGACGCCAGCGGTATCACGCCGAGCGGGTGTGCGAGTTGGCCGGCCATCGTCGTGGCCGTGCTGATCAGGGTACGTAGGACCCCCTCTTCGATCAGGACGACGAAGCGGTGGTCGCCCTCGTAGGGGAAGCGGGAGCGGGCCAGGCGGGCGGCGACGGCCTCGGCGATGTCGTCGGGGGTTCCCTGGACCTCGGTGATGGAACGCATGAGGGCTCCGGCGTAGCCGGCGGTCTGGAGGAAGCCGGGGATGACGTTAAAGACGCAGGCCCGGCAGGTGCGGGCGGCGGCGTTGCGGACGAGGACGTTTTCCTGGGCGCGGCGCATCCCGGCGCGGTGCTGGCGGCGCCACTCCAGCTGGTTCGCACGGTCCTCCCACGCGGCCACGGCGGTTCCACCTCGTGCAGGGCGCGCCTGCGCGCGGGTTTCGGCACCCGGCTGCAGCGCAAGTTCCGTGCTTACCGCGACATCGACAGCCTCTCCACCTACATCCCCCGTGAAGCCGGCGATGGAGTTTGGAGTCGGCGCCGGGAGGTGTCAGCCCTCCGAATGAACGCGAACGAGAGTCCTGGGATCCCGGTGCGGTTGTGGCAGAGGCCGTTTAAGCGAGAACGGCGTCGAGTTCCACTTCGACCAGCCAGGCCGGGTCGATGAAGCGGGACACCTCAAGGAACGTGGTCACAGGCCGGATGGATTCGAACCGTTCGCCGTGCGCTCGGGCGGCTTCCTTCCACTGGGTCACGTCGGTGAGCATGATGCGAGTTCGTATGACGTCTTCCAGCGATGCCCCAGCTGCCTCCAGCGCACGCTCGGCGATGTCCAAACACCGCACCGTCTGCGCATATACGTCACCTGGCCCCACGGTGGAGCCGTCATCCCCGATGGGGGCTGTGCCGGCGACGGCTACGTAGTCGCCTCCTCGGACCGCCCGCGAGAACCCGATCTGCGGTTCCAGCGCGGACCCGGAGCTGACGGTCTGTCGAATTCGTTCCGTCGGGTCATGCTCCCAGATGGTGCTCGATGACCAACCACCAGCACCCGCCCGAACCACCGTGGGATGGGAAACAGCTGCCAGCCCCTCCACGAACTTCCGTGGAGCAGCACTGGTCAGCGGTAGGGACTTCAGCGGCCGTAGCGGGCCGGTAGTTTGCGGGTGTCGGTGACGCTGAGGCCGAGCGCGGCGGCAGCCTGGTCGGGGGAGTGTCCTTGTGGGTGTCGTGGGCCGCCCAGTAGTGCTGTGACCGCATACGTTCGCGGGGTTCCCTTTCGGCCGAGAGCCCCGGAGAAATCGAATGCGGCCGCAGCATGTGTCTGCGAGCATGCGTCGCTGTGGAGATCGACAATATTGTCATCCGTCGTGCGGTCGACTCTGATGCCGCCGAGGTGGCCGAGGTGTGGCTGCGTTCGTTCGCAGCGGCGCTTCCGCGTGTGCGCCGAGCGCATACGGACGAACAGGTTCGGTCCTGGTTTCGGGAGGTGGTCGTGCCCGGCCAGGAGACCTGGGTGGCGACGGTCGAAGGCTCGGTCGTCGCGATGATGGTGCTGGACGGCGAAGACTTGGATCAGCTCTATCTCGATCCGCCGTGGCGTGGCCAAGGCATCGGCGACCGTCTCGTGGATACGGCCAAGCAGCGTCGCGCGACCGGGTTGGCGCTGTGGACGTTCCAGGTCAACACCCCGGCACGTCGCTTCTATGAACGGCACGGCTTCGTCGCTGCAGAGCGCACCGACGGCCGCCGCAACGAAGAACGTGAGCCGGACATCCGGTACGTGTGGCGTCCCGGGAAGCAAGAGCTTTGAAGTTGATCAAACCGCTTCGGTCAAGCGGCGTCCGCCTCGGCGGATGCCCTTCTCGCAGCGGATGCGGGCGCGTTCGTGCCGCTGGGCGGCCAGGGCGTCGGGGTGGCGGGCATTCAGGTTGCGCCGGCGCAGGTAGCGGTGGAGCTCCCGTGTCCGGACGGTGTGGTGGGGATGGTTGGAGTTCGCCAGGGTGAATTGCCGCAGGGGCCCGAAGTGCGCTTCTATCGGGTTGGCCCAGGAGGCGTTGGTCGGGGTGAAGCACAGCTCGCCGGCGATGATGATTACCCTCCCCAGGCCCCTTCGCCAGCAACGGAGTTGCTAGCTTTCGGATCATGGGGAGAATCGCCTGGGTAGCCAGGTCTTTGGGTGGGGGTGCGCTGCTGTTTGCGGTGCTGGCACTGTGGGCGTTGCTGTTCAACGTCGGCATATCGGTGTATCGGCCGGACGTGGCTATCCTCGGGGCGGTGGCCCTGGCGCTGGCCGCCGGGTGGGTGTGGTCGGCCTCCCGGCCGATCCCGATCACGCCACCGAGGCAGGTCGAACCGTTGCCGGCGCCGCCCGCGAAGCTGCCCTGGAAACGGCCGTTCCGGGACTTCCTTCCCCTGCTGCTGGCCGTGGTGGTGGTATTGCCCGCCGTGGCCGTGCTCACCGAGCTGATCACGCGTCCGGACGGCGACGACCTGAAGCGGATCGCGGCCATACAGAAGGCCGGTGCCGAAGTGACACGGGGCACCATCGTCGAGGTCCACCGGGTGAAGTCGGGGAAGAACAAGGAAGTCGCGGACACCGCCGACGTCACCGTCGAGGTGCCCGTGCATGCCCCCGGGGGCGGCAGTACGGACACCAGGCGGCTCGAGGTGGTGAGCGGGCACATATCGGACCGCTTCGGGGGCCGCTTCGCGGGTGAATCCGTACTGGTGCTACACGCCCCGACGGCGCCCGCACTGGGCGGCGTCGTGGACGATCCCGGCCACGTCGAGCGGTACGTGGAGGCGGCCTCTCCGCTCGCGTTCTCCCTCACGCCATTGACCACCTGGATCGGCCTCGGCATCGGAGCGGTACTCACGTTCTTCGGGTCGCTGATGTTCGTCCGGGTCCCTCCGTCCGATCCCGCCCGCCGGACCCTCCGTGAGGACGCGGCCGCCGGGGCGCTGCCAGCCGTCCGGGCACGGATCGTCGCGGCCCGGCGGAACGAACACACCACCTTCGGAACGGTGGACGGCACGGTCCGGGTGCGATCGGACCACAAGCTGCGCTTCTCGCTGGAAGACGGTTCCGAGGTGCTGATCGGCAACCCGACCGTCGAGCCGGCCGGGCTCGCCCTCCTCGCGGCGCGCATGGGAGAACGGCCGGGCTGGCTGTGCGGTGCCCGGAACTGGCGTCTGATCCGCTACGACGAGCAGCCGGTCGCCTTCGTCACCGACGAGGGGGAGGTGGCGTGGTTGAAGATGGACCGCGAGGAATTCCGGCGGGTTCTGGAGCCCGCCACCCCGGTACAGCCCGACCCGGAGCGTTCGACGCGGCTCTCCCCGTGGCCCACCACCGTGGTGCCTGGGGCCCACTGGCCCTGGCTCGGGGGCATGGCGCTGTCCTACGCACTGGTCGTTCTCGTGCTGATGCTGCCGATGTCCTGGCTCGCCGCATCTCTGACGACCTCACTCGCCGCGGCCGTGGCCGTGGCGGCCTGCGTCTTCCTGGTGCGGCGCCGGGCGGACCTCTCCAACCGGACGGGCCGCTGGGAGGTCCGCGCGACCCGCGACCCGGAACTCGGTCCGGCCTGACGCCCCGAGCAGCCCCCGAGGAGAGCGGAGGGCCAGACCGAAGAAGACGACCCCGAATGCCAGGCCGCTTCCCGCGTAACAAGTGATCCAAAGGAAACGGCCTAAACGCAGGAGGGTGACGCCTCCCATCAGTGCGGTGCTCACTGCCGTCGGGGAACTGCTCGACGTGGCACCGACCGGGGAGGCCTCCACCCTCGCGCTCGATGTACTGCGCAAGTCCTGCACGCCCGTCTGGAACGCGGCCGCGCTGCGCCTGGATGTGACCGCAAGCCGTCTTCGCGGCTGTCCTGTGGGCGCGTGGGGCCCTTTTGACGCCCGTCTTGGTGAGTCGCTCGCGCTGCTCTGCCGCATGCCCGGGCATGCGGGCTTCAGACGAACACCGCGGCGGGGCTCGCCCCTGGCCAGGCTCCGCCGCCGATCGCCGCGGCCCCCACCGGGGGGAACCGTGCTGACGCTGGGTTCGTTGGCAAAGGCCGTCTGGGGCGGTCTACGGATTGGCTGGATCCGCGCGCCGCAGGACACGGTGGCGCGCCTGGCCCGACTCAAAGCACTCGACGACCTCGGCAGCCCGCTCCTCGACCAGGCCCTCGCCGCCCGGTTCCTCCCCGCGCTCCCGGACCTCGCGCCCGAACGGGCCCGCATCCTCCGCGAGCGGCTCGCCACCATCACGCGGCTGCTCACCGAGCAGCTTCCGAACTGGCGCCGGCAGGCCCCGCAGGGCGGCTCCGTTCCGTGGGTCCAGCTGCCCGCGGGCACGGACGCCCAGCTCTACGCACGGGTGGCACTGCGCCACGGCGCGGAGGTCATCCCGGCGCCACGATGGACGCGACTCAGGCGCCCACGACGACTACATCCGCATCCCCTACTCCTTCGCCCCGGAGACCGCGGCAGCACTGGTCGACCGCCTCTCGGCAGCCTGGTCCGCACTGTCTCGGAGACGTGGCCACCCCCATGCCCCAACGTGTCAGCAGGGACGATAAGCAGCAGCACACAAGGGTCCCGCCCCGCCGCAGGCGGGTGGAGCGAAGTCTCGGTCGGCCGGCCCCAAACCGTCGCCGTAGGGGTCCAACGTGGAGGGCTTGCGGGGCGGTCGGCGCATTACCTCCTGCCAGGTGCGGGCTCGGGCGTACTTGCGAACGGTGCGGCGGTCCAGGGCGAGCTCGCGAGCTACCGAGCTGTGGCTTCGGCGGGTGCGGACCAGGGCCTGGATCGCCTCGAACAAGCTCTGGGCATGGCGCCCGGCCCGGCTACCCACCACGGTGTTTTCGGTGGCCTCCTCGACCGGCGGATGATCATCCTCGCCGACCGGGGGAAGGGCTGAGGGCAGGCATCCTCGGTGGGCGGAGGCGATGTCCTGAACGCGGCGGGAAAGGCCCTGCCAGAGGTGAAAGCGGTCGCTGACCTGCACGGCTTCGGGGGCGCCCATGCCCCTGCCGGTAGGTTAGGGAGCCGTCGCGGCAGACGACCTCGATACCAGGGTGCTCCCGGAGCCAGCGGCCGAGCTGTTCTGCGTCGCGTCTTTCCCAGAGTGCCAGCGGGAGGCGGGCGGTGGCGTGGACCAGGAGGGTTCCGTAGGTGCCGCCGTAGAGAGCGAAGTCATCGACTCCCAGGACCTGGGGCGGCGTGGCCAGTGGCGGAAGCGGCACCCGCATCAGCTGGGACAGGAGTGCAACCCGGGAAAGCTTGATGTTGGGGATCCGAAGCATCCGGGAGCCGCCCCGGCCCGCCAGGACCACACCGACGTCCTCGACCAGGGACTGCAGTCGTGGTGTCCGTCGCTGGCGCACGGTCAGGCCTGGCACTTGCTCAGAGAAGGTCGCCTTCGGGCAGTTCGTGTTCTCGCAGTACAGGCGGCGCACGGACAGGTCGATGCGCAGAGGACGGCCGGCGAGCGTGACGTCGGCCAGGCGCCGTGCGTAGCGGCCGTGGCACCACTCACTGAGCTGGCCGCATCCCGGGCATCCCGCCGGTTCACCGGATCTCGTGCGGGCACGGACCGCCACCGCGGTATCGGATACCTCAACCGAACTCACCTGTACATCGGACAACTGCGATGACGCGCTGATCAGTTCAACAGAGCACAGTCACAGCCTGCCCGTCCTGCGGACCGGCTGACCGTGGCACCGAGGTGATCTCAACCTACGAAAATCTTGCCAGAGCGACACACAGGAGTACGCCGACAGCGGTGGCCTCTTCGCCGGGCACGGCCGACTGCTCGGCGGCGTGCGCCTGGTCCTGGTGGTGCTCGGCCCTGCCGTGGTGCTGCTCCTGGTGCTCGACGTCGGCGTGGTCGTGGTCCTGGTGGTGCTGGACGGGGGCTGGAGCGGAGGGGTGTCGGTTGGGGTCGTTGACGAGGGGGATGTGGGTGGGCGCGTTCTCGTCGCGGATCGGGGCGCGCTTGGTGTCCTGGCCGAGGACGGTCCACGGGCCGGTGCTCCGGTAGCCGTGCTGGTGGGCCCACCCGGTGGTCGTGGTGATGCTGGCTTCGCGGATGCCGGTGCAGCGGGTGGCCGTGCCTCGGTCCATGGACGGGGACTTGCCGGGGTGGAGGGTCCTGGTGGTGCCGCAGGCGCATTCAGCCGCTGACCCGCATGAAGTCATCAACGGATGCTCCGCGGTCTCCTTGACGTGCTCAGCACGGCTCACCCCCAGTCTGACGCCGACACCCAGCCGGTGGGCGGTCAGAGCCAGCCGCGTTGCGCCGCCTTGAGCCCCGCCTCGAACCGGCTGCTCGCCTCCAGGCGTTCCATCAGGGCGGACATCTGGCGCCGCACGGTCCGGAGCGAGACCCCGAGCCGTTTGCCGGCCGCTTCGTCGGTCATGCCGGACGCGAGGAGCTTGAGCAGCTCACGGTCGCCGAGTGAGGGGCTGCTGGCGTCGGGGCGGGGACGTGGATCGGCGCCGAGCGGCACCGCCGAGTCCCAGGTCTGCTCGAACAGGGCGACGAACGAGCTGACGATGCCGGGCTCGGAGATGCACAGTGCGCCGAGCTTGCTGTCGGAGGGGTCGATGGGCACCAGGGCGGTCCGCCGATCGACCACCAGCAGGCGCGGCGGGACCATGGGCGCCGTGCGGACCTCCCCGCCCAGGTCCGTCAGCCATCGCGCGTAGTCGCGGGTCGCGGGGTTGTTGCGCGCGCTGTCCTGGTAGACGGTGAGCAGCCGGATGCCTCGCCGCCGGGCGTCCTCGTCCAGCGGGCGGGAGGCGTCGAGGCTGGCCTGCGACTGGGCTCCTCCAGGCATGATCGACAGGCATTCCGTACGGAGGTCACGCGCGAGTTCGCGCAGTCGGTCCTGGATGGCGTCCAGGCCCACCAGGCGTTCGGTACCGTCCCGTTGCCCGGCGGGGCGGGCGGTGCTCAGGCTGGTCACCAGCCGGGCCACCGCCTCCTTGCTGCGGACCAGTTCCTCCTGCCGGCGCAGTACCTCGGCCTCCTGGCGGTGCAGGATCACCTGCAGGCCCACGGCAGGGCTGACCGGCCGCAGTGCGCCCGGAACGTCCCGGGACGGCTGGAGCAGCTCCAGGTCGATGAGCCGGTCCAGGCCGCCCCGTACATCGCTCTCCGGCAGCTCCAGCAGCAGGCACAACTCGGCCACCCCCGCGGACGGCCTTTCCAGTAGCCCCCGGTAGACGGCCTCCGTGGCGGCCCCCAGCCCCAGCGATTCCAGCATGGTGTTCTCCCCCCGGAGATGATCCCCTCCGCGTGCGCGCGGGACCTTGTTGATCACAGAGGTGCATCATCGGACACGGCAGCGTGAACCACAAGATCGTTCCGGGCCGGCCGGGGTGTGCTGGCACCTTCGTGCCGGGCAGCTTGGTGCCGGACCGGAAGCCTTCTACCAGGGTGTGACGGAGTACAGGATGGTGATCACCGAAGGGGAAAGCGCCGGCATAGGCCGACCAACACCCCCCAGGTGAAGCAGAGTCGATCCCACTTCCGTGCTTGCAGAAGGAGCTTTTGATGTTCCGGTCCACCCGTCTGTCCGCCGCCGCTCTGACCGTCCTGGTCGCCACCGCCGGAGCCGCTGTCGCTACGGGACTCGGCTGGGACGCACCCCGCCCGGGCGCGGTCGTGGCCGTCGGGGCCGGCCTCGGCTGGGACTCGGTCCCGGCTTCCGTCGCCAACGGTCTCGGCTGGGACTGATCGTCATGCGCATGGCCACCGCGCTGCTGGTCGGCGCGGTCCGCGAGGAAGAGCCGGGCCGGGCCCGGGCGGATCTGATTCAAGACCTCCTGTGGGCCCATGCCCGTCCGGACGACCGCGTCGAGCACATCCGGGTCCGCCCGGTTCCGGGCGGCTTCGAGGCGGTCGTCCTGCTGGCCTTCGACGGCGACGCCGGGGACGCCGGGGACGCCGGGGACGAGCCGCCGCGCGGAATGTCGGCCCTGCTCATGCGCGCCGGTCCGCCACTGGCGGCGCAGGGATGCGTCGTCCTGCTGCCCTGACCCGTCCGTCCTGCCTGTCCACGTCCGGCCTGTCCTGATCTCTCTCCTCCGCCGGCTTCTCGCCGGATCGGTTGGCTCCTGCGCCGCCGCACAGGTCTGTACATGTCATGCACGCGTCAATCGAGGCGGCTTGCTGTGCCCGCCGACGCGTCCGTCCTTCCTTCCTTCCCACAAAACGGAGAAACCGTGCCCACCATGCTCGTCCGCCGCGCCCTGACCACCTCACTCGCCCTCACCGCCATCGTTCCCGGCATGCTGCTGCTGGGCGCCCCGAATGCCGCGGCGAGCGTCGGCTCCAGCATCGTCGCCACCGCCAAGGCGAACGTCGGCGAGACCGCGTGCTCGACCAACAGCCTCGGAGGAACCGGCTTCTACTCAAGTTGCACCGGCAACGGTGGATATCCCGAAGCCTGGTGCTCGGACTTCGCCAAGTGGGTGTGGGCCAAGAACGGCGTCGACGTTAAGGGGCTCACCCCCGGGGCCGGCAGCTTCGGGCAGTACAACACGGTGAAGTCGACCCCACAGGTGGGTGACGCAGTCCTCTTCAACTACAACGGCGCCGGCTACGCCGACCACGTCGCCCTCGTCACCTCGGTCAACACCGCCGACGGGACCATCACCACCATCGGCGGCAACGAGGGCGGTACGAACGGCCCCTCCACCTCCACGGTGAAGTCCTCCCAGCCCTTCAAGTCCGCCCTCGGCACCTACCGCGGCGGCCAGCGGATCAGCGGCTACGTCTCCCCGAAGGGAGGCGTCGACAACAACCCGGCGCCGGTGGCCGAGAAGTCCCAGGGCAACAGGATCGCGCAGGCGACCACGGGCAACACCGTCCACCTGTACGCGATCGGTGCCAACGGCACCATCTACGAGCGCAACGGTGACTACACGGCGAAGTCGTGGAGTGCGCCGAAGGCGATCCCGAGCAGCTCGATCACGTCGGTCACGGCGGCGGCGACGGGTGACACGGTGCACCTCTTCGCGGTCGGCG
>NZ_JBVHZI010000009.1:0-68048 GCF_055574495.1 Streptomyces sp. NPDC029836 | reverse complement strand
TAAGTCGTGGAGTGCGCCGAAGGCGATCCCGAGCAGCTCGATCACGTCGGTCACGGCGGCGGCGACGGGTGACACGGTGCACCTCTTCGCGGTCGGCGGTGGCGGACAGCTGTTCAGCCGGGACATCGACTACAAGACCGGCGTGTCCAGCGACTGGTACGCCTGGGACAAGTTCAACGTGCAGGCTCTCGCCGCCACCGTGACCGGCAACAACCAGCTGCACCTGTTCATCGTCCAGGGCGGCAAGATCCACGAGCGTGACGGGGACTACAGCACCGGCACCTGGTCGCCGTGGTACGCCTGGAACGAGACGAGCGACATCTCCTCGCTCACGGCCTCCTCGACCGGCAACAAGGTCCGCCTCTTCGCCGCCGGCGGTGGCGGCACCCTCTTCTCGCGCGACGGCGACTACGACAACGGCACCTGGTCGGCCTGGAACCGGTGGGACCGCGCGAACGTACAGGGACTCACCTCCGCCGTGGCCAACAACCAGCTGCACCTGTTCGACATCGAGGGCGGCGAGATCAACAGCGCCGACGGCAACTACAACACGAGCACCTGGTCGCAGTGGTACCGCTGGAGCGACACCAGCAACCTGATCGCGGTCTCCGCCTCCATGACCGGCAACCAACTGCACATGTTCGCCATGAACAAGGACGGCAAGCTCTTCGAGCGCGACGGCAACTACGACAACGGCACCTGGAGCACGTGGGCCCCGTTCGGCACCGCCAACAACTCCTGACCCACCGCCCCGGCCCCTCATGGTCCGTTACGGCCCCAGTTCGCGCAGGAGACCGCGAACTGGGGCCGGCCCAGTGTTGAGGCGATCCCCTTGGCGTGGACACACCTGACAATGGATCCTGTTGATCCTGGAAGGTGTAGATCTACGTGGCAAGGCCCTCGAAGTACAGTGCGGAGTTCCGGTCCGACGCGATCGCGTTGTGGCGGGCTTGGGCTGGCAGGCGGACGTTCAGGGACGTAGCGGCCGATCTGAACGTCAACCCCGAGACGCTGCGGACCTGGGTGCGTGACGCCGACGGCCGTCCGGTCGCCTCCGGCGCGTCGCAGGACACCGAGGCCGAGCTGGCCCGGCTGCGGGCGTAGCACGCCAGGCTGGCCAAGGCGGAGAAGGAATGGCAGCTCGAGCGGGAGATTCTGCGACGGGCAGCCGCCTATTTCGCGCGGGAGATGAAGTGAAGAACGCCGCTTGGGACTTCGTCTCCGCCCACGCCGAGATGTTCGGCGTCAAGCGGATATGCCGGGTGCTGGAGGTCTCCCGCTCTGGCTACTACCGGTGGATCGCCGGCGCCGGGGCGCGGGCGGAGCGGCAGGGAGCCGAGGACGCCCTGGTCGAGGAGATCCGCGAAATCCATGCCGAACACCGAGGTAACCACGGCGCGCTTCGAGTCCATGCCGAACTGCGGGGCTTCGGCCACACGGTCAACCGCAAGCGGGTGGCCAGGCTGATGCGCAAGCACGGCATCGTCGGCCGTCACCTGCGGAAGAAGAAGCGGACCACGGTCCCGGACCGCCTCGCGCCGCCGGTGGCAGACCTGGTCCAGCGGGACTTCACCACCAGTACGCTGGACGAGAAGTGGTGCGGCGACATCACATACGTACAGGTCGGAGCCGCGTGGCTCTACCTCGCTTGCGTCATCGACATACGGTCACGCCGGGTACTCGGCTGGTCGATGGCCCCGCACATGCGGGCCGAGCTCGTCATCGACGCACTCCATGCCGCGGTCGCGACCCGCGGCGGCGACGTCACCGGAGTGATCTTCCACGCGGACCGCGGATCGCAATACACCTCGGCCGCGTTCGCCCAGGTCTGCGATCTGCACGGCGTCCGCAGAAGCATGGGCAGGGTCGGCTCCAGTTACGACAATGCCCTGGCCGAGAGTTTCTGGCAGGGACTGAAGAGAGAAACGATGCACCGGAGAGTGTTCGTGACGATGACTCAGGCAAGGCTCGAGATATTCCGGTGGCTCACCTACTACAACGCCCGCCGACGCCACAGCGCGCCCTCCTACCTCTCCCCAATGGAGTTCGAACAGCAGCACCACAGGACAGCTAAACTCTCACTCGCAGCATGAACCCCTGTGTCCACACTCCGGGGGTCACCTAACGCGCCCGCCTACCCCTCGACGGGGACATCGAGGGGTAGGTGGGCGCGGGAGTTCAATTGCATCAAGGCGGCGAGTGATGGTGGTCGTTCCCCGGGTAGCAGTCCGGGGTGAGAAGACCCTGGGGCACCTCCACCGAGAACGACGGAGGAAGGCTTCGGGGATGTCGTCACGTACTTCCCAGCGGATCCGCAGCCGGCGGAACCAGTGAAGGTGGGCGAAGGTCCGCTGCACGAACCGGCGTTCGGCGCCGAGGCCGGAGTCGTGTGGGACGCCGCGTCGGGCGATGACGGGTTTCACGCCCAGGGTCCAGGCCAGGCATCGGTGCTTGTCGTGGTCGTAGCCGCGATCCCCGAGCACCGTGTCGGGCCGCCGACGCGGTCGGTCGCGCTTGCCGCGGATCGGTGGGACGGCTTGGAGCAGGGGGATGAACTGGGTGACGTCATCGCGGTTGCCGCCGGTCGGGGTGGCGGCAAGCGGAATGCCGGTGGTGTCGGTGATCAGGTGGCGCTTGCTGCCGTTCCTGCCCCGGTCAACCGGGCTTCGCCCGATTTTGGAGCCCCCTTTTACGCGCGTATGTGGGAGCCGTCGACCACAGCCCGCGAGAAGTCGAGGGCCCCGGCTCCGCGGGGGCGGGCCAGGAGGGTTGCGTGCAGTCGCGGCCACACACCGGCTTCAGTCCACTTCCGCCGAGCCACCCCGCACCCCCGGATCAACGCTCTCAGGGCCATCCAACCAGCCCGAAGATCATTTCGTTAGGGGTTGCCAGCCCGACCCCGTCGGCCGGCAACGCCGGACCGGAGTGGCCCGGGGGTCGGCGCTACTCACTCTTCGTGACAGGCGCTCCGCCTTCGTGTCGGCTCCCGGCTTCGAGGAAGGCCAGCAACGACTCGAAACCGTCGCTCCGCAGCATGCGCTGGATCAGCTCCTTCTCCGTGCCGAGCACCGAGACTCCATCGACGTCCATGTCGGTGAGTCGCAGGTACGTGCCGTCGGCGTCCGACTTGAGCCGGTAGGTCACGGCCGGCGTGCGGGAGGGATACCCGGGGGACCGGGCGGCCGTCGCGCTCACGCGGTGCGCCGTGGGCTTGTCGGCGGAGGCGGTTGTGGGGGCGACCGGTCCGATGTCGAGGAAGACCGCGGCTACCTTGGCGGTCCAGTACGGGGCGAAGGCGCAGAGGTAGCGCTCGCGGTCCGCCGCGCTGAGAGCGCGGGCCTCCCTGCGTCCCATCGCGAAGGCAGCGGCGTACTTGGCCCTCAGCGCGGGCTCCAGCACCGCGGCGCGCGCGTTCGCACCCGCGTTCAGGACGTCGGCGACGAGAGCGGACACGAAAGCCACGGGATCGGTTGTCACCCTCTAGAACGTAGTACTGCAACGGGGCTTTCGTTGACGGAGGGCGCGCTCGGCGACCCTGCGCACACGGGCGTGCTGCGCGGCGGGCTTCGGTCGCGCGGGTGAGCGCGGCGATCCGGGCGAGGTTCTGCGGTGATCCCAGCCGCCCGCGCGGGTGTGTTATCCGCCGAGGGCCCTTCTGGGCGGGTGTCGGGCCCGCTGGACCCCCAGGACGGTTGATCATGATGGCCGCTCGGACCTCGCCATCGTCACCACCATCCGCTCCAGGCGGGCCAGCCGGGTCTTCTCGGTGCGGGCGGTGACCAGGCTGAGATACAGGGCGAACTGGTTGGACTTGCCGAGCGTCTCGTAGAACGCCCGCGCCGTCGGGTTCGCGTCGAGCGCCTCGACTAGATCGGGCGGTGCGGTGGCGTTCTTCTGGGAGGCGTATGCCGTCGCCCAGCGACCGTCCGCCCGCGCCGCCGCGACCTCGGCGAGGCCGCGGGGGCGCATCCGTCCCTCGGCGATCAGGGCCTCGGCCTTGTCGACGTTCACCTGCGACCAGGGCGATCGGGGGCGGCGGGGCGTCGTGCGCTGCAGGAAATACGTGTCATCGAAGCCGTGCCGCAGACCGTCGATCCAGCCGAAGCAGAGCACCGTGTCGACCATCTCTTCCCAGGTGAGCGACGGGATGCCGGTACGCTTCTTGGCGATCTTCACCCAGAGCGCGGTCCGCTCCCCGTGATGCTCGTCGAGCCATGCCTCCAACTCTGCCGGGCTCGCGGGGACAAGAATCTCGACGCCGTCCTCGTATGTCTGCATACACCGCAACTTAGAGGCTATATAGGACAGATTTTGACCTATATCAGCCTCCGCCACCGAAATTTCACGGCCTCCGCCGGGGGGTGAACAGGCATGCCCATGGCGGCCGGCCGGCCCCGTGATGGGCGTGCCACGACAGCAGCGTCTCGGTCGACGAGCAGCCGATCCGCTGCGGCGTCCGCGCCAACTCCTTCCGCCGGAGGTGGAGGTGGCGCTGCATCTGGGGGAGGAGTGCGAGGTGTGGGTGCTGGGTGAGCGCTGCTGGTGCGGCGCGGACCCCGGCGTGGTCTAGCGGGCCGGTCAAGGGCACCAAACGCGTCGGATCGGTACACCCCGCCCGCCTCACCGACGACACCCCTCCCCTGAAACCAACGTTCCGGCCCCCCGAACGGCCTTGGTGATGTGCCGTCCTCCACACTGCGGATGACCGCACATCCCACCCATCCTGGGATCAGACCGGCGTAATCGGCAGCACCGGGCACCGGCCGCGTGCTGATGGGCCCGGCAGATCGTGGAGTCCACGTTCACCTCCCACGTGATCAGCCCGGCGGCGTCCGCCCGGGCCTGCAATCCGGTCAGGACCGCAGTGCCCCGCTTACCACTCCAGAGCGGTGATCTGGAGGATGTACACACGCTCGCGACGTACGACGACCTGGTAGGTGATCATTCCGCCGGGAATCGTGAGTGTGCCGCCTTTGGGGTCGAGGCCTTGGTGGTCGCGCGCGTGGAGATAGGCGACTTCGCACATGCGGACCAGCTCGTCCGCCTTCTTCTCCACTTCCCGCAGGAACGGGGCCGGTGCTGTTCGGGCGGTCGCTTCGGCGCTGAAGGCGTACTCCCACTTCCAACTCAACCGCGCACCGCCTGCTGGGCTTCATCGAGGACGGCGCTGATCTCGGCGAGCGCCGTGTTGACGGCGTCTTCGTCATCGTGCTCGTGCTTGTCGTACGAGGTCAGCACAGCCTGCGCGTGCTGGTGGCGCGTGCGCAGGTCCACACGCCGGGCGATCTCGATGTTCTGAGCCCAGACCAGCAGCCACGCCTGGATCGGGGCGAGCGACTTGTGGTCGATAGCCTGGGAGAAGGCTTCGTCCATCGTCCGCTGCATCTCGTCGAGTCGGGAGGGATCAACTCTGGCCAGGGCAGTACGCAAGGCGCCTGCCGTGCGTTCCGGGCGGGGGATCAGATCGTCCGCGGTGTGGTGCTGGGGTGCCGGTGCCACGGGTGCTCCTTCCGTCTGGAGTCCGAACCTACCGACAATCCCGTGATCGTTTCTCATCCTTGTGCCCGCGCACTGCTGATCCGGACCATCCGACACGAAGCGCCTGGACCGCGCTCGGGGGCAGGGGGGCGGCCATGGGGTCCCCTGCAAGTGCTCCCGGCCCGACCCTCGAAGGCCTCGCCGGTGGGTCCGTGTCGCTGCGCGGCAGCCACTGAGGAATCCCGGCAGCACCACCTGCGCCGGGAGCAGGTGATCTGCGATAAAGCAGCTACGACGGACGTCCACACCTCCGGCTTTGCCTCTCTCCGGCGTGCCGCCCAGGGATTGCCGCTCGCCGGCGGCACACCTGTCGGGTACCTATCAAACCCATGTCGACAGCTAAAGGCGCATGGAGTGGCCGGTCAGGCGTACGTCCAGGCCCGCCCGTTCGGCGCTGCGGGTGATGACCAGGCGGCAGCCGTTCGGGGGAGAGGCGTCGTGTCCCGAGGTGGCCCCACTGGTCGACGCCCCGGAACGCGGGCCCGGCGGCGCCGAGTCCGGCCGCCTCGGCGGCGCCCTTCCAGGCGAGCCAGTTCAGGACGGGGCAGGAGTCGGGGTGTGAACCCCAGGCGATCTCGACGTCCCGGGCCGAGCGCCCTTTCACCGAGGGAACGTGCACCTCCAGGCCCTCCTCGACGAGGACGACGTCGGCCAGGGTCAGCGCGCTCACTTCCTCGGCGCGCCCCGCGATCCCGAACGCCATGGTCACGAGCGCCCGGTCCCGGTAAACGGCCAGGTCAGGGAGGGCGTACGCGCGGCGCCCGGGGCGGGTCGCCTCCTCGCTCCCGGCCGTCACCGTACGGGGCGCGGTGTTCATCGCCCTGAGCTGTTCCGGGCTCGCGGGGGCGGCCGCGGGCTTGGCGGACGCGGTCGTTCTTCAGCGGCTTGAGCGCGGCTCGGGCGGCGACGGTGGCTTCCTTGGGCACCTCGACGTCGTACGGGGGACGGCGAGCCGTGGACGTGACGCCGGTGATCCGGCGGTCGATGCTGTTCGGCGCCGCCTGCTTCACCTCGTCCAGCCAGGTCACGAACCCGACCAGGGTCCCCTTGTTGACCGCGGTCAACGGCAGCGGGACGCCGGTCCGTTCGGCGAGCCAGCCGTGAAACTCCTCCCACAGCGCCCAGTCCCGCGCGTACCCGGTCCTCGTCTTGCGCGGCCGGACCGCGTCCAGGTGTTCCTGGGCGCCTTGGTCCAGAGCGGCCAGGACGGCAGCCACGGCCGGGTCGTACACGGCGACGCCGTGGCGCGACGCCGTGTCCGGGTTCGGATCGACAAGCTCTCCATCGACCACCACTTCGCCCAGGCGGGCGATCTCGCCGCTCGTCGCCGAGTTGCCCGCCCGCGCGGGCGCGAGGTCGTCCGTCATGACGCGCTCCTTACCGTCGGGGGGTTGGGTGGGATCGGGTTCGTGGGATGACCCATCGTCACACCGATTCAATCACCTCGGATATGGCATGTTATCCGAGGTGATGGTCGGCGGCAGAGATGCGTTTCGACTCTCGCCCGCCGAGAGGGGGAGAGACATGTGAGAGACGAGCCCGACGGGCGGTAGCGTGTGACTTCACGTCAGTTCAACGTCTCTCCAGGTTTGCTGTAAGGGAAGCTCCGCATGGAAATCCTGCTCACCATCAAGAACCCGACCCCCGAGTGCTACGACGACCTGAAGGACTTCCTCGCGAAGCACGCGACGTGCGTCGTGCTCGACACCGAGTGGTCGCCGGAACGCGCGGAGCGGTATTACCGAGCTCTGCCGGCCCGCGCGCAGAAGATCGTCCGCGAGGCCGCGATCCGGGACGGGTACGTGTCCGCGGAAGACCTCCGCGACTCCGAGGGCAGCAGCCTCCGCGGACACAGCGCCGCGCTGAAGCAGGTCCTCGAACGCGGGGAGCGCAAGGGTTGGTGGCCTTCGGGAATGCCTGCCCCCGTCCTGCCGCAAGGACCCGGCTTCGGGAAGGTCGTCGGATACCGCATGCCGGACGACCTCGTCGGGACCTTCTTCACCGCCATCAAGAGCGTGATCGATACCGAGGGCAATACCACCGCCTGAGGCAGCAGGCGGAGGCTGAAGCCCGGCCCCGCCCTCTGCGTTCGCGGGGGCGCCCTCCCCCTGAGTGGTGGACACGCTGATACTGGATCTGCTTGATCCGAAGGAAGCGAAAAGACCGCCGATGGCGACGAAGGACTACTCGGACGAGTTCAAGGCCGATGCCGTGGCCCTGTACGAGTCCACCCCCGGGGCGACGTACAAGAGCATCGCCGCTGACCTGGGCGTGAACCGGACGACCTTGCGTGAGTGGGTGCTGCGGGACCGCGAGCGCAGTGGCGTCTCCGCCGCTGCCGCGAAGCCGGGCCCTCTGCCCCGGGAGGCGGTGCCGTCCGCTGATCCGCACGAGCGGATGCGGCAGCTGGAGGGGAGGGTGGCCGAGCTTGAGCAAGTGAGCGCAAGCTCGCCACCGAGCGGGACATCCTCCGCAAGGTTCCGCGAGCTGCTGACGTACGCGCGGCCGGGCGACACCGTGCATATCGCCGAGATGTTCCGCCTGGTACGCGGCACCGGGCACATCCTCGATGTGCTCGACGTCCTCCACCGCGACCCAGGTGACGAAACGCGGTCGACGGTCGGCCGGGCATCTCGGCTCTGCCTGCGCTCGCACCGCAGCTGACTTCCGTTAGCGGTCATCACCCGGGATGGCGGACACAGCTGCGCGGGATCGACGCCCGGCGGAAGCCACGTTCGTGCAGGTCAGTCAATTCCGTCGGTCGCCCTAGGGGATGACGAGTAGCTTGCCGGTGGTACGCCGAGCCTCCAGATCGCGGTGAGCTTGGGCGACCTCGGCGAGCGGGTAGCGGGCCGTCACGGTGGTCTCAAGCGCCTTGGTACGCACCAAGTTGAGCACGTCGGCGGCGCGCCGGAGCAGTTCGGACCGATCGGCGATGAAGTGCCCGAGGCTTGGCCGGATCAGGGTCAGCGAACCGCCCTGGGCGAGCCGGATGGGGTCGAAGGGTGGCACTGCACCACTCGCGGCGCCGAAGAGCACCAGGTGGCCGCGGGTTCGCAGGCTGGCGAGGCTCGCATTGAAGGTGTCCCTGCCGACGCCGTCGAAGACGACAGGCAGGCCTTGGCCGCCATGGAGCCGCTTCACCTCGGCCGCGAGATCGTCCACTGCCGAGTAGAGGATCACCTCGGCGGCCCCGGCGCGCCGCGCCAGCTGGGCCTTCTCCGGTGTCGAGGTTGTGCCGATCACCCTGCCGCCGAGATGGGTGATGAGCTGGGTCAGCACAAGCCCCATGCCGCCGGCAGCAGCGTGCACGAGCACCGTGTCGCCCGGCTGGACCGGGTAGGCGTCCTTGACGAGGTAGTGCGCCGTCATGCCCTGCAGCAGCACGGCGGCGGCGGCGGCCTCGAAGTCGACGCCGTCGGGCAGGGGCACGAGCCGGGAGGAGTCCACGACGGCCTGCTCGGCATAGGTGCGGAAATTTGCACCCAGCCGACCCGGTCTCCCACAGCGTCGTGGGTGACGCCGGGTCCGACCTCGAGGACCGTGCCCGCGCCCTCAGTGCCCGGGATGAAGGGCAGCGGGAGGGTGTACCGGCCCTGGGGGTGGTATACGTCGAGGAAGTTGACGCCGGACGCGGCGACCTCCACGACCGCCTGGCCCGGGCCCGGCATCGGTTGATCAATATCGACCAATCGCAGCAGGACGCGCTGGGCGATCGAGGAGTGCCAGGCCGCGAAGAACGAATGCGGCCTGGACCAGTACGAAGTCCGCCGTTACGTGGGCTGGTACCGACACATCACTCTGACTATGCTCGCGCACGCCTTCCTGGCGGCCACGGCGCACCAGGCCTTGGAAAAGGCGGCGGCACCGGTGAGGCAGCCGGGGCCATCGGGTTCACAGTGGCGGAGGTTCGGCGACTCCTGGCAGCTTGTCGTCCCCGGCCCCCGCACCTTGGTGGACGCCGGGGACGACACCACGCGCTGAGCTGGTCGAACTGACGCCGGCACCGCCAAGCGGTCGCCCGCCGCTGCCACTACCAGCGGCGGTGCCACCCGATCGAGGGGCAGCCTCCCGAAGGCCACTGACCACTCCACAGCCCGTGACACTCCACCCGCCCAACGAAAACCGCAGGTCAGATAGCGAAATCCTGCTGGAGTACAGTGCTCGGCCCACGGGGTGAGGGCACAGCATCACCGAGCTGTGCCCTCACGACATCAACGGTGGGGCCGGATCACAAGGTCACGCGATCCTGACGCGGTGGCCGGGGTTGCCGGTACCGGAGGCGATGGTGCCCTGATTTGACCACTTGGTCGTGCCCGCTTCGTTCGTCTCGTTGAAGTAGGCGGTCAGGGCCCCGTTGTCGGCGAGGATGAGGTAATCGGCCCTGTGGTCTCCGCCGACGTCGGCGAAACGGACCTGGGTGGCATTCCAGGACGCGGAGCCGGTGGCGATGGTGCTCACCTTGCCCCAGCCTCCGCGGCCGTCACCTCCCTGGTTGATGAAGGAGCGGACAGCGCCGTTGTCCTCGACGATCAGGTAGTCGGCCCGGGCGTCGCCGCCGACGTCGGCGAACCGCACGTCCTCAGCAGTCCATAGAGCGGATCCCGAAGCGATGGTGCCGTAGTCGTCCCACTTGAGGGTTCCGTCGGTCCGGGTATTGTTGATCAGTGCGCGGACTGCTCCGTTGGGCGACAGAACCAGGTAATCAGCGCGAGCATCACCACCGACATCCGCGAAACGCACCTGGGAGGCGTTCCAGGAGGCCGAGCCTGAGGCGATGGTCCCGGCGTCCCGCCAGCCGCCGCGGCCGTCGCCACCCTGATTGATCAGTGCGCGGACCGCTCCGTTGGGCGACAGAACCAAATAGTCGGCGCGAGCATCACCACCGACATCCGCGAAACGCACCTGTGCACCGGTCCATGACGAAGAGCCGGAGGCGATGGTGCCGTAGTCGGACCACTTCACCTTGCCGTCGGCTCCCGTGGAGTTCACCCACGCGTGAACGGCTCCGTTGTCCTGGACCACGAGGTAGTCCGAGCGGCCGTCGCCGTTGACATCGACGCGGTAGTCACCGGCCGCCACACCCTGGCCGACCTCGGGAGGTGCGGGCTTGACCGTGACCTCCGGGACAATCCACTTCTTCTGCGAAGCGGTGGCGATGCCGCCCTGGAAGGCTCGGGCCATCTTGGCGTAACCGTTGTTGTTCGGGTGGAGATTGTCGTTCAGGTCTGCCACCGTCAGCTCGCCCATGCTGACCTGGGTGATGCGGTAGCCGCGTGCGGCGCGCTCGTCGACGATGCCGGGGAGAGCCCGGTTGTAGGCGTTGACCCGGGCCTGTACGGCGGGGTCGGAGGCCGGGACGAGCGAGGCGAGCACGACCACGGTGTCCGGGGACGCGGCGTAGATCTGGTCGATGAGCCGGGCGAGGCGCTGGGGTGCAGCAGCCACCTCGTCGTTGCGGTTCATGTCGTTGGTGCCGAGGTGCAGCACCACCACGTTGGGCTTGGCATCCGCCATCCAGCGGTTGATGTTCTGGCTGATCTGGTTGATGCGCCACCCGGAGTGGCCTTCGTGCCGGGTGCCGTCGGCATCCTGCATGGACCCCACAAACTTCACGTTCGCCGTGTCCTTGGCGAGCATCTGTGCGAGCGCGGGTCGGTAGCCGGTACGCGTACTGCTTCCCACTCCCAAGGTGATGGAGTCACCCAGCGGCATCACCGCAAGGCTTACATGTCCGCCCTTCCTGAGGGCGGTGATGAAGCTGATGACACCTACGACCGCTGCGCTGGCTGCCATCACGAGCTCTCCCCCGGCCAGGAGGACGATGCCGCCTATGGCCATGGCTACGAGATGTCCGTGGACGTACTCCCACGCCTGGTGCTTGTTCCCGGCCTGGCAAGGCTCCATGGTGGGCTTGCCTTGACCTCCGATTGGGCTGGTGAGGCATTCCTTGGTGGTCTCATTGACCAGTTGGCGCCCGCCGGGAACACCTGATGGCTGGTGGTTCCACAGTTCGTCGCCGTGGTAGTCGTTGACGTGATGGTCCGCATGCCCGCCCGTGACGTGGTCGGCGCCTGCTCTCAGGTGCTGGTCCGCCTCACCGTCCTTGATGTATACGGGATTTGACCCTTGGTCACCGGCGGGGAAGCCGCCCGTATTCCAGTTCCGAAGATCAAGGGGCTCCATGGCCCATTGGAATTCATCAGGAATTGTTGTGGATGTATAGGTGCCGGTAGAGAGAGAACTGTTGGCCGGCTCCATGGACCGGAATACAAAGCCTGGGCCATTGTCATCTGCCATGCTCCGGAGACCTGCACCCATGGCGCTGTACTGCCACAGCTGGTTCCGGGCGTCCCTGTCGCGGCATTCCGCCTGACTGAGAACGTTGCGTGACTCATCGAGGGTGAGGCACTTATTGGTCTGCGCGTTGATCAACTTATGTGCGATGTCGGTTCCGTTGGAAACGAGTTCCTCCGCCCTCCAGACCTGACTCAGTTCGTGCTTCCATTCCTCCCGCGCCGCGGCGGTGCCATCCACCGCGGTGCCGTTGGGGATGGAGATGACCGAGTGCTTGGGCCCGGTGCGGTTGGTGAAGCGGTAGGTCCACCCCTGGTTCGCTCCGCCGGCTTCCATCGGGCTGAACAGCACGGGGAGATGGTCGCTTCCGCTATTGCGGATAGGGCTCCACGGAGCGGGAGTGGACGCATTGAAGAAGTTCGCACCCAGCGACGTCACCATGTAGTCGAGCGTGTTTCCCCCCTGCAGCTGCGAACTCTGCGTAGGACTCACGACAGTCGAATTCGCTGGCCGGTTGGGGTCGTCTCGCATCAGTGACGGGGCGCGGTTGTAATCCCCCAGCACCGCCCAGTCCCACGGGTCTCCCCCTTGAGTCGGGAGATTGGCAGCCCCATAGGCTTCTGTCGCGTCACGTACGGCCGTGACCAAGCCCACCCCATCGTTGCCGTTCCCGGAGAAGGCGTGGATCGAGGCGTACACCATCCGAATGTCATTGTGCACTATGAGCAGTGCCGGACGAGAGTTCGGAATGGTCGGATGCTGAACGAGTTCTACATGGTCTGCCCGTTGGGTGGTGATGATACCCAAGGGCTGGGTGGCATTTCTCGCCAGATATATGTACCGGACGTCGTCCGCACCTCTGCCTATTCGCCACTCGTACTCCCAGATTTCCGGGCCTATCTGCCGCTGGAGGGTGCTCCCGTACGGAAAGTTGGGTGCGACCGGAACAAGTTGGCCGTCGCGCGGGACCTCCTGAAGGGCAACGACACCGAAACTGCGGGAAATCTCGGCGACCGCTCCCCACATATCACCACCGGCAGTGGAGTGCAGCATGTTGAACGTCGCCATGAACTTCTTGCGGTCCGGCGGAGCAGCGGAGGCCGGCGATGCCGCGGCGATCACGGTGGCCAGGCCCATGAGGAGTGCCAGCACGCAGGTCACCGCTGTCGACACCCGCCAGGACGCGAACCCCTGCCTCCTCGGCGTCGGCATGGCTAGCGGCAAAAATGGAGATCTTCGTGCAAAACGCACAGGAAACTACCGTTTCGTAGTGATGACTGAAGCTGACGAAGACCGGGACGGCTATGCAGCTTTCTTCCTTGACGCCCACTCCGGCGGGCAATGCCTCTGTCTAGCGGCACGAGGGCACTGACAGGGCCAGCCTGCGGAAAGCGTCACTCTTTTCGTGGTTTCCGGTGCCGACGGCCTGAGAGCCATCGAATTCATCCCAGCTCTGGCCACCGATTTCTGGGGGAGTTGACGAAGGCCGAAGCCAGGACCGCGCCCAGCACATCATCATGGCCCGGCCGCCCGGTCCGGTGCGGTCCAGGCAGGCCTCCATGGCCTCGTAGCGGTGGCCTCGTCGGCCGGTCCGGCTACGCCGCCGACCCCGACAAAGTCGTCATCGGCCTGAACGGCCCCAGCGCCGACCTCCACGGCGAACTCACCAGTCGCTGACGCCCACGGCGCGCCCCCGGTGATGAAGCCGTGTTCGCGCGGGCCCGAGGACGCGGCGAGGTACGGTGCCCGCGGCGGTGCACCGCGGCAGGTGGCGAAGCGGCGCGGGCGCGGCAGGATCCGCAAGGGACGGCCGCAGGCTCGACCTCTGTCGCAACGGGTTTCACGGGCCCGCCTCCTCCGCATTCGGGGAAGCGGGCCCGTTCCCGGACCGGTTACTTCGGGCAGGCGTCCTGGGTGACCTTGCCGCCCGCGACGGAGGCGGTGGCCGGGTCGACGGACAGGCACTGGCCGGTCCAGTTGTTGATGAAGGCGTAGGCCGTGCGGGAGCCGCCGGAGACCTCGACCTTGGTGGGGACGATGTTCCACATCTGGCTGCCCGAGAACCAGCGGGTCTCGCACTCCCACCAGAACAGTTGGGTACCGGCGCCGGGCCGGACTCCGTCGTTGTACGGGACGGTCAGGCACTTGCCGTTGGCGGCCTTGACCCAGAAGTGGCCCTGGCTGTTCGCGGGCATCTCGGCCGACCACTGGTGGCTGCTGGGCGGGGTCGACTGGCATTCGCGCTGGGTGACCAGGCCGCCGGTCTTGGAGCTGTCGAACTCCGGTCCGCGCACCATGCAGCGGCTGCTGTACTTGGTGTTCACATAGGTCTTGTTGGCGTCGTTGACCAGCCAGAGCGCCGGGTGGCTGCCCTTGACCACGACGTCCTTGTTCCGGTCGATGATGTTCTGGATCAGGGCCCAGCCGGGGAAGTCCGTCATGACGATCCCGATGCGGCCCCGGGTCGCGTTGCTGTTCAGGTAGTTCATGAGCAGCTGGTTCTGGCCGGTGACGTAGCTGACGACGCCCCCGGAGTTGTCCATGTAGCCGCCCGCGTACTCCTCCGGGCTGGGTTCGGCCAGCGCCGAGGTGGCGGAGGTGTACGTCACGTACCAGGAGTTGCCCGTGTCCGCGCTGGCCCGGTCGATGTTCGCCTTGACACCGTTCCACTTGGTGTCGGCGCTCTTGGGCTTCCAGTCGTCCGCCAGCTTGTCGTGGAAGCCGAGCGTGCCGTAGGAGGCGCTGGAGGTGCTGTCGGAGACGCCGAAGGTGCCGAGGACGATCTTGCCGCGGGCCTGGGCCAGGGTGGGCGTCTGGGTCAGGCTGTTGCGGGTGATCGACGGCTTGTAGAAGAGGCCGTCGTACTTCTTCGCGTACCGGTCGAAGATCGCCGCGATCACGCCGGCGGAGACGTTCGACGGGTCGTTCGTGCAACCGGTGGCACCGCCTCCGCTGCCGATCGGGCACTCGGCCTTCAGGCGCATCACGAGCGTCTCGCCCGGGTGCTGGTTGAGGAAGGTCCTCGCCTTGCCCAGGACGTCGTCGAAGTTGGCGTTCTGGTAGATCGCGCCGTGGTGGATCGCGAAGAACTCGTTCTCGGTGACCCGGACCCGCAGGTCCAGGGCGCGGATCCCCTTGTCCAGCTGTGCGGTCAGGGTGTCCGCGCTGTCGCCGAGGTCCTCCTGGGTCTGGGCGAAGTGGCCGCCGTGGATGGAGAGCGTGTCGTGGGTGCCGGGCATGGACACCCGGGCCAGCGAGGTGCCTCCGTCGAGGCCCTTCATCCAGTCCTGCTGGAGCGGGGCGTTCTTGAGGGAGCGGAAGGCGTCGGCTTTGACGGACCCGGCCGCCGCGGCGGGGGCCGTGGCGGAGACGAGGGAGCCCACGGCGATGCAGCCGGCAGCCAGCGCGGCCAGCAGGCGCGGCCGGCGTCCTGGTCCGGGGCGGGAACCGTGGGCGAGGGGGTGGGACATGGATCTCCTGTACCGGGCCGGGCTTGAGCGGAAGGGCTGCCGTACCGGCGGTGCCGGTCGGTCTGCGCAGCGGGGGGAAGAGCGCGGGAGACGGGTGCGGTGGAGCCAGGGGTGGCCGTCTCCGGGGCATCCGCCATGCGGACGGGTCCGCCACGGCGACGGCGGCTCGGCTCCGCCTCCCGCGCCCTTCCCCCGGTGCTCGGCCAGTCCATCACCGGGCGCGGGGCCGGGAACAGGAAAAAGCACCGGCAGGAATGGCTGCCGCGTACTTCTGCCGGTCGCGCCCCGGCCCGATCCGATCCGATCGATCCGCCGGTGCCCGGCCTGCTCCGCGCCGACCGCGCAGGCGGTGGCCGCACCGGCGGCGACCGCGGCCCCGGAGCGGCCACGTCTGCGAGCGTTCGCGTACCGGCTCCTGGCTGCTTCGGAGATGGCGGGATCGGGACGGACGAGTGTGGAAACAGGCGCCGAGGAGGGCCCGGGCCGCAGTGTCGAGTGCGTCCTGCGGCCGGGAACGGCGGAACCCGTCGATGGAGGGCATCGCCGCGTCGAGCAGGAGGCGGTGGAGCTCGCTGATGGTGTGGGCGCCTCGCTCCAATGGCCTGGTCCCGCGCGTGCGCGGCAGGTCGGGGAGGAGGCTGCTGCTGCTGTCGGCGAAGGATTAAAAAGGGCGTGGGCGTATGCGTGCCTGACACCGGCCAGTGACGGCTCGGCCGTACGCAGCCGCTCGGCCGCCTACTCCTCACGTCCCTCCAGCATCCGCTCGGACAGGGCGGTGTCCACGCATTTCAGCAGACCTCTGGCCGGAGGGACGGTCCGGTCTGCGGCCGCGGTCAGCCGCCCCCGCGGTTACGTCAGTGGATCTCAAGAATCGAGAACGGCGGCGACAGCCTCGATTTCTACGAGTTGGTCCCGATAGCCGAGCACGGTGACGCCCATCAAGGTGCTGGGGACGTCATGGTCACCGAACGAGTCCCGGACCACCTCCCAGGCAGCCACCAGGTCCTCTCGCCGGGCGGATGCCACGAGCACCCGTGTACTGATGACGTCCAGGAGGGACGCACCGGAAGCAGCAAGAGCAGCTTGCATGTTCTCGATGGCTTTGGCTGCCTGGCCCGCGTAGTCCCCGATCGCTGCCGTGGAGCCATCGTCGTTCAGTGGACACGCTCCAGCGAGAAAGATCAGGCGCGCCTCGGCGGGCGCGGTGGCCGCGTAGGCGTACTCGGCGACATCGGACAGGGAGGCGGAGCGGATCAAGGTGACGGCACGAGCCACAGTCGTCGGTCCCTTCGTATTGGGCACGGAACGCGGACATCCTGCCAACACGGACAGGGCTTCCGCCTCCCCTTTTCCTCGCGGAGCCGCCACGACGGCCGCCTGAGACCGGTCGCAAGTCGACTGATCAGGATTGCAGGAGGGGTTGGGGCCGTCCCCTGACCGCAGACTGGTCGGGCGGCCACGCGCGCGGTCGAGGGCGCCTTCCACGGCCTTGCTTGCCGGCTTCGGCCGCCCTGGACAGCTCGACCCGCCCCAGCCGCTTCCTTCGGATCACCTCGATGACCACCAGGCCACGATGGCGTGAGACCCGCCGCCGCCCCCACGTCAGCCGATGGGCTTGGCCACTCGGGCGAGCAGGGCGGCCGACTCCTCCGGCGCGAGGGCGTGGTCGTACACGACCTCGCCCGTCATCCCGGGGAAGAACCGGCCGGCGGGCCAGTTCCTCCGGTACGCGGGCGGGTCGAGGACCACGAGCCGGACACCGTCCACGACGGGGATGTCCGCCGGGTTGCCTTCGTTCCAGATCCACTCGCCGTCGGCGCCGACCAGGTTGAAGGAGCCGGTGGTCGGCACCATTCCGGCCTGGTCGCGACAGCAGGCGACAGCGTCCGCCGACGGCGCCTGCCCCCCCACGAGGCCCCGGCCGATCAGGGCGTCGGCGAGGAGCGTGTGCAGCTGAAAGTTGTCGCCGACACCGGAGACGCGCAGCGCGAAACCGGCGCCCGTAGCGCGGTCGAGCACGATGAATGGCTCGTCGTCGAGGACGGCGAGTGCGTACGCGAGACACTTGAACGGCTCGCCCGACAGCTCCGCCACCCGTGCGACGGCGGCCGCCAATCCCTCGCGACCGGCTACCTCTCGGCGCACCTGCGGGGAGTTGAGCATGGCCACGCAGGCCATCTCGAACTGGGGAAGCGCCTGCCAGGCCATGACGGGCTCGAAGCCGATCCGCTCGAAGTCGGCCTCCTCCAGGCCCTCGCCCTCGTGATCGGGCAGCTCGCCCCTCTCCGAAGCCGCCCACCGCTCGCAGAACACGGCGGCCTGCTCGAAGGCATCCAGGGCGCTCGCGAACACGGCGGGCGCGCAGGCCAACGGGTCGGCGCCCCGCTCGACGCACGCCCCGCTCAGCACGGCTACGACTGCTCGCGGCCCGGGCGGAACCTGCTCCAGCAGAGCGGCCAGCCGAGGCCCCGCCGCCCGCAGGTCGGCGTCCGCCGCCTTGTCGAAACCATGTGTCAGCCGCCCGAAGGCACGCTCCGCCGCGTCCGCGTCCTGGGCTCGTACAGCCGCTTCGAAGGTCTCGACGGCGGCTGGAAACCGCCCACGTCCGAATATCATCCCGGCACCCTAGCCGACGCCTCCGAAAGCACCTTGCGCACTGCGTGCTCGCCCGACTGGCCGCAGCCAGTCCCGCATGCGCCGGTCCAGAGCGCGCGAGCCGGATGGGGTCCGCAGGAGGGGTCGGACCGTGGACCTGGCCGGCTATCGGCCGGTCTCTCTACCTGCCTGATTGCAGGTCAGAGGCGCGAGGGGTGGGGAGACTTGGTGAACAGGTCTGTCCCGCCCCGAGCGTGGGGCGATTCACCGAGGCCCATCAGGGTGCGGACACGACCGCGGCGAGTCGCCCAGAGGATGAGGTCCCGAATCGTGCGGAGCACCCCCAAGGGTGCGGGGAGCAGGCTTGCTGAGCTGCGATTTTATGGGGACCGAGGCCTGGTTTTACTCACTTTCGCTGAAACTCCCTTATCTGAACAAGAAGGCCAAATGGGGCCCTTGTGGGCCTGGTTCACCTGTGGCGGCAAAGTTGGAGGAGGCACAGCACTAGCGCTACCACGGGAGCGAGGGGAACAAGGTCGGCGGCCGGCGCGCGGTCGTGGTTCTCCCGCGTATCGCCGACAGTGGTCCTCAGCGCTGAACCGGTTGCCTCGACGCTGACCTTCGTCATGCGCCTGCTCACGGTTGCGACCAGCGGCCTGCCCCACGGCGCGTGCTCTGCCTCCGAGAGGTGGGAGCAGGTGCTCACCGCCCCCTCGTCCGCCAGGCCCCGCCGAAGGAGCGCCGGGTGTCAGATGATCGGGGGCCGGCCCAGGCGGGTCATGCGCCATACCGTTCGCCAGCGCATGGGGCGGCGCGGCGGGCACGGGACCCGTACGCCTTCGAAGAACCCGGACCACCAGGCCGTCAGGCCGGAGAGCGGGGGGCGTTGCGCGAGCGTGTACGCGGCCCAGGTCGCGAGGTAGATCGGCACCAGGACGGCGGGCAGGTGGCGCTTGGCCAGCCAGACGCGGTTCCGGCCGGTGTGGTGGTAGTACACCGCGTGCCGGGACGCCTCCGTACGCGGGTGCTGGAGCACCATGTCGGCCCGGTAGTCGATGTCCCAGCCGGCGTCCAGGGCCCGCCAGGCGAAGTCGGTTTCCTCGTGGGCGTAGAAGAACGGGGTGGGGAACTCGCCCACCTCGTCGATGACGCTCATGCGGATGGCGTGACCGCCGCCGAGGAACGTCGTCACCGGTCCGGACACCATCGGGTTCTTGCCGCCGAGGCGGGGGACGTGCCGGCGCTGGCTCAAGCCGGTCTCGTCCGCGATGCGGAACCCGGCGATGCCCAGCCGGTGGTTCTCTGCGAAGGCTTCCCGCACCAGCGTGAAGGTGTCGGTGCGGGGGAGGAGGCCGTCGTCGTCGAGGACGACCACGATGTCCGTGCCGCCCTGCTCGCGCAGCCACCGCACGCCGGCGTTCCGGCCGCCGGGGATACCGAGGTTCTCCGGCAGTTCCACGCCCGTCACGTCGTCCGGCAGCGGGGCGAGTTTCACGCCCTGCCCCAGGACCACGACGGTGGCGGGATCGCCCTCCTGCCTCGCCACGGAGTCGAGCAGGGCCCGCAGTTCCGCGGGCCGGTCGCCCATGGTCAGGATGACAACCCCGATCTTCGACATGTCGCTGCTTGTTCCTTTCACCGCTGGGTCTTGAGCAGTTCGGTGGCGCGCTGTTCCAGGTTCCCCGCGCCGCTCACACCGCGCTTGCGGTAGCGGGCGGCGGCCGCCTGGATTTCCTTGACCGCCTGTCTGTTGCGGTCGGACACCACGCCTCCCATGAAGTCCAGGGACCGGTACCAGAGTCCGACGGCTTCCTCGTACCGGTGTTGACCGGCCACCGACCGTCCCAGGTCGGTCAGGGTCAGGCCGTGCTTGAGTTGGTACGTGCCCGGCAGCCGGCCCGCCAGGGCCCGTCGGTAGTGCCGTTCGGCCGCCGGGTGGTCCTTCATCGCGGTCAGGGTCTTGCCCATGTGCGAGGCGACCGTGGCCGCCACCGGCCCCGAGGCGGCGGCATACTCGGGGACCGGGTCCCGAGTGTCCGTCACCGCGTCCTCGGCCGCGAGCAGGGCACGCGCCGCTCGGGCGCCCTGCCCGCCGGCCCCGTACGCCCGGGCGCAGGTGACCAGCAGCAGGGCCTCGGTCTGTCGGTCGACCTTGCCCACCGCCCGGTTCAGGGCGGCTTCGGCGAGCTCCGGGCAAGCGTGGGGGTGCCCCAGGTCGAGGGCCTGGTGCGTGAGGGCCCGCATCATCCACGCGGCGTGGCCCCGCGGGTCGGCCTCGCAGGCAAGCTGATAGCCCAGCAGGTAGTAGCGCTGGGCGGCGCCCTCCCGCCCGAGGTTGTGGTGTTTCCAGCCGACCAGGCAGGCCAGCTGGGCCGCCGCCCCGAACGCCTCCGAGCGGACCTCGGCGGTGGGGAACCGGGCGGTGAGCATCGGTGCGACGGTGTCGGTGAGGTAGGCCGTGACGGTGGTCAGGCCGTGCCCGCCGCCCATCCGTTCGTCCACGCTGCGGAACGTCTCGGTGAGCTGTCTGACCGCGGTCACCTCGGCCGGTCCGACCAGACCGCCGCCCTCGGCCGCTCCGAGCGTCGCGGCGACCGCTTCGTGGTCGTAGGTCAGGGGCAGACCGACGGAAGCGGCGGTGAACGCTGCGCCAAGGAAGTCACGGCGTCGTTGCATGACGGCTCTCCCGAGATCGGCGATGGCGGCCAACGGATCGGCTTCCAGGGCCCCACCGATGACAGCGGAGCCTAGACCGATCTCGGCGACCGTCACCCGCCGCTTGGTCCGTCTCGTCAACGCTTCGGCGATGTAGGACGGCGTCTGCCCGGACGGCGTACCGCCGGCGACCCAGTAGGCCACGGCCGAAGGACCCGTACCCAAGCGCCGTCCGGCCTCGGCCGCCACGGAGCGAATCTCCCTGGCCAGGGCGTAGTACGTAGCCCCGGATTCGGCTATCACCGCCGCCAGCGCGCTGTTCGGCGTCCGGTCACCTGCCAATGCGAACCCTCCTGCGGACGGTCTTGAACGGCTTGAACGGGTTCCTGCCGTCACCACCGTACTCACTTACCGTGCCGACGAGTTCACTGTTCATCACGCCGCCCGGGACCGCGCAAGGCTCCGTCCGACGGGGCCCACCCCTGCCCCGGGTGGCGCCCGCCGGGGTGGCGGGGAGGCGGTCCCGAACCGGCCCGGTCGCAACCTCCCCGCCACCCCCCCTGATCACCCGCTCACCGCACCGCCCGTTTTCGCCGAGCTCGAAGGAGCCGCCATGCCACTCACCGACGCCGACCTGTCCGCCGCACTCACCGGATCGACCGTCGTGGTCACCGGGGGCGGCGGCCTGGTCGGCTCCCGCGTCACCGCCCGTCTTCGCACGGCCGGGGCCCGAGTCCTGGCCGTGGGCAAGCTCGACGCCTACCCCGCCACCGTCTACGCCGACCTGTTCGGCGTGCACACGAGCGACAGGGACACCATCGTGGGCGACATCGCTGACGCCGCCCTGATGGACCGCGTCGTTCGGGAAGCCGACTACGTCGTGCACGCGGCCGCCGTCGCCGACGTAGCCGCCTGCACCCGCAACCCCCTGGCCGCGATCCGAACCAACGTCACCGGCACGCAGGTCCTCCTGGACGCGGTCCGCCGACGCAACGCCCGCGTACGCCGGTTCGTGTTCGTCTCCTCGGCCGCCGTCTACGGCAACGGCGACCCCAAGCGCCACGACGTGCAGCGCTGGAACGAGGAACAGCCCCTGGCACCCCTGTCCGTCTACGCGAACACCAAGGCATGGGGTGAAGCACAGACCGCGGTCGTGCTGAACAAGGCCAACGTGTCCCACACCTCGGTCCGCTACTTCTCCGTCTACGGTGAGCCCCAGACCGTCAAGGAGGGCTCGCACTCCTGGGTCGTCTCCTGGATGGCGATGCGCGCCAAGCTCGGCCTGCCCCTGCCCCTGCCCCTGCCCCTGCACCTGAACGGCGGCGGCCGGCAGGTCCGCGACTTCGTCCACGTCGAGGACATCGCCGCGGCCACCGTCCACGCCCTGCTCGCGCCCGGCGCCGACCGACAGACCCTCAACGTCGGCACGGGCCGGGCCACCTCCATCGCCGACGTGGCCCGGCTCATCCGCAACCACTACCCCGACGCCGAGTTTCAGGACCGGCCGCTGCCCGAGGGCGACCCCCTCGGCGGGACGGCCGACACGTCCCGCATGACCGCCGCCCTCGATTGGGAACCCACGATCACGGTGGCCGAGGGGGTGGCCCGCTACGTCGCCTGGCTCGACAACACCCCCGGCGCCCTGCCCGACTTCCTGCGCCGCGAAGCGGCCGAAGTCGCTTGATGATCCCCGATCCCCGAACCCCGAACCCCACTACGAACAGGAGCGAGCAGGTGCCGGATTCCATCCGTATCGGTGACTACGTCCGCAGCCCCGTCGAGTCCGGCCTGCACGCCACCGGCTATGCTGGGATCGGCGGGTTCGAGCTGTCCGACTTCCTCACCCGTTGGGACGCCCTCCACGACGAAGCCCTGCACATCCTGCCCGAGCGGATTCACCCCACCGCCCGGATCCACCCGACCGCGATCATCGGCGACGACGCGATCATCGGACCCGGGGTCCGCGTCCACGAGTTCTCCACTGTCCGCAAGCGCTCCGTCCTGTGCGCCGGCGTCTCGGTCGGCTTCGGCTGCGAGGTGACCCATTCCTTCGTGGGGGAGAACACCGTGCTCGGCCACCAGGTCGGCATCGGCCACTCCGTCATCGGGGCCGACGTCCACCTGTCCGCGAACCTCGTCATCGCGGCGATCAGCCTCTGGAACTACGACATGCGCCGCCCCGTCAAGGAGATCGTTCTCCACGGCGACTCGGACGACGAACCGGCCTACCGGTGCACGACGCCGCAGTTCGGGGGCCTGATCGGGGATCACGTGCAGACGGGCAGCGTGATCACGCTCGGTCCGGGCATCGCTGTTGGCCGACACTCGGCCATCGCGGCGAGCGTCTGCCTCGGCAGCAGCATCGTCCCCGACGCGAGCGTGGTCCGATCCACCTCCCCGGAGGTGACGATCGAACCCCGCCGCATCTGACCGCCGACGGCTGCCGCCCGACCAGCCGCCGGGCGAGGGCTCGGGGCAACTTGAGGAACTCGTCTCCGGGACCATCGCTGCGGGTGCGGGGAGCAGGTCCCCCGTGCGCGTCCCGTACCCGGCGCGATCGGGACCATCCCCACAGGTGCGGGGAGCAGGCCGCGACCTGGAGAAGGCCAGCCGTCAACTTGGGACCATCCCTGCAGGTGCGGGGAGCAGGCTTGCTGAGCTGCGAGTTTATGTGGGGCAAGCCCCGGTTTTACTCACTTTCGCTGAAATTCCCATTTCGGCGCAAAGGCCGCGCCTATCCGCCCGCCGCGCAGCGGACGCAGGTGGTCGTGGCCGGGCGGATGTCCAGGCGTTCGGGGGGAATGGCCGCGCCACAGGTCTCGCACTGTCCGTACCGGCCTTGTTCGAGCCGCTCCAGCGCCTCATCCAGTTCCTCCAGGTGTGTTCGTGTGCCTGTGCCAGCAGGGCGGCCACGTGGGCCCGTTCGAAGGCGGTGCTGCCTCCTTCGGGGTCGTGTTCGTCGTCCACCGCGATCAGGGCGTTCGCCGCGACGATCCCGTCGAAGTCGCGGCTCAACGCGGCCGCCCGCGCGAGGGTGGCCGCGCGGTCGGCCGCGAGGCGGGCCCGGGCCGCTACCAGCGCGGGCCGGACGGGCTCGGCATCGTTCGTCGAGGTCATGAGCGGGACAGTGCCTTCATCAGGTCGTCGCGGGTCATGTTCGAGCGGCCGGGGAGGTGGGCGGCGGCAGCCTTCTTGTAGAGGTCCGCCTTCGACAGGCCGCTCAGGTCCTCCTTCGGGGCGGTACGGATCCGCTTCTTCGCCGCGGGCGTCTTCCCGGGCCGGGTCTTCCCCGAGGCCGTGGCCTTGCCCGCGGCGGTCTTCGGTCTGCCGGCACGCTCGACGCTGGCACGCAGGGCTTCCATGAGGTCCACGACGCCGGTCGGTTCCGCGGCGGGTTCGGCCTTCTCCACGCTCTCGCCGGTCTTCTTGGCCTCGATGAGGGCTGCGACCTTCTCCTGGAACGTGTCGTGGAACTCGCCCGGATCCCAGTCCATGCTCATGGCGACGATGAGCTGCTCGGCCATCGTCAGCTCCTTGCTCGAAGCCTTCGCCTTCCCCGGGAGCGTGTCGATCTCCTTTCGCGGGTCCCGGATCTCGTCCGCCCAGTGCAGGGTGTGCAGGGTGAGGAGTCCGTTCTCGGCCTTGAGGGCGACGAGGTACTCGTGCTGGCGCATCACGAAGGTGGCGATGCCCGCCTTGCCGGCCTTGGTCAGGGCCTGCTCCAGCAAGCTGTAGACCTTCCCGAACTCCTTGCCGCGCGGTCCGAGGTAGTAGGTCTTGTCGAAGAAGATCGGGTCGATCTCGTCCAGGTCGACGAACCCGTTGATCTCCAGGGCCTGGGAGCGGCCCGGCGCGATCTCGTCCAATTCCTTGGGCTCGACCAGGACGTACTCGTCGCCGGCGTCGTAGCCCTTCACGATCTCCGTCAGTTCCACCTCGTCGCCGGTGCGCTCGTTGATCCGTTTGTTGCGGATCCGGTCGGACGTGCCGCGCTGGAGCTGATGGAAGTGGATGGTGTGGCTGTCGGTAGCCGTGTAGAGGCCCACCGGCAGGCTGACCAGCCCGAACGACAAGTTTCCGGCCCAGACGGGACGCGCCACGGCCGCCACCTCCTCCAGTCGCCCCCTCTTCCCGTGCACGGCGCCTACCCGGTCCGCGGTCCGCTGCATCCGACCGAATCCGCCGGTGCTGTCCGCCGCAGGTCGGTCAGCCGAACGGGGCACTGACCGGAGCGTCGACTTCCCTTTCATAATCGAACAGAATTACGATTCAAGAGTGACCGCCCAGAGCTCCTTCCCCAACGACCTCCTCCAACTGCAGGAGCGCCTCCACCGCGCCCACGCCGAGCACCGCACCTATCTGGCGGCCCTGCCATGGAGCGTGGAGCCGATGAAGGGCTGGGCGCGGGGTGAGCGCTACTCTCACCGCGGGGACGTGCCCGACAGCCCCGGGTGGAGTGACGAGCAGAAGGCGACGGTCGACCGCATGTGGGCTGAGATCCGGGAACTGTCGATCAAAGTGGTCGACCACCCCCACTGGAAGAGCGTCTCTGCCGACACCCTGGTGGAGTGCCGCATGCGGCTGAAGCGGCAAGCCCGCCCCACCGAAGACACCGAAGCCCCCCAAACGGCCGAAGCGGCGTAGCCGCGATGCCGGATCAACCGGCGTGAGGCACTCCAGGACGCCGGCCCGGGATACTCGTCGCCGTCGCTTCATCGCTTCGCCGCTTCCGATTCCACGATCAGCTCCGGCACCTCCGCCTGAACTGCAGCAATCAGCCGGAACCCCTCCAAGCCGGCGGGCATTCGCCTTCGGATCACCCGGCAGGCGGCCCGCCCGTACGACAACCCCGTGTCGGCGTACGCCTGAACGGTTCAACCCCGTACAGGTCAACGTGGTCGCTCGATGATGCGCTGGCCAAGGACTCTCGTCGGCCCTCAAAGGACCGTCGGACGTCGCAGGCAACCGGTACTTCTCATGCCACCTTGATGACGACCTTCCCCGAGGCGTGACCGTTCTCGACGGCGGCGAGGGCGGCCGGCGCGTCGGAGAGCGGATGGACCGCGGTGACGACGGGTGCGAGGACTCCGTCGAGGGCCAGCCGGGCCGACCGCTCCAGGTTCTCGCGGTCGATGCGACGCTCGACGAAGCGCCCACCGAGATCGGGCACGGACGCATCACCCACAGCGATGACGTTGCGGGGATCCCGGGCCAGCGGAGCGACCGTCCGCAGCGAGGTGCCTCCGACCAGGTCGACGATCCCGTCGAAGCCGTCCGGCACCAGCTCGCGTGCCGCGGCGGCGACGTCCTCGGCGGTGTAGTCGATGAACCGCACCCCGATGCCCTCGGCGTGCTCGCGTTTGCCGGTACTCCCGGTCCCGATCACGCGCAGCTCGCGCCCGATGGCCAGCCGGGCGACGGCGAGGCCGACCCCGCCCCCGACCCCGTTGACCAGGACCGTGGCGCCGGCCGGGAGGCCGAGTTGTTCGAGCGCATCCACCGCGGTCGTCCCGGCCACCGGCAGCGTTGCCGCCACGGTCGCCGACAGACCCGCCGGGATGCGCGCGGTGTTCGGCGCGGACAGCACCGTCGTCTCGGCGTAGGTGCCGCCACCGGTCAGTGCGAAGCCGAAGACCGCGTCGCCCACCTCGAGCCCGTCGATGTCCTCGCCCAGGGCGAGAACGGTTCCGGCTGCCTCCATGCCCAGCACGCGGGGAAACGGACGCCCGCCGTCGAGCCCGTCGACCAGACCTGAGCGCAGAACGTGGTCGAGGGGATTCACGCCGGCGACGTCGACCCGGATCAGTACCTCACCGCGACCGGGTACGGGATCGGGTCGACCGAAGAACTCCTGCACCTCGGGCCCGCCGTACCTGCCAAAACCCCATGCCTGCCCCATCGTCCGCCGCCTCTCGTATGACCAACCCGGTGCCTCCGGGCGCTGTCGCCATCCTCACCGCTGACATTGGTGGCAGGGGCAACCGGCTGAGACGCAGGTCACAGCGTCAGGTCGACCGCGCCGCCGGTTCCGGGGCCGTGGAAAGCTCCGCCCGGTGCCGGCTGTTGGCCCCGATCAGCACGTCGAGTGCGTTCCGGGTCTCGAGCAGGTGCGCGATGTCGGCGTCGATCCTGTCGCGCTCGCGCGTCATCGCCGTGAACGTCTCCTCGGCGACGTCCAGGTCATCCGGGATGTCCACACACGGCAGCACCGTCGCGATCACCCGGCTGGACAACCCCGCGTCGAACAACTGGCGGATGAGCGACACGCGCTGGACCGCGGCATCGGAATAGTGACGCTGCCCCGCATCGGAGCGTGAGCTGGTCAGCAGTCCCTGGTCTTCGTAGTACCGCAGTGAGCGCGGACTCGCGCCCGTGCGCTGTGACAACTCGCCTATCCGCATCCTTGAGAGCCTACGTCGGCGGCCTCCAGGTTCAGACCGCCGATGAGTCATGGACCTTGCGGACACCCCACCGCCGCAGGGTCGCCGTCCCGGCCCCGCGACCGAGCACAATTTTCGTCCGTCCGTACATGCCTGAGTCACTTCTCCCTCAGCATGCCGACACCCCGCCCCGCCACCCTGCCTTCCTCGGGCAGCAGCCATGATGCACCCGTGGCGACAAACCTTGAACTCTTCGCGGACTACCACCAGATCCACGTCATGGACAAGGAATCCGAAGGCGACTTCGGCGATGCATGGACCGAACAGACCGTCCTGGGACGGGCTCGGCGTCACCGACGGCGCCCTGGCCATAGACACCGCCGTCAACGTCACCGTGACAGTCAGCTTCCTTGTCCTCGCGGAACAGCCCGCCGATGACAGGGAGGACTTCGACCACGTCGTCGAAGCCAGTCTCCACCTTGCTTCGGGTCGCCTCGTCGTGGTGGGCTGCACCGACTACTTTGCCGACGCAGCACGCTTCTGCATGCCTGCCGACTGGATTCGGGTACGAGCTTCGGGCCGCCGAGCTGCGGTTCCTGTTCAGTACCTGTTCCTGAGCCGCGCATGACAGGGGCGGGTTTCCGCCGCACAGCCGGAGAGATGTATACCGGACACATGAGCGATGGGGATCAGCGCACTTTGGACCTTCTGCGGCGGCTGGACCGGATGCCAGGCCCGCACCATATGGAGTTTCCAGACGGGTTCGACTACGCCCGGGCGGAGGCCCGAGCCGGCAAGCTGTCCGAGCGATTGACACGCGAGTTCGGCTTTCCCTGCCCCGTCAGCCCAGCTCAGGACGCCTCCAGTTACTTCAGCACGGGTATAGACGCGCAGGCGACTGAAGCGGGGGGCCACCTCGGTATCCGGCTCAGCAACTACGGCGATCTCGCCAGCATCACGACGCTGGCATCGGGCGGGCTGAATGACGACCTGCATGGGGACCTGGACGAAGCAGTTGCCGATGGCGCGATCTCCCAAGCGGACCGCATCCGTGTGGAAACCGCACTGTCCGACCTCGGATACGTCCTGGTTCAGCAGCGTCCCCTCCAGCGTCGCTACGACGGAGTTCACACCGATTGGGTATGGACGGGCGAGCCGACTTGGTGGGTCCGCTTCTTCTACTACCTCTAGACATCGGCCCGGGACGCTGACGCCGAGCCCATCCTCTACGGAACGTCATATGGTGATCCTGCCTGAGGCGACCGCATCGTGGGCGGTTCAGCTGACCGGCTGTTGTTCAGCACGCGCGCTCGTTCGAAACTCGGCTCTCCCTGAAACCGGGCGTCCCTGCCGCTGAGCATCAGACGTTCTTGAAACTCACCAGCAAAGCCATACGGGGAATAGCCGCCTTCTGGCGCGGCCTTCAGCAGGGCGCCGGGATCATCCCCGCGGGTGCGGGGAGCAGGACGGTGGTGCTGGCGGAGCGGTACACGCTCGTGGACCATCCCCGCGGGTGCGGGGAGCAGCAGAAGGTCCAGCACCGTGGTGGGGGACGGCTGGGACCATCCCCGCGGGTGCGGGGAGCAGTTCCATGCTGTGGTGTCGAGGTAGAAGTCACCGGGACCATCCCCGCGGGTGCGGGGAGCAGGCTTGCTGAGCTGCGAGTTTATGTGGAGCAAGCCTTGGTTTTACTCACCTTCGCTGAAACTCCTATTTCTGGTCAAAGCCACGTACCTCAGCCGGTCGGCCGTGGTTCGTCGTGGATGGCAGCGGAGCCTGATCCAGCCCTCAAGGTGTTCGTGTGCCTGGGCCAGCAGGGCGGCCACCTGGGCCCGTTCGAAGGCGGTGCTACCTCCTTCGGGGTCGTGGTCGTCATCCGGGGCGATCAGTGCGTTCGCCGCGACGATCCCATCGAAGTCGCGGCTCAACCCGGCCGCCCGCGCGAGGGTGCCCGCGCGGGCGGCCGCAAGCGCGGGCCGGACGTAGCCGGCATCGCTCGTCGGGGCCATGAGCGGGACACCGCCCTCACCAGGTCGCCGCAGGACACTCTCGACTGGGACGCCCTGTTCTGAGCGATCCGGCCTCCTCAAGCGGCCGGGGAGATTGGCGCCGACGTCGGCTTGCTCGATGTCGGCTGCCGCGCTTGGAATACGTCGGTCGGCAATCCCGCGCTCGGGATACCTCCTACCTTGTCGCCCCAGAAAAAGCCTCGCCGACCGGAGGTTCGGGGCTCCGCCAGGTGACCGGTTGCCGCAGGGCCGCAAGGATCTCCGGCCCGAACTCCGGGTCGTCCCAGTCCCCATCCCCGTCTCCGCAGGAATGGAGTTCGGCGGAGGGGTCACGTAGCAGCGGCAGCAGGCGCTCCGCGTCCTTGTGCCCGGCGTCCGCCGCCGAGTTGACGAGGAAGCACAGCCAGGCGTGCGCCCCATCACCCCCGAAGACGCGCGGCCCCATCCTGAGCACCACGACCGCGTAGCGGAACCACGCGCCGGGGTGCTGCTCTCCGGTTGCCACTCCGAGCCGGCTCTCAGCGATGTCCAGGTCTCCTCGGGCCAATGCCTGCGAGCCCATCAGGTAACAGAGGTTCGCGTGCCGGCGGCGCTCCAGGGCCTCCTTGCCGGCCAGAGGCTCCATGCCCCAGTCCCCGTCGGGTCGGTCCCAGAAGTCCGCACGGCGGGCCGGCGGCTTCTGCCATGCGGGTCTGCTGCGGGCGACGCGTCTCCCGCGTACGCCTATCTGCTGCGCCACCAGGCGGCGTTCGACTACCTGACACACCGGTACTCCGAGGTGGCCTGGGCCGGCGGGCAGCTCGTGTCGAGGCTCGCCCAAGGGGTTGAGCATCCCGGCGCCGCCGAGGCCTTCGAGGCGGCCCGTGCCTCGTTGAGTCGGGCCTCCGTACACGCGCGCACCGCCGCACCCTCGGCCGATCAGGCTCTGGCTTCCTTCCCCCTGGCCCCCGCCGTGAAGCCCGTACAGACGTCGCCTTCCGACCTTGACCAGTGCGGTCACGGCTCGGCTGGAGGAGGACAGCGAGAGGCTCTCCCGCGTGGCCTACGAGGCGCTGCACGACCGTGCGGAGCAGAGGCTGGGCGGGTCCGACCTCAAGCAGCTGTCTGAGTGGACGGCGATGACGCGCATGCTCACGGGTCGGCTACTGCGTCACGTGGCGGACAGCGTCCCCGACGGCCACGTGGCTGCGGGACTGGTCGAGGCGGCGGGGGCGCTGCGCACTTCGGCCCGCGCCTGGGACTCTGCGGCCCGCAACTGGAACCGGGTCGTCGACATCTCCGATCCGCGCGCACATCCGCCGCTGCCACCGCCGGGCCTCGCCTTCGTCCGGTCCGGTCAGGCGTCGCGCATCCCGGCGACGGATCCGCACCCCGCTGTGGTCATCTCGCATACGGCGTCGGTCCGTGTGGGGAGGCTGCTGTTCGGTGCACAGTGGACGCCGGATCAGCCGCCCGGGGCGGCTCGGCCCGCCCCGGACATCCTTGCCGACGCGAACGGACTGGGCGCGATGGCGGCCTCCCTGTACCGGCTTCCCGCGTCCGGATGGCAGATGGCTGTCGCTGCTCCGTGGACGGTCAAACGGGCGGGCGCCGGCCTGGTGACCAATGCTGCCGAGCACCGCCCGGGACAACTGGACCGTGCCCGGCAGTTCTACCCGGTACACCCGCGGCAGGTGGAGGCGCTCGTCTCCGCCTACGAGACCGTGATGGGCGCCGAGCAGGATTCCGCGGGCAAGCTGATCGAGGTGGCCCGACGTACGAACACGCCTGTTCCGCGTGCCCTGCTCGATGCGTCAGCCCACCAGGCGCTCGTGCAGGAGCTGAAGTGGGTGTCAGCCGGTCAGGTGCGGGCTCCGTCACGGCCCGTGCCCCGAGCCCACGTCCCCACCGAATTTGCTTACCGGGCGCCGGCCGGGCATGCGGCAGTGAGCTTCCTCGATGTGGCCACCGATCGAGTGACGGTCCGTGAAGCGAGGCGAGAGAGGCCCCCGGGCCGTTGATCGAGATGTCTGACGTCTCAGGCCGGCTGCTGTGGCTCTCGCCCGCCCTGCCAGGCCGCACCCACCACCTGACCGCCACCCGCACCCACCGGATCATCCGCATCCGCAAGCGCCAGGGCGTTCCCATCGTGGCCGATCTCGCCTACCAGGGCGCCGGTCCGTGGCTGACCACGGGCATCAAACGCAGGCCCCTGTAAGAACTGACCCCCACTGCGAAGAGCCGCAACCGCGCCCTGGCCGCCACTCTGGCACCCGTCGAGCGCGGCGTCGCCCGCCTGAAGTCCTGGCGGATCTTCCGCAGGTCCCCATGCGGTCCCGACCGCGTGACGTCAATCGCCACGGCCGTCCTCACATTGAAGCTGCAACGCCGAAGAAGCTCTGTGATGCAGCAGTACGACCAGATGATCAAATATGCGACCGGGTACGGGCGGGCGCGGCAGCGGGCACCGCGACCTGCGGGGTGGACGTGGCCGCCGCCGGAGTCGGCTTGGTCGCGCCCGGCGGCAGGGTCGTCGACAGGCGGGCGGAGTGCCGCTCGGCCGCCGGGGCCAGGCCTTGGAGCGCCAACCGCTGGGCCGGCTATGCCAACGAGAGCTGGACCCATTACCTCGCTGCCCGTGACCCCCAGCCTCACGCGCCTTCGTGACAACGGCAGCCGCCGTATGCGGTCCCCGGGTATTACTGACTGGATGTCAGGAGCCCGGGGTTACCAGCCCGGATTCGTAGGCGAGGACCACGAGCTGGGCGCGGTCGCGGGCGTGGAGCTTGGTCATGGCCCGGTTGACGTGGGTTTTCGCGGTCAGCGGGCTGATCACCATGCGCTCGGCGATCTCGTCGTTGGACAGGCCCTGTGCTACCAGTACGACGGCTTCATATTCGCGGCTGGTCAGTTCTTCCAGTGCCGGCTGAGTGGTGGTGGGGAGCGGCCGGCTGACGTACCGGTGAATGAGCTTGCGGGTGATCGAGGGCGCAAGCAGGGCATCGCCGCGCGCGGCAACCCGTACTGCGTGCAGGAAGTCCTCCGGCTCGATGTCCTTGACGAGGAATCCGGCGGCGCCGGCGGACAGGGCGTCGAAGACGTATTCGTCCAGGCCGTAGTTGGTGAGGATGACGACGTGGATGCCGGTCAGCGCCGGGTCGGCCGCGATGCGCCGGGTCGTCTCGATGCCGTCGAGGACCGGCATCTGGATGTCGATGAGCGCGATGTCCGGTAGATGCACTCTGGCGAGCTCCAGGCCCTCCAGCCCGTTGGCGGCCTCGGCCACGACCTCGATGTCGTCTTCGAGGTCGAGGAGCGCTCGGAATCCGCTGCGGATGAGGGGCTGGTCGTCGACCAGCAGGACACGGATCACGAGGTTCGCTCCACGGGGAGTTCGGCCTGGACGGTGAAGCCGCCCTCGTCGCGCGGTGCTGCCCGGAGCCGGCCGCCGAGGGCGGTAACGCGTTCGCGCATCCCAAGCAGGCCGATGCCGGGCACAGGGGCGGTGTTCAGCAGGGCCTTGCCGTCATCATCGACCCGGAGGGCGACGACGTCGGGGCGGTAGTCGATGCGAACCGATGCCGTGGTGGCGTCCGCGTGCCGGGCGATGTTGGTCAGCGACTCCTGGACGATCCGGTAGACGGTGCGGCCCACCGCGGCCGGAACGTCGTGCCGATGGCCCTGGATCGTCAGCGTCGCCCGCAGACCGCTCTTGCCGGCCCGTTCCACCAGTTCGGAGACGTGGTCGAGGCCGTGCGGTGGGCTGGTGTCGTCGTCGCGGAGCGCCTCCAGGGTGGCGCGCAGCTCCCGGGACGCCTCCCGGCCGGCCTCCCGAATCGCCAGCAGGGCCTCCGGGACCGGTTCCCCCCGCTTCCTGGCCACGTGGACGGCGGCTTCGGACTGCACCTTGATTACCGAGATCTGGTGCGTGAGCGAATCGTGCAACTCCCGCGCGATGTGCAGCCGCTCGTCGTCGGCCCGGCGCCGTGCGGTCTCCTCCCGGGTGCGCTCGGCTTCGTCCGCGCGCCGCTCGGCCTGCCGGAGGGCTTCACCGGCCGCCCCGGCCGCGACCAGCCAGGCTATTTCAAGGGCGCCGCGGGCCTGCGCGAACGCCTCGCCCGTGTCCTGCAGGCCCGAGGCAAGGGCCGCGAGGGGAAGCGCGGCCAGCACGGCCACGCTCGCTGCCACCGTGACGCCGCGTTGCCCCGCCCGCATGGCCGCGTACACCGCGAAGAGGAACGCGACGGCAGCCACGTCGAACCCTGCCGCCCGATAGCCCACCGCGCACAGCCCGGTGACCGCCAGTACGGCAACCGGAGCCCGGCGCCCGGCCACCAGCGCCAAGCCGCCGACCACCAGCAACGCGTAGCCGAACAGGTCAAGGCCCCCGGCGGAATGCTCCTGCCCGGACACCCCGGTGACCAGCAGCGCCCCCGCCACACCGACGGCGATCAGCCAGTCTCTGACACCGGCTCGAACGTGGAACCGTCGATTACTCATGCGCGCACCGTAGCCGGAGGCCGTCGGGGACGAATCCCGCTCGCGGACGAGCGCCCGACTACCGCGCCCGCAGTAGTTCCGCGGTGCCTGCCGCGTCCGTGGTAGTGCGAAGTGCCTGCGGCTGCTGGACGACCGGCCTGGGGCCCGGCCGACATGCTCGGACCACATCCAGTCGTGGGAAGAGAAGGAGCATCCTGATGTCCGCTCGTCGCCTGATCGCCGCCGCCCCTGCCGCCCTGCTCGCAGGCCTCGGTCTTGCCACACCGGCGGCGGCGCACGCTTCGGTCCAGCCGGTCGCCGCCGGTGTCACCGACTTCAGCCTCGGGAGGCTCGGAGCCACCACCGGCGGGCTGTTGGGGTTGGTCGCCGTGGTCGTCGCCGTACTGGCGCTGGCCCGGCCCGCCGGTCGTCTCGGCACCGCCAACGGGTCGCTCGGGGCCTCGGTGTCCGTGGTCGCGGGGCTGATCGCCATAGCTCTCGGCGGGCTGGTCGCGGCCACCGCCGACGGTGGTCTCGGTACCGGCAACGGGCTGGGCGGAGCCTATGTGGCCCTGCTGCTGGGGCTGGCCGGCACAGCGTTGGGCGGGCGGGCGCTGACCCGCTCCCGCCGCACCCGTTGACCACCACGATTCGTGTGCGAGGCTCGAGGAAGACCTGCCCGGTGGCGTGAGGCCGCTGCACGACCGGGACGCGGCCGACCCGCAGTGAGCGGCAGCGGGTGGCCTTGGTGGCTGCCCCGTCCAAACTCCACTCGCTGCCGGGTCAGACCGTTCGTGTGCCGATGCCGGGGAGGAACCGGCCGGTCCGGACCGTGTAGGCGTCATAGGCCTCCGCGTGGACGGTCGACAGGTAGGGCTCCTCGACAACGCGGACCTGCAACTGCACCGAGGCCACCAAGGCGCCCAGCGCGAGGACGGCGATCCAGTTCGGCACCATCAACGCCAGGCCCGCGGCGGTGAAGACCATGGCGGTGAAGACCGGGTTACGGACGTGGGCGAAAAGGCCGCCGGTGACCAGCGCGGTGCGCTCGCCCGCGTCCACTCCGACCCGCCAGGAGGCACCCATGTTCGTCTGGGAGGCCAGAGTCAGTGCCATCCCGGCCAAGGTGATCAGCAACCCCGTCCAGTGCACAGCCGGCTCTTCGATGCCGACGAGGGCGGGCAGCCCGGTCAGGGTCGCAACCGGGGCCGCCGCGCCTCCGAGCAGGGAGGCGGCGAAGAGAATCCCGGCCCACCAGGGGGCCGTGCCCGGGCGGCCGGAGATCCCGCGGTAGCCCGCGTCGCCGGTACGACGCCGCTGGAGGACCGCCCGGATCCCGAAGGCCGTTCCCGCCCAGGCGAGGTAGAGGGCGAACGCCGCCCAGGCCCAGCCGTTCACTTGCCGCCTTCCGCGTTCGGGGCGCAGCAGGCACAGCCCGGCCGGCAGCCGCACGCGTCGCCTCCGGCCGGGACCGAGCCGGAACCCGAGGAGCCAGGGGAAGGGGCGCAACAGCCCTTGCCCTGCCAGGCGTCGCGGCCTTCCTTGATGGCGATTGCGGCGATGACGAGAGCAGCGAGGGGATCTGCCCAGGACCAGCCGAGGGTGGCGTTGAGGATCAGGCCCACCAGGAGGACGGCGGAGAGGTAGGTGCACAGCAGGGTCTGCTTGGAGTCCGCGACCGCGGAGGCGGAGCCGAGTTCACGCCCGGCGCGGCGCTGGGCCGCGGACAGGAACGGCATGACCGCCAGCGACAGGACGGCCAGGGCGATGCCGGGGAACGAGGGCCGCGCTTCGCCCGCGCCGGCCAGGGCGCGGACGGCGTCGAAGGCGACGTAGGCGGCGAGGACGAAGAAGGACACCGCGATGATCCGCAGGGTGGTCCCCTCCCGTTCCTCGCGCAGGGCGGGGTCGCGGGCGGAGAACTGCCAGGCGACCGCGGCGGCGGAGGAGACCTCGATGATCGAGTCGAGGCCGAAGCCGATCAGCGCGGTGGAGGAGGCGATCGTCCCGGCGGTGATCGCGACGATCGCCTCGACGACGTTGTAGGTGATCGTCGCGGCGACCAGGAGCCGTATCCGGCGGGTGAGGGCCTCGCGGCGTGCCGGGGACGGTCCCAGGGATATGGAGGCCATCAGCAACAGCCCTTCGTGTCCGCGTCCGGGCAGGTTTTGTCGTGCTCGACCGCCACGACGGCCTGGCGCAGGTCGTCCAGCGCGTGGCCGAGGCGGGCGTCGGCCAGTTCGTAACGGGTGCGCCGGCCGTCGGGCACCGCGACGACCAGGCCGCAGTCCCGCAGGCAGGTGAGGTGGTTGGAAAGCCGCGTCCGGGAGACGCCGATGCTTGTCGCGAGATCGGAGGGGTAGGCCGGCGCCTCGCGCAGGGCGAGCAGGATCCGGCAGCGGATCGGATCGGCGAGGGCGCGGCCGAAGCGGGCCAGCACCTCGATGTCAGGGGCGACTGTCAGCACACCTCGACAGTACAGGAATTTCTGGATTCAGGAAACCATGGACTCTGGGGGTGGGGGCGGGCACCCTGCCCTGAACGGCAGGCAGTTGCGGAGGAGGCAGGGCGTGGAGTCGGTGAGGGTGAACGGGGTGCGGATCGCCTAAGAAACCCATCCGAGCGAGACCGATGCCGCCCTGCCGGCGTTCCTGACCGGCCGGTGAGGCCGCCGCACAGCCTCGGACAGGACGGTTCGGACGCGGCCAGTGAGTGCTCTTGGCCGGCCGGCGTTCGGGCGTGCCCTGAATGCGACGCCACTGCCGTCCTCGGCGCGGTGCTCGATCTTGGTCGGTGAGGGGAACGACTCCGCGTCGGGCTTCGACAACGACCGGGTTATCCACAGGGTCCAACTTGTCCACAGGCCCACCGGCCGGCCGTCGCGGGGGTGCGACGATCAAAGCGTTCATATCCGTGGAAGGGGATGTCAATGTCCGCGTCCGTACTGGTGGAGCTCGATTCACGGCTGGACTCCGGGGAGGTGTCCGTAGCTCTGGCTGCGGTCTGGGATGCCCTGGACCTGGTGGCCGAGCTCTGCGACCGCATCGCCTTCGACGAGGGGTGCGATGAACTGCAGGCGATGATCGCCGCGCAGAAGTGCATGGAGGCCCGCGACCTCCTTCCCCTGCCGACGTCCGGCGAGACGGCCACTCCCTCGCCGGCGGCGCCCGGACCCGCCGGCCTTGCCCCGTACGCACGCCTCCTGGAACGCGTCAGTGAAACGCTGACGCACCTGTCGGCGGGCTGTCCTCCCAACGCGGATCCGGCATCCCTGCGCCGGGCCGCGGGCCTGTCGGCCGGCGCGGCCACCGCCACGGCCCGGATCCGGGAGGCCTGAGGTGACGACGTTGGGAGAGCTCTTCGACGTGAGTGTCGCGAGACTCCAGGAGGTCGCGCGAACCCCGCTCGCCATCCCCGCCGACGCCCGGGCCGTCCTGGTCGGCGAAGTCGACGGTGTGCTGTTACAGGTCCAGAAGGGGCTCGGTCCGCGCGCCTACACCCCGACCCCGACCTCGGAGGAACGGGATCTGACCCCGGCCGAACGAGGCCTTCGCGACCGCTTGGGGCATGCGCGGGACGCACTGGGCACCGCCCGCCGCTACCTGGCCCCGCACGAAGAGCCGGCCGGGCCGGCCACGGGCGGACCGGCGGCCGAACAGATCACGTCGGTGGCGCAGGCGTTGGGCGCGGTGCGCGACACCATCAACAGTCACCTCGGTGTCGACCGCGCCCCGCTCACCCCGTACGCCTACCTGCTGCGCAACCATCGGGCGGTCGACTACCTGGCCCGGCGGTACTCGGAGGTCGCCTGGGCGTCGAGCCAGGTCGTACTGCGTCTCACCCATGGATCCGAACATCCCGGCGCCCGCGAGGCCTTCGACCGGGCCAGGGAGTCCCTCGATCACGCGGCCGTGTACGCGCGGCGTGCGACGCATGAGGTCGACCCCGCTCTGGAGTCGTTCCCCGCCGCCCTGCCCGTGGTACCGGTTCAGGCTTCTGCGGCGGATCCGAGCAACATGATCACCGCCCGTCTCGCCGAGGACTGCGAGCGACTGTCCCGCGCCGCCTACGTAGCCCTGCATGATCGTGCGGAGCAGCGGATGAGCGGGTCGGACCTGCACCAGATCTCACGTTGGAACCAGATGGGACGCCTGCTGGCCGGACGCGCCCTGCTGCACGCCGCGCAGGACGTCGCCGACGAAACGGCGCGCAACTCCCTCACGGCCGCCGCCATGGCACTGAGAAAGTCCTCGAAGTCCTGGACCAGTTCCGCGCAGGGCTGGCGGCCGATCGTGGACACAGGCGATCCTCGCGAGCACCCACACCTTCCGCCCTCGAACTACGCACAGGTCCAGCAGGGGACGGCCGTGCGGATGCCCTCACCCGACCCGCACCCCGCCGTGGTGATCTCCCGAACGAGCACGGTGCGGCTGGGCCAGATGCTGTTCGGCCCGCAGTGGACACCGGAGCAACCCCCGGGGCAGGCCCGGCCTGCGGTCGACATCCTCGCGGACGCCGGCGGAGCGGGTGGGCTGGCAGCTGCGGCGTACCGCGGGGTGCCCGTGAGGGTCGCGACGTCTACACCGACGTGTGGGAGGTACGGGCGGGCGCGGCAGCGGGCACCGCGACCTGCGGGGTGGACGTGGCCGCCGCCGGAGTCGGCCTGGTGGCGCCCGGCGGCAGGGTCGTCGACAGGCGGGCGGAGTGCTGCTCGGCCGCCTGGGCCAGGCCTTGGAGGGCCTTGAGGTCACCCGGGGCGTGACGGGCGGAGCTCACGGCGACCCTGAGGAGTGCTTGGGCCCGCTCGCCGACCTTCCCGTAGGTGCCGACGGCCGGGCCGGGCGGGCCGTCGTGCGGCGGGAGTTGCATTCAGGCGTGCCGGAACTCGGCCACCCGGATGTGACTGGATGCGACGACGGCTTCGCCCATCGGACTCTTGATCCATTCCTGGAAGCGTGCCGCCACGTCCTGCGCGGCCCTCATCGCGTCCTCGCGGGTCGCGTACGGGGGCGGGGCGTCCCGGCCGACGAGGCGCTGCATGCTCGGCTCGGGGGCCGTTGCGGGCGCCTGCTGGGCCGGTGCCGGGGCGGGCTCGGCGGATGCGGCGGTGCTGTAGGTGAGGGTGGCGTCGGAAAGCTTCAGGAGCGCTTCGGCTGAGGGCAGACGGGGGCGCAGTCGGTCCGCGAGTGCCGTGGCCTGCTGGGAGATTGCCTCGGTGTGAAGGTCCGCACGACCGCGGTACTGGCCGCCGCGGTCCTCGCCCGCGCCGGGCAGGTGGACTTCCCCGTCCCGGGCGGGGACGCCTTCTGCCCGCGCCTGATCGACCGCCACCTCGCCGCCATGGAGGCCGCCGACGCCGAGGTCACCGTCGACGAGCACGGCCGCAGCATTCACGCCGCCCTCCCCGCGGGCCGCGCGCCGCGCCCGTTCCGCGTGGACGTCTCCACTCCCTACGGGCCCTTCCTCGGCGCCACGGTCAGCGCGCTGCTCCTGGCTGCCCGGATCCCGGGGGAGTCCCTGATCGCGAGCCCGAGCATCGAACCGGAGGTCACCAAAACCTTTCGCTTCCTCACCGAACGCGGCGTACGGGCGACCTGGGGCGACGAAGGCCTCCAGGTCCACGGCGCCGACCGGATCGAGGGCGGCCGGTTCACGGTCACCGGGGACCGGACCGAGGCCGCGACCATGATCATGGCGACGGCGGTGACCGGCGGCGTCATCGAACTCGACGGCATCGCCCTGCCCGAACTCCCTGAGGCCCAGCGCCAAGTCCTCTCCGACGCGGGCCTGATCCTCACCTCCCATGACGGCAGCATCCGGACCGCCGTCGGACCGGGCGGCCTGCGCGCGGTGCGGCCCGTACCGGCCCGCACCCCGGTCTGCCCACCGACCCCGCCCCGCAACTCGCCGCCCTGCTCACCCGAGCGGCCGGCACCAGCCACGTCTTCGAGGCCGTCTACCCCCGGCGCGACACCCACGTCGCACCCCTGCGCGCCTTCGGCGCCGACATCACCGCCGACGGCCAGGACTTCCGCATCCACGGCCCGGCCCGGCTGCGGGCGGCCCACGTGCGGGCGGCGGACATCCGCGCGGTGACGGCCCTGCTGATTGCCGCCCTCGCGGCCGACGGCACCTCTACGATCGGCGGCATGTACCACCTGGCCCGAGGCTACGGCCGCCTGCTGCCCAACCTGGCTGCGCTCGGTGCCGACATCACCACCACCGCCGCGGAGGCACGAAGCCGATGACGCTCGTCCCGTTCACGTCCACCGACACCGCCCGCCTCACCGAAGCCCTCGACCAAGCCGTCACCGACGGCGCCACCCCCGGTGGCGTCATCGCCCTCGGCACCCTCGGCGAACCCCCGCGCTTCCTGACGGCCGGCCACGTCGCCGACGAACTCGGCGACACCGCCCCCGGCCCGGACACGGTCTACGACATCGCGTCCCTCACGAAGGTGGCCGCCACCTGGCCTCTGGTCTGCCAGGCCCTCGACGCAGGCGTCCTCTCCCGGACCGCCCCGGTGCGCGCCTTCCTGCCTCCGATCGAAGGACCGGCGCCCAGCGGCGAGGCCACGATCGAGCAGCTCCTCACCCACACCGCCGGGTTGAAGGCCTCGACCCGCCTGGACCACTACCGCGGCGCCGACCAGCCCCTCCACGAACTCCTCTGCCGCGAAGGCCTCGAAGGTGAGCCCGGGGTCCACCGGTACATCAACCGCGGCTACATCCTCCTAGGCCTGGCCCTCACCCACGCCAACGGCCGCCCCCTCGACGAACTCGGCCGCGCCCTGTGGGACGACCTCGGCATGACCAACACCACCTACGGCCCCGTCGCCCCCGGCCCTCACGTCGCTCCCACCGAACGCCGCATCCCCGGCGCCCCCCGGATCTGGGGGCAGGCCCACGACGACAACGCCGCCCTGCTCGGCGGCGTCGCCGGCCACGCGGGCGTCTTCTCCACCGCCCGCGACCTCGCCCGCTACGCCGAGCACCTCATCGACCCCGCCGGCCGACTCCACGGCTGGCTCCGCGCCTCCATGCTCCCGTTCGCGCCGATTGAGACCGGCCTCGACCGAGGGCTGTCATGGATCAGTGCCCCCGGCAACGTGGCCTACCACCACGGCTTCACCGGCACCAGCCTCTACCTCAACCCGGGCGCGGGCCGCTACCTGGCCGTCCTGACGAACGCCGTCTACCACGGCGAAGCCCGCCGCCGGATCGCGCCGCTGCGCGCCCTCGCCCGCAAGACCATCACCGCCACCTGACACCAGGGAGGCCGCCATGGGACAGCACCAGCGGGCCAGGAGATCCGCCGGTCCCTTGCCCACTCGACGTCGGGCGCTTCGACCGTGCTTCGGGGAACTGTACGAGCGGCGACCAGGTTCCTAGCCTGGGGAGGTGACCCCTTCAGCGTCTTCGGGCGAAGTGGATGACCGCCTGGCTTGTCCTCGACGGTGACGCGCCCCCCAGAGGACGCCTCCCGTCGGCCGGGCACCGCAGGGGGAGCCGACCGGGGTGGCGGCGACCTCGGACCTCTTGGGGAAGGGAAGGCGAAGCTGTTCCGTGGAGTGCCTCGTGCCAAGAAGTGACGCATTTGCCGAGTTTGGTGGAGTCGCTGAAAGTGCCGAATATGAGCCCACCGCGCACATAGACTCCCAGCTCAGGAAGCCTGCTCCCCGCACCCGCGGGGATACGCCGTTGACCTGAAGCGGTACCGCATCCGTTCGCCAGTACTCTGCCGTCCCCGGGACCAGTGGGCAGCGGGCCTGGCCCGCTCCGACTATGTGCCGGCCGTGCAGCCCCCTGTGCGCCCTTCGTACGCGATATGTACGGTTCGGAGGGTGGGGCGCCGCTCCGTGACGGTGTGCCGTCAATAAGTCTGTGAACTGTTGGTTTGTGTGTTGGCCGTCTCCCTGGCCGCGCTCCTCCCTTTCGACCGTCTGTCTTCGCCCGGTTGGCGGCCGTACTGCTGTGCCTGGGCGCCCGGCCGGTACGAGCCGGGCCTCCGTCCCCGTTCCCGCCCCGGCGCCCCGGCGCCCCGGCGCCCCGGCGCCCCGGCTCCAAGTCGACGGCGGAGTCTGTGACCAGGTTGTAGGGGCTGCGAAGACCGGCGGGGGTCAGCCATACCTCCGAGATCTATCCCGGCACCATCCACGGGTTCACCCTGTTCGACACCGATGCATTCAACCCTGCTGCCTTGCAGCGTCATTGGCACTGCCTGCTGCCCCTGCTGGACGGCGCCCTGGCAAACGGTTCGCACTCACGGCCCCGGAGTCCTGAGGCTGATGATTTTCTGTCCGGTGATCGAAAATGAGTTGACCGTTCGTGCTTCAGGGACCGTGCAACTGATCTACGGTCACGTTCAGTTGCACCGGTACTGCGGACGGATGACGGATGCGCAGGTGTGTGTTCGGCTTGCCGAGGGGTCCGGCGTCCGAGCACCTCGCTTGAGAGCCGACCCCGCAGCCCCCTTCGGGCGAGGCCTTGCTGAGCAAACGGTTGCCCGGCGGCTGACCGCACCCGCCGCCGGGACCGGTGATTCCACCGATGTGCTCCTCCCGAACGCGCCGTGACAGTGGTCCCGCCAACGAAAGCGGCGGACCTCACCCCCTTCGGCGCGTCGCCGGGGACCGGCGGGCGGGCTCCGCCACGACCGAGAGGACGACTCCGTCGTGCATCAGCAACACACCGAGAACGCGCTCCGACCCCGCCGCGGCGGCGACGCCACCGCCTCGAAGGGCCGGTCCGCCGACCCCACCGGCGTCGGGAGCGCGCGGCTCCGGCCGCTCGTGTCCGCCCTGGCCGCCCTCGTGACCATCGCCGGGCTCGCCTCGTTCACGGCATCCGGTGCCCAGGCCGCCACCAATCCGTACGAGCGGGGCCCCGCGCCGACCACGTCGAGCATCGAGGCCGTCCGCGGACCCTACGCGGTGTCCCAGACCAGCGTCTCCTCCCTGGGCGTCACGGGCTTCGGCGGCGGCACCATCTACTACCCCACCACCACGGCTGACGGCACCTTCGGCGCCGTGACGATCTCACCCGGCTACACCGCCGGCCAGTCGTCCATGGCCTGGCTCGGCCCACGACTGGCCTCCCAGGGCTTCGTCGTCATGACCATCGACACGCTCACCACCCTCGATCGGCCCGACAGCAGAGGCCGGCAGCTCCTGTCCGCCCTCGACTACTTGACCCAGCGCAGTGCCGTCCGCGCCAGGATCGACAGCAGCCGACTCGGGGTGATGGGCCACTCCATGGGCGGCGGCGGAACGCTGGAAGCCGCCAAGTCCCGTCCCTCGCTGCAGGCGGCCATCGCGCTCACCGGCTGGAACCTCGACAAGTCCTGGCCCGAGATCCAGACACCGACCCTCGTGGTCGGGGCCGACGGTGACACCATCGCACCCGTGCTCACGCACTCGGAACCCTTCTACACGAGCCTGCCGAGCTCGCTCGACAAGGCGTACGTGGAACTCAACAACGCCACGCACTTCACTCCGAACACCTCCAACACCCCCATCGCCAAGTACAGCGTCGCGTGGCTCAAGCGGTTCATCGACAACGACACCCGCTACGAACAGTTCCTCTGCCCGCTGCCGAGCCCCGGCCCGACCATCGAGGAGTACAGGGGAAACTGCCCCCATACCTCCTGAACGCCCCCCCGGCCGGTGGAGGCAGTGCCCTCTCGGGCCCTCCACCGGCTGCGTCAAGGCTTCCGCCATCGTTTACACAGAAGTAACCTCACCGGCGTGACCGGACAGACGACCGTGGGAAGTCCTTGCCGGATATACGGCCGGACGACCGAAACGGCAGCCGTGGAAGCCCTGTCGGACCAACTCCGGTCCCGACGCGGAGGGGCACTGCTCCTCGCCGCGGAGCCGGGACTGGGCCGCAGCGCTCTTCTGACCCGGGCCGCCGACGAGTTCACGGTCGGACCCGTGCTGCGCCCCCGCCCCCTCCCGCACAACCCCCGCCCCTACGGCGGCATCCACGCGCTGCTGTGCGCGGCAGCCGAGGAGTGGGACGGGGCGCCGCCACACTATGCGTTCGGACGAGGCTCGTCGGCGGCCGACCTGCCCGAACTGCTACGGCAGTACGCCCCCGGAGACGAGCCACCGCTCGTCTGCGTGGACGACGTACACCTGTGGGACGCGCCCTCACGCGCCGTCCTCGGCGCGGCGGCGCGACACCCCGACCCGGACCGTCCGCTCGGGCTCCTGCTCACGATCACGGAACACCGGGCGGACGACCCCGACTTCACGGGGCTGCCCCTGGTCCGCCTCGGCCCCCTCGATGACAGCGCGGCAACCACTCTGCTGCACGACCTCACCGGTGCGGCCGTGGACACGACCGTACGCGCGGAGCTGCTGTCCGAAGCCGAAGGGAACCCCGCCGTCCTCGTTGCCCTCGCCCAGCGCCTCACCCCGGACGAACTCGGCGGCCACCGCCCGCTGCCCCGCCCCCTCGTGGACGGAGCCGCCCTGTGGGCCACCTTCGGCAGCCGCCTCGCCCCCCTGCCGGCGTCTACGCGACACCTCCTGCTCCTGGCGGCCGCCGCCCACGAAACCGACCCCGAAGCCGCCGGCGCGGACGCCGCGCTGCTCCTGCGCGCCGCCCGCGAGGCCGGACTGGACCCCGCCGCACTGGACCCCGCCGAGACGGCGAGACTCGTACACCACGATGGCCACCGCGTCACGTTCGGCAGCTCCCTGCTCCGGCGGACCGCCTACACCGGCGTGCCGTCCTCCCAGCGCCGGGCCGCTCATGCCCTGCTCGCCACCGTCATCGACGCCGACCGGTACCGACTGCGCCACCTCCTCCACCTCGCCCTGGCCGCGCAAGGCCCCGACACCCCCCTCGCCGCCGACCTCGTCGCAGCGGCCGCTCCCGGCACGCCGACGTCCGGGATGGAACGCTCGGCCGCCCTCTCCCGAGCCGCCGAACTCACCGCCCACGAGGAGGCCCGTACCACACGCCTGACCGCCGCGGCGGAGTACGCCCGCCTCGCGGGACACTCCCGCACGGCACGACGGCTGCTGGCAGCCACTCGGGACGGCACGTCCCCCGACACGGTGCACGGGCGCACGGAACTCGTCCGGGGCAGCCTCGTCCTGAGGGACGGACCGGTCGGGGACGCCTACCAGGCGCTGCTCATGGCCGCGGAGCGGCTCGGCCCGTCCGACGCGGAAGCCGCCCTGGAGGCCAGGATGGAAGCGATGGACGCGGCGTGGGCCGCGGGCGACGCCGACGCCTGCCTCTCCGCCCTCGCCGAGACACCCCTCCCGGCCCTCCCCGACGACCTCACCGTCACCGAGGCGCCGCCGTCTGCGGCTGTCCCGTACGCCCCGGCCCGACACGGGACGCACGTACGGTCGGACCCACCGGTCCCGCCCCCCTCGCACGATCCCCGGCGCGACTACCGAACGGGCCTGCGCACCGCGCTCGCCGGACACCTGACCGAAGCCGCGCCGGCGCTGCGCCGGGTGGTCGACCGTGCGCTCCACGACGACGACCCCACCCGCCTGCTGCGGGCCGGCGTGGCCGCGCTGGTACTCGGCGACATCCCGGCAGCATGTCGGGCCAACGCCCGGGCCCTGGCCGTCTCGCGAGCCAGAGGGCTGGCCGCCCTCACCCCCCGGATCCTCGAACACCTCGCGTACGCCGAGCTGCGCGCCGGTCGGCACGCGGGGGCCCGGGCTCACGCGCAGGAGGGCCTCCGCGCCGCCCACCGGGCCGGCCAGCGCAACGTGGCCGCCGGTCAGCACGCCATCCTCGCCCTGGTCGCCTCGGTCGAGGACGACGCGGCCGCCGTCGCCGGGCACGCCGGTGCCGCCGTGGAGATCGCCCGCCCGCACGGCCTCCTCCAGACCGTCACCCTGGCCGAATGGGCCTCGGCGCGCGCGGACCTGTGCCGCGGCAGGCCCTTCGAGGCCGCCGCCCGGCTCGGCCCCCTGACCCGACCGGGGCCCGGACGCGGCCACTTCGCCGTACGCATGCTCGCCCTGCCCTGCTTCGTCGAGGCCGCCGTGATGTCCGGGGCCACGACGGAAGCCGGCGCGGCAGTCGAGGAGTTCGCCCGCTGGGCCGCCCAGGGCGCCGACCCGCAAGCACCGGCGCAACTGGACCGGTGCCGCGCCCTGGTCGCCACGTCGGACGACACCGCCGACGCCCACTACGCTCTGGCGCTGACCCGGCACGACACGGCGCACGGCGACTTCGAGCGGGCCCGCACCCAGTTGCTGTACGGAAAGTGGCTGCGCCGCCGACGCCGTCCCGCGGAGGCGAGGAACCGGCTGCGGGACGCGCTGGTCGCCTTCGAGCGCTGCGGGGCCCCGGCCTGGGCCGAGCAGACGCGCGCCGAGCTGCGGGCCACCGGTGACGCCTCCGCCCCCGCAGCGGCAGGCGGCCTGGCCCGGCTGACACCGCAGCAACTGCGCATCGCGCGCAGCGTCGCCGAGGGCGCCACCAACCGTGAGGTGGCGCTCTGCCTCTCGGTCAGCCCCCGCACCGTCGACCACCACCTGCGCAATGTCTTCGCGCTGCTGGGAGTGCGCTCGCGGACGGAACTCTCCCGGCTCGTGCACCACGCGGAAACGGGCGGCGCCCAACCCTGAGGACCCCGCCCTCGCGCTCCCGCCCGACCACCCGGTCGGTCCTCCGACCGCCACCGCGCACGGCGCCCCGGGAAGGACGCGTCACTGTGCTTCGCGCCTGACTGAACCTCCGTCCGCACCGATCCACCAACTGCCTGCAAGCAGATGACCCAGACGGGTGTCACATGCGGAGACCCGTCCGGATGCACGGTACTCAGCCGGACGGTCTTTCCATACGCCCATCTCACCCGCGCGTTTCTGCAAGAACGCCTCGGTCGAGGGGTCAGGCGCCCCGGGCCTGCGGGCTACTCCCGTGGGACTGGGCCGGCCAGGCCGTTCTCCCAGGCCCAGGCGGCGATGCCCACCCGGTTACGGACCTTCAGCTTCGCCTGGACGTTGGCGATGTGGGTCTTGGCGGTGCCCGCCGAGATGAAGAGCTTCTCGCCGATCTCGGCGTTGGTGAGGCCCTCGGCGACCAGCCGGGCGATCTCGCCTTCCCGGGCGGTGAGAGGTGACAGGGTCGTGGGCGCTGCCGGGGCGGGGGCGAGGGTCTGGAGCAGCCGGACCGTGATCTGGGGGCTGATGAGGATGTCCCCGGCCATCGCCGCCCTGACCCCCTCGATCAGCAGCCCGGGACCCGAGCGCTTGAGCAGGAACCCGCAGGCGCCGTCGTGCAGTGCCGTACGTACGTAGTCGTCGTGGTCGAAGGTGGTGACGACGAGGACGCGCATCGGGTCGGGTACGCCGGGGCCCGCGAGGCGCCGGGTGAGTTCGAGGCCGTCCAGGCCCGGCATGCGGATGTCGGCGAGGATCAGGTCAGGGCGCAGGGTGCGGGCGAGGTCAACGGCGGTGAGGCCGTCCGCCGCCTCGCCGACCACGGTCATGTCGGGCTGCGAACCGAGAATCAGGCGGAAGCCGCTGCGTACGTCCTCCTGGTCTTCGGCGATCAGGATGCGGGTCGGGCCGAGGGGCGTCGTCACGGGGTCTCTTTCGGGAGCGTGGCAGGCAGGACGGCGGTGAGCTGGCAGCCGCCGTCGCCGTGCGGCCCCGCCGAGAGGGTTCCACCGAGGGCCTGGGCGTGCTCGGTGAGGGCGGGGAGGCCGAGGCCGCCCCGGGAGACGCGGCGGCGGGCCGGGGCGGAGCGGGCACCGCGGTCGTTGGTGACCCGGATCTCCACAGTGGTGGCCGTGGGGGTGAACGCGACGGTGGCGCGGGAGGCGTCGGGGGCGTGCCTGCGGATGTTGGTCAGCGCCTCGACGACGATGCGGTACGCGGCTGAGCCCGCCTCGCGGGAGAGCGCCTCCGTAACCAGGGGAGGCAGGTCCAAATGCGCCTCGGTGGCTCCCGCTGAGGTGAAGTTCTCTATCAGCCAGGGCAGTTGGGACACATCGGGGAGCGGCTCGGTGGCGGGTGCCTCCGGACCGTGCAGCATCTGTACGGTCCGGTCCATCGCGGCCAGTGCGCTCAGGCCCGCCTTCTCGATGCGTTCCAGGGCGAGCACCGCCTGGGAGGGGTCGGTGGTGGCGACGAAGCGGGCCGCCTGGGCCTGGACGACGATCCCGCTGATGTCATGGGCGACGAAGTCGTGCAAGTCGCGGGACAGCTGCAGACGCTGGGCGCTGCGGGCTTCGGCCACCGCGCTCCGGCGACGCAGTTCCTGGCGGCGGGGGTAGGCGCCGGCCGCCACCGCGGCGGCTACGGGAAGCAGCCAAAAGGTGGCGATTCCGATGTATTCCAGGAAGGACTCACCGGTGACCAGCGGCAGCGGCCAGAGGGTCACCGCGAGGGCGGTCAGCGGGAGGGCCGACTTGAGTTCGCGCAGGGGTGACCAGCGGCTGACCACGGCCAGGAGGAGGAGCAGGACGGCGGTCTCCGCCAGCTTCCAGCCGGAGCCGAAACCGGCCTTCGGCAGGGCGAAGCTGGTGATCAGGGAGAGGGCTGCGCAGACCGTGGTCGGGCGGGCGAGGCGGCCGAGCCGCTGACGAACTGCGGCACGGGGGCGGGCAACGGCCCACACCAGCGTGCCTGCGGCCGCGAGCGACGGCAGCGCGCCCAGCACCTTGACGGCCGAGCCGGTTGATTCCCACATGATGATCAGCGTACGGGTGTGCGATGCGGCGGGGCTCTCTGCCGAACGGCATAGGAGGGCCGGGCGGCGGCGCGATCTTTATGCCGATCGGCGGATGGGATCAAGGAACTTCAGGGATGAAGCTTGAGCCGTTCAACCGACCACGGAAACACAAACACCCTCCAACGCACGGGAGTTCATCATGCGCGTCACCGCGATCGGCGCTACAGCAGCCATCGCCGTCCTCGCCGGGCTGGTCGCTGCCGGTCCCGCTCCTGCAGCCCCGGCTGCGTCCGTCGAGAAGAACCCGGCGAAGACCGCGAGCGTCCATGGGGAAGCGCGAATCTCCTACATCGAGTCGATCAACGACGACATCCGCTTCACCATCCACGCCGAACAGACGCCGTTCACCCGGCCGGTGCCCCCCAATGCCCCCGAGGGGCTGCCCACAGATGCCCGGGGCACGCTGAAGTTCTCCCACACCCCCCGGGGCGGAGCCACGGGGTGGGCGGAGGCCCGGGTGGACTGCCTGGTCACCAGCGGCCGGACGGCGACCCTGACCGCAGTCGTGACGAAGTCGAACGTAGAGGAGGTCGGCGCCCGGCTGGGCATCAGCGTCCAGCAGGGCGGGAAGGGCGAGCCGGACCGGCTCGGCTTCTCCTGGGGTGTGGTGAACGTCGACCCCGAGCACGTCGACGAGAACGGCCGGCCTGTAAGGCCGCAGGCCGGTACGTGCATGGCCCCCGCACCGTTCACGACCGTGATCAAGGGCGGCTTCAAGGTGGTCCACGCCGAGATCACCAAGTCTCCCGCGCAGCCCGAGGCGGCGATCCGCCGTGGCTGAGACCCTGGCCGGGACGCCCGTAGGTCCCCCGTTCGGTCCGCCTGGTGGCGCACGCCGCCGCGCTGACCCTGGTGCCGTCCGGGCTGTGGCGTATCGCCGTCGCTCTGGGCTGGGACTCCGGATTCACTGATGAGGTCCTTCGCCCGGAGAACTTCCCGGGCAAGGGGTCCCCCCATCTGATCGGACTCAGCCTGTTCGCCGAGGCGCTCGGGCTGCTCACCCTGGGCCTAGTCCACAGATGGGGCGAGGAACTTCCGCGCTGGGTACCGGTCCTGGGCGGCCGGAGAATTCCCGTATCGGCCGCGGTGATCCCTGCCTCGCTCGGTGCGGCGCTCGTCACCCTCATCACGTTCACCGGTGCGTTCGGCTGGAACGATGCGGACAACATGGGCGCCATCGGATCCCCCGACGGCGGCCGTTACTGGCTGATGACCGCCTGCTATCTGCCACTGCCGGCCTGGGGGCCGCTGCTCGCGGTAGCCACGGTGGCCTACTACCGACGTCGGCGTCGGGGTCGCTGAGTCCGGCCGTCGGCAGGTCCTGGAACATGTGCTCGGACCGCGCTCCGGAGGAGCGATCAGCCCGCGCGGACAGGCTAAGGGCTGTCCCGTAAAGATCTTGAAGTGGCCTCGGGCATGGTGGGCCGCCGTGCGGCCCGCTTGCCTATACGGCGGGAGCGAGGTTGTGCATCCGGGCGATGCCGAGCACGGCGTGGTGGACGCCGTCGCCTTCAAGGCGGCAGTCACGGAGGATCTTCCAGGTCTTCATGCGGGCGAAGACGTGCTCGACTCGGGCGCGGACCCGTTTGTGGGACCGGTTGTGCGCTTCCTTCCACTCGGGCAGACCTTCGCCGTCGCGCCGGCGGTGGGGCATGACGAGTGCGGTGCCGGGATAGCCGCCGTCGGCAATCGTGGTGGTTTCGCCGACAGCAGCTTTGGTTCCTCCCATGTCTTGCAGTCGTTGCGGTTTCCGAGGAGCGGGCGGCCGATCATCACGACGAGTCGGGTGTCGGCGTCGATGACCACCTGGTGGTTGGTGGAGTATCTGTAGTTCTTCGATTGCTCGGCGATGGTGTGGTCGCGGGTGGGTACCAGCGTGCCGTCGATGATGAGCAGGGTGTTCTTGGCGAACCTCTTGCGGGGCTGGAGCGCGAGCATGGGCCCGATGTGGTCGATGATGCGGTCGGCGGCGGACTTCGAGACCCCGAACACGGGCCGAGCTGGCGCATCGTCAAGTGCGTGCGCCAGTAGACCGCGACCAGCAGTACCCGGTCCTCCAACGGAAGGCTCCATCGCCGGCCCTTGCGGACCGAGTCCGCACCCTCGCGCCGCAGCATCGCTACCAGCTTCCCGAAGCAGCGCGGGCTCAGCCCCGCGAGCGGGGCTGCCCAAGACGGCTCCGACGCCGTGATCACACCAGCACAGCAAGATCATTTCAGCGCCGACGGGCGAGAGACAGCGTGCTCGCACGATGGAAATCAGGCGATGCAACCAGGCGCGCCAGCGAGGATGTCCCGATGAGCGAAGACCTGGTGACGTCCCTAAAGGCGCGGCTGGACGAAGAGGCCGACCTGGCCCGGCGCTGCGACGGTGACGGATGCGGTCGGTGGTCTGCCGACGGGCACACGGTCGATTTCTGTCAGGTGAAGCTCGCAGGTTTCCACCCCACGACTGCCTTGCATGTGGCCCTGCACGACCCGGCCCGCGTTCTACGTGAGGTCGAGGCCGAGCGGCGCATCCTGGCTCGTCACGCCCTCAGTCCGGCCGTGGGCGACCCGGAACTTCCGTGGGACGACCGCGATGACTGCCAGTTCTCGACGGAGACCCCGGGCCTTGTGACGACCTGCTCGACCTCGCGTCGCCCTACAACGACCACTCTGATTTCCCCCGAAGTGCCTGAAGTGGCGCAACCACGAGCAGAACGCATGACGGAGGCGCCGCCCCGGGCTGAGCCCGCCACTGGAGATCCTTTACAGGACAGCCCTTGGCTAACGCGAGCCCCTGCAATGTCGGCGGAGAATCGCTTGGCCAGTGCTCGGCGGAGAGATCATCATGTAGCAATGTCTGAGAACCGATCTTCTGTGGCACCGACCGTGATGCGGCTCCCCCAGTACACCAAGGCGGACCAGGAGGAGATCCTTGGCAACAGCGATGATCCCTTCGGCGTCGCCTCGACCGGTCTGACCTGGCTGCCGAAAGAAGAACATTTCGGCATCAGACTTGAAGACCGGCTCGTGGCACACGCCGGCCTGCTGCGACTGGCTGTCGCGATCGGCGGCGCCGCGACAGAGGTGGTGGGCGTCGGCGGGGTGGCCGTCGCACCCAGCGTGCGAGGCCATGGCCTGGCTCGGCGCGTCGTCAAAGCTGCCCTGGAGCACGCCCGCACGATGGGTCCTGAGCACGCACTCCTGTTCTGCCGGCCGCCTCTCGTGTCGCTCTACAAGCGCCTCGGATGGCACCCGCTCGACAACGACGTACTCGTCGAACAACCCGAAGGCCGCCTGGTGACCATGCCGCTGCGGACCATGGTGACGCCCCTGCGCGACGACGCCCGCCGGCCCTCAGGGCCAATACGGCTGTTCTCGCTCCCTATGTGACGCAGGGCCACCCAGCACGGCGACCACGGTTCACCCATCAGGGTCGGGTCGGTCCGGCTTCTCCTCCGTGCCGGGGGTGGGAGTTGGGTCAGGGGCTCAGGAGCATCAGGTTCAGGAGGACGACCAGAGCGGCGGCGAGCGCGGCGCAGGTCGTCGTGGCGGGCCGGTTGGCGAGTGGGCCCATGAGGGAGCGGTCGCGGGTGAGTGCGATGAGCGGTACCAGGACGAAGGGCAGGCCGAGTGTACCCGTGACCAGGCCAGGGCGGACGTGGTGCTGACGCCCAGGGCGACGACGGCCAAGGCCGGAGCCATGGTCGCGGTACGGCGGACCAGCAGGGGGATCCTGCGCCGGAGGAAGCCTTCCATCACGATCTGGCCGGCCAGCGTACCGACGGCCGGGGAGGCGAAGCCGGAGGCCAGCAGGGCGAGGGCGAACGCGAGGGAGGCGGCTTCGCCGAGGCGCGGGGCGAGGCCCGCGTGGATCTCCTCCATCGTGGCCACCCCCTGGCTGCCGCTGAGGGCATCGTTGTGGAACACCCGGGCGGCCAGCATCACCATGGCGGCGTTGACCAGTCCCGCGAGGCCGAGCGCGACGAGGATCTCGCGGCGCGTGCGGGTGAGGGCGGCTCGCGGGTCGCCCGAGCGGTTGGCCGCGGCGAGGCCGCTGTGCAGGAAGATCGCGTGCGGCATGACGGTGGCGCCGAGGATGCCCGAGGCGAGCAGCACGCCGTCTGGCCCGGGGTGGCCCGGGACCAGCCCGCCCGCGACGGCGCCGGGGTCGACACCCGCCCGGACGATGCTGAACAGGAACCGAGGGTGATCACCGCAAGCAGTCCGGTGATGGCACGGGTGAAGGTCCGGATGCCTTGGGAGTGCAGGGCCAGCAGGGCGAAGGACACCGCACAGGTGATCAGGGCGGCCGGCAACGGCGGGGTACCGAAGAGCAGCCCGAGCGCGATGACGCCCCCGACGACCTCGGCCAGATCCGTTGCCAGGAGCACCAGTTCGGCGGTCACCCAGAGGCCGGCGACGACAGGCCGCGGCTAGCGGCCCCGGCAGAGGGAGGCGAGGTCGCGTCCGGTCGCAAGGCCGAGTTTCGCAGAGAGGAACTGAACGAGGACCGCCAATGCGGAGGCGCCGGCGACGACCCGGAGCAGCTGGTTGCCGAGGGAGGATCCGGCCGCGAAGTTGGTGGCGAAGTTGCCCGGGTCGACGTAGGCGATGGCGGCGACGAAGGCTGGCCCGAGCAGCACGGCACGGCGTGCAGGGCGGGCGTGCGCGGTGTGCGGGTGCGCGGCGCGGGGTGAGGCGGGGGAGCGCGCGGCTGCGCTCATGATTGCCTCCGAAGTGCTGGGGCACGCCCGGGTAGTGGGGCAGGCTCTGGGGCCGGCTGTGGCCCGGTTCGGAGGCGGGGCCACAGCCGACGACAGCTCGGATGCTAAGAAGCGACGTTGTGCGTGGCGACGGTGAAGGAGGGGCCTTCCGTCGCCTCGGGGGCCGAGCTCTCCAGTACGAGGTCCGCGCGCGACTGCGGGATGTGCGTGGCCAGATAGCGGTCCTCGGCCGGCATCCACTCGTCTTCCCAGAGCGGACGGGCCTCCTCGCCATCTCGGTCCAGGCCCCGGTGCAGCCGCAGGTCTCGCTGGGCGTCGCAGAAGATCCGGTAGGTGTAGGCCTCGGCCAGGTTCGGGTGCAGGGCGTGTACACCCTCGACGATTAGCGGCGTACCAGGGGCCAGTTCGGTCCACTCCGCGAGGCGGTCGTGGTCCCAATCGTAGCGCTGGTAGCGGACGATGGTGCCGGCGGAGGCGGGCCGCAGGACCTGGTCGAGCAGTCGGGTGAGGTCGAAATTGCCGGCGATCTGGTCGGTGTCCGCCGGGCGTTCGGCGGAGGGGCGATAGAAGTCGTCGATGTGGACGACCGCCGCGCCGTCGAGCCGGTCGGCGAGGAGCGCCGCGAGCGTGCTCTTCCCGGAGGCGCCCGGTCCGTCGATGCCCACCAGCCCGGCGCGGCCGGGCGGTTCGGCGATGCCGGCGCCGATGGCCTTCGCCAGTTCGTCGATGTCGCAGATTTCGTCGGCCATCATGGTCCTTCTTTCTCCCGGGCGGGGTTGGTCGGTCACAGCCGAACCTAGCCTTCGGCGAGCGTCAGGAAGGGGGAAAGAGGGTCATAACACCTGGCCGCCTGAGTCCTTGGCAGCAAACTGCATATCGGGGGAGGGGCGGGTTATCCTGCGCGCGGCCTTGATGTAAACCCGAAGGCCGGGCTCCTCCTCGTGTCCACCCTGTTCGGCCGGGTCGGTACGCTGCGGGAATGGATCATCCCGCCAAGCAGTACTACAACCCGCAGATCACGGCGGACGAAGAACGTGACCTGCTGCGGCGGAATTATCTGCTGATTCAAGCAGGGCAGGCCTCGTTGAGACTCATTGGACCGGGTTTTCTCGGTATCGCCGTCGAGCCGCGGCCGGGTGCGATCGTGCTGCACTTCGCTGTCGCCGCACTGACTGCCGACGTGGAGGAAGACCTCGACGACATCGTCTTCGAACTTGAGGTGTTTCTAGCCGGCGGCCCGGAACAGCACTCGACGATCACCACGCAGGTTCACATCGGGCATCCGCATGCGAGGTGGTTCAATCCCCCCTACGCGGTGCTCTACCTCGCCAAGACCAAGGCCGAGGCGGAGGAGCCGAGCTCAAAAGGCAATTGACAACTGCTCGTCTCGGCGTTCGCCACAAGGTCCACTGATCCTGTCGAACGAGGAGTACGCCCAGCGCTGCGGGGACCAGTGCGCGCGGGCGGCCAGCTGGTTAGCCGCGACTTGCTGTCTACTTGTGGTTCGACTGGCTGAGCAACAGTCGCATGAACACGGTACAGGCGGGGGTGGGTGGTGGCTTAATCCACCCCCGCGTATAATCTACTGTCTTGCAATCGCTTGTGAGATCCACAGATAGGGAAAAATGGGAGCCGAAGTGGCGAAAGCGTCATTGGGGCAACTGTCGCTCATGTGGGAGGAATTCCGGACTGTCCCCTTCCCTCAGGGTTTCTATAGCCGGGAGCCGGAGGGGGAATGCATGGTGCTCATGGACGACTTTCTCGCGGGTTGTGTGTCCTCAGTCCTGAGCGGTCAACTCGATGACAGGTGCCGCCGCATCTTTCCCGGAAAGATCGAGACTCTCGGTAGAATCCTCCCTCTCATTAGTGACGACGGTGTAGGTAGCGCCTATTTTGCGTGCCTTTACGAGATGGCGACCATCGCGGCTGAAGTGGACCGCGGTCGGCGATTGTGACGCAGGGGCTTCTGCCTTCCAAGTGTGGGCCGTAAGCCGAGCCATGCCCCCTGGTGGTTCGGCGGCCCCGGTGGCCACCGCGGTTGTCTCTTGCGTATTCCCGCCAACCAGTGCGGCCGCCTCGGTGCGCCCCTCGCTCCCGGAGCCGCCCTACTCGGACGCCGTCCGCCGTCCGCCATCCGTACGCCGTAGCAACGCCTCACGTACGCGATATGTACGCTTCACGGCTTGGTGGCCCAGTCCTGGCACCTCCATCCGGGCCCGCGCGCTGCCCCCGTTACCGCGCCCAGTCCACGCCCAGCTTCGCGAGGGCGCCGAGCGGCTCCTTGGTGAGTTTGGCGTGTCGGGTTTTTGTGTTGGTGATCCATACGCCGAGCTTCACGATGACCGCTTCCGCTTCGCCCTCGACCTGACCGACCCGGAGGTTGCGGAGTGGCGCGGCGGGGGTCCTGAGGTGTGGGACCCGCTGACGTGACGGTGGTGGGCACCTGCACAGTGGGGGAGGAGCAGGTGCCCACCGGGTGACGGCCGGGGCCGCTCACCGGCCGGCCGCCCCTTTCAGGGTAGGCCGCGGTGGTGAGTCGAGGATGCCCAGTACATGAACAACACCGCTCGGCGCGCACTCGCCGCTCTCGTCCTCGCCGGTACAGCCCTCGGCATGTCCGCTGCCGCGCACGCTGCCGACCCTGTGCCTCCGACCAGTCCACGGATCAACGCGCTGACGCGGGGGCTCATGCGGATGGTGGAACGATGCCTCGGAGCTGTGGGTGGGCCGGTGGGGGACGAGACCGGTGGGAACGTCTCGGCCAAGAATGCCCTGACGAATCGAGCGACGCCGGGGGTGTGGGGCCCTGCGGTGGGTGTCCGGGGCAGGGCCCCACCGCAGGGTGGTCGTGCGGGGGGTGCGGGGGACACCGGCCGCACGGCAGGCGCCCTCGCGCGCCCGCAGCTCCTGGTCCTGGGCCGCCACGACGCGGCGGGCCAGCTGCGCACGGTCGGCCGCACCGTCACCCTGTGCCTCGACCTGGCTCGCCGCGTTGCCGAGCACCTGACCCCGGCCGACCCCGGACACCCCTGGGCAGGCGGTGTGGGAGATAGGAGCGTGGGGCGGGTTCTTCTCGTTGTGGCGGGCGGCGTTCTCGGTGGCCGGCAGGGCCGTTGCCCTGGGTTCACGTCATGGAGACGACGACTTGCGCCGGCGCCAACGGCTCGCTTGCGTGGCCTGGACTCCAGTCTCGCCTGGTGCCGTTCGTGCCATAACGGACCTACCTCGGCGACGAGTTCGGCGATCACATCGGCCGACAGACCTGTAATCCGCCGATCGCTGATGACAGCTGCACGAGTCGCTGTCCCCACCACATGAACATGGTCAGGGATCAAGATCCAGCGTCGCAACGCCAACCATGCACGAGCTCGTAAGCGTTGTCCCGCAAATGCCGGTTGGGGCGCGCATCGAGCGCTGAGCGGGTACTCGCGAGACTCCGACGTGGCAGCTGGGGCAGTCTGCGGACATGCCCGAGCTGCGCGTTCATGCAGGCCGCCACTACGCCATCCAGTGCCACTACGCCTCGGTGGACGACGCCGGGCGTGTGGAGCTGAGTGAGGCCGTCCCGGCGCCGGCTGCGTCTTGCTCACGATCAGCCGAGTGATCGACGTCTGTACCTTCCCCAACCGTCTGCCCATACTGGCCCAGCACCGTCGCACTGCCCTTGCTGGGTAAGATCCGGAAGTTTCAGCGGCCACGAGTGCGCGGCGAACGCATTTGCGTGAGGGTTCGAGGGGGACCACATGACGCAGCAAGGGATCATCGCGATAGGGCGCATGGATGGATCGGCCGCAGTGAAGGCCGAGGACGCGTTCAAGCTGATCTACGGCGAAGCGTTCGCGGAGCCTCCGTACAACGAGACCGCGGACGACGTCGCCGCAGCCTTCCGCCGCTTCCCCGTACAGGCTCGCAACCGCACCTTTCGCGCTGTCTTGGCCCGTACCTCGGAGGCCGAGCCGATCGGCATGGCATACGGCTACCCGCTCGGGCCCGACACCGTGTGGTGGGACGAACTGACCGAACCCGTGCCCGACGACATGCGGCGCGAGGACGGGCACCGCACCTTCGGGCTCATGGAACTCGCCGTGCGCGGACCGTGGCGCGGACAGGGTGTTGCGCGGTGTCTGCACAAGACGCTGCTCGACGGCATCGGAGCCGAGCGGGTGCTGTTGAACGTCCACCCGGCGGGCAAGGCCGCGTCGGCTGCTTACCGGGCGTGGGGATACCGCAAGGTCGGCGAGGCGCGGCCATGGGGCGAAAGCGCGGACCTCCATGACGTGATGCTGCTCGATCTGCGCTGGAAGCAGTCTGTGAACTCGTAGCCTGGAGCAAGCCGTTCTCGTCCACAGCCAAGACGAGCACGTCATCCCCCACAAGATCATGTGCTGTTTCGTGGAGCAGGTGGCCGAGCAGGTTGAACGCTGCCGCCTCGCGTTCGGGCAGGGAGCACCTGAAGCAGTGGATGATCACACAATGACCGGTGTGATCACGGCGTCGAAGCCGTCACGCGCGCCTCCCCCGGCTCCTCGTACCGGGTCCTCGCCCGGGCCGCCGCCTGTCGGCGGCCCGGGCCTACCGGAGGGACCTGTCGTGGTGCGCTGACCACCGGCGGCCCACGTTTCTGGACGGACTGGGGCCGCTTCCCGACGTGGAGGCGGGTGGCGGGCGGTCCCGTGGTCGTTCAGTCGAAGTACGAGGCGAGTGCGCCGCGGCGGCGGACGTCGAGCGTGGCGCAGTGGAAGGACCCGCCGAACGGCGCGTAGTGCAGCAGGTCGCACGGGATGGGCTCGAACCCCCAGCCCTCCATGGCGCGCAGCATGGCCGTGTGGTGCCGTTCCACGATCACGCGCTTCTCGTCGATCATGAGGACGTTCATGCTCAGCCACTTCCCGCACAGGGAGGTCAGCTTGAGCACGGTCTCCCCGATCGGGTCGGGCTCGGGAGCGGTCAGGACGTCCCAGCCGTCCAGGATGCCGGGCAGCTGGTCGACGTCCACGTAGTCGGGGTTGACCAGCACCTTCCCGGGTGCGAGCGGCATGAAGGTCGTGTCGATGTGCATGGGGGTGCGGCAGCGGCTCTCGATCTCGTGGATGCGGTACCCGGGTCCGAGGTGACGGCGCAGCCACTCGATGCCGGTCCGGTTGGTGACGTTGCTGCGCGTGACGAACAGGTCGCGTCCGGCGCGAACGAAGTCCGCCGCGTCGAAGACCGGCTCGAACTCGGTGAGGACGTACCGCATGGGCTCGCCGGGTTCGGGGGGCCGGAAGTCGGGCTCGAAGAGTTCGTCGGTCAGCTGCGGTTTGGGGGCGGCCGTCCAGCGGGCCCCGCGCCTGAAGTAGTCCTTGAGGAGGGTGCGGTAGGAGTGCGTCTCGAAGTACCGGCACGGCCAGGCCATGGGGGTTTCGATGATCTCGTCGCCGATGACGAGCATGCTGTCGCGCGGGCAGGTGTTGCAGAAGCCGCGCGAGGCCCAGTCCGGTGTGCTGAAGCGCCGCGTGTGGTCGACGCTGTCGGGGCGGCGCACGGTGACGTCGAGCGATTCCAGTAGGGCGATGAAGCGGTCGAGTTCCTGTCGTGCCGGCTCGATCAGCCGTCGCGGGTAGCGGCGGCCGGCCGCGACGCCCTGCAACCTGGCTGCCCAGGTCGGAATGTTGCACCTGACCACGGGATGGTCGGAGGGGATGGCGGCGCCGTCGAGCCGGCCGACGACGACCTCCTCCAAGGGGTCCCACTCGTTGTGCGAGCCGACCGGGGGGACGAGGGTCTCCGTGCTCGGTTCCACGGCGTCCCGCGCCGTGAGCGGGGCGAGCGGGTAGGTGGTTTCGGGCTGCCTGCGCGTCACCGGCATGTCCCGTTCCTTCGCATCGTGTCGGTCACTCACACCGACCGGTGACCCCGGTCCGACAGTCGCTACTCAAGGGCGCGCGCCCCGGGCCGGCCGAGCGGTGCCCCGATTGACTCCTACCCGCCCGGGGCGCCGGCGAACTCGATGCGGCGGGGGTGACGGTGCGAGGTCGTACGCATACGACGCCCGAGCGGCGGCTCACGCGTGGGCGGCGCCGGCCCCACTCGTCGGCTCCGCTGTACCCGGCCGGGACACACCGTCGACCGCCGGACGGATGCCGATGACGCGGTCGCGGCCTGCCGGCCAGCCTCCCGCAGGTGGGGTTCTGGAGCGTGGACGGCAAGTGGAACATACTCGCCGCCTGACGTCTGCCCCAGCCGAGACGCCCGCACGTGCGTGAGCGCGCCAGCTCCGCTCATACCGTCCCGATGTAAAATCTGCCAGGCGATCACGGGATTTGACGGGAGAATCCCAACGGAGCGGGCGTTGTGTACCGTGAAACGGGGTGGGAGTGGGCGAAGCGAAGCTGCGCGAGCCGGCAAAGTGGGAGCGCAAACCCCAGTCGTTCGGTGAGGAGTCCGAGTGACCGACAGTGCCTGCACGCCCATGCACCAGGCGGTGGAGTCGGGTGATCAGGCCGGCCTGACGCGGATACTCGACGAGGGCGCCGACCCCAACGAGGTGTGTTGCGGGATGACCCTCCTGATGCACGCCATCGATGTGGAAGGGGACACGGCACTCCGGGCCGGCGTCACTGCCGATAGTCGATCCACGGTGATTCTTCTGGCCTACGGGGCCGAGCCTCTCGCGCACCCCCGGCCGCACCTGATGGGCGCGGTCGACCTTGCTGATCATTACGGGCATGACATTGCGTACCGCCTGTTGAACCGGCTGATCGAGGCCAAGTCCGCCGGCGGCCGCCCGCAGAATAGGCTCCGGGGTTGGAGGCGCAACCGCAGGGACTGAAGCTGGGGGAGCACCGGGTCTCGCCGACGGCTCGGTTGCTGCGGGCAGACGGCCTCGGGGCGTGTCTCGGACCTACCGGCCATGCGGTCCAATCGCACTCGATCCATCCGTCCGGCCCCATGCCAATGTTGTAGTCGTTGGGTCTGCCGGAGCAAGCAGGGCAGGGGGCGCGCAGCCGCGACCGGACAGTCGCCGGCCTCGGTCCGCTCGGCCCGACGCCCGCGATCCCGTGCGCCGGATGAACAGGCTGCGCCCAGAACCCACCCTCCGGATTCCATGGCTTCCACCGCGCCACCCCGGACGCTCAGATCGACTTATTCAAGGCCCCACGAATGAGCCCGAAGACCGTTTCGTTGGGGTTGTTCAAGCGGGGACGGGGCTTTGGAAACGGCGCTGGGAACGGCCTCGGACCCGGATGACGTGGGTGGATCCGCGCCGACTCCAGGTGCGGGTGGTCGGCGGTGTCATCGAGAATCCTGCTTCGTCTTCGAAAACGATCCAGGCCCCGAGCGCCGCCGCGGTGGTTCCAGGTGCGGCCATACCTCCTTCACCCAGCCGGCCACGGCCGCATCGTCCCGTTCGACGGCACGACGGGCCGGAACCTGGGGGCTCCAGCCTGGCGTCGGAGCATCTGGGAGACGCCCGACAGCGATGCCCGACAACGTCATGCTCTTGTGGAACCGTCGGCCGATCAGCGTCTGGATCCTGGCCAGCGTCCACCGTTGATCCGGCCAGCCGTGCGCACTCGCGCCTTTGGCCAGCTCCTCCTCGAGTATCGCGAACGGCCCATCGCTCAGCTTCGGACGCGGGGCCGGGCCACGGGAACGAACCGCGTCCTGCCCGGCCTCCCTCCAAGCCCGCCGCCACCTCTGACCGACCGCACACTGACCCGTAACCCCTTCGCGACCTCGGTGCTGCCCCCGTCCGGCGGCGAGCATCGCAACCGCTTCCATCCGGACCCGCTCGCGGAATGCTTGCCTCTCCGCGGTCAGACCACCCTGCGGATACCTCATACCTCCGGCATACCGCGATGATCACCGACCGCCAGCCCTACGACAAGACGACTTACAGGTCAGTAGTCGGCTCGAAAGTGGCCGCTCTCTCCGGGGTGCGCGCTGAGGAGCGTCGCGCTGCCCTTCCTCCCGCGGTCGGGGTCTGACAGCAGTGGCTGTTGGCCCACACGGTGACCGAGTCACGCCGGTGGTCAACCTGGAACGGCTCGTCCCCAAGCTGCGTCCCGGGCCACGATCCATCTCCCGCAGAGGAATGTGTGACAACGACACACTCCTCCTTCGGCAAGATCCGATGGACGTCACCGCAGGGCTCCAGTGTCAGAATCAGCGGCACCTCGTCATCGTTGCCGACCACTAGCCGCGCTGGTCTCCCTGCGAACGTTTCCATCACCCCTCCCTGGCCACTCGGGCGACCACGCGCGAAACCGCTTCCTGGGTGCGCACACGGCACGACCTTCACACGCAGGACTACCCGTACCAAGTGTCTGCGACCGAGTTACCAACCACCCTGGCTGGGACGAAACGCTCTTTGAGGGCGTCTGCCTCGACCTCGGGTGGGCCGTCAGCCGAGGTTGATCCTGCGTTCCGGGCGGCCGTCGGGGGAGATGACCACTTGGTGGACCGTGCCGTCGGCGGTCGTCATCCGGATCACGTGGGGACCGCTCCAGCGCACGTCGCGGAGTTCCTGCTCACCGGTGTCACCGTTGAACCGTGCGACGGCCCACCGCCGCTCCAGCGGCCATGCGCCCTCGTGGACCCATACGTACCGGATCGGCTCGATCATGATCGAGCCGTCCTCGACGACCAGGACCCGGTCGTCCCGGCCGGGCGCGGGGCTCCGCCGCTCCTCCTCCGCGCCGCCGCCGAGCAGCAGGACGAGCGGGGAGGCGCACAGGTACAGTGCCGACGCGAGGCCGAGGACGAGCAGCAGACCCGCGCGGAGTTGGCCTCGGCGCAGGCCGAGCAGGACGGCGCCGGTGAGCGTGCCCAGGACCAGCCAGCTGAGCAGGAACGCGTGGTCCCGGCCCGCCCGCATCGTCAGGGCAAGGCCGCCATCGATCGCCTGCGTCGATATGACCGCGACGCAGGCGGCGCAGAGCAGCAGCAGCAGGCCGGCCAGCGGCTCGCGGGCACGTAGGTGGATCCTCATGCGGTTCCCTTCCCCCAGGACATCGTCGGCGCAGCCTACGGGGCGCCCGAAGGGGTGCCGTGCGGGCAGGGGCGAGCGGGGTGGCGTCCGGGCGGCTAGTGTCGCGGCCCGTGATCGAGAACCTTGCCTGGATCGCCGAGGCGCTGGGCGCCGTCGGCGTCTACCTCAGCTGGACCGCCGGCCGTCTCACCCGGCTGCACACGCCGATGAACACCGCACGGGCCGCGCCCGGGCAGGGGTGAGTTGCCTGCGCGTCACCCTCACAGTCCCATTGAGTTCCACCCCGCGAAGAGGGCGGAACACAGCAACAGATCACGACATCACACAGGCCCTAGCACTCCACCGCCCGCGCTCCACCAACACCACGGACCGGGAACAACCCTGACCCGGCCACTCCTTCCTCGGCCCTGTCGACGCCCCGTCGATGTCGACTCCGCGCCGACAACAGCGGTGCTCCTGAGCAGCCCACGGTCTCGACCGCCCAGCTGGCGGGCACGGGAACTCCCGCCGACCGAGCTGGCCTTTCCGAGCCTGCGTGCGCGACGGCGAGGGCGCGCAGCCCCGGCTCCTTCAGACCGGCCGCCGCCGAGGCCCGCGCGCGGATCCTCCACCCACCGCTGGGTCTTCGACGGCACCCCCGTCTTCGGAGCGGACAGCGGGGCCGTGCCCGCCGAGCGGTCCTACTGGACCGACACCAACGGCATTCTGACCGGCCGGGCCAGGAACGGCCCCGGACAGTCTCGCGGTACTCGGAGGCGGTCTTGGTCCAGTCGACGGCCCAGGGCGGTCCGGTGAACTCCTGGCTCACTCGCCGGGTCCGAGTTGGGCGGCGCGCTGGTGGGTCGTGGCCGCTTCCTCCAGGAGGGCTTTGGCCTTGTCCGGGTCCGTGGAGTGCGCGGCACGCTCTTCACGGTCGCGGACGTGCCTGTCGAGCTCGGGGTCGCGGGCGAGAGCGTACTCGGCCCACCAGCGGGCCAGGAACGCCGGGGCCGCGCCGATGTCGTAGGTGTCGGCCACCTTGGCTCGCCACCCGGCCTCGAAATCGGCAAGGAGATCAGGAGCGTGCGCGGCGATCGCGGCGCGTAGGGCGGGAATGCTGCGCCCGGGCATCGGGGGAACACCGTAGGGGTGTCCCGGAGCGGTCGTCACGGTGGTCCCTCCAGGGGTCGGCAGCCCCCACGATAGTGAGCCGGCCCCCGTACCGGGGCCGCGATGGGCACAGGGCCCGGCGGAGGACCGCACCGGAGGATCGGACGTGTGGGGTACTCACGATCCGTTGGCACGTTGGGTGTACAGGGCCAGGGCCTGGTCGACGAGGGGGATGCCGGCCTGGTCCACGGGGACCAGCTCGCCGTACTTGCCCGCCGTCGCGACCTGCCCGTCCTCCTGGACCGACACGTGCTGTTGGGGCCGGAGCAGAAGGCGGTGCGCCTGGGTGTCGGTGCGACGTTGTGCACCTGACCCGACTGGGCATGCTGCGGCCGGGTGCGGACGGTGGAGGTCGACTACGGCCGCGCCCGGGGCGGCGCGCAGCAGGGTTTCTCGATGAGTACGTACAGCAGCCATGCAGCGAGCAGTGCCAGTACCAAGCCGACGCAGATGGTGCCCGCCGTTCCCCATGGTGTGTAGTGCGTGAGGGCTGCCGGTACGGGCGGTGGACGAGGTAGAAGGCGTAGGAGATCTCGCCCAGGAGCACAAGGGCCGGCGTGCGCAGTAGCGACTTGGTGCCCCGTGTGTCCAGTGCTGCCGTGCTCGAGATGAGCAGTGCTACCGGGATGACGGTGCTCGCGGCGTACAGGAAGGCAGGGGAGTACCCCGATGCCGGTCAGCAGGCATGCGCCGAGCAGCGCAACGCAGGGAGGACGCCGATCCGGGGTGTGTACCCGGTGGCGTGCAGTCGGGCCAGCACCATGCCCAGGATGGACTCGGGGAGCCGGGGTGGTGGCGGGAAGGCGTATGCGAATCCGATATGCAGGTCGGTGAGCTCTCCACCCAGGAGGCGTGGGTCAGCCGCTGGCCTGCCGGTCGCAGCGAGACCAACGGGACTGTCCAGGCCGCGGCAACCGCGCCCGCGGCGGCGGCGAGGAGCTGCTTTCGGTGAAGCCGGGAGATGAGCGGGATCAGGCGCGGGAACAGCAGGTAGAACAGCAGCTCGAGGTGAGGGGCCAGGTCACATCGTTGCCGCTTGTCGCGAACTGCGGCAGCGGGATGAGCGTGTTGATCAGGAGAGCGTTGGTCAAGTCACCGAGAGGCGAGGGTGTGGTGGGAGGGAAGCCGTTGTCGTTGCGTGGCATTCCCGCCCCTTGGTGGAGCAGCATGCCGGCGGCCCAGATGACCAGATGGTTGGGGTGGATCCCCCTCAGCCGCCGGCGCCAGAACGCGCCGGCCGTGTCCGTCTCCCGCGCCGAGACGCTCAGCACGAAGCCGCTGAGTACGAAGAAGAGCGAGACGCCCACAGGTCCCAGGAGGATGAGGGCCAGGGGAGCCTGCCCGCGACCGGACCGCCGTTGGGCTGGTCGGCGTCGGCCCTGATAATCCGCAGTTCAAGCAGTGGTTCGGAGCTGTGGTTGACCACCTCGCCCTGGTTCCCGTCCATGACGGGCACTACCAGCCGTGCCTGTGCTGCTTGCCTGTCTGTCTCGTCCTTCCGTCGCATCTTCACTTCCTGCCAGCCAAACGAGGTGGTCCTCGTACGCGCGCACCGCCCAGCCCGGATGGAATCCGCAGCGGTGACGCACGCCCTGCGGCAGCGAGGCGGCGAGTTCCAGTGCCGTCCGCCTCCTCGTGCTGGGCGCGGCGGGGAGCGCCGACAGGCTCGCCGACGCTGCCGCCATCGTCACCGGCCGCCGGGCAGCATGTGGAGGAGATTCCCGCCGGCAGTCAGGAAGGCCGCGAAGACCAGAAGCTGTGACCCGGCCGGAAGTCGTTTCACCACGGGCGCCCAGCACCTGGCATGCGGAGCAGCGCGACGGTGTGAGCACCCCGAGCTTCCTCGGTTCGGTCGAAGGCGGGGAGGTGTCCCTGGCAACCGCTCCGTGTCGGCTTTCGGTGAATTCGCACCAATCCGGTGGGTGCGGAACTTCGAATCCCCAGTTGGAGGCGTGAGTGCCGGCTGGTCACGGTGCCGGGTCCCGCATGGTCCTGCCCCAGTGAGAAACGAGGTTGCTCTCGCCGACGATGAACCGCTCAAGATTCGGGACGGGATCGCGCCAACAAGGCCAGCACTTTCGGTCTCTCTTCAGTGGGACACGCCGCGTTAACCATGCAAACAACTTCGTTGGGTTAACGTGTTTCTTGACCAACCGTTGACTGGTTCTTGGCGTACGCCAGGGGTGTCGAATTTGCGGGAGGGCTGGATGTTGCCTGGTGTGGCAGCCGTGGCTGCGCTTGCGATCCTCCTTGCCGTCCTGCTTGCGGTCTGTTCCCGCCGCAGGCGGCAGCATTCGCACATGCGCACGAGATCTCTTCTTTCGTCGCCGAAGCTCGGTCCGGAATTGAGTTATCCAGGTAGACGCCGAGCGCCGTTACCCGCGGCGAACGCTGTCTTGGCGGGCCGGTAGCCCCCCGCGCCCCTACGCCAGGGCCCGGCGACGCTCCCGGTTTTGAAGCAGCGCCTTTCTCCGTCCTGCCCGTCCGACGCGCTCTCATGGCGCGCCAGGAGGATAACCACGCATGCAGCCCCTCATCGACAACGCCCGTACGTTCGGACAGCGCCCTGAGGAGTTCACCAAACTCGCCGAAGGCCAGTCCCCCCAGGTCCTGTTCATCACCTGCTCCGACTCCCGGGTCGTACCGGCCCTGATCACCGGCGCTGCCCCCGGTCAGCTTTTCGAGCTGCGCACCGCGGGCAACATCGTCCCGCCCTACGCTCCCGAGCGGCCCACCTCCGAGGCCGCCACCATCGAGTACGCCGTGGAAGTGCTCGGGGTCCAGGACATCGTCGTCTGTGGCCACTCCCACTGTGGTGCTGTCGGCGCGCTGGTGCGCGGCGATGACCTTGACCCCGTCCCCGCCGTTCGGGACTGGCTCGCTTATGCCGCGACGCGTCCGGAGTCGCACGACCCGGACGACCCGGCGGTCGCCGTCTCCGTGCAGCACCACGTGCTCGCTCAACTGCTGCGCCTGCGCTCGTACCCCTGCGTGGAGAAGGGGTTGGCCGAAGGGCGTCTGCGGGTGCGCGGCTGGTACTACGAGGTGCACACCGGCTCGGTACTTGCGCACCACACGGACACCGACACCTTCCAGGCCCTGTGAGCGGCGCCATGAATGCTGCGATCAAGTTCCCCCATCTCAGGCATGACTTCGCCGCCTCCTTTGTCGTCTTCCTCGTGGCACTGCCCCTGTGCGTCGGCGTGGCCGTAGCCTCCGGTGTCCCGGCGGAACTCGGCCTGGTCACCGGCATCGTGGGCGGCATCGTCGTGGGACTGATGCCGGGCAGCAGCCTGCAGGTGTCCGGGCCGGCCGCAGGTCTGACCGTGCTCGTCTTCGAGGCCGTCCGCCAGTTCGGACTGACCGCGCTCGGTGTGATCGTGCTGGCAGCCGGGCTGCTCCAACTCCTCATGGGCGCGCTCAAGTTGGGCCGCTGGTTCCGGGCCATCTCGGTCTCGGTGGTCGAGGGCATGCTGGCCGGCATCGGCCTCGTGATCATCGCGGGCCAGTTGTACGCGGCGGCGGGCCTCAAGGCACCGGCGTCCGGCATCGACAAAATCGCGGGCTTGCCTGATGCGTTTCTCCGCGCCGTCGGTAGCACCGAGGCCCTGACCTCGCTCGGGGTGGGCGCAGTCACCATCGCGGTGATGGTGCTGTGGAAGCGGATGCCGAAACGAGTACGGGCACTGCCGGGTGCGCTCGTGGCGGTGCTGCTGGCCACGCTGGCCTCGCAGGCGTTCGGGCTGCCCGTCGCCACGGTGGAGGTACAGGGGCTGCTCGGCGCGATCCAGCCGCCGGGCGCCGACGCCTTCGGCCGGCTGGGCCAGCCGGCCATCCTCGGCACCATCCTCGCGTTCGCACTGATCTCCTCCGCCGAAAGCCTGTTCAGCGCGGCGGCCGTCGACCGGATGCACGACGGGCCGCGCACCGATTACGACAAGGAACTCATGGCGCAGGGCGCCGGCAATACCGTGTGCGGGCTGCTCGGCGCGCTGCCGATGACCGCTGTGATCGTGCGGAGCTCGGCAAACGTACAGGCCGGTGCCAGGACCAAGGCTTCCCGCGTGTTGCACGGCGTGTGGCTGCTGCTGTTCGCGGTACTCCTGCCGTCCGTCCTGGAACTCATCCCGCTGCCCGCGCTCGCCGGCATCCTCCTGCACGTCGGCTGGAAGCTGATCCCGTTCCGGCAAGTCGCGCTGCTGTGGACCGCGTACCGCGGTGAAGCGCTGATTCTCGTGGTCACGGCCGTGGCGATCGTCGCGGTCAACATGTTCGAAGGCGTCCTGATCGGTCTGGCGCTGTCGGTCGCCAAGACAGCCTGGCAAGCCTCGCACGTCAAGCTGGAGGTCATCGACAAGGGCGCCGGTCCCGTCCAGGCATACCTGTCGGGCAACGCGACCTTCCTGCGGCTGCCGAAAATTCTCGACACTCTGGAGGCACTGCCCCAGAACCGCCCCGTGGAGCTGGACCTCTCCGGGCTACACCACGTCGACCACGCCTGCCGCACGGCGTTGGAGAACTGGGCCGAGCGGCACAGCGAGGACGACACGGAACCGGTGAAGGTCACTGCGCCGTAGGGGAAGGCGTGTGTCAATCAGTCCTCAGCGAAGGCCGACGGCAGGCCGGGTAGGCCAAGGCGACCTGATGAACCCCGCTGGCAAAGGCAACGGCTCACCCGGCTACCCCGACGTCGACTCGCTGCCAGCCGGACTGGTGAGAAGGGACCGACGCCGGGGAGGCTGCCGAGGAGCGGAGGGCAAGAAGCGTCGGAGAATTCCTATCGGGATGAGTTCAAGCGTCGCCAGCGGATGAGTGCGCACCCGAGGGTGAGGAAGGCTTCGTGGATGTCGTCGCGTATCTCCCAGCGGATCCGTAGACGGCGAAACCAGTGCAGATGAGCGAACGCGCGCTCCACCACCCAGCCACTGCCGTCGGGGAACTGCTCGACGTGGCACCGACCGGGGAGGCCTCCACCCTCGCGCTCGATGTACTGCGCGAAGTCCTGCACGCCCGTCTGGAACGCGGCCGCGCTGCGCCTGGATGTGACCGCAAGCCGTCTTCGCGGCTGTCCTGTGGGCGCGTGGGGCCCTTT
>NZ_JBVHZI010000008.1:0-379005 GCF_055574495.1 Streptomyces sp. NPDC029836 | reverse complement strand
TGGGCCAACAACCCCACCCCCCCAAACAACCCCGGTCCCCCCCCCCCCCCCCCCCCCCCCCCCCCCCCAAACAACCCCCCCCCCCCCCCCCCCCCCCCCCCCCCCCGGCACCGGCCCCGACCCACCCGCAGCCCCCACCGGCACCAGCACCCGCCCCCACCCCCCGCGGCCGGGGCCCCGAGCGAGCGGGACCCCGACCCCCGGCACCGTTACGCGCGCCCGTTGCGCTTCGCCGCGTAATTGGCCCGGCCCTCAGCCGACTTCAGCCGCCAGTCGCGGCGGATCTCCGACCGCAACCGCGCGTCCGTCTTCGCCACGATCCGCTGGTTCTCGCGCAGCAGCTTGCGGTAGCTCTCCAGCCGCCGCTCCGACAACGCCCCCGACTCCAGTGCGGCCAGCACCCCGCACCCCGGCTCCGCCTCATGCGCGCAGTCGTGGAAGCGACACCCGGCGGCGAAGTCCTCGATCTCCGAGAAGACCTGCCCGACCCCCACCTCCGCGTCGAACAACCCGACGCCCCGCAGCCCGGGGGTGTCGATGAGGACGCCCCCGCCCGGCAGGGCGAGCAGGTTGCGGGTGGTCGTGGTGTGCCGGCCCTTGCCGTCGATGTCACGCGTGGCCCGGACCTCCATGACGTCCGCACCGAGCAACGCGTTCGCCAGCGTGGACTTGCCCGCGCCGGAAACACCCAGCAGCACGCTCGTCCCCTCGGCGACGATCGCGCCGAGCACATCGGTGCCGTCCCCGTGGTGCGAGGAGACGGTGAGCACCTGCACCCCCGGCGCGGCGGTCTCCACGTCCTCGACGAGGTGCGCGAGGGTCACCGGGTCCGGAACCAGGTCGGCCTTGGTCAGGACGACCAGCGGCTGCGCCCCGGACTCCCACGCCAGCGCGAGGAACCGCTCGACGCGCCCCAGGTCGAGTTCGACGGCGAGCGACACCGCGATGATCGCGTGGTCGACGTTGGCGGCGAGGATCTGCCCCTCGGAGCGCTGCGAGGACGTGGAGCGCACGAACGCGGTCCGGCGCGGCAGGTACGCCTTCACGTAGCGCGGGTTTCCGGACGCCTCGACGGCGGCCCAGTCGCCGGTGCAGATGACCCGGAGCGGGTCGTGGGGGGTGACGAAGGCGGTGTCGGCGCGGACGGCGCCGTCCGCGGTGACGATGTCGCACTGGCCGCGGTCGACCCGGACGACCCGGCCGGGGACGAGTCCCTGGGCGGCGTACGGGGCGAAGGCGGCGGCCCAGGCTTCGTCCCACCCGAGGGGGGTGAGGGCGTGCGCGAGGGAGGCCTGCGGGAAAGAAGAGGAAGTCAAGGGGAACCCTTCACAGGGTGGCCCCGGCAGCGTGCGCTCGTCGGCGCGCGGAAGTGGTGTGAGGTCAGCCGGAGACCACGGAGGTGACATTGATGGTCTTCTGAGTGCGGGCAGTGCCCTGCGCCATGACAGTCATCAATGAACTCACCTCCGGATCGGCTGCACGCTGCGCTCCCGCACCGCTCGGCGGGAACGGGTTCACGTTAACAAGCGCCCGCCCGCCCCCGCCACCTCTTTTTCCACGGCCCGCCCCGTGAGGAGGCCGATGGCGGTTGGTGCGCGGCGACGCGTGCGATGCGCGGCGATGTCCGTTTCGTTCAAGACGGCGCCCGGCGCGGCTGCCTAGCCTGCTGCCATGACTCCACGACTCGACATGATCGGCATCGTCGTCTCCGACATGGCCGCCTCCCTCGCCTTCTACCGTCGTCTCGGGCTGGACGTGCCGGCCGGCTCCGCGGACCAGCCGCACGTCGAGGCCGTCCTTCCCGGGGGTCCGCGGGTCGCCTGGGACACCGAGGAATCCATCCGCGGCATCGACCCCTCCTGGACCCGCCCGGTCGGTGGCAACCGGGTGGAGCTCGCCTTCCTGTGCGATTCCCCGGCCGAGGTGGACGCGCTGTACGCCGAACTGACCGGCGCGGGACACGAGGGCCACATGAAGCCCTGGGACGCGTTCTGGGGGCAGCGCTACGCGGTGGTGCTCGACCCGGACGGCTCCGGGATCTCGCTGTTCGCGCCCTCCGACCCCGCGTCGCCCTCCGACCCCGCCGCGCCCTCCGGCCCCGCCATCGCGTAGGCCCGCGGGGTCGTCCCGGCCAGGGCCCGCACCTCCCGGGTGAGGTGCGCCTGGTCCGCGTACCCGGCCAGGGCGGCCACCCGGGCCGGCGGCAGCCCGCGCCGTACCAGGGTCAGCGCCCGCTGCAAGCGCAGCACCCGGCCGAGGGTGCGGGGGCCGTACCCGAAGGCGTCGAGGGAGCGCCGGCGCAGCTGCCGTTCCCCGAGGCCGACCGCCGCGGCGATCCCGGCGACCGACTCCCGGGCCCGCAGCCGGTCCGCCACCTCGGCGACGAGGCGATCGGGTGGCCCGACGGCCGCGGCCCGCACCCGGGCCAGCTCTTCGAGGCCCTCACGGGGGTCCTCGTACCCCCCGACGCGTTCGGTGAGGCGGCGCACCTCGGCGCCGGGCCACAGCCCGGCCAGCTCGACCCGCCGGTCGCGCAGCTCGTGGGCCGGTACGCCGAGCAAGGCCGGCGCGGTCCCGGGGGCGAGGCGGAGCCCGGCGAAGGCGCCGCCGGGAACCTCCCCGGCGGGGTGCGGTCCGGTGTCGGGCCCGGCGACCAGGAGCCGGCCGCCGACCCACAGCAGGTCCATGCAACCGTCGGGCACCACCACGGAGCCGGTCCCGCGGGCCCGCCACACGACGGCCCCGGGCACGGCCGCGGACGGCGCCTCCTCGTACATGCCGCCAGGTTAGGCGGCCCGCCGTACCGCCGGGTCAGCCGGCCCGCGCCGGGTCCTCAGTGCTTGCGGAGCCGGGAGGTGTAGTCCTCCGGCGGCAGGAACTTCGACCAGCGTTCGGGGAACTCGGAGGGCATGCCGGCGTCCTCGTCGTCCTCGGACTCCCCCTCGGCCAGCGCCCGCCAGGCGGCGGCCCGGGCGACCAGTTGGGCGGCCTCCGCCTCGCGGACCCGCTCGTTGGCCTCGCGGGCCGCGGCGGTGGCCACCGAGGGCCAGACGCGGTCGATCGCGGCGTTGACGGCCGCGCCGACGAGCACGGCGAACGCGGAGATGCCGATCCACAGCAGGATCGCCACGGGGGCGGCCAGCGACCCGTAGATCGTGGGCCCCTCCACGGTGTTGGTCAGGTAGATCCGCAGCAGGAAGGAGCCCAGCACCCACATCGCGAGGGCGACGAGCGCGCCCGGCACGTCCTCGATCCACGGCGAACGCACCGGGACGGAGACGTGGTAGAGGGTGGTCAGGAAGGCGATGGAGAGCAGGGTGACCGTCGGCCAGTACAGCACCGCGATGACCTCCGTGCTCCACGGCAGCAGCCGCACGACGGCGTCGGGTCCGACGACCATCAGCGGCAGCACGATCGCGCCGATCAGCAGGGCGATGATGTAGAGGAGGAAGGCGAGGAGCCGGGTCTTGACGATGCCGCGGTGCCCGTCGAGGCCGTACATGACGGTGATGGTGTCGATGAAGACGTTGACGGCGCGCGATCCCGACCACAGGGCGAAGGCGAAACCCAGCGAGATCAGGTCGGGCCGGCCGCGGCTGGTGACGTCGTCGAGCATGGGTTTCGCGACGTCGTTGACGCCCCGGTCGGACAGGATCGTGCCGACCGCGCGCAGGATGTTCTCCTCGATGCTCTGCACGGACTGGGTGTCGGTCCAGCCGTCGACGTAACCGAGCAGACCGAGCAGACCGAGGAAGAGCGGCGGCAGCGACAGCAGCGTGAAGAAGGCCGCTTCGGCGGCCAGTCCGAGGATCCGGTACTCGATGCACGAGTTGACGGTGTCCTTCAGCAGCAGCCAGGCCATCTTCCGCTTCGAGACGTTGCGATAGAGGGCGCGGGCCCGGTGGAGCCGTCCTGGGATCCGCTCGGGTGTTTCTTTTGCTGGCTGCACGTCCTTACGGTATCCGCATGGCAGCCACCACCCACACAGTCAGCAACCAGGCCCCGCCCCTGGTGGGCCACGAGGTCTACCTCGGCGACCGGGCCCTCACGGAGGGCGTGGAACGGCACCTCGCCGACGCCGCCCCCGAACTCCGCGACGAGGTAAGGGAGGAGCTCACGACGCTCGGGCGCGCCGCGGGCTCCTCCCAGGCGCAGGACTGGGGGACGCAGGCGAACGAATGTCCGCCGAAGTTGCGCACCCATGACCGGTACGGGAACCGGATCGACGAGGTGGAGTTCCACCCCGCCTGGCACCGGCTGCTGGGCCACGCGGTGACCTCGGGGCTCACCGACGCCTGGGGCCCACCGGCGGGGCACCTGCGCCGTGCGGCCGGGTTCTTCCTGTGGTCGCAGGCCGAGGCGGGCCACGGCTGCCCGGTCTCGATGACGCACGCCGCGGTCCCGGCGCTGCGCACGGATCCGGAGCTGGCCGCCGAATGGGAGCCGCGGCTGACCTCGCACGTGTACGAGGAGGGCCTGCGTCCGGCGGCGCTCAAGGGCGGCGTGCTCTTCGGGATGGGCATGACGGAGAAGCAGGGCGGCAGCGACGTACGGGCGAACACGACGGTGGCGGCGCCGCTCGACGCCTCCGGGGAGTACCTGCTGACGGGCCACAAGTGGTTCTGCTCGGCGCCCATGTCCGACGGGTTCCTGGTGCTGGCGCAGGCACCGGGCGGGCTGAGCTGCTTCCTGGTGCCCCGGGTGCTGCCGGACGACACCCGCAACGTGTTCGCGATCCAGCGGCTGAAGGACAAGCTGGGGAACCGGTCGAACGCGTCGAGCGAGGTCGAGTTCGACGGGACCTGGGCGCGGCGGGTGGGCGAGGAGGGCCGGGGGGTGCGCACGATCATCGAGATGGTCGCGGCGACCCGGCTGGACTGTGTGATCGGCTCGGCGTCCCTGATGCGGCAGGCCCTGTCCCAGGCCGTCCACCACGCGGAGCACCGCTCTGCTTTCGGAGCACCGCTCGTCGACCAGCCGCTGATGCGCAACGTGCTCGCCGACCTCGCCCTGGAGTCCGAGGCGGCGACCGTGCTGACCCTGCGCCTGGCGGCGGCGTACGACGCCGACACCGAGCAGGAGCGGGCCTTCCTGCGCCTCGCGGTGCCCGCCGCGAAGTACTGGGTGACCAAGCGGTGTACGCCGATGGTCGCCGAGGCCCTGGAGTGTCTGGGCGGCAACGGCTACGTCGAGGAGTCCGGGCTGCCCCGACTGTTGCGCGAGTCCCCCCTGAACTCGATCTGGGAGGGCTCCGGCAACGTGCAGGCGCTGGACGTGCTGCGGGCCCTGCAACGCGAGCCGATGGCCCTGAACGCGTTCCTCCAGGAGGTCGGCCTGGCCCGGGGCGCCGACCACCGGCTGGACGCCGCGATCAAGAACCTGCTCACCGAGCTGGCCGACCTCGACGGCATCGAGGCCCGGGCCCGGCGGGTCGTGGAGCGGATGGCCCTGGTGTTGCAGGGGTCCCTGCTGGTCAGGTGGGCTCCGCCGGAGGTGGCGGACGCGTTCTGCGCCTCGCGGCTCGGCGGGGACTGGGGCGCGGCGTTCGGGACGCTGCCGCACAGCCTCGACCTGGCGTCGGTGGTGGAGCGGGCGCGGATCGAGGTCTGACGGGGGCGCCGCCCCGGTCGGGGCGCGGCCGGGAACCGCTGGCACGGGCGCGGACCACGGGCTGGGAGCGGTCCCCAAACCGCGCAGCACCGGGATCCGGGCCCGTGGAGGTGGGACCGGGGGTGGCGCCGCGCCGACTCGGCACCACCCCTGATCCGAGAAGCCCCGAGGAAGGAGCTGTCACGCCGCTCGGCGGCGTGCCGATAGTTTCGGTCGGACGACCGGGGCTTGGCGAGAGTTGCATACCGTTGCAACCCTCGGTTCGGAGAGCGCCCGCCGCACGTGCCCGGGGAAGGTCATGTGCGCGGGGCGGGCGGCTCCCGCAGTACGTCCTGTTCAGCACGGGGAGGTTCCGGTGGCCAACACCGCAGGCGGCACGGCCGACGTGGCACGCATCTCGGCCATGGACGCGCGCGACGCCGCGCGCCTGCTGAAGGGGGTGCGGGCCGCCGCGCTGGCCGGGCGGCGACCGCCCGCGGCCCCGCGCCCGGAGATCGCCGAGTCCTGGCGGCGGATGCTGGCCGGCGGGGTGCACCCCGACCGGGACGCCCGCTCGCGCGTGCTGTCGGCCGCCGAGACGCAGGAGCGGCGGCAGGTCTCGCCGCTGCGCGAACTCCTGCCGGTGCTCCGCGAGGGGCTGCTGCCCGCGTTGGACGAGGCCCTGCACATCATGGTCGTCGCCGACGCGGACGGCCGGCTGCTGTGGCGGGAGGGGCACGCCTCGATCCTGCGCAAGGCGGACCGGCTCGGATTCGCGGTGGGCGCCGACTGGGCGGAGGCGGTCGTCGGGACGAACGGGGTGGGCACCGCGCTGGTGGTCCGGCGTCCGGTGCAGGTCTTCTCCGCCGAGCACTTCGTCTCCAGCCACCACGACTGGACCTGCGCGGGCGCCCCCGTGCGCGACCCCCGGGACGGGCAGCTGCTGGGCGTCGTCGACGTCAGCGGGCCGCTGGCCACCATGCACCCCGCCACCCTGGCGTGGGTCAGCTCCGTGGCCCGCCTGGCCGAGCGCGAGCTGCGGGTGCGGCACCTGGAGTCGCTGGAGCGGCTGCGGGCGGTCGCGGCCCCGCTGCTGGCCCGGCTGCCCGGCCGGGCGCTGGCCGTGGACCCGCACGGCTGGACGGCGGCGGTGGCGGGCCTGGCGCCGGCGGACCGGATACCGCTGCCGAAGACCCTCGGCCCGGGTCGGCTGTGGCTGCCGCAGCTGGGGGACTGCGTTGCGGAGCCGCTGCCCGGCGGCTGGCTGCTGCGGATCGCGGAGCCGCGGGCGGCCGCCGCCCCGTTGAGCCGCGTCGTACTGGACCTGAGCCGGCCGCGTTCCTGGTCGGCGACCGTGTACGGGGCCGCCGGCAGCTGGTCCCAGGAGCTGAGCCCGCGCCACGCGGAGCTGCTGTTCCTGTTGGCGGAGAGCCCGCGCGGGCGCTCGGCGGCGGAGCTGGCCGCGGAACTGTTCGGGGACCCCACGCGCACGGTGACGGTCCGGGCCGAGCTCTCCCGGGTCCGCCGCCACCTCGCGGGGGTGCTCACGCACCGGCCGTACCGCTTCGCGCAGGACGTGGAGGTGGAGCTGGTCCGGCCCCGGGATCCGGCGGAACTGCTCCCCCACTCCACCGCCCCCGCCGTGGTCCGGGCCCGGCAGGGCGGCACGGCCGGCACGGGCGGCCGGGGCACCCCGGAGGGGCCGGCGGGGGATGTGGTTCCCTGAACGGCATGAGCACCATCACGCTGACCACCTGGTCCCTCGAAATGACCGCGCCCGGTGATCTGGTCGCGGCGGCCGTACCCGGCCCCGAGGTCCGCATCGAGCGGGCGGAGGTCCCCTCGCCCGAGTTCAGCCGCTACCTGTACGCCTCGGTGGGCGGCGACATCCACTGGACGGACCGGCTGTCGCTGACCCGTGCGCAGTGGGTGGAGCAGTTGGAGCGGCCCGGCGTGGAGACGTGGGTGGCGTACGAGCGCGGCACCCCGGCGGGGTACGTGGAACTGGATCCGCAGCCCGACGGCGTGGTGGAGATCATGTACTTCGGACTGCTGCCCGACTTCCGGGGCCGGCGCATCGGCGGGCACCTGCTGACGGTCGGAACGGCCCGTGCCTGGGACCTCGCGTCCCGCTGGCCGGACCGGGAGCCCACGCGGCGCGTCTGGGTGCACACCTGCAGCCAGGACGGTCCGACCGCGATGGACAACTACCGGCGGCGCGGCTTCGAGGTCTTCCGCACCGAGACCGAGGAGAAGCAGGACGGCCCCACCCCCGGCCCCTGGCCCGGCGCGTAACCGTCCGGGCAGGGCGGCCGGGAGGCACACCCCCGGCCGCCGTTCCCTCCACCACACCCCGGCCCACACCCCGGCCCACCCGCCGGACCCCGCCCGCCGTGACGTCCCCGGCCGGGCCGGAAACAGCCGTTCCGCGGGCTCCTCCCGAGCCGCCGCCGGCGGCCGTGAAGTACCCGAAGACGTGACCCCCGTCACCGCGTCCCACGATTCGGGACGACTTCGTCCGCATGATGGACAGTAGTGGACTCCTCCAATCGGGGCATGACACGCTTCCGCCATGAATGGAGCTGGAATTGCCTTGGTGAGTCGGCGGCACGTCGACCTCGGCCGCATGTCCAGCGCCATCTGTCCGGCGAGCTGACGGAACCAGCCACCGCCGCACGTCGACGTCGCCCCCACTGAAGCGGGCGCGCCGACCACGTAAGCCCCCTGAAGGTCGAATACCGCCCCTGCCTGCCGGCAAAACCGGCCGAAGGCGGCATTTCGACCGCACCTGCTCAGCGTCGCCGGTCCGACAGGGGCGCGCCGCCACCTCCCCTGCCCTTGCCCCGAGCCGCCGAAGAAGGACGTACCGCCATGGCCGCCACCCCCGAAACGCCCGCAGCCGCCCCCGCAGCCGCAGCGCGCCGCAAGACCGGCCGTCACCGCGGCGAGGGTCAGTGGGCCGTCGGACACCACACGCCCCTCAACGGCAACGAGCAGTTCAAGAAGGACGACGACGGTCTCAACGTGCGGACGCGCATTGAGACGATCTACTCCAAGGCGGGCTTCGACTCGATCGACCCCAACGACCTCCGCGGCCGCATGCGCTGGTGGGGCCTCTACACCCAGCGCAAGCCCGGGATCGACGGCGGCAAGACCGCGATCCTGGAGCCGGAGGAGCTGGACGACAAGTACTTCATGCTGCGCGTGCGCATCGACGGCGGCCGGCTGACCACCGAGCAACTGCGCGTCATCGGCGAGATCTCCGAGGAGTTCGCGCGCGGCACCGCGGACCTCACCGACCGCCAGAACGTGCAGTACCACTGGATCCGGATCGAGGACGTCCCCGAGATCTGGCGCCGCCTGGAGGCCGTCGGCCTGTCCACCACCGAGGCCTGCGGTGACACGCCCCGCGTCATCCTCGGTTCCCCCGTGGCCGGCATCGCGCAGGACGAGATCATCGACGGCACGCCCGCCATCGACGAGATCCACCGCCGCATCGTGGGCAACCCCGACTTCTCGAACCTGCCCCGCAAGTTCAAGTCCGCGATCTCCGGTTCGCCGCTGCTCGACGTGGCGCACGAGATCAACGACATCGCCTTCGTCGGCGTGAACCACCCCGAGCACGGCCCCGGCTTCGACGTCTGGGTCGGCGGCGGCCTCTCCACCAACCCCAAGCTGGGCGTCCGCCTGGGCACCTGGGTCTCGCTGGAAGAGGTCCCGGACATCTACGAGGGTGTCATCTCGATCTTCCGCGACTACGGCTACCGCCGGCTGCGCAACCGCGCCCGCCTGAAGTTCCTCGTCGCCGACTGGGGTCCGGCCAAATTCCGCCAGGTCCTCCAGGACGAGTACCTGGGGCGCGAGCTGACGGACGGCCCCGCGCCCGAGCAGCCCTCCGGCCAGTGGCGCGACCACGTCGGCGTCCACCAGCAGAACGACGGCCGCTTCTACGTCGGCTTCGCGCCCCGCGTGGGCCGCGTGGACGGCGCCACCCTGACCAAGATCGCGGACGTGGCCGAGCAGTACGGTTCGGGCCGGCTGCGGACCACCGCCGAGCAGAAGATGGTCGTCCTCGACATCGAGGCCGACCAGGTCGACTCGGTGGTCGCCGCCCTGGAGTCGCTCGACCTCCGGGTCAAGCCGTCCCCGTTCCGGCGCGGCACCATGGCGTGCACCGGCATCGAGTTCTGCAAGCTGGCCATCGTCGAGACGAAGGCGCGCGGTGCCTCGTTGATCGACGAACTGGAGCGCCGCCTGCCGGACTTCGCCGAGCCGATCACCATCAACATCAACGGCTGCCCGAACGCCTGCGCCCGCATCCAGGTCGCGGACATCGGCCTCAAGGGTCAGCTCGTCCTGGACGACGACGGCAACCAGGTGGAGGGCTACCAGGTCCACCTGGGCGGCGCCCTCGGCCTGGAGGCCGGCTTCGGCCGCAAGGTCCGAGGCCTCAAGGTCACTTCGGCCGGTCTGCCCGACTACGTCGAGCGGGTCGTCACGCGCTTCCAGGAGCAGCGCGAGGACGGCGAGCGCTTCGCCGCCTGGGTCACCCGCGCCGACGACGAGGCCCTGTCATGAGCGAGCGCGCGGCCCCGTTCCACTGCCCGTACTGCGGTGACGAGGACCTGTTCCCCAACGAGACCGGTCACGGCGCGTGGGAATGCAGGGCCTGCAACCGAGCCTTCCAGCTGAAGTACCTCGGGCTGCTGTCCCGGGGTGTTCGGTCCAACAGCGCTGGAGGGGACGAGATATGACGACGGTTCAGGGAACCCGGGACTTGAAGGAACTGGCCGAGCGGGCGGGCCGGGAACTGGAGGACGCCTCCGCGCTGGACATCCTGCGCTGGGCGGCCGACACCTTCGGTGAGAAGTTCGCCGTCACCTCCTCCATGGAGGACGCGGTCGTCGCCCACCTCGCCTCCCGGATCCGCCCCGGCGTGGACGTGGTCTTCCTCGACACGGGTTACCACTTCGAGGAGACCATCGGGACGCGGGACGCGGTGGAGGCCGTGATGGACGTCAACGTCATCACGCTCACCCCGCGGCGGAGCGTCGCCGAGCAGGACGCCGAGTACGGCCCGAGGCTTCACGACCGGGATCCGGACCTGTGCTGCGCGCTGCGGAAGGTCGAGCCCCTGGAAGAGGGCCTGACCGGCTACGCGGCGTGGGCGACGGGGTTGCGGCGCGACGAGTCCCCGACCCGGGCGAACACGCCGGTGGTCGGGTGGGACGAGAAGCGGCGCAAGGTCAAGGTCTCGCCGATCGCCCGCTGGACGCAGGCGGACGTGGAGGCCTACGTCGCCGAGCACGGCGTCCTCACCAACCCCCTGCTGATGGACGGCTACGCCTCCGTCGGCTGCGCCCCGTGCACCCGACGGGTCGCCGAGGGCGAGGACGCCCGGTCCGGCCGCTGGGCCGGTCTCGGCAAGACCGAGTGCGGACTGCACGGCTGATGACGGACACCACGGAACCGACGGAGAAGAACCAGATGAGCGTGAGCGACCAGGGCGCCACCGTGTGGCTGACCGGGCTGCCCAGCGCGGGGAAGACCACCATCGCGTACGCGTTGGCCGAGCGGCTGCGCGACGAGGGTCACCGGGTGGAGGTCCTCGACGGTGACGAGATCCGTGAGTTCCTCTCCGCCGGCCTGGGTTTCTCCCGCGAGGACCGGCACACCAACGTGCAGCGGATCGGCTTCGTCGCCGAACTCCTGGCGAGCAACGGCGTGAAGGCGCTGGTACCGGTGATCGCGCCGTTCGCGGACAGCCGCGAGGCCGTCCGCAAGCGGCACGCCGTCGAGGGCACCGCGTACCTGGAGGTCCACGTGGCCACCCCGGTCGAGGTGTGCTCCGTACGTGACGTGAAGGGCCTGTACGCCAAGCAGGCGGCGGGCGAGATCTCCGGTCTGACCGGGGTCGACGACCCGTACGAGGCCCCGGAATCCCCGGACCTCCGTATCGAGTCGCACACGCAGACCGTGCAGGAGTCGGCTTCGGCCCTGCACGCGCTGCTCACCGAGAGGGGTCTGGCATGACCACCGCCGCGCACCTGCACACCGGTTCCGGTTCCGACGCGCCCTACGCGCTGTCGCACCTGGACGCCCTCGAATCCGAGGCCGTGCACATCTTCCGCGAGGTCGCGGGCGAGTTCGAGAAGCCGGTGATCCTGTTCTCCGGCGGCAAGGACTCCATCGTCATGCTGCACCTGGCGTTGAAGGCGTTCGCGCCGGCGCCGGTGCCGTTCACGCTCCTGCACGTCGACACCGGGCACAACTTCCCCGAGGTCCTGGAGTACCGCGACCGCACCGTCGAACAGCACGGACTGCGCCTGCACGTCGCCTCCGTCCAGGACTACATCGACGCCGGCAAGCTCCGCGAACGCCCCGACGGCACCCGCAACCCGCTGCAGACCCTCCCCCTCACCGAGGCCATCCAACAGCTGAGGTTCGACGCCGTGTTCGGCGGCGGACGCCGCGACGAGGAGAAGGCCCGCGCCAAGGAACGCGTCTTCTCCCTGCGCGACGAGTTCTCCCAGTGGGATCCCCGCCGCCAACGCCCCGAACTGTGGCAGCTCTACAACGGCCGCCACGCCCCCGGCGAACACGTCCGCGTCTTCCCCCTCTCCAACTGGACCGAGCTCGACGTGTGGCAGTACATCGCCCGCGAGGACATCGAACTCCCCGACATCTACTTCGCCCACGAGCGCGAGGTGTTCTCCCGCAACGGCATGTGGCTCACCGCCGGCGAATGGGGCGGCCCCAAGGAACACGAGACGCCCGAGAAGCGCCTCATCCGCTACCGCACCGTCGGTGACATGTCCTGCACCGGCGCCGTCGACTCCGACGCCGCCACCCTCGACGCCGTGATCGCCGAGATCGCCGTCTCCCGCCTCACCGAGCGGGGCGCCACCCGCGCCGACGACAAGATGTCCGAAGCCGCGATGGAAGACCGCAAGCGCGAAGGGTACTTCTAACATGACCAGCACCACCGAACAGGTCGGCAACCTCGCCGACCTCGCGGCGACCACCCTGCTGCGCTTCGCGACCGCCGGTTCCGTCGACGACGGCAAGTCGACCCTGGTGGGCCGGCTCCTGCACGACTCGAAGTCGGTCCTCACCGACCAGATGGAGGCCGTCGAGGCCGTCTCGGCCCGCCGCGGCCAAGAAGCCCCCGACCTCGCGCTCCTCACCGACGGCCTGCGCGCCGAACGCGAGCAGGGCATCACCATCGACGTCGCCTACCGCTACTTCGCCACCAGCCGGCGCCGGTTCATCCTCGCCGACACCCCCGGACACGTGCAGTACACCCGCAACATGGTCACCGGCGCCTCCACCGCCGACCTGGCCGTCGTCCTCGTCGACGCCCGCAACGGCGTCATCGAACAGACCCGCCGGCACGCCGCCGTCGCCGCCCTGCTGCGCGTCCCCCACGTCGTCCTCGCCGTCAACAAGATGGACCTCGTCGACTACCGCGAGAACGTCTTCGCCGCGATCGCCGAGGAGTTCACCGCGTACGCCTCCGACCTGGGCGTCCCGGAGATCACCGCGATCCCGATCTCGGCGCTCGCCGGGGACAACGTGGTCGAGCCGTCCGCGAACATGGACTGGTACGGCGGCCCGACCGTCCTGGAACACCTCGAAACGGTCCCGGTCAGCCACGACCTCACCGCCTGCCCGGCCCGCTTCCCCGTCCAGTACGTGATCCGCCCCCAGTCCGCCGAACACCCCGACTACCGCGGCTACGCGGGCCAGATCGCCTCCGGCGTCCTGCGCGTCGGCGAAGCCGTCACCGTCCTGCCGTCGGGCCGGACCTCCGTCATCGAGGGCATCGACGCCCTCGGCGAGAGCGTCGACATCGCCTGGGCCCCGCAGTCGGTGACGCTGCGCCTCAAGGACGACATCGACATCTCCCGCGGTGACCTCATCGCCCCGTCCGCGAGCGCCCCGGCGACCACGCAGGACGTGGAGGCGACGGTGTGCCACGTGGCGGACCAGCCGCTGGCCGTCGGCGCGCGGGTGCTGATCAAGCACACGACGCGGACGGTCAAGGCGATCGTCAAGGAGATCCCCTCCCGGCTGACCCTCGACGACCTGTCCCAGCACCCGAACCCCGGGCAGCTCGTCGCCAACGACATCGGCCGCGTCGTCGTCCGCACCGCCGAGCCCCTCGCGCTCGACGCGTACGCCGACTCGCGCCGCACCGGGTCCTTCCTGCTGATCGACCCGGCCGACGGAACGACCCTGGCGGCCGGAATGGCGGGGGAGTCGTTCGCCTCCAAGGCCGAGACCACCGTCCAGGCGGATGAAGAAGGGTGGGACTTCTAACCGATGATGACCGACATCTACGCCACCTTCGCGAAGGAGGGCGGCCGCGTCGGCAGCGGCGCCCTCGGCAGCGGCCAGGGAGGGGTTGCGCGATGTGCGCGATGACGTACGCGCACCGCATGCGCGCCCACACCCCCCTCCCGCCGTACCCGCCCCTGTTCCACAGACGAAGACGTGCGTCATGAGATGACGCTACGAGAGGAAGTCCTCCCGTGCCTGCCACCGGAAACACCCGTACCACCCTGCGCCGCGGCGTCGTCGCCGCTGCCGCCCTGCCCCTGCTGATCGGCGCCCTCGCCTCCTGCGGCTACGGCTCCGAGGCGGCGAAGGACGAGCCCAAGGGCGCGGCCGCCGACGTCGCCGCCGACGCGGGCAAGAAGCTCTCCGCCTCCGAGGTCCGCATCGGGTACTTCCCGAACCTGACGCACGCCACCGCGCTGGTCGGCCTCCAGGAGGGCCTGATCCAGAAGGAACTGAACGGCACCACGATCAAGCCGCAGTCCTTCAACGCCGGTCCGTCCGAGATCGAGGCCCTCAACGGCGGCTCTCTCGACATCGGCTTCATCGGCCCCTCGCCGTCGATCAACGGCTACGTCAAGTCCAAGGGCTCCAACCTGCGGATCATCTCCGGCTCGGCGTCGGGCGGCGTCAAGCTCGTCGTGAACCCGGAGAAGATCAAGACCCTGGACGACCTCAAGGGCAAGAAGATCGCGACCCCGCAGAAGGGCAACACCCAGGACGTCGCGTTCCTCAACTGGATCTCCGAGAAGGGCTGGAAGGTCGACCCGGAGTCCGGCAAGGGCGACGTCTCCGTCGTCCGTACGGACAACAAGGTCACCCCGGACGCCTTCAAGCAGGGTTCGATCGACGGCGCCTGGGTGCCGGAGCCCACGGCGTCCAAGCTCGTCTCCGACGGCGGCTCCGTCCTCCTCGACGAGACCGCCCTGTGGCCCGACAAGAAGTTCGTGATCACGAACGTCATCGTGTCGCAGAAGTTCCTCAAGGAGCACCCGGACGTGGTCGAGGCCGTGCTGAAGGGCACGGTGAAGACCAACGAGTGGATCAACGCGAACCCGGACAAGGCCAAGGCCTCCGCGAACGCCAAGCTGGCGGCGGAGAGCGGCAAGCCGCTCGACGCGAAGATCATCGACCCGGCGTGGCCGAGCATCGCGATCACCGACGACCCGCTGGCGTCGACGCTGAAGACCCAGTCGGAGTGGGCGGTCAAGGCCAAGCTCATCGAGCAGCCCGACCTGGCCGGCATCTACGACCTGACGCTCCTGAACAAGGTGCTGAAGGCCGCCGGCAAGCCCGAGGTCTCCGACGCCGGTCTCGGCGCCAAGTAACTCCGTAGATCAGCAACCCCAGGAGGTGACGACCATGGCCACGACACTTGCCAAGGCTGCCGAGGGCGCCGTAGCGGAGCTGACGCACGCCGCTCGGATCGAGCACGTCTCGAAGTCCTTCTCCGGCCCGGCCGGATCGCAGCTCGTCCTGGACGACATCAGTCTCGATGTCGCTCCCGGCGAGTTCGTCACCCTCCTGGGGGCCTCGGGGTGTGGCAAGTCCACGCTCCTGAACCTGGTCGCGGGTCTGGACAAGCCGTCCGTGGGGTCCATCGAGACCCCCGGCGGCCGGCCCGCCCTGATGTTCCAGGAGCACGCCCTCTTCCCGTGGCTCACCGCGGGCAAGAACATCGAACTCGCCCTGCGCCTGCGCGGCGTCCCCAAGGCCGACCGCAGGCCGGAGGCCGAACGCCTGCTGGAACTGGTCCGCCTCACCGGCTCGTACGGCAAGCGCGTCCACGAACTCTCCGGCGGCATGCGCCAACGCGTCGCCCTCGCCCGCGCCCTCGCGCAGGACAGCCAACTGCTGCTGATGGATGAGCCGTTCGCGGCCCTCGACGCCATCACCCGCGACGTCCTGCACGGCGAACTCACGCGCATCTGGGAAGAGACGAACCTGTCGGTCCTGTTCGTCACGCACAACGTCCGCGAGGCCGTCCGGCTCGCCCAGCGCGTGGTGCTCCTCTCCTCGCGCCCGGGACGGGTCGCGAAGGAATGGACCGTGGGCATTGCGCAGCCGCGCCGCATCGAGGACGCGGACGTCGCCGAGCTGTCCCTTGAGATCACTGAACACCTGCGTGGGGAGATCCGCCGCCATGGCCAGCACTGACACCACCTCCGAGGCCTCCGCCCGGCGGAAGGGCGACGACCTGGCCGGCCTGGAAGCGGGCCTCGACGCCCTCGACGCGGTCCAGACCCACCGCACGCCGATCCGTGAGGTCCTCCTCAAGAAGGTCCTGCCCCCGCTGCTGGCCGTCGGCCTCGTGCTGGTGGTCTGGCAGATCCTCGTCGCGGCGAAGGTCACCGACGAGACGAAGCTCCCCGCCCTGTCCGCCGTCTGGGACAGCCTGTCCGACATGTGGGTGAAGGGCACCCTGCTGGAGGTCGTCTGGACCAGTGTGTCGCGCGGTCTGCTCGGCTTCCTGCTGGCCCTGGCCATCGGCACCCCGCTCGGCCTGCTCGTGGCCCGGGTGAAGTTCGTCCGCGCCGCGATCGGACCGATCCTCCAGGGCCTGCAGTCCCTGCCGTCGGTGGCATGGGTGCCGCCGGCCGTGCTCTGGTTCGGCCTGAACGACGCCATGATGTACACGGTGATCCTGCTGGGCGCCGTCCCGTCCATCGCCAACGGCCTCGTCTCCGGCATCGACCAGGTCCCGCCGCTGTTCCTCCGGGCCGGCCGCACCCTGGGCGCCACCGGCCTGCGCGGCGCCCGGCACATCGTGATGCCCGCCGCGCTGCCCGGCTACCTGGCCGGCCTCAAGCAGGGCTGGGCCTTCTCCTGGCGCTCCCTGATGGCCGCCGAGATCATCGCCAGCTCCCCCGACCTGGGCCTCGGCCTCGGCCAGTTGCTGGAGAACGGCCGCAACAACATCGACCTGCCGGGCGTGTTCCTCGCGATCATCCTGATCCTCGTGGTCGGCATCGCCATCGACCTGCTGATCTTCAGCCCGGTCGAGCGGTGGGTGCTGCGCTCCCGCGGCCTGCTGGTCAAGAGCTGAGCCCCGTGTCCCGCGCCCTTCTGGTCATCGCCCACGGCAGCCGCGACCCGCGGCACGCGGCGACCGTGCACGCCCTCGTCGGGCGGGCGCGGGAGCTGCGGCCCGGGCTGCGGGTGGAGACGTCCTTCCTGGACTTCAACGGCCCGACCGTCTCGCAGGCCCTGGCCTCGCTGTACCTGTCCGGCGTACGGGAGGTCGTGGCGCTGCCGCTCCTCCTGACGCGGGCCTTCCACGCGAAGGCCGACATCCCGGCCGTGCTGTCCGAGGCCACGACCCGGCTCCCGGGCCTCACGGTCCGCGTCGCGGACGTCCTCGGGCCGTCCCCGCTCCTCGTCGCGGCCCTGGAACGCCGCCTCGCCGAGGCCGGTCTCGGCCTCACCCCGGCGGACCGCGCCGGCACCGGTGTGGTGCTCGCGTCCGCCGGATCCTCCGACCCGGAGGCGATCGCAGTGATCGCTGAAATCGCGCGGGAGTGGCGGCACACCGGTTGGTGCGCCGTGCGGCCTGCGTTCGCCTCCGCTGTTCTCCCCCGCACCGAGGACGCGGTACGGGCCCTGCGCGCCGAGGGGGTCCGCCGGATCGCGGTGGCCCCGTACGTCATCGCGCCGGGCCGGCTCCCGGACCGCATCGCCGCGGGCGCGGCCGAGTCCGGCGCCGACGTGGTGGCCGACGTCCTGGGCGCCGCGCCGGAGTTGGCCCGCCTCCTGCTGCGCCGCTTCGACGCGGCCGTCTCCGCCCACCGCGCGCCGACCACCCGCTCCGCCTTGACGGCCTGAGGGCCCGACGGGGCCTGCGGGCGGCGGTCCGGGACGGGGACGTCGCCCGGCCGCCGAACGGGAGCGGGCCCTGTGCCGGGCGGTCCGGGGCTTCCGTCTCGCGGCCCGCGGCATCATCGACAAGCCGGCCCGAGCCGGCCCGATCCGGCCCGAGCCGGCGGGCGCGGGTCAGGCGCGGGCCGCGGCCTCGTCGGCCAGGGCCGTCAGGTCCTCCACGGACATGGCGCCCGGCGGCAAGGACTCGCGGGCGAAGATGTTCGCCGCGTGCCGCAGCACGTCGTTGACCGGGGTCGGCACGCCGTGCAGGCGGCCCAGGAGCGAGATCTCCCCGTTGAGGTAGTCGGCCTCCACCGAACCCGTGCCCCGGGCCAGGCTCTGCCAGGAGGACCCGCCGCGCACACCGGCGGGCTGTTCGACCTTGCCGTCCCGGACCGCCGCCTGCTCGGCCTCGGAGGCGTGGTCGATGCCGGCGGCCTGGAAGGCGGCCTTCGCCTCGCGGACGGCGCGCAGCATCAGCGCGCCCTTCGCCGGGTCCGGGTCCGGGCCGGTGGTCGCCTGGATGGCGTTGCCCAGGTTGCCGAGCAGCTTCGCGTACTTCCACCGCATGACGTCCTCGACGACGGGCGCTTCGAAGCCGGCCCGTGCCAGGTCGGCGGCGATGTCCCGGATCCGCCGGTCGGCGCCGCCGGCCGCCTTGCCGAGGTGCAGGATCCCGGTGAGCGGGGCGCACAGCGCGGAGACGACGCCCGGCTCCAGGAACGTCGCGGGCAGCCACACGCAGACCCCGTAGACGCGCGCGAAGCGCCGCAGGGCGAGGCGTTCGCTCTCGACGCCGTTCTGCGCGCACAGCAACGGCAGCCGCTGGGCCGCGGTGCCGCCGCCCTCGACCTCGGCGTCCCCCCACGCGTCCAGCGCGGCGATGGCGTCCTGGGTCTTGACCGTCAGCAGCAGCACGTCGTCGGGGCGCAGCGCGCCGAGTTCGGCGGGCGCGGTGACGACGGGCAGCCGGTGCCGCGCGGTCCCGTCGGCGGTGGTGAGCCGCAGCCCGTCCGCGCGCAGCGCATCGGCGTGCGCGCCGCGTGCGACGAGGACGGTGTCGATGCCGGCTCCGGCCAGGCGTCCGCCGAGGGTCGCGCCGACCGCGCCGGCGCCGATGATGATGTAACGCATGCCCAGAGCCTGGCACACCGGGCGTCGCGCGGTACCGTCGGGCCATGGTGGACACGGTGTTCGACGTGGGTGGGGACCTACCGGTACGGCGTCTGGGGCTCGGCACGGGCGGTCTGGTCGGGGCCGGCTACTGGGGTCCCCGGAGCGGACGGACCGAGGCGCACGCGGTGCTGCGGGCGGCGGTGGAGGCCGGGGTCACCCTGATCGACACCGCCGACAACTACGGGCCGGAGCTGGCCGAGGAGCTGATCGCGGAGGCCCTGCACCCGTACGGGGAGCGGCTCGTGATCGCGACCAAGGGCGGGGTGGTCCGGACCGGCCCGGACCGGTGGCACGTGGCGGGGCGTCCGGAGCAGTTGCGGGCGATGTGCGAGGCGAGCCTGCGCCGGCTGCGGGTGGAGCGGATCGACCTGTACCAGCTGCACCGCTTCGACCCTGCGGTCCCGATGGCCGAACAGCTGGGCGCGCTGGCGCAGTTGCGGGCCGAGGGCAAGATCCGACACGTCGGGCTGGACACGGTCTCCCCCGAACAACTGCGTGTGGCGATGGAGTTGACGCCGATCGCCGCGGTGCAGAACCCGTACAACCTGCTGGACCGTTCGTCGGCGGAGGTGCTGGCGCTGTGCGAGGCGTACGGGATCGCCTTCCTGCCGTACTACCCGCTGGGCGGCGGGGCCCTGACCCGGGAGAGCGCGGCGGCGGTGACGGTGGTGGCCGCCGCGCACGGCGCCGGCCCGGGGCAGGTGGCGCTGGCCTGGTTGCTGCACCATTCGCCGGTGCTGTGCCCGACCCCGGGCACCGGCTCGCCCGTCCACCTGGCGGAGAACCTGGCGGCCGGGGCGATCCGGTTGGAGCCGCGGGAGCTGGCACTGCTCGACGCGTCGGCCCCGTAGGGCGACCTGAGGGGGCCGACCCGAGGGGGCGGCCGTCAGGGCCGGGTGAGTTCGACGAGTTTGACGACCGTGTTCCAGTTGCGGGTGGTCACGTCGAGCCCCTTGACGACGGCGGGCTTGGCCAGGGCCTCGGCCAGTTTGGAGCGGCCCAGGCCGTCGGGGGCGTAGAGGTAGACGACGCGGTCGCCGATCCGGTACTCCTCGGGGAGGTGGGCGGCCGGGTCCACGGACCGGAAGCGGTCCTCGGCGGGCTGCTCGGAGAAGAAGGTGGCGTGGAGCTGCTTGCCCTCCAGTTCGGCGGCGGGGAAGGGGCAGGCGTCGGCGACGGCCTTGAGGTGGTCCCCGTCGAGGACCAGGCACGCCACCCGGAAGCCGAAGTGGGCCTCGATGGCCGCCTCCAGTTCGCGGGCGAGCGCGTCGGGGTCCTGCCGGGTGCTGGTGAAGACGGCGTTGCCGCTCTGCAGGTAGGTCCGTACGTCGCCGTGGCCGAGCGCCTCCATGAGCGGGCGCAGTCGCGCCATGGGGACCTTCTTGCTGCCGCCCACGTTGATGCCGCGCAGCAGCGCCGCGTACCTGCGGGGGGTGTCCGGGGTGCCCGTCCTGTTCGTCATGGCGGCACCTTAGGTGCCGGGTACGACACTTCGGGTGCGGGCGTTCCGGTACGGCCGGCCGGACCCGCCCTACCGCAGTTCGGCCTCGATGAGGTCGGCGGCCCGGCGGGTGCCGCCCTCGGTGGCCATCTCGGCGCGGAGGGCTTCGGCGCGCGCGGCGACCTCGGGGTCGGCGAGCAGGCCGAGGACGGCCTCCCGGAGGCTCGTGGCGTCGGCCCGCTCCATGGGGAGGTGGCGCGCGACGCCGAGGCCGGCGAGCACGTCGGCGTTGCCGAACTGATCGACGGCCTGGGGGACGGCGACCATCGGGGTGCCGGTGGCGAGGCCCTCCTGGCTGCCGCCGGCGCCGGCGTGGGTGATGAAGGCGTCGGCCTTGCGGAGGATGTCGAGCTGGGGGACCCACCGGTGCACCTCCGCGTTCGCGGGGATGGGGCCGAGTTCGGCCTCGTCGGTGAACTTGCCGATCTGCAGGACGACGTACCAGTCGGGGAGGTCCGCGAAGGCGTCGAGGCAGGCCCGGTAGAACGCGGGCTGCTTGGTGAAGGTGGAGCCGAGGGAGACCAGGAGGAGCTTCCTGCCCTCGGCGGCCGGCGGGCGGGTCCAGGTGCCCTGGGTGGCGCTGCGGTCGCCCTGGCAGGCCCCGACGAAGGTGTGCACGGTGGTGTCGACGCGGTCGGCGTGCGGCTGGAGCGCGCGCGGGATCAGGACGATGCCGCGGCGGGGGCGGCCGATGAAGGCGTCCGGGTCGTCCGCGATGCCGTTCTCGTCGAGCCAGGAGCGGAAGCGGGCGTAGTAGGCCCTGCCGCGTTCGGTGGCGCGCAGTGCGGCGGTCATCGGCGCGGCGACCTCCTCCTCGTAGCCGGTCCAGGCGACCAGGTTCGGGGAGAGGGAGACGCAGGGGACGCCCCACCGGCGGGCGAGGACGATCGCCGGGTAGGAGGTGATGTCGTGGAGGACGAGGTCGGGCTCGTCCCCTTCGAAGGCGGCGGCCAGCTGCGGGAGGGCTTGGACGGCGTCGTTCAGGAAGGGCTCGATGTTGTCGATGAGTTCGGTGCCCCAGGCCTCGGGCTCCTCCTCGGTGGGGAGGGTGGAGTTCCAGATCACCGGGTCGGCGCCGGTTTCCGCGATCCGGTCGGCGTACGGGGCGGGGATGGCGTAACTGACGCGGTGGCCCCGTGCGACGAGTTCGCGGATCACTTCGATGCTCGGGTTCACGTGGCCGGCGGCGGCGATGGAGAACATGGCGATGTGGGCGGGCTTGGCTGAGGTCATGACAGGAGCATAACGAGACGATACGTCTCGTGCAACCATGGAGCCGGACGACGCCGCATCCGGACCGCCCGAGTCCGTTCACCCGGTCCCCCGGTGCGCCCGACCGCGCGCGCCGGCCTAGGATTTCGAACTTCGGCCCGATGGTGACGGGGTCAGGTCCGGGGCGTCCGGGGAGAATGCGGGGAGGTGCCGCGAGGTGCCTGGAGGAACGTTCATGCGTCGATCGGCCCGCGTCGGGAGCGGGACCGGCACCGCCGATCGGGGCGACGCCGGCACCGGCGCAGGCACCGCCGATCGGCCCCGCAGTCGTGTCGGCAACCGGGCCGTCCGCAGGGAGGCCCGCCGCGCGGTCCGCTCCATGCCGCTGCCCCGCCCCTTCAGCCTCACCGCGCTCGTCTCCGCCATCGAGGCGGACCGCGGGCGCCGGATCGAGCTGGTGTCCGCTCCGGACCGGCTGCTCGGACAGAGCGACGTCTGCGGGCTGTGGGTGCACCACGAGCGACTGCTCCTGGACCTGATCTTCATCCCGGAGAGCATTTCCGGCTACCACCGGCAGCGGGTCGCCTTCCACGAACTCGCCCACCTGTGGTGCGACGACCCGACGACCCAATCCGGCCAGGCCGCCGCCCTCCTGCCCGAGCTGTCCCCGGAACTGACGACCCGCCTGACCGAAGCGGGCCCGTTCATGGCCCGCCACCGCTACGACACCCACGTCGAACGCCGCGCCGAGATGATCGCCGACCTGCTCCACGAGGAGGCCTTCGCCTCCGACCGGATCGAGGACGGCACCCTGCGCGGCCTCGACGACACCCTCTCCCGCCCCTTCTCCCGACCGGCCAGGAGTGGACTTGTCTGACGTCCTGACCTACGCGATCGTGCTCCTCCTCCTCGTACAGGCCCTCTGGCGGATCCCCTCAGCCCTGCGCGGTCGCACCAGCGAGCGCTCCCTGTGGGGCGCGTTCGCCGTACTGGCCTGCGCCTGGCTGCTGCGCACCGACCCGGGCCGCCACTTGGTCGACGGCCTCGGCGTGCACGACCTGTCGACCCTGCTCAAGCACTGCTTCGTGGTGGCGGGCATGTGCGTGCTGCTGCGCTACGTCGCCGCCGTCTACCGCGGGGCCGCGGCCGACGGACCGTCCTCCCGGCGGGCCCGCGTGACGGTGGCGGTCCAGCGCCACGCCGTCACCGCGGCCGTCCTGGTCATCGCCGTCATGGCGGCGGTCTTCCTGCTCGTCCTGGACCGCGGTCCGGTACCGGAGGGCTCGCAGTTCATGGCCCGGCACGCCGGCGAACCGGGCCTGGCCCTCTACATGCCGCTCTTCTACGGTTACAGCGGCGCCGTCATCGGACTGTGCGGCTACCAGTGGGCGGGCGCCGCCCGCGGGGCCGGCCGCCGGACGCTGCGGACCGGACTCGCGGTGATGGCCGTCGGCATGGTGGCGGGCGCGCTGTACGCGGCGGTCCGGGCCGCGTACGCCGTCGTCGTCGCCTTCCGTCCCGTCCCGGACGCCGTCGCCGACTTCCAGGAGACCGCCACCGATGTCCTGCTGTACGCGTCCTTCCTGTGCTGGACCCTGGGGGTCATCGCCCCGGCCGGCCAGGCGGCGGTGAACCGCGCGCGGGCGTACCGGACGCTGGCCGAACTCCACCCGCTGTGGCGGGACCTGGCGCTGACCGCCCCGGACCTGGTGCGCATCACGCCGAGCCGGCTGCCGCCCGGGCTGCCGGCGGCGGGCCGCCTCAACACCCTGCGGGACCTGCTCGCGCACGACGCGTCCCCCCAGGTGCGGCTGGGGCGGTACGTCACGGAGATCCGCGACGTCATCCACGCCATGCGGCGCCGGGCCCCGGACGACCTGTACCAGGTGTCGCTCGAACTCGCCGAGAGCGAGGGACACGAGGGCCGGGACGCGGAGGCCGTCGCGCAGGCGTACTGGATCCTGTCCGCGCGCCTGAACATGCGGGACCCGGTCCGGGAACCGGGCGTACCGGCCGAGTTCCCGGCAGCGGGCGAGGACTTCTTCGCGGACGAGGTCCCGTGGCTGCTGCGCGTCGGCGAGGCGTACGCGAAGGCCGATCCCGCGGTCGCGGAGGAGGTACTGGAGGACTCCCGCGGGTAGCCGGGAGCGGCGGGATGGCGAGCCCAACGTGCGTCTTGTACAGGCGAGTTCGCCGACACTCCGTCCTCCCCTCGGCACGGCCGACCCACGCCGGGCCGACGCAGGAGCATCAACAACCGCTGCTCAACGCGGGATTGGCCGCCCGACGGACACGGCCGGCAAGGGCGTCGACGCCCCGTCCGGGTCGCCGAACCCGTTCACCACCACCGCCCACCGGCAGGCCCCGTCACCTCGGGCGCATGCCGTCGACGACGCCGCCGATGAAGTCCAGCAGTTCGGCGGGCAGGCCGTCGTCCCCGCCACGGGCCGCGATGCCGGCCAGGCCACCCCGCACCAGCCGCATGCCGCTGATGATCCGGTGCACCTCGGCGTCGTCGCTGCGGAAGAAGAGCGGCGGTACGGCCAGCGCCGCGGCGAGCGCGTCCAGGACCTCCTCGGAGGCTTCCGTCACCTCGCCCGTGCGCAGCCCGCGGACCAGGTCCTCGCTCAGCACCGCGCCCCCCGCCTTCGCGTTGCCGTGCTCGGCGATCCGGGCGTCGGTGGGGTGCGGCGCCGTGTAGGTCTCCGCCAACAGGTGGGCGAGCTTCTCGGACAGGGTTCCGGGCAGCCCGGCCCGCGGCTCCCCCCGCGCGACGCCGGACTCCGGTTCGGGCTCCCGTACGGGGGCGGCGGCGCCGTCCGACGGGGCCGGGTCGAAGGAGCGTTCCTCCGCGGCCAGCAGTTCCTCGACGCTCACGCCGTACGCCTGCGCCAGGAGCGGCAGGAACTTCTCCGAGAGCCGCCGTCGGCCCCGCTCCGCGTTCGCCACCGGACCCGCGCTGCGCGTCCCGGTGATGGCGGCCGTCTGGTACTGGGAGTACCCGGCGTCGCAGCGGAGGTCGGCCAGGTCCGGGGGCAGCGACCGGGGGAACAGTTCGTCCAGGTCCGCCCCGAGCGCCTGCGCCAGGGCCGGCAGCTTCTCGCCGTCCGGCAGCGACTTGCCGCTCTCCCAGCCGACGACGGCCGGGACGGTGACTCCGAGCCGGTCCGCGACCTCCCCCTGGGTCAGGTCCGCGGCGCGGCGTACTTTGCGGAGCAGGTGTCCGTCGACGTGACGAACCGGCATGGGCTCTCCTGGGCAGGCTCGGCAGGTGCACCAACTCTAACGAGTGGACCACTTGATCGGTTCTCCAAATTTAGATAACTTCATTTCAGCGAACGGGGGTCGCTCCTCCGGGCCTGGTACCGCGTAGCGGCGCAGGGCCTTGCCGTGGGCCGACGCGTGGGGGGACGCGTCGGCCCACGGGTCCGGGGACTTCGCGCGGGATGCGAGACTGGGCGGATTCACGACGGTCCGGACCCGGAGAACGAGATGGACGAGGCGCAGGCCAGGCAGGTACTGGAAGCAGCGGGCCTGGGCGCCGGCGCCACCCTGCTGGCGCTCGGCGAGAACGCGGTCTTTACCGCCGGGGACCTGGTGGTGAAGGTGGGCCGTGCCGACCCGGCGCTCGCCGCCCGGGCCGCACACGAACTGACCGTCGCGCACTGGCTGGAGCAGGCCGGGATCCCGGCGGTCACCGCCGCCGAAGCGGAGCCCCGCCTGGTCGCCGGACACCCGGTGACCCTGTGGCACCGGCTCCCGGACGCGGTCCGGCCGGCCGGACCGCAGGACCTGGCCGGGCTGCTGCGCCTGTTCCACGCCCTGCCCGCGCCGCCGTTCACCCTGCCACCTCGGGAACTGCTGGGCGGCGTCGAACGCTGGCTCCGGCTGGCCGGCGACTCCATCGACGCCGAGGACGCGGCGTACCTGCGCGGCCGGCGCGACGCCTACGCGGGCGAAGTCGCCGCCCTCACGCCGCACCTGACGCCGGGTCCGATCCACGGCGACGCCCTGGCCCGCAACGTCCACGTCGGCCCCGCCGGCCCGGTCCTGGTGGACCTGGAGACCGTCTCCACCGACCTGCGGGAGCACGACCTGGTGGTGATGGCCCTGGCCCGCGACCGGTACGGGCTGCCCGCCGATTCCTACGCGGCGTTCGTGTCCGCGTACGGATGGGACGTACGGGAGTGGGACGGCTGCCGGGTGCTGCGCGGCGCCCGCGAGACGGCCAGCTGCGCCTGGGTGTCGCAACACGCGCCGGCCAACCCGAAGGCGCTGGCCGAGTTCCGGCGCCGCGTCACCTCGCTGCGCGAGGGCGACACGGAAACCCGCTGGCACCCCTTCTGAGCAGGACCGCCCGCCCCGTCGGTCGATGCGCGCCCGCCCCACGCCCCTTCCCGTGGGCGACGGGGCGAGGACGTCGTGCGGGTCGGGGACGTCGTGCGCGTCGACGACATCGTCCGGGTCGGGGACCACCTCCCCGTGAAGATCATGGACGTCGACCTGCCCCGGCGCCGGATCGCCCTGCCCCACCTGCGGGCGCTCGCGCCCCGGGAAGGCTGAACCGGTCCCTCATCGGCTCCGGGGAATGAGCGGCCAGGCCGGCTCGACGACGGCCGTGGGATCCGCGGTGCGCCGCAGGTAGGCCTGCAACGAGACCGACTGGTCGGCCGCCGCGCGCACCTGGAGGGCGTGCAGGTCCGCGAGTGGCATCAGGCCGACGGGCCGGTGCTCCTCGCCCATGCGTCGTACCACGCGGGCGGCGGCCACGGCGTCGGCCTTCGCGTTGTGCGCGTCGTCGAGCGGGACCCCGTAGTGGGCGCACAGCGCGTGGAGGGCCCGCTTGCCCTTCCGGTACTTGTCCACGTGCTTGTCGATCACCAGCGGGTCGATGACGGGCGAGGGCACACCGCCGAGCCGCTCGCTGATCGACTCGACCCCGTGCCGCCGGCACTCGCGGTCCAACAGGGACAGGTCGTAGCGCGCGTTCATCACCACCAGGGGCGTCCCCGCCCGCAGTTCCTCGGCGACGGTCCGCGCGATCTCCGCTATGGCGGCAGCGGCCGGCGCCCCGTGCTCGCGGGCGTGCGCCGTCGAGATGCCGTGGATCGCCGACGCCTGCTCGGGTATCGCCACCCCCGGGTCCAGCAGCCAGGTACGTTCGGCGGAGACGGCCCCGGCCGAATCCAGGCGCACGACGGCCGCCGTCACGATGCGGTCGGTCTCGACGTCGGTGCCCGTGGTCTCCAGGTCGAAGGCGACCAGCGGCCCGCTGATCCAACCCATCACGCGGCCGCCGTTCCGACGTGCGCTCGCGGTCGGCTCCGCGCCGCGCCCGGGGATCCCGGGGACGCGCCCTCGCCGTCCCGCGTCCCGTCCTCATCGGGCGTCGCGATCCGGAACTCCGCCGGCTCCGTACCGCTCGTCCCCGGGTCGAATCCGACCCGTGCTCCCCCGTGCCACGCCGCCATGACGCGCCCTCCCCCGTTTATCCGGTCAACGGGTTTCAGCCTGACACGGCCCACTGACACCACCGCCGCCGGGTCCCGCGCCGAGCCGCCGCCGGACGGATCCGGCCGCCTCCCGACCGCCCCGCGGGCTGCGGCCCGGGTCGGGAATCCGTCGGCTCCCGGGGCGGGGTCGGCCGCGTGCGCCTACGGCCCCCGGGTCACGAGACCGGGCGGGAGTCCTCCCACACCGATTCGAACTCCTCCCGGTACGTCGTGAAGAGCCCGTGGTCGGCGTCCTTCGGGACGCCGCGGCCGCCGCCGCGCAGCACCAGGACGGGGGCCTCCATGCCGCGGGCCCGGCGCAGGTACGACTGGACGACCGCGATGCCCGAGGTCTCGCCCTCCACCAGGTAGGCGGTGAAGCGCGGGGTCTCGTCGAAGACGTGGATGTCGAAGCGCGAGGGGTCCCGCAGCCCGGCGCGGACCCGGCGCACGTGCAGGATGTTCATCTCGACCGCGCGGCTCAGCTCGCCCTTGCGCAGTCCCAGCTCCCGTTCGCGACGCTTGACGGCGCTGCTCGCCGGGTTGAGGAACACCAGCCGGACCCGGCAGCCCGCCTCGGTGAGCCGGACGAGTCTTCGGCCGGAGAAGTTCTGCACCAGCAGGTTCAGGCCTATGCCGATGGCGTCCAGCCGTCGCGCGCCCCCGAAGAGGTCCTCCGCCGGAAGCTGCCGTTGGAGCCGCACCCGGTCGGGGTGGACCGAGATGACGTCCGCGTACCGGTCGCCGACGAGGTCCTCGACCGCGTCGATCGGCAGCCGGTCCGCCGCCGGGCTGCCCGCGCCCGCGCCGAGGACCTCCAGCAGCCGCGCGGAGGCACGCTCGGCCTGCTCCAGCACGGGCCGCGACAGGGCCCGGTTGCGGGAGACCACGTTCCGGGTGACCTCCAGCTCGTCGAGGGCCCGCTCGATCTCGCGCCGGTCGTCGAAGTAGGGCTCGAAGCACGGCCAGTGCTGGACCATCAGCTCCCGCAGCTGCGGGAGCGTCAGGAAGCTCAGTACGTTGTCGTCGGCCGGGTCGAGGAGGTAGCCCTTGCGCCGGCTGACCTCGCGTACGGCGACGGCCCGCTGCACCCACTCCTGACCGGCGGGCCCGGCGGCCGCCACCACCCAGTCGTCGCCGCCGTGCACCGGTTCGTAGACGGGCCGCAGGACCGCGCCGACGACCGACCGCAGGCGCTGCTCGATCAGGTTCAGCCAAATGTAGGCGCGGCCGGCGCGCTGCGCGCGGGTACGGACCTCGCTCCACGCGTCGGCGCCCCAGTCCAGCTCGGCGCCGGCCCGTACGCTCCCGGCCTCCGGCGGGGCCAGGGACACCGTCCCGGCCGCCACCCCCGCGGGGGCCCCTCCTGGGGCATCCGCCGGGCCACCCTCGTGACCGCCGTCACCAGGGGGCAGCTCCAGACCTCCCGAGCTCACCCGTGCACCGCCTTCTGCGTCTGGACGCCCGTCTCCAGTGATCACGGAAGGGTACTCCGCGCGCGCGGTCCGATGCAGCCCGAAGCGGGCGCCGGGTGAGCCCATGCCCGGTGCTCCGACGGCCCGTTGACTCATTATGTGATGCGCGGACTGTCCGTTGACCCGCCTATCAGCTCTCCGGGTCACCCGGTAGGAGCATCCCAAGTCCACGCGTGGAGACCCTCTTTCGGGGAAGATCTGGCAGTGACGTGGTCCACGCCGGATCAGCCGGGACATCCTCCGACCCCGAGGAAAGAGTCGTTATCCATGCAAGTCTGGCCGGGACAGGCGTATCCCCTCGGTGCCACGTACGACGGCGCCGGCACCAACTTCGCGGTCTACTCCGAGGCCGCGCGCCGCATCGAGCTGTGCCTCTTGGCCGACGACGGTTCGGAGACCGCCATCGAGCTGCGCGAGACGGACGCGTTCGTCCGCCACGCGTACCTGCCCGGGATCATGCCGGGCCAGCGCTACGGCTTCCGGGTCCACGGCCCGTACGAGCCCGAGCGGGGGCAGCGCTGCAACGCGGCGAAGCTGCTGCTGGACCCGTACGCGCGCGCCATCAGCGGGAAGGTCGACTGGGGCGAGGAGGTGTACGGCTACCACTTCGGCCGGCCGGACTCCCGCAACGACCTCGACTCGGCGCCGCACACGATGAGTTCGGTCGTGGTGAACCCGTACTTCGACTGGGCCAACGACCGGCCGCCGCGCCACGAGTACCACCACACGGTGCTCTACGAGGCGCACGTCAAGGGTCTGACCATGCGCCACCCCGACCTGCCGGAGGAGCTGCGGGGCACGTACGGGGCGCTCGCGCACCCGGCGGTCATCGGGCACCTGACGAAGCTGGGCGTGACGGCGCTGGAGCTGATGCCGGTGCACCAGTTCGTCAACGACCACCGGCTCGCGAATGACGGGCTGAGCAACTACTGGGGCTACAACACCATCGGGTTCTTCGCCCCGCACAACGGCTACGCCTCGGGGGACCGCGGGCAGCAGGTGTTGGAGTTCAAGTCGGCGGTGCGGGCGCTGCACGAGGCCGGGATCGAGGTGATCCTGGACGTGGTCTACAACCACACGGCGGAGGGGAACCACCTCGGTCCGACGCTGTCCTTCCGCGGCCTGGACAACGCCTCGTACTACCGGCTCGGGGAGGACCCCCGGCACTACATGGACACCACCGGTACCGGGAACTCGCTGCTGATGCGGTCCCCGCACGTGCTCCAGCTGATCATGGACTCGCTGCGGTACTGGGTGACCGAGATGCACGTGGACGGCTTCCGCTTCGACCTGGCGGCCACCTTGGCCCGGCAGTTCCACGAGGTGGACCGACTGTCCTCGTTCTTCGACCTGGTCCAGCAGGACCCGGTGGTGAGCCAGGTCAAGCTGATCGCCGAACCCTGGGACCTGGGCGAGGGCGGCTACCAGGTGGGCAACTTCCCGCCGCTGTGGACCGAGTGGAACGGCAAGTACCGGGACACCGTACGGGACTTGTGGCGCGGGCAGCCGCGCACGCTCGCGGAGTTCGCCGGTCGTCTCACGGGCTCCTCGGACCTCTACCAGGACGACGGGCGCCGGCCGTTGGCCTCGATCAACTTCACCACCTGCCACGACGGTTTCACCCTGCACGACCTGGTCTCCTACAACGAGAAGCACAACGAGGGGAACCGGGAGGGCAATCGCGACGGCGAGACCCACAACCGGTCCTGGAACTGCGGCGTCGAGGGTCCCACGGAGGACCTTGAGGTCCGCGAGCTGCGCGAGCGCCAGATGCGCAACTTCATCGCCACCCTGATGCTTTCGCAGGGCGTGCCGATGCTCAGCCACGGCGACGAGTTCGCCCGCTCGCAGGGCGGCAACAACAACGCCTACTGCCAGGACAACGAGTTGGCGTGGCTGGCCTGGCCGGAGCCGGGCAAGGAGCCGCCCGCGCTGTTGGAGTTCACCCGGCGGATGGTGTGGCTGCGCCGTGACCATCCGGTGTTCCGGCGGCGCCGGTTCTTCCACGGCCGGCCGGTCGAGGGCACGCACGACGAGCTGTCCGACATCGCCTGGTTCACCCCGCACGGCGAGGAGATGCGGGCGCGGGACTGGCAGGCGCAGAGCGCGCGGGCGCTGGCGGTGTTCCTCAACGGGGAGGCGATCTCGGAGCCGGGCACCCGTGGGGAGCGGATCACCGACGACTCGTTCCTGTTGATGTTCAACGCCGGTGCGGAGCACCAGGACTTCACGATCCCTGCGGGGCACGGTGCGCGCTGGCACCTGGTGGTGAACACGGCGCGGTCGGACGTCCTGCCACCCGGCACCGGGCCGCAGTACGCGGCCGGGGACCGGGTGGCCTTGACGGGACGGAGCCTGGTGGTGCTTCAACGCCCGGCGTAGGAGGCGCTGCCCTCCCCGACGGTCGGGGAGGTGCCGCGCTGGGCCGGGATGAACGGCGTGGCGTGGGGACGGGCCGACGGGACCCGGGTGACGAGCGCGAGGGTCAGACAGAGGGCGGCCGCCCCGACCGCCACGGCGAACGCCCCGGACGGCCCGTACCACTCGGCGAGCCGCCCGGAGACGGCGAGGGCGGCGGCCTGCCCGGCGACCAGCGAGCTGGCGGCGTACGCCATGGCCTCGGCGAGCCGGGCGGGTTCCACGACCCGCTCGGTGAGCGCGAACGCGGTGATCAGGTGGGGGGCGTAGGCCGCGCCGAGGACGGTGACGACCGCGTACAGCGGCCACAGCGCGTCGGTGAACAGCAGCGGCACCGACAGGACCAGCGCGGCGGCGGTGGCCACCCGCCAGCGCAGCCGCAGCCCGAAGCGGGCGGGTAGCGCGCCCAGGGCGAGGCCGACGAAGGCGCTGACGACGCCCATGGCGGCGTACACGATCCCGGCCTGGCCGGGGACGCCCAACTGGGCGGTCAGCGAGGCGATGCCGGCCTGACAGGCGCCGAACATGGCGCCCTGGAGCGCGAGGGAGCCGCGGACGGCGTGCACGACGCGGGGGTGTCGGGCCCGGCCGCCCGCCCCGGCCTTCGGCCGCGCGGGGGCGCCGGCCGTGACGGCGGCGGTCGGGTGCAGGGCGTAGGCGGTGCCGAAGACGACGACGAGGCCGGCCGCGCCGGCGAGGGCGACGGCGGGGTGCGCGACGAGCGCGGCGAGTCCGACGAGGGCCGGGCCGAGCACGAAGGAGACCTCGTCCAGGGTGCCTTCGAGGGAGTGGACGGCGCCGATGACGCCCTCGTCGGACTTGGCCCGGTGGGCGAGCGCGACGGAGCGGGTACGGGCGAGCGGGCCGATCAGCGGGACGGAGGCGCCGGTGACGGCGCCGATCGCGGCGAGCGGGACGGTCGCGAGGCCGCCGAGGGCCCCGGCGACGAGGGCGGCGGTGGCGACGGCGTTGACGGCCGCCGCGGTGAGGACGACCCGCCGCTGTCCGTGGCGGTCGGCGAGCCGACCGAGGACGGGGCCGAAGACGACCTGACCCGCGGAGAGGATGCCGCCGACGATGCCGGCGGTGGCGAGGGAGCCGCTGGTCTGGGCGACCAGCAGGACGCTCCCGAACTGGGACATCGCGACGGGCAGTCGGGCGAAGAAGGAGACGAGCGGAAGTAGGGGCCCGGTCAGGGCGATGACGTTTCGATAGGTGTTGACGGTTCCAACCACTTGATCAAGACTAACCCGGCGGAGTCACCCGGATGCATTGGGTAATGGCACGGAATCCGGCAGGCTGGGTACGTACGTTCTCATGAGCCTGCCGCAGCACAGCACCCGAACGGAACCTGATGTTCCGAACCCTGTCACTCCGGCGTCCACCTACCGCCTCCAGCTGTGCCCGGAGTTCCCGTTCGAAGCGGCCCGGGCGGCCGTGCCGTACCTCGCCTCGCTCGGCGTGTCGCACCTGCACCTCTCCCCCGTCCTGGAGGCGGCGCCCGGTTCCACGCACGGGTACGACGTCACCGACCACGCCCGGGTACGGGCCGAGCTCGGCGGCGAGCCGGGCCTGCGGGCCCTGGCCGCCACGGCCCGCGCGCACGGACTCGACCTGGTCCTGGACATCGTGCCGAACCACATGGCGGTGCCGTCGCCGCTGCGACTGAACCGACCGCTGTGGGAAGTGCTGCGGGAGGGGCCGCACTCCCCGTACGCGCGCTGGTTCGACATCGACTGGGCGGCGGGCGGCGGGCAACTGTTGCTGCCGGTGCTCGGCGAGCCCGCCGACACCTACGACGTCCGGGTCGGCGGCGACGTACTGCGCTACGGGGACCAGGAGTTCCCGCTGCGCGCCGGTACGGCCGGGCTGCCGCTGCCGGAGCTGCTGGCCGCCCAGTGGTACCGGCCGGCCTGCTGGCGCGAGGCCCGTACCGGCCTCAACTACCGTCGTTTCTTCACCATTTCGGACCTGATCGGGATCCGCGTCGAGGACCCCGCCGTGTTCGCCGCCACCCACGCGAAGGTGCTGGAGCTGGTGCGGGACGGGGTCGTGCGGGGCCTGCGGATCGACCACGTGGACGGCCTGGCCGACCCCGGGCAGTACCTGCGCCGGCTGCGGGCCGCCGCCGGCGACGACTGCTGGGTGGTGGTGGAGAAGATCCTGGCCCGCGACGAACGCCTCCCGTCGACCTGGCCGGTGGCCGGCACCACCGGGTACGACGCGCTGCACCGCGTCGACGGGCTCTTCACCGACCCGGCGGGCGCGGCCGAGCTGGCCCGCGCCTACGGCCGCGCCACCGGCATGCCCTCCTGGCAGGAGACCGCCGCGACCGCGTCGCGGGAGGTGCTGACCGTGGACCTGGCCGCCGAACTGGCCCTCCTGGAACACCGGGCGGGACCCGCCGCGGCCCCCGCCGTACGGGAACTGCTGATCGCCTACCCGGTCTACCGCCCCTACCCGGACGACCCCGAGCCGGACCCGCGGGCCCTGGCGGAGGCGGCCGGGCGGGCCGGCGGGCCCGCGGCGGACGCCGTACGGGACCTGTTGCTGCGGGACCCGGCGTTCGCCGCCCGCTTCGCCCAGACCTCGGCGGCGCTGCGCGCCAAGTCCCTGGAGGACCGGGCCTTCTACCGCTGGGCCCCGCTGCTGTCGGCCACCGAGGTCGGCGGGGAGCCGGGCGCGCCGGCGGTGTCGCTCGGGGAGTTCCACGCGTACTGCGCCGACCTGGAGCGGGACTGGCCCGCCTCGGGGACCGTGCTGTCCACGCACGACACCAAGCGCAGCGCGGACGTCCGGGCCCGGATCGCTGTGCTGTCCCAGGCGCCGGAGCTGATGGCCGTTCCGGAGCCGCCGGCGGACGACCCCCAGCTCGCCTGGGTCGCCCGGCAGAGCGCGCTGGGGCTCGGCGAGGTGCCCGAGCGGGCGGAGCGGCTGGCGGCGGCCCTGCTGAAGGCCGCCCGGGAGGCGGGGCTGCGCACCTCGTGGACCGATCCCGACGAGGCGTACGAGGCGGGCGTCCCGAAGCTGGTCCCGGACGGGGCGGCCGGACCGCCCGCCGAACTGGTGGACGCGGCCCGGGCCGGTCTGCTCGGCATGACCCTGGTGCACCTGACGATGCCCGGGGTCCCCGAGGTGTACCAGGGGGCGGAGAGCGAGTACCGGGCCCTGGTCGACCCGGACAACCGGCGCCCCGCGCACTTCGGCGGCGAGGAGCTGACGGCCCTGGACGCGGGCGCGGACCCCGACGGCGTGTCGCGGGAGAAGCTCGCCCTGACCGCTGCCCTGCTGCGGCTGCGCCGCGACCGGCCCGACCTGTTCACCGGGTACGCCCCGCTGGCGGCCCGGGGTCCGGCGGCGGAGCACTGCGTGGCCTTCGCCCGGACGGGCGGGCTCGTCGCGGTGGCCACCCGCCTCTCCCACCGGCTGGCCGGCGCGGGCGGTTGGCGGGGCACCACCCTGACCCTGCCGCCGGGCCGCTGGACGCCGGCGGCGGGCTGCGGCCCCCGCCCGGCGCGGCCCGCGTACGAGGGCGAGGTCGACCTGGCGACCCTGCTGCACGCCCACCCGGCCCTGGCACTGATCCGCACGGCCACGGAACCGGTCGGGTAGGGCGACCCCGACCCCCGGCCCGGCCCGCGGCGGCCGGGTCGGGGCCGGGTCGCGCGAGGCGTTGGCCAGGGGTTTTCGGAGAGGATTCGGCGAAGTGCGGGGCGCGGTGAGCAGTAGGGGGCGTGCCCGGCGGGCATGGCATCCCATGTGAACCTCCTCCGCGATATGCGCTACCCCACACCTCACGAACTCGCCCTGGCCGCACGCGCGCTGGCGGACGAGCACCCCGCCCGGGTCCGGCTCCGGCGGGCCGGCGCGTCCCGGGCGGGGGCGCCGCTGTGGCTGCTCTCCGTCGATCCCGGTGACGGCGCCCGTGACGTACTCGTCGTCGCCGGGGCCCACGCCAACGAACCCGTCGGCGGGGCCACGGCCCTCTCCCTCGCCCGTCGGATCATCGGGGACCCCGCCCTCGGTGCCGGCGCCGGCTGGCACTTCCTGCTGTGCGCCGACCCGGACGGCGCGGAGCTGCACCGCACGCCCCGCCCGCACTCCCTGCTCGACTACCACCGCAACTTCTTCCGGCCGCCCGGGCCCGAACAGCCGGAGTGGGCGCCGTCCTTACTGGCCCCCGACCGGCTGCCGCCCGAGACGCTCGCGCTGACCGCCCTCATCGACGAGCTGCGGCCCGTCCTCCAGGTCTCCCTGCACGGCACCGACCTCGGCGGTTCCTGGGTGCAGCTCACCCGGGACATACCGGGGCTGGCCGAGCCGTTCGGGAGGTCGGCCGCCGAGCTGCGCATCCCCGTCGAGACGGGGGCCTCCGACGCCGCCGGGTGGCCCTCCCCCGGGCCGGGGATCTTCGTCATGCCGGAGTCGGGCACCGGCCCCGGCGGGGCGTTCCACCCCGAGGACACCCGGCTCAGCACCTGGTACCGCGTCCACCGCCACCACGGGACCACCGCGATCGTCGAGGTCCCGATGTGGGCGTCCGACCTGGTGGACGATCCGGCCCCGCACCCGGACCCGCGGCACGCCCTGCGCGTCCTCGCGGGCCGCCTCACCGAGGACGCCGCACGGGTGGCCGGGCCGCGGGGCGCGGTCGGGGGGCCGGACCCGGCCTCCGCCGCCCTGCTGCGCGCCGTCGACTGGACCCTCGCCCTGATCCCCCGGATCACCGCCGAGTGGACGGGGCCCGGCGCTCCCGTCGACGCCACGGCGGCCGCCATCGGCAGCATCGACGCCTTCGGGCGGCGGTTGTCGCTGCGCGCCGCCTCGATGCTCCTGCGGGTGCTGCGCGCGCAGGGCCATCCGGCCGCCCCGGGCCTGGACCGGCTGGTGACCGGCTGGTGCGAGGAGTTCTCGGCCCGCTTCCAGGCCCGCCGGGTGCCGGTGGCCACCCAGGTGGAACACCAGTGCCGCACGGTCCTGGCCACGCACGACCGGCTCACCCGCAACTTCGTGCGCCGAACGGGTGCGGTCCCGCCCCCCGGCCCGGACGCCGCCCGCGCTCAAACCGGCCAGGCGTAGCGGCGTTTGGCCAGGCCGGTGGCGCCGAGGCGGTCGTAGAAGCGGATCGCGCCCTCGTTCCAGTCCGGGGTCTGCCACTCGACGTGGTCCAGGCCCCGTTCCCGGGCGAGGGTGGCGACGGCGTCCATGAGGGCTTGGCCGAGGCCATGGCCCCGGGCCCCGTCGGCCAGGTAGAGGCAGTCCATGTGGAGGTGGTGCCGGGCGTCCCAGAAGGCGAACTCGGCGGAGCAGGCCGCGTATCCGACGACGACGCCCTCGGGCGTCTCGGCCAACAGCACCCACTGCCGCGGCCGCGGCCCGAAGAGCCGCGGGCCGAGCCGGGCGGCGAGACCGGGCGGGCGCGGCGCGGAGCGCTCGTGGGCGATGTGTTCGTGGATCAGTTCGACGAGGCGCGGCAGGTCCTCGGGGCGGGCCGGGCGCACCACGGCTGCGGGTTCATCCATGCCGCCATCCTGCGCCCCGGACCGGCGGGTCGCGCCGCCGGCCCCACCAGGGTCGCCCGCCGAGCGGCCCGTCAGGTCGCCGAGAGACGGAAGTTCATGCTGCCGAAGCCGATCTGGTCGCCGTCGCGGACCACGGCGGAGCCGGACACGCGGCGGCCGTTGACGGTGGTGCCGTTGGTCGAGCCGAGGTCCTTGATCACCCACAGGCCGTCGCGCATGCTCAGCTCCGCGTGCGCCCGCGAGACGGTGTCGTGGCTGAGCCGCAGGCCGTTGCCCGGGTCGCGGCCGATCCGCAGCGGTCCGGCGCCCGGGTGCGGGAGCAGCAGTCGGGGCAGCCGTTCGACCTGCCAGGCGCGGCGGACCCCGGCGGACACGGCGGACGCGCGGCCCACCCAGCCGAACAACCGACGGCTCCACGGGGCTTCGGTCGCCTCCCGGGTCCGGAGGTCGGCGGTGAGGACGGCGAGGTCCTCGGCCCGGCGGGCGGCGAGCGCGAGTTCCATCCGGCGCATGAAGGTGTCGTGCGAGAGCCGGCCGAGCGCCGCACCCTCTCTGAGCTGGCCCAGCGCCCGGTCGCGCTCGGCGTCCGAGAGCCGCGGCGCGGGGAAGGGGGGGAACTCGAAACTCGATGTCACAGGGTGATTGTCGGCCCGTCGGGTGCGGAGTGTCCAGAAGTCCTCCGGAAGGCCCGGAATGATGGGCACGATACGCATGCTGGACACCGCCGGAGACGAGGGGACCGTCCGTGCAGTTCGAGGTATGGGCACCGCTGACAGGTCGGGTCGCCATGCGACTGAACGACGCCGCCTACGAGATGACACCGGATCGGGATCCCGGCCGCGCCGGCTGGTGGACCCTGGACGCCCAGGCCGCCGACGGCGACCGGTACGGGTTCCTGCTGGGGGACGATCCCGTGGTCCGCCCCGACCCGCGCGGACGCAGACTGCCGGACGGGCCCGACGGCCTGTCCGCGGTCGTGGACTTCGAGCGGCTCACCCCGCGCGGCCCGGCGCCCCGCACCCCGCTCCAGGACGCGGTCCTGTACGAGCTGCACGTCGGGACCTTCACCCCCGAGGGCACCTTCGACGCGGCCGCCACCCGGCTGGGACACCTGACGGCCCTCGGGGTGACGCACGTCGAGCTGATGCCGGTCTGCTCCTTCCCCGGCCGGCACGGCTGGGGCTACGACGGGGTGGCGCCCTGGTCCGTGCACGAACCGTACGGCGGGCCGGCCGGGCTGGCCCGGTTCGTCGAGGCCGCGCACGCGGCGGGGCTGGGCGTCGTGCTGGACGTGGTCCACAACCACCTGGGTCCCTCCGGCAACCACCTCCCCGCCTTCGGGCCGTACTTCACCGACACCCACCAGACCCCGTGGGGCTCAGCGGTCAACCTGGACGCACCGGGCTCCGACGAGGTCCGGGCGTACCTCCTGGGCAGCGCGCTGGCCTGGCTGCGGGACTACCGGATCGACGGACTCCGACTGGACGCGGTGCACGCGCTGGTCGACGGGCGGGCGCTGACGTTCCTGGAGGAACTCGGCGCGGCCGTCGACGAACTGGGGGCGGAGACGGCCCGTCCGCTGTTCCTGATCGCCGAGTCCGACCGGTGCGACCCGCGCACCACGGCCGCCCGCGCCCAGGGCGGACTGGGCCTGCACGGGCAGTGGAACGACGACTTCCACCACGCCCTGCACTGCACGCTGACCGGCGAGTCCCAGGGCTACTTCGCCGATTTCGCGGAGGCCCCGCTCGGCGCCCTCGCCAAGACCCTGACCCGGGCCTTCTTCCACGACGGGACCTGGTCCTCCTTCCGCGGCCGGACCCACGGCCACCCGGTGGACCGGCGGCGCACCCCCGCGCACCGCTTCGTCGGCTACAGCCAGACCCACGACCAGATCGGCAACCGCGCGCTGGGCGACCGGCTCTCGGCCTCCCTCTCCCCCGGCCTGCTGGCCTGCGCGGCGACGGTGGCGCTGACCGGGCCGTTCGTACCGATGCTGTTCATGGGCGAGGAGTGGGGGGCCGGCACGCCCTGGCAGTACTTCACCGACCACCCCGATCCCGAGCTCGCGGAGGCGGTACGGACCGGGCGGCGCCGGGAGTTCGCGGCGCACGGCTGGAAGGCGGAGGAGATCCCGGACCCGCAGGACCCGGCGACCCGGGACCGCTCCTGCCTGGACTGGGCGGAGCCCGAACGGGACGCGCCCGCCCGGCTGCTGGCCTGGTACCGGACCCTGGTCTCGTTGCGCCGCACCCAGCCCGACCTGCGCGATCCGGACCTCGCGGCGGTCCGCGTCGCGCACGACGAGGAGCGCCGCTGGCTGACGTTCCGCCGGGGCGAGATCCGGGTCGCGGTGAACCTCTCCCCGGAGCCGGTGACGATCGCGCTGGGGCGCAACGGGGTACGGGTCCTCGCCTCCTGGGAGCCCGCCGAGCACCCGGGGCCGGACGGCCGGATCCACGTACCGGGCGAGTCGGCGCTGGTCCTGGGCCCCTGACCGGCCGGACCCGGCGGCCGGGCGTGCCGACACCGACGTGCCGTCGCGGGTGCCACGCCCGTCTCACGTTCCGTGATCACGGGGCTACCCCCAGCGGGCCCACGCCTTCCGACCAGCGGCGGTCCGCCGGATAACGGGTCGCGGAACCACCCCTCTGATCGGCTATGCTGTGCTTGCACATCGAACGGGTGGTTCCGCCGCCCTTCGTGGTGGGTGTAGCTCAGTTGGTAGAGCACCTGGTTGTGGTCCAGGTGGCCGCGGGTTCAAGTCCCGTCACTCACCCTTTTCGATCCCGTGGGGCACGAGGTTTCCTCGTGCCCCACGGGATTTTTCATGCTCCCGGCAAGATCGAGGAGGGCCGGCCTAGCCGCGGAGGAAGGCCTCGACGTCGGTCGCGAAGGCCACCGGGGTCTCGTGCGGCGGGTAGTGGCCGGAGCCCGGGACCGTGACGACGCGGCAGTTGGAGTACCAGGGCCGCCACGTGGCGCGCATCACGTCGGCCGTGAGCGCCGGGTCGTACTCCCCCACCAGGACCAGCACCGGCACCGTGCTGCCCTTGACGGCCGCGGACAGGTCGAGCGGCTGCCAGCTCGCGAGGTACCCGGCGAACGCCTCGGGGCGCGAGATCGCGAGCGAGTGCGCGACCATCCCCTCCAGCCAGCGCCGGCTCGTCCGGTGGCCGGTGACCAGGTCGAGGATGGCGCGGCGCTTGTCCCGGTCCTCGGCGGCGCCGAAGAAGAGGGCGTGGGTGCGGTCGTCCATGGCGTACGGACCGGCCGGTACGGGGGCCACGCCGATCAGCTTCTCGATCCGCTCGGGAGCCCGGACGAGCACCTGCTGCGCGGCCTTGGCGCCCATGGAGTGCCCGAGCAGGGAGAACGTGTTCCAGCCCAGCTGGTCGGCCAGTTCCAGGACGTCGTCGGCGATCTCGGGAAGGTTGTAGCGGCCGGGGATGTCCCGCCGCTCGCCGTAGCCGCGGTAGTCGAGGAAGGCGTACGAGAACTCCTCCGGGTCCAGGTGGTCCAGGACGGAGCCCCAGTTCTCGGAGGTCCCGAACCAGTCGTGCAGCACGATGACGCGGACGGGTCCGCTGCCGATCCTGCGATGGGCGATGGCCATGCGTTCCCCCTCGGTGACGGGCGAAGAAAGCGACGCGGTACCTCTGCCCATCCGGCCCGCCGTCACACCGCGCGCCGGGGCCGTCCCGCCCCGCCCCGGCTCCCACCCGCGCCGAGCCGGACCGGGGGCTCCGCGACCCGGCCGCGGAGCCCCCGGTCCCGTCGGTCAGACGGTCCTGATCGCCGGGTCGGATACGCCGGCGGCGCCCGTCTCCACGTGGCCGGCGAACCGGCGCAGGAACGTCGCGTCGGCATCCGAGACCACCTTCACGTCGTACCAGCGGCCCGTGGCGCGCAGGTCCACCGTGTGGGAGACGCTCGCCCCCGCGTTGACCTTGAAGGTCTGGGCGGCGCCCCCGTAGGCGTTGGTCACCGTGAGGTTCACCGCGGTCGTGCCCCCGTTCGTCAGGGTCAGGGCCAGGTTGCCGGTCGCGGCCACGTGGCGGGCCGTCACCTCGGGGCCGGCCTTCTTCGCCGGGCCCTGCCAGGTGCGCAGGAAACCGTTCGGGCCCCAGACGCTGAGGTCGATCCGGTTGCCGGTGGACGCGCTGGTGCTCCAGGTGTCGGACAGCGTCTTGCCCGCCTCCACCGTGTAGGGCCAAGGGCCGTCGGTGCGGTTGCCCGAAGTGGTGTGGAAGTGGGCGCCGAGCGACGGCCCGGAGGAGAAGGTCAGCGTGAACTTGCCGGTGGAGACGGTGGCCCTGCCGTCCGCGTACGGGCTGTAGCCCAGAGCGCGGGTCGGCTTCCCGCCCGCCTCCTGCTTGGGCAGCGCGCCGGTCGCGGGCGGCGTCGGGTGGTAGGAGGGGTGACGGTCCCTGTCCGGCGGTACGTAGCCCGCCGTGGAGGGCAGCGCGGCGGGTGCGGCGTCCGCCCGGGTGAAGTCGAACGCCGAGGTCAGGTCACCGCAGACGGCGCGGCGCCACGGCGAGATGTTCGGTTCCCGCACGCCGAACCGCTGCTCCATGAAACGGATCACCGAGGTGTGGTCGAAGGTCTCGGAGCAGACGTAGCCGCCCTTGCTCCACGGCGAGACCACGATCATCGGGACGCGCGGGCCGAGCCCGTACGGGCCGGCCGCGTAGCCGCCACCGCCCGCGTACAGGTCTCGGGTGACGTCGGCCGTGGACAGGCCCCACGCCGAAGAGGTCGGCGGGTACGGCGGGACGACGTGGTCGAAGAAGCCGTCGTTCTCGTCGTAGGTGATGAACAGGGCGGTCTTCGCCCAGACCGCCGGGTTCGCGGTCAGCGCGTCCAGCACCTGCGAGATGTACCAGGCGCCGAAGTTCGTCGGCCAGTTGGAGTGCTCGCTGAACGCCTCGGGCGCCGCGATCCAGGAGACCTGGGGCAGGCTGCCGCCCACGACGTCGGCGCGCAGCCGGTCGAAGTAACCCTCGCCGGCGGCCGCGTTCGTGCCCGTACGGGCCTTCTCGTACAGGGGGCTGCCCGGCCGGGCGTCGCGGTAGGAGTTGAAGTACAGCAGCGAGTTGTCGCCGTAGTTGCCGCGGAAGGCGTCGTTGATCCAGCCCCAGTGGCCCGCCGCGTTCAGGCCGTCGCCGATGTCCTGGTACACCTTCCAGGACACTCCGGCCGATTCCAGCCGCTCCGGGTAGGTCTTCCAGCCGTAGCCCAGCTCCTGGTTGCCGAGGACCGGGCCGCCGCCGGTGCCGTCGTTGCCCGTGTGTCCCGTCCACAGGTAGTAGCGGTTCGGGTCGGTCGCGCCGATGAACGAGCAGTGGTAGGCGTCGCAGACGGTGAACGCGTCGGCGAGGGCGTAGTGGAACGGGATGTCGTTCCGGGTCATGTACGACATGGTCGTGGCCGTCTTCGCCGGGACCCACTTGTCGTACTTGCCGTTGTCGTAGGCCTGGTGGCCGCCGGCCCAGTCGTGGTTCAGCCCCTCCAGGAACTGCATCCCGAGGTCCTCGATCTGTGGGTGGAAGGGCAGGACGTCCTTGGTCCCGTTCGACTGGTGGAAGACCGACTTCCCGTTGTCCTGGACCACGGGGCGCGGGTCCCCGAAGCCGCGGACGCCCTTCATGGCCCCGAAGTAGTGGTCGAAGGACCGGTTCTCCTGCATGAGGACGACGACGTGCTCGACGTCCTGGATCGTCCCGGTGCCGCCCTGCGCCGCCGGGATCGCGGCGGCGCGCGCGATGCTCTCGTTCAGCATCGTGAGGGCGGCGGTCCCGCCGACGATCCGGAGGAACCTGCGGCGGTTGATTTCGGCCATGGGTGACGACCTCCGAGGGTGAGGGGGGAGTCGAGGGGCGCCCCAAGGACAGCCGCCCCGGGGTACCGGGCGGAGATCCCCGTCTGACGTCGGGCCGTACAGCGGACGAACGGAAAGCCCCGCGAAACGGCTCCCGCCCGGCTCCCGCATCTGCTGGAATGACCTTCACACACTGCACGGGGGGCGCAGACGTATGGCGGGGACCGAGTGCGGGCACGCCCGGGGCCGCTCCGGCACACCCACCGACCGCCCGACCGCCGCGATGGTGGAACGGTACGGGGCGCCCCGGGTGGGACACCAGCCCTGTGCGACAAGGGAGTTCGGGGTGCGTCCCCGGCCGGGACGGGACGGCGCGTCGCGGTACGGGCGGGCGCGCACGGCCCGGTGGGCGGCCGCGCCCCGGTACGGGCCGGCGCGGATGCCCGGCGGGGCCGCCGCGCGGTCGGAGGAGGACGCATGAACCTCGCGCAGCTCCACTACGCCTCGGCGCCGGCCGGCGCGGAGGGCTCCGGCCCGCGCTTCACCGCGGTCACCCCGGGCGTGCCCGCCGCGCTGCTGCGCGAGGCAGGGCCGCTGATCGGGTACGAGGCGCCCGCCGACACCCCGCCGTACCCGACGGAGGAACAACTGGCCGCGCTCCCGGTGGCGCTGAGCCTGAGCATCCTCTCGGACGGGAGCCGGCTGTTGGCGCGGTCGGTGGCCACCGGCGGCGGGCCGGACGGCGCCGGACCGGGCCCGGCCTTCCACGCGCACGCCGTGCACCTGCCCGGGGCCGCCGGTTCCGGGGCGGTCCAGGGCGCCCTGCCGATCACGGCCTGGGGCTCCCCGCAGTGGGCCTCGTGGACCCCGACGGGCGGGCCGCCGGCGCCGCTCGCCACGGTGCCCGCCCCGGGGCGGCACGACGCGGCCGCGCTGGCCGCGTTCGTCGCGGCGCGGGGCGCGTGGCTCCCGGGGTTCTTCGCCGACGTACGAAGGCTCGGCAAGGATCCCGAGGCCCCGCGGATCGTGCTCGTGGAGCGGGACAGCCAGGACGTGGCGCGCTGGGTGATGCTGGCGTGCAGCGTGCTGCCGCACCGGCGCGGGCAGTGGCTCACCTTCACCACCTACACGCGGCGGCCCGGCCACGCCCCGCAGCAGCTGATCGGCGTACGCCCCGGCGACGAGGCGGAACTCGCCCCGCTCCCCGGGCGCGATCACCGCCACCGGATCCTCGACCCCGCCCACGAGCCCGTCACGCCGGCCGACACCGGCGCGTCCGCCGGCCCGTGGGCCCGGACCGCGGCGCTGGTCTGGCTGGCGGGTCGGCCCCGCCTGTTCGCGGAGGTGCGCCGACTGCCCGGCGATCCCTACGACGCGGGCCCGCTGGCCGCGCTCGCCCTGGCCGCCGGGCTCCCGCTGGACCCGGTGGCCCACGCGGAGGCGGCCGAGTGGACCGCCGAGCACGGGGACGCGCTGGACGGCGTACGCCCCGAGGCCCCGTCCCGGCCGGCCGGCCCCCGACGGATGCCGCCGGCTCGGGACGCGGCGGCTTCCGACCTCCGGGGCGCCGGGCCCGGCCGGGCGGCACCGGCGCCGACCGGCGGGCCCGAGCCCACACGGGGCGACGTACGCGACGACGCGCCGCTCCCGCCCGGCCCGGGGTCGGGCGCCGACGACCCGCAGCCGGGCGCGGACCGGCTCACGCGCCTCGCCCTCGCCCTCGGGCTGGGTTCCGCCGCACCGTTGCCGGAGGTGGCGCGGCGGCTGGCGCTCGCGCTGCTGGCCGATCCGGAGCGGGCGTACGGGCGGGACGTACGGGACGGGCTGGCCGAATCGCCGGCCCTGCGGATCCTCGTACTCGACCGGTTGGACGCCCTCTCCGCCGGCGATCCCCCGGCCGGGGTCCGCCTGTTCGAGCAGACCGGGCTGCGGCTGGGCGCGGCGGAGGCGGTACCGCACCTGCGGATGTGCGCGCGGGCCGCGGAGCCGGCGTGGGCGCGGGCCGACCGGGTCGTCGCGCTGGACGCCCTCCTGAAGGAGTGCGGCGTCTCCCTGTACGCCGAGCCGCTGGTGCTGCGCACCGGGATGCGGCTGGTGTGGGGCGGGGAGCCGATCCCGGCGGAGGAGGCCCGCCTGGTGCTGGCGACGACGGGCGCGCCCGTGCACCGCGACGCCGGTACCTGGGACCTGCTCGCCCTGGCGGCGACCGGGTCCCCGGCCGGGGGCCCGGTGGCCGCGGACCTCGCGCGGGAGGTGCTGGGCCGGTTCGCGGCGGAGCTCCCCGAGCGGCTGCGTCGGGAACTCCTGCGGGTGGAGGCCGGCCCCGGGCCGGACGACGCCGGGCCGGCCGGACGGGACGCGGCGCGCGGGAGCGCCCGTACGGACGACGGCGTCGGCCGGCCGCCGGACCCGGTGCCGCGGGCGCTCACCGCCCGGCGGGACGCGCCCGTACCGGGCCGGGACGTCCAGCTGCCGGTCGGGGCGGACGCGGACGCACCCCGGTCCGTACGGCCCGACCCCGAGCGGAGCCCCGCACCGGACCCGGATCCCCGGGCCGGCGCCCTCGCGGCGAGGGCTGCCCGGTTGCTCGCGCCGGACCGGTCCGGGGCGGGCGGACTGCGGGCGCTCATCGACGGCGAGGACGCCGAGCTGCTGGCGGCGTACCGGCACACCGCGCACGATCCCCGCGTCGGGGATCTGCTGCGCCGCTCGCCGCGCTACCTCGCGGACTGCTTCGCGCTCTGGTCCTCGCACCCACAGGCGGGGCCGTTGTGGCGGGAGACCCGGATCGATCTGTTGGAGGGCGTGCTCCGGCCCGCCGTACGCGACCTGCCGCCCGAGCGGCTCCTGGAGGCCGAGGAGGAACTGGCCGGTCTCGGCGCGCGCCGGGCGGAGGAGTTCCGCGCCTGGCGGCGGCCCAAGCCCCTCGCGCGGCTGCGCGACCGGCTGTCGGACGTGTGGCGCCGGCGCCCGCTCCCGCCGCCCCCCGGGCCGACTCCGGGACCCGGCACCTCGCCTTCCGCCCCCGACCGCCCGGCGGGCGGCGACTGGGCCGGGGTCACCCGCCGCCGCGTGCTACCGCCACGGCCGGACGAGCCGCCCCGGGGGCACTGAGCCCTTCGGGCCCGGGTGGACCGGCCCGGCGCTGCCCGGGGCGCGCGCTTAGGATTGCGCCTCATGATCACTGTGGTCGTCACGATCTCACTGGCGTTCGTCGGCTACACCGTCGCCTATCTCAACGGCCTGCGCCTGTCGCAACGACAGGAACGGCTCGCGCGCTTGAACCGTCAACTCAGCGACTTCTACGGACCGTTGTTCGCGCTCACCGAGGCGAACAGCCGCATCTTCCACGCGTTCATGGCGCGCAACGCCCGCGAGGACGGCCGGTCGCCCTTCGCGCACGAACTGTCCCCCACCGAAGAGGAACTCGCCGAATGGCGGTTGTGGGTGACGACCGTCTTCCTCCCCAACATCCAACGGATGCGCGACCTCGTCCTCAAACACGCCGACCTGCTGAGCGAGGCGGAGATGCCGCCGATCCTGCTCCAACTCAGCGCTCACGTCTCCGGATACGAGATCACGGCGGCCCGGTGGGAACGCGGCGACTTCGACGAGCACCTGTCCGTGGTGCCGTTCCCCAGCGAGGAACTCGCCGCGTACGCGCACCGCGGGTTCACCGACCTGATGCGGGAACAGGGCCGCCTGCTCGGACGGCGACGGAGCCACTGACCTCAGGACGGGGACGGTCCTCCGGCCGACGGCGTAGGTCCGGCGCCCGATGCGAACGAGCGGATCAGGCCATAACCTCACCCCATGACGGAAGTTGACTCCCTCCCCGACGGACCCCGCAGCCCCGAACAACGCAAGCGGGAGGCGTTGGAGCGGCTCGCGCGGGACGTGGACGTGTGGGTCGCCACGGCCGACGCCGAGGGTGAGCCCTGCCTCGTACCGCTGACCTTCTGGTGGGACGGCGAGGCGGTGTGGCTGGCCACCCGCGGCACCAACCCGACCGGCCGCAACCTGAGCGCCTCCGGCCGGGTCCGGCTGTCCTTCGGCCACACCCGGGACGTGGTCCTGGTCCGGGGCACCGCGCGCACGGTGCCCCAGGAGGAGCTGCCGGCCGGGGTGGGCGACGCGTTCACCGCGAAGGACGGCTGGGACCCGCGCAAGAGCGGGCCGTCGTACGTCTTCTACCAGGTCACCCCGCAGGTGCTCCAGGCGTGGGGAACCGTTCCCGAGCTGGCCGGACGGACCCTGATGCGCGACGGGAAGTGGCTGGTCCAGTGAATTCTCCCCGCCGCGGCGGCGGCGAAAATCACTGTCGGGCAAACGGATCCGGGCGCGGAGGCGATCGCGGCGCGGAAGGCGGTCGCGCGGTCGTCGATCAGCCGCGGCAGTAGGTTTCGGTGGACCGCCCTGCGACTCGACGGGGACCCGAAGCTGCTCGACCTGCTCCACGCCTGGGAACCGGAGGCCTGGGTCTGAAGGCCCGCCACCGCGCACGAACCGGCGGCTCGCACCGCGTTGCGCCGGACGTGAGCAGGGCCCGGTCGCGGGGATGAACCCCGCGCCGGACCCTGGAGGACCACCTCAGTTCCCCGCGGCCTCCTTCGGCGTGAGGCGCAGGGAGATGCTGTTGATGCAGTACCGCTGGTCGGTGGGGGTCGGGTAGCCCTCACCGTCGAAGACGTGGCCCAGGTGGGAGCCGCAGGTCGCGCAACGGACCTCGGTGCGGACCATGCCGTGGGTGGTGTCGGCGATCAGCTCGACGGCCTCGGTGTCCTTCGGGTCGAAGAAGGACGGCCAGCCGCAGTGCGACTCGAACTTCTCCGTGGAGCGGAACAGCTCCGACCCGCAGCCGCGACAGGAGTAGACGCCCTCCGTCTTGGTGTCGGTGTACTCACCGCGGAAGGCCGGCTCGGTGCCCGCCAGGCGCAGCACCTGGTACTCGGACGGGGTCAGCTCCGCCTGCCACTGCTCGTCCGTCTTGTGGACCTCGTACGCCATGACGTTCCCGCTCCCTCAGTTCGACAGGCGGGCGAGGATCTGCGGTCCCAGATCCGTGACGTCGCCCGCTCCCATCGTGAGAACGAGATCACCGGGCTTGGCCATTCCCGCGATGACGTCGGCCACGGCCTCCTTGGAGGGCTCGGCGGTGACGTCGGCGCCCGCGCCGCGGGCCGCGGTGATGATGAGCTCGCTGGTGATGCCGGGGATCGGGTCCTCGCGGGCCGGGTAGATGTCGAGGACCACGGAGGCGTCGGCGAGGGCGAGGGCCTGGCCCATCTCCTTGCCGAGTTCCTGGGTGCGGGAGAAGAGGTGGGGCTGGAAGACGACCAGGATGCGGGAGTCGCCGACGGCGCCGCGGATGGCTTCCAGGTCGGCGGTCATCTCGGTGGGGTGGTGCGCGTACGAGTCGATGACCTGCACGCCGGCCGCTTCGCCCTTGAGCTGGAGGCGGCGCTTGACGCCGGTGTACTTGCCGAGGGCGGAGGCCAGGTTGTGCGCCGGGATCCCGAGCGCGACACCGGCCGCGAGGGCGGCGACGGCGTTGTGCGCGTAGTGGCGGCCGGGCACGGACACGGTGAAGGTGAGCATCCGGCCGTCGAGGACGACGGTGACCTCACTGGTCAGACCGCGCGGGGTGATCTTGGTGATCCGGACGTCGGCGGTGTCCTCCTCGCCGTACGTGACGATCCGCAGGTCCGGGTTGCCGGCGACCCGGGCGGCGATCTCGGCGGCGCCCGCCTGGCCGTGGGCGACGACGAGGGTGCCGCCGGGCACGATCTTGGCGACGAAGGTCTCGAAGGACTCGTAGATCTCTTCCATCGACGCGTAGTTCGCGTGGTGGTCGAGTTCCGCGTTGAGGATGATCGCGACCTGCGGGGTGTACTTGTGGAAGCTGCGGTCGCTCTCGTCCGCCTCGGCCACGAAGATGTCGCCCTCGCCGTGGTGGGCGTTGGAGCCGGGGGCGTCCAGGTCGCCGCCGATGGCGTACGAGGGGTCCAGGCCGAGCGCCGACAGGGAGACCGCCAGCATCGAGGTGGTGGTGGTCTTGCCGTGCGTGCCGGCGACGGCGATGGGGCGCAGGCCCTCCATCACGCCGGCGAGGGCGTCCGAGCGGTGCACGACGGGGATGCCGAGTTCGGCGGCCCGGGCGAGCTCGGGGTTGTCGGCGCGGATGGCGCTGGAGACGACCACGCAGGTGGAGTCGTCGGCGAGGTGGTCGGCGGCGTGCCCGATGTGGACGGTCGCGCCGTGGGCGCGCAGCGCCCGGGCGGTCTCGGAGTCACGGGAGTCGCTGCCGGCCACCTTCGCGCCGCGCTGCGCGAGGATCTTCGCGATGCCGGACATGCCGGCGCCGCCGATGCCGATGAAGTGGGGCCGTTCCATGGCGGTCGGCAGGCCGGGCTTCATTCAGGTCGCTCCTGGATCGTGTGCGGGGTGCAGCTGACCGCCGTGTGCGGGGCGCGGCCGGCTGCGGCGGGCCGTGGGGTGTGACCGCACCAGCCTATTCGTTGTGGGCGAAGAGCTTCAGCACCGGAACCCCGACCTTGTGCCGGGCCCGGGAGGCCCAGTCCCGGTGGAAGAACTCCTCGACGAAGTGCGGGGCGGTCAGGACGATCACCTCGTCGGCTCCGGTCTCGTCCACGACGGCCTTCAGCTTGTCGAGGGGATGGTCCTCGATGATCTGCCCGACGGCGGTGGCCCCCTTGTGGCGCAGGGCCGCCAGGGAGTGTTCGAGGGCCTGGGCGGCCGGTCCCCTGGCCTGCTCCCCCTCGGGTCGGTCGCCCTCGTGCAGGGCTTCGGGGAGCTCACCGAGCGCTACGTCGTCGATGGCGCGGAGCAGTCGGTCCTGGTCTCCCCGGGGTTGCATGAGGACGACGAAGGAGACCTGGTCGTCTCCGTGCAGGGTGGTGACGAAGTCCACGTCCACCGTGGTCAGCGGCTGCTCGATCATCAATACGCTCGTGAACACGGACGCCCTCTCCTTCATGGGCCGGGGCCGGTCGGCCGGCCCCTGCGGAAACCATCCTGCCCCGCTGTCGCGCGGGGCCGTGCGCGGATATGTGTGCCCAGGTATGTGCCCGGCGGAAGCAAAGCGGAACGTCAAATTCCGCCTCTTTGTCAGATCCGACGGTAGCTGGTGAAGAGGAACCCGGCCTCCTCCAGTACGCGGGCCGGTGAGAGCCGGTGCGGAACCGTGACGCCGGGCCCGCCCGCGATGCGCTGGGCGTCCCCCGCCGTGAGCGTCGGGGAGATCGTCAGGCACAGCTCGTCGAGGACGTCGGCGGCCACGAACTGGCCCAGCAGCCGCGGACCGCCCTCGGTGAGCTGGCGGCGCAGCCCGCGCCCGGCCAGCTCCCGTACCGCCCGGAGGGGATCCACGGCGGACCCGTCCCCCGCGACGATCACCTCGGCGCCGGCCTCGCGGGCCCGCGCCACCCGTTCGGCGGGCGCCGCCGCTCCGGTGAGGACCAGGGTCGGCTCCAGCGGGGAGGTGAAGAGCGGCAGGTCGAAGTCCAGCTCCATGCTCGCGGTGATCACCGCGATGGCGGGCGCGGACCCCTGGCCGGCGGCCGCGCGGCGCGCCGCGAAGACCTCCCGGGCCCGGGCCGGGCGGTACCCCTCCTGGCGAACCGTTTCCGCGCCGACGACCACCACGTCGGCCAGCGCCCGCAGGGTGCCGAAGATGCGCATGTCGGTCTCGCCCGAGATGGGCTGCGAGCGTCCGTCGTGCTGGGCGGCCCCGTCCAGGGTGGAGACCATGTTCGCCCGCAACCAGTGCGCGTCCGGCGCCAGCTCCGGGTAGGCGTAGGCGTCCGCGAGCTCGTCGAGCGACCACTCGCGGTCGGCCGGGTCCTGGGACGGGGCTGATGTCTGATCGGTCACAGGGAACAGGCGTCGCATCGGTGCAGTGTGCCACGCCCCGTAGAGTTAAGAGCTGTGTCAACCTCTCTCTCCACCTCCGGTTCTGCCTCCGGGCACCCGACGGCCGACGCCGGCCCGCTGGCCCTGTGCGCCCGCGAACCCCGCGTGCCCGCCGAACGGCTGGTGGCCGAGATGGTGCCGCCCCCGCGCTTCGACTCGGTGCGCTTCGACACCTACGAACCCGACCCCGCCCAGCCGAGCCAGACCGAGGCCGTCACCGTGCTCAGCGGCTTCGCCGCGGGCCTCGGCGGCGCCCACGCGAGCGGCTCCGGCAAGCGCCGCTGGTTCTCCAAGGCCCCGAAGACCGCCCCCGCCGGACCGCGCGGCGTCTACCTCGACGGCGGTTACGGCGTCGGCAAGACCCACCTGCTGGCCTCCCTGTGGCACGCCACGCCGGCGGAGCCCGCGCTCAAGGCGTTCGGCACCTTCGTGGAGTTGACCAACCTGGTCGGCGCGCTCGGCTTCCAGCAGACCGTGCAGACCCTCGGCGGGCACCGGCTGCTGTGCATCGACGAATTCGAACTGGACGACCCGGGCGACACCGTCCTGGTGTCCTCGCTGCTCAGCCGCCTGGTCGAACAGGGCGTGGCGCTCGCCGCCACCTCCAACACGCTCCCCGGCAAGCTCGGCGAGGGCCGGTTCGCGGCCGCCGACTTCCTGCGCGAGATCCAGGGGCTGTCCGCGCACTTCCGACCGCTGCGGATCGACGGCCAGGACTACCGCCACCGCGGCCTGCCCGACGCCCCCGCCCCGTTCTCGGACGAACAGGTCGCGAAGGCCGCGTACGCGACCCCGGGCGCGAGCCTGGACGACTTCCCCGGCCTGCTCGACCACCTGGCGAAGGTCCACCCGAGCCGCTACGGCGCGCTCACCGACGGCATAGCCGCGGTCTGCCTGACCGACGTCGGCCCGGTGCCGGACCAGTCGACCGCGCTGCGCCTGGTGGTGCTGGCCGACCGGCTGTACGACCGGGAGGTCCCGGTGCTGGCCTCCGGGGTGCCCTTCGACCGGCTGTTCAGTGAAGAAATGCTCAACGGCGGTTATCGGAAGAAATACTTCCGCGCCATATCGCGGCTCACCGCCCTCGCCCGCGACGCGAAGCCCCTGGTCTCCCAGTAGGTTTGGCTGGGCCGGCACGCTTTCGCGGTCCGGCTTTTCCACACCTGCGAAGGGATCACCATGGCCACCACGCGTCACGCGCACACCGTCTGGGAAGGCAACCTGCTGGAGGGCAAGGGTGTCGTCACCCTCGACTCCTCGGGCCTCGGCTCGTACGACGTCTCCTGGCCCTCCCGCTCCGAGGCGGCGAACGGCAAGACCAGCCCGGAAGAGCTGATCGCCGCCGCGCACTCCAGCTGCTACTCGATGGCGCTCTCCCACGGCCTCGCGGGCGCGGGCACCCCGCCCACCCGCCTGGAGACCAAGGCCGACGTCACCTTCCAGCCCGGTGAGGGCATCACCGGCATCCACCTGAGCGTGCGCGCCGAGGTCCCCGGCCTGGACGCGGAGGGCTTCGCCGCCGCCGCCGAGGACGCCAAGAAGAACTGCCCCGTCAGCCAGGCGCTGACCGGTACGACGATCACCCTGAGCGCCGAGCTCGTCTGATCCGCGTCGTACACGGGTCCCGTCCGGCCCGCCCCGTCGGCCGGACGGGCCCGCGCGTCGCGGTGGGCCCGCGCGTCCCCCCGGGCCCGGTCGTCGCGTCGGGCGGGGCCCGGTGGGGTGACGGGCCACCGGGGGCGCACGCGCCGCCGGTTGCCGGCGGGCGCCCCGTGGTACCACGGGCCGGTCACATCTCCATGGGTACAGCGGGGAGTTGCCGATGTCCGTCACCCGACGCAGCCTGCTGGCGGCAGGCGCGGTCTCCTTCACCGGGGCCCTGGGCGCGCTGTTCGCCTCCGGTGTCCCCGCCGGCTCCGCCGCGGTCGTGACCGGCCGCACCGGCTCCCCCGGTTACGGGCCGCTGCTGCCCGATCCGGACCGGCTGCTCGACCTACCGGCCGGGTTCTCGTACCGGGTCCTCTCGCGCGCCGGCCGGCCGCTGCGCTCCGGCGAGGGCACGACGCCGGCCAACTGCGACGGCATGGCCGCCTTCGGGGCGGGCGGGGCGGCGGGCGCCGGCCGCGTCCGGCTGGTGCGCAACCACGAGAACCGCACCACCGCCGCGTTGCGCGTACCGGCCGTCGACGGCCTGACGTACGACCCGGCGGCCCTGGGCGGCTGCACCGTCCTGGAACTGGACCCGGCGGGCACCGTCACCGCCGAGCGCGTCGCCCTCGCCGGTACGGCCGTCAACTGCGCGGGCGGCCGGACCCCCTGGAACACCTGGCTGAGCTGCGAGGAGACCGAGGACCGGGCCGGTGACGCCGGATACGCCAGCGACCACGGGTACGTCTTCGAGGTCGACCCCGCCGACCCCCGCCGCCTCGGCGCGGTGCCGCTGACCGCGCTGGGGCGCTTCGCCCACGAGGCCGTCGCCGTGGACCCGTACCGGGGCGTCGTCTACGAGACCGAGGACGCCTTCGTCGAACCCTTCGGCCTGTTCTACCGGTTCCTGCCCGCCCGCCCCCTCGGCGGACCCGGCTCGCTGCGCGCGGGCGGCGTACTGGAGGCGCTGCGCGTGCCCGGGCTCGCGGACCTCTCCCGGGTGGACCGGCCGGGGGCCGAGTTCCCGGTGGAGTGGGTGCCCGTACCGGACCCGTCGGCCCGCGTGACGCCCGTCCGGCTCCAGGACTTCGGGCCGCGCGGCATCACCCACGCGCAGAAGCTGGAGGGCTGCTACTGGGGCGGTGCGGGCGTCCACTTCGTCTCCAGCTACGCGCGCAGCCGGGAGGGTTCGGCAGCCGACCACCAGGGGCAGGTCTGGTTCTACGACCCGCTGCGCCGCCGGCTCCGGCTGGACGTCCTGTTCGGCCCGTCGGCCGGGACGCACCTGCCCGGCGACTCCCCCGACAACATCTGTCTGGCCCCGGACGGCGGCCTGATGGTCTGCGAGGACGGCGGCGGGGAACAGTACGTCTTCGGCGTCACCCCCGGCGGGGCGGTCCACCCGGTGGCCCGCAACGCGGACGACGTGGGCCCGCCCGGCGACCCGCAATGGGGGGAGTTCGCGGGCGTCACCTTCTCCCCCGACGGCCGCACCATGTTCGTGAACGCCTACACCCCGGGCACGACGTTCGCGGTCACCGGCCCCTGGCGCTGAACGGAACCCCGCGCGGCCCGGCCCGTCAGACCTCGAACTCCCCCACCCAGGAACGCCGGAGCAGGTGCTCGGGCAGGTACGCGGACTCCACCCGGACCGGGATGCCGCCGTCGTATGCCAGGCAGGCGATGGCGAGGATCGCGACGGGCACCCGGCCGTCGATGTCCTCGGTCCGCTCGGGCGTGGTCGTCCAGTACTGCTTGTGGAGTTCCAGGGCCTCGACGAGGGCCGTGTGGAATCCTTCCTCGTCCTTGCGCAGGAACTTGTAGAAGAGGTTGATCGGCGGATAGGCCACATGCTGGATGTACTCCCGGCCCGCGATCACCGCGACGTCCGGGTGCGACCTGTCGAACGTGGCCGTCAGCTCCTCCACCAGCTCCGGCCGCTTCAGCCAGTACGCCTGGAGCGTCGCCACCCAGTGGTACAGGTAGTCGTCGTGGTCCGCGCCCGACGCCCGCAGCACGTCGAGGGGCAGCTCGCACAGCTCCGTCATCCGCGGCTGGTCGCGCGTGATGATCGCGTACCAGAACGCTCGCAGCCACGACGACGGGCGGGCCTCGTGGTTCGGACCCGTCGCGGGCAGGGTCCGCATCGCGTGGTGGATGCGGCACTGCGTGGTGCCTTCGGTCATCCCCGCCGTACGGAAGAGCGCCGAACCCAACTGGGCCGCGTCGACCACCGTCTCCCACGTGGTCAGTTCGGTCGCGCTCGGATCCACGAGGGTGCGCGACTGCACGTGCAGGTTGACCTGGCCCCAGACCCGGTCGAGGTTGACCGGGCGCTCGACGAGCTGCTCGATACGCGCGACCAACCGCTCGTCCTGGCCCCGGACCCAGTCGGCGCTCGCCGGCCGGGGGGCGGCGTGGCTCTCCACGATGACCGTCATATCTTCCCCTGTCACTTGCTGATGTCGAACCTTTGGATGGTATGCCCGGCGTAGGTGCCGGTGTTGTCCGCGCCCTTGACCACCACATAGTCGATCTTGCCTGCGTCGAACGCGGCATCGAGCTTGTCGAAGAGCTCCTTCTCCAGCGGGTTCGCCTCGCCGCGCTTCTCCATCTGGTCGAGGATGTCCCTGAAGTACGCACGGGTGCCCTGAGACACCCGGTCGCCCCCGACGCGCCGCTCCCCCAGCTCGGTGCGGACGTTGCCCTTGGCCTCGACCACCACGTAACGGTCACCGTGCCGGTAGACCTGGTCGAACTGGTCATTGCCGTTGGCCGGGCCGAAGACCGTCTCTTCCTTGGCGCCGGGGAACTCCTTCGGTATCGCGTGCTCTCGGGCGATGGCTTCGCCGAATGCCTCGCTCCTCTCCGAGAGCGCGCGGTGGAAGGGACTGTGGTGGGCCTTGGCCTGTTCCATCGCGGCCAGGGTCTCGTCCGTGCCGGCGGCCTTGTGCGCCTCCTTGGCGTCCCTGTAGTCCGTGTGCGGCTTGCGGTCCGCCTCCATGGCGTCGTGGCGCTCCTTCGCCGCGCGGTCGAGGGTCTCGGTCATCTCCTTGGTGACCGTGGGGTGGTCGTGCTCCACCGTCTTGGCGTCATCCAGGTAGTTCGGGGGGACCGGCGGCGGCAGTTTCGACTTCGGCACCCAGTGGCCCGGGGTGACCTCGATCATCTGCGGCGGGACCAGTCCGGTGTGGTCCGGGACGAGCCGGAGCCGGTGTCCGAGCTTGTTCAGGTACTGCTGGCGGTACCCGTCGGTCGGGTCGTTCACCCGGTGGACCTGGTACTCCATGATCTGCTTGCGTTCGGCGATCGTGTAGTCGTGCGGGTTGTCCCGGTGGGGCGGGAGCGGCGGCCGCTCGCCGTGGCCAGGCCTTGCCGGCCCGGTGCCGTCGGTGCCGGGGCCCGCGCCGCCGCCCGGCTCGCGGCCGAGGTTGTCCGGGACCCCTCCGCCACCCTGCCGGGGGACACCTCCTCCTCCGCCACCGCCCTGGTGCGGAACCCCGTCACCGTGGCCACCCGTGGGGGTCGTGTCCCGGCCTCCGCCGGTGGCTCCGCCACCGCCCGGTTCGGTGTGGCTGTTGCGGACCGTGTTGTCCGCGACGCCGCCCGGGGTGTGCGACACCGCTCCGCCCGGGGTGTGGGCACCGACGGCTGCCGGGACCTCCTGGCGGACCGGGACCTCCGCCAAGGGGTGGTCGGGGCCCTTCGGGACCGAGGTGAGGTCCTGCTTCGGGACGCCCTTGTGGTCCAGGAGCTGGTGGGTGGTCCTGTCGTAGTACTGCGGGCGACCCAGCGGGTCGTCGAGGAGGCGGACCGTGTCGTCCGGGTGCGGGAAGGTGACGCCCCCCGGAGCCTCGGCCTTGGGGAGGTCCTTCCAGACCACGCCGTCGATCTTCGGGAAGGCCCCGTCCACCTTGCCGAAGTTGGCGAACAGATCGCCGACCTTCAGCTTGGTCAGTGACCCGGCCTTGCCGATGTACGTGATCGGGTCGATCAGGCGGCCGGCCTTGCCGGCTGTCGCGATGACCTTCGCGACCGATCCCGTCTTGGTCGCCGCGCCGACGCCGCCCGTGAACACCGTCGTCAGGACGTTGAAGGTGACCGTTCCGGCCGCGCGCGCCGGGTTCTTGCCCCACTCGTCCCACGCGACCAACGCTTTGCCGGTCTCTTTCATCGCGTTGCGCGAGTCGCGTTCCCAGGGCGACAGTGACGCTTCGTCGGCCGTCCAGAATTGCAGGGCTATGGCCGGGTTCGGGTTCATGGTGATGGCCAGACCCGTGGCGAGCTTCGCCAACCCCGTCCAGGCCTGACCCATCGCGTCGAGCCCGCCGAAACCGACCAGCGTGCCGAGGCCCTTGATCGTGCCCCACACACCGTCGACGATCAGCCCGTCCCACACGAACGACTTGACCCAGTACCCGATCTCCCACGCCCGGTGGGTCTCCTCCAACTGCGAACCCCACGGCAGGTCCTGCGCGTTGTTGAGGTCCTCACCCTTGTACCCGTACATGTTCGCGCCGTGACTGCCGTCATCGGTCGTCAACGGCGGCGCGCAGTACAACGCACGGATCTTGTTCGCGCAGGTCCGCTCCGCCGCCCAGAATGCCGACACCGCCGCGTTGACGTCGTGGATCAGATCGTTGTTCTCATCGATCTTGTCCCCGTCGTCCTTCCAGTGCTCGTCCCCGGCGATCTTCCCCGTGAAGGTCGTCGCCTTCGCCTGGAGCTCCTTCAACCGCGCCACGATCGGCCGCGCCTCGGTGACGTACTCGCCCAACGCCTTCGCCGCCGACTCCAACTGGTCGGCGAAGAAATCACTGTCCGTCTTCACCGGCTTCGTCGTCGCGAACAACTGCGCCGCCTCCGGCGCCGTGTAGAACGCCGACAACCCCTGGAACGCGGCATCCACGTTCGACCCGGCATCACGGAACGTCCCCGCCGCCGAATCCAACTTCGCCCGGTCCGACTCCAACGCCGCCAGATCACCCGTGAACTGCGGGATCGTGCACGGATTGATCGGTACGTGATCCGTCACTTCTGACCCGCCCCCGGGGAGTTCGCTCTTCGGCTGTCACTGCTTCGCACTCGCATCGCGCAATCGCACACCTGTCTACTCAATCAGAGTGTCGATCACAAACCCGTCACCCCCGCACCGGCGTTGCGGTGCGCTCGGGAACCGGTGGGAGTGGTTCGACACCCGTCCACTCCGTGTCGCGAATCTGTTCGACCTGCCGGAGGATCGGACGGAACCAATCGAATGAGGTACCGGCCATGGCAAAGAAGGACAAGGAAGCCGACGGGGGCAAGAAGAGCAAGGAGGCCCGGCACAAGGGTCGGGAGCGCGAGGGCGGGGACGGTGGCCGCCTCGACGGGGCGGCGCTCGGGGCGGCGCTCCGGGTTCCCGTCGGGGAGCGGGTGGATCTGTCGGCCCTGGATCCGGCGGGGACGCCCGAGGGTCCCACGGACAAGGCGTCCGGGTTGGCCGCGACCGCCCGGATGGCCGAACGGCTCGCCTCCCTCCAGGACCGGCTGTTCGCGGCGAGCACCGCGGGCGACCGCCGCCGGGTCCTCCTCGTCCTCCAGGGCATGGACACCAGCGGCAAGGGCGGCACGGTCAAGCACGTGATCGGCCTGTTCAACCCGTCCGGCTGCCGGGTCAGGTCCTTCAAGGCGCCCACGCCCGAGGAGCTGGACCACCCGTTCCTGTGGCGCGTCACGAAGGCCCTCCCGCTGCCGGGGGAGATCGGCATCTTCGACCGTTCGCACTACGAGGACGTCCTCGTCGCCCGGGTGCGCGAGCTGGTGTCGCGCAGCGAGCTGAAACGCCGGTACGCCGAGATCAACCGGTTCGAGAAGGACCTCGCCGACGACGGGGTGAGCGTCGTCAAGGTCTTCCTGCACCTCGGCTACGAGGAGCAGCGCCGGCGTCTGCTGGCGCGGCTCGACGACCCGGACAAGCACTGGAAGTTCAGCCCGGACGACATCGAGGCGCGGGCCGCGTGGCCCGCCTACCAGCAGGCGTACGAGCTGGCGCTGGAGCGCTGCTCGACGACGGAGGCGCCCTGGTACGTCGTGCCCGCCGACCGGAAGTGGTACCGGAACTGGGCGGTCGGCCGGCTCCTGCTGGAGCACTTGGAGGCGATCGATCCGGTCTACCCGCCGGGTGACTTCGACGTGGAGGAGTGCCGCACCCGTCTGATTGCCACATAGTCATATATTTTGCCTATGTGACCACTTCTGTGCGCAAAGCGGCCGTCGTGGCCGTCCTCGGTGCTGCTCTGGGTGCCGCCCTCGCGGGATGCGCGGGCGGCACCGCTCCGTCCCGGGGTGACGGCCAGGCCCGCCCGGGGAGCCCGGCGGCCTCGGCCCCGGCCGCCTCGCAGGCCGCCTCGCCGGCTCCCTCCGGCGCCTCCCCGCAGGCCGGCCCGCCGGGCCGGGCCCCTACCATGGCCCCCGGTCCGAACGGGCTGACCCCGGTCTTCGAGCGGGCGCGACAGCGGACCGACAAGACCGTCGCCCTGACGTTCGACGCCGACATGACCTCCGACCAGGGGCCGCGCGCCGCCTCGGGAGAACGTTTCGACAACCCCGAGCTGATCTCCACCCTGCGCCGGCTCCAGGTGCCCTCGACGATCTTCATGACCGGCCGCTGGGCCGAGGAGTACCCGGACCAGGCCAAGTCCATCGGCACCGATCCGAACTTCGAGATCGCGAACCACTCGTACAGCCACCACGCCTTCAAGGCGCCCTGCTACGGGCTCCCCACCCTCGACGACGAGGCCGCGCGGGCCGACGTCGACCGGGCCTTCGCGGCGTTCCGGACGGCCGGCGCGGTCAACACCGTGCCGTACTTCCGCTTCCCCGGCGGCTGCTACGACGACCGGGCGCTGCGTTCCCTCCGCGAGGCCGAGGTGACCGCCGTGCAGTGGGACGTGGTCAGCGGGGACGCCTTCGCGCAGGACCCCGACGCGGTGGCCGAGCAGGTGCTCGCCGGGGTGAAGCCCGGCTCGGTGGTGGTCATGCACTGCACGCGCAGTGCCGCCCCGGTCACCGAGGAGGCCATCCGGAAGGTCGTCCCGGAGCTCCGCGCGCGCGGGTACCGCTTCGTGAAGGTGTCCGACCTGATCGGGAAGTAGCCCCGGGCGGCGCCCGCCGGCTCAGCCGACGCACCGCCCGGTCGGCCGTGGCACACCGCCCGGTCAGCCGGAGCAGGCGGTGCGCTGTGCCTCCTGCCACTCGCAGACCGGGCACAGCACGATGCCCGGGGTGGCGACCCCGTACTCGGTGGGCTTGCCGCACTCCACGCAGTCGGCGTACGGCGGCCCGGGCACCCGCCCGGCGGGTGCGGCCGGGGCGGGACAGTACGGCGCGTTCTCCTGCGGCTGGTCCATGCGTACGAGCCTACTCACCCCGGCCGCGGCCGGCCCGGGGCGGTTCAGTGCGCGGCCGCCGCCTCGGTGACCTCGCTGGGACGGACGATGACGAAGCCCTCGCCGCTCAGCTTCAGCTGGACGGCCTCCCCGGAACCGCCGCGGATCATGGAGCCGACGGACTGGGACCGGTGCAGGCCGGTCTCCAGCCGGGCGCTCCAGCCCACGACCGCGTCCGTGTCGACGAAGACCGGCTCCTGCGGGGTGACGGGAATGATGATGGGGCTGCCGTCGCACACGACGGCGAGCTTGCCGGTACCGGTGAACAGGCTGTTGAAGAGGCCGCCGCCGGTCATGCCGGCGCCCTTCAGCATCTTGATCTCGTAGGAGAGCGTCGGGTCGAAGCACAGGACGTTGCGGCCGTTGACGGTCAGCGCGTCGCCGGGTTCGAAGTCGACGATGAAGCAGTTGCCGCCCTGGTGCGCGAACCAGGCCTCGCCCTGGCCGCGTACGGACATCAGCGCGAGCCCCTCGCCGGTCACGGCTCGCTTGAGCATGCCGCCTATGCCCTGCCCCTTCCGCTCGAACTGCAGGTTCCCCCGGAAGGCGACCATCGCGCCCTGACGGGCGAGCACCTCTCCGTTGACGGTGTATTTGACGGACTTGGCGTTCTGCAGGGTCATGCCGGGTGCGGCAGCGGGCTGGGCCAGGTTCTCGGACGCGAACAGGTCACTCTTCATGGCTCCGATCCTCGCCCGCGGAGGGGACCCGGAGCATCCTCCTCAGGTCGGAGGCCGGCATCCTTGGCAGGATGAGCAGCCGGCACACGAACGAGACCACAGAGGTACCCGCGGGCGGACACACGCCGGTACTCGCGGACGGCCCCACCGACGCCCCCGCCGCCGTTCCCGCCGTCGGCGCGGACAGCCCCTTCCGCCTGGAACACGTACCGCGCGACGAGGCCCCCCAGTTCGTGCTGCCGCTGGTCGTACGGATCGAGAAGGCCGAGCCGCCCACCCGGACCGACGCGCTGGAGACGGCCGCCCGCGCCGTGCTGGTCCTGCTGACGGACGAGCGGGCGCACGGCGGGGGCGAGTGGGCCGAGGCGGTCCGCGACTGGCAGGACGCCCGGATCCGCAAGGTGGTCCGGCGGGCGCGCGGCGCGGAGTGGCGCAAGGCGCAGACCCTGCCGGGCATCACCGTGAGCGGCGAGGCCTCCCTGGTCCGGGTCTTCCCGCCGGTGCCGCTGAACGGCTGGCCCAAGGAGCTGGCGAAGCTCCAGGTCTCCGGCACCGACCTGGACGACCCCGAGCCGGTCCCGCCGGCCGCCGCCGAGCTGCCGGTGCTATGGCTCAACCCGGACCTCGGGATGTCGGCCGGCAAGGCGATGGCGCAGGTCGGGCACGCGGCGCAGCTTGCCTGGTGGGAGCTGTCCCCGGCCGAGCGGACGGCGTGGCGGGACTCCGGTTTCCGGCTGGCCGTGCGCACGGCCCCGCGCGAGCGGTGGGCCGAGCTCGGTGGGAGCGGGCTGCCGGTGGTGCGGGACGCCGGGTTCACGGAGATCGCTCCGGGGTCCTGCACGGTCGTCGCGGACCATCCGGCGCTGCGGGCACGGCTCTGAGGCCGCGGCGGGAACCTCAAATCATGCTCTGAACGTCCCCCCACACGGGTTGGCCGGGCTCCGACGGGGTCATCACACCGGCACACGGTCCGACGGACCGAAGAGAAGAGGGGGGCGGCGACATGAAGCCCATGACGCGCCTGGGGGTGGGCATCGGCTGGCGGCCGGAGATCGCGGACGCGGTCGAGCGGCTGCCGGCCCTGGACTGGGTCGAGGTGGTGGCGGAGAACGCCTGCCCCGGCCACCTGCACCCGGGACTGCTGAGGTTGCGCGAGCGCGGCGTCCACGTCGTCCCGCACGGGGTCTCGCTGGGCCTCGGCGGAGCCGACCGGCCCGACGCCGAGAAGCTGGCCGCGCTCGCGGAGCGGGCGGTGGCGCTGGGGGCGCCGCTGGTCACCGAGCACATCGCCTTCGTACGGACCACCTCGCCCGCGCTGGAGGCCGGCCACCTGCTGCCCGTACCCCGCACCCGCGACGCGCTGGCCGTGCTGTGCGAGAACGTACGGATCGCGCAGGACGCGCTGCCCGTGCCGCTGGCCCTGGAGAACATCGCCGCGCTGTTCGCCTGGCCCGGGGAGGAGCTGACGGAGGGGCAGTTCCTGACGGAGCTGGTCGAGCGGACCGGCGTACGGCTCCTCATCGACGTGGCCAACCTGCACACCAACCGGGTCAACCGCGGCGAGGACCCGGCGACCGTCCTCGACGGCATTCCGCTGGAGGCGCTCGCGTACGTGCACGTCGCCGGTGGGGTGGAGCGCGACGGCGTCTGGCACGACACGCACGCGCACCCGGTGCCGCCGGTGGTGCTCGACGTCCTCGCGCAGCTGCGCGAGCGGGTGGACCCGCCGGGGGTGCTGCTGGAGCGCGACGACGACTTCCCGCCGGAGGTGGAGCTGGCCGGGGAACTGGAGCGGATCCGGGCCGTGGTGGGCGCCGCCCCCACCGGTCGCCGACCGGGCCGGACGGGAACGGCCCCCGGACCGGACGCGGCGCCCGGCGCGGGCACCGCCCGGGACACCGCCCGGGACACCGTCCGGGACACCGCCGCCCCGGACACCCGCGCCACCGCGCCCGACGAAGCCCCCGACACCGGGGCGGCCCGCACCCGGCTCGGGCTCGGGCAGGCCGCCCTGCTGTCGGCGCTGGTCGCCGGGACCCCGGTGCCCGAGGGCTTCGACCGGCAGCGGATCCGCGTCCAGGCCCGGGCGCTGGCCGCCAAGCGGGCCTCCGTCGTGGCCAAGGTCGCGCCCGAACTGCCCGAGCTGCTCGGCGGCCCCGCCGCCTACCGCACGGCGTTCCTCGCCTACGCCCGCCAACGCCCCATGACGGCCGGCTACCGCCGCGACGCCCTGGACTTCGCCGAACACCTGCTCATCCAGGACCTGCCGGCCGACCCGGCCGCCCGGCGCCGACTCACCGCCTGGTGGCGGGACCGGGCCGGCGCCCGGCCGACCCACCCGATCGTCCGTTGGGCCCGCGCCCTGGTGGGGAGAGCCGCGTGAGCATCCTGATCGCCCTCGTGTGGATCGCCGTCGTCACCTCCACCACCCTGCTCCTGATCTCCCTGCGCCGCGCCCGGCCCCCGGTGGCCGAACCCGCGCCGCGGCTGCACGACCTGTCCGAGGCCGCCTTCATGGCGGGCGGCCCCGGAGCCGTGGTCGACGCCGCGCTCGTCTCCCTCCTGGGCGACGGCCGCCTGGCGATCGGCGGGCCGGGCATCATCCACGTACGGCCCGGGGCCCGGGCCGGCGACCCCGCCGAGCGGGCCGTGCTGCTGGCCGTTCGGGCTGCGGCGTCCGGTTGGCTCTACCGGATCCGCTACACCGCCATGCTCGACCCGGCCGTGCAGGAGATCGGCGACGCGCTGGCCGCCCGCGGCCTCGTCGCCGCACCCGGTTCCGGGCGCGGCCGGCGGCGCTGGGGCATGCTCCAGGCCCTGCTGTGCGCGGTGATGGCGTTCGCGTCGATCCCGATCACCATCGTGACCCTCGCGCTGGACGCCGGTCCCCGGATCCCGTTCGCCCTGGCGGTGCTGCCCGCGCTCATCGGCGGCCTCGTGACGGGCATCGTCTGCGCGAAGCGCGCCGACCGGCGGATCACCGCGGCCGGGCGGGCCGCGCTCCGCGAGATCCGGGCGCAGCACCTGGGCAATCCGGCACCGCAGGTGCAGACCGCCCTGTTCGGGCTGCGCGGTCTGCAGGACCCGTACCTGCGCTCGCACCTGGTGCCGGCGGCCCGCGAGGCCCGGCTCGCGGCGGCCCAGACGCGGGCGGCCGGGCACCGGCGGCACTCCTCGGGGGCGTCCGGGTCCTCCGACGCGTTCATGGTCCCGGTCGTGTGGTGCGCGTCCTCCGGCGGTGGCGCGGGCGGCGGGGGCGGGTCCGGTTGCGGTTCGGGGCCGGGCTGCGGGTCCTCGGGCAGTAGCTGCGGAGGTGGCGGAGGCGGCGGCTCCAGTTGCTCGTCGTCCGGTTCCAGTTGCGGGAGCAGCAGCTCCAGCTGCGGCAGCAGCAGTTCCTGAACGTCCGTCATCACAGGTCACGAGGTGCTCACAGGTGTGCGGCGCCCCTGACCGTCGGCTCCGACAACGGGTAGGAGGCAGGCATGTTCTGGGTCCTGTTCCTCCTGCTGGCGTGGGCCGGCGTGCTGCTGGCCGGCGTCCGGCTCCTGCGCGCCACCACCGAGGCCGCCGGCTCCGCCGAGAGCTTCGCCATCGAACACCGGCTGAGCCTGTACGAGGCCGCGTACCTGGCCGGCGGCCCGGACCGGGTCGCCGTGGTGACGCTGCTGTCCATGGCGCGCGGGCGGCGGCTGCTGCTGGCCCACACCGGCTGGGCCACCGTCGTCGATCCCATCGGGCGGGACCCGCACGAGCGGGCCCTGCTGGCGGCGTTCGACCCGCAGGGCCAGTCCCCGGTCCGGGAGCTGCGGGCCGCGGCCGCCGCGCACGGGGCCGTACGGGAACTCGCGGACCGGCTGGGATCGGCGGGGCTCACCGTCCCCGAGGCGGTACGCGGTGATCTCGTGGAGGGCCTCCGGGCGGTCCGCCGGGCCACCTGGCTGGTCCTCGCCATGGCGGCGGCCTCGCTGGCCGCGGCCCCCTCCGACCGGGGCACCACGGTGACCGTGCTGTGGTGGTTCTCGCTGCCGCTGCTGCTCACCCTGAGCTGCCAGGCCGTCGCCCGCTTCGAGGGCCACCGCAACTCCCCCTGGGCGTCCCCCTCGGGCCGCCGGCTGCTGCTGGAGCTGCTTCGCGACGCGGGCGCCGACGGCACGCCCGACCCCCTCACCGCGGTGGCCGTGCACGGGGTGCGGGCCGTGACGGATCCGGAACTACGGGCCGCGCTCGCCTGACGGACCCTCACCCCGGCGGCCCCCGCCGGAACCTCGACGCGGCGCCCGCCGGCCGGGGGCCGATCGGGCGGTAACGGCGGCCGGGCCCGCGCCGCCCGGCGGTGCGCCTGTACAGGGCGGCGGGCCTGGCATCTCATCGGACCAACCGATGAGACGAAGGAGCTGCCGTGCGGATGCCGACGCCCGCCCTCCCCCGGACGACGCCCGGCCGCCGCGCCGCCGCCCTGGCGGTCCTCTCCCTCACCCTGTGCCTGCCCTCCCCGGCCGCCGTCGCCGCGAACACCGAGGCCGCCGGGAGCGCAACCGTGGAGGCCGCCGGGAGCGCCTCCGCCGACGCCCGGACCACCGTCGAGGACGCCGGGGCCGTCCGCGTCGCCCTGCGCGCCGCCCTCCCGGCACGGGGCGGAGCCGGCGGCGGGCTCGTCTTCGGCCGCTGCCCCGCCGTCGAGGAGCTACCGGCGCCGGTGCGGTGCGCCGTCCTGCGCGTCCCGCTCGACTACGCCCGCCCCGACGGCCCGCAGATCCCGCTCACCGTCAGCCGGGTCCCGGCCACCGGGCGCGGGGGCGCCGCACGGCAGGGCGCACTCGTCCACAACCCGGGCGGCCCGGGGGCCTCCGGGATGTACTTCCCGCTGTACGCCGGGCTCCCGGCCTGGCGGGGCGTCGCCGCCGCCTACGACCTGGTCGGCTACGCCCCGCGCGGGGTCGGCCGGTCCGCCCCGCTGGTCTGCCGGGACCCGGCCGCGCCGGCGTCGGCCGGGCCGACCCGGGTGCCCGTCGAGCCGGCCGCCGCGTACAAGCGGGAGCGGGTCGCGGCGGCCCGGACGTACGCCCTCGGCTGTGCGCGGCACGCCGGCGGGGCCCTGGCGCAGTACACGACCCTGAACAACGTCCGCGACCTGCACGTGCTCCGGGCCGCGCTCGGCGAGGACCGGCTGACCTTCATGGGGGCCTCGTACGGCACGTACCTGGGGGCGGTGTACGCCACCCGGTACCCGGGGCACGTGCGCCGCATGGTGTTCGACTCGGCCGTGGACCCGGACCCGCGGCGCGTCTGGTACCGCAACAACCTCGACCAGGCCCCGGGCTTCGAGCGGCGCTGGTCCGACTTCCGGACCTGGGCGGCCCGCCACCACGCCACGTACGGGCTCGGCGCCACCGCGCGGGCCGTGCGGGAGAGCTACGAGCGGGTCCGGGCGGCCGTGTCCCGGGAACCGGCGGACGGGGTCGTCGGGACGGGCGAACTGCACGCGGCGTACCTCCAGACCGCCTACTACGACGACGTCTGGCCCGCGCGGGCGGCGGCGCTGGCGGCCTTCCTGCGGGGTGATCCGGGGCCGCTGGTCGCCCAGGCGGGAATCCGGCCGCAGGACGCGGCCCGGGCTGCGAACGCGACGGCCGTCTACACGGCGGTGCTCTGCAACGACGCGCCCTGGCCGACCGATTGGGAGACCTGGGACCGGGACAACACCGAGCTGGCGCGTCGGGCGCCCTTCGAGACCTGGGCGAACGCGTTCCTGAACCTGCCGTGCGCGTTCTGGCCGGTGGAGCGGCGGCAGCGGCCGGTGGCCGTGGGGGCGGGTCCGACGGGCCTGCCCCCGACGCTGATCGTGGCGGCGGAGCGGGACGGGGCGACGCCGCACCGGGGTGCGCTGGAGCTGCAACGGCGGCTCGGCCCGCGGGCGGCGTTGGTCACCGAGGAGGGCGCGGGCCACCACGGGGTGGCCGGCGGGCTCAACGCGTGCGTGGACCGTCGGGTGGAGCGGTACTTGCTGACGGGCGTCACGCCGGGGTGGCGCACCACGTGTGCGCCGCATCCGGAGCCCGCACCGGTGTCGCTGGACGACCGGGCAGTGGGCGCTCCCAGGGCGCTGCTGCCGCCAGTCGTCTGAACTTCCGGGCGGGGTCTCCGGCTGCGTCGATTCGGGGGCAGGGCCTCCCGATCCCCGGAGGAGGTCGAGTCCTCCGGTCCTTCCCCCCAGGGGAGGTATCAGGCGAGTCCGGCCACCAGATCGGCGACGGACTTGCGGCGCCCGGTGTAGAAGGGCACCTCTTCACGGACGTGCATGCGGGCCTCGGAGGCGCGCAGGTGACGCATGAGGTCGACGATGCGGTACAGCTCGTCGGCCTCGAAGGCCAGCATCCACTCGTAGTCGCCGAGCGAGAAGGAGGCGACGGTGTTGGCGCGGACGTCCGGGTAGCCGCGGGCCATCATGCCGTGGTCCTTGAGCATGCGGCGACGGTCCTCGTCGGGCAGCAGGTACCAGTCGTAGCTGCGCACGAAGGGGTAGACGCTGACGTACTCGCGGGCGACCTCGTCGGCGAGGAAGGCCGGAATGTGCGACTTGTTGAACTCGGCGGGGCGGTGCAGCGCCATGTTCGACCAGACCGGCTCCAGGGCGCGGCCCAGCTTGGTGCGGCGGAACAGGTTGTATGCGGTCTGCAGCTCGTCCGCGGTCTCGGCGTGCCACCAGATCATGACGTCCGCGTCGGCGCGCAGGCCGGAGACGTCATAGGCGCCGCGGACGGTGATGTCCTTGGCGGCCAGCTGGTCGAACAGCTCCTGGACCTCGTCGGCGAAGCCGGTACGGTCCTCGGGCAGGACGTCCTTCAGCTTGAAGACGGACCACAGGGTGTAGCGGATGACCTCGTTGAGGTCCTTCGCCTTCTTCCCCGCGTTGGGAATCTTCTCCGGTGCAGTCATGCGTCCATTGTCCCGTGTGCTGATCAGTGGTCTGCGCCAGGGGTGGCCAACGAGGCGATCACCACATCGGCGGCCTTCCCCGCGCTCGCGACGCAGGCCGGGATGCCGACGCCGTCGTAGAGGGCGCCGCACACGGCGAGGCCGGGCAGGGCCGCGACGGCGCCGCGGATCCGGGCGACCCGGGCGAGGTGTCCGACGGGGTACTGGGGCAGGCCGCGGTCCCAGCGGGTGACCGTGGAGGCCACGGGGCGGGCGGCCAGGCCGACGGCCTCGCCGAGGTCGGCGAGCGAGACGTCGACGAGTTCCGCGTCCTCCCGCTTCAGGTCCTGTTCGTCGCCGTGCCGGCCGACGGAGGTGCGCAGCAGGAAGAGGTCCGGATCGGCCCCCGCCCAGGCCCACTTGTTGCTGGAGAAGGTGGAGGCCTTGATCGTGCGGCCGTCGACGGGCGGTACGAGGAACCCGCTGGCGCCGCCGTCGGTGATGGGGGGCGGCAAATCGGAGCGGCGGAAGGCCATGGTGACCAGGGCCATGGAGGCGTACTCGGCGCCGCGCAGTTCGGCGGCGGCCGCCGGCGCGAGGCCGGCCAGCAGGTCGGCGGCGGGGCCCGCCGGGGTGGCCAGCACCACGGCGTCGGCGTCGATGACCTCGGAGCCGGTGACCACGCGCCAGCCGGCGGCGGTGCGCAGCAGCTCGCGGACGGGGGCTCCGGTGCGCAGGTCGGCGCCCGCGGCCCGGCAGGCCTCGGCGACGGCCAGGGGCAGTCGGCCGATGCCGCCGTCGATGCCGGCGAAGACGGGTCCGCCGGCCTGCGGCTGTCGGGCGGCGCGGTCCTGGAGGTCCCGTACCGCCTCGCCGAGCATCGGTTGGGAGCGGGCGGCGTCGAAGAGCTGGGGCACGGCGGCGCGCATCGAGATCCGGTAGGCGTTGCCCGCGTACACCCCGCCGAGGAGGGGTTCGACGAGCCGGTCGACGACCTCGTGACCGAGGCGGGCGGCGACGTACTCGCCGACGGCGACGTCCTCGCCGATCTCGACGGGCGGCAGGTCGCGTTCGGCCCCGATGCGGGCCAGTCCCTCGACGGAGAGCACGCCGGAGGCGGCGAGCGGGCCGGGTTCGGCCGGGACGCCCATGACGTGGCCGCGCGGCATGGGGCGCAGGGCGCCGCGGGTCCACAGGTGGGCGGTGGCGGTGGCGGGCGTCCGGAGGGCGTCGGCGAGGCCGACGGCGCGGGCCAGGTCGACCGCCTCGGGGCGGCGGGCGAGCACGGATTCGGCGCCCAGGTCCACGGGGAGGCCCGCGAGTTCGCCCGCGTGCAGTTTGCCGCCGAGGCGCGGTCCGGCTTCCAGCAGGGTGACGCGGACGCCGTCGGTCAGCAGCCGGTGGGCCGCGGCGAGGCCCGCGATGCCGCCGCCGATGACGACGGCGTGCCCCGGGACTGCCGGGCGGTCCGTACGCGTGTCCGCTTCATGCATGGACACATCGTCTCAGACCACCCGGTGAGGCCGGACCGTGACCTCATCGCTACCGGTCCGGGACCGGGCGTACGAAACCGGGGACGGGGCCCCGCACGTCGAACGGGCGACATTCGACGGATCCTCGGGGGCACTCACGATGCGCACGCTCAACAGACACCGTTCGGCGGCGGCCCTCGCGGCCCTGTCCCTGGCCGGGGCCCTCGCACTCACGGGCTGCGGGGCGGACGGTTCCGACTCCTCGGCCGACCGGGGCGCGGCCGCGGCCGCGCCGAAGGAGGACGGGGCCGGGCGGGCCGGGGCGGAGGCGGTGGCCCCGCCGGCCGCGGCCGACGCCAAGGCCCCGAACACACCGAACGCGCCGAACGCCTCGCAGGCGCCCACCGCGGTCCGTCCGCACGTGATCCGCACCGGGACGCTGGGCATCGAGACGGCCGAGCCGCAGAAGGTGCGGGCGGCGGCCCGGACGGCGGCGGAGGGCGCGGGCGGGTACGTCGGCAACGAGTCCACCCAGCGCGGCAAGGCGGGCCGGATGACCTCGACGCTGACCCTGCGGGTGCCCGGCGAACGCTTCGACGCGGTGATCGGCGCGCTGGAGGGCAGCGGCAAGCTCCTGAACCGCAAGGTGGAGGCGCAGGACGTGACCGAGAAGGTCGCCGACGTCGACAGCCGGGTCAAGTCACAGCAGGCCAGCGTGGCCCGGGTGCGGGAGATGATGGAGAAGGCCACGGCGCTGGGTGACGTGGTCATGCTGGAGGGCGAACTGAGTCGGCGCCAGTCCGACCTGGAGTCGCTGTTGGCGCAGCAGGCCGCGCTGAAGGACCGGACCGCCCTGGGCACGATCACGTTGTCCGTCTCGGAGCCCGCGCCGGCGACGCCGGAGCAGAAGAAGGACGAGGAGACGGGGTTCGGTGACGCGCTGGCCGCCGGCTGGTCGGTGTTCGCCACGGTGGTCCGCTACCTCCTGCTCGCCCTCGCGGCGGTCCTGCCGTTCGCGGTGGCCGCGGCCCTGCTCGCGCTCGGGTTCCGGGCCTACCGGCGGCTGCGCCCGGCGAAGCCGAAGCCCGCCGCCGACCCCACGTGGGTCCCGCGCCAGGAGCGCGTCGCCCAGGCGCCGGCCGCGCAGGCGCCCACCGCCCCGGCCCCGGACGCCGCCCCCGGCCGGGACGCCGGTGGATCCGGAGCGGACCGGGAGGGCTGAGCGCGCGGGGCGCCCGTACCGTGGCCCCGTAGGACGACGACGGCACGGAACGGGGCGGACGATGGCGACGGAACGACTGGTGGTGGTCGGCGGTGACGCGGCGGGGATGTCCGCGGCGTCACAGGCCCGGCGGATGAAGGGCCCGGCGGAGCTGGAGATCGTCGCCTTCGAGCGCGGGCACTTCACCTCGTACTCGGCGTGCGGGATCCCGTACTGGATCGGCGGCCTCGTCGCCGAGCGGGACGACCTGGTCGCCCGGACCCCGCAGGAGCACCGGGAGCGGGACATCGACCTGCGCACCCGCACGGAGGTCGTCGAGCTGGACCTGGCCGGGCGCCGGGTCCGCGCCCGCGATCTGGACTCCGGGGCCGAGTCGTGGACGGCGTACGACAAGCTGGTCCTGGCGACGGGCGCCCGCCCGGTGCGCCCCCGACTGCCGGGCATCGGCGCGCACGGGGTGCACGGGGTACAGACCCTGGACGACGGTCAGCGCCTGATGACGTCCCTGGAACGCGCGCGGGGCCGCCGGGCGGTCGTCGTGGGCGCGGGGTACATCGGCGTGGAGATGGCCGAGGCCCTGGTCGGACGGGGCTTCGAGGTCACCGTCCTGCACCGCGGCGCGCAGCCCATGGCCACCCTCGACCCCGACATGGGCGGCCTGGTGCACGGCGCGATGAACCGGATGGGCATCCGTACGGTGTCCGGCGCCGAGGTGACGGCGGTGCTCACCGACGAGGAGGACCGGGCCCGCGCCGTGACGACGGCGGAAGGCGAGGAGTACCCGGCGGACGTGGTGGTGCTCGGCATGGGCGTGGAACCGCGCACGGCCCTGGCCCGCGCGGCGGGACTGCCGCTCGGCACCTCGGGGGGCATCCTGACGGACCTCTCGATGCGGGTGCGCGGTCACGAGGACGTGTGGGCGGGCGGTGACTGCGTGGAGGTCCTGGACCTGGTGGCGGGCCGCACCCGGCACATCCCGCTGGGCACGCACGCCAACAAGCACGGCCAGGTCATCGGCGCCGGCGTGGGGGGCGGCTACGCCACCTTCCCCGGGGTGGTGGGCACGGCGGTGAGCAAGGTGTGCGAGCTGGAGATCGCCCGCACCGGACTGCGCGAGCGGGACGCGCTGGAAGCGGGCCTGCGCTTCGTGACGGCCACCATCAACTCCACCAACACGGCGGGTTACTACCCGGGTGCCACGGAGATGACGGTCAAGATGCTGGCCGAGCGCCGTACCGGCCGCCTACTGGGCGTGCAGATCGTCGGCGGCGCGGGCTCCGCGAAGCGGGTCGACGTCGCGGCCGTCGCCCTGACGGCGGGCATGACGGTGGAGCAGGTCGTCGCCCTGGACCTGGGCTACGCGCCGCCGTTCTCCCCGGTCTGGGACCCCGTCCTGGTGGCGGCCCGCAAGGCCGTCTCGGCGGTCCGGGCGGCCGTGTAGGTCCGTCCCGACGGGCCCGGAAACGACGACGCGCCGCAGGACCGGGGTCCTGCGGCGCGTCGCCGCCGCTCCGGTCGGGAGCGGCGGGGATCAGCGGGCGGTGCGGGTGTGGACGTGTTCCACCAGGCGGGTCAGCGCGTCCGGATCGGTGGTCGGCAGCACGCCGTGGCCGAGGTTGAAGATGTGGCCCTCCAGGCCCGCGGCGGCGGCGAGGACCTCGTCGGTCTTGGCCTCCACGGCCTCCGTGGTGGAGAAGAGCACTGCCGGGTCCAGGTTGCCCTGGAGCGCCTTGCCGGGACCGACGCGGCGGACGGCCTCGTCGAGCGGCACCCGGTAGTCGACGCCCATGACGTCCGCGCCGGCCTCGCCCATCAGGTCGAGCAGCTCACCGGTGCCCACGCCGAAGTGGATGCGCGGGACCCCGTACGAGGCCACGGACTCCAGGACCTTCGCCGACGCCGGCATCACCGAGCGCCGGTAGTCGGCGGGGGCGAGCGCGCCGACCCAGGAGTCGAAGAGCTGGACCGCCGAGGCGCCCGCCTCGATCTGCACCTTCAGGAAGGCCGAGGTGATCTCCGCGAGCCGGTCCAGCAGCTCGGCCCACAGCTGCGGGTCCCCGTACATCAGGGCCTTGGTGTGCTCGTGGTTCTTGGACGGTCCGCCCTCGACGAGGTAGCTCGCGAGGGTGAAGGGCGCGCCGGCGAAACCGATCAACGGCGTGCTGCCGAGTTCACTCGTGAGCATGCCGATCGCCTCGGTGACGTACGAGACGTCCTCCGGGGTGAGGTCGCGCAGCTGTGCGAGGTCCTCGCGGCGGCGGATCGGCTGGGCGACGACGGGGCCGACGCCCGGCTTGATGTCGAGGTCGACGCCGATGGCCTTCAGAGGGACGACGATGTCGGAGAAGAAGATCGCCGCGTCCACCCGGTGGCGCCGCACCGGCTGCATCGTGATCTCGGTGACCAGGTCGGGGCGCATGCAGGACTCCAGCATGGCCGTGCCCTCGCGCACCTTGCGGTACTCCGGAAGCGAGCGCCCCGCCTGCCGCATGAACCACACCGGCGTGTGCGGAACCGGCTCCCGCCGGCACGCCTTCAGGAAGGCGGAATCGTACGTCTGGCTCGGCTGGCCCGTGGGGCGTTCGTTGGCACTCACGACCCAAATCTTCGCACGTATGAAGAAGTGTCCGACCCGGTGCGGGTGTCCCTGCGCCGTAGGGGCGCTCGTTCCGCCTAGTCTTCCCGGCATGGCTGCGGCTCAGGGACGATTTTCAGATGGCGCTGACGGTGTGGACAGCGCGAAGGAGAGCTCGGTCCCGCTCCCGTTCCGGCGGGCGGTCGACGGCTTGAGGATGGCGCGGCTGCGTCCCGGGATCGAGATCGACCCGACGAAGCCGCCGCAGAGACTGGCACCGTACGCCTACGCCCTGGAGGCGGCGGTCGTCGACGGCGAGGACGACCTGGCCGACGGCCGGCTGATCCTGCTCCACGACCCGTCGGGGCACGACGCCTGGCACGGGACCTTCCGCCTGGTGACGCTCGTACGGGCGGAACTGGAGCCGGAGATGGCCGCGGACCCGCTGCTGCCGGAGGTGTGCTGGTCCTGGCTGACCGGGGCGCTGGACGCGCGGGGGCTCACGTACGGGGAGCCGAGCGGCACCGTCACCATGGCGAGCTCCCACTACTTCGGGGGGCTCGCGGAGCGGCGCCCCGCGACGCAGATCGAGATCAGGGCCTCGTGGACGCCGCGGGAGGGGGCGGGTGGGGTGCCGGAGACCTCGGCGCACCTCGCCGCCTGGTGCGAGTTGCTCTGCCAGATCGCGGGGCTGCCCCCGGCGGGGCCGACGGACACCGTCACGGGCGTGGTGTCCCTGCCACAGCGCCGCGGTCCGCACCACCCGTAGCCGGACGGCCCCGCGGGGCCGTCCGGCCGCACGTGCGCGGCGCGAACGACCGATCGGGTCCGTCACGGAGTGTCAGAACATCGCATCCGTTGCGGGCTTCTGATCGCCCCCTGATCGATCGTGCGTCCGAATTGCCCGAATTGTTACTCACTAAATCGTGATCATTCCCTAAAGCCGGGCGGGTGACGTGCCGAAGGAGTCAGTGACCATCCGCACGGTTCGCACCGGCTCCCTTCCCCCGCCGGCTCGTCCCGCCACTCCCCCAGGAGGCCTAGGTGTCCGTTCTTCTCGAGCAGCCCGCAAGCCTGGTCGCCTACCGCCCGAACAAGCCGACCGCCATGGTCGTCGTGGCCGACCCGCGCGTCCGCTCCACCGTGACCCGTCACCTGTGGGCGCTCGGAGTCCGTGACGTCATCGAGGCGTCGTCCATCGCGGAGGCCCGCCCCCGCGTCGGCAGCCCGCGCGACATCTGCGTGGCCGACGTGCACCTGCCCGACGGTTCCGGTCTCACCCTGCTCTCCGAGACCCGGGCCGCCGGTTGGCCGAACGGCCTGGCCCTGTCCGCCGCCGACGACATCGGCGCCGTGCGCAACGCCCTCGCGGGCGGCGTGAAGGGCTACGTCGTCACCGGTACGCGCACCAACATCGGGCTCCCCACCAGGCCCGGCGCCGCCCCCATCGGTGCCGCCGCCGCCCGTATGCACCGCCGCCCCCCGGGTGCCCCGAGCCACCCGGGCGGCTACCGCGAGCTCTCCGGCCGCGAGGTCGAGGTCCTGCGCCTCGTCGCGGAGGGCCAGTCCAACAAGGCCATCGGCGTCTCGATGGGCCTGTCCGCCCTGACCGTCAAGTCCCACCTCGCCCGGATCGCCCGCAAGCTGGGCACCGGCGACCGGGCCGGGATGGTCGCCGTCGCCCTGCGGACCGGGATCATCCACTAGGACCCGGAGATCGTCCGCTCTTCCCCCCCGCGCCCGTCGCCGGAACGTTCCGGCGACGGGCGCGTCACATCCACGGATACCCTTGACCGGTGACCGACGCCCAAGAGACCGCAGCAGACCTGCGCACCACCACCGGGGGCGGCCCCCCGGACGACACGGTTTCGTCCGATGGGCAGCCGATCCCCTTGCTGGAGCCCCGCGAGGGCATCCCGCCGGTCGTGGCCGACGCCGACGCCCTCGCCCGGGTGGTCGCGGCCTTCGCGGCCGGGACCGGGCCCGTGGCGGTCGACGCCGAACGCGCCTCCGGCTACCGCTACGGGCAGCGCGCCTACCTGGTGCAACTGCGCCGCGAGGGGGCCGGCTCCGCGCTGATCGACCCGGTGGGCTGCCCGGACCTCTCCGCCCTGGGCGAGGCCCTCAACGGCACCGAGTGGATCCTGCACGCCGCCACCCAGGACCTGCCGTGCCTGCGCGAAATAGGCATGACGCCCACCTCCCTGTTCGACACCGAACTCGCGGGCCGGCTCGCCGGGTTCCCCCGGGTCGGACTCGGCGCCATGGTCGAGAGCGTTCTCGGCTACGTGCTGGAGAAGGGCCACTCCGCCGTCGACTGGTCCACCCGACCGCTCCCCGAGCCCTGGCTGCGCTACGCCGCCCTGGACGTGGAACTGCTGGTGGACCTGCGGGACGCGCTGGAGAAGGAGCTCGACCGACAGGGCAAGCTGGAGTGGGCCCACCAGGAGTTCGACGCCATCGCCTCCGCCCCGCCCGCGCCGCCGCGCAAGGACCCGTGGCGCCGCACCTCGGGGATGCACAAGGTGCGCCGGCGCCGGCAGATGGCCGTCGTACGGGAGCTGTGGGAGTCCCGCGACAAGATCGCCCAGCGTCGGGACGTGTCGCCCGGCAAGGTGCTGGGTGACGCGGCGATCGTCGAGGCCGCCCTGGCCCTGCCGGCGAACGTGCACGCGCTGTCGGCCCTGCCCGGGTACGGGCAGCGGATGGGTCGGCGTCAGCTGGACCAGTGGATGGCGGCCGTGGACCGGGCGAAGGCCCTGCCCGAGAACGAGCTGCCGCAGCCCGGGGCCAGTACGGCGGGCCCGCCGCCGCCGCGTTCCTGGGCGGACAAGGACCCGGCCGCCGCGGCCCGGCTGTCGGCCGCCCGTACGGCCGTGTCCGCGCTCGCCGAGGGGCTGAACCTGCCCCAGGAGAACCTGATCACCCCGGACACCGTGCGCCGGCTGTGCTGGGAGCCGCCGCAGCGGCTGGACGCCGGCACGGTGACCGAGGCCCTCGCGGCCCACGGCGCCCGACCCTGGCAGATCGAGCAGGTCGGCGCAGCCCTCGCCACGGCCCTCGCGGCGACCGACTGAGCCCGTTCCCCCAAAAGAGCCCCCGGCCGTCGGCCGGGGGCTTTTTTGTTACGCGTCCATGACACCCCAGCCCTTTTGAACACGCTCAACAATCGCTAGTTTCTTGAACATGATCAAAACGGGGAGCCCGAACGACACCGGGTACGCGGCGTGGGTCGAGGAGTTCGAGGCCGAGGGGGAGCGCCGCGCGGCGCTGGGGGACCCCGATTGGGGACCGGGGGCACGGTTGCCCGCCGCGATCGTCCGCAGCGTCCAGAAGTTCCAGGTGGGCGAGGACGGCGACGGCTCCGCGCTGACCGGCAAGGCGGACCGGGCGGGCGACGGCGTGTACGCCGCGGCGGTGCGGCTGTTCGTCGCCGAGGAGCAGAACCACGCGCGGATGCTGGCCCTGCTGCTGACGGCCGGCGGCGCGGGAACGCTGGAGGGGCACTGGAGCGACGCCGCGTTCGTGCGGCTGCGCCGACTGATGGGGCTCAAGCAGGAGCTGCTGGTGCTGATGGTGGCCGAGGTGGTGTCGCTGCGTTACTACCGGGCCCTGCGCGACGGCAGCCCGGACCCGTTGGCCGCGGAGGTGGCGCGCCGGCTGCTGGCGGACGAGGAGCGGCACGTCCCCTTCCACTGCCGGCGACTGAACGAGGGCCTGGCGCCGCTCCCCCGGCCCGCGCGGCGGGCGGTGACCGCGGGCTGGCGGGCGCTGCTCGCGGGGGCGGCCGTCGTGGTGGCCGTCGACCACGGCCCGGCGCTGCGCGCGCTGGGCGTGGGGCGTCGTACGTTCGTCGCGGACGTGCTGCGCTCCTCGGCGGTCATGGCCTCGGCGATGGCCGACGGGCCCGTGACGGAGCCGGTGGCGGGGCGCCCGGCGGTGTGACCTTCGCCGCTCCTCGGGGAGGGGGTGTGCACATTGGTTACCCACAAGTAGCATGGGCCGGGTGAGCGGGCGCTCAGGACCACGTCCCGGGACGCCCCCGCGCAGCAGTGCACACCCGCACCTGGAGGAGAGCCAACGTGCCTCGTACCGTCAGGGACGTCGTCTTCGTCGACGGCGTCCGCACCCCGTTCGGCAAGGCGGGCCCGAAGGGCATCTACCACGAGACCCGCGCCGACGACCTCGTCGTGAAGGCGATCCGGGAGCTGCTGCGCCGCAACCCGGACCTGGACCCCAAGAAGATCGACGAGGTCGCCATCGCCGCGACCACGCAGATCGGCGACCAGGGCCTCACGCTGGGCCGTACGGCCGGCATCCTCGCGGGCCTCCCGCAGTCCGTACCGGGCTACTCCATCGACCGCATGTGCGCCGGCGCGCTGACCGCCGTGACCGCCGTCGCGGGCGGTGTCGCCTTCGGTGCCTACGACGTCGCCCTCGCCGGCGGTGTCGAGCACATGGGCCGTCACCCCATGGGCGAGGGCGTGGACCCCAACCCGCGCTTCGTCTCCGAGAAGCTGGTCGACGAGTCCGCCCTGTTCATGGGCATGACCGCCGAGAACCTGCACGACCGGTACCCGACGATCACCAAGCTCCGCGCCGACGAGTACGCCGTGCGCTCGCAGGAGAAGGCCGCCAAGGCGTACGCCGACGGCAAGATCCAGCAGGACCTGGTCCCGATCTCGGTCCGCAACACCAACGAGGCGGTCGGTGAGACGGGCTGGGGCCTGGTCACCACCGACGAGCCGATGCGCCCGGGCACCACGCTGGAGAACCTGGCCGGCCTGAAGACCCCGTTCCGTACGCACGGTCGGGTCACCGCGGGCAACGCCGCCGGGCTCAACGACGGCGCCACCGCCGCGATCATCGCCTCCGAGGACTTCGCCCGGGAGAACAACCTCCCGGTCAAGATGCGCCTGGTCTCGTACTCCTTCGCGGGCGTCGAGCCGGAGGTCATGGGCTACGGCCCGATCCCGGCCACCGAGAAGGCCCTGGCCCAGGCCGGGCTGACGATCGAGGACATCGGCCTGTTCGAGGTCAACGAGGCCTTCGCCGTGCAGGTGCTGGCCTTCCTGGAGCACTACGGCATCGCCGATGACGACGCCCGCGTGAACCAGTACGGCGGCGCGATCGCGTTCGGTCACCCGCTGGCCTCCTCCGGCGTCCGCCTGATGACGCAGCTGGCCCGCCAGTTCGAGGAGCAGCCGCACGTCCGCTACGGCCTGACCACCATGTGCGTCGGCTTCGGCATGGGCGCCACGGTCATCTGGGAGAACCCGAACTTCAACGCCGAGGGAGACTCCAAGTGAGCACCACCGCTGAGCTCCTGAAGGGCGCGGCCGAGCTGTTCCCGGACGAGGTCGTCACGTCCGCGCACGTCCGTCACCTGGACCTGCCGTTCGGCGCCGGGCGCTTCGCGCTCGTCACGCTGGACAACGGCTTCGACCACACCAAGCCGACCACCTTCGGTCCGCAGTCCCTCGCCAACCTGAACGCGGCGATCGACCAGGTCGAGCAGGAGGCCCTCGCGGGCTCCATCGTCGGCGCGGGCATCACCGGCAAGCCGTTCATCTTCGCGGTCGGCGCCGACCTCAAGGGCGTCGAGTTGCTGAAGAAGCACGACGAGGCGCTCGCCATCGGCAAGGGCGGCCACGACGTCTTCAAGCGTCTGGCGGCCCTCGCGGTCCCGACCTTCGCCTACTACAACGGCGCGGCGATGGGCGGCGGCGTCGAGGTCGGTCTGCACTGCACCTACCGCACCGTCTCCAAGGCCATCCCGGCGTTCTCGCTGCCCGAGGTCTTCCTCGGTCTGGTTCCGGGCTGGGGCGGCTGCGCCCTGCTGCCGAACCTGATCGGCGCGGAGCGCGCGGTCTCGGTCATCATCGAGAACTCGCTGAACCAGAACCGTCAGCTCAAGGGCAAGCAGGTCTTCGAGCTCGGCATCGCCGACGCGCTCTTCGAGGGCGCGGACTTCCTGGAGCAGTCGCTCCTGTGGACCGCGAACGTCCTGAACGGCACCACCGAGGTCGTCCGCGCGGACATCGACCGCGGCGAGGCCTGGGACGCGGCCGTCGCCAAGGGCCGCTTCATCGCGGACTCCAAGGTGCACGGCGCCGCTCCGGCCGCCTACCGCGCGCTGGACATCATCGCCGCGGCCAAGGACGGCGACCTCCAGGCCGGCTTCGACGCCGAGGACACCGCGCTGGCGGACCTCATCATGGGCGGCGAGCTGCGCTCGGGCATCTACGCCTTCAACCTGGTCCAGAAGCGCGCCAAGCGCCCGGCCGGCGCCCCGGACAAGTCGCTGGCCCGTCCGGTCACCAAGGTCGGCGTCGTCGGCGCGGGTCTGATGGCCTCGCAGCTGGCGCTGCTGTTCCTGCGCCGTCTGGAGGTGCCGGTGGTCCTCACCGACATCGACCAGGAGCGCGTGGACAAGGGCGTGGGCTACGTCCGCGCCGAGATCGAGAAGCTGCTCGGCAAGGGCCGCATCAACCAGGACAAGGCGAACCGCCTGACCGCCCTGGTCAGCGGTGTGCTGGACAAGGCCGAGGGCTTCGCGGACGCGGACTTCATCATCGAGGCCGTGTTCGAGGAGATGTCCGTCAAGCAGAAGGTGTTCGCGGAGGTCGAGGCGGTCGCCCCGGCGCACGCGATCCTCGCCACCAACACCTCCTCGCTGTCGGTCTCCGAGATGGCCTCCAAGCTCCAGCACCCGGAGCGCGTGGTCGGTTTCCACTTCTTCAACCCGGTCGCGATCCTCCCGCTGCTGGAGATCGTCCGCGGTGAGCAGACCGACGACGCCTCGCTGGCCACGGCCTTCGGTGTCGCCAGGAAGCTGAAGAAGACCGCGGTGCTGACGAAGGACGCCCCGGCGTTCGTCGTGAACCGCATCCTGACCCGCTTCATGGGCGAGATCCAGAACGTCATCGACGAGGGCACCCCGGTGGTCACCGCCGAGAAGGCCATCGAGCCGCTCGGCCTGCCGATGTCCCCGCTGGTGCTGCTGGAGCTCGTGGGCCCGGCGATCGGTCTGCACGTCTCCGAGACCCTGAACCGCGCCTTCCCGGAGCGCTTCACCGTCTCCCCGAACCTGGCGGCCGTGGTCAAGGCCGGCAAGCGCGGCTTCTACGTCTACGATTCCGGCAAGCCGGAGCTGGACCCCGAGGTCGCCGCCCTCCTGGTGCAGGGCGACTCCGTCCTGACGGAGGAGCAGGTCCGCGACCGCGTCCTGGACGCGGTGGCGCAGGAGATCGGTCTGATGCTGGAGGAAGGTGTCGTGGCCGAGGCCCAGGACATCGACCTCTGCCTCATCACCGGCGCCGGCTGGCCCTTCCACCTGGGTGGCGTCACGCCGTACCTGGACCGTGAGGGCGTCTCGGAGCGGGTGAACGGCAAGAAGTTCCTCGCCCCGGGCGTGGCGAGCGTTCCCGCGTAACACCCGTACGCGCAGGAAGGGGCCCGTCCGCACCTCGTGCGGACGGGCCCCTTCGCGTGCGCGCCTCGTGGACGGGTCCCGTGCGGTGCCCGCCCTACTTGCGGCCGGGGCGGCCGTTCTTGACGAGGCGCCGGGCGGCCGGTGAATCGGGGTTGATGCCGAGCGCCCTGCGGGCGGCATCGCGGCGCAGTTCGTCACCGGGCTTGCCGAGTTTCGCGGCGGTCTCCGAGATCCGCAGCCACACCAGCGCGCGCCCGCTGCCGGCCGAGATGTCCACGGCCCGCTTCAGGCGCCGCACGGCCTGGTCGGTCTCCTTGCGGCGGATGTGGGCCTGGGCCATGCCGATGAGCAGGTCGAGGTTCTCGTGCTCGGCGAGCAGCCGGGCGCCGACCTCCAGCACGCCCCGGTCGTCCTTCGCCTCGACGAGCGAGGCGAAGCCGCTGAGCGTGATGTCGGTGAAGGGCACGTCGTCCGGCTCGCTGCGGTCCCGGCTGCCGCGGAGGGTCCAGCCCTTGCCCTTGCGCCACTTCCAGGTGCGGGGCCCGGGCAGGTCCAGCCGGGTCCGGGTGCGTTCGTTGAAGTGCATGGACAGCTCGGGGCGGCCCTCCCACTGGTCGACGGCCGCGGCGACGTACTCCTCGGCCACCGGACGCAGGAAGGCGTACCGCTTGGGTTGCATGCAGTAGCCCACGGCCTGGACGTACGGGGTGACCTCCGCCCGGATGTGCCCGATGTCCAGCACCCGGTCGCTCGGATGGCCGGTGGGCGCCTCCAGGTCGGGCAGCAGGGCGTGGGTGAGGGTGGCGGGGATGCGGTTGCTGTTGGCGTACGGGCGCATCCTGCGGATGACCTCCAGCGCGCCGATCTGCGCGACGGGGATCCCGTAGAGCGCGCGGGCGGTGAACAGGCCGGTGGAGAAGCAGCCGATGACCTGGCGCGGGGCGAGGTACTCGAAGACCGTCTCGGCGAGGACGGGCACGTCCAGGACGAGGAAGGCGACCCCGGCCTCCCGGGCGGCGACGCCGAGGGTGTCGGCGAGGCTGGAGGGGGCGCTGGGGTGCGGTTTGAACACGACCGAGGTGAAGCCGAGCCGCAGCGCGTTGTGGAACATCCGCAGGTGCAGGTCCTCCTCTTCCTCCTCGGTGAGGATGCCGAGCGGGGAGAGGTACTGGCCGAGGAGGACGGCGGTGTCGGGGCCGTTGCGGGCGAGCTGTGGCGGGATCACCCGGTCGAGGATGGCCCGGCACTCGTCGGTGACCTCCGCCATCAGCTTGAGGACGGCCCCGGTGTGCACCGGTTGGGAGGGGATGCCGTACTCGGTGAGGAGCATGGGCAGCAGGGTGGGGACCAGGTCCAGGTAGAGGACCTGACCGATCCGGCCGTGGATCGCCCGGGGGAGGTCGTTGCGGGTGGGGCCGTAGCTCATGACGCCGTCGGCGTACACGGCGAGCGTGGCGTCCGAGAAGATCTTGCAGAGCGTCTGGGCGGGTTTGACCTGGATCGATTCGACGACGAGTTCCAGGGGACCGGGTCGGATGCCCATCTTCTCCGCCATGACGGTGCGCCAGAGCGGGGCGTCCTCGTCGCGCGGGGCCCACAGCGCCGGGTGGAAGGGGTAGATCAGGTCGTTCCAGTAGACGACGCGGTGGAAGCGCGCGAGGACGGCGGCGGCGCCCGGCATGTGGTGCAGGGGCGTCGCGACCTCGGGGATCTCGACGTTGTTGCACACCAGCAGGACGCGTTCGCGGTCGTCCCGGCCGAGCTGACCGGCGTCGATGGCGGCGGCCACCGTCATGGCGCCGTAGAGGGTGGAGGCGGCGAATACGCGGGTCATCGGGCGGCGGCGCCCTGGTGTCGGGCCATCAGCGCCCTGAGCTTGTTCACGCGTCCGGAGTCCATTCCCGCCAGCGTGCCCTCGACGACGTCCTGGGGCAGCTCCCACAGGATCCCGGCGCCGCGTTCCCGCAGCAGTTGGCGGGTGGCCTCCTCGTAGGACTCGGCGCGGTCCAGGTGAATGACGATGAGCGCGCACAGGGTGCGCATCGCCTTGAACGACAGTTCATATCCGCGCGGGTGGTGGGCCAGCTCCTGGAAAATCAACCGGAAGGCGGGGAGGAAGTCGAGCTGGCGTTCGTCCGGGGCCTTGGTGAGGGAAGTCGACACGTCGCGGCGGTAGAAGATGCCGTGGAGGTCGACGACGCCGAATGACTCGGTCCGCAGGTGCAGCTTGTAGAACCAGGGCCGGTCCTCGGCGGTGCGCAGGCTCTCGTCGAAGTGGAGCGCGTCGACGTCGAGGAGGCGCCGGCGGTCGTAGATGCCCGCCCAGGACTGGGGGTAGTCCATGAAGGTGGAGGCGTCCACGGGGCCTATCCAGTCCACGGGATTCAGCGGAAGGGCCCGGGGGGCGAGCGGCGCCATGACTATCTTGCGCTTCCTCCCGTACACCCGGACGTGGCCGGTGCGCAGGAAGTCGACTCCCGACTGGCTCATCCAGCCAACCAGTTGGGCGAGGTAACCGGGCGCGTACCAGTCGTCACCGTCGAGGAAGGTGAAGAACCGGCCGCGGGCGGCCGTGAGGCCGATGTTCCGGGTGGCCGATATTCCCAGGTTCCGCTGATTGCTGATCAGTACCGCACCGGGAATGCGCGGCACCATCTCGCGCAGGATCTCGGACGTCCCGTCGGTGGAACCGTCGTCCACGACGATGAACTCGAAATCCTCCCGGGCATTCAACACCAAGGATTTGAGCGCCGTCCGGCAATAATCCCGGACATCACACATCGCGACGATCACCGAAAGGGTCACCATCGGAGGCACTCACCTTCTCCCCATTTTCCACACACGACTCCGGGAGGGCTCCCGCGCGGGCCGTCCGCACGACCCTCCAGTCTACGTTCGCGTAACAGGTCGCCATCATGACAGAACCACGCGGAAGCCCCGTACGGGCACCTCGGTGTGACGTACAACTCCCGCGGCCACCGAAGCCCATTCGTGACATGTAGGGCTCGGATCAGCATGTAAGGTCTAACGGACCCCTCGGCAATCCGCCTGTGTCCGCGCCCAGCTGCGGCTATCCCGACGGCAGTTGGGCCCCGACCGACCGACCAGGAATCACCAGTGCGCATCCACGTGCTCGCAGACTCCGACACCCGCTGGAAATGGGGCGCGGGTCTGGCGGTGGGACTGGCACCCGGCAGCGCGGTCCACGCCCACATGGTGCGTGGCCGCAGCACCCCGACGGCCCGACAGCTCACGGAAGTCGGCATCTCCCCCGCCTCCCTCACCGAGGTCACCCTCGCGAGCTTCGCCGCGGCCCCGGAACTCGACGAGGCGGACCTGGTCATCCTGGGCACCGTCGGCGGCGCCACGCACGCCGCCCTGCACGCACTGGCCCGGCGCTTCCGCACCGCCCGGCGCCGGCCGATCGTGATGACCGGTTACGTCGGCGTCGTCTACGAGAAGATGGCCGACGGGCTGCTCCTGCGCGCGGGCGCCGACATCGTCCTCGCCAACAGCCCTTTCGACCGGCGCCGGTTCGCGGAGATCTACGAGCCCCTGGGAATTCCCGCCTCCTGCATCGTCCAGACCGCGCTCCCCTTTCTCGACCAGCGGCCCTACGACGCGAACCGGACGCACGCCCGGCACCCCTATACGGTCTGCTTCGCCGTCCAACCCTCGGTACCCGCGGACCGAAATGGCCGCCTCTATCTGCTGCGTCGGGCGATATCCCACGCACGACTGCGCCCGGGCCGCGACGTGCTCGTCAAACTCCGCAGCAAACCGGGTGAGGCGACCACCCATGTGGAAGCCCACCACTACCAGGTCCTGGCGGAACAACTCGAAGAACCGCTGCCCCCGAATCTGCATTTCGTGTACGGCAACATGTCGGAAACCCTGGACCGTACGGACCTGTTGGTCACCGTCAGTTCCACCGCCGCCCTCGAATCCATGCACCGGGGCATGCCGACCGCCATATTGAGCGATCTCGGCGTGCGCGAGATACACGGCAACCACTATTTCGTCGCTTCCGGCTGCGTCACCGACTGGTCGGCGATAGACGAGGGCGCGGCCCCGCTCGCCCGCGAATCCTGGACGACCGACCAGGGAATCCGTCCCCTCGATCCGTACGGGGAACTCCGCACCCGTATCGACGAACTGTGGGGCGTTCCGCTGCCGCCCATCACCCCGTACTACACGGCCGCGAGCGCCCCGGAATACGTCGGTACGCTGCTGCGCCGCAGGGGCCTCGACCCGGACGGTTCCCCCGGCGCGGGAACCCCGACGCGCACCGCCGGCCCGATGCGGCGCACCTCCCGCCGGATGTTGAAGGGCGCCTACCGGTTCGGGGTCCAGCGGGTGGCGCCGAAGATGCAGCAGTGGGGCGGCGTATGAGCGGGCCCCACCGGGCGCCGCGCCCGGACGCGGAGCCCGCACCGACGCCCGTACCGATGGCCGTACCGAAGGCCGTACCGAAGGCTGTACCGACAGCCGATCCGGCGGTCGCACCGATCGCCGTGGAGCAGGGGGAGAACCCGTGAACGTCACCGCCGTCATACCCGCCCGGGGCGGCTCCAAGGGCATCCCCGGCAAGAACGTCGCCGAGGTCGGGGGCGTGCCCCTGGTCGCCCGGGCCGTGCTGGCCTGCCGCGGCGCCGCGCACGTGACCCGGGTCGTGGTCTCCACCGACGACGCGGCCATCGCCGCCGCCGCCCGCGAGGCCGGCGCCGAGGTCGTCGAGCGCCCCGCCGCGCTGGGCTCCGACCTGGCCTCCAGCGAGTCCGCGCTGCTGCACGCCCTGGACCGGCTGGAGGAGCGGTACCCGGAACCCGTCGGGGTCCTGGTCCTCGTCCAGTGCACCAGCCCGTTCGTCACCGCCGAGGAGGTCGACGCGACCGTCCTGGCCGTCCTGCGCGACGGGGCCGACTCCGCGTTCACCGCCGTCCCGTTCCACGGGTTCCTGTGGGGCACCGAAGGCCCCGCCGCCGGCTCCCCCACCGGCCCCGGCCACCGCGCGCACGGCGTCAACCACGACAGCTCCGTACGCCTGCGCCGCCAGGACCGCACCCCCGAGTACCTGGAGTCGGGCGCCGTCTACGCGATGCGTGCCGACGGCTTCCGCCGGCACGGCCACCGCTTCTTCGGCCGGACCCAGCTCGTCCCCACGGCCCCGGAGCGGGCCATCGAGATCGACGAACCCGGCGACCTCGCCCGGGCCCGGGCCCTCGTCCCCCTGCTCGACGCGCCCGAGGGCGCACCCCGGGTACCGGCTCCGCCGGTACCCCCGCAGCACATCGGAAAGGAAATCTGAACAGTGGTACACAGCAGCCGCATCCGCCGGATCGGGAACAAGGAGGTCGGCGCGGGCCGGCCCACCTACGTGATCGGCGAGATCGGGATCAACCACAACGGCGAGCTCGCCAACGCCCTGGCGCTCGTCGACGCGGCCGCCGACGCGGGCTGTGACGCGGTGAAGTTCCAAAAGCGCACCCCCGAGATGTGCACCCCGCGCGACCAGTGGGACATCGAACGGGACACCCCCTGGGGCCGGATGACGTACATCGACTACCGCCACCGCGTCGAGTTCGGCGAGGACGAGTACCGCGCCATCGACGCGCACTGCGCCGAGCGCGGCATCGACTGGTTCGCCTCCCCGTGGGACACCGAGGCCGTGGCCTTCCTGGAGAAGTTCGACGTCCCCGCCCACAAGGTGGCCTCCGCGTCCCTGACCGACGACGAGCTGCTCCTCGCCCTGCGCGCCACGGGCAGGACGATCATCCTGTCCACCGGCATGTCCACGCCCCGCCAGATCCGGCACGCCGTGGAGGTGCTGGGCAGCGAGAACATCGTGCTGCTGCACGCCACCTCGACGTACCCGGCCCGCGCCGAGGAGTTGAACCTGCGGGTCATCCAGAGCCTGGAGGCGGCGTACCCGAACGTCCCCGTGGGCTACTCCGGGCACGAGACCGGACTCCAGACCACCGTCGCCGCCGTCGCCATGGGTGCCTGCGCCGTCGAGCGGCACATCACCCTGGACCGCGCGATGTGGGGCTCGGACCAGGCCGCCTCCGTCGAACCCGGCGGCCTCACCCGCCTCGTGCGGGACATCCGCACCATCGAGACCGCCCTCGGCGACGGCGTGAAGCGGGTCTACGACTCCGAGCTCGCGCCGATGAAGAAGCTCCGCCGCGTCCAGGGCGCCCTCGCCGACGAGGGCGTGACGGCCTCGGCATGAGAGGCACCCTCGCCCTGGTGGAGAGCCCGGCTCAACTACTGAACGTCCTGGAGTGGGCCCACGTCCACCCGGGCGAGGCAGCGTCCCTCACCGTCGCCGTCCTCCAGCCGACGGACCCGCGCTCGCGCGCGCAGGTCCGCCTGCTGTGCCGGTACGCCTCGCGGACGGGGGTGGTGTGGCGGCGCTACGAGGTGCGCGCCGGGTACCTGGAGCGGGCCCAGGAGCTGGTGCGCCTGGGCCGGGCGGTCGCGGCCGCCGAACGCCTGGTGATCGGCGACCTGTTCTCCCGTACGATCCAGCTCCTGCTGCCGCGTTCCAAGGCCCGTGAGGTGGTCCTCGTGGACGACGGCACGGCCACCACGGAGCTGGTCGGCCTGCTGGCCTCCGGGCAGCAGCTGACGCGTTGGCACCAGGGCGAGGTCAGGCCCTCCGCGAAGGCGGGCCCGGTCAACCGCTGGCTGGCCCGCGCGGGCCTGGACCGCGCCACCTTCTTCACCTGCATGCCGGTGGTGGCGCCGCCGGGCACCGAGGTCCGGGCCAACACGTACGCGTGGAGCCGGGAGACCTTCGGGCCGGTGCGGGCGCGTCCCGGGTCCGACCTCGCGGGCAGCTCCCTCGTGGAGACCGGCGTCATCGACGAGGACCGGTACGTCGAGGCGGTCGGCTGGATCGCGGAGAGCCGCCGCGCCGCCCGGTACCTGGCGCACCGCAGGGAGAGCCGGCAAAAACTGGACCGGATCGCCGACGCCACCGCGATGGAGATCGTGCAGCCCGAACTCCCGCTGGAATTGCACGCGTTGACCCAACCCATCGGGCTGTCCGTGCTGACCTTCGCGTCCACCGTCGCCTACACCCTGCCCCTCGTGCTCGCCGGTTCGCCGGTGCGGGTGGAGCTGTGCGAGCTGGACGACGCCTGGATCACCCCGGACACCCCGGCGCGTTCGGTGGACTTCCTGCGCAGGATCTCCGCCCAGGCCGTGCACCGCCACGGGCTGACGAGGATCCCGCCGCGGGGGCGCTGCCGGCGCCCGTCAGAACCGTTGCCAGCGTCCCAGTGAGAGCGCGGAGCGGTCCTTCTGCCGGTTGACGAGCAGTTCGCCGCGGGCACTGAGCGAGGCGACGACGATCCTGCCGCGGGCGTCGACGGCGAGGGCCGGGGACTCCAGCCCCTCCTCCCCGATCTCCGTCCACCAGAGCCCGGCGGCCTCGTGCTCGGTGGGATAGGCGGCCAGGGCGGTGCGGCCGCCCACCGTGCGCAGCGCCAGCACCGTGCAGTCGTGCCCGTCGACCGCACCGCGCGTCGCGGCGACGGCGCCGCAGGCGGGACCGCCGCCGAGGAAGTGCGCGCCGGCGCCCTCCCGGTGGGCGAACACCCCGCTGCCGTCGGCCGCGTGCCAGAAGTGGGTGACGCGCCCGGGGGCCGTCTCCAGGACGACCGACGATCCGTCCCGGGCCAGGAACGGCAGGTCCTCGGCCCGGTCCACGGGGCCGCCCGGAGCGCTCCGGGTCCAGCGGGAGATGCCCTTCTCGCCGGGGGCCGAGAGCTCGACCCGGCCGTCGGCGGTGGAGCCGGCGCTGATCCCCTCGAAGGCCTTGCTGCCGTGCAGGTCCTGCCAGTCGCCCCAGTCGCCCTTCGCGCCCTGGCACTTCAGGTGGATCCCGCGGCCCGCGTTGCGCACGAAGACGTGGGCCGCGCCCCGGGCGTCGACGGCGACGACAGGAGGTCCGCCCCGGTGGGACATCTCCGGCCTCCGGTAGAGGGTGCCGAGGTCCTGCCACGGCCCGAGCGGCCGGCCGCTCTGGTACTGCACCGCGTGGTGGTAGGTGACGGTGACGGCCTCGCCGTTCGGTGAGCGGCGCCGGCGCCGACCCACGAAGTGGGCGTACCCGTCGGGGCCCTGGCCCACCGCGAGGTCGGTCAGCTCCGGTACGGGGAACAGGTCGGGGCCGCTCCAGTCGGGGCCGCCGGGCGTCCGCTCGGTCCAGCGCAGCAAGCCGCCCTCGGTGCGGGCGTAGGCGGTGAGGCGTCCGTCCCGGCCCGCGAGCAGCCACCGCCCGGTCAGGGGGCCCAGGGCCACCGAGTCCCAGGCGACGGCGGGGGTCGGCGCCGGTCCGGAGGCGGGTGCGCGGGCGGTGCCCGGTCGGGGGGTGTCGGGAGCGGAGGTGCGCGCCTTGCGCCTGGATCGCGTCGCCATGGCCCGCCCGCAACCCCTTACCCATCGCCATTCGAACAAATTGAGGATACCCCGGGGCCCTTGCGGCCCGTTCGTGCGCTTATCTTGTAGCCCGCCGCATCACCCGCCGCATCACCCGCTCCTGCAGCCGCGGCATCCCCCCGCACCCCCGTTCGGAAGGCCGGTCCCCGGGCATGACTTCAGACAGCACCGCCACGACGACGCTCCCGGAGGGCTCGCCGGCGCCCGGGCGCGCGTCGCGCCCGCCCCGTTCGCGCGGCCGCCGGATCCGGCGGGTGCTGGCCTGGGGCGCGGCCGTGGTGGTCCTCGGCGCGGCCGGCACCGGCTGGTGGGTGTACAGCCACTTGAACGGCAACATCGACAGCGTCGACCTGAACCAGGCGATCGGCGCCGACAACCGGCCGCCGAAGGTGGTGCGCAACGCGCAGAACGTCCTCGTGCTCGGCTCCGACTCGCGGGCCGGCGCCAACGGCGACCTCGACCGCGGCGACGTCAGCGGCGCCCGCTCCGACACCGCGATGCTGGTGCACATACCCGAGGGCCGGGCCAGGGCCACCGCGGTGAGCATCCCCCGCGACACCCTGATCTCCCGGCCCGAGTGCAAGGACAAGGACGGCAAGGCCGTCTCCGCCGCCAACCGGGTCATGTTCAACTCCGTCTACACGCTGGCCGGTCCGGCGTGCGTGGTCAAGACCGTCGAGCAGATGTCCGGGATCCGCGTGGACCACTTCGTGGAGGTGGACTTCGCCGGCTTCAAGGGCTTGGTGGACGCCCTCGGCGGGGTCACCGTCACCCTCGACCAGCCGATGACCGGCGCGAAGGGCGGACTCAAGCTCGACGCGGGCACGCACCGGCTGAACGGCACGGACTCGTTGAAGTTCGTCCGGACCCGCTACGGCTACGGCGACGGCAGCGACCTCGGACGCATAGGCCTCCAGCAGCAGTTCATGCTGGCCATGCTCTCCGAGATCAAGAAGCAGGACGCCCTCGGCAACCCGGCGCGCCTCTACAAGCTCGCGGACGCCGGCACCAAGTCGCTGACCACCGACTCCGACCTGGCCTCGCTCACCGCGCTCTCCGACTTCGCGCAGAGCATGAAGGGCGTGGACCCGGCGACGATGGAGACCATCATGCTGCCGGTGGCCTACGACAAGGTGGACCGCAACCGGGTGGTCGTCGCCGAGCCGCAGGCCACCCAACTGTGGGACGCGCTGCGCAGCGACCAGAAGGTGCCCGCGGCGGCGAAGGACTCCCCCGCGAAGGGCGGCGGCCCGGCCGCCAAGTCCCCGGCGCCCAAGCCGTCGTCCTCTTCGTAGCCGCCGGGCCCGCGGCGGTCGTGCGGGTCGTCCCCGTCGTCCCTAACGGTCCGTGCGCGGGCCCACCTCGCCGCGACCGAGGCGACTGTGGGACCGGCCGTACAGGAAGTAGACGACGACGCCGACGGCCATCCAGATCCCGAACCGGATCCAGGTCTCGGCCGGCAGGTTGAGCATCAGCCACAGCGACGCCGCGATCGACACGATCGGGACGAACGGCACCCACGGGGTGCGGAAGGCCCGGTGCAGGTCGGGGCGGGTCCGCCGCATGATGATCACGCCGAGGGCGACGATCACGAAGGCGAACAGGGTGCCGATGTTCACGAGTTCCGCGAGCTTCTCCAGGCTGGTGAAGCCGGCGAGGACCGCGATGAGCACGCCGAGGAGCATCGTCGCCCGGTAGGGCGTGCGGTACTTGGGGTGGGTGACCGAGAAGAACCGGGGCAGCAGTCCGTCACGGCTCATCGCGAAGAACACGCGGGTCTGCCCGAGGAGCAGGATCATGCAGACGGTGATCAGGCCGACGGACGCCCCGAGACTGATGGCGCCGGCGAAGAACGGTTGGTTCACCGATTTGAACGCCTCGGCCAGTGGCGCCGTCGGCGACATCTCCGAGTACTTCTGCATGCCGGTGACCACCAGCGTCACCGCGACGTAGAGCACCGTGCAGATGATCAGCGAGCCGAGGATGCCGCGCGGCATGTCCCGTTGGGGGTTCTTGGTCTCCTCGGCCGCAGTGGCCACGACGTCGAAGCCGATGAAGGCGAAGAAGATCAGCGAGGCGGCGGTGAAGATGCCCATCACGCCGAAGTTCGTGGGCGCGTACCCGAAGAGCAGTTGGACCAGTGGCGCGTGGATGCCGCCGCCCGCCTCCTGCGCCTGGGCCGGCGGGATGAACGGGGAGTAGTTGTCGGCCTTGATGAAGAACAGGCCGGCGACGATGACCAGCAGCACCACGGTGACCTTGATGGCGACCACGATGGCGGTGATCCGGGCCGACAGCTTCGTCCCGATGACCAGGACCGCGGTCAGCGCCAGGATCAGCAGGAACGCCAGCAGGTCGAAGGTGCCCCCGGCGTCCGGGCCGGCCAGCGCGCTCGGCAACTCCCAGCCGAGGTTGGTCTCCAGGAGGTGGCGTACGTACCCGGACCAACCGACGGCCACGACCGCGGTGCCCAGCGCGAACTCCAGCACCAGGTCCCAGCCGATGATCCAGGCGGGCAGCTCGCCGATGGAGGCGTACGCGAACGTGTAGGCCGAGCCGGCCACCGGCACGGTCGATGCGAACTCCGCGTAGCACAGGGCCGCGAGGGCGCAGACGATGCCCGCCGCCACGAAGGCGAGGGCGGTGGCCGGTCCGGCGTTGTTCCGGGCGGCGATGCCCGTGAGGACGAAGATGCCGGTGCCGATGATGACGCCGACGCCGAAGACCGTCAGGTCCCAGGCCGAGAGCGATTTGCGGAGCGCGTGTTCGGGCTCCTCCGTGTCACGGATCGACTGCTCGACCGATTTGGTGCGGAAAGGACTGTTCAGATCCGTACTCACCGACGCACCTCCGAAAGGTGGCGTACGCAGCACGCGGACGCGAACGGGCCGGGAGGCCCACCCCTCAAGGGTGATCTCCCGGCCCGTGACGTGCAACCGCGCGTGACCCGGGCGGGTGGCCCGGCGTCGACTAGTCGACGATGGCGGCCTGCTCGCTGTCGTAACGGCCGTCGAGCTTGGCGACGAGACCGGTGACCTGCCGCGCGATGTCCGGAGCGGTCAGGCCGATTTCGGCCATGATCTCCTTGCGCGTCGCGTGGTCGAGGAAGCGCTGCGGGATGCCGAAGTCGCGCAGCGGGACGTCCACCCCGGCGTCGCGCAGGGCCTGCGAGACGGCGGCGCCGACGCCGCCGGTGCGGCCGTTGTCCTCGACGGTGACGACGACCCGGTGGCCGTCGGCGAGCGGGGCCAGCGCCTCGTCCACCGGCTTGACCCAACGGGGGTCGACGACGGTCGAGGTGATGCCCTGCTTGTCGAGCAGGTCGGCGATCTCCAGGCACATCGGGGCGAGCGCGCCGACCGAGACGATGAGTACGTCCGGGCGGGTGACGTCGGCGGCCGGGGTGCGCAGCACGTCCATGCCGCCGATCCGGCCGACGGCCGGTACGGCCGGGCCGACGACGCCCTTGGAGTAGCGCACGACCGTCGGCGCGTCCTTGACCTCGACGGCCTCGCGGAGCTGGGCGCGCAGCTGCTCGGCGTCCCGGGGTGCGGCCAGCCGCAGCCCGGGAACCACCTGGAGGATCGACATGTCCCACATGCCGTTGTGGGAGGCGCCGTCGTCGCCGGTGACGCCGGCCCGGTCCAGGACGAAGGTGACCCCGCACTTGTGCAGGGCGACGTCCATCAGGACCTGGTCGAAGGCGCGGTTGAGGAAGGTGGCGTAGACGGCGAACACCGGGTGGACGCCGCCGGTGGCGAGGCCGGCGGCCGAGGTGGCGCCGTGCTGCTCGGCGATGCCGACGTCGTAGATCCGGTCCGGGAAGGCCTCGGCGAACTTGTTGAGGCCGACCGGGTGGAGCATCGCGGCGGTGATGCCGACGACGTCGGGCCGGTCGTGGCCGAGCTTGACCATCTCGTCGGCGAAGACGGAGGTCCAACTGGCGGCGGCGGTCTTCACCGGCAGGCCGGTGTCCGGGTGGATGACGCCGACGGCGTGGAAGCGGTCCGCCTCGTGTTCCAGGGCCGGGGTGTAGCCGCGGCCCTTCTGGGTGAGGCAGTGCACGATGACGGGGCCGCTGAAGCGCTTGGCGCGCGTGAGGGCGGACTCCAGGGCCTCGATGTCGTGGCCGTCGATGGGCCCGATGTACTTCAGGCCCAGGTCCTCGAACATGCCCTGCGGGGCGATGAAGTCCTTGAGGCCCTTCTTGGCGCCGTGCAGGGTCTCGTAGAGGGGCTTCCCGACGACCGGGGTGCGCTCCAGGAGGTCCTTGCCGCGGGCCAGGAAGCGCTCGTAGCCGTCCGTGGTGCGCAGGGTCGCGAGGTGGTTCGCGAGGCCGCCGATGGTGGGGCCGTACGACCGCTCGTTGTCGTTGACGACGATGACCAGCGGACGGTCCTTGGCGGCGGCGATGTTGTTCAGCGCCTCCCAGGCCATGCCGCCGGTCAGCGCGCCGTCGCCGATGACCGCGGCGACGTGGTGGTCCTCGCGGCCCAGCACCTCGTTGGCCTTGGCGAGACCGTCGGCCCAACCCAGCACCGTGGAGGCGTGGGAGTTCTCGATGATGTCGTGGTCGGACTCGGCGCGCGAGGGGTAGCCGGAGAGGCCGCCCCGGGAGCGCAGGTCGGCGAAGTCCTGGCGGCCGGTGAGCAGCTTGTGCACGTAGGCCTGGTGCCCGGTGTCGAAGAGGACCTTGTCCTTCGGGGACTCGAAGACCCGGTGCAGGGCGATCGTCAGTTCGACCACCCCCAGGTTGGGGCCGAGGTGCCCGCCGGTCTTGGAGACGGCGTCGACGAGGAAGGACCTGATCTCGGCGGCGAGCTGGTCGAGCTCCTCCTGGCTGAGCCGGTCCAGATCGCGCGGTCCCTTGATGCGGGTCAGCAGCACCCGTGCCTCCTTGCAGTTGCTTGCTGGTCTGTCGAGTCTAATGTTCCGCTCGCGGGGGCGGTCATCGGGCGGTACCGGGAAGGTCCCGCTTTTGTCATACCTGTACACCCCGGCGCGGAATCACACATCCCAAACGGGCCCATACCCGCACACCCGTGCGCACACGTGACGCACACATGTACGCACAGGTGCCCGGTGCCACACGAAGTGGCACCGGGCACTGTGACGGGTCTTACCGCCTGGGAACGCCCGAGGGCGCGCGGTCAGGCGCGTCCGGCCGTCTTCTGGGTCTTGCGGGTGACCGAGTCGATGACCACCGTGGCGAGCAGGACCGCTCCGGTGATCATGTACTGGATCGGCGTCGCGATCCCCTCCAGGGCCAGACCGTACTGGATGGAGGTGATGACCATGACGCCGAGGAGGGCGTTCCAGGTCCGGCCCCGGCCGCCGAAGAGGCTGGTGCCGCCGATGACGGCCGCCGCGATCACGTTCATCAGCAGGTCGCCGGCGCCGGCGCTCTGGTTGGCCGCCGCGATCTTGGAGGCCCAGAAGAGCCCGCCGATGGCGGCGAAGGTGCCGGCGATCGCGAAGACCGCGATGCGGATCCCGTTGACGTTGATGCCCGCGCGGCGGGACGCCTCGACGCTGCCGCCGAGCGCGAAGACGTTCCGGCCGAAGGAGGTGCGGCGCAGCAGGAAGTCCGTACCGACCAGGGCCAGGACGAAGAGCACCACCGCGAGCGGCAGGCCCTTGTACTGGTTGAACACCACGGCGGGGCCGAAGGTGAAGACGGCGAGCACGCCGGTGCGCAGCAGGATCTCGGTGAGCGGCCGCGAGGGGACCCCGGCGGCCTCCCTGCGGCGGTTGTCGAAGAAGGTGGCCAGGAAGTACCCGATCACGGCGAGCGCCGCGAGGCCGTAGCCGGCGGCCACGTCGGAGAAGAAGTACGTCGTGAGCTTGCCGACCACGCCGTCGGAGTCGAGGTTGATCGTGCCGTTGCTGCCGAGGATCTGCAGCATCGCGCCGGACCAGAACAGCAGGCCCGACAGGGTGACGGCGAAGGCGGGGGCGCCGATCCGGGCGAAGAAGAAGCCGTGGACCGCCCCGATGAGGGCGCCGCCGACGACGGCCGCGAGGATCGCGAGCCACTCGTTGACCCCGTGGGTGACGGACAGGACGGCGACGATCGCGCCCGAGACGCCGCTGACGGAGCCGACCGAGAGGTCGATCTCGCCGAGCAGCAGCACGAAGATGATGCCGACGGCCATCATGCCCGTCGCGACCATGGTGATCGCGATGTTGGTGAGGTTCTCCGGGGAGAGGAAGTTCGAGTTCAGCCCCTGGAAGATGCTCCAGATGATGATCAGGCCGAGGACGACCGGGATGGAGCCCAGGTCGCCGGCCTTCATCTTGCGCCCGAACTCGCTCAGGTACCCGGAGAGGCCCTGCTCGCGCACCAGCAGTCGGGGGTCCACCGCGGGGATGGCGTCGGCCGCGGCGGGGGCGTTGACCGGGTCGACGTGCCCGGTCGGCCCCTTGCCCAGGGGATCGGCGGCGGGATTCTGGGTGCTCACTTGCGGGCCTCCCCGGTGCGGGCCGCCCGGCGGGTCACGGCGTTGTCCGTGGCCCCGGTGATGGCGGAGATGATCTCTTCCTGCGAGGTGTCGGCGACGCTGAAGACACCGTTGTTGCGGCCCAGCCGCAGGACCGCCACCTTGTCGGCGACGGCCTTCACATCGGCCATGTTGTGGCTGATGAGGATGACGGCGTGGCCGCGCTCGCGCAGCCGCTCCACGAGGTCGAGGACCTGTGCGGTCTGCTCGACGCCGAGTGCGGCGGTGGGCTCGTCGAGGATGACGAGCCGGGGCTCGCCCAGCATCGAGCGGGCGATCGCCACGGTCTGGCGCTGGCCGCCCGAGAGCGAGGCGATGGGGATGCGGACACTGGGGATCCGGATGGACAGGGTGGTGAGGAGCTCGCGGGCGCGGCGCTCCATCTCCACCTCGTCGAGGACGCCGAAGCGCTTGAGCTCGCGGCCCAGGAAGAGGTTGCCGACGACGTCGATGTTGTCGCACAGCGCGAGGTCCTGGTAGACCGTCGCGATGCCCAGGCTCTGGGCGTCGTGGGGCTTGTTGATGGAGACCGGGCGGCCCTGCCACTCGATGACGCCGTCATCGATGGGGTGCACGCCGGCGATCGTCTTGACCAGCGTGGACTTGCCGGCGCCGTTGTCGCCGACCAGGGCGACCACCTCACCGGAGTGGATTTCGAGTTCTACGTCGGTCAGGGCCTGGACGGCGCCGAACCTCTTCGAAACCCCTCGCAACGCCAGCACGGGCGCAGCGGACACATGAACCATCTCCTTCGCCGCCTGACCGGCGGGGATGTCGTGCAAAAGAGCAGGAGCGGGGCGGATGGGGAACCCCACGGAGGCGGGGGAATGCAAGAAACGTTTCTGCCCGGCGCCCCGCGGGTGGCGGGAAGTTGGGGCGGGGCGCCGGGCAGGCGCGGGGGCCGCCGCGGCCGTGGCCGCGGGCGACGGGGCCTACTTGAGGCCGAGGGTGGCGCAGGCGGCCGCGTACTTGTCGGCGCAGATCTCTTCGACCGTGTAGACGCCGTCCTTGACGACGGTGTCCTTGATGTTGTCCTTGGTCAGCGAGACGACCGGGATCAGGACGGACGGAACACCCTTGGAGGTCGGGCTGTCGACCTTCTGGTTGATGATCCCGTCGATCTTCTCGCCCTTGGCGAGGGCGACGGCCATCTCGGCGGCGGCCGCGGCCTCGGGGGCGTACGGCTTGTAGACGCTCATGAACTGCTCGCCCGACACGATCCGCTGCACACCGGCGAGTTCGGCGTCCTGGCCGGTGACCGGGGGCAGCGGGGACAGGCCGGCCGCCTTGAGGGCGGTGATGATGCCGCCGGCCATGCCGTCGTTGGCGGAGTAGACGCCGACGACCTTGTCCTTGCCGAGGGCCGAGAGGGCGCCCGCCATGTTGGTGTTGGCGTTCTCCGGCTTCCACTCCTTGGTGTCGTACTCCTTGCCGATGTTCACCTTGCCGTCGAGGACGGAGTGGGCGCCCTTCTTGAACAGCGCGGCGTTCGGGTCGGTGACGGAGCCGTTCATCATGACGATCTGGCCGTCCTTGGCCTTGTCGCCCAGCGCCTCCAGCAGGGCCTTGCCCTGGACCTTGCCGACCTCTTCGTTGTCGAAGGAGGTGTAGGCGTCGATCGGGCCCTCGGCGAGGCGGTCGTAGGCGACGACCGGAATACCGGCGTCCTTGGCCTTCTTGACCGAACCCGCGATGGCCTTGGCGTCGACGGCGTCGATGATCAGCGCGTTCACCTTGTTGGTGATCATCGTTTCGACCTGGGAGTTCTGCGTGGTCGCGTCCTGCTTGGCGTTGGCGTAGACGACCTCGGCCTTGCCACCGGTGAGATCCGCGATCTTCTTCTCGATCAGCGGCTTGTCGAACTTCTCGTAGCGAGCGGTCTGGTTCTCCGGCAGGAGCAGACCGATCTTGATGGCGTCACCGGCGGCGGCGGAGTCCTTCGGGGCGTCACCGGCCTCCTTGGCGCTTCCACAGGCGGCCAGCGAAACGGCCATGGCACCGGCGGCGACGGCTACGGCGGCTCTACGCATACGCGTGTTCATTACTTGAACCTCCCTGACGAGGCCGCAACACTGCGGCCGAGGTGGATGTGAGTCAACCCCGGCCGCAACTTTGCCGTCAAGGAGTGAATCCTTAACGAGATGACAACGGTGCCATCCGTTATCTAACTGAAGACATGACGGCGGGCGCTCGCACTCCGATCCCATTTTCCGCCAAAAGCGTCGAATCGCCCATCTCACTGAGGACGAGGGCCAGGGCTCCGAGCACCTCCGCGCGGCCCCCCAGCGACCCCGTGAGGACCGACAACTGCCGGGCCGCGCTGGGGATCGCGTACCGCCCGACGGACTCCCGGATGGGCGTCAGGACCAGTTCCCCGGCCTCCGCGAGCGAGCCGCCGAGGACCACCCGGCTCGGGTTCAGGAGGTTGCAGAGGCTGGCCACCCCGCTGCCGATGTGCCGGCCGACGTCGGTGACGACCCGGCGGCAGCCGGGGTCCCCGGCGCGGGCCAGCTCGACCACCCGTTCCATCGTCAGGTCCGGTCCGTGGCTGCTCTCCAGGAGCGGCAGCACGTAACGGGCCGCGGCGAAGGTCTCCAGGCAACCGCGGTTGCCGCAGCGGCAGACGGGCCCCGACTCGTCCAGGGTGATGTGCCCGATCTCGCCGGCCGTGCCGCCCGGCCCGCGGTAGATCTGACCGTTGATCACCAGGCCCGCGCCGACGCCGCTGGCCACCTTGATGTAGGCGAGGTCCTTGACGCCGCGCCCGCTCCCCCAGACCGACTCGCCGAGCGCGCCGAGGTTCGCGTCGTTGTCCACGTACACCGGCACGCCCAGGCGCTGCGAGAGCTCCTGGCGCGGGTTGATGCCCGCCCAACCCGGCAGGATGGCGGTGGAACCCAGGGTCCCGGACTCCACGTCGATGGGGCCGGGTACGCCGAGGCCGACGCCGATCACCTTGTCCCGGCCCACTCCGACGCCCTCGATCAGCCGTCCGACCAGCGCCTCGGCCCGGTCGAAGCCCTCCACCCAGGACGCGTCCACGTCGAGCGGCTCGGACTCCTCGGCCAGCACCTGGTGCGCGAGGTTGCCGACGGCCACCCGCAGGTGGGTGTGGCCGAAGTCCACGCCGATCACGATCCCCGCGTCCCCGCTGAGCGAGACGCTGCGGGCCCGGCGGCCACCGGCCGAGGTGTCGATGACCTCGACGGTGCCGGCCTCCTTGAGCTCGCGGACGATGTTGGAGACCGTGGCCGCCGACAGTCCGGTGGCGCGGGCGATCTCCGCCTGGGTCAGCGAACCGGCGAGCCGCACGGCCCGCACGACCCGTTCCAGATTCGCGCGATGCAGCGACGACTGCGATCCGGGAGTCTGCACGACTCATCCACTCCTGCCCATAAGCGACGGCGAACCGTCGCCCCCCTGGCCGGGCCGTCGCGGCTAGGTGCTCCGAGACTCCGGCGTCTCTCCAACTTGTGAACCTTAAGTCGAGCCTTTGGGCCTCCACACGTCAAGAGGCTGACGCAGCACGAAAAGGACACTGGTGACCAAAAGTATGATCAGGGACCTCCCGGATCGTGTTACGGTCGCTGAGGCGCCGGTCCTCTGCGGCCTTTCCGGCCGGACGGGCGCCCGAAATGACGGCGCTACGCGAGGAGGTGTTCGGGATGAGTCCCGATCGAAGTCCTCGCAGTGCCCTGCTCGGCTGACCTTCCGATCGACCGACCCTTCGGATCGGACCGCCGACCCTCCACCGGATGAGCACGGCGGCGCGACCGCGCCGTTCCCGCGCCCTTTCCATTGAGGCACCGCACCACTCCTTCCGCATGCCCTGCACGCTGCGTGCCGGGCCCGCGTCATCCATGCCCACCGGCGCCCCGGCCCCGCGGCCGCCGCGCGCCGACCCATGATCACTCCACGTGACCGTGCGGCTCCGTGCTGCCCGGACACCGTGGAGGGAGGTATTCGTCATGACCATGCTCACCCCTCGTACCCCGACGAAGCTCGCACCGCCGGGCCGGAGCCGCCGCGAGCGCAAGGCCGCAGAGTTGGAGACCGGAACCCGCCTCGTCGGTGAGCGCCTCGCCGCGATCGGCGCCCGCACGGGCGTCCAGGTGCTCCAGGACCTGGACACCTCGCGCGCCGGACTCACCCACGCCGAAGCGGCCCTGCGCCTGGAGCGGTACGGCGCCAACGTCGTGGCCCGCGAGCGCGCCCCCCGCTGGCCCCTCCAGCTCGCGAAGGCCTACGGGAACCCCGTCATCGGGGTCCTGGTCCTCCTCGGCGCCGTCATGTTCTGGCAGGATCCGGCGGACCCGGGCGTCGTCATCCTCTCCGTGATGGTGGGGATCAGCGGACTGCTGCGCTTCTGGCAGGAGTTCCGCTCCGGCCGCGCCGCCGACGCCCTGAAGAAGCTCGTCACCACCACCTGCGCGGTGCAGCGCCGGGCCGGCGGCGGGTCCGCGCCGACCACCTTCGAGGTGCCGATGGACCAGGTGGTCCCCGGTGACCTCGTGAAGCTGGCCGCGGGCGACCTGATCCCGGCCGACCTGCGGCTCGTCGCCGCCAAGGACCTGATGGTCTCGCAGGCCGCCCTGTCCGGGGAGTCGCTGCCGGTCGCCAAGGCCGACATCCGGGCGGACGACCCGGGCACCCGCACCGTCCGCGACCCGGTCGAGGCCGACAACCTCTGCCTGATGGGGACCTCGGTCACCTCCGGGACCGCGACCGGCGTGGTCGTGGCCACCGGCGCGGACACCTGGTTCGGCTCGATGGCCGGCTCGCTCGTCGGCGAGCGTCCGCAGACCAACTTCGACACCGGGGTGCGCAAGGTCAGCTTCCTGCTGATCCGCTTCATGCTGGTGATGGTCCCGGTCGTCTTCGTGATCAACGGCCTGACCAAGGGCGACTGGAACGAGGCCCTCCTCTTCGGTGTCGCCGTCGCGGTGGGCCTGACCCCCGAGATGCTGCCGATGGTCGTCTCCGCCAACCTAGCCCGCGGCGCGGTGGCGATGTCCCGCCGCAAGGTGGTCGTCAAGCGGCTCAACGCGATCCAGAACCTGGGCGCGATGGACGTCCTGTGCACGGCCAAGACCGGCACCCTCACCGAGGACCGGATCGTCCTGGACCGCCACCTCGACGTCCACGGCGACGAGGACACCGAGGTCCTGGAGTACGGCTACCTCAACGCGCACTTCCAGACGGGGCTGCGCAACCTCATGGACCGGGCCGTCATCGACCGCGTGGACGAGGCCGAGGAGGTTGTCGTCGACGCACGGTTCTCGATGGTCGACGAGATCCCCTTCGACTTCGCCCGACGCCGGATGACCGTGGTCCTGAACCGCAACGGCCTGGCGGCCGGCCCCGGCCGCGCCGAACACGTCATGATCACCAAGGGCGCCGTCGAAGAGGTCCTCGGCCTGTGCACCCACCTGAGGGACCGCGGCGAGCGGACCGAGCTGACCGCGGACCTGCGCCGGCGCGTGGCCAGGATCGCCGAGGACAACAACCGCCGCGGCCTTCGGGTCCTCGCCGTCGCCACCCGCACGGTCGCCGTGCCGCGCGACACCTACACCGTCGCGGACGAGGACGGGCTGACCCTGGTCGGCTTCCTCGCCTTCCTCGACCCGCCGAAGGCCTCCGCCGCCGCGGCCCTGCGGGGCCTGGCCGACAAGGGCATCGCGGTCAAGGTCGTCACCGGGGACAACGAACTGGTCGCCGCCCGGGTCTGCGCCGAGGTCGGCATCGAGGTGGGCCACGTCGTCTCCGGCGCCGAGGTCGACGCCCTCGACGACACGGCGCTGCGCGCGCTGGCCGCCCGTACGACGGTGTTCGCCAAGACCAACCCCGTCCAGAAGGCCCGCATCGTGCGGGCCCTGCGGGCCGACGGGCGCACCGTCGGCTTCCTCGGGGACGGGATCAACGACGCGGCCGCCCTGCGGGACGCCGACGTCGGCATCTCGGTGGACACCGCGGTGGACATCGCCAAGGAGTCGGCGGACATCATCCTGCTGGAGAAGGACCTGACCGTCCTGGAACAGGGCGTCGTCCAGGGCCGGACCACCTTCGGCAACACGATCAAGTACATCAAGATGACCGCGTCGTCGAACTTCGGCAACGTCTTCTCCGTGCTGGTGGCGAGCGCGTTCATCCCCTTCCAGCCGATGCTCGCGATCATGCTGCTGGTGCAGAACCTGGTCTACGACATCGCCCAACTGGCCACGCCCTGGGACCGGATGGACCCGGAGTACCTGCGCAAGCCCCGCAACTGGGACGCCAAGGGCATCTTCCGCTTCATGGTCACCATCGGTCCGATCAGCTCGATCTTCGACATCGCCATGTTCGTGATCATGTGGAACGTGTTCGCCGCGAACAGCGACGCGCACCAGGCGCTGTTCCAGTCCGGCTGGTTCGTCGAGGGCCTGCTCTCGCAGACCCTGGTCGTCCACATGATCCGTACCCGCCGGATCCCCTTCCTCCAGTCGCGGGCCTCGTGGCCGGTGATGGCGATGACCGTCCTCGCGGTGCTGACCGGTCTGTGGCTGCCGTTCTCGCCATTGGCCGCCTCGCTGGGCTTCGTGGCCCTGCCGGCCGGCTACTTCCCGTGGCTGATCGGCGTGCTGCTCGCGTACTGCACGCTCACCCAGTTCGTGAAGACCTGGTACATCCGCCGCTTCGGCACCTGGCTGTAGGAACACCTGACGAAGGAAGGAGGACGGGCCGATGACGCTGCTCAGCGAATGGGAGATGGCCGGCCACCTCGGCGCCGCGCTCGGCTTCGGCGCGCTGATCGGCCTGGAACGGCAGTGGCGGGCCCGCCTGGCGGGACTGCGTACGAACGCCCTGGTCGCGGGCGGGGCCGCGCTGTTCGTGCTGCTCTCGCAGTACGGGTTCCTCGGGACCGTCTCCGAGGTGAACCACGACGGCTCCCGGGTCGCCGCCCAGGTCGTCTCCGGGATCGGCTTCCTCGGCGCCGGAGTGATCATGCGGGACGGGCTCGGCGTACGGGGCCTGAACACGGCCGCCACCCTGTGGTGCTCGGCGGCCGTGGGCTGCCTGGCGGGGGTCGGCCTCTTCGTCCTGGCGGCCTTCGGCACGGCGGGCGTGGTGGGGACCAACCTCCTGCTGCGCCCGCTGGGCCGGCGCCTGGACCGCGAGCCGCGCGGCGGGGCGGAGGTGGCGGCCGACTACCACTTCGAGGCGGTGTGCCTGGAGGCCGAGGAGGCCCACATCCGCCACCGGGTGGTGGACGCGCTGGGCCGGCCCGGGTACCAGCTGCGCGAGATCCGCAGCCAGGACGGGCCGGCCACCGGCCTGGTCACCGTATCGGCGCTGCTGACCGCCGAGGGGACGCAGGGCCGGACGCTGGAGGAGGCCGTCAGCAACCTCTCGCTCGATCCGGCGGTCTCGGCGGTCAGCTGGTCGGTGCTGCCGGAGCGGGCGGAGCGGGCCTGATCCCGCGCCGCCCCGGGTCCGCTACTTGAGGGTCGCGGAGGTCAGTCCGGCCTGGATCTGGCGCTGGAAGGACAGGTAGACCACCAGCATCGGGATCATCGCGATGGTCACGCCGGCGAACAGCACCGGCAGGTCCGTCTCGTACCCCATCTGGTACTGGAGTTGGATCAGGCCCTGGGTGAGCATGTAGCGCTCGGGGTCCGATCCGCTCTGGGGCTGCATCAGCACGGAGGGCAGGATGTACTGGTTCCACTGGCCCAGGACATTGAATATCCCCACGCTGATCAGGCCGGGCTTGGCCATCGGCAGCATCACCTGGAAGAAGATCCGGGTGTCGGAGGCCCCGTCGATCACCGCCGCCTCGTGCACCGCCGTGGGCAGGGTGCGGAAGAAGGAGTGCATGAAGAAGACGGTGAACGGCATCGAGTAGGCGACGTAGACCAGGATCAGACCCTGGTAGCTGTTCAGCATGTCCAGCCGCTTGACCATGAAGAACAGCGGTACGAGCGCCAGGAACACGGGGAACATGGCCCCGCTGACGAAGAAGTAGTAGATGATCCGGTTGCCCTTGAAGGGGTACCGGGCCAGCACGTACGCCGCCATGGAGCCCAACAGCATGGTGAGCGGCACGGAGAACACCATCACGATCAGCGTGTTGGCGAAGTAGTCCCCGATGCCCTTCTCCCAGGCCCGACCGAAGGCGTCGAAGTTCCAGTTGGAGGGCCAGCTGAGGGCCGAGCCGCCGATCTGCGAGTCGGTCTTGAAGGAGCCGAGCGTCAGCCAGAACAGCGGCAGGACGATCAGTATCGCCCAGACGGCCAGGAAGCCGTGGGAGAAGACGTTGAGCGCCATGCCGTCGGAGGTGCGCTTCGCGCCCCCCTTCGGGCGACCGCCGTCGCCGCCGGACTTCTCGGCTGCGGCCTCACCGGGGGCCTTGATCACTGTGGTCATCGTGTCTCCCGCTCAGAACTCGATGCGCTCGCGGCGGGTGGCGCGCAGCGTGACAAGGGAAAGGATCAGGGTCAGGATCAGCATGACCACGCCCATGGCGCAGGCGTATCCGCTCTTGCCGAAGTAGAGGAAGTTGCGCATCAGGACCGTGGCCATGACCTCGCTGTGGTGGTCGGGTCCGCCGCCGAACTGCCCGGAGGTCATCGTCGACACGAGGACGAACATGTCCATCGCGGCGATGCCCAGGTAGACCGCCGAGGTCTGCACGGAGTCCCAGAGCAGCGGCAGCGTGACCTTCAAGAAGGTCTGGGCGCGGCCGGCGCCGTCCAGCAGGGCGGCTTCGTAGATGTCCCTCGGCACGGACTGCATGGCCGCCGAGAAGAGCACCAGGTAGAAGCCGACGCCGTGCCAGACGACCACGAGGAGCAGGCACCAGAGCACCAGGTCGGGCTCGTTGAGCCATTCGATGGGGTGCGCCGGGTCGACGACGCCGATCCGGGTGAGGAAGCCGTTGAGCAGGCCTCCCTCGTCACTGCGGTACACGGCGCCGAACAGCACCGCGAGGATGGCGAGGGACAGGACCTGCGGGAAGAAGTAGATGATCTTGTAGAAGGCCGATCCGCGCACGCCCCGGACGCCACCGGCCCCGCTGCGCCCTCCCGCGTTCACCATGAAGGCGAAGAAGAGGGCGAGCAGGATGGTGACCGCGGGGACGAACACCAGGAGCAGCAGGTTGTGCCACAGGGCCCCGAGGAAGACCTGGTCCTTCATCAGCGCCGCGTAGTTGTCCAGTCCGACGAGCTCGAACGTCGGTGACTGACCCGACCAGTTGGTGAAGGAATAGCCGAACGTCTGGATGTACGGCCAGATGACGAAGGTCAGGTACAGCGCGAGGGGCAGGACGAGGAATCCGGCGATGAAGCCGCCCCGCCCTCTGCTCGTGGCTACTTGGCTCATGGTGTCCGTCCCTGGTGGTTCCGGGTGCCCGGTGGACGCGGGGTCAGCTGCGCTTGTTGTTCTTGGCGTTCGGGTCCTTGGCCGCCTTGTCCACCGCGGCCTGGGCCCGCTTGATCCATTCCTTGGGCTGGATGCGCTGGGCCATCAGCTCGTTGGACGCGTTCTCGATCTCGGTGCCCATCTCGCTGTACCACTCGGTGTACAGGTAGTTGAAGGTGTTGTCGCCCGCGCTCTTGAGGGCTTCGACCGCGGACTGGGTGCCGGACCGCAGCTTGACGCCGGGGTCGACGCCGTCCTTGACGACGGTGAGCGAGTTGGCCTGCTGGGCGAAGATCGTCGACCATTCGCGGGACAGCATCGAGCGCAGGAACTCCAGGCCACCGGCCTTGTTGCCGGCCTTCTCGGGGACGATGAAGGGCTCGCCGGCGCCGGCCCGGATGGCCTCGACGGGGAGCTTGCTGTCGGCCAGTACGGGCATCGGCAGGAACTTCATGTCGAAGTCCTCCGGGGTCTGCTTCAGCTGCTCGTTCTCCAGCCAGGACCCGGAGGGGATGAACGCCGCCTTGTACTGGTTCCAGGCGGTCTGGGACTCCGTGTGGGTGAGGCCGTTGGTGCCCGGCATCAGGAGGCCCTTCTCGACGACCTCGTAGACCGCCTCGACCGCGGCCAGGGCCGCCGGGCTGCCCTCGAAGGCGTTCGGCTCCAGGTTGTCGATGGCCTTCATGGCCTCCAGACCGCCCTTCTTGGCGATCAGGTCCATGATGACGACGTTGATGTAGTACGGGAACTTGCCCTGGTGGGCGAGGCCGCCGATGCCGGCTTCCTTGGCCTTGGTGCAGACCGCGAGGAACTCGTCCCAGGTCTTGGGCGGCGTCCAGCCCTTCTCCTTGAAGAGCTTGCCGGAGTACCACAGGCCGAAGACGGTGTAGACGTAGTTCAGCGCGACGAACTTGCCGCCCTGGGTGCCCTGTTCGATCGTGCCCTTGATGAGGGTGTCGCGCACCTTCTTGGCGGGGTCGTCGAGCGAGGGGGCGTCGAGCACCTGGGTGAGGTCGGCGAGCTGGCCGCCCTTGAAGAGCACGTCCAGCTTGATCTGCTGGGCACCGGCGTCGTCGACGACGTCCGGCGGGTTGCCGCCGTTGAAACGCGGCTGGAGCTTGGCGGTGATCTCCTGGGTGCCGAGGTGGGAGCTGGTGGTGCCCCACTTCTTGTCGAAGGCGGCTTCCCAGGCCTTGGCGTAGTCGTCACCGAATCCGCCCTTGAAGACGACCACCTCCAGCTTGCCGCCCTTGGCGACGCCGAACGGGTTCTCGGGGGAGGTGGCCGCCTTGGACTCGTTGCCCTTGGGGGCCGCCTCGCCGCCGGAGGCGCACGCGGACAGGAAGCTCATCGTCGGGACGGCGATCAGGCCGAGTGCCGCGGAGCGCTTGATCAGGTCCCGGCGGCCGAGGCCCTCACCGGTGCTGTTCTCGCCGTGGGCGGAGGTGGATCCCATGCTCAAGTCCTCGCCTTCGTCAGGAGTGTGAAGGCGGCGGGAGAGCACGGCAGTTCCCGTGCATGCGGCATCACCGCAGGTCCCCGCCGTCCCCCGGTCCGGGGCCGCTCATTTCGCGGTGGTCCGGACGGGCACAGGTATAGTCCACTTCCGCTCGGCTGAGCAAGATCGTGCACAAGGATCGTCCCCGGCTTTTCCGAGTTGAGACCTCACCGTCACCTGGCCTGCTCCCCCAGGAGCGGACCGAACAAACGGAAGGGCCGTATCCCCTTGTACGGGGATACGGCCCTATGGTGCCGATCGCGGGCGGATCGCTCCGCCCGGCGCGCCCTTAGCCTCGGATGAGGTTGCGGAGCACGTACTGCATGATGCCGCCGTTGCGGTAGTAGTCCGCCTCGCCCGGCGTGTCGATGCGCACGACCGCGTCGAACTCCACACCGGTGTCGGTGGTGACCTTGACGGTGCGCGGGGTGGTGCCGTTGTTCAGCTCCTCCACACCGGTGAAGGAGAAGGTCTCCTCGCCGGTGAGGCCCAGGGAGGCGGCGGTGGCGCCCTCGGGGAACTGCAGGGGCAGCACGCCCATGCCGATCAGGTTGGAGCGGTGGATGCGCTCGTAGGACTCGGCGATGACGGCCTTGACGCCGAGCAGCGCGGTGCCCTTGGCGGCCCAGTCGCGGGACGAGCCCGAGCCGTACTCCTTGCCCGCCAGGATGACCAGCGGGATGCCGGCGGCCTGGTAGTTCTGGGAGGCGTCGTAGATGAAGGAGACCGGCGCGCCCTCGACGGTGAAGTCGCGGGTGAAGCCGCCCTCGGTGCCCGCCGCGATCTGGTTGCGCAGGCGGATGTTGGCGAAGGTACCGCGGATCATGACCTCGTGGTTGCCGCGGCGGGAACCGTACGAGTTGAAGTCGCGGCGTTCGACGCCGTGCTCCGTGAGGTACTTGCCGGCCGGGGTGTCGGCCTTGATCGCACCGGCCGGGGAGATGTGGTCGGTGGTGACCGAGTCGCCCAGCTTCGCCAGCACGCGCGCGCCGGCGATGTCGGAGACCGGAGTGGTCTCCATCGTCATGCCCTCGAAGTACGGGGGCTTGCGCACGTAGGTGGACTGCGGGTCCCACTCGAAGGTGTTGCCGGTCGGGATCTCCAGCGCCTGCCACTGGGCGTCGCCCGCGAAGACGTCCTGGTAGGACTTGTTGAACATGTCCTCGCCGATGGCGTTGGCCACGACGTCGTTGACCTCGGCCTCCGAGGGCCAGATGTCGGCCAGGAAGACCGGCTTGCCGTCGAGGTCGGTGCCCAGCGCGTCCTTGGTGATGTCCACCTTCATGGAGCCCGCGATGGCGTACGCGACGACCAGCGGCGGGGAGGCCAGGTAGTTCATCTTGACGTCGGGGTTGATGCGGCCCTCGAAGTTGCGGTTGCCCGAGAGGACCGAGGTGACCGCGAGGTCGGCCTCGTTGATCGCCTTCGAGATCTCCTCGTCCAGCGGACCGGAGTTGCCGATGCAGGTGGTGCAGCCGTACCCGACGAGGTTGAAGCCCATCTTGTCGAGGTACGGGGTCAGACCGGCCTTGTCGAAGTAGTCGGTGACGACCTTCGAACCCGGGGCGAGGGTGGTCTTGACCCAGGGCTTGCGGGTCAGGCCCTTCTCGGACGCCTTCTTGGCCACGAGCGCCGCGGCGACCATGACGTAGGGGTTCGAGGTGTTGGTGCAGGAGGTGATCGCGGCGACGGTGACGGCGCCGTGGTCGATCTCGAAGGAGGTGCCGTCGGCCAGGGTCACCAGGGTGGGCTTGGTGGGCACACCGTTGGAGGACGCCGGGGCGTCGGACGCCGGGAAGGACTCCTTGCCGGCCTCCTCGTCGTCGCTGACGTAGTTGCGTACGTCCACGGCGAACTGCTCGGCGGCGTTCGCGAGGACGATGCGGTCCTGCGGGCGCTTCGGGCCGGCGATGGAGGGGACGACCGTGGAGAGGTCGAGCTCCAGCTTCTCGGAGAAGTCCGGCTCGGCGGCCGGGTCCAGCCACAGGCCCTGCTCCTTGGCGTACGCCTCGACCAGGGCGACCTGCTGGGCGTCGCGGCCCGTCAGGCGCAGGTACTTCAGGGTCTCGTCGTCGATCGGGAACATCGCGGCGGTGGAGCCGAACTCCGGCGACATGTTGCCGATGGTGGCGCGGTTCGCGAGGGAGGTGGCGGCGACGCCCTCACCGTAGAACTCGACGAACTTGCCGACGACGCCGTGCTTGCGGAGCATCTCGGTGATGGTCAGCACGAGGTCGGTGGCGGTGGTGCCGGCCGGCAGCTCGCCGGTCAGCTTGAAGCCGACGACGCGCGGGATCAGCATGGAGACTGGCTGGCCGAGCATCGCGGCCTCGGCCTCGATGCCACCGACGCCCCAGCCCAGCACGCCCAGGCCGTTGACCATGGTGGTGTGCGAGTCGGTGCCGACGAGGGTGTCGGGGTAGGCCTGGCCGCCCCGGACCATGACCGTGCGGGCCAGGTGCTCGATGTTGACCTGGTGGACGATGCCGGTGCCCGGGGGGACGACCTTGAACTCGTCGAAGGCGGTCTGGCCCCAGCGCAGGAACTGGTAGCGCTCCTTGTTGCGGCCGTACTCCAGCTCGACGTTCTGGGCGAACGCCTCGCGGGTGCCGAACTTGTCGGCGATGACCGAGTGGTCGATGACCAGCTCGGCCGGGGCCAGCGGGTTGATCTTGGAGGCGTCGCCGCCCAGGGCCTTGACGGCCTCGCGCATGGTGGCGAGGTCGACGACGCAGGGGACGCCGGTGAAGTCCTGCATGATCACGCGAGCCGGCGTGAACTGGATCTCCTCGCTGGGCTGGGCCTGCGAGTCCCAGTTGCCGAGCGACCGGATGTGGTCGGCGGTGATGTTCGCGCCGTCCTCGGTGCGGAGCAGGTTCTCCAGCAGGACCTTCAGGCTGTAGGGAAGGCGGGCGGAGCCCTCGACCTTGTCCAGCTTGAAGATCTCGTACGACTCGTCGCCCACCTGCAGCGTGCTGCGGGCGTCGAAGCTGTTCGCCGACACGACAGTCTCCTTCATGCATGATTTCGCGCGTATTACCGCAATCCTGCCGTGTGGCGCTCTGGCCAGTCCGCTAAGGTGAGGCTAAGTTAGGTAACCCTTACCGGCGGGACGGCTGCGGTACGCCCGGGGCAGTTATCTCGATGTCGAGATAACTCTAGTACATGTCCGGGGGAAGGGACGAGGCACGCACCCTCAGTCCTGCCGCCACGGTGCGCTGGCCGGGGGATTCCGCATGCCCGGATTCGATCAGTGTGACCAGCGCGGACACCGCCGTCACGGCAATCCGCTCAGGTCTCAGCGTGACGGTCGTCACGGAGGGCTCGGAGGTCTCGTACGCCGGATCCTCGCTCGCGCAGACCAGGAGCAGGTCCCGGGGCGTGCGGATTCCGTGGCGCGCGGCGGCGGCGAGCACCTGCCGACCGCCCGGGTCGTACACGCTGTAGACGGCGTCGGGACGGTCCGGCGCGGCGAACGCGGCGTCGAAGGCGCGGCCCGCCGCGTCCTCGGGGTCGAAGACGACGACCCGGGCCCTGCGGCCGCGCTCCGCGCACCACTGCGCGTAGGCCGAGGTGACGGCCCCGGTGTAGAACTCGCGACCGTAGCCGGAGTGCAGGGCGATCCGGCGGGCGCCGGAGGCGGCGAGGTGATCGAGGACCTCGCGGGTGGTGGCGGCGTGGTCGTTGTCGACCCACACGTCGTCGGGCCGCGGATCGGTGGGGCGGCCGTCGAAGACCACCGGGAGCCCGCGCGCCCGCAGGGCCCGCAGTACCCGGTCGCCGTCCGGGCTGTCGAGCAGCAGCATCCCGTCGACGGCGAGGGTGTGCCACAGGGGCTCGGCGCCCCGGTCGGCGGGCAGGGTGGTCAGCGCGTATCCGTGGGCGTGGGCGGCGGAGGTGGCGGCGGTGAGCAGCCGGGAGAAGTAGGCGACCCCCGCGAAGTCCCACGCCGAGCCGGCGTAGGTGGTGACGGCCACGCCGAGGGTGCGGGTACGGGGGCCGCGGTGGGCTCCGTACCCGAGGGCGGCGGCGGTCTCGCGGACCCGGCGGCGGGTGCCCTCGCCGAGCCGGCCGGTGCCGTTGAGGGCGTGCGAGACGGTCGCGGTGGAGACCTCGGCGGCGCGCGCGATGTCGGCGATGGTCGGTCCCGGTCCTGGCACGCGGTCATCGTACGGACGGATGGGCCCTCGGGGGGTGGGCGGCTGCCACGGGTTCCGGGGGCGGGTTCGCGGGCCTCGCTGCCGCAGGGTTCGCAGGCGGGTTCGCGGCGGGTTCGCGGGCGGCGCTGCTGCGGATTCCGTGGGACGGGGCGGGTTCTGGTTACGGGCTTAATCAGGGAGTGTCCTCCTCCTCGCCACATCCACTGATCTCCCCTGTTGCGTTCGGAGCGGCCATGACGACACCCCTGCCCCTGCCCCGCCACGGTTCCCCCGCTGCTGTTTCTGCTTCTGGTTCCGCTTCCGCGTCCCCCCTGTCACGGCGGGGGTTGCTCGCGGCGGCCGGCGCCGTCGGCGCGGCGGGGCTGCTCGGTGCGACCGCGTCGCCCGCGGTGGCGGCCGCGGGCTCCTCGGGGCGCGCTTCGGCGGCGCTCGTCCTGCACAACGCCCGGGTGTTCACCGGGGTGGAGCGGGGCGGTCCGGACGCGACGGACGGCCCGGGCCGGTCGGTGGCGGTCGGGCGGGACGGCCGGATCCTGGCGGTGGGCCCGGACGCGGCGCTGCGCCGGTACGTCGGCCGGGACACCGAAACGGTCGACGCGCGCGGGAACACCGTGATGAGCGGTATCCACGACGGTCACGTGCACCCGCTGGGCGCCGGGGACCGGTCGCTGCGGCCCTCGTTGGAGGGCGCGGAGACCACGGAGGCCGAGCTGCGGGCGATCCTCGGCGGTTTCCTCGCGGACAGCGGGGGCGCGGGGGCCGAGCCGGACCGCTGGCTGGTGGTGGAGGACTGGAACCCGGTCGGACTGCTGCCGATCGGGACGCCTCCGCACCACCGGATGCTGGACGCGCTGGCGACCCGGCGGCCCGTGATCCTCGTCGGCGGGGACGGGCACAACCTCTGGGCCAACCGGCGGGCCCTGGACATCGCCGGGATCACGGCCACCACCCCCGACCCGGTCGGCGGCCGGATCGTCAAGGGTACGGACGGGCTGCCCACGGGGGTGCTCAAGGACGACGCCCAGGACCTGGTGAAGCGGCACGTGCCGGAGCCCTCCCGGGCGGAACTCGTCGCGGCGTGCGCCGCCGTGCTGGAGCTGGCGGCGGCCTCCGGGGTCACCACGATGATGGACGCCCTGGTGGGCCGGCACGAGCTGAGCCTCTACCAGGAGCTGGCGGGGGCGGGCCGGCTGCCGCAGCGGATCGTCCCGGCGATCCGGCTCGACGCCGCGCAGGCGAAGGACCCCAAGGCCGCCCTGGCGTACGCGCGGGGGCTGCGGCGGGAGTTCGAGGGGGTGCCGGGCGTGCGGTTCGGGATGGTGAAGGTGTTCCTGGACGGGGTGATCGAGCACCCGGCGCAGACGGCCGCGCTGCTGGAGCCGTACCTGGACGGCGCGGGGAAGCCGACGGAGAACCGGGGCGAGCTCTACACCTCGGCGACGGACTACGGCCGGCTCACCGCCGCCTTCAACTCGGCGGGCTGGCAGATGCACGCCCACGGGCTGGGCGACCGGGCGGTCCGCACCGCCCTGGACGGATACGCGTACGCCCGCCGGGCGACCGGGTCGCGCGATCCGCGCAACGCGGTGGCGCACCTCCAGCTCGTGGACCCGGCCGACCTGCGGCGCTTCGCGCAACTCGGGGTGGCGGCCTGCATGCAGCTCCAGTGGGCGGCGCGGGACACCTGGACGATGGAGGCGCTGCTGCCGTACATCGGCCCGCGACGTCACCGGTGGATGTACCCGGCGCGCAGCCTGGAGCGGGCCGGGGCGCGCCTGGCCGGCGGCTCCGACTGGCCCGTGGACGCGCTCCAGGTGTGGAACCAGTTGCGGACGGCGATCGACCGGCAGGGGGCCCACGGCTCGGGTCCGCTGTACCGGGAGCTGGAGGGGCTGGGGCGGAGCAGCGTCCTGCGGATGCACACCTCGGGGACGGCGTGGCAGCTGCGTCAGGAGGGGCTGACGGGGACCGTGGAGCAGGGCAGGGCGGCCGACCTGGTGCTCCTGGACCGTGACGTGACGCGCTGCCCGGTGGCCGACATCAGCGGTACGGAGGTACGGCTGACCCTGGTCGGCGGCCGGGTCGTGCACGACGCGGATTCGGCGGCGGGCAGGGCGACTTCGGCCCGGGCGGCGGGGCGGGCGGCCGGGGTGACGGCGTCGGGCCCGCGCCCGGTCTCCGCCGCGGCGGTGCACGGCGGCCGCCACCGCGCCTGCGGCTGCACGGCGGGCTGAGCGGGCGGGGTGGGCGTGGCGGGGGCGGCGGGCTTTGCCTCACCGACTTCGACACGGTCTGCGGAACACTGTCCCGTATGCGGCATATCGGTCCGCAGACCACCCGAAGTCGACTCCCCTTCCCCACCACACCCACCCGCCACACGGCGGACCCGGCACCGAATCTGACGGTCAGTGACACCCGTCTGCCACACCCAGCGCGAGCGCCATCTCATATCTGAGATACCGTGCACCCATGGCAGACGACTACCTCGTACGCATCGGCAAGCTCATCCGTGACGCCCGGCAGCACCGTGGCTGGACGCAGAGTCAACTCGCGGACGCCCTCGGCACCAGCCAGAGCGCCGTGAACCGGATCGAGCGCGGCAACCAGAACATCAGCCTTGAGATGATCGCCCGCATCGGCGAAGCGCTCGACAGCGAGATCGTCTCTCTGGGCTACGCCGGTCCGATGCACCTGCGGGTCGTCGGTGGACGCCGCCTGTCCGGCGCCATCGACGTCAAGACGAGCAAGAACGCGTGCGTGGCCCTGCTGTGCGCCTCGCTCCTCAACAAGGGCCGTACGGTGCTCCGTCGCGTCGCCCGCATCGAGGAGGTGTACCGCCTCCTGGAGGTCCTGAACTCCATCGGCGTGCGCACCCGCTGGATCAACGACGGCGTCGACCTGGAGCTCATCCCGCCGGCGCGGCTGGACATGGACGCCATGGACGCGGACGCCGCCCGCCGCACCCGCAGCATCATCATGTTCCTGGGCCCGCTGCTGCACCGCATGGACCACTTCCGGCTGCCCTACGCCGGCGGCTGCGACCTCGGCACCCGCACCATCGAGCCGCACATGATCGCCCTGCGCCGCTTCGGCCTGGACATCACCGCGACCGAGGGCATCTACCACGCGCAGGTGGAGGCCGGCGTCTCGCCCGACCGTCCGATCGTGCTGACCGAGCGCGGGGACACCGTCACCGAGAACGCGCTGCTGGCCGCGGCCCGCCACGACGGCGTCACCGTCATCCGCAACGCCTCGTCCAACTACATGGTCCAGGACCTGTGCTTCTTCCTGGAGGCCCTGGGCGTCAAGGTCGAGGGGATCGGCACCACCACCCTCACCGTCCACGGCGTCCCGAACATCGACGTCGACGTGGACTACTCCCCCTCCGAGGACCCGGTCGAGGCGATGAGCCTGCTGGCCGCCGCGGTCGTCACCGAGTCGGAGCTGACGATCCGCCGGGTCCCGATCGAGTTCATGGAGATCGAGCTCGCGGTCCTGGAGGAGATGGGCCTGGACCACGACCGCTCGGCCGAGTACGTCGCCGACAACGGCCGCACCCGCCTGGTCGACCTCACGGTCCGCCCGTCGAAGCTCGAAGCCCCCATCGACAAGATCCACCCGATGCCGTTCCCCGGGCTGAACATCGACAACGTCCCGTTCTTCGCCGCCATCGCCGCCGTCGCCCAGGGCCAGACCCTGATCCACGACTGGGTGTACGACAACCGGGCCATCTACCTGACCGACCTCAACCGCCTCGGTGGCCGCCTCCAACTCCTGGACCCCCACCGCGTCCTGGTCGAGGGCCCGACCCGCTGGCGCGCGGCGGAGATGATGTGCCCGCCGGCCCTGCGCCCGGCCGTGGTCGTCCTCCTGGCCATGATGGCCGCCGAGGGCACCTCGGTCCTGCGCAACGTCTACGTCATCAACCGCGGCTACGAGGAACTCGCCGAACGCCTCAACTCGGTGGGCGCCCAGATCGAGATCTTCCGCGACATCTGACCCGCGCGGCGGCCGTCAGCGCCCCCTTCCCGGCCTGCGCGGACACGGGTTGAAAGGGGGCGGTGACGTGTTGGGGACCCGTCCCGGGCACGGGATCGGGCGAGAGTCGGCACCGGGCGACTCCCGTCCACGCGAGGACCGCGTCAACGGTGGCACCACCAACACTCGCGGGAATCCGATGGCTCAACGTCACGAGCCGTGCCACCGGGCTCCTGGCGACCGCCTGCCGGTGGGCCCCCTATTCGCTTTCGCCGAGGTCCTCGGATGTCAGCGGCGCCGAGGACTTTTCCGGCTGCTGCTCGACCCTCTCGCCGGAACGGTAGTAGCGCGTCGCGCTCTTGTAGCGGCGATCCTCCTCGTACATGATCACGTAGTTCAGGAGGGCCGTTATCTGCCAGGAGGCGGGCAGGATGGCCGAGGCCCGACGGAGCGCTTCGTCTGCCGTGAGGGGTCCGCCCGGCACCCCGATGAGGGTGTCCGCCGCGGAGACGGGCTCCTCGTACCGGAAGTTGTAGGGCAGGGCGGCCTTGAGGTCTTTCAAGTAGGTTCGCAGGTCAGTCGTCCCGGCGGCGAGCCCGCGGATGGGTGCGTCGAGGTTGATGGGGTACCGCACGTCGAAGTGATCCTTCTTCAGGACCGTCGTGTCACGCCTCCGCCCGGGGTCCTTGCCCCCGAAGCCGCTGTTGTTCCACGGGACCCCGCCGCGCTCCTTGTGATGGTTGATGAGGAGACGTTCGGGAGCGACGGCGGAGAAGTCCTCGTCCACGTACAGACACGAGAAGCTGACGTCGGCGAGGGCGAGGTTGCGACGGCCCGACAGCTTGCGCAGGTGGTTGCCGAGTCGCCCCGGGAGGCCCTTGTTATTGGCGTCCGCCTTTCCCACGTACACGAAGCTGTCGTTGACGTAGAGCTGGTAGACTCCCGGCCGCTCTTCCAGCTCTGCCAGGCGCTCCTCGTCGAGGGGAGCCCGCCCAATGCTCTTCAGCGCCTCGGCGAGTTGGTCCCCGAGCGCCTTGGTGATGCTCAGCCGGAAGTCCTTGTGGTACAGGCCACGCTCATTCGCCCCGTCGCTTTCCGCCATCCCTCTCCCCTTCCCGCCGGCACAGAACGCGGCTTACTCTATGATCCTTCACTTGTCGCTCACCAGTTCGAATTCGGGACGCCGGCGTCTAAGTGGCTCCGCGGTACGATTCACCCATGGGTGACCAGCAAGAAGAGACCACTGCCCCTCGCATCCGCACGAGCGTGGAACTGTTCGCGGGCGGGGGCGGCCTCGCCATGGGGGTTCACCGCGCGGGCTTCCGTCCGCTCCTTTTCAACGAGTTCAACAAGCGGGCCTGCGAGACCCTCCTCGCCAGCGCCGGTAGGACCCTCGGTGATGACGGGCTTGTGGAGATCGGGGAGACGACCCCTGCCCCTCCGCGCGTCGGCGAGCCCGCGCCCCTCTACCCCGGGGACGTGCGCGAGCTCGATCTCCGGAAGTTCGAGGGCGAGGTCGACGTCCTCGCCGGCGGTCCCCCCTGTCAGCCGTTCAGCGCCGGGGGCGTCGCCAAGGGCGACGAGGACAAGCGGAACATGTTTCCCGCCGTGTTCAACGCCGTCCGCGAGATGCGACCCAAGGCCGTGATCTGCGAGAACGTTCGAGGCATTCTGCGCCCGTCGTTCTCCGACTACTTCGGGTACATCAAGAACGAGCTGCGTCTGCCTTTCATGGAGCGCGACCCCAGGAAGACGTGGCAGAGGCACAACGACGCCCTCCTGGGTGCGCTGGGGGATCCCGACCCGGTGAGCCACAGTCTGGACATCGACGGGGGCCTCCCCGTCGATGACAGGAGTCCCGACCACTACAGGGTGATCGCGTTCCCGGTCAACGCGGCGGATTACGGCGTCCCGCAAATCCGCAACCGCGTCGTCATCGTCGCCTTCCGCGCCGACCTGGGAGTGGGGATCGTCAGGGATTTCGCGGAGCACGTGAGGAGGCGCCGCTACTCGGACCACGCCCTCTACCGCTCCATGCTGGAGGCGGACGGCTACTGGAGGCGCCACCACGTGGAGCCTCATGTCAGGGACCGCGTCTTGGCGCGCCTTCCCAAGGCGATCGAGAACGACGGGTGCCTGCCCTGGCGTACCCTCCGCGACGCCATCGCGGGCTACGGCACCGACGAGAGGCTTCTGGCCCTCCCCCCTGTCGATACGAGACACCTCGACGAGAAGCGCGACTTCGGGGGGGCCGCGTTCCCCGGACACGTCGGCTGGCCGGGGGCGAGGATCTACAAGGGGCACACCCCGAACGAGCTCGACCGTCCCGCCAAGACCGTGAAGGCGGGCGTCCACGGTGTCCCCGGCGGCGAGTCCGTACTGGAACTCGACGATCTCGTCGAGGACCCCACGGCGCCCGGGGAATGGCGACATGCCCACCGCTACATGACTGTTCGTGAGACGGCCCGTGTGATGACCTTCCCCGACAAGTGGGTTGGCTCCGGCCCCCGCGGGGAGCAGATGCGCCAGCTCGGCAACGCGGTCCCGGTGGTCCTCGGCGAGTTCTTCGCCAAGGCTGTAGCCACCGCGCTGGACGCGGCGGGGCAGTAGCGCCGTGCCTCGGCCGAGGGAAGGCGACGGACGGTGGAAGGAGAGCCTTCCACCCGAACGCGCGTACAAACGCCGGGGGGGTTCCGCCCTCCCCGCGCTGGAACAGGACCGCGCCGCCGGCGGACGCGCCCGGCGCGCCATCGCTCTCGACGACGGTTCCCACTCACGTGCCTCCATCGCGCTCAAGCTGTACCGGCGCACACGGCGCATTCGGGCCTATCTCCGCTGGTCGCAGGACGGCGTTACGCGGGAGCGGTACGTATGCGAGGTGGACGGAGCCACTCGTGGGGCGAACCTCGCCGAGGCGTGGCGCCAGGCCCATGCGATGGGGCTGGTGGGTGATCACCCCCTACCGGCCGATTCCAAGGCGTCCTCCCCCAGTGTCCGCGCCGTGATGCGCGCCAATCGCGGCAAGGACACCGGTCCCGAGCTCGCTTTGCGACGATTGTTGTATCGCCGCGGCCTTCGCTATCGGGTGGACGCCCGCCCCGTTCCCGAGATCCGGCGCCGAGCGGACCTCGTGTTCCCTGGTACGCGGGTCGCCGTCTTCGTGGACGGCTGCTACTGGCATGGCTGTCCCGAGCACTATCGCCCCTCGACCCGGAACGCCGAGTTTTGGCGGGACAAGATCGAGGGCAACAGGAACAGGGACATCGAGACGAACGAGGCTCTCCGCTCCGCCGGCTGGACCGTGATCCGAGTCTGGGAACACGAGGCTCCGGAATCAGCGGCCGAGCTAATCGCCCAACGGGTCCAGGCACGTCGGGCGACGGGTGGGGCGAAGCCCATGGGTGAAGGCAAGGCCCTCATCAAGGAGAGCGGGGGTTAGGCGGCTGGGCGCGCTGAACCCACCAGGGGTTCCAGCCCTGTCCGGCCGCGTCCGCGAGCCTCGTGGGCGGGGGCGGGGTCAGGCGGAGTCCGTAGCCCCGGCCGGACAGGATCCCTCCTCACAGCCGTGCCGGACCTGCGCGCTTTCGTCCTTGAGGTTCAGGAGGAGCGCGAGGGCGCACCCCTCCACCACTCCGAGTTCGAGCGCGTGCCGACGGAGGGTGGAGACCTGGGCGAAGCTCGTGCCGCGGCGGATGGTGACGGGCTCGTGCCCACCAGCGGTGGTGAATGTGCGACTCATGGGGGCTTGACGGAGGCCAAGCCGCCAGGTCAGCCAGGAGCGCACCCGCACCCCGCTTCCTCTCAGGACATCCCGGTCGACGAGTATCCGGGCGCCCAGGACATCACCACTCATGGCCATGTCAGCCGGCTTGGCGGGCTCGGCTTCCACTATCGACTCGGCTCCTCTGGCGACCAGGTCGATGAGGCCGTCGACGGTTTGGCCGATCCGGTCATTGAGCAGACACTGCGTGAGCCGCCACGCCGTGACGGGGTACAGCTCGGTGACTCTCGCGAAGAGGGCTGCCCGTGAGATCGGCCCCTGTTCGGTCACCACCGCCACCAGGGCCTCGACGGCGTTGCTGTACGGGGTGAGCCGAAGGTGCGCCCACTCGGTCAGTGCCCACGTCCCCTCGGGTCGAATCTGGACAAACCGGTCGTCCCGGCGCAGTGCCCCTCGCGCTGCCTTCTCAGTCGGCACGGACATGGGTGTGACCAGTTCATCGGCGGTGAGGGGAGAACCGGCCTCAAGTAGATGGAGGTAAGCGGAGTCGCGTCCCCGTGCGTTGCGGCGAATCCAGTGCCCATCGGCGTTGCGAGCGACCTTGGAGCGGGGATCGTCAAGAAGACGGATCAAGGGAATGTCGGTGGGTAGACCGGCCGCCCGGGCGGCTTCGGAGAGGGCCACATCGTGCAGGGGAACGCCGGCCACCAGTTGGCGAAGCGCGGAGTCGAGGGCGGTGGGGTGAGCTGTCCACCACCCCCGAAGAGCACCTGTCCAGGTCTGCGGGGCGCTCAGTCCAGCCTCGAGCAGGAGCGATTCGAGGACGACGTGGTCTCTCACCCCCAGCGCGTCTGCCAGGACTCCCCTGCGAACGGCCGGCGACGCCCCGGCCGACCTCAGGGTCTCGCGCCACCCCTGTTGGGCGACATCGGCGGCGGCGACGATCCTCCGTTGACACTGCGTGATGACCTGCCTCACTCGTTCCCGACTCACCCCGAACTCGGCCCCGACTTCCTCCAGGGTGCGGCCTGCGGCCCGTGTCTCGGCGATCGCGCGGGCACGGTCGTCGAAGACCGACTCCCACACCTGGATCGTCCACGCCTCATCGAACACGGCTGCCCCTACATCTCGTTGAAGTAGATGACTCGAACGCCCAAGAACCTGGCCAGGGAGTCGTGTCGGATCTTGTCCTCCCGTGTGAGCGGTGCGAGGAAGGGATCGATGACGCAGATCGTCCAAGGCGCGGTCTCGCCTCCGGAGCGGTCGAGGACGGCGGGCCACACCAGGTGCTTGAAGCTCGCGTCGGGCCCGGCGACGAAGTGGAGTTCCTCCTCCGAGCCGACCTCTCGAACCTTGGCCCGCATCGGCTTCTGCCTCTTGGACCCAGGAACGATCTCCCAGTCCCCTCCCAGCGTCTTCGCGATGATCTCCTCGATCGTCGCGGCCGGCTTCTTCACGTACTTGGCGTATTTGCCCACGCCCCGACGAGCCCGCTGGTACTCCTTCATCGGGCCGTCCTTGAGCCACGGCCTGACGTTCGCGGCCATGCCGACGAACCCGATCAGCCTTCCGCCGATCTCGGGATCGTCCGTCCACCCCTGGTACAGACGGGTGCGATCGTTGTCCTGGAGGTTGAGCCAGTCGGCTGCGGCGGCCTGCTCGAAGACCTTGGTCAGGACGACGGCCTCGACCTCGGGCGGGATCTTGTAGTCGGTCACTGGATTCCTTTCGGCATGGGGAACTGCAGGCGAACCTCATCGGCCGCTGTCTCAAGGTCGGCGGCGTCCTGGATCCACATGTCCATGAGGGAGCCGACGGTCTCGTCCTCGAACTCGATCCTGGAGGTGTGGGGGAGCTCCAGATGCTCGGCCTCGGTGGCCTCCAGGGTCCGACGAAGGTTCAGGGCCGCGGCGGCCCGGCGGATGTCCGTCACGAAGTCGAGGACCTTGAGCGCCTTCTTGCCGGGGCTGAGGCGCAGACCGCGGCCGAGCTGCTGGACGAAGATCCTCCGACTGTGGGTGACGCGCAGGAACGCTATGAGGTTCACGTCGGGCACATCAACACCCTCGTTGAACACATCTACACAACTGATGACCGGGATACGCCCCAGCCGGAACTCGTTCAGCAGGACGTTGCGGTGTCGTTTGGGCAGACCGCTGTGGAGATAGGAGGCCTTGGCCCATTGCGGGTCGGAGACCGAGAGGAGCTCCGCCATGTGCTCGGCGTGCTCGATCGTTTGGCAGAACACGATGGCCCGGGGCTCGACCGTCTCCCGCCAGGCCACCCGGAGGTGTTCCACGATCTCCTCGTCCCGCTGCGGGAGGAAGAGGTGCCGATTGAGGTCCCTGATCGAGTAGCCGTGACGACTGATCTCCTTGACGGCGTCCCAATCGACCCCGTCGGCGTACAACCGATAGTCGACGGCGGACAGGAAGCCCGCTGCCAGGCCCTCGGCGATGCCCATCGTGAAGGAGGGATAGCCGAAGCGTGCCGTGATGTCGAACTTGTCACCGCGCCAAGGGGTGGCGGTCACTCCGAACTGCGCCGCAGCGGAACACAGATCGAGGAGCTCCGCAAACCTGCCGGTCTCGGCCACGTGATGGGTCTCGTCGATCATGATGAGATCCGGGCGGTAACCGTTCCGGGCTACGGCCAAGGCCGACTCGACGGTCGCGACGACCACCCCGTCCAGGTCTCGGGGCCTGTTCTCGCCGGTGAGGAGGCGGGTGGGAACGGTCTTGGGGATATGTCGCCACAGGGCCTTCTCCAGTTGTTCCACGAGGTCTCGCATGTGCGCGACCACGAGGACCCTGGCCTGCGAACGGGACCCGAGGAGGTTGCCGATGACCTCGCCGCCCACCACCGTCTTCCCCAGCCCGGTCGCCAGGACGAGAAGGGCCGAGCCATCGACGGCGAGATCACGCTCGATCGCGCTCACCGCCTCAACCTGATATGGCCGCAGCTCGTACGGACTCGGCACACGATCGGGCATGCGCGCACCAACGGCGGCGAGTGTGGCGCCGTGCCACAGTGCGATGTCGACCCCGATGTCGGCCAATGCGCGACGGCGCGCCTCGGCCGAGGCGGTGATGTTCGTGTTGGTCACCAGGACGGCCTTGTCCGCCCTGTAGTGGGTGCGAGCTCGTTCGAGATCGTCGACGCCGGCATGGTCCGCCGTGCCGTGCGCCTTCCATTTGCTCTGGAAGACCCACTGCTCCCGGTTCCTGACAGCGAGGAGATCCGCGCCGTGGTCGTTGGCGCCGTCCACTACGCGAACGTCATGGAATCCCAGGTGCCAGAGCGTCCGTTCGAGGGCCTTGGTCAGCCCGTTCGGGCCCCCGTCCCCCAGCTCGGAAGGGGACAGGAACACCGCGCTCACTCGTCACCGGCCAATTCGTCGCCGAGGAGGGTGATGCTCAGACGGGCACGCTGAAGCTGGAGGGCCGTGGCCTCGCCGGCGAAGGTGCCGATGGTCGCCACGTCAGCGAGGTAGCCCGTGACGCGGGCCACGCTCAGGGAGCGCGCGGACGGCGACTTCACATCGGCGTACGGACCTCGAAAGACTCGGCGGTCCAGGAACGCCTCGGGCATCGTCTCCACGAGACGAACGAGTGCCAGGGCGGGGATGTAGGAGATGAATCCCGCGTCTCGACCAAGGCGGCCCACCTGACCGACGCGCCCCGAGGCGATCATCGATTGCTCGACGGCCGTGGTCTCCTCCTCGGTGAGGTGACCGTAGGCCGTGCGGTATTCGCCAGAGCGGTCGAGCTCGGCGGCGGTTCGGCCACGGATCTCGTTCAGCAGGTCACGGGCCTCCGCGCCGACGGTCGTGCCGTCCAGCGCGCTCTCCTTGAGCGACTGGGCGCGGATACCCGCGACCAGCTGGGACGGCACCCATTGGGAGCGCGCTCGCACCTTCAGGACGGGCGCCAGTTCGGTCAGGAGAAGGTCGGAATAGTCCGCGCCGAATCGTCGGAACACGTCGTGCTCGGCGTCGACGAAGGCCGTGAGCTCGTTTCCGGCTCGCTGGTCGAGCAGAACCGGGACGGCCTGTCCCAGGTCGTCGAGGAGGGGCTCACCTCTCTCGATGAGGCGGGTCTCGACGTTCAAGTAGCCGAGGTCGGGGTGACCGAACGGGCGGGTGAGGTAGGAGTGCAGCGTAGAGGCGATCTCATAGCGTGCCAGCCGCTCGCTACGGGTTTCCGTCTTCTTGGTCTCCGTCACCAAGGTCGGCGTGCCACCAACGCGCGGCACCTGTGGGCCCGGCTCGACACCACTCGGGCCGGGCGCGTCGACCGATGGACCGAGGGCGTCCATGACCGCTTGCTCGTCAGGCTGGTTGGGAACGCTGGCCACCGTCTTGGCCTGCTTCCCCTTGTTCTTGGTCTCCTCGTGCTCGAGGATCGCCTGCCACCAGCGTTCGTCCGTCTGGAAGTCGGGGTTGCCCTTCTGGAACTCTTGCCCCCAGCGGCGTGTCTCGTCGTGAATGGGCTTGCGACCATCACCGGGTACCAAGCAGCGCAGTCCGGCATCGTTACGGCGATACCCCTTGAACAGGAGGGCCAGAGGGCTGACGTTCTCGGGGTAGTTGAAATCCTCGGCCCTCTTGGGCTGAAGCGGCGCCAGGCCTCGCAGGACCTCCACGGCGCTGCGCCAGCTCCGGTCCCCGTACTCGAAGGCATCCTTCTGGTAGGTGACGGGGACGTGGTCGAGGTGGATCTCGCCGATGATGCGACCGCCCTGGTGGGCGAGATCGACGGGGTACTCGGGATCCTCGTTGCCCACTACGCCATCGGGGTTGCTCCACGTGAACAACTGCTTGTCCCAGCGCAGGATCTTGCGTCCGTTGCGAAGGAAGTCGATGCCGTAGTCGGTCTTGTGAAGGTAACGCTGGATGCCCAGCCAACCCCGGATCTGGCGCTTGCGAACGCTTAGCTTCCCACTTCCGCAGTCGGCGCAATGTTCCCCGTGCGTCAGCTGCCACTGTCCGCAGTCGGCGCACGCGATCCCGTCGTGCAGGTCCTCCTTGATCTCGATGTACGCGGGGACACGCTCCTTGCCGTTGTAGAGCACGAAGCGGTCGTCCCCCCAACGGCAGTGCCGAACCGGCTTGACCCGCGTCCCGCCCACGTAGAGCTCGAAGCCCCGCACGTCCAGGATCCACGAGTAGACGGAGCCGAGCACGTTGCGGAGCGCAGACCCGTTGCGACGCAGCCAATCGGCCCGCGTTCTGTTCAGGCGGTCGATGACGATCCTCGTGCCGTGCTGCGCGGGGTCGCTCTTCGGCTCGGTGATGTCCGTCGCCTCGAAGTCGTCCCGAATGTGGTCCAGGTCGATCTCGACACCGATCCACTTCGTGTCGCCCGGTCGCGTCGTCAAGACGCGAGTGCGCTTGCCGAGGCGGGCGGTGGCCACGTTGAAGCCCATGCCGAACAAGCCGAGCTTGTCGTGCATGTCATTGCCGGACCACCCGGCCCTCACGGCGCGTTCCAGGCGCTCGTACGTCATCCCCTGGCCGGTGTCGGCGATGACGAGTTCCCCGCCGGCGGAAGAAGGCAAGGACACACTCACCTTGTATCCAGCGGGCCACTCCGCTCCGGAACGGACGATCTCACTGAAATCATCGAAGGAGTTGTCGACCAGCTCGGCCACACACTGCCACTCGTCGAACTCGATCTCGCCCAGCATGCGCAGCACGCGGGCCGAAGGAGTGATCTTCACTTCGGCGGAAACCCTCTCCCTGGATGAACCGACGCGCCCGAGGACCAGTCACGCACGTCGGCGCACGGCGAAGCGGCCCGACTCGAATGAGTCACGCGTCGATCACGAGGGTATAAGCGTCCACTGACGTAATGTCTGCGTCAGCGGGAATTGGGTCAGTTGATTTGATCATCGTTGCCTGGCCCGCCTCCCGCGGCCACTGCGACCGTGTAGCGGTTGGCGTCGCGCGAGTACCGAGTGCCGGGTACGGGGTTCGACCCTGTCGGCGGGATCGGCGGGTTGCGACTCGCGTCAGAAAGAACCACCCGTGCATCCGCCTCTTCCCGCTCACTCGAGCGTACGTACAGGGAGCGGTGGCAGCTCCCGCGCTGACCGTCCGCCGTGGCCACGGGGCCCCTCGGCTTGTGCCAGCCTCTGATGCCTCCGGGCACACTGGGCAGGGGTGCGCCTCGGCACCCAGGAGAGGGGAACCCCATGGCGAACGGGTGGCTGCCGCCTGCGGAGTACGTACAGACCATTGCTCGGGCGACCAGCTACGCCTGTCTCTACTTCACCGATGTCGTCGGGCGGCCGGTGCAGTTGCGGGCGGTGCACGCGTACGAGGAGTGGCAGTGGCCGGGCGGGAACATGGATCCCGGTGAGACCCCGTGGCAGTGCGCGGTGCGGGAATGCCTGGAGGAGACCGGGATCGTCTTCGACGGGCCGCCGCGGCTGATCGGGTCGCACTTCATCGGGCACCAGGGCGAGGCGTGGCCGGCGAACCACATCGGCTTCGTCTTCGACGGGGGCACGCTCACGGACGAGCAGATCGCCGCGATCGTCCTGGATCCGACGGAGCACCGGGAGGTGGGGGTGCGTTCCGTCGAGGAGTGGGAGGGGGTGATGACCCCGGTGAACTTCAGGCGGCTGAGGGCGGTCGACGCGGCCCGCCGGGAGGGGCGCGTGGCGTACATGGAGACTCCCTGACGGCGGGTGTGATGTCAGTGGAATATGACTGCATAGGCCTGACCTGGCGGGACTGACACGAGTAGACTGCGGCGTTTTTCGTTTCCGCACCATCGATGTCGTTGACCGGGGGGTCTCACCGTGTTCCAGCCCAGGAGTGTTGCCATAGTCGGCGCCGTGGGGGCCGTCGTCCTGTTGCTCACCGGGTGCGAGGACAGCGCGCCCAAGAAGGGGACGGACGCCAAGCCGGCCGCCGCGCCGTCCTCCGGCGCCCCGGCCTCGCTCAGCGCGTCCGCGGCGCCGGTCATGCCGGCCGTCGTCGGGCTGAAGTTCGCCGCCGCCGAGACGGACGTGCGGAAGGTCATCACCAAGAAGGTCGAGGCGCGCGCCGCGTACGCCAACGTCACGCTGCCCGCGGACCGTTCGCAGTGGGACGTCTGCTTCCAGACCCCGGCCGCCGGCGCCGAGGTGACGGCCGGCAGCGCCGCCGAGCTGTCGATCGTCGCGCCCGGTACGCCGTGCCCGGACAAGGCCGGCGCGACCCTGCGCCCTTCCAAGGCCCCGACGACGGCCGCACCCAAGCCGACCCCGACCCCGACCAAGCCCAAGGCCACCTCCGGCACCGGGGGGACCACGGGCGGATCCGGCACCGGGGCGACCACGGGCGGCACGACCGGTGGGAGCGGCGGCGGCAGCACCTACTACAAGAACTGCGACGCCGCGAAGGCCGCCGGGGCGGCGCCCATCCGGCGCGGCCAGCCCGGGTACCGCGACGCCCTCGACCGGGACAAGGACGGCATCGCCTGCGACAAGTAGGCGACCGGGGGGCGGGCGGCCCATCAGGCCCATCAGGCCCATCAGGCCCATCAGGCCCATCAGGCCCATCAGGCCCATCAGGCCCATCGGGCCCGGGCCGTCCGGGCCGGCCGGTCCGGGCCGGCCGGTCCGGGCCGGCCGGTCCCGCGACGAAGGCGACGGCCGCCGACGAAAGGCGACTCAGGCCGACCGGCGGCGCCACCCGCCGTCGGTATTCGGCCGGCCGCCCCCCACCCCCTCGCCGAGGTCGCCGACGGGGCGGCAGAATCGGCCCTTCGGTACGGCGTCGAGGGGGCGGCCATGGCAGTGGAGACGAGTGCGGGCACCGTGGTTCCGGGGCTGGAGGGGGTCCCGCTGCTCGGGTCGCTCCTCGACCTGACCTCGGACTCGCTCGGAACCTACCAGCGGGCCCGCGAGCGGCACGGTGACGTCGTACGGATCACCGCCGGCCCGCCGGGGCTGCGCGCCGAGCTGTACTGCGTGTTCTCCGCCGAGGGCGCCCAGCAGGTGCTGGCCACGGAATCGGCCAACTTCCGCAAGGACAACGCCTTCTACCAGGAGGTCCGGGACTCCTTCGGCAACGGTCTGCTGACCAGCCAGGACGAGGATTACCTGCGCCAGCGCCGGCTGGTGCAACCCCTGTTCACCCGCAAGCGGGTCGACGGGTACGCCGGCGCCGTCGTGGCCGAGACCGAGGCGACCGTCGCCGGCTGGGCCGGGGCCCCGGACGGGATCGTCGACGTCCGCGACGAGATGACGCACCTGGCCCTGCGGGCGGTGTCCCGGATCCTGTTCGGCACCGACGCGGACGCCACGGTCGACGTCGTCGACCGGTGTTTTCCGGTCATCACGCAGTACGTGCTGCGCCGCGGCTACTCCCCCGTGAAGACCCCGCGGTCCTGGCCCACCCCGGGCAACCGGCGGGCGGCCGCCGCGCTGGAGGAGCTGTACGCGGTCTGCGACCGGATCGTCGGCGAGCGGCGCGGTGCGGCGCCGGCGTCGGACGGCGACCGGGGCGAGGACCTGCTGACGCTGCTGGCCGAGGCCCACAGCGCGGACGACGGCGCCTTCGACGCCGCCGAGCTGCGCGACCAGGTACTGATCTTCCTGCTGGCCGGCCACGAGACGACCGCCACCTCCCTGGCCTTCGCCCTGCACCTGCTCGGCAGGCACCCGGAGGAACAGGCCCGGGCCCGCGAGGAGATCGCCCGCGTCCTGGGCGACCGTACGCCGGAGGCCGCCGACCTCGATCGGCTCCCCTACCTCACCCAGGTGTTGAAGGAGGCGATGCGGCTGTACCCGGCGGCGCCGGTGATCGGCCGCAAGTCGGTCGCGGCCACCGAGGTCTGCGGGCACACCATCCCGGCCGGCTCCGACGTGATCCTCGCGTCGTGGGTGACGCACCGCCACCCGCGCTACTGGCCGGACCCGGAGCGTTTCGACCCCGAACGGTTCGCGCCGGGGGCGGAGGCCGAACGGCCGCGCTACGCCTGGTTCCCCTTCGGGGGCGGCCCGCGCGCCTGCATCGGGCAGCACTTCTCGATGCTGGAGTCCGTGATAGCGCTGACGGTGATCCTGCGCGCCTACGAGTTCGAGGCCGTGGACACCGAGATTCCGGTGAGCGCCGGGATCACCCTGGAGACGCGTGGTCCCGCGCGCTGCCGGATCCGCCGCGTGACCGGGTGATCCCGCGGCGGCGCCCCCGCACGCGCGACCCCGTACGCGCGTGCGGAGACGGACGTCAGCGGTAGTCGTCCGGGTGGCCCTGCATCCAGGTGTTGATCTTGTCGCGGGTGGCGATCAGGGTCGTCTGGTTCTTCTTCAGGTTCTCGAAGCTCCGGTCGCCGCCGAGCTGCTTGTCGAGCTTCGCGATCAGGTTGATCGGCTCGGGGAAGTGTCCCGGCCCCTTGGGGTCGGCCTTCATGGCGCGGTCCATGCGGTGCAGCTCGTCGTGGACCCGGCCGAGGAAGTACGCGCAGTTGCCGGGCGTGCAGGAGTCGTTCAGCGTGGCCTGGAGCCCGGCGAAGGCGTCGCGTACGAGGGACACGGGCTCCTCGCCGGGCGTGCCGCTCGGGGCCCCGGCGGCGGGGACCGAGGGCGAGGGAGCCTTCGTCGGAGCCGTCGAGGAACCGCCGGCGGAGGGCGGGGGCGAAGCGGGCGCGGAGGGCGCGGCGGACGGCGGGGCGGAGGCGGGCGCGGACGGGGACGGGGAAGCGGAAGCCGACGCCTTCGCGTCGTCGTCACCGGCCCCACAGGAGACGGTCAACGCCGCCAAGGTCAAGGTCATGAGCGTGGCGGCGGCACCCCGCGCGGTCGAACCGAACATCGTTTTCCCCCAGTGTCTGTGGTCAGCAGACGGACCCTACCCACCGGGCTCCTCCCGGACGGCGGTCGGGGTGTGGTTGCCCTGGAGTCGGGCCAGGTCGGAGGGCCGGACCTGGATCACGAACAGCGCGATGACCGCGCCGACCAGGGTGAAGAGCGCCGCCACGACGAAGGCGGCGCTGACGCCGGAGGTGAGGACCTGGTCGCCCCACGGATCGGGGAGCCGGCCCGTGCGCAGGAAGGCGGCCTTCTGACCGGGGTCGGCGGCGCTCATGAAGGCCGGGACCTGGCTGCGGGCCTCGTTGCGGCCGGCCGTGCCGAAGACGGTGACCAGGATCGACAGGCCGAGCGAGCCGCCCACCTGCTGCATCGCGTTGAGCAGTCCGGAGGCCGCGCCCGACTCCCGGTCGGGGACGTTGGACAGGGCCATCAGCGTCAGGGAGACGAACTGCAGGCCCATGCCGGTGGCGAAGATCAGCATCGGGCCGAGGACGCTGCCCAGGTACGTGGAGTGGATGTCGGTCCGCGTGAGCCAGGCCAGTCCGGCCACGCAGCACAGGGCGCCGGTGACCATGAAGGGTTTGGGTCCGAACTTGGGCAGCAACTGGGACGCGGTGGCCGCCGCCAGCGCGATCATGACGCTGATGGGGAGGAACGCGAGGCCGGCGCGCAGGGGGCTGAAGCCGAGCACGTTCTGCACGAACAGGGTCAGGAAGAAGAACATGCCGAAGATCGCGCAGGCGAGGAAGAGCATGATCCCGTAGGTGCCGGCCCGGTTGCGGTCCGCGAACATGTGCAGGGGCGTGATGGGTTGCGGCGAGCGGCTCTCGTTGAGGACGAACAGGAGCAGCAGGACCACGGCCGCCCCGAACGACCCGAGGGTGATCGGGTCGCGCCAGCCGTCCTGGGAGGCGCGGATGAACCCGTAGACGAGGGCGACCATGCCGAGGGTGGACAGCAGGGCGCCGGCGATGTCGAAGTGTCCGGGGTGACGTGCGGATTCGCGGATGACCTTCGGGGTGGCGAGGGCGATCAGCAGGGCGATCGGGACGTTCACGAACAGGACCCAGCGCCAGTCGAGCCATTCGACGAGGACGCCGCCCGCGAGCAGGCCGATGGCGCCGCCGCCGGCCGACACGGCGGCGAACACGCCGAAGGCCCGGTTGCGTTGGGGGCCCTCGCGGAACGTGGTGGTGATCAGGGCGAGGGCGGTGGGCGAGGCGATGGCGCCGCCGACGCCCTGCAGGGCCCGGGCCGCCATCAACTGCCCGGCGTTCTGGGCGAATCCGCCGAGGAGTGAGGCGAGGCCGAAGAGGATCACGCCGAAGACGAAGACGCGCCGCCGGCCGAGGATGTCGCCGACCCGGCCGCCGAGCAGGAGCAGCCCGCCGAAGGTGAGGGTGTAGGCGTTGACGACCCACGAGAGGCTTTCGGTGGAGAAGTCGAGCGCCGTCTGGATGTGCGGCAGCGCGATGTTCACGATGGTGATGTCGAGAACGACCATGAGCTGGCAGGAGGCGATGACGAGTAGCGCCGGCCCGTGTCCGCTCCCCCGGACCGTGTCGGCGGCCCCGTTGCTGATCGGCTGTGCGTTCGGGTCCACCTAGTCGACGCTATGCCCGGTGCGCGGGGGTCACCACTCGAATGGCCCAACGCTCGGACGGCCCACATCGCTCCCCTTCATGTCATGTGATATTGCACATGACACACTGGCTCGTATGGACGATTTCCTCAGGCTCTCCGCCGACACGGCCCGCTTCGGCCACGGCGCCCCGCACGCCTTCTCCTTCGGCGACGACGGCCGCCTCCTCTGGTTCCTCCGCTCAGGCGGCCCCACCGACCCGCTCGCCGGCCTGTGGGTCCTCGACACCACCACCGGCGCCGAGACGCTCCTCGCCGACCCCCGCGTCCTGTCCCCCGAGCCGGGTGAACTCCCCGTCGCGGAGCGCCGGTTGCGCGAGCGGACCCGGCTCGTGGCCGCCGGGATCGGCTCGTACGCCCTGTCCGGGGACGGCCGTCGCGCCGTGTTCCCGCTGTACGGGCGGTTGTACGCGGTCACCTGCGACGGGGTCGGCGGCCCCGAGGAACTCCCGGTCGCCGGGCCCGCCCTGGACCCGCGCCCCAACGCCGACGGCTCGCGCACCGCGTACGTCGCCGACGACGCCCTCCACCTCGTCCCCGGTGGCCGGATCAGCCCGGACGACGGGGCCCGCTGGGGCTTGGCCGAGTTCGCCGCCGCCGAGGAACTCGGGCGCGCCCGCGGGCACTGGTGGGCCCCCGACGGGCTGCGCCTGCTCGCCGCCCGGGTCGACGAGAGCGCCCTGCCGCGGCGCTGGTTCGCCGACCCGGCCCAACCGCAGCTCCCGGCCGAGGACTTCGCCTACCCCGAGGCGGGCGGGCCCAACGCCGGGGTCGAGCTGTGGGTGCTCGGGGCATGGCGCCCCGTACGGCTCGCCTGGGACGCGCGGGCCTTCCCGTACCTGTCCGACGCGGCCTGGGAAGCGGACGGCGAGATCCTGCTGACCGTCCAGGACCGGCTCCAGCGGACCGTGCTGCTGCTCTGCGCCGACCCGGCCACCGGCCGGACCCGGGAGCTGTCGCGCACCACGCACCCCCGGTGGGTGGACCCGCTGCCCGGCACCCCGGCCCGGCTCCCCGACGGGCGGATGCTGACCGCCGCCGACACCCCCGGCGGGGCCGCGCGCGGACTCGCCGTCGACGGCGCACCACTGACCGGCGACGGGATCCAGATCCGCGGCGTGGCCGGGATCCACCGGGGCCGGCTGCTGATCGAGGCCGGCCTGCGCGACCCCTCCGAACAGCAGGTGCTCCTGCTGGACCCCGACACCGGGGAGACGACGGCGCTCGCCGACGGCCCCGGCGTGCACGGCGCGCTCGCCGCGGCCGGCGCCCTGCTGCTGACCTCCGCCGACGCCGACGGGATACGGCGCACCCTGCACACCGCCGACGGACGCCGGCTCACCCCCGCCGACCTGTCCGCGCCGCTGCCGTACCGGGTGGCCCCCGTACTGGAACGGGTCACCGAGCACGGGATCCCCACCGCGCTGGTCCTGCCCCGCGACCACGTCCCGGGCCGCCGACTGCCCGTACTGGTCGACGCGTACGGCGGCCCCGGCTACCAGGACATCAGCGCCGAGCCGGTCCGCTGGCAGGCCAAACAGTGGTGGGCCGACCAGGGCTTCGCCGTCGTCACCGTCGACAACCGGGGCACCCCGTACGTCTCGCCCGCCTTCACGCACGCCGTGTACCGGGGCTTCTCCGACGTCACCCTGGAGGACCAGGCCGCGGCCCTGACGGCCCTCGGCGCACGACACCCGGACCTGGACCTCGACCGGGTCGGCGTCCGCGGCTGGTCCTACGGCGGCTACCTGGCCGCCCTCGCGGTGCTGCGCCGCCCGGACCTGTACCACGCCGCCGCCGCCGGGGCCGCCCCGACGGACTTCCGTCACTACGACACCGCCTACACAGAGCGGTACCTGGGCCTGCCCGACGAACACCCGAAGGTGTACGAGCGGGACTCGCTGATCGCGGACGCCCCGGGGCTGAGCCGACCGCTCCACCTGACGACGGGCCTGGCCGACGACAACGTCCACCCCTCGCACACCCTGCGCCTGTCGCGCGCCCTCACCGACGCGGGCCGCCCCCATCAGCTCCTCGCCCTGCCCGGCGTCACCCACATGACCCCGGGCGGCACCCGGGAGAAGGTGATGGCGCAGCAACTGGCCTTCTTCCGGCGCGAACTGGCGTAGCGGCCGAGCCTCCCGACCCCGTTCGGCGGGCACGACGAGGGCCCCGGGGACGTCATCGTCCCCGGGGCCCCGCGTCTTCCCGTGATCCCCGTCAGTCACCCGGGAAGTGACAGGCCACCTCCCGCGAGGCGGCGGGCCGCAGCAACGGCCGCTCGGTACGGCACAGTTCCCGCGCCTTGGGGCAGCGCGGGTGGAAGGTGCAGCCCGGCGGCGGGGCGGCGGGGCTCGGCGGGTCGCCGAGCAGCACGATCCGCTCGCGCCGCCGCTCCGCCGCCGGGTCGGGCAACGGCACGGCGGACAACAGGGCTCGGGTGTACGGGTGTTGGGGGTCTTCGTACAGCGACTTCTTGTCACCGATCTCGACGATCCGGCCGAGGTACATGACGGCGACCCGGTCGCTGACCCGTTTGACCACGGACAGGTCGTGCGCGATGAACACGTAGGCCAGGCCCAGTTCGGTGCGCAGTCGCTCCATCAGGTTGACGATCTGCGCCTGTACGGAGACGTCGAGGGCGGAGACCGGCTCGTCCGCGATGAGCAGGCGCGGGCTGGTGGCCAACGAGCGCGCGATGCCGATCCGTTGGGCCTGACCACCGGAGAACTCGTGCGGGTAGCGGTCGATGTGTTCGGGGATGAGCCCGACCAGCTCCATCAGTTCGGCCGCCCGGCGGCGGGCGTCCGCCGCGCCGCGACCCTGCACCAGCAAGGGATCGGAGATGATCCTGGCCACGGTCTGGCGGGGGTTGAGGGAGGAGTGCGGGTCCTGGAACACCATCTGGATGTTCCTGCGGACCGGCCGCAGGGCGCCCTGGGACAGCCGGCTGATGTCGCGACCCTCGAAGGTGACGGTGCCGGAGGTGGGTTCGAGCAGCCGGACCAGCATCCGGCCGGTGGTGGACTTCCCGCAGCCCGACTCCCCGACGAGGCCCAGCGTGCCACCGGCCTCCAGGTCGAAGGAGACTCCGTCGACGGCCCGTACGGGCGCCCCGCGCCGGCCGGTCACCGACCGTTTGCCGGGGAAGGTCATCGTCAGGTCGCGTACGGACAGCAGCGGGCCCGTCGATCCGGTGGCGCGCGGCGCGGGGTCGGGGCTCATCGGACGACCTCCGGGACGGCGGCGGGGCCGCTGTGGTGGCAGGCGCTCGCCCGCGCCGGGCCGGCGTACGGGCCGAGTTCGGGGCGGCGCGTCGCGCACAGGGCGCGTTCGGTGTCGGTGCCGGCGGCGGCCCGCGGGCAGCGCGGGGCGAACGCGCAGCCCGGGGTCCGCAGCAGCAGGGAGGGCGGGGAGCCGGGGATGGCGCGCAGGGGCGCGTCGTCGGCGTCGTCGAGGCGGGGCAGCGAGTCGAGGAGCCCGCGCGTGTAGGGGTGGGCCGGGTCGGCGAACAGGGCGTCGACCGGCGCCTGTTCGACGGCCCGACCGCCGTACATGACCAGTACCTCGTGGGCGACCCGGGCGACGACGCCCAGGTCATGGGTGATCATCACGACGCCGAGGCCGTGTTCCTGCTGGAGCCGGGCGATCAGCTCCAGGATCTGGGCCTGCACGGTGACGTCGAGGGCGGTCGTCGGCTCGTCGGCGATCAGCAGTTCGGGTTCGCAGGCCAACGCCATCGCGATCATCGCGCGCTGCCGCATGCCGCCGGAGAACTGGTGCGGGTACTCCCCCGCCCGGCGGGCGGGTTCGGGGATGCCGACCTCGCCGAGCATGTCGACGGCCCGTTTGCGGGCGGCGGCGCGGCCCGCCCGGAAGTGCACCCGGAAGTGCTCGGCGATCTGCTCGCCGACCGTGTAGTAGGGGTGCAGGCTGGACAGCGGGTCCTGGAAGATCATGGCGATGCGGCGCCCGCGCAGCTTCGACAGCCGTTTCTCCGGCAGGCCCGTCAGCTCCTGCCCGGCCAGCGCGATGGAGCCGGTGACCTCGGCGCCCCGGTGCAGGCCCATGACGGCGAGGGAGGTGACGGACTTCCCGGAACCGGACTCGCCGACGATGCCGAGGGTGCGCCCGGCCTCGACGGTGAAGCCGAGCGAGTCGACGGCCCGTATGGTGCCGCGCGGGGTGGTGAACGTGACGCTGAGGTCGCGCACTTCGAGGAGCGCAGCGGCGGTCATCAGTACCTCACCCTCGGATCGATGACGGCGTACAGGAGGTCGACGGCGAGGTTGGCGACGACGATGAAGAAGGCGGCGAGCAGGGTGACGCCGAGGACGACCGGCTGGTCGGAGCTGACCAGCGCGCCGTAGAACAGCCGCCCGATGCCGGGCAGTCCGAAGATGGATTCGGTGATCACGGCGCCTGCGAGGAGGCCGCCGAGGTCCATGCCGAAGAGGGTCAGGATCGGGGTCATGCCGGCGCGCAGCCCGTGTTTGACGACGACGGTCCGTTCGGGCATGCCCTTGGCGCGGGCGGTGCGGATGTACGGCTCGGCCATCGCCTCGATCATCGAGCCGCGGCTCTGGCGGGCGTACATCGCGGCGTAGAGGAGGGCGAGGGCCGTCCAGGGCAGCAGCAGGTTGGACGCCCAGCCGAGCGGGTCGTCGGTGAGGGCCCGGTAGGTGGGGTAGGGCAGGAGTCCGCCGATGCGGATGACTCCGTAGATGAGCAGGACGGAGGTGAAGTAGACGGGCAGGGAGGCGGCGGCGACGGCGCCGACCATCAGGGCCTTGTCGGTCGCCGTGTCCTTGCGCAGGGCGGCGGTGACGCCGGCGCCGAGGCCGAGGACGAGCCACAGCACGGCGGCGCCGAGGGCGAGGGAGGCGGAGACGGGGAGCCGGTCCATGAGGAGGTCCCACACGGGCAGCGAGCTCTCGTACGAGTAGCCGAGGCAGGGGAAGTCGCAGGCGACGGCGTACTGGCCGGTGCCGAGAGTGCGGCCGGTGAAGATCCCGGTGAGGAAGTCGGCGAACTGCTTCCACAGGGGCTGGTCGAGGCCCAGGTGGACGCGTACGTCGGCCAGCCGCTCGGCGCTGCACGTCTTGCCGCAGGCCGCGGCGGCCGGGTCGGAGGGCAGCACGTAGAAGATGAGGAAGGTGACGGCGGCGATGGCGAGCAGGACACCGGTCAGCGCGAGCAGCCGGCGGGCGAGGTAGAGGATCACGTGCGGCCGCCCCTCGGGTCGAGGATGTCGCGCAGGGCGTCTCCGAGCAGGGTGAAGGCGAGCACCGCGAGGAAGAGGAAGACGCTGGGGATGACGAAGTACATGGGGTCGGTCTCGTAGAAGGCGACGGACTCGGCGATCATCTGGCCCCAGGACGGGGTCGGCGGGCGCACGCCCACGCCGAGGTAGCTGAGCGCCGCCTCGGTGCTGATCATGCCGGGGATGAGCAGGGTGGTGTAGGCGATGACGGGGCCGGCGACACCGGGGAGGATGTCGCGGGTCAGGATCCGCCAGGAGCTCGCGCCGCCGACGCGGGCGGCGTCGACGTACTCGCGGTGCTTGAGGGAGAGGGTCTGGCCGCGGACGACGCGGGCGATGCCGGGCCAGCCGAAGACGCCGATGACGGCGGTCATGAGGACGATCCGGTTGACGTCCTTCGCGACGGACAGCAGCGCGATCATGAAGATCAGGGACGGGAAGGACATCGTCAGGTCCATGAGGCGGGACAGGACGGCGTCGGTGCGGCCGCCGAAGTAGCCGGCGGCGATGCCCGCGGCGGTTCCGGTGACGACGACGATCGCGGTGGCGGCGAAGGCTATGAGGAGGGAGACCTGGGCGCCGTGGACGACGCGGGCGAACAGGTCGCGGCCGGTGACGGGTTCGACGCCGAGCCAGTGCTCGGGGCTGATCCCGCCGAAGGAGCCCAGCGGCAGTCCGCCGAGGTAGGGGTCGACGGCGGCCTTGTCGAACTCCTCGGGCGACCAGCCGCCGAGCGCGGCCAGCCAGGGCGCGGTGACGGCCATCAGGACGAAGAGCAGGACGACGCAGAGGCTGACGCGGACGGCGGGACGACGGCGCAGTTCCCGCCGGGCGAGCTGCCAGGGGCTGCTGCCCGCGGGGACGTCCCGAGCCGGGGCGGCGGCCTCGGCCGGGGCGGCGCCGTGGGACGGGGCGGCGTCCGGGGCGGGGGCGCCGTCCTGGCCGGCGGGTCCCCGGCCGGCGGCGCCCGGTGTGGTGGTGGTCATGGTGTCGGAGGCCTCCGGGCCCTCAGCCCTGGCTCTTCGACGGGTCCTTGAGGCCGACGGTGGCGTAGTCGATGGTGCCGGTCCACACCGGGTGGCCGTAGGCGCCGGCGATGTTCGGGCCGACGAGGAGCGGCTTGCGCTCCAGCAGGACCGGGACGGCCGGGGACTTCTTCATGATCTCGGCGTCGAGGTCGATCCAGGCCTGGTTGGCCTGCTTGGCGTCGGCCATGGCGTTGATCTCGTCGATCCGCTTGATGGTGGCCTCGTCGCGGAACTGGCTGTTGTTGCCCTGGTTGCCCTTGTCCTTGATGGTGCGTCCGTCGAAGACGAAGGGGATCCAGGTGGAGCCGGAGGGGTAGTCGGGGCACCAGCCGCTGAGGGACATGTCGGGGGTGGTGGAGAGGTCACCGATGACGTCGTAGTAGGCGCCCGGGTCGATGGTGTCGATGACGACCTCGATGCCGGCGCGGGACAGGCCCTGCTGGATGGCCTCCGCCTTGCCCTTGTCGCCGGTGGAGACGGCGAGGGAGACCTTCAGGCTCTCCTTGCCGGCGGCCTTCAGGAGTTCCTTGGCCCGGGCCGGGTCGCCCGCGGCGGGGATCTTCAGGGTGTCGGCCTGCTTGCCGCCGGAGAGAGCCGGGGGCAGGTAGGCGGTGGCGACCTCGTTGAGGGCCGGGCCGCCGCCCGCGGTGACGACGGCCTCCTTGTCGACGGCGTACTGCAGGGCCTCGCGGACCTTCGGGTCGTCGAACGGGGCGCGCGAGTTGTTCAGGTGGAGCATCTCGGTGCACCCCTGGGACTCGGCGAGCAGCCGCGCCTTGACGTCGGGCTTGGGCAGCACCTTGGGTGCGCTCTCGGGGCGCATGTCGGAGTACTGGACGGCGGAGGCGTCGGCCCCCTCACCCGCGATGATGCGGTCGTCGATCTGGCCGCCCTTGAGTCCCATGACCACGACGAACCTGTCGGGGTAGGCCTTGCGGACGGTGTCCGTCTTGGGGTCCCAGTGCTCGTTGCGGACGAGGACGAGCTTCTTGTCCCGGTCGTACGTGTCGATCCGGTACGGGCCGGAGGAGGACGGGCGGGCGTCGTACTGGGTGCCCTTCTCCTGGGACTGCGGGACCGGGGCGAAGGTGGGCAGCGTGGCGGTCGCGGAGAACTCCGCGACGGGGCGCTTGAGTTCGAAGACGATCGTGCGGTCGTCCGGGGTCTTCACCGAGTCGAGGTGCTTGCCCTGGAGGGGGCCCTTGTAGCCCTCGGTGCCGGCCAGGTACTGGGCGGCGTAGTCGGGGCCGCCGGTGAGGTCGGGGGCGAAGGAGCGCTCGACGTTGTACTTGATGTCCTGGGCCTTGATCGGCGAGCCGTCCTCGTACTTGACGCCTTCCTTGAGGGTGAAGGTCCAGGTGCGGCCGCCGTTGGACGGGGTGCCGAGGTCGGTGGCGAGGTCGGGGACCAGCTCGCTGCCCGCCTTGCCGGGCTCGGCCTTGAAGGTGACGAGCGTGCGGTAGAGGAGGCGGGTGCCGAAGTCCATGGCCGGCATGACCCAGTTGCGGGCGGGGTCCAGGTGGGCGAAGTCCTGGTTGGACAGGACGGTCAGGGTGCCGCCCTTGACGGGGGCGCCGCCCAGGGTCTTGCCGTCGTTGGCGGCGGCGGGGTTCGCGGCGGAGGGTGCGGCGCCGGCGCCCTTCTTGGGGTCGGAGCAGCCCGAGGCACCGAGTGCGAGAGCGGCCACCACGGTGGTGGCGAGGGCGAGTTGGGTGCGCTTGGTCATGGGTCACTCCAGTGAAGGGCCGCGCTTTAGGATGTGACCGGTAACATAGTAATGTGAAATTGTACTGACAAGGGGTCTGCCGCCCTGTTATCCAGCCGTGTCCAAATCCGCTCCCTGGGGCGGGAGTTGCGGGCTCGGCGGCTACGCGGCGCCCGACATGCGGCGCCAGACGGCGTGTTCCATGCCGGCGGGCTCGTGGCCGAGGAGCGCGGCGGCCTCCTCGTAGGCGGTGCGCAGTTGCTCGTACGGGAGGTTCGGGACGCCGGCATGCGCGGCGAAGGTCCGCAGGTGCACGTCCACGGCGACCTGGGAGCGGCCCACCAGGTTGCCGAGGTAGTCGACGGTCTTGGGCCCGACGCCCTTCACTCCGCGCAGGGCGGCGCGGTGGTCACGGTGGTCGAGCCAGTCGTGGAGGTCCTGGCGGGTGTCCACGCCCCGCGCGAACAGCAGGTCCGTTAGGGCGTGGGCGGTGGCCACGCGGCGGGGGCTGTTGAAGTTCATGGCGGCGGCGAGGTCATGACCGGCCAGCCGGGCCCGGAAGCCGCGGACGGTCGCCGCGTCGGGCCAGTCCGCCCGCAACCGGAGCAGCCGGGGCAGGACGGTCGAGCCGTACTTGCGGCGGGCGTGGAAGCTCGCGTCGCAGATGACGGCCCCCATATGTGTCCAGCCGCCGGGCGCGGCGAAAGGGCCGTCGCCGAGGGTGTCCTGGACGTGGGTGGCGAGCAGTCGAGCGGCGGCGGGAGCGGTCATGGGGCCCATGATGCCGTCCGGTCCGGCCGCCCGGTGGGGAAGCGCGGAACCGGTCGCGGCGACCCGTCGGTGGCGGCCCGGCGGGGAGGTCCCCGCCGGGGCGCCGCCCCGCCCGGGCGGGGCGGGACCGCGGGTCGTCAGGCCGAGCCCGGGAGGCCGGAGCCGAGGCCGCCCGGGGTGCGGCCGACCGGTTCGTCGCGGCCCTGGGCCCAGAGGGAGCGGACGTGACCGAGGTGGCGTTGCATGCACTCCATGGCCGCTTCGGCGTCGCCCGTGAGCATCAGGTCGAGCAGTTCGATGTGCTCCTCGGCGGAGGAGACCAGTTTGCCCGCCTCGTCGAGGCCGGTCAGGCCGTACAGTCGGGAGCGCTTGCGCAGGTCGCCGACGGTTTCCACCAGCCGGTCGTTGCCGGCGAGGGCCAGCAGGCCGAGGTGGAAGCGCCGGTCGGCTTCCAGGTAGCCGATGAGGTTGTGCTCCCGCGCGTTGGTGACGATCTCCTCGGCGACGGGCCGCAGGGCCTGCAACTGATCGGCCGTGGCGATCTTCGTGATCCGGCCGATGGTCGGGACCTCGATCATCGTGCGCAGTTCGGTGTACTGGTCCAGATCGCGTTCGCTGACCTCGGTGATCCGGAAGCCCTTGTTGCGGACCGGCTCGACCAGGCCCTCGCGGGCCAGGTCCAGCATCGCCTCGCGGACGGGGGTGGCGGAGACGCCGAGTTCGGCGGCGAGGCCGGGGGCCGAGTAGACGCTGCCGGGGCGCAGCTCACCCGCTATCAGGGCCGCTCGGAGCGCGTGGCCGACCTGGTCCCGGAGCCTTTCCTGGGCCTTGATGAGACTGTGCTGCTTCAGGTCACCCATTGCATGTCCTCCGAAACCCCCGACACCATCACCACCACCGACGGGCAGAGGCACAGCGTACAATGTCACGTTTCGCCGCTCGCTCCGCCGGCGGCCTCGAACAACGCGACCGCCACGGCAAGATCCTCCCAGGCCATGCCCACGCTCTTGAAGAGCTGTGGACAACCCGCCCTCCCCCCGACCGCGATCCGTCCCGTGACCAGGTCAGCGAGGGTGCCGCTGATATGACCGGGTCCGATCGCCCCCTCCGCCTCCGGCACCAGCAGATCTCCCGCCTCGCGCAGGGCCGCCGCACGCGACTCCACGTACACGGCCGCCCGCCGTACGAGCGCGGTGTCGGTCTCGCGGGCGTCCGGCTCGTGCGAGCCGACGGCGACGACCACCGCGTCCGGCGACACCAGCCGTCCGTCGAAGAGGGGTTCGCGGGCCGTGGTGCAGCACAGCACCAGGTCCGCGCCCGCCACGTCCCCGGGCAGACCGGTACGGGCCGGCACGCCGAGGGCGTCGGCGTGCGCCACCAGGCGCGCGGCCCGCGCCGGGTCCCGGGCGACGACCACCAGATCGGACAACTCCCGCACCCCGAGCACCGCTTCGAGGTGGCCGTACGCCTGCGGTCCCGAGCCGAAGAGGACCAGCCGCAGCGGCCGCCCCGACGGGGCGAGGTGCCGCAGGGCCAGCGCGGAGACGGCCGGGGTGCGCAGGGTGGTGAGGGCCGCGCCGTCGAGGAGGGCGAGCGGGCGCAGGGTGGGCCCGTCCAGCAGCAGGTAGCTGCCGGTGATGCGGGGCAGACCCCGGGCGGGATTGCCCGGCGCGACTCCGGCGATCTTCACCCCCGCGTACGGCCCGGAAGCGGCCGGCATCAGGAGCAGCTCCCCGCCGGGTACGGCGACGGCGGTGCGCCCGGGGCAGGTTTCCGGGTCGAGGCCCCCGAGCAGCACCGCGGCCAGGGCGTCGGCCGCCCGGGCGGGGGTGATGAGCCGGGCCATCTCCTCGGCCCCGAGCCGCAGGAGGGCGGGCGGGGCGGACCCGACCGGCTCCGGCCCCGGTCGCGCCGGCTCGGGCCGGCCGGCGTCCCCGGGCGCGCCGGGCTCGAAGCCCCCGCTCACAGGGTGAATCCCGCGCCGAGGGCGTCGTACGGGTCGATGGTGAAGGTGTGCTCGCCGGTGCGGTACGCCGTGCCGGTGACCTCGGTGACGCCGCCGTCCAGGACGCGCCCGGTGAACACGGAGCCGACGATCGACTCGTGCAGCAGGTCCTGCCCGGGGCCGAGCCGGCCGTCCTCCGCGAGCAGCGCGAGCCGGGCCGAGGTGCCGGAGCCGCAGGGCGAGCGGTCGATCTGCCCGTCGGCGAAGACGGTGACGTTGCGCTGGTGCGGGCCGAACGGGGTGTCGGGCAGCTCCTCGTGCAGGATCACCCCGTACACCCCGGACAGCAGGGGCCCGTCGGGGTGCCAGGTGGCGGGGTGCGTGGCCAGGGCCGCCCGGATCTCCCGCCCGGCCCGGGTGAGCGCGGGCAGGGCGGCGCGGGTGACCTCCAGCCCGAGGTCCCGGGCGCGGACCGAGGCGTAGCAGGCCCCGGCGTGGGCGATGTCCACCTCGGCGATGCCGAGGGTGGTGGCGACGGGAACCTTGCGGGCGCCCACCCGGGCGGGGACGTTGCGGAAGGTGATGCCGGTGGTGCGGCCGTCGGCGCGGTGGACGGTGGCGCGGACCCGGCCGGAGGGCGCGTCGACGCGGACCTCGACGTCGCCGTCGGCCGGGGCCGGGACCCGGCCGGTGTCCACGGCCCAGGCTCCGAGGGCCATCGTGCCGTGGCCGCAGGCGGTGGAGTAGCCGTCCTTGTGCCAGAACAGCACCCCGAAATGGGCGCCGTCGTCGTCCGGGGGCACGACGAACCCCCCGTACATGCCGGCGTGTCCGCGCGGCTCGCGCACGAGCAGCCGGCGTACCTCGTCCAGAGGGCCGGGGCGCGGCGCGGTCCCGGAGCCGCCGGGTCCGATGGCGGTGGCGCAGCGCTCGGCGACGGTGTCGCCGGGCACGGGGGCGCCACCGGGGTCCGAGGTGTCGACGATCCGGAAGGGTTCGCCGGCGGCGTGGTAGTCGGTGGTCCGTACGGATCTCACAGCAGGAACCCTCCGGGGAAGGGGTCGGACGGGTCCAGGAAGTACTGGGCGGTGCCGGTGATCCAAGCCCGGCCGGTGATCGTGGGGATGACGGCGGGGACGCCGGCGACGCTGGTCCGCGCGGTCAGTCGGCCGGTGAACTCGGTGCCGATGAAGGACTCGTTGACGAAGTCGGTGTCGAGCGGCAGCAAGCCGCGGGCGTGCAGTTGGGCCATGCGCGCGCTGGTTCCGGTGCCGCAGGGCGAGCGGTCGAACCAGCCGGGGTGGATGGCCATGGCGTGGCGGGAGCGGCGGGCGTCGGAGCCGGGGGCGGCGAGGTAGACGTGCTTGAGGCCGGCGATCGCCGGGTCCTCGGGGTGGACGGGCCGCTCGGGCGAGGCGTTGACGGCGTCCATGACGGCGAGGCCCGCGGCGAGCAGGTCGTCCTTGCGGGCCCGGTCGAAGGGCAGCCCGAGGGAGTCGAGTTCGACGAAGGCGTAGAAGTTGCCGCCGTAGGCGAGGTCGTAGGTGACCGTACCGAAGCCGGGGACCTCGGCCTTCAGGTCGAGGCCGACGCTGAAGGAGGGCACGTTGGTGAGGGTGACGGCGCCGGCCGCGCCGTCCTCGACGCGGACGTCCACGCGGACCAGGCCGGCCGGGGTGTCGAGCCGGACGGTGGTGACCGGTTCGACCACCGGGACCATGCCGGTCTCGACCAGGACGGTGGCCACCCCGATGGTGCCGTGGCCGCACATGGGCAGCAGGCCCGACACCTCGATGTAGAGGACGCCGAAGTCGGCGTCGGGCCGGGTCGGCGGTTGCAGGATCGCGCCGCTCATCGCCGCGTGGCCGCGCGGCTCGTACATCAGCAGGGTGCGGACCTGATCCGTGTGCGCCATGAAGTGGAGCCGTTTCTCGGCCATGGTGGCGCCGGGGATCACCCCGACCCCCCCGGTGATGACCCGGGTCGGCATCCCCTCGGTGTGCGAGTCCACCGCGTGGTAGACGTGGCGCGTGCGCATGGGTTCCCCTGGGGGCTGGGCCCGCCCGTCCGGGCGGGCGGGCAGGGCGGTGGCTGAGGTGGGGCGGGTGCGAAGCGGGCGCGGGTGCTAGGAAAGGCCTTCCGCGAGCGCCTTCTCGGTGGCGGCGCGGACGGCGGCCTCGATCTCGCCGGTGAGCGGGAGGCGGGGCGGGCGGGTGGCACCGCCGGGGCGGCCGGCCAGGTCCATGGAGAGCTTGATGGCCTGGACGAACTCGGTTTTGGAGTCCCAACGCAGCAGGGAGTGCAGGGACTTGTAGAGGGGGAGCGCGGTGGTGAGGTCGCCGGCGACGGCGGCCCGGTAGAGCGTGGAGCAGGCGGCCGGCAGGGCGTTGGGGTATCCGGCGATCCAGCCGACGGCCCCGGCGAGGGCGAGTTCGAGGAGTACGTCGTCGGCGCCGATGAGCAGGTCGAGGCCCGGGGCGAGTTCGGCGATCTCGTAGGCGCGCCGTACGTCCCCGCTGAACTCCTTGACGGCGACGACGGAGCCGTCCGCGTGCAGTCGGGCGAGGAGGGCCGGGACGAGGTCCACCTTGGTGTCGATGGGGTTGTTGTACGCGACGACGGGCAGGCCGGCGCGGGCCACCTCGGCGTAGTGGGCGCGTACGGCGGCCTCGTCGGCGCGGTAGGCGTTGGGGGGCAGGAGCAGGACGGAGCCCGCGCCGGCCTCGGCGGCCTGGTCGGCCCAGCGTCGGGCCTCGGCACTGCCGTAGGCGGCGACGCCGGGCATGACGCGGCTGCCGTCGCCGGCGGCCTCGACGGCGGTGCGTACGACGCGGGCGCGTTCCTCGTCGGTGAGGGTCTGGTACTCCCCGAGGGAGCCGTTGGGGACCACGCCGTCGCAGCCGTTGGCGATCAGCCACTGGACGTGTTCGGCGTAGGCGTCGTAGTCGACGCCGAGGTCCTCGCGCAGGGGCAGGGTGGTGGCCACCATGATTCCGTGCCAGGGGCGGGTGCGGGTGTCGGTGCGGGGCGCGGGGGTGGGCGCGTGGTTCATGAGGTGACTCCCTAGTGTGGTGTGTGACATTTTACTAGTGGGTGTGACGTGGCCACAAGGGGCCGGCGGGGCCGGGTCCGGGCGGTGGCCTCAGGGACCGTCGGCCGTGGGCCGCGCCCCGGAAGTCGGCTCGCCCGAGGAGCCGTTGGCCACGGCCCCGGCGGGCTCACGCGCCGGTAGCGCGGCCAGTTGGCCGAGCGGCACCGGGCAGGACAGCGGTCGGCGGTCGGGAGCCGGCACCTCGCCCGCCAGGGCGGCCACGGCCGGACCGCACATCCGGCCCTGGCACCAGCCCATGCCGGCCCGGGTGAGGAGCTTGACCGTACGGGCGTCCCGCGCGCCGAGCTCGCCGACCGCCTCGCGGATCCGGCCCGCCGGGACCTCCTCGCAGCGGCACACGTCGGTTCCGTCGTCCAGCCAGTCGGTCCAGCCCGGACCGGGTCGGTGGGCGGCCGCCATCGCCCCGGCGAAGGCCCGCAGTCGGGCGCGGCGGCGGGCGAGTACGGCCGGAGCGGGCCGGCCGGCGATCGCGTGGGCGGCGATTTCCCCCTCGGTCAGGGCGAGTTCGGCGCCGCCGATGCCGCCGGTCTCGCCGGCGGACCAGATCCCGGGGACGGACGTGCGCTGCTCCTCGTCCAGGTCGAGGGCGACGGTGCCGTCCGGGGAGCGGAGGGTGGCGCAGCCGAGGCCGGTCGCCAGTTCCAGTTGGGGCACCAGCCCGTGGCCGACGGCGACGGCGTCACAGGGGATTCGGTGCGAGGTGCCGGGCAGCGGGCGCCAGTCGCGGTCCAGGCGTGCGACGGTGACGGCCTCGACCCGGTCGCTCCCGTGCGCCTCGGTCACGGCGTGTCGGGTGCGCAACCGGACACGGTGGCGCAGCAGGGCGCCGCCGTACGTGGCGCCTTCGGCGAGTTTGCCGGGGTTGCGCAGCAGGGCGCCGGTGTGGGCGGCGTACGCGGTGTACGCGCCGGCCTCGATGACCGCGGGCACGGTGGCTCCGGCCGCGGCGAGGGAGCCGGCCACCGCCAGCAGCAGGGGCCCGCTCCCGGCGACGACGATGCGTCGGCCGGGCAGGACGAGCCCGCCCTTGAGCATGGCTTGGGCCCCGCCGGCGCCGATGACCCCGGGCAGGATCCAGCCGGGGAAGGGCAGTTGGCGCTCGTGGGCGCCGGTGGCCAGGAGCACGGCCCGGGCGTGGACGACCGCCGGCTCCTCCCCCGGGCCGGCCACCGCGTGCAGGGTCCAGGCCCCGGCGTCCGGGACCACCGTCCAGACGTGGTGGAAGGAGAGGTACGCGACGCGGCCGGCCGACTCGTGGGCGCGCAGGCCCGCTTCGCGGCCGGCGAAGGCGCGCCAGCCGTGGTGCAGGGCCTGGGGACGGGCGGCTCCGAGGCCGGGGGCGGGGTGGCGGTAGAACTGGCCGCCGGGGCGTTCGGCGGCGTCGAGGACGGTGACGCGCAGGCCGAGGTCGGCGGCCGTCACGGCGGCGGCCAGGCCGGCGGGTCCGGCGCCGACGATGGCGAGGTCGGCGGGGGCCTGGCCGGTGGGGGGCTGGGGCAGGGCCCGGTCGGGGTGTTCAGACCGCGAGGTCGGCACGGCCGGTTCCTTCCTGGGTGGTGATGCTGTCGCCCGGGCGGGCGGGGACGAGGCAGGCGCGTTGGTTCGGGCGGCCGTTGATGGTGATGAGGCAGTCGTAGCAACTGCCGATGCCGCAGAACGCGCCCCGGGGGGCGCCGGCTTCGCGGGTGGTGCGCCAGGCGAGGATGCCGGCGGACCAGAGGACGGCCGCGACGCTCTGGCCGGCCTGTGCGGTGAGCTCGCGGCCGTCGAAGCGCAGGACGTACGTCGCCGTGGGGCTGCCGCCCACCAGTGAGCGGGGGGTGCGCATCAGGGGGGCTCCTCGGGTGGGCTTGGCGCGGCGGGGGCGGGAGGGCGGGGGCGGGAGGGCGGGGCGCGGCGTGTGGGTGGGCTGCGGGGCCGGGGGCCGGGACGGGGGGGGGGGTCGCCCGGGGCGGGCATGATTTATGGCGCCCTGTGGGGGGCTGCGTTGCTGAGGGGGTTCCAGCGCCAACACATCACGTTGTGGCTTCGGGCGACCCCCCACCCCGTCCCGGCCCCCGGCCGGGTCGCAGCGCCCCTCACTTGCTTGGTTGGGGGTCATGGGAAGCGGTTCGGGCGGAAGGGGTGGGGGTTCAGGGGTGGGCGGGTGTTCGTGAGGGTGGCGGTGATGAGGGCGGCGGTGGCGGGGGCCAGGCCGATGCCGGCGCCCTCGTGGCCGCAGGCGTGGAGCAGGCCGGGGACGCGGGGGTCCGGGCCGATCGCGGGGAGGTGGTCGGGGAGGTAGGGGCGGAAGCCGTGGTAGCTGCGCAGGACGCGGACGTCGGTCAGGACCGGGAAGAGGGCCGCGGCCTGGCGGGCCAGTCGGCGCAGGGCTTCGGTGGACGGGCTCCGGTCGAAGCCGACGCGTTCGCGGGTCGCGCCGATGAGGACGGGGCCGGCCGGGGTGCCCTCCACGACGGCCGAGGACTGCAGGGCGGCGGATCCGCTGGCGACGTCGGCGATGTAGTCGGCGGCGTAGACCTTGTGCCGGACCACGCGGGGCAGGGGTTCGGTGACGAGGACGAAGCCGCGGCGGGGCAGGACCGGGAGGGTGGTTCCGGCGAGGGCGGCCACCTGGCCGCCCCAGGTGCCGGCGGCGTTGACCACCGCCGGGGTGTGCAGGGTGCGGCGGGTGGTGCGGATCCCGCGGACGGCGCCGTTCGTGAGGAGGATGTCGGTGACCTCCTCGCCCAGGTGGAGGGTGGCTCCCGAGGCGGCCAGGAGGTGGGCGGCGGCCCGGGCCGGCTGGACCTGGGCGTCCTGCGGGTAGTGGAAGCCGCCGGCGAGACCCGGAGCCAGGTGGGGTTCCAGGTCGTGCAGGGCGTCCGGGCCGATCTCGGTGGGGACGACCCCCGAGGCGCGCTGGCCGTCGGCGAAGTGGCGCAGGGCCTTCAGGGTGGTGTCGTCGGGGGCGACGACCAGGCCGCCCTTGGCCTCGTACTCCGTCTCCGGCGGGAGGACGGCGGCCAGTTCGCGCCACAGGGTGGTGGAGAGCAGGGCCAGGTCGAGTTCGGGGCCGGCCTCCTTGTCGGAGACCAGCAGGTTGCCCTCCCCGGCGCCGGTCGTGCCGCCCGCGACGGAACCGCGGTCGACGACCGCCACGGAGAGCCCGGAGCGCGCGGCGTAGTAGGCGCACGCGGCTCCGACGACGCCGGCGCCGATGATGACGACGTCCGGGGAGTGGGTCTGGGACACGGCAGTAATATGTCACATTCTTTGGAGGGTGCCTAGGATCCACGGGCCGGCCCCTCCCCCCCTTCGGATGAGGGGCCGGCCCGGGGCGGATCAGCTGCGGAGCGGGCCCTCACAGCTGTAGGGGGAGGTCCCCGCCGTCCTGTTGGTCCAGATCTCCACCGGGCCGAAGGAGCAGTTCATGTCGGCCAGGTTGGTGGAGGCCGCCCCGGCCCGGTCGAGGATGAAGTAGTCGACCGTCTCGGACATGTCCTTGAAGTTCTGGTCGTCGCTGCGCCAGTTCTTCAGGTTCGCGCTGATCCGACCCGTGCACGTGAAGCGGCGCTTGCCGGGGTCGCCGTTCTCCACGCAGTCCGGGGTGTTGTAGGTGGCGGTCGCGAACGTCGACTTCACCGACGCGAGCGCGGAGTCGCGCAGCCGGTCGTTCGGCGTGAAGGTGGTGTTCGGCACGTGCAGTTGGTCGACCTTGGCGATCTGGGCGTCCAGGAAGCGGGTGTAGTCGCGCTGGAGGTAGGTGTCCGCACCCGTCCGGTGGCGCCAGGAGTCGTACGCCGCCACGTCGTTGGCGCGCAGGTGGGTGTACATCTCGCGCAGCAGCGTGGGCTTCTCGGTCCAGAGGAACTCGAAGAAGGTCCCGGCGTAGCTGTAGAAGCGGAAGCCGTCGCCGTCGTAGGTGGCGTTCAGCAGCTGCTCGACGGTCATGCGCGGGCCGCCGTTCGCCGTGTCGGCGATGATGCTCTTGACGAGGGACTTGCGGACGGCGATGCCGTTGTCGCGGGTGGCCCCGTCGAAGAACTCGGCGGTGCCCTCGTCCATGGCGGTCGTACGGTCGCCCTCGTACCAGGGGCCTTCGCCGAAGAACCCGGGTACGGCGTAGCGGCCGTTGAGGTAGTGCGTGTACTCGTGGCGGAAGAGCTCTTCCAGGGTGAGGGAGGAGTCCTGCGGGACGCGGCGCTGGTAGGTGTAGAAGGTGGCGCCGTTCTCGATGTAGATGCCGCCGTTGTTGGTGTCGTAGCCCGTCAGGATCGGGTGGTAGTTCTCGTAGTCGGCGCGCGACCCGTACAGCACGATGTTCAGAGTGGAGTTGGGGTCACCGGCGAGCGGCTGGTCGGTGCCGAGGACGCGGTGGTACTGGGCCTTGACCTGCTTGCTCGCGTAGTACAGCTGGTCGACGGTGACCCGGTCGAGGCCGGTGCGGACCTTGATGGCGCCGTTGTCGTAGGTGTAGGTGTACGGGAAGATCTGCTTCTCGATGTCCTCCTTGCACACGCCGTACGGCTTGCAGGCGTCGTAGTAGTTGAGCCAGGAGACGAGCTTGGCCCACTGCTCGCTGCCGTTGCCGAAGTCCCGCTTGACCTGGTCCAGCATCGCGCCGAGGTCGGCGGCTATGCCGGCGCGCAGGCCGGCGATCTCGCCGAAGCGGGCGTACTCGCTGAGCGCGTCGCGCACCACCCAGGCGTTCGCGGTGCCCTTGAGGTGGGTGTGGGTCGCGAAGGTCTTGAACGCGGCGCGGTACGAGGGGTCGCCGGCCGCGGCCGCGTGGAAGGCGGCGTCCTGGTTGCCCGGGTAGACACCCAGGTAGTTGACGGAGAGCGCGGCCAGCGCGGCGCCCGCCCAGGCGGTATCGAGGTGGGTGGCCGGATGGGCCGGGTCCATCGTCGCCAGGACCTTCTTGATCAGGCCGAGTTGGTGGTGGCGCAGGCCGGGGGCGCTGGCCGCGTAGAGGGCCTCGCGCAGGGTGTTGGCGTTGGTCCGGGTGACGTCGAAGGTGCGGGCGGCGGCGCCGAAGTCGGCGATGGCCTGCCGCATGGCGTTGACCGTCGGGGCGTCGGTGACGTCGATCTCGGAACGCGCGTGGTCGTGGTAGGCGACGGCGTGCAGATAGGTGAACATCTCCTCCAGGTGGGAGGAGTTGCGGCCGTCGTGGGCCGCGGAGAGGGTCGAGATCCGGCGGGAGACCGCCTGCACGTGGGCGTCGGACATGACGGACGTCAGGCGGGCGTCCCAGGTCCATATGAGGCCCCGCAGACAGCCGTCGGCGAGGACGGCCTGGTCGCCGAGGAAGTCGGCGAACTGCTCCGGGATGAGGTTCGTGATCCCGTCGAGGGTGCAGGGGACGCCGGCCGCGACGCTCCGCGCCACGGGCGCGGCCTCGGCGGAGGCCTTGCGGCTCTTCTCGGAGCGTTCGGTGGCGGCGGCGGACACCGGCGCCGAAGCGGCCGGTGCGGCGCCGGGCACCTGACCGCCGGCTGCGGCCTTGCCGCCGGGGGCCAGGGCGGGTGCCTCGACGGGCTCCTTGGCGTTGGCGAGGCGCTCGACCTCGTCGAAGGGGTTCGGCGTGGCGGCCGCGGCCCCCGGGCCGAAGGTGCCGGGCGCGGAGGCGCCGCTCACGGCGGCGGGGGTGCCCCGCTCGGACGCCTGGGTCACGGCCTGGCCGGCGGTGGCGAGGAGGGTGACCGCCACGGCGGCGGAGAGGAGGGACGTACGCACAGCTCTGTGCTGGGACACCGGTAACTCCTGGTGGGCAGGGAGGTGGGGGAAGTGGTGGAACTGCCTTGCGTCACACGGCGTTTGACGGGGATTAACGTGCCGAGGTGTGAGCTGTAACATAGTAATGTGAAATTGCACTGACAAGACCTGTGCGCCCACCAGTTCGGTACTTCTTGAGGGAGCCTCCATGACCGACCACCCCTCCGGCCTCCACATCGGCAGTCACGATCTGCCGGTATCAGCCGAGTTGTCCCGCTTCATGGCGGCGGACTGGGCGGCCTCCCCGCTGCCCGCCACGGCCCGCGTCGCCGCCCACGACGTGACCCCCGCTCGCCGGGCCCGCCTCTCGGCGCTCTTCCCCGGCGAGCGGCTCGTCGTACCGGCGGGCGAGCTGAAGGTCCGCTCCAACGACTGCGACCACCGCTTCCGGCCGCACAGCGCGTACGCCTGGCTCACCGGCCTCACCGGCGAGGACCAGGTGGGACACGTCCTGGTTTTGGAGCCCGCCGGGCCGAGCGGCCACGAGGCGGTGTTGTACCTCCGACCGCGCTCGCCCCGGACCGGCGGCAACGAGGAGTTCTACCGCGACCGCCGCCACGGCGAGTTCTGGGTCGGCCGCCGCCCCGACCTGGCGGAGGCCGAACGGCTGACCGGCATCCGCTGCGCGCACCTGGACGCCCTCGGCTCCCCGCCCGCCCGCGACGCCGCGACCGACCACGAGCTGGCCGGCGCCCTGTCGGAACTGCGGCTGGTCAAGGACGCGTGGGAGGTCGACCAACTCCAACGGGCCGTGGACCACACCACCGCCGGGTTCGAGGACGTCGTACGGGCCCTGCCGCGCGCCCTCGCCCACCCGCGCGGCGAGCGCTGGATCGAGGGCGTCTTCAACCTGCGCGCCCGGGCCGAGGGCAACGGCACCGGCTACGACACGATCGCCGCCTCCGGCGCCCACGCCTGCGTACTGCACTGGATCCGCAACGACGGCCGGCTGAACGGCGACGACCTGCTGCTGCTCGACGCGGGCGTCGAGACGGACACCCTGTACACCGCCGACATCACCCGCACGCTCCCCCTGTCGGGACGCTTCTCACCTGTCCAACGGCAGGTGTACGAACTGGTGTTGGCCGCCCAGGACGCCGGCATGGCGGCGCTGCGCCCGGGCGCGAGCTTCCGCGACTTCCACCGGGCCGGGATGCGGGTCATCGCCGAGGGGCTGGCCGAGTGGGGCGTCCTGAAGGACGCGCGGGGCGACCTGCACCGGCGGTACACCCTGTGCAGCAGCGGCCACATGCTCGGGCTCGACGTCCACGACTGCGCGCGGGCGCGGGCCGACGCCTACCTGGACGGGGTCCTGGAGGAGGGCCAGGTCCTCACCGTGGAACCCGGCCTCTACCTCCAGCCCGACGACGAGACCCTCCCCGTAGAGCTGCGCGGCATCGGCGTGCGCATCGAGGACGACCTGGTCATCACCTCGGACGGCGCCCGCCTGATGTCCGGGGCCCTGCCGCGCACGGTCGCGGGCATCGAGGAGTGGATGGGCGCCCTCCTGGAGGGATAGCGCGCCGAGGGACAGCGCGCCGGGCCCCGATCAGGGCAGCACGGCGATGCCGTCGAGTTCGACCAGGGCCTCGGTGTCCCACAGTCGTACGATGCCGACCACGGCCATCGCCGGATACTCCCGACCCGCCAACGCCCGCCACACGCGCCCCAGTTCACTCGCGTGCTCCCGGTAGGCGGCCACGTCCGCCGCGTACACGGTGACCCGGGCCAGGTCGGCCGGGGTGCCGCCCGCGGCGGCGAGGGCGGCCAGCAGGTTGGTCAGGGCCCGCTCGAACTGCTCGGGCAGGGTCTGCCCGACCACCTTGCCGGCGCCGTCGAGGGCGGTCTGGCCCGCCAGGAACACGAGCCGGCCGCCGGTGGCGACGACCGCGTGCGAGAAGCCGGTCGCCGGGGACAGCTCCGGCGGGTTGACGCGTTCGAGGCTCATCGGGCCGCCACCTCCCGGTAGAGCTCCTTCGCGATGATCGTGCGCTGCACCTCGCTGGCGCCCTCGTAGATCCTGGGGGCCCGCACCTCCCGGTAGAGGTGCTCCAGGAGGTGGCCGCGGCGCAGGGCGACCGCCCCGTGCAGTTGGACGGCGTGGTCGACGACGTACTGGGCGGTCTCGGTGGCGAGCAGTTTGGCCATCGCCGCCCGGCGCGGGACGTCGGGCGCGCCCCGGTCGTGGGCTCCGGCGGCGGCGTAGACCAGCAGCCGGGCGGCCTCGGTGCGGGTGGCCATCTCGGCGACCCGGTGGGCGACGGCCTGGAGGTCGGCCAGGACCCCGCCGAACGCGGCACGTCCGGCGGTGTGCGCGAGGGTGGCGTCCAGGGCCGCCCGGGCCATGCCCACGGCGAACGCGCCGACGCTCGGCCGGAACAGGTTCAGCGTGCCCATCGCGACGCGGAAGCCCTGCCCGGGTTCCCCGAGCACGTCCTCGGGTCCGACGGCGACGGCGTCGAAGGCGAGGGAGCCGATCGGGTGCGGCGACAGCATGTCGAGGGCCTCGCCGGTGAGGCCCCCCCGGTCCCCCGGGACCAGGAAGGCGGTGATGCCCTTGGCGCCCGGCGCCTCACCCGTCCGGGCGAACACGGTGTAGAAGTCCGCTTCGGGGGCGTTGGAGATCCAGCACTTGGCGCCGGTCAGCCGCCAACCCGGCCCGTCCGGTTCGGCCGCCAGGGCCAGGGCCGCCGCGTCCGAGCCGGCGCCCGGCTCGCTGAGCGCGAAGGCCGCCACCGCCTTGCCCTCCCGTACGCCCGGCAGCCAGCGTTCCCGCTGCGCCGCGCTGCCGGCGGCGAGCACCGGGTGGGCGCCGAGGCCCTGGAGGGCCAGCGCGGTCTCCGCCTCGGTGCAACCGTAGGCCAGGGACTCCCGCAGCAGGCACAGCTCCAACGCCCCGGAGGTGAACACCTTGTCCAGCAGGCCCAGTTCACCGAGGGCCGCGAGCAGCGGCCGGTTCACCCGGCCGGGTTCGCCCTTCTCGGCGAGCGGCCTGAGCCGCTCCCCCGCCAGGGTGCGCAGCCGGGCGCACCCTTCCTCTTCTTCCGGCCCGAGCGCGAATCCGGTCATCCGAATGCCCCAGTTCTATCGCGTCCTGTTGACTGTCGTCACCGTCACGATACGCTCGTGACGCGACCGCACGGCCGGCTCCACCTCAATCCGGACGTTGCAAGGGGGCGAACCCGCCTTGGAGCTCATGCCTTCCGCCCACGCCGACACTTTTGCCCGGGACCACCTGCCGCCGGCGCACGCCTGGCCGCAGTTGCTGTTCGAACTGCCCGAACTGGCCTACCCCGACCGGTTGAACTGCGGGGCCGAGCTGCTCGACGCCACGATCGCCCGGTTCGGCCCGGACCGGCCGGCGTTCCGCAGCGGTGCGGGCGAGGTGTGGTCGTACGGGGAACTGCGCGAGCGCGTGGACCGGCTGGCCCACGTCCTCACCGTCGACCTGGGAGTGGTCCCCGGCAACCGGGTGCTGCTCCGCGGCCCCACCGGGCCCTGGCTCGCCGCGTGCTGGTTGGCGGTCATGAAGGCGGGCGCGGTGGCCGTGACCGTACTGGCCCAGCAGCGGGCGCAGGAGCTGGCCACGGTGTGCGCCATGGCCCGGGTGCGGCACGCCGTGTGTCATGTGAGCGCCCTCGACGACCTGGCGAAGGCCGAGGTTCCGGGCCTGCGGATCACCGCGTACGGCGGTGACGCCGCGGACGACCTGCTGCGGCTGGCCGAGGCGCATCCGGCGCCGTACGAGGCGGTGGAGACCTCGGCCGACGACGTGGCGCTGATCGCGTTCACCTCGGGGACCACCGGCCGCCCCAAGGGCTGCATGCACTTCCACCGGGACCTGCTCGCCGTCGCCGACACCTTCTCGGCCGGTGTGCTGCGACCCCGCCCCGACGACGTGTTCGCGGGCAGCCCCCCGCTGGGGTTCACCTTCGGGCTGGGCGGGCTGGTGGTGTTCCCGCTGCGGGCCGGTGCCTGCGCGCTGCTGCTGGAGCAGGCCGCGCCCCGGGTGCTGCTGCCCGCGCTCGCCGAGCACGGGGTGACCGTGCTGTTCACCGCGCCCACCGCCTACCGGTCGATGCTGGACACGCTCGGCCCGTACGACGCCGGCGCCTACGACCTGTCCGCGCTGCGCCGCTGCGTGTCGGCGGGCGAGAACCTGCCCGAGGCGACCTGGCGGGCCTGGTACGAGCGCACCGGCCTGCGGATCATCAACGGGATCGGGGCGACCGAGCTGCTGCACATCTTCATCTCGGCGGCGGACGAGGACATCCGGCCCGGGACGACCGGCCGGGTGGTGCCGGGGTGGCAGGCCCGGGTGGTGGACCCCTCGGGGCGGCCGGTGGCGGACAACGAGCCGGGGCTGCTGGCGGTGCGCGGGCCGGTGGGCTGCCGCTATCTGGCCGACCCCCGGCAGGGCGAGTACGTACGGGACGGCTGGAACCTGACCGGCGACACCTACGTCCGCGACCCGGAGGGCTACTTCCGGTACGTCGCCCGCGCCGACGACATGATCATCTCCTCGGGGTACAACATCGCCGGCCCGGAGGTCGAGGAGGCCGTGCTGCGCCACCCGGACGTGGTGGAGGTGGCCGTGGTCGGCCGGCCCGACGAGCGGCGCGGGCAGGTGGTCGTGGCGTACACGGTGCTGCGCGAGGGGGCGGTGCTCGGCGAGGAGGCGCTGCGGACCTTCGTGCGGGGCGAGCTGGTCCCGCACAAGTGCCCGCGCTCCTTCGTCTTCCTGCCGGCGCTGCCGCGGACCGCGACCGGCAAACTCCAACGGTTCCGGCTGCGCGATCTAGAGTGAACCCGTGGCCGAGCAGCACACTCCGCGTTCTTTGATCGTCACCTTCTACGGCGCCTACGGACGGTCCTTCGAGGGTCCCGTACCGGTGTCCGCCCTGGTCCGCCTGCTGGGCGCGGCCGGGGTCGACGCGCCCTCCGTCCGTTCCTCGGTGTCCCGCCTGAAACGGCGCGGCTTCCTGGAGCCCGCGCGGGCGACGGACGGCGCCCCCGGCTACGTGCTGTCCGAGGAGGCCCGCCAACTGTTGGAGGACGGCGACCGGCGGATCTACGGCGCCGTGCCCGTCTCGGAGGAGTGGCTGGTCGCCGTCTTCTCCGTGCCCGAGCAGGAGCGGCACAAGCGGCACCTGCTGCGCTCGCGGCTGGCCCGGCTGGGCTTCGGGGCCGTGGCCCCCGGCGTGTGGATCGCCCCCGCGCACCTGGCCGGGGAGACCGGCCGCACTCTGGAGCGGCTGCACCTGACGGCGTACGTGGAGCTGTTCCGGGGCGGTCACCTCGGTTTCGCCCCGAGGGGCGAGGCGGTGGCCCGCTGGTGGGACCTGGCGGCTCTGGCCAAGCAGCACGAGGAGTTCCTCGACCTGCACGAACCGGCCCTCCGGGCCCTGCAATCGGGCTCCGAGCCGACGCCCGAGGAGGCGTACCGGACGTACCTGCCGGCTCTGGACACCTGGCGGCGGCTGCCGTACGCGGACCCCGGGCTGCCGCGCGAGCTGCTGCCCGCCGACTGGCCGGGCGACCGGGCGGCGGCGGTCTTCGCCGAGCTCCACGCCCGGCTGCGGGAGACGGGCGCGCTGTTCGTACGGGAGTAGGGCGCTCGGGACGGCCCGAACGCCGGCCGGGGTCGGGCGGAAACTCCGGTGCGCGGGGCCCCGCGGGCCGGGCACGATGGGTCATGACCTGGACCTTCAGCAATGATCTGGCGGCCTTCCTGGCCGTCGCGCGCCCGGCCGTGGCCGCGCAGCCCGTCGTCAACACCATCCTGCTGACCGTCGCCGACGCCCTGGAGCGGCGCGGCCCGCACGCCCACGGCCCCGCCGATCCCGTCTTCGGGTGGTGGACCGGCTCCGACGGGGTCGTCGCCGGTGGGCTGCTGCGCACGCCACCGTTTCCCCTGCTGCTCGGCGCGCTGCCCCCGGAGGCCTTACCGGCGCTGGGCGCCGCCCTCACCTCGGAGCCGCTGCTCGCGGACGTCGCCGGTTTCGACGCCCGCAGCGCGGACGCGCGGACCCTGGCCGGGGTGTGGGGGACGCCGGTCCGGGTCGTGGACGAGACCCGGCTGTACCGGCTGGGCACCCTGGCCGCCCCGCACCCGTTGCCGCCGGGGCGGGCCCGCCCCGCGCGGGAGGCGGACCTGCCGCTGCTGCTGGAGTGGGTCACGGAGTTCAACCGGGAGGTCGACAGCCCCGGCACGGCCTCCCCGACGGCCCTGCGCGACCGGATCTCGTACGGCGGGTTCCTGCTGTGGGAGCACGCGGGCACCCCGGTGTCCGTGGCCGGCTTCTCCCGCCCGATCGGCTCCGCCTCCCGGATCGGCCCCGTCTACACGCCGCCCGGGGAACGCGGCCGGGGATACGCGGCCGGGGTGACGCACGCCGCGACCGAGGGGGCGCACGCGGCCGGCGCGACCGAGGTGCTGCTCTTCACCGACCTGGCCAACCCGACCAGCAACGGCGTCTACCAGCGCCTCGGCTACGTCCCGATCGACGACCGGCTCCACCTGGAAGCGGTGTCCGCCGCGGCCTAGTCCTGTGACCGGACCCGGCCCGTCGGCGGTTTCCGGCTGCCCGCGCGGTACGGCTCCGGCCAGGGGGCGGCCGGGCCCGCCCAGTCCTGGTCGGCGGCGGCGTGCAGGGTCCAGTTCGGGTCGTAGAGGTGGGGGCGGCCGACCGCGCACAGGTCGGCGCGGCCGGCGAGGAGCAGGGAGTTGACGTCGTCCCAGGAGGAGATGGCGCCGACCGCGATGACGGGGATGCCCAGGGCGTTGCGGATCCGGTCGGCGTGCGGGGTCTGGTAGGAGCGCCCGTACTCGGGCTGTTCGTCGGCCACGACCTGGCCCGTGGACACGTCGACGGCGTCGGCTCCGTGGGCGGCGAACGCGGCGGCGATCCGTTCGGCCTCCTCGGGCGTGGTGCCGCCGGGGGCCCAGTCGGTCGCGGAGAGCCGCACGGTCATCGGGCGGTCCTGCGGCCAGACCTCGCGGACCGCGTCGAAGACCTCCAACGGGAACCGCAGCCGGTTCTCCAGGGGGCCGCCGTAGACGTCGTCGCGGTGGTTGGTGAGCGGGGACAGGAAGCCGGACAGCAGGTAGCCGTGCGCGCAGTGCAGTTCCAGCAGGTCGAAGCCGCAGTCCGCGGCGCGTACGGCGGCCGCCGCGAAGTCGGAGCGGATCGCGCCGAGGTCGTCGGCGGCCAGGGCGCGCGGGACGGCGGACAGGCCCGGCTTGTACGGCAGGGCGGAGGCCGCGACGAGCGGCCAGTTGTCCTGCGGGAGGGGTTCGTCCATGCCCTCCCACATGACGCGCGTGGAGCCCTTGCGGCCGGAGTGGCCGAGTTGGACGCCGAGGGCAGCGCCGGGGGCGGAGGTGTGCACGAAGTCCACGATCCGCTTCCAGGCGGTGGCCTGGTCGGCCGTCCACAGGCCGGCGCAGGCGGGCGTGATGCGGCCCTCGGGGCTCACGCAGACCATCTCGGTCATGACGAGTCCGGCCCCGCCCAGGGCCCGCGCGCCCAAGTGCACGAGGTGGAAGTCCCCGGGCACCCCTTCCCGCGCGGAGTACATGTCCATGGGCGAGACGACGACGCGGTTGCGCAGGGTCAGCCCGCGCAGGGTGAACGGGGTGAACATCGGCGGCGTTCCCGTACCGCCGGCGTCGCCCGGGCCCCCCGCGTCCCCCGGGTCCCGCTGATCGGGCGCCTCCTGTTGCGGGCAGCCGAAGTCCCGTTCGACCGCGCGGGTGAAGCGGGGGTCGCGCAGCCGGAGGTTGTCGTGGGTGACGCGGCGGCTGCGGGTGAGCAGGTTGAAGGCGAACTGCCGGGCCGGTTGGCCGACGTACGAGTCGATCCCCTCGAACCAGCGCATGCTGGCGGCGGCCGCCCGCTGGGTGCTGGCCACCGCCGGGCGCCGGTCCCGCTCGTACGCCGCGAGGGCCTGCGGTACCCCGTGCCCGGCGGCCCGCGCCGCTTCCAGGGCTTCGGTGAGCGCGAGGGCGTCCTCGACGGCGAGTTTCGTGCCGGAGCCGATGGAGAAGTGCGCGGTGTGCGCGGCGTCGCCGACCAGGGCGACGTTCCGGTGCGACCACTGCCCGCACGTCACGGTCGGGAAGCGGGTCCAGGCCGAGCGGTTGCCGCGCAAGGGCCGGCCGCGCAGGGCGTCGGCGAAGATCTTGGCGCAGCGGGCCGCCGACTCGTCCTCGTCGCGGAGGTCGAACCCGGCCGCCCGCCACACCTCCTCGCGCATCTCGACGATCACGGTGGAGGCGTCGGCGGCGTACGGGTAGGCGTGCAGCTGCATGACGCCGTGCTCGGTCTCGGCGATCTCGAAGCGGAACGCTTCGAAGGCGAAGTCGGCGGCGAGCCAGATGTAGCGGCAGCGGCCTTCGGTGACGGTGGGCCGGAAGTGCGCGGCGCCGGCCGTACGGGTGGCGCTGTGCACCCCGTCGGCGGCGACGACCAGGTCGTGGCCGGCGGCGAGGGCGAAGGCGTCGGGGGCTTCGGTGCGGAAGCGGAGCCGGACCCCGAGGCCGGCGCAGCGCTCGTGCAGGATCTCCAGCAGTCGGCGCCTGCCGAGGGCGGCGAAGCCGTGGCCGCCGGAGGTGAGCAGTCGGCCGCGGTGGACGACGTCCACGTCGTCCCAGCGGACGAACTCGGCGCCGAGCGCGGCGTGGACGACGGTGTCGGCGCGTTCGATGCCGCCGAGGGTCTCGTCGGAGAGGACGACGCCGAAGCCGAAGGTGTCGTCGGGGGCCCGGCGCTCCCAGACCTCGACGAGGTGGCCCTGCCGGGCCAGGAGTGCGGCGGTGTAGAGGCCGCCGGGCCCCCCGCCGACGACGGCCACCCGAAGGGCGCTCGCGGTCATCCGGCTACCTGCCCTTCCACTGCGGCGGACGCTTCCCGGTGAAGGCGGCGTGGAACTCCGCGTAGTCCTGGCCGTGCATGAGGAGGGCCTGGGTGTTGGCGTCCAGCTCGACCGACGCGGCCAGCGGCATGTCGAGTTCCGCGGTCAGCAGGGCCTTGGTCTGGGCGTGGGCGAGGGCGGGTCCGGCGGCGAGGCGGGCGGCCAGTTCGGCGGCCCGGGCGTCCGCCTCGCCCTCGTCGACGAGTTCGCTGAGCAGTCCGATGCGCTCCGCCTCGGCGGCGCGTACGGGCTCTCCGAGCATGAGGAGCCGGGTGGCGTGGCCGAGGCCGACGACCCGGGGCAGTAGGTAGGCGGCGCCCATGTCGCCGCCGGAGAGGCCGACGCGGGTGAAGAGGAACGCGAAGCGGGCGGTGGGGTCGGCGATCCGGAAGTCGGCGGCGAGGGCGAGGACGGCGCCGGCCCCGGCGGCCACCCCGTGCACGGCGGCGATCACCGGGAAGGGGCATTCGCGGATCGCGCGGACGACCTGGCCGGTCATCCGGTTGAAGTCGAGGAGTTCGGCGGTGTCCATGGCGAGGGTGGCGCCGATGATCTCGTCCACGTCTCCGCCGGAGCAGAAGCCGCGCCCCTCGCCCGCCAGGACCAGGGCGCGCACGGAGCGTTCGCGGGACAGTTCGGCGAGCAGGTCGCGCAGGTCGGCGTAGGCGCCGAAGGTGAGCGCGTTCAGCTTCTCGGGGCGGTCGAGGGTGACGGTGGCCACGCCGTCCTGCCGGGTCACCCGCAGGTGGCGCCACCGTTCGGTCGCTGGTGTGGAACCGGTGAAGGGGCTCACGAAACCGACGGTATCACCGAGTATTGACTGCCGTCACGAAAACGCGACAGGTGGGTTACGGGGCGGAGCACATGCGGGCGCGGGGCCGGGGCACACGCGGATGCGGGGCACGGTCCGGGGGGGAACGACGAAGGTCCCGAGCGATCGGTGACCGTGGTTGCGTGCCGTTCGGACGGGGTGCCCTACGGGGCCGCGCCGACGGTTCGTATGGTTGAAACCGGGAGTTCCCTTTCCCGCAACCGGGCGGTCCCTCCCGCGCCGGGACGATCCGCCCCGCGCGTCATCGCACACCCACGGAACGGAGGCCTGTCGTGCCCGAGCCCGCCGCCTGGCGGATCGCCCTCCCGCACACGGCCGCCGCCGTGCCCCTCGCCCGGGCGCTGGTGCGGACCGCGCTCACGGAGGCCGAGCCGGCCGCCGACAGCGACACCGCGGAGCTGCTGACGGCCGAGCTGGTCGCCAACGCCGTGGAACACACCGTCGCGGGCGCGGGGATCGAGCTGGTCGTGGAGTTGCTGGCGAACGGCTGCCGGGTCGAGGTCCACGACGGGGACCCGTTCCCGCCGGGCGACCTGACCGCCCGGCCGGACGACACGCACCCGGACCTCTGGCAGGAGCACGGGCGGGGTCTGCTGCTGATCCGGACCCTGAGTTCCGCCTGCGGTCACCGCCGCACCGCACACGGCAAGGCCGTCTGGTTCACCCTCGCGGCGCGCGCCGCGGCAGGCGCGGACGCATGCGTTCCGCGCCCCCGCGCATGACTATGCGCGCGGCTTGGCCAGCGTGGCCACCAGTACGGCCTTGATCGTGTGGAGCCGGTTCTCGGCCTGGTCGAAGACGACGGAGTGCGCCGATTCGAACACCTCGTCCGTGACCTCCAGCGAGTCCAGGCCGTACCGCTCGTGCACGTCCCGCGCGACCTCGGTTCCGAGGTCGTGGTAGGCGGGCAGGCAGTGCAGGAACCTCACGTCCGGATTGCCCGTGGCCCGCAGCACGTCCGTGGTTACCGCGTACGGGGCCAGCGCCTCGATCCGTTCGGCCCAGACCTCCTTGGGCTCGCCCATCGACACCCACACGTCGGTGGCCACGAAGTCGGCCTGCGCCACGCCCTCGGCGACGTCCTCGGTGAGGGTGATCCGCGCCCCGGAGGCCGCGGCCAGCTCCCGGGCCCGGGTCACGACGGCCTCGGCGGGCCAGTACTCCTTCGGCGCGACGATCCGTACGTCCATGCCCAGCAGCGCGCCGGTCACCAGGTAGGAGTTGCCCATGTTGAAGCGGGCGTCGCCGAGGTAGGCGAAGGCGGTCCGCTCCAGGGGCTTGGTGCCGTGCTCGGTCATGGTGAGCACGTCGGCGAGCATCTGGGTGGGGTGCCAGTCGTTCGTCAGTCCGTTGAAGACGGGTACGCCGGCGTGGGCGGCGAGCTCCTCGACGGCGGCCTGGCTGTCGCCCCGGTACTCGATCCCGTCGAACATCCGGCCGAGGACGCGGGCGGTGTCGCGGACGGACTCCTTGTGCCCCATCTGGGAGCCGGAGGGGTCAAGGTAGACGGTGCCGGCGCCCTGGTCGGCGGCGGCCACCTCGAAGGCGCAGCGGGTGCGCGTGGAGGTCTTCTCGAAGATCAGCGCGATGTTCCTGCCCACCAGGCGCCGCTCCTCGGTCCCGGCCTTCTTCGCCGCCTTGAGCTCGGCCGCCAGCTCGACCAGACCGCGGAACTCGGCGGCGGTGAAATCGAGCTCCTTGAGGAAACTGCGGCCGAAGAGGTCGGTGGCCATGGGGACTCTCCAGTGTGACGCTGACAGGGAATGATGGAAGTCTATACGACGCCCTGTATTGATATACATACCCCTGGGGCAGTCCGCCCGCCGGCCGGTGGAGTTCAGATCGCGTCCCGCTCGACCGGGCAGCTCATGCAGCGCGGCCCGCCGCGGCCGCGGCCCAGTTCGCTGCCGGGGATCTCGATCACCTCGATGCCCTCCCGACGCAGGTGGGTGTTGGTGGTCACGTTCCGCTCGTACGCGACGACCACCCCCGGCTCGACGGCCAGCACGTTGCAGCCGTCGTCCCACTGCTCGCGCTCCGCCGAGTGCACGTCCTGCGTGGCCGTCAGGACGCGGATCTTGCCGAGCCCGAGGGCGTCCGCGATCGCCTTGTGCATGTGCTCCGGAGCGTGGTCGCTGACCTGGAGTTCACGGCTCCCCTCCCCCGGCCGGATCGTGTAGGAGCGGAGCATGCCGAGGCCCGCGTACTGGGTGAAGGTGTCCGCGTCGACCATCGTCATCACCGTGTCGAGGTGCATGAAGGCCCGCCGCTTGGGCATGTCGAGCGCGACGATGACGGTCGCCGACCCGGCGGCGAACAGTCCCCGCGCGAGCATCTCCACCGCCTGCGGGGTGGTGCGCTCGCTCATCCCGATCAGCACGGCGCCGTTGCCGATGACCAGGACGTCCCCGCCCTCGATCGTCGACGGGTAGTCGGACTGCCCCTGCGACCAGTAGTGGAAGGCGCCGGAGCCGGTGAACAGCGGGTGGTGCCGGTAGATCGCCTCGAAGTGGACGGTCTCGCGCTGCCGGGCCGGCCAGCGCATCGCGTTGATCGACACCCCGTCGTAGATCCAGGCGGAGGTGTCCCGGGTGAAGAGGTGGTTGGGCAACGGCCCCAGCAGGAAGTCGTCGAGGTCCAGCGCGTGGAAGCGCACCGACACCGGTTCGGGGTGCCGCTCCAGGAACTCCCGCTTGGTCATGCCGCCGACGAGCGCCTCGGCCAGGTCGCCCGGGGAGAGCCCGTCGAACGCCGCTCGCAGGTGGTCGGTGGCGAGCGGCCCGTACTCCTTCTCGTCGAAGACCCGGTCCAGTACGAGGTGTCGCGCCTCGGTGATCCCGAGGGACTCCCGCAGCAGGTCGCCGAACAGGTGCACGGCGACGCCCCGGTCACGCAGGACGTCGGCGAAGCCGTCGTGTTCCTGACGGGCCCTGCGCACCCACAGCACGTCGTCGAAGAGCAGTGCGTCCTTGTTGGTCGGTGTGAGCCGCTTCAGCTCCAGGTCGGGCCGGTGGAGGATGACGCGGCGAAGCCGCCCGGTCTCGGAGTCGACATGGAATCCCATGCCCTACACGTTCCCAGACCGGGCCGCCTTTCGAACGCGCTGCGGCCCAGCGGTCTCAGCGCAGTCCGAGAAGCGCGGTCGGGGCGCCGATCAACTCCGGGGTCGTCAGGCCCAACTTGGGCGTCGTCAGGTTCGGGATCCCGTAGTTGCCGCCGTCGGGCATCGACAGCGGGGCGCCGACGATCGCACCGGGGCTCCGGGCCAACAGGGTCGTAGCCGGGGACTCCAGGGACCCCTCGCCGTCCGTCTCGGGAGTGCCCGCCAGGTTCGGCACCGGCGAGGTGACGTTCGTGCCGCCGAGGTCGGTGCCGATGGGCACCACCGGGATCAGTGGGGTCGGGAGCAGGTCGCCGGTGTGGTGGCGGGGCGCCTCGGGGGCGCCGACGACCGGGACCGGCACCGAGGTGGCCACGCGCGGGGTGGCCACGCCCAGCGTGGTCTCCACGGCGTCCAACGGGACACCCACCGGAACCGACTGGGCGACGGCCGGTGAGGCCGCACCGGCCGCGGCCATGCAGGTCATGAGTGCCGCAAGGCTTCCGCGCGCGGTCATCTTCATAAGTGACGTTCCGTCCTTCCAGGGTCGCGGACATTCCGCTGCCCTGGATGAACGATCCCGCCGGGGGTTTCCCCGGCGTTCTCCCCACAAGTTCCCCCATACGGCCTACTTGGCGGGCATCGTGTGTACGGGGCCGGGCGCGGCCGCGTAAGTGAGCCGGCGCCAGGGGAACGCCCGTCGGTGCAGGGTCCGGCCGGCCGCGGGCGCCGGGCGGGCCCCGGACCGGCCCCGGGGTCCGCCCGGCGCCCCGCGCCCTCACAGCCGGGGGTCGACCGGCTCCGACTCCAGGGCGAGGACCGCGAAGACGGCCTCGTGGACCCGCCACAGCGGCTCCCCGGCCGCCAGCCGGTCCAGGGCCTCCAGCCCCAGCGCGTACTCGCGCAGGGCCAGGGAGCGCTTGTGCCCGAGGAACCGGCCGCGCAGGCGCTCCAAGTGGTCGGGGCGGGTGTACTCCGGCCCGTAGATGATCCGCAGGTACTCACGGCCGCGGACCTTGACGCCGGGCTGGACCAACCGGCCCTTGCCGTCGCGGGCATACGCCTGGAGCGGCTTGACGACCATGCCCTCGCCGCCCGTCGCCGTCAGATCGAGCCACCAGTCGGTGGCCGCCTTCACCGACGCCTCGTCGCCGGTGTCCACGAACACCCGGCCGGTGCGGCGCAGCAGGCCGATACCGGCCTCCTCGTCCGCCGACGCGAGCCGGTCCAGCCAGGCCAACTGCTCGTCGTGCGGTACGGCGGCCAGGGAGCGCCCGGCCACCGCGAGCAGCTGGAACGGCGCGAACCGTACGCCGTCCAGCCCCTCGGTGGTCCAGCAGTAGCGCCGGTACGCCTCGGTGAAGGCGGCGGCGTCGGCGGCCCTGCCCCGCTGCCGCTCCAGCAGCGGGCCGGTCGCCACGCCCCGGGCGGCGGCCGCCTCCAGCGCGGCCACGGCGTCCGGGAAGACGGCGCGCGCGGCGGCGCCGACGGCGGCGTACTGGTTGCGGAGCAGGCCGGTGGACTTCAGCGACCAGGGCAGCAGCTCCCCGTCGAGGAGCAGCCAGTCCGTGTCCAACTCCTCCCAGAGCCCGGCGGCGTCGACGGCGGCGCGCAGCCGGCCGAGGAACTCCTCGGTGACCTCGGTCTCCTGGAAGAAGGGTCGGCCGGTGCGGGTGTAGAGGGAGCCGGTGACCCCGCTGCTCACGCCGAACCGCCCGCGGGCGGTGGCCGCGTCGCGGCACAGCAGGACGGTGGCGCGGGAGCCCATGTGCTTCTCCTCGCACACGACGCGCTCGACGCCGTCGGCGCGGTACTGGGCGAAGGCCTCGGTCGGGTGCTCCAGGAAGGACCCGCCGTCGGCTCCGGCGCGGGCGTCGTCCTTCGCGGTGGCGGTCGGCGCCATGGTGGGCGGGAGGTAGGGCACCAGTCGGGGGTCCACGGCGAAGCGGCTCATGACCTCCAGGGCGGCGGCCGCGTTCTCCTCGCGGACGTTGACGTTGCCCACGTGCCGGGTCTCCACGATCCGGCGACCGTGGACGTCGGCGAGGTCGAGCGGACGGCCGTCGTGTCCGCCCGGGACCTCGGTGACGAGCGGCTTGACCGGCTCGTACCAGACCTTCTCGGCCGGTACGTCGACCAGTTCGCGCTCCGGCCAGCGCAGGGCGGTCATCCGGCCGCCGAAGACGGCTCCGGTGTCGAGGCAGATGGTGTTGTTGATCCAGCTGGTGTTCGGGACGGGGGTGTGGCCGTAGACGACGACGGCCTTGCCGCGGTAGTCCTCGGCCCACGGGTAGCGCACGGGCAGGCCGAACTCGTCGGTCTCGCCGGTGGTCTCGCCGTACAGCGCGTGCGAGCGGACCCGGCCGGAGGTGCGGCCGTGGTACTTCTCGGGCAGCCCGGCGTGACAGACCACCAGTCGGCCGCCGTCGAGGACGTAGTGGCTGACCAGGCCGGCGATGAACTCCCGTACCTCCTTGACGAACTCCTCGGACTCGCGCCCGAGCTGCTCGATCGTCTCGGCGAGGCCGTGGGTCTGCTGGACCTTGGAGCCCTTCAGGTAACGGCCGAGCTTGTTCTCGTGGTTCCCGGGGACGCACAGGGCGTGGCCGGAGGCGACCATGCCCATCACGCGGCGCAGGACGCCGGGGCTGTCCGGGCCGCGGTCGACGAGGTCGCCCACGAAGACGGCGGTGCGGCCCTCGGGGTGGACGCCGTCGCGGTAGCCGAGCTTGGTGAGCAGGGTCTCCAGCTCGGAGGAACAGCCGTGGATGTCACCGATGATGTCGAAGGGGCCGGTGAGGTGGGTGAGGTCGTTGAAGCGCTTCTCCAGCACCACCTCGGCCGACTCGACCTCCTCCACGGAGCGCAGGACGTGCACCTTGCGGAAGCCCTCGCGCTCCAGTCCGCGCAGCGAACGGCGCAGCTCGCTGCGGTGGCGCTGGATGACCCGGCGCGGCAGGCCGGCCCGGTCGGGGCGGGCGGCGTTGCGTTCGGCGCAGACCGCCTCGGGCAGGTCGAGGACGATGGCGATGGGCAGCACGTCGTGTGCGCGGGCCAGGGCGACCAGCCCGCGGCGGGCCTCGGCCTGGACGCTGGTGGCGTCGACGACGGTGAGGCGTCCGGCGGCGAGGCGCTTGCCGGCGATGTGGTGCAGGACCTCGAAGGCGTCCTTGCTGGCGCTCTGGTCGTTCTCGTCGTCGGCGACCAGGCCGCGGCAGAAGTCGGAGGAGAGGACCTCGGTCGGCTTGAAGTGCGTGCGGGCGAAGGTGGACTTGCCCGATCCGGTGGCCCCGATCAGCACGACGAGGGACAGGTCGGTGACGGGAAGTACGCGACGGGTGCCGCGGGGGGTCTCGGTGACGCTCATGCCGCCTCGCCCTCCTTCGGGGTCTCGGTGGTGGTGGTGGTGCCGGTCGTGGTGTTGATGGCGTCCGGGGCGCCGTGCGCCTGGGTGAGGACCGCCATCTGGGTCGGCGGCCCGACCTCGGGGTCGTCGTCCCCGACGGGCAGGTGGACAACGGTGTACCCGTACCGGTCGGCGACCTCGCCGGCCCAGGTGCGGAACTCCTCCCGGGTCCACTCGAAGCGGTGGTCGCGGTGGCGGACGTGCCCGGCGGGCAGGGACTCCCAGCGGACGTTGTACTCGACGTTCGGGGTGGTCACGATGACGGTGCGCGGGCGGGCCGCGCCGAAGACGGCGTACTCCAGCGCGGGCAGCCTCGGCAGGTCGAGGTGCTCGATGACCTCGCTGAGCACCGCCGCGTCGTAGCCGACGAGCCGCTTGTCGGTGTAGGCGAGCGAGCCCTGCAGCAGCCGGACGCGGGAGGCCTGCCGCTCCCCCATCCGCTCCAGCCGCAGCCGCTTGGCGGCGGTGCCCAGGGCCCGCATCGACACGTCGACGCCGACGATCTCGGTGAACGAGACGTCCTTGAGCAGGGCCTGGACCAGCTGGCCCTGGCCACAGCCCAGGTCCAGGACGCGGGCCGCGCCGGCGGCGCGCAGCGCGGCCAGGATGGCGTCGCGGCGCCGGACGGCGAGCGGCACCGGCCGGTCCTCGGTGTCCCGGGACTCGTCGATCGCGTTGTCGAGCTCCTCGACCTCGCTGCCGTCGGCTTCGGCCAGCCGGGCCAGTTCCAGGCGCTCCAGGGCGTCCTGGGTGAGGCGCTTGTGACGGGCCAGGTAGCGGGCGGTGATGAGTGCGTGCTCGGGGTGCGCGGCCAGCCAACCGTCTCCGGCGCGCAGCAGTTTGTCGACCTCGTCGGGGGCGATCCAGTAGTGCTTTCCGTCGTCGAGCACCGGCAGCAGGACGTACAGCTGGCGCAGGGCGTCGTCCAGCTTGAGTTCGCCTTCGAGGACGAGGCGCACGTACCGGCTGTCCCCCCATGCGGGGAACCGCTCGTCGAGCGCGATCGGCTCGGTCCGTACGGACTCCCAGCCGAGCGGGTCGAAGAGGCGGTGCACGAGCTGCTCGCCGCCGCGGGCCGGCAGGACCGGTATCTCGATGCGCAGCGGGAGCGGCCGGCCCGGCAGCTCGGGGCGGGCCGCGCACACCCCCTTGAGGGCGCTGCGGAACACCCCGCTGAGGGCGACGGCGAGCAGGGAGGAGGCCGCGTAGGGGCGGTCGTTGACGTACTGCGCGAGGGCGGAGTCGGGGGCTCCGCCGCGGCCCTTGCCCTGACCGCGCCGCACTAGGGCGACGGGGTCCACCTCCAAGAGCAGGGCGGCCGTGCACCGCTCGGCCGTGGCTTCCGGATAGAACACGTGGGCCGTGCCGTGGGAGGTGGAGAACGCCTGCGTCCTCTCGGGATGCTTGTGCAGCAGGAAGCCCAGGTCAGTGGCAGGTTTCTCGGTCGAGCCGGTCGCGCTGATCGTCAGGAACATGCGCTTCAGTATGTGTCCCGGCGCGCTCGCGGCCCACTGCTTTTCACTCCGGTCGGGGGTGGTCGCGCCGGGTGCCGTCCCCGCCGCCCGTCGGTTCCCGCGCGAGGGCGGCGCGCAGCCGCGCGATGTGGTCCGGGGTGATCCGGCAGCAGCCGCCGAGGAGTCGGGCTCCGGCGCGCCGCCAGGCCGTGGTGGGCCAGGGGGCGCCGGGGGGCGGGGCGTGCCAGGTCCGGGTGGCCGCGTCCCAGAGGGAGCCGTCGTTGGGGTAGGCCAGCAGCGGCTTGTCCGTCACGGCGGCGGCCGCTTCGAGGGCGGGCAGCACCTCGGCCGGATCGCAGCAGTTGACGCCGACCGCGATCACCTGCGGGGACGCGGCGGCGAGCGCGAAGGCTTCGGCGAGGGGTTGGCCGGCCCGGGTGCGGCCGGCGGCGACGGTGTAGCTCAGCCAGGCGCGGGCCCCGGTCCCGGCCAGTACGTCGACCAGGGCCCGGGCCTCGTCGGTGTCCGGGACGGTTTCCAGGGCCAGTACGTCCGGCGCCCCGGGGCCGGGGGCGGCGAGCGCCTCGATGCGGGGGCGGTGGAAGGCGGCGAGTCGGCGCACCGTGAGCCCGTACCGGCCCCGGTACTCCGAGCCGTCCGCGAGGACGGCCCCGTACGGGCCCACCGAGGCGGCCACCCAGACCTCGTGGTCGGCCGCCCGGGCCGCGGCGTCGGCCAGGGCGACGCCCCGGCGCAGCAGGGTGGTGGCGTCCGGGTGGTCGGGGCCGATCTGGTAGCCGGCGGTGGTCAGTACCTCGGCGCCGGCCCGCGCGTACGCCGTGTGGGCGGCCTCGACCTGGTCCGGGCGTTCGGCGAGGACCCGGCCCGTCCAGAGGGCGCCGGACAGGTCGCAGCCCTGGTCGGCGAGCTGGTTGCTCAGTCCGCCGTCCAGGAGCAGGGTGCGTTGGGCGAGGGCGGCGGCGAGCGGGCCGGTCGCACGGGGCATGTCGGTGGCTCCCGGTGGTTCAGTCGAGTTGGGACAGCACCCGGTCGGAGATCAGTTGCAGGTGGTCCAGGTCGTCGAGGTCGAGGAGTTGGAGGTAGGCGCGGGAGGAGCCGATGGCGGCGTAGGTGCCGAGCTTCTCGACGACCTCGTCCGGCGAGCCGGCCAGGCCGTTGGCCTTCAGCTCGTCCACCTCGCGGCCGATGGCGGCGGCCCGGCGGGCCACTTCCGCGTCGTCCTTGCCGACGCACACGACGAGGGCGTTGGAGTAGACGAGTTCTTCGGCCTTGCGGCCCGCTTCGGCGGCGGCGGCCCGGACGCGGGCGAACTGTCGGCGGCTGTCGTCGATCGAGGCGAACGGCATGTTGAACTCGTCCGCGTAGCGGGCGGCGAGGCGCGGGGTGCGCTTCGCGCCGTGTCCGCCGATGAGGACGGGCACCTTGGCCTGGGCGGGCTTGGGCAGGGCCGGCGAGTTCTCCAGCTGGTAGTGGGTGCCCCGGTGGTCGAACGTGGCGCCGGGGGCGGTGGCCCACAGGCCGGTGATGACGGCCAGTTGCTCCTCCAGTCGGGACATCCGCTCCGCCGGGAAGGGGATGCCGTACGCCTTGTGCTCCTCCTCGAACCAGCCGGCGCCCAGGCCCAGCTCGATCCGACCGCCCGACATCCGGTCGACCTGCGCCACCTGGATCGCGAGGACGCCGGGCAGCCGGAAGGTGCCGGCCGTCATCAGCGTGCCGAGCCGGATGCGCTTGGTTTCGCGGGCCAGGCCGGCGAGGGTGATCCAGGCGTCGGTGGGGCCGGGCAGGCCGTCGGCGGAGCCCATCCGCAGGTAGTGGTCGGAACGGAAGAACGCGTCGAAGCCCAGGTCCTCGGTGGCCTTGGCGACGGTCAGGAGGGTCTCGTAGTCGGCGCCCTGCTGGGGTTCGGTGAAAATGCGAAGATCCATGCCTCCCATCCTGCCCGTCCGCCACCCCCGCGGGGTGAATCTGCGTCAACCCGACGCGGCGCCCGCCGGCCCGCCAGTGACCGGCACCGATGGGGATCGTTGGCTCGGACGGAGCCGGACCGCCGGCCCGCGCGCCGGCGGCCCACCGTCCGGTGCGTCCACCGCCCCCTTCCCCCCGGGGAAGGGCCCAGGGCCGAGGAGGCCGCCATGTCCCACGAGGCCGTGCCGGAAACCCGCCACCAGACCGCGCCGACCGGCCGGGCGACCCACGACGGCGCACGCCAGGAGGGGGCGGTTCCCGCCCCGGGCGGCGCCCCGAAGGGCCTGCTCCAGCAGATGGAGGAGCTGATGGCGGCGCTGAACGCCGACCTGTCGCAGCTCGACGCCGACCTCCAGCACGCCACGGACCGCGCCGAGCCGGCCGCCGCGCCCGTTCCGGGCCACCACGCGTACGAGGACGAGCGCGACCGCGACCGGTCCCGCTGACCGTGCGGGGTCCCGTCGCCCGCTACGGGACCCCGGGCGAACCCGGCGACGGCCTCAGGCGACGCCCGAGGCCGATCCGCGTTCCCGGACGGTCATCCGGCGCAGCAGTGCCCGTACCCGGTCGCTCGACTCGTCCGCGGCGTCGATGGACTCCATGGACTGCCAGTACAGGCTCTCGTCGTCCGTCCCGCAGGCCACTCCGACGAGTGCTATGCCGACCTCGCCGAGCAGCGCCTGCAGTCCCAGGAGCGCCGGACGTATCTCGGCCACGCCGGTCAGTTGCGCCGCCCTCGGCGGCTGCTGCGGCGCGGTGCCCTCGCCCCGCAGCGCCGCCCGGTCGATCACCCCGCAGCCTCTGCCTCCCGCTTCTCCCAGGCCTCGTGCCTCCGCTCTGAGCTCCGGCGGCCCGGTGACCGCCAGCCAGCTCCCCACTCCTTGGGCGAGCGCCTGCGCCTGCCAGGCCTCGCTCACGATGTCCCACGCAGCCCCGCTCTGTGCCAGCGCGTGCCGGCCGGCCGCGATGAGCCGTACCGCATCCATATGCCGTCCCCCGTCCGCACGACATCCGCCGTCCTCCACTACCCAGAGTGAAGGCAACGAGCCAGTAAAGCCAGGGGTATTCGGAAATCTGTGGACACAAAACGTGGTTGTGGACGACGCCATCACTCCGAAGAGTGACGATCAATGGTCGAGGTTCCGGTCACCGGGAAACGAACCTCGTTCCGCTCGATCTTCGCGGCGAGCGCGTCCAGCACGTCCACCCCCAGGACCTCACAGAATTGCAGCAGATACGCCAATACGTCGGCCACCTCATCGGCCACCTTGTCTGCGGTTTCGGGTTGTTCCATCACCGCGGCGGACTGTTCCGGTGTCAGCCACTGGAAGATCTCGACCAGTTCCGACGCCTCCACGCTCAGGGCCGCGGCCAGGTTCTTGGGCGTGTGGTAGGGACCCCAGCCCCGGGCGTCCGCGAACGCGGCGAGCCGCCGCTGGAGCCGGTGGAGCCGCTCCTCCCCCGCGGGCCCCCGCGACGCGTCCTCGGAGGCGGCCTCCCCGCAGGCCTCGTGGGAGCCCTCCCGGGAGGACGCGGTGAAGTTCTCCGAACAGTCCGCGGGGAAGTCCTGACTGTCGTCCATGGGTACGGCGTTCATGGGGACAGGTCTACCACCGAGACGCCCGGCAGCTCCCGGGCGGTTTCCGCCGTGTCCTCCCCGATGGCGGCGACCAGTCGGATGTGGCCGCGCGCCCCGGACAGCAGGGCCAGCCGCAGCAGTTCGGCGCTCTGGCGCCGGTCGAGCCCGCGGTCGAGGTCGTCGGCGAGCACGGTCAGCGCCTGTCGGGCGGACAGCAGTTCCGCCGCCGGGTCCACAGCCAGCACGCCGGGGCCGGTGAGCAGGACCAGGGCCAGTGCCAGGAAGCGGAGTTCGCCCGCCGCGAGCCGGCCGAGTTCGGTGGCGGGGCGTCCCGGGCCGCGGTCCAGCAGGCCGGTGACGAGGCCGGTGCGCGCCGCCTGGAACGCGCCGAAGGCGCCGTCGCCGCCTCCCGGTTCGCCCTCGCAGACCCGTACGTCGAGTGCGGCCACCGGGCCCGCGCAGCCGGTGCGCGCCGCCGCGGCGAGCAGGGCGTGCCGGGTGCCGCATTCGTGGCGGGTCCGGCGCAGCACGTCGGCCAGGTTGGCGCAGTCGCCGCGCAGCCGGCCCTCGCCGGGCGTGACGGGTCCGCGCATCCGCTCGGGGCGGGGGTCGCACGGGAACACCGAGCGCAGCGCCACCACCACCTGCTCGGCCGCGGCCAGGACGCGCCGCTGCCCGGCGGTGGATCCGGCGACGCGCAGGGGCAGCAGGGCGGTGCCGAGCCGGTCGTCCGGGAACGGGGCGCGGGTGACCCCGACGGCGCCGCCGGTGAACCAGCCGGCCTGGACGGAGCGCCGCCGGGGGTCGCGCAGGGCGGTGCTGAGCAGGATCTGTCCGTCCTGCGAGAGCCGTTCGCCGACGACGCGCAGTTCGGGCTCGGCCTGTACGGCGAGGTCGAGACGGACGGGTCCGACGGGGCCGTCGACGGTGCAGCCGATCCGGAACCCGCGCCGCCCGTCGGCGTCGGGGACGGCCGTCTCGGGGACCCGGGCCACCGGGTCCCGGAACACGTCGTCGAGCGGGCTTCCGCTGCCGAGCGCGGCCAGGGCCTGGTAGGCGGCCAGCGCCTGGGACTTGCCACTGCCGCTCGGTCCGGCGAAGAGGGTGACGGGCCCGAGCGGGAACACCGCGGCCCGGTGCGACGCGAAGGCGGAGAGCCGTAATTCGGTGACGGTGGGCCGCTGATGCGTCGGCCCCGCCGAAGCGCCGCGCACGGCGGGGGCGGGAACGGCGGGGGCGGGAACGGCGGGGGCGGGAACGGCGGGGGCGGGGAAGGCGGCGCCGGGGAAGGCGGCGCCGGGGAAGGCGGGGGCGGTGGGCGTGGGCGGCGCGACAGCGCCGGGAACGGTGGGCGTGGGCGGCGCGACAGCGCCGGGAACGGTGGGCGCGGCAGCGCCGGAAGCGGCGGGCACGGTCGGCGCGGCAGCGCCGGGAACGGTGGGCGCGGCAGCCCCGAAAGCGGCGGGCGCGGCGGCGCCGGGAACGGTGGGCGCGGCAGCGCCGAAAGCGGCGGGCACGGCGGGCGCGGCAGCGCCGGGAACGGTGGGCGCGGCAGCGCCGGAAGCGGCGGGCGCGGCAATGCCGGGAACGGTGGGGGTGTCCGTCGCGCCGGCTTGGCGCGGCGGGGCGTCCGCCGGAGCTGCGGCCGTAGGTGTGGAGGTATCCGTCGGAGCGCCGGCCCCGCGCGGCGGGGCGTCCGTCGGGGCTGCGGTCGGGCAGGTGGGGGTGTCCGGAGCGCCGGTCGGGCGCGGCCGGGCGTCCGTCGGGGCTGCGGTCGGGCGTGTGGGGGTTTCGGTCGCGGCGGCCGGGGGGCGGCGCACGTCCAAGGTGACGTCCATGGCCGGACGGTACGGGCCGCCGGACCACCCGGGGACGCGGCGAACCGTTCCGCCGCCGCGACCTTCCTACGATCGGGGGACGGCCGCGGCCGCGATTCCCTCGACCTCGGTGCCGACCGGGGCCAGCAGGAAGACGTTCCTGTCGACCCGGTGCATCCCGCTGCCCAGTCCGAAGACCACGCCGCTGCTGAAGTCGAGGATCCGCTTGGCCACTTCGCCGTCCGCGCCCGTGAGGTCCAGCAGGACGGGGATCTGCGCGATCAGGTACTCCGCGACCTCGCGCGCGTCGGCGAAGATCTGGACCCGGATCACCACGAAGCGCCGCTGTTCGGCCGCCGCCGCCCCGGGACCCTTGGGGATGGTGCGGTGGTCCACCCGGGAGGGCCATTCGTTGCGACTGCGCAGGGGCACCACCTGCGCGAGTCCCTCCCACTGTTCGTCCGTGACGTCGTACCTGCTCACCGGGCCGCCTCGGCCGTGCGCTTCATGTGCATCCGCCCATCCTCTCGTGTTTCACCCGTTCAGCCCAACAGCGACACGAAGCACGTGGGGCCGCCGCCCTGACCAATGGCGACGAGGTCCGTACGGTACGCGACATCGCGGACGCCGGGGGCGCACGGCGGGCCGCCTCCCGGCCCGGTCGTCGCACCCCGATCACCCTGCCCCGCGCGCGGGCCGCCGCGGCGGCGTGCGCGCCCGGATCCGGGCCGCCGCCGAGCGGTTGCTCACGGAACGCGCACCCCCGCGGCGTGACGATGGATCGGATCACCAGGTCGCCGGGGTCGTCCACGCCGCCGCGGTCGAACATCCGGAGCGGTACCTTCCGCCGGCACGGGGCGTCCTGTTGGGTCGTCGGTTCGCGTCGGCGACGTACGGGGCGGGGCGCGCCCACGCGCGGGGCCGGCGCGTACCCGGTCAGGCGGCACGCCCCCGGCTTCCCGCCCGAACGCATCGCCGAGACCCTCGGGCGGCTCGTACGAGGGGTACTCCCGAATAACGAATAGGTTAGGTTAGGCATACCTAACTCACTACGAGAGGGAGAGATCCGCATGCGCCTGCCCGGTGCCCCCGCCGCCACGCCCGCCGCCCGGCCGACCGACGCCGAGCGGGTCCGGTCCATCCTGGCCGCCGCCCACTCGATGACGGTGGTCGTCGACGGGGTGCGCAGCGAGGTGCGCCAACTCGACGGCGGCGACGTGCTCGGCCGGCTCCACCTGCACCCGGCCGCGCCGGCCGCCGGACACTCCTCCCCCGCGGCCGACGACCGCTCCGCGATCCGGCTGGAGTTCACCGACATCGCGCCCACCCCGGTGCGCGACCGGGTCCGGGCCCGCGTCACCGTCCTGGGCCACCTGCTCACCCCCTACGCCGACGAGAACTCGGCCCCCGGGGACAGCACCTGCGTGGAGTACGGCCGGGCGGTCCTGGAGACCTCGGAGGGGACCTCGTACATCGGGCTGACGGAGCTGGACGAGGCCTGGCCCGACCCGCTCGCCCCCTACGAGGCGGGCATGCTCACCCACCTCCTCGACGACCACCCCGAGCTGGTCACCCTGCTGCTGCGGCTGGTCAGCCCGCTACCGTCGGCCGCGGTCGTGCGGGCCCTGCCGCTCGCCCTCGACCGGTACGGGATCACCCTGCGGCTGGAGGAGCGGCGCGGCCACCGCGACGTCCGGCTGGCGTTCCCCTCGCCCCTGGACGACGTGGAACAGTCGGGCGCCCAGATCCAGGCCCTGCTCAGCGCCGCCCGCCGGCGCTCCCACCGCAACACGCTGCCCGCCTGAGGGCGTTGGCACGGCGTCACGCGCGAAGAAAAGCGGAATAGCCGACCTGGCAGCCGGGTTGGGATGACCATGAAGGCAATCACATACAACGCGTACGGAACCCCCACCCGGTTAGAGCTGGTTGACGTACCGGAACCGAAGGTCGGCCCCAGCGAGGTGCTGATCCGGGTCAAGGCGGCCGGGGTGAACCCCGTCGACTGGAAGCTCGCCGCGGGCTTCCTCGGGCAGGTCCTCGAAGTGCGCCACCCCGTGATCCCCGGCTGGGACGTGGCCGGCGTCGTCGAGGCCGTCGGCCCGGACACCGACGACTACGCCGTCGGCGACGAGGTCTACGGCTACGTCCGCAAGGAATGGGTGCAGCTCGGCACCTACGCCGAGCTCGTCGCCGCCCCCGTCCGCACGATCGCCCGCAAACCGCGCGGGCTCACCTTCGAGCAGGCCGCGGGCCTGCCGCTCGCCGGTCTGACCTCGTACCAGGCCATCACCCGCGCCGGCGTCACGGCCGGCCAGACCGTCGTCATCCACTCCGCGGCGGGCGGCACCGGCTCGCTGGGCGTACAGATCGCGGTCGCCCTCGGCGCCCGGGTCATCGGCACCGCCGGCGCCCACAACCACGACTACCTGCGCGGCCTCGGCGCCGAACCGGTGCTGTACGGGGAGGGCGTCGCCGACCGGATCCGCGCGCTGGCCCCCGAGGGCGTGGACGCCGGACTCGACTTCTACGGCGAGGGCGGCGTCGAACTCCTCCAGTCGGTGGTCCGCGCGGGCGGCCCGGTGATCTCCATCGCCGACAACGACGCGGGGTCCAAGGGCGCCCGGCACATCTGGGCCCGGGCCGACACGGCCCACCTCACGGCCCTCGCCGAACTCGCCGAATCGGGCCGGCTCACCGTCAACGTCGAGCACGCCCTGCCGCTCGCGGAGGCCGCCGAGGCCTGGGAACTGAGCGCCAGGGGCCGGACCCGGGGCAAGATCGTCCTCACCGTCTGAGGCGCCCCGCCCCACGACGCGCCGACGGTCCGCCGGAGCAGGCCGCTCCGGCGGACCGCGCGCCGCCGTCAGGAGATGATCGGCCTCCCGGGACCGCCCAACGAGGGGCCGACCGCCCTCAGCGTCCCGGGGGTACGACCGTGCCCCCAGCCGATCTCCCGCCGGTAACCGCCGAGGCCGCTGCCCGCCAGGGCACCCTCGTCCCGTACGGCCGGGTCCTCGGGCTGCGGTCGGGTGAGCGGGGACACGAACAGGGCGTCGACCGGGCAGTTGGCCTCGCACAGGAAACAGGTCTGGCAGTCCTCGTGCCGGGCCAGGAACGGGATCCCGTCCGGGCCCCGCTCGAAGACGTCGGTGGGGCAGACCTCGACGCACTTGTCACAGGCGATGCAACGCTCGGCGGAGACCAGCTCGATCACACCGCCACCCCCGCCCCGTGCCCGACCGCCGGGCGGGCCCACACCCGGTCGAGCCCGCCCGCCAGGATCCGGTGGTGCTGCGTCGGGTCCTGCCCCGGATGGTCCAGGCGCCGGGCCATGCCGCGGGACTCGGTGCGGGCCAACGCGGAGGCGTACATCCACCGCGCGTGCGCCGTCATCGCCGCCGCCTGCCGGGCCTTGACCAGCGCGGCCCCTCGCCGTGCAAGCGGGCGCGCGACTGCGCCCAGCCGGCGTCGAGGGACCGCAGCGCCGCGGTGAGCCCCTCCCCGTGGCGGAGGTAGTTCTTGTCGTAGGGCAGCACCTCCCGCTGTACGAGTTCCACGGCCTCTCGGTGGTCGAGGGGCGCGGCGGCGCTCCCCGTCGGGCGGAGCCCCGCTCCTCCGGCCCCGCCGATCCGCCGGGCGGCGGCGCTGCCCGAGCCGAGGGAGCGCGCGTGCCGGGCGGCGCCCCGCCCGGCCCAACTGCCGGAGGAGATCGCCCAGGCGGCGTTGTGGCTGCCGCCCCCGGTGAAGCCGCCGCAGATCTCCTCGCGGGTGGCCGCGTCGCCGGCGGCGTACAGGCCGGGGATCCCGGTGGCGCAGTCGTCGCCGGTGATCCGGATCCCGCCGGTGCCCCGGACGGTGCCCTCGGCCAGCAGGGTCACGGCGAACCTGTCGGTGAAGGGGTCGATGCCCAACCGCCGGCCTGGCGCCGGTGCCCGGCGGCTCCAGCGACGGCTCCGTCCCGGTCGGTGAGCAGTTCGGTGACGGGGCTGTGGTCGAGGACGCGGACCCCGGCGCGGCGGACCCGGATCCGCATCCGCCGCATGTACTCGGGGCCTTGGAGGCCGCCCCGCAGCGGCTGTCCGTCGGGGCCGGTGGGGAAGGGGTAGCGGCCCTCGACGGCCAGTTCGTTGATCCGTTCGTACGTCTCGTCGAGGACCCGGGCCATCCAGCGCCGGTCGGCGAGGTGGCCGCCGAGACCCTCCCGGGAGGCCATGGCGGCCTCCCGGGCGACGGGTTCGGGCGGCACGTACCAGACGCCGGTGCCGCCCGCGGCCGTGGCTCCGCTGGTCCCGCACCAGCCCTTGTCGGCGAGGACGACGCGGGCTCCGTCCTCGGCCGCCTTCAGCGCGGCCCAGGTCGCGGCCGGTCCACCGCCGACGACGAGGACGTCGGCGAGGAGATCGCTCATGCCGTCCCCTTCGCGTACCGGTTGGCGGGGCGGGGCAGGCCGTAGTTCTCGCGCAGGGTGGCGCCGGTGTACTCGGTGCGGAACAGTCCGCGCCGCTGGAGGATCGGCACCACGTGGTCGACGAAGTCGGTGAGTCCGGTGGGCAGCACGGGCGCCATGATGTTGAACCCGTCGGCGGCCCCCTGGGTGAACCATTCCTCCAGCTGGTCGGCGATCTGCTCGGGGGTACCGGCGAACACGCGGTGGCCGCGGCCGGCGCCGAGGCGGGCGATCAGCTCGCGCAGGCTGAGCCCGTCACGGCGGGCGAGTTCGGCGACCAGCGTGAAACGGCTCTTGTTGCCGTTGATGTCCCGCTCCTCGGGCAGCTCGGGCAGCGGGCCGTCGAGATCGGCGCCGGTCAGGTCGATGCCGAGCATCCCGGAGAGCTGGGCGAGCCCGTACTCGGGCACCTGGAGGTCGGTGAGCTGCTGCTCCAGCGCCTTCGCCTCGGCCTCGGTGGAGCCGATGACGGGGGCGATGCCGGGCAGGACGAGGAGGTCGCCCTCGGCGCGGCCGTGGCGGGCGAGGCGGGACTTGAGGTCCTTGTAGAAGGTCTGGCCGTCGGCGAGGGTCTGCTGGGCGGTGAAGACGGCCTCGGCGTACTGGGCGGCGAACTCCTTGCCGGCCTCGGAGGAGCCGGCCTGGACGAGCAGCGGGTAACCCTGCGGCGAGCGGGGCACGTTGAGCGGGCCGGCGACGCCGAAGTGCTCGCCCCGGTGGGCGGCCGGGTGGAGCTTGTCGGTGTCGGCGTAGATGCCGCGCTCCTTGTCGAGGACGATCGCGTCGTCCTCCCAGCTGTCCCAGAGCTTGGTGGCGACGTCGAGGAACTCGCGGGCCCGCTGGTAGCGCAGGCCGTGCTCCAGGTGCTCGTCCCGGTTGAAGTTGCGGGCCTCGTCGACGGTGCCGGAGGTGACGATGTTCCAGCCGGCGCGCCCGTTGCTGATGTGGTCGAGGGAAGCGAACTTGCGGGCGGTGTGGAAGGGCTCGTTGAAGGTCGTCGAGACGGTCGCGATCAGCCCGATGTGCTCGGTGACGGCGGCGATCGCCGAGAGCAGGGTCAGCGGCTCGAAGCCGCCGAGGGCGTTGTAGCGGGCCTTGCCCCACAGGGCGAGGCCGTCGGCGAAGAAGATGGAGTCGAGCCGTCCGCGCTCGGCGGTGCGGGCCAGGTCCTGGAAGTAGCGCAGGTCGGTGACGCGCTCCGGGGCGCTGTCCGGGTGGCGCCAGGCGGCGTCGTGGTGGCCGGCGTTCATCAGGAAGGCGTTGAGGTGGAGGGTGCGGGGTGCGGACATGTCTGTTCCCTGTGTTCGGTGGTGGGCGCGGGGCGGGGCGCCGGGCGGGACGGGAGGCCGGGACCCGGACCCCGGCCTGACGCGGCGGGGTCGCGACCCGGATGGGCGCGGGCTCCGGGTGCGGTGCGGGGTCCCGATGCGGTGCGGGCTCCGGGTGCGGTGCGGGGTCCCGATGCGGTGCGGGCTCCGGGTGCGGTGCGGGCTTCGGGTGGAGGGGCCAGGGCCGGGGCCGGACCCCGGGGTGCGGGGGGCCGGCCCCGGACCTGGAGCGGGGGGTCAGGCCGGGACGCGCCAGACGCTGAGGCGGCGTTCGATCGTGACCAGGACCTGGTTGAAGGCCACGCCGATGGCGGAGATCGTGATGATCCCCGCGTACATCTGCGGGATGGCGAAGTTGTACTGCGAGGCGTTGATCAGGTAGCCGAGGCCCGCCTTTGCCCCGATCATCTCGGCGGCGACCAGGACCAGGATCGAGACGGCGCCCGCCAGCCGGATGCCGGTGAAGATGGCCGGGACCGAGGACGGCAGGATCACCTTCTGGAACAGCCTCGGGGTGGACAGGTCCATCGAGCGGGCCAGCCGCACCAGCGTGGGATCGGCGTTGCCGACGGCGCTGATGGTGTTCAGCAGGATCGGCCACACGCAGGCGTAGACGACGATCGACACCTTCGAGGTCTCACCGATGCCGAGCAGCAGGACGAAGACCGGCAGCAGCGCGAGCGCCGCCGTGTTGCGGAACAGCTCCAACAGCGGACCGAGGAACGCCGCGACGGGCCGGTACCAGCCGATCAGCAGCCCGAGCGGGACCGCGACGACCACGGCGATGGCGAACCCGCCGAACGATCGGGTGAGGCTGGCCCGGGCGTGCTCCCCGAGCTGCCCGTCGCCGAGCAACTCCCACCAGGCCACGGCCACTTCGGAGACCGGCGGCAGGAAGGTCGCGTCGACCAGCCCGAGCCGCGGCGCCGTTTCCCACACGGCCAGGAGGCCGATGACGGCCGCCGACCGCAGCAGCGCGGCCCGCAGCCACCGGAGCGCGGTGGCCGGTACGGACGCCTTTCGGACGGGCGCCGCGGCCTTGACGGGAGCCGCGTCGGGGACCGCGACCTCGTCGGAGGTCGCGTCCGCACCGGTCACGGCCGGTACGGGCGCCTGAGCGGTTGGTACGGGCGGCGCGGCCACAGGTACGGGCGCCTGCGCGGCCGGTACCCGCGCCTGCGCGGCCAGTACGGGCGGCGGCGCGACGGCCGACGCGTTCGGCGCGGCGCTCTGCGCGGCGGCGGGGGCCGCGGCTTCGGTTCCGGTGGTCATACCGTGGCCTCTTCCTTCTCCAGTTGCTGGGCGCGGGCCACCTCGTCGTGGAGCAGGGTCCAGATCTCGTGGCGGTAGCGGGCGAACTCGGGGCTGGAGCGCAGGTCCTCACCGGTGGCGGCGGCGGCGCGGTCCTTGAAGGAGACCGGGACGACCTCCTTGATCCGTCCGGGGCGCGAGGTGATGACGGCGACCCTCTGCCCGAGGTACACGGCCTCCTCGATGCCGTGGGTGATGAAGACGACCGTCTTGCCGGTGCTCTGCCAGATCCGGCGCAGTTCGTCCTGGAGGGACTCGCGCGTCTGCGCGTCGAGCGCGGCGAACGGTTCGTCCATCAGGAGGACGTCCGGGTCGTAGGCCAGCGAGCGGGCGATGGCGACGCGCTGGCGCATGCCGCCCGACAGTTCGTGCGGGTGCCGGTCCTCGAAGCCGGTGAGGCCGACCAGGTCCAGGAACTCCCGTGCCTTCGCCGCCCGTTGGCGGCGCGGGACGCCGGTGGCCTCCAGGCCGAACTCGACGTTGCCCAGTGCCGTGCGCCACGGCAGCAGCGCGTACTGCTGGAAGACGATGCCCCGGTCCAGGCCCGGCCCGGTGACGGGCTTGCCGTCCAGCAGGATGCGTCCGGAGGTCGGCCGGGTCAGGCCGCCGAGGAGGTCGAGGAGGGTGGACTTGCCGCAGCCGCTGGGGCCCACGACGACCACGAACTCGCCCGCCTCGATCTCCAGGTCGATGCCGTCGAGGGCGGTGAACTCCTCCTTGGCCTTCTTGTCCTTCGTCGGGAAGGTCTTGGTGACCGACTCGAAGGCGATCTTCGCCATGGTGGGGTCCTCAGCCCTTTCCGTTGCCGTTGAACTCGTTGGTGAACAGGTCCGCCGCTTTCAGCTGACCCTTCTTGACCTCGCCCCGGTCGCCGAGCCAGTCGATCCAGAGCTGGAACTCCTTCTCCTCGATCCGGCCGGCGGGCGCGGCGACGCCGTAGGAGCGCCAGTACTGGAGCGTCGAGGTGTCCTCGTTGCGGCCCCGCTTCTTGACGATCTCGGTCATCCGGGCGATGACCTGCTCGCGGGGGGTGGTGCGGGACCACTCGATGGCCTTGCCGACCCCCGTCACGAAGGTGCGTACGGTGTCCGGGTTCTCCTTGATGAAGCGCTGGGTCATCACGTACGTGCCGCCGCTGAAGGCGCCCAGCAGGTCGAAGTCGCTGAACAGCGGGCGGATGCCACCGGCCGCGAGGGCCTTGTCGCGCAGGACGCCGCTGAGCACGCCGACCTCGATCTGCTTCTGCCGCAGGGCCTGTTCGGTGTTGACGGGCGGGACGACCAGCGCCTCGACCTTGTCGGAGTCGGCCCGGGAGAGGCCGCCGCGGCCCAGGTAGATGTCCAGGAGGGCCTGGGCGTGGGCGCCCAGGGTGTTCATGCCGACCTTCTTGCCGATGAGGTCGCGGGCGGAGCGGATCGGGCTGTCCTCCAGGACGTAGTAGCCCAGGTTGGTCTCCTTGTCGGAGCCGTAGTACGAGATGACGGCCTTGACGGGGGCCTTCCCCGCGGCGAGCTTGACGACCGCCCCGTTGAAGGCCCCGCCGAAGTGGGTCTGGCCGGTCGCGGCGGACTGGATGTCCTGCGGGCCGCTGATGGTGTTGCCCACCCAGTCCAGGGTGAGGCCGTTCAGGAACCCGAGGTCCGCGGCGAGTTCGGGCAGGGTGACCGCCCCGACCGCGCCCTGGTACTTCAGGGCGGTGATCTGCTTGCCGGATCCGGACCCGCCGTTGGCGGTGGCCGTGCCGCAGCTCACCGCGGCCGCCGAGATGCCGAGCAGGGTGAGGAACTGGCGCCGGGAGGTGGTCTTCGAGGTGAAGGCTGCGGGCATGGCTGGTCCTTGTCGGTACGTACGGGGGTACGGGAAACGGGGTTACGGGGCGGCGGTCAGGACCGCGGCCCCGACGCCGCGCAGGGCGTCGGCGAACTCGTCGACGGCCTGGAAGAGGTCGAGTTCCGCCTCGGGCAGCAGCCGGTCGGGGCCGTTGCCGCGCTCGACGGAGGAGTCCAGGACGAACCGGCCCGCGGTGACGTGCCGGGCGCCGAGGGCGGCGAGGACCGGGCGCAGCGCGTAGTCGATGGTCAGGACGTGGGCGAGGCTGCCGCCGGTGGCGAGGGGCAGCACGGTCTTGCCGGCCAGACCGTCCTGCGGGAGCAGGTCGAGGAAGGCCTTGAGCAGGCCGGTGTACGAGGCCTTGTAGACCGGGGTGGCGATGACCAGGCCGTCGGCCGCGGCGACGGCTTCGAGGGCGCGGCGTACGTCCGGTTCGCCGCGACGGGCGGCCAGCAGGTCGGCGGCCGGGAGGTCACGCACCGCGAGGTGCGCGGTCTCGAACCCGGCGTGGGAGAGGCGGCGCAGCACGTGGTCGGCGACGACCGCGGTGCGGGAGTGGACGGAGGGGCTGCCGGTGAGGGCGAGCAGTCTGGGCACGGGGGCTCCTTGGCGGGGCGGCGTACGGGGCTTCGGCTTCGACGGCCGTGGATCAGGCGGAGGCGCCGGCCGGGACGCCGTTCGGGGCGTCGGCGGCTCCGTTCGAGGCGCCGGACGCGATGCCGAAGGCCGGGTCCGGCACGGCTTCCGGGCTGATCAGGCGGGAGGGCGCCCTGTCGGGGCCGACGGGGACGTCGCCGTCGACGGTGACGCGGCGCAGGGTGCGCTCGTGGTCGTCGGAGTCGTCGACGCCGTAGTGCTGGGTGGCGCGGTTGTCCCAGATCGCGACGTCGCCGTCCTGCCACTGCCAGCGGACGGTGTTCTCGGGGCTTTCGATGTGGGCCTGGAAGAGGTCCTGCAGGACGCGGGAGTCACGGCCGGTCAGGCCCTGGATGCGCTGGACGAAGTTGCCGAGGAGCAGGGTGCGTTCGCCGGTCTCGGGGTGGACGCGGACCACCGGGTGTTCGGTGAGGAACTCGGTGGAGGTGAAGACCTCGCGGTACTGGGCCAGCGCCTCGGGCAGGGCGTCCGGCCTGAGCGCGGCGTAGTCGTAGGCGTTGGAGTGGACGGCGCGCAGGCCGTCCGCGAGGACGCGCAGCGGTTCGGGGAGGTGGGAGTAGGCGGTGGCGGTGTTGGCCCACAGGGTGTTGCCGCCGTAGGGCGGGATGGTGACGGCGCGCAGGATGGAGAAGGCCGGGTAAGCGGGGACGAAGGTGACGTCGGTGTGCCACTGGTTGGCGCGGGCGCCGTGGTGGGAGTCGATGCCGAGCGCGTAGCGGCCGTCGGCGGAGGGGACCGTGGGGTGCGCGACGGGGGCGCCGAGCAGCTGGGCGAACGCCTCGTGGCCGGCCTCGTCGAGGTGGTCCTGGCCGCGGAAGAAGACGACCTTGTGGGCGAGGAGCGCTGAGCGGATTTCGGCCACGGTCCCGGCGTCGAGGTCGCCGCCGAGCCGGACGCCGCCGATCTCGGCACCGATCCGGCCGCCGATCTTCGTCACGGTGGTACGGAGCGCAGTGGTCATGGGAACTCCCTGGTCACAGACGTGCGGAGATTATTTCCGCAGCGGAAGAAATGGCGTTACGGGAAGCACGGGGCGCCGCGGAACGCGGCGGTCTCGGGGTGGGGAGGACGACGGGACGGTGGGCCGACGGAGCGGGGCGCGGCAGGATCCGACGACGGCGGTGGGTGCTCCCCCGGCGGGTCGGCGCCCCGCGCGGCGCTGCGCGGGGTCGATCGCACCGGGGCCCGGACGGGAGTTCCCGCCGCTCGGGGCGGACGGACCCGTGCGCGGTGGGCGGGGTCGGCGGGCCTCCCGGAACCGGCGGGCCGCCCGGATGACGCCCGGTCGGGGTCACCCGGCCCGGCCGCAACCCGACGGGACGGCCGGAATCGGACCGAACGGCATCCGAAGGACCGGGGCCCGACCGGACCGGACCCGACGGCCGGGACCCGGCGGCACCGGAGCCGGACCGGATCGGGGCGGAGTCGGACCCGGTCGGAGTCGACCCCGTCGGAGGCGACCCCACGGAGGCGACTCCCAGCGGGTCCGACCCGTACGCACCGGGTCGAACCCGGGCGGGGCGGATCCGGACCCGGCCCACGATGGGCCCGGGCGGGAGGCTCAGGCGCGGCGGTGGGCCGGACAGCGGCCCGGACACCCACCCGGCGCGGTACAGAGGCCGGAGGTGCGGAGCCGCGGGGCGAGGCGTTCGTTCGCGGACATGTCCCGGAGCCTGTCAGCGGCCCCGCCGCCGGTCAACCCCCGGCCGGGGTCGGCGAAACCGGCCGCCGCCGGTCCCCCGAAACCGGCTCTGACCAGTACGTTCAGCGACCTCATAAGACTTCTGCGGCACCCCCCGACGGCCGGAAACGGTGGCCTGATTTCACGGTCCCGCAATGCGGCCGCCACGGACCGCCCGGTACCCGGTGCCCGGTCCGGCATGATCGGGGGGAATCCGACCGCCGCGCCCCGAGGAGGCCCCGTGACCGACAGGACCGGCGACCGGACCGGCGACCGCACCGGCGACCGGCGCGGGGCCGCCAACGCCGCCACGGTGCTGCGCACGGTGCTGGAGCACGGGCCCGTGGCGCGCAGCGGGATCTCCGAGCTGTGCGGGCTGAGCCCCGCCGCCGTGTCCCGGCAGACCACCGGGTTGCTGCGCGGCGGCCTGCTGCGCGAGTTGCCCGAACCGACCGGCCCGATCGCCTCGGGGCGACCGCGGATCCCGCTGGACCTGCACACCGGGGCCGTCGGCGGGCCGGTGGCGGCGGGGCTGCACATAGGGGTGCCGTCCTCCACCTTCAGCCTCGTCGACCTGCGCGGGGAGGTCCTCGCCCGGCGCGCGTTCCCCTACCAGGACCCCACCGATCCGCGGCTCCCGGCCCGCATCGCCCACGAACTCGCCGGATTCCTGGCCCGGTTCGACACCGGCCGGCCCCTGCTCGGGGTCGGAGTCGCCCTCGGGGGCTGGGTCCGCCCCGACACGGGGACCGTCGTACGGCATCCGGCGCTCGGGTGGCGGGGGATGCCGCTGGCCGCCGACCTGTCCCGGGCGCTGGGCCTGCCGGTGCGGGTGGACAACCACGCCCGGGCCGTCGCCGGCGCCGAGATGCTCTACGGCCCGCCCGCGGCCCGTCGGAGCCTGGTCCACCTCTTCGTCGGGAACGTGGTCGACGCGGCGTTCGGGATCGAGGGCACCGTCCACCGGGGCCCCGGTTCCGCCGCGGGCGACGTGGCCCACCTGCCGGTGCCCGGGTCGCGGGCGGCCTGCGGGTGCGGCCGTACGGGCTGCCTCCAGGCGACCGCGTCCGACACCGCGCTGGGCGCCGAAGCCGTCCGACGCGGGATCGTCCCCGATCCGTCCGTGTCGCTCCTCGTGGACGCCGCCGCCACCGGCGACCCGCGCGCCGACCGGCTGCTGCGCGAGCGCGCCCGGGCCGTGGGTCGGGCGGCGGCGCTGCTCCTCGACGTGTTCAATCCGGCCGTCATGGTCGTCACCGAACTGTCCAGCGTCCTGCACGAGGGCTACCTGGACGAGATCCGCGCTGCCGCCGTCGAGCGGTCCCACGTGTGCGACGAGCCCGGACGGATCATCTCCCCGCACGCCGGGCCGGCCGTCCTGCCGCAGGCTGCGGCGACCGTCCTGCTGGACCCGCTGTTCCGCGACCCGGGCCGCCCCACCGCCGGCTGAGCGCCGGCCCGAGCGCGGCCGCAACCCCCGCGGGCCCCGTCCGGGGAGGGTTCCGCGCCACTCCGACCCCTATCTGACCTGGGAGTGCGAGATCACATCCGGCGGTTATGGTCTCGCCTGAGCGGCCCCCCTAGCATTCGAGCCATGACGGTCCAGCCTGACGACGGGCTCTCCCTGGCCGCCGAGTTTCCTGACGCGACACATGAGCAGTGGCAGCGCCTGGTTGAAGGCGTACTGCGCAAGTCGGGCAAGGAAGTATCCGGCGAGGCGGCGGAAGCAGCCCTTTCCACGAAGCTAGAGGACGGGCTCATCACCCGCCCGCTGTACACGGCGCCCCCCGACGACGGGGACGGTGACGGCACCGGCTTCCCGGGGTTCGCGCCCTTCGTCCGCGGCGGCACCCCGGAGGGCACCACTGCCTCCGGCTGGGACGTGCGCCAGCGGATCGCCGGCAGCGACCCCGTACGGGTGAACGAGGCGGCCCTCGCGGACCTGGAGAACGGCACCACCTCCCTGTGGCTGACCGTCGGGCCGGGCGGACTGCCCGCCGAGGACCTGGGCCGGGCCCTGGACGGGGTCTACCTCGACCTCGCCCCCATCGCCCTGGACGCGGGCGCCGCGTACCCGGCGGCCACCCGCGCGTTGCTCTCCCTGTACGCGGAGCGCGGCGTCGCCCCGCAGGACGCCCGCGCCTCGCTCGGCATCGACCCGCTGGGCCACGAGGCCCGCACCGGTGAGGCCCTGGACCTGCCGGCGGCCGCCGCCCTGGCCCGGGAGACGGCCGCCGCCTGGCCCGGCGTCCGCGCCCTGACCGTCGACGCCCTGCCCTTCCACGAGGCGGGCGGCAGCGCCGCCGAGGAACTCGGCCTGTCGTTGTCCACCGGGGTCGCCTACCTGCGGGCCCTCACCGAAGCCGGCCTCGGCGCCGACGCCGCGTTCGGCCAGATCGAGTTCCGCTACGCCGCCACCGCCGACCAGTTCCTGACGATCGCCAAGCTGCGCGCCGCCCGCCGGTTGTGGGCCCGTGTCGCCGAGGCCTGCGACAGCCCCGAGTCGGGGGCGCAGCGCCAGCACGCCGTGACCTCGCCCGTGATGATGACCCGTCGCGATCCGTGGGTGAACATGCTGCGCACCACGGTGGCCTGCATGGCCGCCGGAGTGGGCGGCGCGGACTCCGTCACCGTGCTCCCCTTCGACAGCGAGTTGGGCCTGCCGGACGCCTTCGCGCGACGGATCGCCCGCAACACCTCCACCGTGCTGGTGGAGGAGTCGCACCTGGCGCGGGTCATCGACCCGGCCGGCGGCTCGTACTACGTCGAGACGCTGACCGACGAACTGGCGCACGCCGCCTGGGAGTTCTTCCGCACCGTCGAGAAGGCAGGCGGCCAGGAGGCCGCGTTGCGCTCGGGCCTGGTCGCCGAGCGGCTCGCCGGGACGTGGGCGGCCCGCTCGAAGAAGCTGGCGACGCGCCGCGAACCGATCACCGGCGTCAGCGAGTTCCCGTCCCTGTCGGAGAAGCCGGTCGTGCGCGAGCCCCTGCCGGCGGCGCCGGCGGGCGGCCTGCCGCGGGTCCGCCGGGACGAGGCGTACGAGGCGCTGCGCGCCCGCAGCGACGCCCACCTCGCCGCGACCGGCGCCCGGCCGCGGATCTTCCTCGCCGCGCTCGGCCCGGCCGCCGCGCACACGGGGCGGGCCACCTTCGCCTCGAACCTGTTCCAGGCGGGCGGCATCGAACCCGTCCACGACCCGGTCTCGGTGGACCCGGACACGGCCGCCGCGGCCTACGCCGCGAGCGGCGCCGACGGGATGGCGGTGCTCTGCTCCAGCGACGCGCTGTACGAGGAGCAGGCGGTGGCGGTGGCCGACGCGCTGCGCTCGGCGGGCGCGACGACCGTGTTCCTCGCGGGCAGGCCCGGCAGCGCCGGACAGGCCGTGGACGAGTACGTCTTCGCCGGCTGTGACGCGGTCGCCGTGCTGTCCTCCGTACTCGACCGGATGGGAGTCTCGTCATGAGCATCCCCGATTTCTCCGAACTCGCGCTCGGCGACGGCCCGTCCACCGGGATCACCGAGGACCAGTGGCGCGCGGCGGTGAAGGAGTCCACCGGGAACGCCACCGGCGACCTGTTGTGGGAGACCCCCGAGGGCATCGGCGTGAAGCCGCTGTACACCGGGCGGGACCTGGAGGGCCTGGACTTCCTCGGCACCTACCCGGGCGTGGCCCCGTACCTGCGCGGGCCCTATCCGACGATGTACGTCAACCAGCCCTGGACGATCCGGCAGTACGCCGGCTTCTCCACGGCCGAGGAGTCGAACGCCTTCTACCGGCGCAACCTGGCCTCGGGCCAGAAGGGCCTGTCGGTCGCCTTCGACCTGCCCACGCACCGCGGCTACGACAGCGACCACCCGCGCGTCACGGGTGACGTCGGCATGGCGGGCGTGGCGATCGACTCGATCTACGACATGCGCCAACTGTTCGACGGGATCCCGCTGGACAAGATGTCGGTGTCGATGACGATGAACGGCGCGGTGCTGCCGGTCCTCGCCCTCTACATCGTGGCGGCGGAGGAGCAGGGCGTCTCCCCCGACAAGCTCGCCGGGACCATCCAGAACGACATCCTCAAGGAGTTCATGGTCCGCAACACCTACATCTACCCGCCCAAGCCCTCGATGCGGATCATCTCGGACATCTTCGCGTTCACCTCGCAGAAGATGCCCCGCTACAACTCGATCTCCATCTCCGGCTACCACATCCAGGAGGCCGGGGCCACGGCCGACCTGGAGCTGGCGTACACCCTCGCCGACGGCGTGGAGTACCTGCGGGCGGGTCAGGCGGTCGGGCTGGACGTGGACGCGTTCGCGCCGCGCCTTTCGTTCTTCTGGGCGATCGGCATGAACTTCTTCATGGAGGTCGCGAAGCTCCGCGCGGCCCGCCTGCTGTGGGCGCGCCTGGTCAAGCAGTTCGACCCGAAGAACGCCAAGTCGCTCTCGCTGCGCACCCATTCGCAGACCTCCGGCTGGTCGTTGACGGCGCAGGACGTCTTCAACAACGTGACGCGCACCTGCATCGAGGCGATGGCGGCGACCCAGGGGCACACCCAGTCGCTGCACACCAACGCCCTCGACGAGGCCCTCGCCCTGCCGACCGACTTCTCGGCCCGCATCGCCCGCAACACCCAGCTGCTGCTCCAGCAGGAGTCGGGGACCTGCCGCTCCATCGACCCGTGGGGCGGCAGCGCCTACGTCGAGAAGCTCACCTACGACCTCGCGCGACGGGCGTGGCAGCACATCGAGGAGGTCGAGGCGGCCGGCGGCATGGCGCAGGCCATCGACGCGGGCATCCCGAAGCTGCGCGTCGAGGAGGCCGCGGCCCGGACGCAGGCCCGCATCGACTCCGGCCGACAGCCCGTGATCGGCGTGAACAAGTACCGGGTGGCCACCGACGAGGAGATCGACGTCCTCAAGGTGGACAACTCCTCGGTCCGCGCCCAGCAGATCGCCAAGCTGCGCCGGCTGCGCGAGGAACGCGACGAGGCCGTCACGCAGGACACCCTGCGGGCGCTCACGAACGCGGCCGGCAGCGGCGAGGGCAACCTGTTGGCGCTGGCCGTGGACGCGGCCCGGGCCATGGCCACGGTGGGCGAGATCTCCGACGCCCTGGAGAAGGTGTACGGGCGTCACGCGAGCCAGATCCGTACGATCTCGGGTGTGTACCGCATGGAAGCAGGCGAGTCCCCGTCCGTGGAGCGCACCCGTGCGCTCGTCGACCGGTTCGAGGAGGCGGAGGGACGGCGTCCGCGCATCCTGGTCGCCAAGATGGGCCAGGACGGTCACGACCGCGGCCAGAAGGTCATCGCGACGGCCTTCGCCGACCTGGGCTTCGACGTGGACGTCGGCCCGCTGTTCCAGACCCCGGCGGAGGTGGCCCGGCAGGCCGTCGAGGCGGACGTCCACGTGGTGGGCGTGTCGTCGCTGGCGGCCGGTCACCTGACCCTCGTGCCGGCGCTGCGGCAGCAGCTCGCCGAGGAGGGGCGCGAGGACATCATGATCGTCGTGGGCGGGGTCATCCCGCCGGCGGACGTCCCGACCCTGCTGGAGATGGGCGCGACGGCGGTCTTCCCGCCGGGCACCGTGATCCCGGACGCGGCCCACGACCTGGTGACGCGGCTGGCCGCGGAACTGGGCCACGAGCTGTAAGCGGCCGCGCGGATGCCCCCGAAGATCGACCTCGACGTGTACGTGAAGGGCGTGCTCGACGGGAAGCGCGCGCACATCGCGCGCGCCATCACCCTCGTCGAGTCCACCCGGGCGGACCACCGCGCCCTGGCCCAGGGCCTGTTGACCCGTCTGCTGCCGCACGCCGGGCACGCCCGGCGGATCGGCATCAGCGGGGTGCCCGGGGTCGGCAAGTCCACGTTCATCGACGCGTTCGGCACGATGCTCACCGGGTTGGGCCATCGCGTGGCCGTGCTCGCCGTGGACCCGTCCTCGACGCGGACGGGCGGGTCCATCCTCGGCGACAAGACCCGGATGGAGCGGCTCTCCGTCGACCCGGCGGCGTTCGTGCGGCCCTCCCCCTCGGCGGGCACGCTGGGCGGGGTCGCCAAGGCCACCCGCGAGTCGATGATCGTGATGGAGGCGGCGGGCTACGACGTGGTCCTCGTCGAGACGGTCGGCGTCGGCCAGTCGGAGACCACCGTCGCCGGCATGGTCGACTCCTTCCTGCTGCTGTCCCTGGCCCGGACGGGCGATCAGCTCCAGGGCATCAAGAAGGGCGTCCTGGAACTGGCCGACGTCCTGGCCGTGAACAAGGCCGACGGCCCCCACGAACGGGACGCGAAGGCCGCCGCCCGCGAACTGGCGGGCGCGCTGCGGCTGATGCACCCGGCCGACGCGGCGTGGACGCCGCCCGTGCTGACGTGCAGCGCGCGGGAGTCCATCGGTCTGGACGAGGTGTGGAACCGCCTCGAACAGCACCGGACGCTGCTGGAGGCCGGTGGCCGGCTGGCGGCCAAGCGGGCGGCGCAGCAGGTGGAGTGGACGTGGTCGATGGTCCGTGACGCGCTGCTGGAGCGGCTCCGCGCGGACCCGGCCGTACGGGAACTCGCGCCGACCCTCGAAGCCGAGGTCAGGGCGGGTACGGTGACGGCCACCTCGGCGGCGGACCGCATCCTCGGCGCCTTCGGCAACCGGGCCTGAGAACGGCCGACCGCCCCGAAGGCCGGCGAACGGGCCGGGAGCCGCCGACCCCGCTGTTCCGGGGGTCGGCGGCGGCTCGGCCGTGTGCGCCCGGTGGTCAGGGCGGTCGGCGGCGGCTCGGTGTCCGGCTCAGGCGGAGGTGAGGGCCTGGTCCTCGGCGGCCAGGGTGCGGCGCAGGATCCGGTTCTGCTCGGCCGGGTCGGAGCCGGCGAGCAGCGCGGAGAGCACGGCGATCCGGGCCTGCCCGGCCCGCAGCGTCCCGGTCGGAACGGCCCCGACGGCGACGAGGTCGACGGCGCCGCCGTGCGTGTAGATCTCGGTGACGGGACCGGCCGCGACCCGGGTGGTCAGCGCGACCAGCACGCCCCGGGCGACGGCGGCGGCGACCGCGTCCACGATCTCGGGGGTGGCGTTGCCGGCCCCGGTGCCGATCAGGACGATGCCCCGGGCGCCCGCCTCGACGGCGGCGTTCAGCAGCAGCGGGTCGGCGTCGGCGTGGTGCATCACCATGTCGACGCGGGGCGGCAGCTCCGGCATGGCGGGCAGCGCGAGCGGCGCCGGACGCTGCGGTTCGCGCAGCATGGTGACCTTGCCGAAGCCGATCTTCCCGAGGAGCTCCTTCGAGGGGTCGGCGAACGCGTCCAGAGCCACGGCCTGCGTCTTGACGGTGCCGCGGGCGGCGTGCACCCGACCGGCGAACGTGATCAGGACGCCGAGTCCGCGCGTGCCGGCGGCGGTCAGCAGGGCGTCGTAGAGGTTGCCGGGCCCGTCCCCGTCGGCGGAGCCCATGGGCAGCTGCGAGCCGGTGAACACGACGCTGCGGGCGTCGTGGTGGTGGAGGTCGACGAGGAAGGCCGACTCCTCCAGGGTGTCGGTGCCGTGCGTGACGACGATGCCGTCCACGTCGGGGTCGGCGAGCACCTCGTGGACGGTGCGCAGCAGGGTCAGCTGGTGGGCGGTGGTGAGCCGGGGGCTGTTCACCCGGAACAGGTCCACCACCTCGATGCTGACGCCCTCGGGCAGCGGGGCGGTGGCCATCACCTCACGGCCGTCGGCCTCCGCGGCGAAGCCCGATCCCATCCAGCGACTGGCTATCGTTCCGCCGGTGCTGATGACGACGATGCGCCCCATGGCCACCCTTCCCTCACGAGATCTCGCACAGACATTCCATTCACGGCAATGATAGTGAGATCTACGCGCAATGAGATTGCCTCTTCGTCTCATCCCGTTACATTCGGTGGGTGATAATTGCGCCATGGACGCGATCGATCGAGAAATCTTGCGCGAGCTACAGAAGGACGGTCGGCTCAGCAACCAGGAGCTCGCCCAGCGCGTGGGGCTGACCCCCTCCCCCTGCATGCGCCGGGTCCGGCAGCTGGAGGAGGACGGGGTGATCCAGGGCTACCGCGCCGTCATCGACCCCGAGGCGGTGGGCCGCGGCTTCGAGGTGCTGGTGTCCGTCGAGGTCCGCCGCGACCGCGCCGCCGTCGAGGCCTTCGAAGCCGCGCTCCAGGACATCCCCGACGTCATCGAGGCCTACCGCCTGTTCGGCAGCCCCGGCTGCCTGCTGCGCATCGCCGTCGCGGACCTGCGCGCGTACGAACGCCTGTGGATCGAGCAGCTGACGGCCCTCTCCGGCGTCACCGAGGTCAACTCGCAGATCATCATGAAGCGCATCAAGGAGCCGACGGGCCTCCCCGTGGACCGGTGAGACCCGTCGGATCCGGGCGGCGGGTCGGGCGCGGGAGCGCGCCGCCCGGCCGGGCGCCGTCAGCCGACGGCCGCCTTGGGCTCCCCGGCCGACCCGGTCCCGCCCGGGCCGGCGTCGCCGTCGCGCCGGCCGGCCTTGCCCACGAGTCCCGCGGCCGTCGCGATCCAGGCGAGCGCCTGCACGGCCCCCGCGGTGGCGAACAGCCAGCCCGGGGCCAGCTCCGCCGCCATCCAACCGCCCAGCAGCGAGGCCGGGAGGATCGCGGTGAAGGAGACGGCCCGGTTCACGGCGACGACCCGCCCCATGTACTCGGCGTCGATGACGGTTTGCCGGTAGGTGAACCAGCCCACCACGATCAACGAGGTCGCCGCCCCGGCCAGGGCCCACGCCGGGGCCAGCACCCACACGTCGGCCGAGACGGCCGGCGTCAGCAGCGCCAAGGCCAGCGCGCCCATGCCGACGGACAGCAGCGTCCCCTCCCGGTAGCGCCTCAGCAGCCGCGGCACGGCCGCAGCGCCCGCGACCGCGCCGGCGCCCTGCGCCGCGACGACCACGCCGAGCACGAACTTCGACTGGTCGGTCGCCTCCGTGACCACGTACACGAGGTTCGCCTCGACGGCGTGCACCGCGAAGTTCGTGAGGGTGAGCAGGAGGGTGCCCGAGCGCAGCACCGGATCGGCGAACAGCAGTCGGAAGCCGGTCAGCAGGTCCGGGCCCATCCCCCGCACCGCCTCGCGCAGGGCCGTGGTCGCCCTGGTCACGGGAGAGGCCGTGGTCAGCAGGATGAGCACGGCGGACAGCCCGAACGACAGCGCGTTGACGCCACTGGCCGCGGCCGGCCCCAGGAAGGCGACGACGCTGATGCCGGCGATCGGACCGAGCATGTTGAGCAGGCTCTCCGACCCCTGCACCCAGGCGTTCATCACCGGTCGGCGCTCGGCCGGCACCCGTTCCATCAGGAACCCCTGGAACGCGGGGAAGTACAGCGGCCGCATGCAGGCCAGTACGAAGGCGGCCACGTAGACGGCGGACACCGGCGGGCGATCCAGCAGGCACAGCAGGCCGATCGCCCCGACCACGGCGGCCGAGCACACGTCGCAGCGGATCATCAGGTTGCGTCGGTCGACGCGGTCGGCGACGACTCCGCTGAAGAGGCCGACGAGGACGAACGGCACGAACTCCAGCGCGTAGGTGAACGCGGCGAGGAAGGCCGAGCCGGTCAGCTGGAGCACCAGGACCGGCAGGGCGAAGCGGAACACCCAGTCGCCGCCGGTGGAGACGATGAACGCCGCCCTCAGCAGCGTCTCGTCACGACGCTCGGACACCGCGGACCTCCAACGGCAGCAGCGGGTCGGCGACGACCTTCTCCAACAGGACGACGAGCCGGTCGAGCAGCCCGGCGACGAACTCCGCCGGCAGCCGGTCGGCCTGGTAGTACGCGGACAGCGACAGCGTGTCGACGCCGGCCTCGCCGACGAGCATCAGTTCGCTGCGGGGGCGGAAGCCCTCGTCGGAGAGCGGGAAGACGGTCGTCGTGGCGGGCGCGAAGTCGATGCCACCGCCGTGGAGTTGCGCGTAGAGCATGTTGAGGACGACGCCGATGGGGGCGTCGGGGTCGGCGTACTCGTCCGGGTTGAAGGTCTTCACCAGTTCGGCGAAGGGGATCTCCCCGTGCTCCTGCGCGTCCAGGCTGTCGCCGCGGACGCGGCGCAGCGCGGCCCGGAAGGTGTCGGCGCCGGCCAGGTCCGAACGGACGACGAGGAGTTCGGCCAGCGGGGCCACGAGGTTCTCGCGGCCGGCGCTCTCCCGGTTGTAGACGTTGACGGCGACGGCCTGGTCGTCCTTGCCGGTGTGCTCGCGCAGCACCACGAACAGGCCGCACAGGACCAGCATGAAGAGGGTGACCCGTTCCCGGGCGGCGAACCCGCGGATCTCGGCGGCGACGGCCGGCGAGAGGTTCCGGGTCTCGTAGCCGCCCTCCGGGGTGGCGCCGGCGGGACGCTTGGGCACCTCCAGGCGGGGTATCGCGCCGACGCCGGCGAGGCGCGCGTGCCAGAACTCCCGCATCCGCTCGCTGTCCGGGCCTGTCAGGAGGTCGCGCTGGTCGCGGACGTGGTCCCGGTAGCTGTACGCCACCTCCGGCAGGGAGGGCGCCCGGCCGGCGGCGAGGTCCGCGTAGAGGGTGGAGAGTTCCTCCATCAGGACGCCGCGGGCCCAACCGTCGACCACGAGGTGGTCGAAGACGAGGACGACGAAGTGGTCGTCGTCGGCCACGCGCACCACGGCGACCCGCAGCCGCTCGGGCCGCTCCGCGGGCAGCGGCACCTCCGCCTCGGTCCGCACCCGCTCGATGGCCGCCGCCTCGTCGCCCGCCGCGTCGAAGGTCACGCCGCGCACGACGACGTCGGCGTGCACGGTCTGCGCGCGCGGCCCGTCGAAGCGCGTGCGCAGTGCCTCGTGCCGCTGCGAGAGCAGTTCCAGGGCCCGGTCGAGCAGCGGCAGGTCGAGCCGGCCGCGGACCCGGTAGGCCTGGGAGATGGTGCGGACGGACGGCACGCCCAGGGCGCGGCCGCGTTCGTCCATCAGCAGCCTGCCCTCCTGGTAGCTCAGGGTGGGCAGGGGCAGGGGTGCGGACATGTGCGGTGGCTCCTAGACGGTTCGGCTAGACGGTTCGGCTAGACGGTTCGGGCTGCGGTGTCGGCGCGTTCGGCGACCAGGTCGGCGAACTCGCCGAACTCGGGGTGGTCGAGAACCTCGCGCATGGTGACCTTGACGCCCAGCGCCGCCTCCAGGCGGGCCACCATCTGGGTGGCCAGCAGGGAGTGGCCGCCGAGCAGGAAGAAGTCGGCCTCGTCGTCGATGGGGGTGCCCAGGACCTCGGTCCAGATCCCCCGGGTGGTCTCGCGTGCGGTCGTGCTCATCGGGACTCGCTCTCTCCGGCGCGCAGCCGGTTCCGGTCGGTCTTGCCGTTGGCGGTCAACGGAAGTCTGTCGACGACGACGTAGCGTGCGGGCACCAGGTAGCCGGGGAGCGCGGCGCGCAGTCCCGCGCGCACGCTCTTGGCCAGGCCCCGGTCGTCGCCGGCGATGTAGGCGGCCAGGCGTTTGCCGCCCAGCGGGTCGGTCTCCACCAGGACGCAGGCGCCGCGCACCCCGGGCTGGGCCAGCACGGCCTGTTCGATCTCGCCGGGTTCGACGCGGTGGCCGTTGATCTTGGCCTGGCCGTCCTCCCGGCCGAGGAACTCCAGGGAGCCGTCGGGTCGGAAGCGGACCAGGTCGCCGGTGCGGTAGCAGCGGGTGCCGGCCAGCCGGCCGGTGGTGGGCACGGGGAAACGTTTCGCGCTCTGCTCCGGCAGGTTCAGGTAGCCGTCGGCGAGGCCCTCGCCCGCGGCCCACAGTTCGCCGGGCACACCGGGCGGTACGGGGTGGCCGGCGCGGTCCACGACGTGCACGCGGGTGCCGTGCACGGGGGTGCCGACGGGCACGGTGGGCGTGCCCTCGGGCAGGGGCGCGTCCAGCAGGTGGCAGCAGGTGAACGTGGTGTTCTCGGTGGGGCCGTAGCCGTTGACCAGGGAGAGGCCCCGGTGTCGGGACAGGACGGCGTTCACGTGGTGCGGCGAGACGACGTCGCCGCCCGTGAACAGCCGCCGTACGCCCGCGAAGGCCTCCGGCCGGTGTTCCGCCATCTGGTGGAACAGGCCGGCGGTCAGCCACAGCGCGGTGACGCCCCGGTCGGTGATCACCTCGGCGAGCTCGGCCAGCGTCAGCGGCCCGGGCGGGGCGATCTCCAGTCGGGCGCCGCGCGCCAGCGTGCACCACACCTCCAGGAGCGCCGCGTCGAAGGTGGCGGGGGCCAGGTGCAGGACGCGGTCGCCGGGTCCGAAGTCGAGGCGCTCGTCGTGGACGAGCCGGGCGATGCCCCGGTGGGTGAGGCGTACGCCCTTGGGCCGGCCGGTCGACCCGGAGGTGTACATGATGGTCGCGGGTGCCGGTGCCGGTGCGGGTGTGGGTGCGGGACCGGGCCCGGCTGCGGTTCCAAGACCAGGCGCAGGTCCGGACCCGGGCCCGGTCGCGGGCGGCGGGACCTCGCCGAGGGCCCCGGCCCTCGGGGCGATCCCGGTGAGCGGGAGGACCTCGCCGACCGGCATGTCGACGGGGCCGGCCGCCAGGGTGAGGCGTACGCCCGGGCCCGCGAGCATCAGCCGGAGCCTCGGCTCGGGGTAGCCGGGGTCGAGCGGTACGGCGGTGGCGCCGGCCAGGGCGACGGCGACCGTCGCGGCGACGGAGTCCGCGCCGCGCTCGAAGAGCAGGCCCACGGGATCCCCCGGGCGCACGCCCCGGGCGATCAGCGCGTCCGCGATGCCGGCGGCGCGTGCGAGGAGTTCGCGGTAGGTCAGCGTCGCCCCCCGCGAGGAGACGGCGACGGCGTCCGGCCGGCGGCGGGCCCGGTCGATGAACATCAGGTGCGCGGCGGCGCCGGCCGCGGCCCCGCCCTCGGTGGCGGCGGGCGCGGTGCGCGGCCGCGACCACCGCGACAGGAGCGCCCAGTCGGCGTCGTCGACGAGTTCGGCCGCGTCGAGGGGGCGCGTCGGCGCGGCCAGCGCGGCGGCGACGAACCGGCCCGCGCGGGCGGCGATCACCTCGGCCGCGTGCGGGGCGACCTCCGCGCCGAGGACGAACTCCGCGCCGCCGTCGGGCAGGAGGACCGCGGGCGGGGCGGCGGAGGGCGCGGTGACGCCGGCGCGCCCGTCCGGGCCGTCTAGGCGGCAGATCCGGGCCACGAGGGCGGCGCACGCCGTGCCGAGGATCCCCTCCGCCGTGGTGTCCGCCGCTGCGGCGAGGGCCCGCGCCGCGGTGACGGCCGACGCGTCCAGTGTGATCGTCCGGACGGCGGATCCACTCTCCTTCAGCGACATGTCCAGTCCCTTCCCCTACGCTTTTGGATCTTCAGTGCGTTCGACCGAGGGAGCAGGCCATGACCACCCTGATCGTGTTCGACATCGACGGCACGCTGTTGCACAGCGTCGCCGCCCATCAGGCGGCGTTCCTCGGGGCGTTGGGCGACAGCGGACTCACCGAGATCGACGCGCGGTGGAGCGGATACCGTCACCACACCGATTCGTGGATCTTCCGTGAGGTGTTCCGCGCGAACGAGGGCCGCTTCCCCGACGCGGCGCAGACGCAGCGCTTCGCCGACCTGCTGCACGAACGTTTCGTCGCGGCGACCGCGGCGGACGGCGTGGAACAACTCCCGGGCGCCGCCGCGTTCCTGCACCGGTTGGCCGAGGACGAGGCGTACGAGGTGGCCTTCGCGACCGGCGGCATGCGCGAGGTCACGGCGGCCAAGCTGGCGCCGCTGGGCGCGAGCGGGCCGGTCTCCACCGCGAGCGAGCACACGTACCGCGAACACCTGGTGCGCGAGGCCGTCCACCGCGCGGGCGGCGACTTCGAGCGCGTGGTGTGCGTCGGCGACGGGCCGTGGGACCTGCGGGCCGCGGTGGCCACCGGCAGCCAGTTCATCGGGATAGGCGGATCGAGCGCGCCGTTCGGCGACTGGTTCCCGGCGACCCACCTGTTCGGCTCGTTCGACGACGTCGACCCGGCCCGCGACTTCACCCTGTCCCCGCCACCCGGGGCGGTCGCCGCCGAGCCGGACGCGGACACGCCGTTCACCGCCGGACCGGCCGGCTGCGGCTGCTGGCACTGACGGCACGCTCAGGCACCCGTCCGCTCGGCGACGGCCCGGCACAGCCGGTCGAAGCGCCCCGCGCTCGTCAGGCTCGCCGCGGGCAACCGGATCCCGAACTCGGCCTCCACGGCGAGCACGATCTGGATCTGCCGCAGGGAGTCCCAGCCCGCGGTGAGCCCGACGCCCCCGCCGCGCACGTCCGCCGTCGTCCTGAGGACACCGCGTACGGCGGCCTCGACCCGGTCCTCCAGGCCCGACGGTCCCGCCGGCCCCGGTCCGGCGCCGGCGGGCGCCCCGGCGGTCGCCGTCCGGGCGGCGGCGCTGGGGGCGCCGGCGGCCGGGGCCGCCCCGGGGTTCCCGTCGAGGTCGACGGTGGTGATCCCGTCGGTGGTCAGCCGGACCCGGCGGGCCGGCGCCCGGGTGTCGCCGATCTCGTCGGCGACCAGTTCCGCGACCTCCTCGGGCATCAGGGCGATCCCGGCGGGCCGGACGGCGGCCGAGTAGCGGCCCTGGACGTAGCCGGGTTCGATGACGACGGCCCGCACCCCGTACGCCCCGTGCCGGCGGTCGATGCCGTGCAGGACGCTCTCGGCGGCGGCCTTCGCCGCGATGTAGTCGGACCAGCCGCGCGGGTGGTAGCGGGTGGCCTCGGAGCCGAGCAGGACCACGCTGCCCCGTTGGCGCACCAGCATCCCGTCGAGCACGACCTCGGCGAGGTCGCGCAGCGCGGCGTAGCCGATCTCCAGGTGTTCCCGGTGTCCGGCGGCGAGCGGCGCGGCCGCCGCGTGCACGAGGGCGACGGGTGCCAGCGCGGCCAGCTCGGCGGCGGCCTTCGCCCGGTCGGCGGGCTCGGCCAGGTCGACCGTCACCGAGTGCACGAGGGCGCCGGCCTCCTCGCAGCGGCGTACGAGGTCCTCGGCCCCGCCGCGGTGCAGCAGGGCCAGGTCCCAGCCCCGGCGGGCCAGTTCGAGGGCGACGGCCGAGCCGATGTCCCCGGCCGCGCCGGTGACCACGGCGGTCCGGGCGGCGCCCGCGGGGATCAACCGGCCGCCGGTGGTGTCGTCGGGGCGGGGCCGCGGGGCCCGTACGGTCGTGCGGACCTCCCCTTCGAGGACGACCTCGCGGCCTTGGTGGGCGACGACCCGGCAGGTCAGCACCCCGGTGCCCGGGCTGACCGCGTCCACCTTGAGGGAGTAGTCGACGGGCCGGTCGAAGGCGACGGCCCGCACGGGCCGGAAGGCGGTGTCGAGGATGACGGCGCCGGGCCCGGGGATGACCATGCCGATCAGCGCCGAGACCGGTCCGAGGACCATCACCAGGGGCACGATCGGGCCGTCGAAACCGGCCTCGTCGGCGTGCTCCGCTTCGTGGTGGACGGGGTTGTGGTCGCCGGTGACCGCGGCGAAGGCGGTGAACTCGGCCGCCGTGAAGGTGTGGCTGCCGTGGGCCACGTCGCCCGGCTCGAAGTCATGCACGGTGGTTCTCCGCCTCGGTGTGGTCGGTGACGCGCAGCCACGGGGGCGCGGTGTGTTCGCCGGTCAGGTCCAGGTGCCAGCTGCCGTCGGCCTCGCCCGGGGCGAAGCCCGCGTCCGCGAACACGGTGCGGCAGGGCGCGTTGCGTTCGGTCGGCGTCACCCGCCCGGACAGCCGGGTGCCTCCGCGCGCCGTGGTCGCGGCCGCCAGCCAGCCGAGGGCGCCGGCCTCCACGCCGCGGCCCAGGACCCGGCAGGACAGCAGGTAGCCGTCCACGGTGGTGTGCGCGCCCTCGTGGGAGAGGATCAGCAGGCCGAGGTCCTCGCGCGCGCTGAACCGGTCGGCGACGGCGAGGACGAACACGTCCGAGTCGGGGGCGTCGGCCAGTCGGCGCAGCTCGGCGCGGGTGTGGCGCAGCGTGGTGGTGTTGAACTGGTTGGTCTTGGCGCACAGTTGCGCGGCGCGGGCCGCGTTGCCCTCGGTGAGCGGCGTGACGTGCAGTTCGGTGCCGAGGGAGGCGTAGAACTCCTCGACCCGGTCGAAGCCTCGTCGCCGGCGCTCGACCCGGTCGCGGGCCCGGTACTGCTCGGTGCGCCGCAGGTCGGCGTCGGTGACGCCGAAGACGGTGGTGAACGGGCTGTCCAGCAGCGCGTCGGCGTATCCGGCGGGGTCCTCGGGGAGTTCGGGAACGACGACCTGCGGGAGGAACTCGCGGACGCGGGCCCGTTCCACCGGGTTGTCGTCGAGGAACAGGACGTTGGCGAGGCCAACGTTGAGGCGCTCCGCGATGTCGGCGATGGCTTCCGCCTTGGGTCGCCAGCCGATCTCGGTGGCGACGAAGTCCTCCTCGCGCAGTTCCATCGCGGGGTGTTCGCGCAGCGCCCGCAGGGCGAGGTCCTCGTCGTTCTTGCTGCACACCGCGAGGGCGATGCCTTGCGCGCGCAGCGACTTCAGGGCCCGCTGGAGCCGCAGGTGGGCGTTGCCGGGGTGGTCGGTGCCGATCTGGATGCCGTCGAGGCCGTCCTCGCCGAGGATGCCGTGCCACAGCGTGTTGTCGAGGTCGGTGACGACGACCCGCGCGGTGCGGCCGGTCACCGACAGGGTGAGCCCCCAGAACCTGCGGGCCAGGGCCCGGCTCATGGCGGCGCCGTACGGGACGCGGCCGACCAGCCAGAGCCGCTGGTCCACCAGCGGGCCGCCGCCGGTGCGGGCGATGATCGCGGCGGGCTCGACGACGTGGACGTGGTCGAGGTCGGCCAGTGCCTCGCGCAGCAGCCGGCCGGCCTCGCGCACGACCGGGGCGGCGTCGACCGCGTACGGCTGGACCTCGGCGAACGAGACAACGAACACGGGCCGGTCGGTGGTCGCGGCGTAGGCGCGCACCAGGTCGGTGTAGTGCTCCAGGGCCGCGCCGAGCCGCTCGCCGTCGGCGGTGCCGGGTTCGTCGACGCCGAGGACGTCCTCCAGCCGGTCGGTGAAGAAGCTCGCGTGCGGGTCGAAGCCGCGCAGGGCCGAACCCGGGTCGTGGACCTCGCGGCCGAGCGTCCCGTACTCGGGCACGTGCAGGGCGTACGGGGCGTCGCCCAGGACCCGCCGGGCCTCGGCGGCGGTCTCGGCGGCCAGGATCTCCAGGTTGCGCGACCCCAGCAGGGCCAGCCGTACGGGTTCGGCGGCGAGCGTGCGGGCCCGGTGCTCGATGACGCGGGCCTCGCGCAACAGGGCCCAGGGGTCGTCGCCCATCAGGGCGTCGCAGACCCGGGCGAGGTCGCGTGTGGAGACCGACTCGACGGCGGCGCCCCAGAGTTCGCCGGTGGTCATCGCCCCGTCGGCGCGCAGCCGGTCGAAGACCGGGGCGAAGTCCAGGGTGGAGCGCAGGGCGGTGTCGCGGACGATCATCTCCAGGTCGACGGGGACGGGGCCCGCGCCGAAGTCCGCCGTGCCGCTGACGGTCATCGGGTGCCGGTAGGGCACGGCGGCGAGTTCCTCGTAGCGGTGGACCTGCGTGCAGGAGTTCCAGGACGCGCCCAGGGTGGCGATTCGCGCGTCGTGGCGTTCGAACACCTCGAAGACGGTGCCGGCGCCGAAGGCGGTGTCCGGGGGGCAGGCCATCAGCTCGTCGGTGAGCGGGCCGGCGACCGCGAAGGAGTACACGGGGTGCGGAGTGCGGCGCACCTCGGGCAGGCCGAGGAACCACTCCACGAGGACGCCCGTGGTGGGGGCCGACGTGCGGTGGTGGTACTCCTTCGTGCGGCAGAACTCGAAGGTGACCGCGGGCAGCGCCACCGTGACGCCCTCGGCGACCAGCGCGCGCAGCGCCGCGAGCAGGTCGCCGCGCAGCCCCCGCACGTCGGTGCGGAACGCGAACAGTGAGGAGTGCAGCACCAACAGGCGGTCGGTGGGGCCCAGTACGGACCTCAGGGCGGCGTGGATCTCGTCGCGTCGGGACGGATGCACGGCCGGCGGGGGCGCGGCGGCCATCAGGGGGCGCCCGTGGCCATCGGGGCCGGGCGTTCGGCGAGGACGGCGGCGAGGGCGGCGGTCAGCGCCGCGTTCTCGTCGGGGGTGCGGCAGGACAGCCGCAGGTAACGGTCGCCGTCCGGCATGGACTTGCCGCCGCAGTCCTTGATCAGGATGCCGTGGTCGGCGAAGGTGCGGCGCACGACGTCGAGGGCCGAGGCGCCTTCGGGCAGCCGCACCATCACGTAGTTGGCGTCGGGCGGGTACACCTCGACGCCGGGCAGCCCGGCGAGCAGGTCGGCCATCGCGTCACGGTCGTCGCGGACCCGGGCGCAGCTCGCGGTGAACGCGTCGCGGTAGCGGGGCAGCAGGCGCAGGAAGCACTCGGCGAAGCCGTTGACGTTCCAGATGGGCAGCGCGGCGCGGACGGCGGCGACGAACGCGAGGTCGGCGGAGAGCAGGTAGCCCAGGCGCAGTCCGCCGATGCCGTAGACCTTGCTCATGCTCTTGACCACGGTCAGGCCGGGGAGCTCGGCGAGGTCCGGCTCCAGGCTGTGGCCGGGCGCGCAGAAGTCGACGAAGGACTCGTCGACGACGAGGCGGATGTCGTGATCGGCGAGGCGGTGGGCCAGGTCGACGAGGTCGGCACGGGGCACGGCCATGGAGGTGGGGTTGTTGGGCGAGGTGATGATGACCGCGGCGACACCGGCCCGGCGGGCCTCCTCGGCGACCAGGGCCGCGTCCATGGTGAAGGCGGGTGCCGGCAGGTGGATGCGGTGGATGTCGGCCTCGTCGAAGACTGCCTCGTACTCGTTGAAGCCGGGCACGACCAACCCGACGCGGCCGAGCAAACCGCCCAGGATCTTGATGAGTTCCGAGGCCCCGTTGGCGACGACGAGCCGTTCGGACGGCTGGCGCACCACCGCGCCGAGCAGCCGCTGGAGCGCCTGGTGGCCCATCGGGTAGTGCACGAGCGCGTCGCGGAAGTCCCGCGCGAGTTCGTCGACGAGCTCGGTCGGCGGGAAGTACAGGTTGTAGAGCAGGCGGTGGTCGATGAGGTCGTAGCGCCAGTAGCCGCCGTGCAGGTTCTCCAGCATGGTGAGGCGGTCGTCGGAGGCGGAGAACAGGTACTCGGCGGCGCCGTGGTCGGTCAGGTCGTCGACCTCGTACCAGCGCACCGCCCCGCAGTCGACGCCGCGCACCGGGAAGCGACCGGCGGTGACGGTGTCGGCGATGACCAACTCGTAGTAGGCGCCGTGCCCGCCGTCGGCTATCAGGGCCTCCAGCGCCGGTACGAACTCCTCGCGCAGGTACCGCTCGCGCAGCAGGTGCACGTTGACGGTCTTGAAGGTCGTGGCCAGGTCGAGTTCGGGTCCCTGTCGCGCGGGCAGCAGCATCTCCTCGACGGTGCCGTCCTCACGGAGGGTGACGACGGTGCCGTTCATGGTCGGCCGGAACGGGGCGACGGCGGTGACCACGTCGCCCTCGGCCCCGACGAGCGCGCCGAGCAGTTCGCCGTCGAAGACGACGTCCCCCTCGACCAGGTACACGTCCTGGTCGAGGTGCTTGTGCGCCAGCCACAGCGAGTACGCGTTGTTGGTGGTGCGGAACGCGTCGGACTCGATGTAGCTGACGTCCATGCCGGCGAAGCTCTCGCCGACGGTCGTCCGTACCTCGTCGGCGAGGTAGCCGACGACGAGCACGGCCTCGCGCACGCCGGCCGCCGCGAGGTTCTCCAGGGTGCGGATCAGGATCGGCTTGCCGGCCACCGTCAGCAGCGGCTTGGCGGTGTCGAGTCCGAGTCGGCGGCCCAGGCCGGCCGCCAGGACAACGGCCTTGGTGGGCCTGTTCATGCGTGGATCTCCCCCGTAGTCGTCACGTGGTGCAGCAGGTCGGCGAGAACGATCTCGCCGATGTCGTGCTGGTAGAGCCAGACGCCGTCCGCCCGACGGGTGTAGCTGGGCTCGCCGCCCACCTCGGCGGACGGGGCCAGTCCGGCGCCGAGCCCGTAGGCGATCAGGCGCGGGTGCGGGACTCCGTGGACGTCGACCAGGTGTCCCTGGTCGGTGACCTCGGTGCCGGTGGGGCCGGTGGCGGCGGTGAGCACGGCGCCGTCCGGGTGGCTGAGTCGCGGCAGGTTCGCCTCGAACCCGTTGGCCATGACGATGACGTCGGCCTCGGCGAGGGCCTGCCGGGCGGCGTCCGGTGCCCCGGGCGCCCCGGCCCGGACCAGGCGTACGGGGGCGGGGCCCGGGCCCCGCAGGCCGAGGGCGGCGGCGGCGAGCTCGTGGGCCCGGCCGCGCAGGCCTCCGTAGCGGTTGACGCGCCCGTTGGCCGGACAGACGTCGAGGACCGGGTCGAAGGCGTAGCCGTCGGCCCGCGCCTCTTCGGCGCCGCTGTAGAAGAGGCGCAGGTCGCTGCGGTGGATCAGGGTGACCTCGGCCGCGTCGGACGCCAACAGGTCGACGACGGACCAGGCGCTGTGGGAGCCGCCCACGACCACGGCCCGACCGTGCGCGGCGGGCAGCCGGCGGCGGGCGTCGATGAACGACTCGGAGTGGAAGACCCGGTCCTGGTGCGGGGCCAGGCTCAGCCCGGGCACGATCTCCGCGCGGTCGAACCCGGCGAGCGGCCGGCCGCCGGTGGCGATCACGGCACGGCGGGCCCGCAGTTGCCGACCTTCGCCGGTGGTGACGACGACCCCGTCGTCATCGGTGAGGGCGATCGCGTCGACCCGGTCGGCGACGTACGCGCAGCGCGGGTGGGCCTCCAGCAGTGCGCGGACCACCGCGCCGAGGCGGGTGAGGAACGGCGCGACGACCGACAGCGGCGGGTGTTCGTCGGCGTGCCCGCGCAGCAGCGCGGTCTCGGGCAGGTCGCGCAGCGCGGCGAACGGTGAGTCGTCCCCGAGTCCGTCGAGACACTCCAGGAAGGGGCCGCCGAGCGAGTTCGCGCCGATGCGGTAGTGCGCGAGGCCGCCGGGGCCGAGCGGTCCGGGCTCCACGAGGGCGATTCCCCGGTCGAGGAGTTCGCCGAGCCGGCCGTTCCTCGCCGCGGTGACGATCGGTCCGAGTCCGGCGGGTCCGCCGCCACAGAATACGAACGCGAAGGAATTATCAGCAGACGGCAAGAGACTTTCCCCCAAGAAATGGACAACGGTCCGCACACAACCATCCGTCCATTTAGGTCGAATCAGGACGGAGAAGTGCGAACCGAGTGCGGACCAAACCAAACATGCGGTGAACGAAAGGTCAAGACCTCAAGATCATCCATGGAGGGATCACCAAGACCGCTTCACCCGGGGAGGGTTGACGCTCCTGTGGTTAGATGACGCCCCACGAGTCGAGGAGTGTCGTAAATGGCCAGGGTCAGCGTCTGCGTGCCGGTGTACAACCGCCCGCAGGAGGTGGAGCGAGCGGTGCGGAGCGCCCTCGAACAGACCTTTAGCGACATTGAAGTCATCGTCGTCGACAACGCGAGCACCGACTCCACGTGGGATGTCATCACCAAATTGGCCACATCTGATCCGCGTGTCCGGGCATACCGGAACGATTCCGTGATATCGCGGGTGCGGAACTGGCGCCGGGCCGTGGAACTCGCCGAGGGCGAATACGTCAAGCTGCTCTTCTCCGACGACTGGATCTCCCCCGAGGCCGTCGCCCGCTCGGTGGAGGTCCTCGACCGCGAGCCCCGCACCGGCTTCGTCTTCACGGCGATGACATGGCACTACCAGGAGCCCGAAACCTGCTACCGGCGGCAGGAGGGGCCCATGGACTCCCTCGAGTTCCTGATCCGCTCCGCCACCGTCGAGGACCAGGTACCGGTCAGCGCCTCCTGCACCCTCGCCCGGCGCGCCGACCTGCTCGACGCCTTCGAGGAGGTACTCCCCAACCGGCTGCCGTTCGACTTCAGTCACGGGCTCGGCCTCGACGGCACCCTCCTGTGGCGCATCGCGGACCGCTACCGGTACGTCCACCACCTCGCCGCCGACCTCGCGCACTCCGCCGACCCGCACGCCGGCGAGCCCAACACGCGCCAGCAGATCGGCGCGGAGCAGCACGAGATGATGTGGTGGGCCTACCGCAACGCCTTCGCCCAGACCCTGCTGGCCTCGCGCCGGCCCGCCACCCACCTGCGCGCCCTGCGCGCGGCCCTCCTGGTCTCCTGCGTCCCGCTGCGCCCGACGCCCACCGCCCGCCGCAACTTCCGCCTCTTCCGCACGATGCTCCCGACCACGTGGTGGCGCGTCACCCCCTGGGCCGCCCCGGTCCGCCCCCTGGTGACCCGCCGGCTGCGCGACCCCTTGGACCCGACGATCCCGCTGTAGGGGGCGGGGGGAGCTCCGGTCGACGCCGCAGCCGGCCCGGGTGCGGGCCGAGTGCGGCGTCGACTACACGTACTCCAACACGATCGCGGCATCGACGGCCGCGACCGTCTCCCGCAGCGCCGCGTGGTCGGCGACGGCCCCGTGCACCGTGCCGAGATGGCCCTCCGTACCGGCCCGCCAGTGCAGTTCCCGACCCGCTTCGGCATCCACCTTGACCTGCCAGACCCCTTCCAGCGCGGCCACCTCGTCCAGCCCGCGCACCCCCGCGAGGGTCTGCCCGCCCTCCGTCGCCGGCGGGGTCACGAAGTACACGAACTCGACGCCGCCGAAGGACGGTTCCGGCACCTCCAACGGCATCCCGAGCGCCGCCCGCAGCGCGGCCCGCAGCAGGTCGAAGCGGGCCGACCTCCGCAACAGGGCGCCGACGTAGCCGCCCATCCGACCGTTGACCTCGATCAGGCGCGGCCCGTCGGGCGTCAGCTTGATCTCCACGTGCGTCACGCCGTCGGTGATGCCGAGCCCCCGCACGGAGGCCTCCGTCAGCGCGTACACCTCCCGCTCCAGCTCGCCCGACAGACAGGCCGGCTGAAACATGCCGGTCTCCCGGAACGGCTCGGCGAGCGGCAACTTCCCCGTCACGCACACGTGGCGCAGCACGCCGCCCGAACTGACCGACTCCACCGACACGTAGTCCCCGAACCCCGGCCCGGCCGCCCCCGGATCCCCGGCCAGGAACTCCTCCACCACGAACTCCGCTTCCCCGCCCGCCAGGAACCGACCCGCCCGCTCCATCGCCTGCTCGTGGGTGTCGACCCGACAGGTGTCCACGCTCCCGGCGCCGCTCCGCGGCTTGATCACCGCCGGCAGCCCGACCTCGGCCAGGGCCCCCGGCACCTCCTCCACGACCCTCACGGCCACGCACCGCGTCGACTGCACCCCGGCCTCCCGCAGCCGCGCCCGCTGTCGCTCCTTGTCGACGAGCCCCTCGACGACCTCCGGGCTGTGAAACACCAACCCGCAGGCCGCGGCCAACTCCGCCGTCCACGCCAGCCGGTACTCGCTGAAGGTCGTGATCCCCTCGACGCCCAACTCGGCGAGCGCCTTGGCCCGTTTCTCCGCCCCGAGCCCGGAGACGTCCAACACCTCACCCACCTCCCCGAGCCCCGTCGCGACCCCCGCGTCGTCACAAACAAACACCACACCACACAACTTGCGTGCGGAGGCCAGCACTTCAACGGCGCTGGCGGAACCCCGGTCGAACACCACGGCAAGCAAAGGAAGTCTGCGCATCCCCCCACGCTACGCGTCCCCGTCCGAGGCCCGTCAGTCGAGCGCGACGGGGGCCCCGACCGCGGCCACGCCGTCCAACGCCCCGGCCCCGGGGACCGCAGGGTGGGTCAGTCCCCCTTGGGCAGGCTCGCGTAGGAGAACGCGCACCGGACCCGACCGTCCCCCGCGGGCACGAGGCGTACCTGTTCCGCCGGCATCTGGAGCGCCTTGCCCGCCGGCTCGTCCCACAGCGACACCGTTCCCCCGGCCTCGCCGAACGAGACGTACGGCCGCTCAGGGTTGAGGGTGCCGCCCCGGCTGCTGAGTTTCGCCGCGGGGACGGTCGGCTCCACGCACATCCACTCCGGCTCCACGCCGAAGTAGGAGGGCAGGTCCGCCTTCTGCGCCGCGGCGGCGCGCAGGTCCTTCACCGCGTCGCCCGCCGAGTCCAACGCCCAGAGCCCGCACAACACCACCACCACCGCCTGAGTGACGACGTACAGGGGGACCCCGAGCCGCTCGATGGGGCTGACGATCGGCGCGTGCACGTGCTTCGCGATGCCCCACACCGCCGGTACGAACAGGATGAAGCTCAGCAGGCTCAGGAGCTTCAACGCCGAAGCGGCCTGCCAGATCGCGGGGACATCGAGGTCATCGGGGGTCACATCGAGACTGTCCGCGTACATTGCGTGCATCACCGACCCGGAGGCCACCACGCAGGACGCCACGAGCGCGAACGCCACCGGCGCCGCCCAGGCGAGCCATTCGCCCCACGTCCACTGGCGGACCAACAGCCAGATTCCCCCGGTCGTCGCCGCGACGGCGACGACCGACACTATCTGCACGGGAGTCCAGCCCCGCCTGTCCCCCATGTCCGCGCCGAAGGCGACGGCGAGGAGGAACCCCGCTGCGGCGCCCCACACCAGGAGGCTCCCCGCGCGGCCCCCGGCCGCGAACACGCCGTGCGCGAGTCGGGCGCCCCGGACAAGACACCACGCCGCGAGGCCCGACCACACCCACGTCCGCACCCCATCGTGCTGCCGGGCGACCACGGCACAGAAGATCATGGCGAGGGTCCAGGCCATCACGCGCGCCGTGCGACGGTGCTGGTCCTCTTCGCGACGCATCACGATGTGCGGGCGCTCCCGGCCGTACTGCGCCCTCACGTCGGTGTCGGCGTCGTGGGCGGAACCGCCGGGCAGCGTCATGCGGGAGAGCCGGCGAGCCTCCGAGGCCGTGCCCGTCACCACCGTTCCGGTGTCGCGCCGGCCGCGCCCCTCCGAGAATCGAGCACGTGCCACCGCCCCGGCGCGGCGCAGTCGTTCCGTCGGTGTCACCGGCCTCGGAACCGGTACCCGGCTCGGCCTGCCGGCCACCGTATGCGCGCGCCAGCCGGTCAGTTGCTCCCGATCCCGGTCCATCGGATCACTGCGCCGGGCGTACATCTCCAGCTTGGCCGCCCGGGCCAGCCGCTGCACCTGCCAGACGGCCGCCTGCTCGGTACGCCGATTGCGCGCCCCGAAGAACCGTACCTCGACGCAGTACAGCCGGGCCGGGACGTCCGCGCTCAGGACACCCCGCGACGCGCCCTCGCCCCGCGCGAAGGAATCGACGACGGGCCAGCCCCGCAGCTCGAACCCCCGCTCCGCCTCGTCCCAGTCGCGCCGCTCCCCCCGCACCTCGACGAGCACCAACACCCGCTGGTCATAACGCTTCCCCGGCATCAGCTCCCCCTCCCCACCCCACAAGAATCCCTCAGCCCACCCGACGCACCAAACAGCCGCCGCCGCGACGTCGCACCCGGACGTGGACGGCTGACCGGGCCCCTGCGCCACGGCGGGGCGGTTCAGCCGAAGGTGACGGGGCCGGTGCGGCCCTCCAGGAGGTCCACCGTGGAGTGCAGGTCTTGAGCTGCTCAGGGGCGTCGACGATGGGCACGTCTCAGCCCCCCGACCCGTAGCGGCTGAGCTCAGGCAGTGGTCGACGTCGCCGATGATATTGGTCAAGGCCAGCAGGATCTCCGGCGACAGGTCCCTCAGGCAGACGTGCAGCACCAGCGGGTTGTGGTCGAACCACGCGGGATCCGTGACGTGGGGGACCCCGGCACCATCGCGAAGACCACCAGGTCGGACCCGCGGATCAGCTCCTCGGCCCGGTCGTGCGGGGTGGCTTCCTCGGCTCCGACGTCCAGCCCGTGGCGGCGAGGTAGGTGGACGTAGCGCGCGATGAGGCGGACGCCGAGGAAGCCGACCCTGCGGGGGCGACCGTGGTGCCGGGTGAAAGCATCCGCCTCGAGGGCCGCGGAGGCCGCCGTGCGGGCGGCGCTGATGATCGAGGACTCAGGACACGCGATCGGATACCCGGTGCCCTGGTCGTTGAGCAGCGGTACGGCAGGCCCGGGGTATTCCCGCGGCACTCGGACCAGGCCGCTGCGTGTGCGAAATCCTCTCGCCCCCGCCCCGGGGAACCGGAAATTCGGACCGCCGCAGGTCAGTCGACATGGGTTAAACCCTGGATATCAACCAGTCGTGGCGCATTCGTCCATCGAATACCTCCATATGGAGCTTCACCGCGCCGGACGGAAATGGCGCCGCAGGGCTTGCCGCTCAGTGGTGCTCGAGCACCCGCTCCGGCCGCGGGGACGCGACCGTCCGGCGCCGGTGGTACGCGAGGGCCGAGACCGCCAGGAACGGGGCCCCGGAGTTCCGGGGTGTCTGTCAACAACCTGTCGGCAACCAAGCTCGGATCCTTCAATTCCGTCCCATCGCCCAAGACTTGGCGCCCAGCATTGTGCCGCTGCCGCCCTGACAACGGGCGGCCAATGGTGCTGACCTGCCGCGAACCCGCGGCTTCGCACCCAATCCACTTCCAAAGGCCCCCAGCAGGAGACTCCGGCAGCCATCGTGGTCTTCCAGCGCAACGACGGCGCCGCACTGACGGATGCCGACAAGGCCACCGTCGCGAAGATCACCGGAGACCTTCAGACCAAACGGTACGAGACCCTGAGGAACGTCGCGACCTCGCCCGAGGCGGTTTCCAAGGACGGGAAGACGACCCTCGCGACGGTCGTCTCCGCCGAGGACCCGGCGGCCGAAGCCGGTCTGGAGTCGATCCGCCAGCTGCGCTCGGAGGGCAAGGACCAGCTCCGGGGCAGCGAGCCGAAGATGGGTGTCACGGGCCCCGCGGCCCTGACCATCGACGCCTGACCTAGGTGGTGAAGCTGCCGCACTGGCGCACCGGGTCGACCTCGAACAACGACCGGAACACGAAGTGCTTGTCGGTATGGCCGCACACCACCAGATCCGGCGACACGGACTCGATGACCAGGGGCCCGAACTTGCGCCCCACCGCCAGGTGGACCGGCCGGCCGTAGTTCCGTTCCTGGGAGCCGAACCCGAAGGGAGACCGAGCCCCCGGTCGCGTACCGACAGCACGAGATCGAGCCACCGCGGGGCCGACTCCAGGACCAGTGAACAGAAACGGGGCGCGTCCCTCGGTTCCGGGAGCGCGACACCGTACTTGTCGATGTAGTCGATGCGGCCGAGGTGGTTGGGCGTCATGGCGGCCGTCGGGGCCACCAACAGCGGAAAAGCCGTCTCCCGCACCCGGGCTGCAGCCCGGGTGCGGGAGACGGCTTTTCGTACTGACGATCCATCAGAGAACGCTTCGTGTGCGTCAACCGGGCGTCACGACATCACCCTCAACGCGCACAGCGCACATCGTGCGCACTGCTCCACCCTGCAGCTCAGGCGTCCTTGGCCACGCGCTCCAGGATCGCCACGCACTCCACGTGGTGCGTCATCGGGAAGAGGTCGAAGGCGCGGAGGGTGCGGGGCTTGTAGCCCGCCTCGGCGAAGTACGCCAGGTCGCGGGCCAGGGCCGCCGGGTCGCAGGCGACGTACGCGATGCGGCGCGGGGAGAGGCCGGCGACCTGGCGGACCGTCTGCTTGCCGGCGCCGGCGCGGGGCGGGTCGAGGACGACGAGGTCGCACTCGGTGATGCCGGTCTTCGGGAGGATCTGCTCGACCTTGCCCTGCTCGATGCGTACCCGGGGGAAGTCCGCCAGGTTGTGGCGGGCGTCCTCCACGGCGCGCTTCGTGGACTCGATGCCGAGCACGGCGCCCGTTTCGCCGAGGCGCTCCGCGAGGGCGCCCGCGAAGATGCCGACGCCGCAGTAGAGGTCGAGGGCCATCTCGCCCTTGCGCGGCATCAGGCCCTGCATGACGGCCTTGATCAGGGTGTCGGCGGCCTGCGGGTGGACCTGCCAGAAGCCGCCCATGCCGACGCGGTAGGTGCGGCCGTCGGCGCGCTCGCGCACGAAGGGGCGGCCGTGGACGCGGTGGACGCCGCCGTCCTTCTCCTCGACGCGCAGCACCGAGACGGGCTTGTCCAGCTCCACGAGGGGGAGACGGCCGCCGGGGCGGGGGGTCAGGACGACCTGACGGTCCTGGGAGCCGGTCGCCGCGATGGCCTCCACCGACGCCATCTGCGGCCAGTCCTGCTTCTCGATGCCGAGTTCCGAGACCCCGGCCGCCGCGATCATGCAGTGGTCGATCAGCTCGATGTCGTGCGAGCGGTGCTTGCGCAGGCCGGCGTTGCCGTCGTCGTCGATCGCGAACTGGACGCGGGTGCGCCACTGCGGGACCTCGCCGGCCGGGAGCTTGTCGCCCTCGGCGGGCATGACGGTGCCGTCCCAGCCGGCGTCCTCCGGGGTGAGCCCGGCGAGGCGCAGCAGCTGTTCGGCGATGACATCGCCCTTGAGGCGGCGCTGGGCGCCCGGCTTGGCGTGCTGCCAGTCGCAACCGCCGCACTTGCCGGGGCCGGCGTACGGGCAGGGGGCCGCGACGCGGTCCTTGGAGGCGTCCAGCACGGTGATGGCGTCGGCGCGCAGGAAGCGGGAGTCGACGTCGCCCTCGGTGACCTTCGCGATGACCTTCTCGCCCGGCAGGGTGTGGCGGACGAACAGGACCCGGCCGTCCGCGTTGCGCGCGATGCAGTGGCCTCCGTGCGCGACGGGCCCGACCTCGACCTCGAACTCCTCCCCGACCAGTGACTGCTTCTCGTTCTGCTCGGTCATGGTGGGGAGGCTCCAGGAGATCAAGGGAAGGCAAAAGGAAAACGGCCGGACGACTGACCCACCAGTTTACGTGGATCTCGTCCGGCCGTTCACCACCGGCGCCGGGCCCCCGTCGCCGCTACTTCACCACCGGCGCCAGGCCCCCCGCCGCCGCTACTTCCCCGCCGAGTCCTTCGACCGCGGCGACCGCGGCGGCTTCGGCGGCCGGGGCGGTCGGGGCGTGTCGACCGGTCCGCGGCGGACGGCGCCCGGGGCGTTCCATTCCTGCCGCTTCTTGGCCCGCCGCTTCGCCAGCTCGGAGGACTCCAGCTGGTAGGGCACGGAGGTGACCATCACGCCCGGCGTGAACAGCAGCCGGCCCTTGAGCCGCAGCGCGCTCTGGTTGTGGAGCAGGTGCTCGTACCAGCGGCCGACGACGTACTCCGGGATGTAGACGCTGACGGCGTCGCGCGGGTTCTCGCTGCGCAGGCCCTTCACGTACTCGACGACCGGCCGGGTGATCTCGCGGTACGGCGAGTCGAGGATCTTCAGCGGGACGTTGATCCCGCGCCGATCCCACTCGGTGCGCAGGGCCTTCGTCTCGACGGGGTCGACGCTGATGCTCAGCGCTTCGAGGGTGTCGGAGCGGGTCAGCTTGGCGAAGGCGAGGGCGCGCAGCGTGGGCTTGTGGACCTTGGAGACCAGGACGATGGAGTGGACGCGCGAGGGGCGGACGCTGTCGTCGCTGGGGCCTTCGGCCGCCGCGATCTCGGCGGAGACCCGGTCGTAGTGCTTGCGGATCGCGGTCATCGTTCCGTAGAAGATCACCATGCCCAGCAGGGCGACCCAGGCGCCGTGGGTGAACTTCGTGGCGAGGACGACGACCAGCACCATGCCGGTGAAGAAGGCGCCGAAGGTGTTGATGGCCCGGGAACGGTGCATCCGGCGGCGGGCGGCGACGTCGCGCTCGGTGCGCAGGTGGCGGTTCCAGTGCCGGACCATGCCGATCTGGCTCAGCGTGAAGGAGACGAAGACTCCGACGATGTAGAGCTGGATGAGCTTGGTGGAGTCGGCGTCGTAGAGCCACACCAGCAGCATGGCGGCGCCCGCGAGCAGGACGATGCCGTTGGAGAAGGCGAGCCGGTCGCCGCGGGTGTGCAGTTGGCGCGGCAGGTACCGGTCCTGGGCGAGGATCGAGCCGAGCAGCGGGAAGCCGTTGTAGGCGGTGTTGGCGGCCAGGAAGAGGACGAGCGCGGTCGCCGCCGCCAGGACGATGAACAGGAAGCTGCCCTCGCCGAAGACGGCTTCGCCGACCTGGGAGATCACCGGGTGCTGGACGTAGTCGGAGCCGACCGGGACGCCGTCCTGGAGGAGGTCGGCGGCGGGGTTCTCCGCCATCCGCACGTTGCTGGCCATGGCCAGGCCGATGATGCCGCAGAACATCGTGACGGCCAGGGCGCCCATCAGGGCCAGGGTGGTGGCCGCGTTCTTGCTCTTGGGCTTGCGGAAGGCGGGGACGCCGTTGCTGATGGCCTCGACGCCGGTGAGCGCGGCGCAGCCGGAGGAGAAGGCGCGCAGCAGCAGGAAGACGAGGGCGAATCCGGCGAGTCCCTGGTGCTCGGGTTTGATCTCCAGATCGGCCGTGGGCGCCTTCATGGTCTCGTCGAGGACGATGCCCCGGTAGGCGCCGTAGGCGATCATGACGAAGACGGCGCCGACGAAGATGTACGTCGGAATCGCGAAGAGGTTTCCGGATTCTTTGACTCCGCGCAGATTCATCAGCGTGAGCAACAGAATCATGACCATCGCCGAGAGCACCTTGTGCTCGATGACGAAATCGACGGCCGAGCCGAGGTTCTCGACTCCGGAGGAGATCGACACGGCCACGGTGAGGACGTAGTCGACGAGCAGGGCGCTCGCCACGGTGAGGCCGGCCTTGGGTCCGAGGTTGGTGTTGGCCACCTCGTAGTCGCCGCCCCCGCTGGGGTACGCGTGGACGTTCTGCCGGTAGGAGGCGACCACGGTGAACATCAGGACGACGACGGCGGCCGCGATCCAGGGGCTGAAGTGGTACGCCGACACACCCGCGATCGACAGGACCAGCAGCACTTCACCGGGGGCATATGCCACGGAGGACAGCGGGTCGGATGCGAACACGGGCAGGGCGATCCGCTTGGGGAGGAGCGTTTCCCCGAGGCGGTCGCTGCGTAGCGCCCGGCCGATCAGGATCCGTTTGGGCACGTCGGTCAGTTTGGACACGCAGAGGATCGTAAGCGTTCGAAATCGGGCTGACGAACCCCCCGCCCGTTCTCGGGGCAATGAGGCACCGCCTGGACCCCAAATGGTCACACTGGTGACCGCCCGTGTGTAGCTTGGCCCATGGTCTGAGACCCTGTTTAGCCAGAGCATGCAATGAGGCTGGAAACCAGCGAGTCGCTGTCAGCCGGAAGGACGGCCGTGCACATCGTCATCATGGGCTGCGGAAGAGTGGGCTCTGCCCTCGCGCAGACCCTGGAACAGCAGGGGCATACGGTCGCCGTCGTCGACCAGGACCCCACCTCATTCCGCCGGCTCGGAGCATCGTTCGGCGGCCGTCGCGTCACCGGTGTCGGCTTCGACCAGGACACGCTGCGAGAGGCCGGGATCGAGGACGCGGGAGCCTTCGCGGCGGTCAGCAGTGGTGACAATTCCAACATCATCGCCGCGCGCGTGGCCCGCGAGATGTTCGGCGTCGAGAACGTCGCCGCCCGCATCTACGACCCCAAGCGCGCCGAGGTCTACCAGCGGCTCGGCATCCCCACCGTCGCGACCGTACGGTGGACCGCCGATCAGATGCTGCGCCGGCTGCTGCCGTCGGGTGCCGAACCCCTGTGGCGCGACCCGAGCGGCGGTGTGCAGCTCGCCGAGGTGCACACCTCCGCCGCGTGGATCGGGCACAAGGTCAGCCGGCTCCAGGAGGAGACCGGCGTCCGCGTCGCGTTCCTCACCCGGCTGGGCGAGGCCATGCTGCCGACTTCACAGACCGTCCTCCAGGAGGGCGACCTCGTCCACGTGATGATGCGTACGGACGAGATCGACAAGGTGGAGGCGGCCTTCGCCGAGGGGCCTGAGGAGGCACACGCATGAGGGTCGCGATCGCCGGAGCCGGCGCCGTGGGTCGTTCCATCGCGGGCGAGCTGCTGGAGAACGGCCACGAGGTGCTCCTCGTGGACAAGGCACCGACCGCCATCTCCGTGGAGCGGGTGCCGCAGGCCGAATGGCTGCTGGCCGACGCCTGCGAGATCACCTCGCTCGACGAGGCCGCGCTGCAGCGCTGCAACGTGGTCATCGCCGCCACCGGTGACGACAAGGTCAACCTCGTCGTCTCCCTGCTCGCCAAGACCGAGTACGGGGTCCCCCGGGTCGTGGCGCGCGTCAACAACCCGAAGAACGAGTGGCTCTTCAACGAGTCCTGGGGCGTCGACGTGGCCGTCTCCACGCCCCGCCTGATGTCCGCCCTCGTCGAGGAGGCCGTCAGCGTCGGTGATCTGGTGCGGCTGCTGCGCTTCAGCCACGGCGACGCCAACCTGGTCGAGCTGACCCTGCCCCCGGACTCCTCGGTCGCGGGCACCCAGATCGGCGAGATCACCTGGCCCGAGGACACCTCGCTCGTCACCATCATCCGCGGCAACCGGGTCCTCACCCCGCACGGCGAGGAAACCCTGGAGCCCGGAGACGAACTGCTGTTCGTCGCGGCGCAGGCCCGCGAGGAACAGCTGGAGGACCTCCTCCAGGCCCGGAACTAGGAACCGGGGCCGGGGAACCCGAACCCGCGTACGCCGAAGGGGCGGAGCAGCCGGTCGGCCGCTCCGCCCCTTCGGCGACGGTCGGCCGCTCCGCCCCTTCGGCGTACACCCGCGGTGCGGGGCCGCGTCAGACCCCGCGTTCGCGCGCCGCCTTGGCCGCCTTCTCGGCGGCCTCCTCGGCCTCGTACTCGGCGATGACGTCGATCGGCGGCGGCGCCTTCGCCAGGAACAGCCAGGTGAAGTAGACGGCCAGCACCATCGGCGGGAGTTTGAGCGCGATCAGGACCCAGCCCAGCTGGGTCGCGTCGCCCCACCAGTACAGCGGGAAGAGGATCGCGTACTTGGCCAGGAAGATCAGGCCCCAGGCCAGGCTGGCCTTCGTGTACGCCTTCTTGCGCCCGGGGTTGCGGGTGCGCCAGGACAGGTTCTCCTTGAAGACCGGTCCGAGCATGACGCCGAGCAACGGGAAGCCGGCCAGCGCGGAGACGGTGAACGCGACGCCGAGACCGGCGCCGTAGATCATGCCGGGCAGGTAGAAGCCCTTGGCGTCGCCCGTGAACAGGGCGAAGGCCACGCCCACGCCGACGCCGAAGACGCCGCTGAAGGCGTGCTTGACGGTGTCCTTGCGCAACAGCCGCACGACCACGAGGAGGACCGCGACCGCGCCCGCCGCGATGGCGGACGACTTCACGTCCTTGTTGATCGTGTAGATCATGACGAACAGCAGGCCGGGGAGCATCGTCTCCACGGTCCCGCGGATGCCGCCGAAGGCGTCGAACAGCGCCGCCTGCGTCACGGCCTTCTGGTCGTCCCCCACCGGGCCCTCGGGCGTGGTGGGCTTGTCGAGTGACGTCACCGTCAGTGCTCCTGTCCGAGCGGTCGGAGTTCGTACTTCGGGTTGAAGAGCACCCGGCGCCCATGACTCATCGAGATCCGCCCGGAGGCGATCATGCGCCGCCCGGGCTCGATTCCCACGATCGAGCGACGTCCGAGCCACACCACGTCCAGCGCGGCCGAGCCGTCGAACAGTTCCGCTTCCAGTGCGGGCACTCCCGCGCGCGGCCTCAGGGTGACGGTCCGCAGGGTGCCCGTCACCTTGACTATCTGGCGGTCGTGGCAGTCGCAGATCCGCGTGCACCCAGCCGCTTCTGCGTCCTCCTGCAGCTCCGCCGAATGCAGCTCCTCCTGGGAGGTGGACAGCCGCTCCATCATCCGGCGGAACCGGCCCGCCGGCCTGGCCGGCTTCTGGGGCTTGTCTGGACGCGGTTCAGCACTCATACGGGAAGCCTACCGGCGCCCCCGCTACCTCTCGAAGCGGTATCCCATGCCCGGCTCGGTGATGAAGTGCCGCGGGTGCGAGGGGTCGGCCTCCAGCTTGCGGCGCAGTTGGGCCATGTAGACCCGCAGGTAGTTGGTCTCCGTGCCGTAGGAGGGCCCCCAGACCTCCTGGAGGAGCTGCTTCTGGCTGACCAGCTTCCCGCCGTTGCGGACCAGCACCTCCAGCAGGTGCCACTCGGTGGGGGTCAGGCGTACGTCGCGCCCCGCGCGCACCGCCTTCTTGGCGGCGAGGTCGACGGTGAACCCCTCGGTCCGCACGATCACCTCGTCCCCGCCCGCGCCGGCCGCGGGTTCGGCCCGGCGGACGGCGGCGCGCAGCCGCGCCAGCAGTTCGTCCATGCCGAAGGGCTTGGTGACGTAGTCGTCGGCGCCCGCGTCGAGGGCCTCGACCTTCTCGTCGGAGGTGTGGCGGGCGGAGAGCACGAGGATCGGCACCCGGGTCCAACCGCGCAGCCCCCTGATCACCTCGATCCCGTCCATGTCGGGCAGCCCGAGGTCGAGGACGACCACGTCGGGGTGGCGGGCGGCGGCGAGCTCCAGGGCTCCCGCGCCGTCGGAGGCGGCGTCGACCTCGTAGCGACGCGCCTTGAGGTTGATCACGAGGGCCCGGACGATCTGCGGTTCGTCGTCCACCACGAGCACCCGGGTCATCGGGGTCCTGCTTTCTGTCGTTCGGGGTCGGCTGCCGGGTCCACACGCGGGGATCCGGCCCGGGTCGCGGCCGGCGGGCCGTCGGGCGGCGGCCGGTCCCGGCCGGCCGCGCGCAGGGTGAGCACCATCGTCAGCCCGCCGCCGGGGGTGTCCTCGGCGGCGAGGCTGCCGCCCATGGCCTCGGCGAAGCCCCGGGCGACGGCGAGGCCGAGGCCCACGCCGGCGCCGCGGGGGGCGTCCCCGTAGCGCTGGAAGGGGGCGAAGATGCGGTCCTTGGCCTCGTCGGGGACCCCCCGGCCGCGGTCGACGACCCGTACCTCGACCCGGTCGCCGAGGAAACTGGCGGCGACGAGCACGGGCTGCCCGACCGGGCTGTACTTGACGGCGTTCTCCACCACGTTGGCCACGGTCCGCTCCAGCAGCCCCGGGTCCACCGCCACCATGGGCAGGGTCTCGGGCACGTCGAGCAGCACGCTGTCCTCCGGTACGCCGCCCAGCGCCATCGGGACCACCTCGTCGAGGTCGATCTCGCGGATCAGCGGGGTCACCGTCCCGGTCTGGAGCCGGGACATGTCGAGCAGGTTGCCCACCAGGTGGTCGAGCCGGTCGGCGCCGTCCTCGATGCCCTCCAGCAGTTCCGCCCGGTCCTCCTCGGACCACTCGACGTCGTCGGAGCGCAGGGAGCTGACGGACGCCTTGATGGAGGCGAGCGGCGTGCGCAGGTCGTGGCTGACGGCGGCGAGCAGCGCGGTACGGATCCGGTTGCCCTCGGCGAGCCGGCGGGCCTCCTCGGCCTCTCCGACGAGCCGCTGGCGGTCCAGTACGACGGCGGCCTGGGCGGCGAAGGCGCCGAGCACCCGGCGGTCCTCCGCGGGCAGGACCCGCCCGGACAGGGCCAGTGCCATGTGGTCCCCGATCGGCATGTCCACGTCGGCGTCCTCGGGCCGGGCCGCCGGGTTGGGTCCGACGCTGCCGGCCCGGGTCCAGGGTTCGACGTCGCCCTGCCGCTCCAGCAGCGCGACGGACTCCATCGCGAAGGTCTCCCGTACCCGCTCCAGCAGCGCCCCCAGGGCGGTCTCGCCGCGCAGCACGCTCCCGGCGAGGAAGGAGAGGATCTCGGACTCGGCGCGCAGCCGCGCGGCCTGGTGGGTGCGCCGGGCGGCCAGGTCAACGACGGAGGCGACGGACACGGCGACTCCGAAGAACACCGCGATGGCCATGATGTTGCGGGGGTCGGCGACGGTGAGCCGGTGCAGCGGCGGGGCGAAGAACCAGTTCAGCAGCAACGAGCCGATGGCGGCGGAGGCGAGGGCCGGCCACAGGCCGCCGAGCAGCGCGGACGCCACGGTCAGCGCCAGGAACAGCAGCATGTCGTTGGCGAGGCCGGGATCGGTGTCGATGTGCGTGAGCAGGAGGCACAGGAGGACCGGGCAGAGCGCCCCGACCAGCCAGCCGGCCACGATGCGGGGCCTGCCGAGGCGGGCCGCCGAGCGGACGACGGGCAGTCCGCGCCCCTTGGCGACCTCCTCGTGGGTGACGATGTGGACGTCCAGGTCGGGACCCGAGTCGCGGGCCACGGTGGCACCGACTCCGGGACCGAGGACGTACTGCCAGGCCTTGCGGCGGCTGGAGCCGAGGACGATCTGGGTGGCGTTGACCCCGCGGGCGAAGGCGAGGAGGCCGTCGGGGACGTTGTCCCCGATCACATGGTGAAACGTTCCGCCAAGGTCCTCGACCAAGGTCCGCTGAACCGCGAGTTCCTTCGGGGAGGCGGAGGTCAGGCCGTCGCTGCGGGCGATGTAGACGGCGAGGATCTCGCTGCCGGAGCCCTTCGCCGCCACCCGGGAGGCGCGACGGATCAGCGTGCGCCCCTCCGGCCCGCCGGTGAGCCCGACGACGATCCGCTCGCGCGCCTGCCAGGTGGAGCGGATGTCGTGCTCGCCCCGGTACTGCTGGAGGTACTCGTCGGCCCGGTCGGCCACCCACAGCAGCGCGAGTTCGCGCAGCGCCGTGAGGTTGCCGGGGCGGAAGTAGTTGGACAGGGCCGCGTCGACCTTGTCGGGCTTGTATATGTTCCCGTGCGCCATCCGCCGGCGCAGGGCCTGCGGGGACATGTCGACGAGCTCGACCTGGTCGGCCCGCCGCACCACCTCGTCCGGCACCGTCTCCCGCTGCCGGACGCCCGTGATCGCCTCGACCACGTCCCCGAGGGACTCCAGGTGTTGGATGTTGACCGTGGACACCACGTCGACGCCGGCCCGCAGCAGCTCCTCGACGTCCTGCCAGCGCTTGGCGTTGCGGGAGCCGGGCACGTTGGTGTGCGCCAGTTCGTCCACCAGCGCCACGGCGGGTCGGCGGGCGAGCAGCGCGTCCACGTCCATCTCCGTGAAGGCGGCGCCGCGGTGGAGCAGCTCCCGGCGCGGGACCTGTTCGAGGCCGTGCAGCATGACCTCGGTGCGCGGTCGCCCGTGGTGCTCGACGAAGCCGACGACGCAGTCGCCGCCCCGCTCCACCCGGCGGTGGCCCTCCGAGAGCATGGCGTACGTCTTGCCCACGCCGGGCGCCGCGCCGAGATAGATCCTGAGCCTGCCGCGTCCCATGCGCCCATTCTCGGGGACGTCACCGCTGTTCACGCACCGATGGGCCGCCGTGCGCCCATCCCTGACGCATCCCTGACGCGCGCCCGCCCGCCGCCGCGGGCGCCGGCGGTGGCCGAAAACGCGCGCGGGCGGGCCCGCCCCCCGAAGGGAGCGCGACCCGCCCGCCGGCGGACTGCTCGTGGGATCAGCGGACCTCGGTGATCTCCGGGCCGCGCTCCAGCTGGCCCATGCCGCCGGAGAAGCGGGAGCCCTCCTGGTCCTCGGCGGTCTGCACGCCGTCCGGCACCATCTGGGCGTCGTTCGGCAGCTTCAGGACGATCGGGTCACGGGGGGCCATCGGGCCGTCGCCGCGCAGCACCACGGTGTCCCGGAAGATCTGCTCCAGCACACCGGCCGACTCGGGGCGCACCGCGCCCTGGCCGGAGATGACACCGCGCAGGAACCAGCGGGGACCGTCGACGCCGATGAATCGCACCAGCTGGGCGCCGGTCTGGCCGTCCGGCAGGGGTACGGGCACCTGCGCCCGCAGTTCCCAGCCGAGGGGGCCCTGGACCTCGTCGATGATGCCGCCCTGCTGGGTGATGCCCGTGGCGATCTCGTCACGGACCTCGCCCCAGATGCCCTCCTTCTTGGGGGCGGCGAAGGCCTGCAACTGCACCGCGCTGTCCCCGAGGACGACGGTGGCGGCCACGATCGCGTCACCGGCGACCTCGACGCGCAGTTCCATGCCCTCGACACCGGGCACGAGGATGCCGCCCAGGTCGACGCGGCCGTCGGCCGGGTCGCCGAGCACCTCGGCGACGTCCCACGGGCCGTCGGGCCGCGGGGCCGGCGGCAGGTTCATCCTGCGCGGCTTGGCGGAGCCGAGCTCGTCGGCGTCGTCCGGCTCATCGGCGCGCACGCCGTCGACCTGCTCGGCCGCGCCGCCGTCCTTGACGGAGTCGTTCTTCTTGCGACGTCCGAACACGTCACTGTCCTTCCCGGTCGGTTACGACCGAAGCGTAGCCATTCCCACCCTGCTGACCAGCGCCGGATCCGGCCACGGCCGCATGACCGCCGGTGGAGCCGAACCCCCCGTCGGCCCGGGCCGAGCCGGGAAGCTCCTCCACCTCGTGGAAGCGCACCTTCTCGACCCGCTGGACAACCAGCTGGGCAATGCGGTCGAAACGCTCGAACCTGACGCTCTCGCGAGGGTCGAGATTGACCACGATCACCTTGATTTCCCCACGGTACCCGGCATCCACCGTCCCCGGGGCATTCACGAGCGCGAGCCCGCAGCGGGCGGCCAGGCCGGAGCGGGGGTGGACGAACGCGGCGTACCCATCGGGCAGGGCGATCGAGACACCGGTGGGCAGGACGGTCCGCTCGCCGGGCGCCAGTTCCGCGGCCACGGTGGTGACCAGGTCGCAGCCCGCGTCACCGGGGTGGCCGTAGGCGGGCAGGGGCACCTCGGGGTCGACCCTGCGGATCAGCACGTCGACGTCATGGCGGGGCGCATGGGTGTTCTGGGACATCAGGGGTTCACCTCGAAGGCGCGTGCGCGCCTGACCTGGTCCGGGTCGGCCATCGCCGCCCGGATCTCCTCGGGCCGACCGTTGTCGATGAAGTGGTCGACCTTCACTTCGATGAAGAGGGCGTCCGCCCGGACCGCGATCGGGCCCTGCGGGCCGCCGATCCGGCCGACGGCCGTGGAGTAGATCTTCCGCCCGGCCACGGCGGTGACCTCCGCCTCCAGGTGCAGCACGGTGTCCACGGGGACGGGCCGCAGGAAGTCGGTCTCCAACCGGCCGGTGACGGCTATGAGCCGCAGCAGCCAGTTCAGGGAGCCCAGCGTCTCGTCGAGCGCGGTGGCCAGCACGCCGCCGTGGGCGAGGCCGGGCGCGCCCTGATGAGCGGGACGGACGGTGAACTCGGCGGTGACGCGTACGCCCTCGCCGGCGCGGGCCTCCAGGTGGAGGCCGTGCGGCTGTCCGCCGCCGCAGCCGAAACAGTGTTCGTAGTGCGCGCCGAGGAGCTCGCCGGGTGCCGGCGCGTCGGGGTGCCGGACCGGTGCGGCGGCATCGGCCGGGGGCGTCAACGCTGTGTTTCGTCCACTCACAGCCGCAGACCTTACCCGCGCGGCTACCCGCCGGTCGCCTCGTGGCAGGCTTGCCCGTATGCAGCTCTCCCCCGCGCACCACGACGAACGCCTGTCCGCTCCCCGCTCCTGGTGGGGCATCGTCGTGCTGGCGGGCCTCGCGTGCGCGCTGATGCTCTTCCCGCTCGGGACGACGCCGCTGCTCGCGGGGCTGATCGGCGGCTCGGCGCTGACGGGCCTGCTGGTGAGTTCGTACGGTTCCGCGCGCGTGCGCGTGGTGAACGGTTCGCTGGCGGCGGGCACCGCCCGGATCCCGGTGAGCGCTCTGGGCGAGCCCGAGGTCCTGGACGCGGAGGAAGCCCGCGCCTGGCGCACGTACAAGGCCGACACCCGCGCGTTCATGCTGATGCGCAGCTACGTGCCGACGGCGGTCCGCGTCGAGGTGACGGACCCGGCGGACCCGACCCCGTACGTCTACCTCTCCACCCGGGAGCCTCAGGCCCTGTCGGCGGCGATCCGGGCGGCGAAGGCGGCCCCCGCCGGGGCCTGAACGCGGGGGCCGGCGCCCTCGGGGGCCGGCCTCAGTCGTCGCCGCGTGCCGGGGGGCCTTCCAGTGCGATCCTGGCGGCCTCGGGAAGGGGCCCGGAGGGCCGTTCCAGGGGCGGCAGGGCCGGGAGGGCACTCCAGGGCACGGCGCGACCGCGCAGGTCCCCACGCACCTTCTCGGCGAGCTTCCTAGTGTCCTTGCGGTTCATGACGGCGCCGACGGCGGCGCCCACCATGAAGGGCATCAGGTTCGGCAGGTTGCGGAACATCCGCTTCATGATCTGTTGGCGCAGTTCGCGCTTCATCTGACCGCCCAGCGCCACGTTGAGCGTCGTCGGCTTGGTCAGGTCCACCCCGCGCTCCTCCGTCCACGACGTGAGGTAGGCGAGGCTGCGCTCCTTCAGGTTCCCCGGCGGGCGGAGTCCGTAGACCTCGTGGAGTTCGGCGATGAGCTTCAGCTCGATCACCGCCACGCCGGTGATCTCCGCGGCCAGCTCCGCCGGCATGGCGGGCGGAACCGGCAGCATCGCCGCGGCGCCGATGCCCGCGCCCACGGTGGACGTGGCGTTGGCGGCGCCGGCGATCAGCTTGTCGGCGAGCTGATCGGGACCGAGGTCCGGGAACTGCGCGCGCAGTGTCGCGAGGTCCCGCACCGGAACGCGCGGGGCGTTCTCGATGATCCGGTCGCTGATGTACAGGGCGGCGGCCTTCACGCTCTCGCCGCCCCTGCGCACGCCGTTCCTGACGGCCTGCACCGGACGCACCCCGGACAGGTGCCGGGGCTTGTCGTCGACGTCCGTGTCCGACGGCACCGCGGGGGCGGTGTCGCTGGGCACGGCAGTCCTCTCGATGGCCGAGCCGCCGGAGGCCCCAGGGCCCGTTACCGGGTCCGTGGCTGCCGCCTGCGTCTCCGCCTGACCGCCAGATTTACGGAAGCGTCGCTTCCGAAACGGCGTCGAGCCCGTCACGGCCGAGGCCTCAGTCGCAGTCGCGGCAGATCGGCTGACCGTTCTTCTCGCGCGCCAGCTGACTGCGGTGGTGCACCAGGAAGCAGCTCATGCAGGTGAACTCATCGGCCTGCTTGGGCAGCACCCGGACGGCCAGTTCCTCGTTGGAAAGGTCCGCGCCGGGCAGTTCGAGGCTCTCGGCCCCGTCGAAGTCGTCGACGTCGACGACTGACGAGGACTTCTCGCTGCGCCGGGCCTTCAGCTCCTCGATGCTGTCGTTGTCGACGTCGTCATCGGTCTTGCGCGGGGTGTCGTAGTCCGTTGCCATTTTTTCGCTCTCCCCCTCTGGGATTTAGCGGTGTCTCAGCGCACGTAACGCGCGAGAGGCCGGACTTGTGCCCGACCTGAGGCGGAGATTTTGCCTCACATCAAGGTCTGTTACTCAATCGACACCCAGCCGCACGCCCGAAGGGCTTGTAGCTGGGATGACGAGCGGGACCGTACACGGTCCGGGGGGCGTCATGCACAAACGCCACCCCGTGTGATTCCCGCCATCAGGGGGGCCGGAAACCCGGACTTCCCGGGCTTTCCGGCCGCCTCGGGGTCACTGAACGCACATGACCCGACACTCGACAATGTGATCGATCACACAACTACCGTCCACCATCCTCCCGGGTGGTTCCGCTCACAGCGAACGCACCCCCAGTGGATCAAAGGGGCAACGTGACACGCATCACCAGGCCACCACCCTCGCGGGGCGTCGCCTGGATGCGACCGCCGTGAGCGCGGGCCACGGAGCGCGCGATCGACAGACCGAGGCCCACACCCTTGTCGCTGCCCGTTCGCTCCGTACGCAGCCGCCTGAAGGGCTCGAACAGGTTGTCCACCTCGTACGCGGGAACAACGGGACCCGTGTTCGATACCAGGAGCACCGCTTGGCCGTGCTGGGCCTCGGTCGTGACCTCCACCCAGCCGCCCTCCGGGACGTTGTACCGGACGGCGTTCTGCACCAGGTTGAGGGCGATCCGCTCCAACAGGACGCCGTTGCCCTGCACCACGACCAACGCGCGCTCGCCGCGCACCTCCACGCCCTTGGCCTGGGCCTCCCCGCGCGCCTGGTCGATGGCGCGCGAAGCGACCTCCGCCAGGTCGACGGGCTTGCGCTCGACGATCTGGTTCTCGCTGCGGGCCAACAGCAGCAGGCCCTCGACGAGCTGCTCGCTGCGCTCGTTGGTGGCCAGCAGCGTCTTGCCGAGCTGTTGGAGTTCCACCGGCGCCCCGGGATCCGAGAGGTGCACCTCCAGCAACGTCCGGTTGATGGCCAGCGGGGTCCGCAACTCGTGCGAGGCGTTGGCCACGAAGCGCTGCTGCGCCGTGAAGGCCCGCTCCAGGCGGTCGAGCATCTCGTCGAAGGTGTCGGCGAGCTCCTTGAGCTCGTCGTCCGGCCCGTCCAGCTCGATCCGCCGGGTCAGGTCGGAGCCGACGACCCGGCGGGCGGTACGGGTGATCTTGCCCAGCGGCGAGAGCACCCGGCCGGCCATCGCGTAGCCGAAGGCGAAGGCGATGATGCTCAAGCCCAGCAGGGCCATCAGCGACCGGCTCAGCAGATCGTCCAGCGCGTGCCGGCGCTGTTCGATGATGCACTTGCCGATGGCGGCGTTGAACTGGTCGAAGGACTGGTCGATGCCGACCACACCGGGACATGTGCTGCTGGACACCTCGACCTTCTGGCCGCCGACGATCTTGAACGGGAGGGCGTTGCCCTCCCGCAGGGCCTGCGCGGCCAGCAGGTAGATGATCGACAGCAGCAGGATGCCCGCGATGAGGAACATGCCGCCGTACAACAGGGTGAGCCGTATCCGGATGGTCGGGCGCAGCCACGGGAAGGGACCCTCGGCCTGGCCGGGGTCCCAGGTGGGTTTCGGTGGCGCCGCCGGTGGCGCCGGGGTCGCTGCCACCCGCGTCAGATCCGGTATCCCGAACCGGGGACGGTCACGATGACCGGCGGCTCGCCGAGCTTGCGGCGCAGGGTCATGACGGTCACCCGGACCACGTTGGTGAAGGGGTCGGTGTTCTCGTCCCAGGCCTTCTCCAGGAGCTGCTCGGCGGACACCACGGTCCCCTCGCTGCGCATGAGGACCTCCAGCACCGCGAACTCCTTCGGCGCCAGTTGCACTTCCCGGCCGTCGCGGAACACCTCGCGCCGGTTCGGGTCGAGCTTGATCCCGGCCCGCTCCAGGACGGGCGGCAGCGCCACCGTCGTACGCCGCCCCAGGGCGCGCACGCGGGCGGTCAGCTCGGTGAAGGCGAAGGGCTTGGGCAGGTAGTCGTCGGCGCCGAGCTCCAGGCCCTCGACCCGGTCGCTTACGTCGCCGGAGGCGGTCAGCATGAGCACCCGGGTGGGCATGCCCAGCTCGACGATCTTCCGGCAGACGTCATCGCCGTGCACCAGCGGAAGGTCACGGTCGAGCACGACGACGTCGTAGTCGTTCACCCCGACGCGCTCCAGGGCGGCGGCGCCGTCGTACACGACGTCCACGGCCATGGCCTCCCGGCGCAGGCCGGTGGCCACCGCATCGGCGAGCAGCTGCTCGTCCTCGACGACGAGTACGCGCACGTCGTTTCCTTCCTTCGAGCCCAGAAGGGCACACGTGTATGGCCCGCCCATCCTGCCGGTTTCAGCCGTAAACCGGCTGTAAGGCGCCGCTGGGCGCCCCCGCGGGGGCCCGGGAGGGGGCCGCGGACGTGAGGATTCCCTCGTCCTACGAGGTTTCTGGGACCAGGGCGCCGGGGAGGACCTCACCACACCCCAACCATTCCTTGACGGCGGATCGACACGCGCTCGTCCGCCGCCGGCCCACGAAGAGGGGGCGCACCCACCATGGACGCATTCAGCTCGGGTCTCCTGCAGCGCATCAGGAACACCCAGTCGGACCTCAGCAAGGCCCGGGAAACGGGCGACGACTTCCTCGCGGACGTGGAACAGGCCGAACTGGAGGATCTCCAGCGCCTCGCCGCGGAGCACGGCGTCCCCGTCACGGCGGCCTGACCACGCGACCCCAAGCACCCCAGCGGTACGCACCACCGGGACGGCCCGCACCATCGAGAGCCGCACCACCGCAGCACCTCGTGACCCGCAGCTTCCGGCCCCGGCCGCCGCATTCGGCAGCCGGGGCCGACTCGTTCCCGGTCCCGGCGTCAGTCGTGCCAGGCGCCGGCTTCCTCCAGCAGCGGCTGGAGCGAGGCGAAGACGGCCGGCGAGGCCACCAGCGCCAGCTCCGTGGAGGCCCGCTCGCCCGGCCTGCCGCCGCTGAGGGCGCCGGCCTCGCGGGCGATCAGGTCGCCGGCCGCCAGGTCCCAGGGGTTCAGCCCGCGCTCGTAGTGCCCGTCCATGCGGCCGGCGGCCACGTCGCACAGGTCCAGGGCCGCCGATCCGCCCCGGCGGATGTCGCGCACCCGCGGAATGATCCGCGCCGCGACCGCGGCCTGGTGGGCCCGTCGGGTCTGGACGTAGCCGAAGCCGGTCCCGATCAGCGCCTGGTCCAGCGGCGCGGCCGGCCGGCAGGCCAGTCGGGCGGCGCCCAGCCAGGCCCCGCCGCCGAGGACGGCCCGGAACGTTTCCCCGCGCATCGGCGCCTCCACGACGCCGACCACGGTCTCGCCCCGGTACTCGGCCGCGATGGACACGCCCCAGCTGGGCAGCCCGTAGAGGTAGTTCACGGTGCCGTCGAGCGGGTCGATGACCCAGCGCACCCCGCTGGTGCCGGCGCTGTCGGCGCCCTCCTCGCCCAGCAGGCCGTCCGCGGGCCGGCGTTCGGCGAGGATGCCGGTGATCAGCTTCTCGGCCGCGATGTCCATCTCGGTCACCACGTCGATCGGGCTGCTCTTGGTGGCGGCCACCGCCAGGTCGGCGGGTCGGCCGTCCCGCAGGAGTTCACCGGCGCGCCGGGCGGCCTCCAGGCCCACGTCGAGCAGTTCGGCCTTGAGCTCTTCGGAAATCAACGTTTCTCCCCTGGTCGGCTACGCGTAGGGACTGTCGGCGCCCGCGGCCGCCGGCCGCGGTGCCCGCGCCGGGCAGCAGCCCACGGCGCACAGGTCGTGAGAGGGCCCCAGCAGACCGAGCGCGCACCGCTCGACGCGCTCGCCGCGCTCGCCGGCCGCCCGCTCCAGGACGAGGTCTCGGACCGCCGCGGCGAACCGCGGGTCGGCGCCGACCGTGGCCGAACGGGCGATCGGCAGGCCCAGTTCGGCCGCCTTCGTCGTCGCCTCGGTGTCCAGGTCGTACAGGACCTCCATGTGGTCCGACACGAAGCCGATCGGCACCATCACCGCCGCCGGGGCGCCCGCGGCGTGCAGCGCTTCCAGGTGGTCGCAGATGTCCGGCTCCAGCCAGGGGACGTGCGGGGCGCCGCTGCGGGATTGGTAGACCAGCTCCCAGGGCCGTTCGACGCCCGTCCGCTCCCGCACGGCGTCCACGATCACCTTCGCGACGTCCAGGTGCTGCTTGACGTACGCGCCGCCCCCGCCGTGCTCCTCGGTCGGGCCGGAGGCGTCGGCGGCGGCGGTGGGGATGGAGTGCGTGGTGAACACCAGGTGGGCCCCGTCGCGCACCTGATCGGACAGGGCGGCCAGCGCGGTGAGCACCCCGTCGATCATGGGCTCCACGAAGCCGGGGTGGTTGAAGTAGTGCCGCAGTTTGTCCACCCGGGGCAGTTCGGTCACGCCCTCGTCGGCGAGCGCGGCGAGGGCGTCGGCCAGGTTCTCCCGGTACTGCCGGCAGCCCGAGTACGAGGCGTACGCGCTGGTCGCCAGGACCGCGATGCGGCGACGGCCGTCGGCGGCCATCTCCCGCAGCACGTCGGTCAGGTACGGCGCCCAGTTGCGGTTGCCCCAGTACACCGGCAGGTCCAGCCCGTGTTCGGCGAGGTCCTTGCGCAGCGCGTCCAGCAGTTCACGGTTCTGCCCGTTGATGGGGCTGACCCCGCCGAAGCCGAAGTAGTGCTGCCCGACCTCCTTCAGCCGCTCGCGCGGGATGCCGCGCCCGCGCGTGACGTTCTCCAGGAACGGCACGACGTCGTCGGGTCCCTCGGGGCCGCCGAAGGACAGCAGCAGGAGGGCGTCGTAGGGGGCGGCGGGGCCTTCGGCCACGGGCGCTTCGGGGGCACGGAGCTGGTCTGACATGCCTCGAATCCTGCCACCACGGCTCCGCCGACGAGAAGCGGCCGGGGCCGCGTCCCGGACGCGTCGCAGGTAAGGTGAACCTAAGAAACATCAGGTCGAGTCGCCCGGGACGTCGGCCGCCGGGCGGTCCCCGTGCGGGCTCCGCGTCGCCGCCCGTAATCTGTGGGGGCGAACGACGTCCCTTACGGAGATCCCTTGCCCAGTCCCTACCGCGCGATCTTCGCTGCTCCCGGCACCAAGGGGTTCAGTGCCGCGGGCCTCATAGGCCGCCTGCCGCTCTCCATGGTGGGCGTCGGCATCCTCACCATGATCTCCGAGATCACCGGCCGCTACGCGATGGCCAGCGCCCTGACCGGCGCGCTCGCCCTCTCCGCCGCCGTCCTCGGCCCGCAGATCTCCCGCCTGGTCGACCAGTACGGGCAGCGCCGGGTGCTGCGGCCCGCCACGCTGGTCTCCGTCCTGGCCGTCGCCGTCATGCTGCTGGCCGCGGCCAACGGCTGGCCGGACTGGACCCTGTTCGTGTGCGCCGTCGTCGCCGGCTGCGTGCCCAGCGTCGGCTCGATGATCCGGGCCCGGTGGACCGCGATCTACCGCGACTCCCCGCGCGAGCTGCACACCGCGTACTCCTTCGAGTCCGTGATCGACGAGGTCTGCTTCATCTTCGGCCCGATCCTCGCCATCGGGCTGTCCACCATCTGGTTCCCCGAGGCCGGCCCGCTGATCGCCGCCGTCTGCCTGCTCGTCGGCGTCTGGCTGCTCACCGCGCAGCGGGACACCGAGCCCGAGCCGCACCCGCGCGGCGCGGACACCGACCGCACCTCGGCCCTGCGCTCCCCCGGACTCCAGGTGCTGACGGCCACGTTCGTGGCCACCGGAGCGATCTTCGGCTCCATCGACGTCTCCACCCTGGCCTTCGCCGAGGAGCAGGGCAGCAAGTCCTCGGCCAGCTTCGTGCTGGCCATCTGGGCCCTCGGCTCCTGCCTCGCCGGAATCGTGTTCGGCCTGCTCCATCTCAAGGGGCGGACCGAACCCCGCTGGGTACTGGGCGTATGTGCGATGGCCGTGAGTATGATCCCCCTCCTACTGGCCGGGAACCTTCCGTTTCTGGCCGCGGCGCTCTTCGTCTCGGGCCTCGCCATCGCTCCCACGATGATCACCACGATGGCCCTGATCGAGGCGCACGTACCTCGCGCGAAGCTCACCGAGGGCATGACCTGGATCAGCACCGGGCTCGCGGTCGGCGTCGCCGTCGGCTCCTCGGTGACCGGTCTGGTCATCGACGCGGCCGGCGCGCAGCGGGGGTACGTCGTCTCCATCACGGCGGGAGCGGCCGCGGCGGCGGTGGCGTTCGCGGGTTACCGCCGGCTGACGAGGCCGGCGCAAGGGGAGGAGCCCTCTAGCGATGGCGCAGACACCGACAGTGCGGACGGCGGGGAAGAGCGGGCCGGGCGAGTGGCGTAACTGGGCGGGCAACGTCCGGTCCAGGCCCACCCGCGTGGTGACACCGACCTCGGTCGGCGAGCTTCAGGAGGCGGTCCGCCGGGCCGCCGAACAGGGGCTTCGGGTGAAGGCGGTCGGCACCGGCCACTCCTTCACCGCGGCGGCCGCGACCGACGGCGTGCTCCTGCGGCCGCAGTCGCTGGCCGGCATCCAGGAGGTCGACCGGACGGCCGGCACCGTCACGGTGGCGGCCGGCACGGTCCTGAAGGACCTCAACCTGGCCCTCGCGGCGCAGGGCCTGTCGCTCACGAACATGGGCGACATCATGGAGCAGACCGTCTCCGGCGCCACCAGCACCGGCACGCACGGTACGGGCCGCGACTCCGCCTCCATCGCCGCGCAGATCCGTGCCCTGGACCTGGTCACCGCGGACGGGCGGCTGCTGCACTGCTCCGAGAAGGAGAACCCGGACGTCTTCGCCGCCGCCCGGCTCGGCATCGGCGCGCTCGGCGTCATCACCTCGCTGACCCTCGCCGTGGAGCCGCTGTTCTTCCTGACCGCCCGTGAGGAGCCCATGGGCTTCGACCGGGTGACCGCCGAGTTCGACGAGCACGTCGCGGAGAACGAGCACTTCGAGTTCTACTGGTTCCCGCACACCGGCAACTGCAACACCAAGCGGAACAACCGCAGCCAGGGCCCCGCGGCCCCGCCCGGACCGGTCAGCGCCTGGATCGAGGACGAGCTGCTGTCCAACGGCGTCTTCCAGGCCGTCAACTCCCTGGGTCGCGCGGTGCCCGCGGCCATCCCCGGCATCGCCAAGGTGGCCAGCCGCGCCCTGTCGGCCCGCACCTACACGGACATCCCGTACAAGGTGTTCACCAGCCCGCGCCGGGTGCGGTTCGTGGAGATGGAGTACGCGCTGCCCCGCGAGCGCGCCGTCGAGGCGCTGCGGGAGCTGAAGTCCGTGGTCGACCGCTCGGGGCTGCGGATCAGTTTCCCGGTGGAGGTGCGCACGGCTCCGGCGGACGACATCACCCTGTCGACGGCCTCGGGGCGCGAGAGCGCCTACATCGCGGTGCACATGTACCGGGGGACCCCGTACCAGGCCTACTTCACGGCGGCCGAGCGGATCTTCACCGAGTACGGCGGTCGGCCGCACTGGGGCAAGGTGCACACCCGGGACGCGGAGTACCTCGCCGGGGTCTACCCGCGCTTCGGCGAGTTCACCGCGCTGCGCGACCGGCTCGACCCGGACCGGCTGTTCGGCAACGACTACCTGCGGCGCGTCCTGGGAGCCTGACCGCGCCGACGGTCGGTCAGGAGCCGCTCGGCTCCGGCGCCCCCGGCGCGGAACCGGCGCCGCCGGTGGCGCCGCCCGAAGCGCCGGGCGTCGGCCCCGGGGCCGACGGGGACGACGACTTGCCGCTCGGCGTGCGCGACGGGCTCGGGGACACCGGCGGCGACGGGTCGCCCGACGGGGAGGTGCCGGGTTCGGGGCTGCGGCTCCCGTCGCCGTGCGAGGGCGAGGGGCTCGGCGAACTCCCGGACCCGGGGCTCCGCCCGTCCCCGGTCTCCTTCCCGCCGCCGCCCCGCTCGCCGTCCTCCTCCCCCGCGCCCGGCCCCGTCCCGGGCGGGGCTGGGCGGTGGTCGGCGGCCTTGCGGGTACCGGCGGACAGGAGGGTGTCGCCGCCCTTGCTCACGGAGGTGCCGGCGAGGGCCTCGTACGTCCCGAGTCCGCCGATGGCGACGACGAAGGCGGCCGCCGAGGCCACCGCCGTGCGCTTCCAGCCCCGTACGCGGGTGCCGTGCACGGTGGCCTCGCCGAACTCCCCCGCCGGCTCGGCGGCGGCCGGCAGCACCGCCGTCCGGGCGTCCGGCCCCGGCAGCGGCGGGACCTGACGGCCCCTGGGGCGGGCGCCCTCGCGCAACTGGTCGCCGGTGCGCCGGAAGACGTGTCCGATGACGGGCCCGCCGGCGGTGGCGACCACGCTGACCACGCCGGCGCCGACGATGGTCCCGTAGACGCCGAGCTGTGAGGCGAGCAGCGCCGCGCCGACCGTGGCGAGTGAGGTCCCCGCGATCTGGGCGACGCTCAGATCGAGCTTCTTGACCTCGTCCGCCTGCTCCGGTCCGGTTTCCCCTGCCGTCTTCTGACCCATCGCCATCCCCTGTGTGTCACGCCTCTCGCGCTCGTGGTCCGTCAGCAGTTACTGACACCTGAGCGAAGGGGAAAGTTCCGTTTTTGGGGATTCTGTGAAGCACAACACCCGAAATCGGGCGCGCCCGCAGGCCGGCACGGATTCGGAGCCGATTTCGGGCAGCCCAACTCCCGCCGCCCGGGACAACTTCGGCGGCGCGGCGGTCCACCCCGGTGGCCCGAATGGAGTACTGTGGCGAGCCCTGGGGCCGTCCTTCCTTTCGGATGTCCGGGCTCGGGAGAGGGAGCCGACTGATGGAGAAACGGCACTCAAGACCGGTGATGCCGCGGTATTGCTCGGATTCCTGCTGCGCACAGTAATCAAGCGGTCACTGTGCGTGCCCAACAGGTAACCGTGCCATAACGTCGATCAAGGGCGCTTGCCCGACACGCCGGTTTAACACGGCAAGGTTGTGGCAGGCTGCACCCGGGCAGGCCACACTCGACTAGCGGAAGCAGCGACGCACGTGACGTCGGCAGGCACCACCCGGGAGGTCCCCATGCCCGAACTGCGTGTCGTGGCCGTCTCAAATGACGGCACACGACTGGTGCTCAAGGCTGCGGACAGCACGGAGTACACGCTTCCGATCGATGAGCGGCTGCGGGCTGCCGTGCGCAATGACCGCGCGCGCCTGAACCAGATCGAGATCGAGGTGGAGAGCCACCTCCGCCCCCGAGACATCCAGGCCCGCATACGAGCCGGTGCCTCCGCGGAGGAGGTCGCCCAGCTCGCCGGCATCCCCGTCGACCGGGTCCGCCGCTTCGAGGGCCCCGTACTGGCCGAGCGCGCCTTCATGGCCGAGCGCGCCCGCAAGACGCCGGTCCGCCGCCCCGGCGAGAACACCGGACCCCAACTCGGCGAGGCCGTACAGGAACGGCTCACCCTGCGCGGGGCCGACAAGGAATCCGTCCAATGGGACTCCTGGCGCCGCGACGACGGCACCTGGGAGGTCCTCCTCGTCTACCGGGTCGCCACCGAAATGCACTCGGCGAGCTGGACGTACGACCCGCCGCGCCGGCTGGTCGTGGCCGTGGACGACGAGGCCCGGTCCCTGATCGGCGAGTCCGACGACCTGCCGGCGACTCCGGAGCCGAGCTTCCCGTTCGTACCGCGGATCGCCCGGCTTCCCCGGGACCGGCCGCTGGACCGGGCCCTGGACCGCCAGTTGGAGCGGCCCGACACCCGGACGCCGCCCCCGCCCGAGCCCGAGGAGGAACGGGACACGCTGACCAGCCTGCTGGAAGCCGTCCCGAGTTTCCGCGGCGACATGGTCGTCCCGGAACGCGTCGAGGCCCCGGTCGAGGAGATCGAGGCGGAGGAGCCGCCGGCCCCGGCGGCGTCGGCGGGTGCCGGTGCGGCGTACGCGGACGTGCTGATGCCGCGCACGGTGGCGGGCCACCGCGACCGGCTCACCGGGACGACCGACCGTCAGGCCGAGGCCGACGGGGTCCGACCGGGCCGCCGCGCCGCGGTCCCCAGTTGGGACGAGATCGTCTTCGGCACCCGACGCAAGAAGCAGGAGTAGCGCGGTCCGTGCCGTGCCGCCGCCCGTCGGCGGCGCCGCGGCACGGCCTGCCTCCCACCGGCCGGCGCCCGCCCTACTGCGGGTCCGGCCCCGTCGCCACGGGGCGCTCCGGGTCCGAGGACCAATGGGACCAGCTGCCCGCGTACAGGGCCGCCGGGATTCCGGCCACCTCCAGGGCCAGTACCTCGTGGGCCCCGGAGACGCCCGAGCCGCAGTACACGCCCACCGGGGTGTTCCCGTCGGCGCCCAGGGCCTCGAAGCGGGCGCGCAGCGTTCCGGTCGGCAGGAACCGGCCGTCCGGCGTCACGTTCTCCGTGGTCGGGGCCGAGACCGCGCCCGGGATGTGACCGCCGATCCGGTCGATCGGTTCGACCTCGCCTCGGTAGCGCTCCCCCGCCCGGGCGTCCAGGAGGAGTCCGGCGCGGGCCAGCGCGGCCGCCCCGTCCGCGTCCAGCAGGTCCAGGGCACCCGGGTTTGGCTTGAAATCGCCTTCCGTGGGGTGCGGAACGTCGGAGGTCACCGCCGCACCCGCCGCGGTCCAGGAGGCGAGACCGCCGTCGAGGACGCGCACGGCCGGGTGGCCCGTCCAGCGCAACAGCCACCAGGCGCGGGCGGCGGCCCAGCCCTGACCCCCGTCGTAGACGACCACCGGGGTCTCGGAGCCCACGCCGGCGCGGCGCATGACCGCCGCGAAGGCCTCCGGGTCCGGCAGCGGGTGGCGTCCGCCCGACCCGGGCGGACCTGCCAGTTCGCGGTCGAGGTCGACGTACACGGCGCCGGGGAGGTGGCCCGCCTCGTAGGCGGGGCGCTGGTCGGGGCCGCCCAGCTGCCAGCGGACGTCCAGGAGCACCGGGGGCCGGGGGCCTGCCAGCTCGTCCATCAGTTCGGAGGCCGAAACAATCGCAGTCATGGGCTCATCCTGCACCCATCGCGGGGCCCGCGTACCGAGGCCGACACCAGTGGGCCGCAGGGATTCGGTCATCTCTCCGCCAGGTCCGGACGACCCGGCCCGGTCGGGGCGCGACGGGTGTCCCGGGGTGCAAGCATCGGGCGGGTACGGGGACGAGACGGAGGAGACTGCTGACATGACCGAGGCAGCGCGGGCTTCGCGGCGCCCGCCCGGCACACCCTGTTGGGTGAGCCTCATGGCGCACGGTCTCGGGAGCACCGAGGCCTTCTACGCCGACCTCTTCGGCTGGGAGTACGAGCCGGGGCCGCAGCACCTCGGCCCGTACGTCCGGGCGTTCCTCGACGGCGACGAGGTGGCGGGCATCGGCCAGCTGCCGCCGGACAGCAACCTTCCGGTCGCCTGGACCACGTACTTCGCCACCGACGACGCCGATGCGAGCGCCGAGGCGATCCGGTCCTGCGGCGGCACGGTCGCGGTGGGGCCCCTGGACGCCGGGCCGGTGGAGCGGATGGCGATCTGCTCCGACCCGCTGGGCGCGATCTTCGGGATCTGGCAGGCCGGGGGCCGGCCGGGAGCGCGGCCGTTCGGGCTGCCCGGCACGCCGGTGTGGAACGAGTTGCTCACCCGGGAGAGCGTGGCGGTCGGCACGTTCTACGCGTACGTCTTCGGGCACGAGGCCGAGGAGTACAAGGGCCCTGACGCCGAGCGGTACGCCGAGGGCCCCGGCGGCCTGGACTACCTGACGCTGCTGCTGGCCGGCCGGCCGGTCGCCGCCGTGCACGGAGTCGGCCGGGCGCTGCCCAGCGACCGGGGGCCGCACTGGATGACGTACTTCGAGGTGAGCGACCCGGACGCGGCCGCCGATCGGGTGGTGGACCTGGGCGGACGGATCGTCACCCCCGCCCGGGACCGGATCCGGGGTCGGCTGGCCACGGTGGCGGACCCGGAAGGGGCGGTGTTCTCCCTGATCCGGTCCTACGGCGAGGGCGGTCCGGCGTGAGGTGACGCGGGGCCGGTCCGGTGATGCCGGGCAGTGCGCCGCAGGCGCGCACCGCCCGGCATCACCGAACCAGGGTGTCGCCGCGCTGGTGCGCACGTCGAAGGCGACGAGGTCGCCGGATCTGCATCACCCGCGTCCGTCGCGCCGGGCAGATCATCGAGCACGACACGGAGACCCGGCTGCGCCTCGGCGACACCGTCGCCATCAGCACCGTCCGCGGGCCCGCCGCCAGGCCCGGGCCGTAGCCGAGCAGGGAGGCGAGCAGCCGGCAGCCGGCGAGGCCGCCGATGCGGACGACCAGGGTGAGCAGCAGTTGGGGGACGGCGTCCTTGCGCAGCGAACGGAAGAACTTGGGGCCGACGTCGTAGCCGAGGGCGAAGAGGAACATCAGGAAGAAGAGGGACTTGATCGGCCCGGTGATCTCCACGTGGGTCTGCGAGCCGATGATCAGTCCGGCGACGAGGCAGCCGTGACGGCGCCGACGGCGAAGGTCTTGTAGCGGATCCGCCCGATCTGGAACCCGACGGCGACGGTGAGGAAGACGAGGAGCTCGGGGTACGGCTCGAAGACGTGCTCCCGCAGCCGGTCCATGCGCGCTCCCCCTCGGTCGGGCCGGTGCCCGATCCCTGCCCGGGGTTGCGGGCCCCGGCAGCGCCCGCCGGGGCCGTTCCCCCTATCGGCCGAGCGCGGAGCGCAGGGTGAGCCCGTACTGGACGCGCAGCCGGCGCAGTTCCCACACCGACAGCGCGGTCACCGACAGCGGCGGGCCGATCAGGAAGAGGAGCCGGACGGCGAGCGGGGCGTGCACGGGCGGCGCGTCGAAGACCTGGACCGCGCACATCGCCCACACCAGGGCCGGCGATATCAGCGGCGGGAGCACCTCGTGGACGTCGGCGGTGCGGAAGGTGTGGTGGACCCCGTACATGACCGAGGCCAGGCCGAAGGGCAGCGCGAACAGGTAGACGGCGCCGAACACGATGCTCAGGACGGACCCGGCGGCGCCCATGAAGTCCGCCGTCATCAGAGTGCCGGCGGGTCCGGCCAGCAGGAGGAGCAGGACCGTTCCGAAGAGCGCCCCGAGGGCGGAGAGCGGTCCGCGCAGCCGCGCCCGGTAGAAGGCGGGGCCGGGTGGGCGGGCGCCGAGGACGAAGGCGGCCAGCGCGATCGGTACGAGGACCAGCAGCACGCCCGCGCTGAGGAAGAACTCGACGAACTTGTCCTGCACCACCGAGCCCGCCGACCGGCTCAGCGGGTACGAGTAGAGCAGCCATCCGGTGGCCACCAGGCCGATGACGGTACGGGCCACCTTGGCGGCCTCGATCTGTGGATCGATCAGCCGCCCGTGCCGCGCGGGGCGCTGCACCCGGGCGGCGAACACGAACGGCAGCATGAGGAACCCGACGCACCCCGAACGGGCGTCGTCGTTCCGCGGTCTTCTGGTCCTGCGCGCGTAGGTGCGCACGGCATCGCCCCCCTGACGATCATGAACACCGCATCCTAAGGGCCCGGGCGGGGCCGGTGGGACGGGGTCGGGACGGCCTGCGAGCCGGGCCTCCGCCCTGGCGGCCTTCCCCGCCCTCAATATCCTGATCGACATCGGCGGGCGGCACCGGCGGGCTATCAGGCGTGGTTGACCGGGAGGACATCCGGGGAGAGGGCTCCGGCCCGGGCTGAACCGCTCGTCATGCGGCGGCGGTGGTGGCGGCGGCAGAGGACCTCGTAGCCGATCTCCCCCGCCGGGCGGTTCACGTCGCCGACGACGACCTGCGCGCCCTCGACCACCATCTCCCCGTCCATCGTCCGCGCGTTGTGCGTGGCGCGGGCGTTGATGGCCTCACAGCCCGAGCCGAAAGCAGCGGCGCTCCTCACGAGTCCAGGATCAGAGCCCGTAAAGCTTCAACCCCACGTGGTCCACGATCCACCTGAGCCCGCCACTGTCGATGGCGAAGTAGATCCGCCCCACGCGGTCCGGGGTGACATGGTCGTCCAGCTTGATGTGCGGCTGCCGGTCCCACGTCTGACCCTCGAAGTCGAATTCGTGTCTCCCGCTCCTGCGCAGTCGTTCGTCTGAAGGCGCGTAGACCAGAGCAGTCTGATCTCCGATCCAGGAGACCAACGACGTGCCGACCTTCCCCCGCCGCCTCTTCCATTCGCCAGCCAGGTCAGCCAAGGAGTCCAGCGCTTCCCTCATCCGCTCCGGCATGGGGTACGTGCACTTGGCCCAGCCATCCACAGCTCTCTCAGTGAAGGCCATCGCCCCGCCAGACTCCCGCTGCCACCGACCCCAGTCATCGGTGAAGTCACGGGCTTGCGCGGCAGACGCCTGCACCGGCATGGTCTCGGGCTCTGTTGCCGCCGGCTCGATCGCCGCTCCAAGCCTGGCCTCGAGATTCGCAACGTCAATTTCGAGGTCGCCAACCCTCTTCTCAAGGGCCTCGTTCTTCTCGAGGAGGTGGAGCTGATCCTCACGCTCGTCCTCCAGGAGGGCACGAACCTTGTCAACTGCGCTGGCTGCGTCCTTCGTAAGCTCTACGAGCAGCGCTTCGGTTTCCGTATCAGTCCGAGCCGCGCGCACAGCCCCCCAGATACGGTCCCGACCCCGGGCCGCCACGCTGAGTGGGGCCAACAGCCGTGTCAGGTCACGGAGCACCACCTCGTGGTCACCGGATAGGGCGGCAGAGTCCCACCACGGGGATCGAAGTGAACCCGTTCCCGGCCAATAGAGTCGCGCACCTTCCCGCGGGAGAAGCGGCCCAGCATTGCCCGAGTTGAAGACGTCGAAGGCGAGCCATCCAGAGACAACGACCACGTGCGCCAGCCCCACGAGGCGAACTGCCGCCTTACGTGCCAAAGCCGCAGACGGACCGGTAGGTCGCATGGAGGAAACAACCAGAACGGGGAGGCGCCGGAGGGGGTCGGCCAAATGGGCGTGGATGGAGGGGACCTGCGCCGTCAGGGCCGTCGCGACCGAGGCGGCGACGATGTCGTTGGCGTCCTTGCAGCGGAGTGAGGGGTCCAGTGTGACTGCTGTCAGAGCTCTCGGGGGCTTCAGGGTCTCCACCGTCGCAGGTGCGAGAGGCCCCCCGCTCTGTCGCCCCATCACGACTCGGAATCCTGTAGTTGCGTCGGCTTCGCTGACTGTCATCTGGCATGAGAACCGGCCACCCGCCGATAGGTCGTTTTCAATCTCCATCCGCAGTGCACGCGTGGACGTATTGACGATCGTCGGCACCCAGCGCACGTGCTGTTCGGGCCGGCCGGGCCCGTGACCTGCGCGCACAACCTGGCCCGGCCCGTCCATGAGAGACAGACCATGGCCCGGCCCGGCGTGCTGCGCCACGTGGGCTATAACTTGCTCGAAGGCCGCCCCTTGGCGACCCTGCGCATCAACCGTAGACGGCACACTGGTCACTTCAAATCCCACCACGTAGAGCTGCTGCAATGCTCCTCCAAGTTCAGAGCTGCTACCCCGCCCGAACGGTGCCCGGATGGCCCCAGCTCGTATCCTCTGGCACGCCATTAGGCCATTGCGGAAGTGGAGTAACCATCATGCATCCTGGCCCGAAGACGGAGCCCGTGGCCAAGCACGTGAAGGTGCACTTCCGCCTTGAAGTCAAGGGTGACTGGCCGCCTGCCTCAGTGGAGAGCCCGTGGGCAATAGACCGTCGCGACGGCACCGTGCAGCTGGACAACACGCCCTGGTTCGTACGCGGTGTGGCCACCGGTGACATCCTCTCCGCCCACGCCGACGAGGACGGCCTCCGGTGGGCCGGCAAGGTGCTCCAGCCATCGCAGAACTGCACGATCCGGCTGATCGTGCTGCGCGACAACGGCTCCGGCGCGGCTCGGCAGAGCGTTCTCAACACGTTCGCGGAGCTGGGTGTGGGCGGCGAGGGCATCGACCGGTTCGGCATGGTGGCTCTCGACGTACCGCCGGAGGCTGACCTGGCCAAGGTGCAGAGGCTTCTCAATCACGGTGTGGCGAGGGAGTGGTGGCACGTGGAGGAGGGCTGCGTCACCGATGCCTGGCGGGCAACACAAACGTAGTGACCCATGGTCAGCGAGTGGACGCTCCCGGCATGGTGCCGCCTGGCGCCATGAGGCGGAAGCCGTGGAGCCGAAGCTCGTCCGCGTCGATGTCGTCGGGGGCCGACCAGCCTTCCAGGATGAAGCCAAAGAATGCGCGGAGAGCTTCTTCCCCGAGTTCGAGTGGGTGGAAGGGCAGCGGATACGGTGCCTCGTCCTCCCAGTCCGGGTCCATCCCCACCGGGTGGTCACCGGCCCAGTACGGAGCCTCGAAGGGGAACGGCTCGCCGATGTCCTCGATGACGCCGCTCTCAGGCGACAGGCTCAGCGAGCGGACGAGCCGGCCGTCCTCCCAGACCGCGAAGGCGAGCCAGTCCACCACGCTGTGCATCGCGTGCAGGACCATCCTGCGTCCGGCACTCGCCGCGACCAGGTGCTCGGGCAGCTGCGACGGACGGTCGATCATCAGGCGCCGGTCGCAGACGATGTCCACGCCCGGGAAGCTCGCGGCGTAGGTGAGTCCGTCGGCGGGATAGGTGCTCTCAACCAAGATCTCGCCCTCCGCGGCCTCCATGCCCCAGCCCGGGTACAGCCGCCCGACGAGTTCGGTCGTCTCCGCGATTCCGGCTGCGGTCACCAGACGCGGAGCGGCCTGGATGTCCCCGTCCGCGTACGCCAGCAGGCCTGTCTTGGCTCCCACGAGCACCCTCCCACCCTCGAATCCATGCGGGATGGACGCTAGCCCTAGCCACTGACAATGCAGGTGGGGCCGCAGGACCGGACGAGGGTTTCGGTTTCCCGAGAACGGCGGAAGGATTCGGCGACTGGTCGTGTGCCGCAGCGTTCGTACAGGTCAGAGGCGTATCGTCCCGGCACACACCAGGTGTCTTCTAGGCACTCGGCCACACGCTGCCGTCCCCGGCGAGCACATCACCCCGGGAACGATCATGCGGCGGGCTGTCAAGCGTGGTTGACCGGGAGGACATCCGGGGAGAGGGCTCCGGCCCGGGCTGAACCGCTCGTCATGCGGCGGCGGTGGTGGCGGCGGCAGAGGACCTCGTAGCCGATCTCCCCCGCCGGGCGGTTCACGTCGCCGACGACGACCTGCGCGCCCTCGACCACCATCTCCCCGTCTATCGTCCGGGCGTTGTGCGTGGCGCGGGCGCCGCACCAGCACAGGGCCTCGACCTGGAGCTGTTCCAGGCGGTCCGCCAGCTCGATCAGGCGCTGCGAGCCGGGGAAGAGCTTCGTGCGGAAGTCGGTCGTGATGCCGAAGGCGAAGACGTCCAGGCCGAGGTCGTCCACGATCCGGGCCAGTTGGTCGATCTGGTCGGGGGCCAGGAACTGCGCCTCGTCCACGATCACGTAGTCGGCCTTGCCGCCCTGGGAGAGCTGGGCCACCAGGTAGGCGTAGAGGTCCAGGCCCTCCGGCGCCTCGACCGCCTCCGTCACCAGCCCCAGGCGCGAGGACAACTTGCCCTCGCCCGCCCGGTCGTCCCGCGTGAAGATGACGCCCTGCAGGCCCCGCGCGTCCCGGTTGTGGGCGATCTGGAGCGCCAGGGTGCTCTTTCCGCAGTCCATCGTTCCGGAGAAGAACACCAGCTCGGGCATGGCAGGACGGGGCCTTTCGGGTCGTGGGCGGCGAGGGGGGAGGGGGTGGGGTCGGTCAGGTGCGGACTTCGAGCAGCGGGACCAGCTGCTCGGCCGCGGTCATGGAGCCGTGCATGCCGACCAGCGCCGACTCGTTGGGCTCGTTGCGGGACGCGGTGATCGCGACGTCCGCCTGGGCGGCGGCGATCACGTCGCCGATCCGGCCGAGCACGCGTTCGTCGCACTCCCCCGGAGCGCCGAACCAGCCGAGTTCCAGGGCCTCTTCGCGGCTCGCGACCCAGAAGCGGTCGCCGAGCACCTCCCGCCACACGGTGAGGACGTCGGCCTCCGCGCCGGGTACGGCGTACACGTGCCGGGCCCGGCCCTCGCCGCCGAGGAGGGCGACGCCCGCGCCCAGCTCCCAGTCGTCGTCGAAGTCGATCCGGGAGTCCTCGTCGAAGGGGACGTCGACCATGCCGTGGTCGGCGGTCACGTACAGCGCCGTGCGCGGCGGCAGTTGCTCGGCGAGGCGCTGCACGAGGCGGTCGACGAACATCAGCTGGCCGCGCCAGGCGTCGGAGTCCACGCCGTGCCGGTGTCCGGCCCCGTCGAGTTCGCTGTAGTACGTGTACACGAGCGACCGTTCGGCGGCCGCGAGCTGGATCGCGGCGAGGTCCATGCGTTCCTCGCCGGTCATCCGGCCGTGGAAGGTGCCCCCGCTGAGCGCGACCTTGGTGAGCGGGGTGGTGCGGAACGTGGGCGAGGACACCTGGGCGGTGTGCACCCCGGCGGCGTCCGCGAGCTGGAACACGGTCGGGTAGGGCTGCCAGGGCTTGGGCGCGGTCCACGGCTGCCAGCGGAGCTGGTTCATCAGCTCGCCGGAGGCCGGGTTGCGCACCGCGTAGCCCGGCAGGCCGTGGCGGGCCGGCGGCAGGCCGGTGCCGACGGAGGCCAGGGAGGTGGCGGTGGTCGCCGGGAAGCCCGAGGTGATCGGGCGGCCGGTGCCGCCGCGCGAGCCGGCGAGCAGGGAGGTGAGGTACGGGGCCTCGTCCGGGTGGGCCTTGATCTGCTCCCAGCCCATGCCGTCGACGAGGAAGACGCAGTTCCGGTCGGCCGGGGTGAGCTCGGCGATCCCGGCGGCGAGGCCGGGCACCCCCTGACCGGCCGCGAGGGTCGGCAGGAGGTCGGCGAGCGAGCCCGTCCCGTAGTGCGGGACCGGGGCGCCGGCGAGGTCGAGCAGTTCCGGTTCGTCCTGCCAGTTCGGCGGCGCGGAGTACGACATCAGCGGGCGGGACCGGAGGTCGCGGCCGTCGCCTCGGACAGCGCCTGGGCGAAGACCAGGGTCTGGCGCACGGTCTCGGGGCCGTCGCCGGCCTCGCTGACCCGCAGGCTGAGGTCGTCGGCGGTGGAGTTGCCGGTGTAGCCGTGGTCGGCGTCGCAGTTGGAGTCGCCGCAGGCGGCGGGCTCCAGGTCGATGCGCGAGACGGCGCCCCAGCCGATCGTCAGCACGACCTCGCGCGGCAGGGTGCCCGGGGTGTACGACTCCGGGTTGGCGACGACGCGGCTGAGTACCACGGAGGAGATGCTGCTGAGCTTGACCGACTCGGTGGAGGTGGTCGCGTACGGGGAGGGGGACCCGGCGTCGGCGGCCTGCTCGTCGGTGTGGCTGACGATGAAGCGGTTGCCGGTGAGGACCAGCACGGTCACGTGCCGGCGGACCTCGTTGGAGTCGAAGGTGGTCTCCTGGTGGACCAGGTACGACGAGATCGGCTCGCCGCCCACGGCGGCCTCCACCGCCTCGGCCACGAGGGCCGGGTAGTAGCCGCTGCGCTCGATCGCCGCGCGCAGCCCCTGGGTCGTCGTACCGGATTTCGCCATGAGGTCCATCCTAAGGCCCCTCCGGGGTCCCCCTACCTGCCCGGCGCTCAGTAGCTGGGCAGGGTGCGCGGGCCGAGGTCGCTGCGGGCGGGCGGGTGGGCGACGCGGACGGTGGCGCTCAGCACGGAGAGGCCCTCGGTGGCGACGACGACCGGCTCCAGGGAAACCCCGACGACCTCGGGGTGGTCGTCGACGAGTCGGGACAGCCGGAGCAGGAGTTCCTCCAGGGCGCGGGTGTCGACGGGGTCGCTGCCGCGCCAGCCGAAGAGCAGCGGGGCGGTGCGGATGGAGCGGATCAGCGCGGCCGCGTCCCGGTCGGTGGCCGGAACCAGCCGGTGGGCGGTGTCGCCGAGCAGCTCGGAGGCGACGCCGGCGAGTCCGAAGGTGAGGACGGCGCCCCCGACGGGGTCGATGACCGAGCGGACGACGGTGTCCACGCCGCGCGGCACCATCGTCTGGACCACGGGGAGCAGCTCGGCGGGCTTGCCGAGGGTGTCGGTGAGTTCCTCGTACGAGCGCCGCAGCTCGGCTTCGGTGGTGAGGTCCAGGCGTACGCCGCCCAGGTCGGCCCGGTGGCGCAGGTGCGGGGCGGTGGTCTTGAGGGCGACGGGGTACCCGAGGACGCGGGCCGCTCGGGCGGCGGCGTCGGGGGTGGGGGCGGGCAGGACGGGCAGGACGCGGATGCCGTAGCGGCCGAGGAGGTCGCGCCCGTCGGCTTCGTCCAGGGTGGCGACGGAGGCCGGGGCGACGTCCGCGAGGAGGCGGGCGAGCAGGCCGGCGGCCCCGGCTTCGTCGATGTCCTCGTACTCGGGGACCTGGCCGCCCTCGGCGTTGGCGCGGCGCCACTGGCCGTAGCGGACGGCTTCGGCGAGGGCCTTCACGGCCCGTTCGGCGGCGGGGTAGGTCGGGATCGGGCCGGTGCGGGGGGTCGGGGTTTCGGCGTCGGGGGCCGGGCCCGGGTCGGGGGTGCCCGGCGCGGTCCACGCGGGGCCGCGCGGGGCGGCGGCGGTCGGGGAGGTGGCCCGCGCGGCGGACAGGGCCTCCACCAGGGCGCCGAGTTCCACGTGGACCACCGCGACGGGCTTGCCCGGCGTCTGGGCGGCGGCCTCGCGCAGGGCGGCGGCGAGGTCGTCGGCCAGGGCCTGCTCGCCCACCCCGGGGATGGCCGTGACGATGACGGCGTCGTGGTCGGGCGAGGCCAGGGCCGTGGCCAGGGCGGCGCGGAAGTCGGCGGGGTCGGCGGCGGTGGTCAGGTCGAGCGGGGGGCGCGGGCGCAGCCCCTCCGTCAGGCAGGCGTCGTAGGTGAGGACGCCGAGGGACTCGGAGTTCCCGAGGATCGCCACCCGGGGGCCGGCCGGGACCGGTTGCCCGGCGAGCAGCAGGCCGACGTCGACCAGCTCGGTGACGGTGTCGACCCGGATGACGCCGGCCTGCCGCAGCAGCTCGGAGACGGTGCTGTCGGTGAGCCGCGTACCGGGGACGACGTGGCCGGCCGGGGTGTGGCGGCCGCCACGGGCGACGACGACGGGTTTGACGGCGGAGGTGCGGCGCGCGAGGCGGGTGAACTTGCGCGGGTTGCCGAGGGTTTCCAGGTAGAGCAGGGCCACATCGGTGGCCTCGTCGTCGTACCAGTACTGGAGGATGTCGTTGCCGGAGACGTCGGCCCGGTTCCCGGCGGAGATGAAGGACGACAGGCCGCCGCCGCGCCGGAGCAGTCCGGCCAGCAGCGCGATCCCGATGGCTCCGGACTGGGTGAACAGGCCGATGCGGCCGCGGGCGGTGGGGCCGGGGGCCAGGGATGCGTTCAGCTCGACCTCGGGGGCGGTGTTGATCACCCCGAAGGCGTTGGGGCCGATCAGCCGCATCCCGTACGAGCGCACCTGCCGCACGAGTTCGCGCTGGCGGGCCAGGCCGAGCGGGCCGCTCTCCCCGTAGCCGGCGGAGAGCACGACCAGGCCCTGCACCCCGTGTTCGCCGCAGCGGGCGACGGCGTCCGGGACCCGTTCGGCGGGGACGGCGATCACGGCGAGGTCGACGGGCGCGCCGATGTCCGCGACGGTGCGGTAGGCCCGTACGCCGTCCAGCAGGTCCCCCTCGATGCCGGGGGCGCGGGCTTCGTTGACGGCGTAGAGGTGCCCGTGGAAGCCGCCGTCGCGCAGGTTGCGCAGGGCCGCCGCGCCGACGCCCGAGCCGGAGCGGCTGACCCCGATGACGGCGACCGAGCCGGGGGACAACAGTCGCTGGACGGAGCGGGCCTCGGCGCGCTGTTCGCGGGCGCGCTGCACGGCGAGGGATTCGGCGGTGGGTTCGAGGTCGAGGGTGAGGTGGACGGAGCCGTCCTCGAAGCTGCGCTTCTGCTGGTAGCCGACGTCCGTGAACACTTTGATCATCTTGTTGTTGGCGGGCAGCACCTCGGCGGCGAACCGCCGGATGCCCCGCTCCCGGGCCACGGCCCCGATGTGCTCCAGGAGCGCGGAGGCCACGCCGCGGCCCTGGTGGGCGTCCTGGACGAGGAAGGCGACCTCGGCCTCGTCGGCCGGGACGGAGGCCGGCCGGCCGTCGGGGCCGATCCGGTCGAAGCGGACGGTGCCGATGAACTCGCCGCCGATGGTCGCCGCGAGGCCGACGCGGTCCACGTAGTCGTGGTGCGTGAAGCGGTGCACGTCGCGGTCGGACAGGCGCGGGTACGGCGCGAAGAAGCGGTAGTACTTCGACTCGTCGGAGACCTGTTCGTAGAAGCTGGTCAGCCGTCCCGCGTCCTCGGTGGTGATGGGACGGATGCGGGCGGTGCCGCCGTCGCGCAGCACGACGTCCGCTTCCCAGTGGGCCGGGTACGAGGGGTCCGACGCGGTCGTCATGGGCTCACCCTAAGGGGCGGACGGGCCGTGCGGACCGGCCCGGACGCGAGCGCGCGGCGAACGCGGCAGTCCGGGGCGAAGCGGTGCAAGCTGGGGAAGGTCGAACGGCGGTGGATCGGGGCCGAAGGCCGGTCCGAGCATTCGGGGCGCCGTGAGAGACTGGTCTAGACAACCGTAAGAACCTGAAGGGCATCACCATGGCAGAGCGCCGCGTCAACGTCGGCTGGGCCGAGGGCCTGCACGCTCGTCCCGCCTCGATCTTCGTCCGGGCGACGACCGCTTCCGGCGTCCCGGTGACCATCGCCAAGGCGGGCGGCGACCCCGTCAACGCCGCTTCCATGCTGGCGGTCCTGGGCCTGGGCGCGCAGGGCGGCGAGGAGATCGTCCTCTCTTCCGAGGCCGAGGGTGCGGACGCCGCCCTGGACCGCCTCGCGAAGCTGGTCGCCGAGGGCCTCGACGAGCTTCCGGAGACCGTCTGACCCTTCGGGTCCGGTACCACCTCGAACGAGCGGCGGAGCCGCAGCCCCCGGTGATCCCGGAGGCTGCGGCTCTTCTGTTTTCGGCCGCGCAGGCGGGAATTCGACGCCGGACGCGAAAGCCGGAATCCCGCGGGAGAAGAATCCGGAATGGGAGCACGAGAAATGCGCGGGACCGTGAACCGGCCGGCGCCGGCAGAATATCCGCTCACCTTTGTATACGGCCCGTGTTAATGCCGGACGCTCGACATGTTTACGGCAGGTTGCGGAGTCCTCACCCGCGGCCGGTGCGCCTCGGCGGCGCGCGCCGCGTGCTGCGCGGTCAGCGTCCGGGCCCGTTCGGCGTCCCCGCGGGCCACCGCGTCGACGATGCCCCCGTGTTCGGCCCAGGACTCCACGGGGCGCGCGGGGGCCTCCACGGTGTACATCCAGGCGATCTTGCGCCGGGTCTGGGTCAGCAGGGCGATCAGGCCCGGGCTGCCGGAGGCCTGGGAGAGGGTTTCGTGGAACCAGCCCCCCAGGTCCCGCAGATCCTCCCCCTGGCCCCTGCGGGCCCGTTCCTGCCCCAGCCGGACCAGCCCGCGCAGCACCTTCAGGTGGGCGTCCGTACGCCGGCGGGCGGCCCGGGAGGCCGCGAGGGGCTCCAGCAGCATCCGTAGCTCCAGGAGGTCGGCCGCCTCCTGTTCGGTGGGCTCCGCCACGCAGGCGCCCGCGTGGCGGCGCGTGGTGACGAAGCCCTCGGACTCCAGGGTGCGCAGGGCCTCGCGCACCGGGACGCGGGAGACCCCGTAGCGGCGGGCCAGGACCTCCTCGGTGAGGCGGCCGCCCGGCCCGAAGAAGCCGGAGACGATATCGTCGCGGATCGCTGTGCACACCGCGTGCGCGGGAATTCGCAAGACCGGACCTCCGCGTGAATTCGGCTGCCGGCGCCGTCGCCGGAATCGTGACCGTGTCGCGACTCTATTGCAACACGCGAATATTTCCGAGGACGGCTGGAAATCCGAAACATTTCACGCAGCGGGGAGCGGTGAGGGGTGAGCGGGGCAGCCGACGAGGGCAAGGGCCGGCTTCGCAGGCGAGCCGGCTCCCGGGAACGCGGAAGGCCCCGGCTCGGGGAGCCGGGGCCTTCCGTGGAAGTGGTGGTGCGGTGCCGCTCGGATCAGAGGTTCACGCCGTGCGAGCGCAGGTACGCCAGCGGGTTGATGTCCGAGCCGTACTGGGCACTGGTGCGGGCCTCGAAGTGCAGGTGCACGCCGCTGGAGTTGCCGGTGGTGCCGGCGAGGCCGATCTGCTGGCCCGGGGCGACCTGCTGGCCGGCGGACACGCTCAGCGAGTCCATGTGGCCGTACTGCGTGTAGGTGCCGTCGTTGTGCTTGATGATCACGTTGTTGCCGTACGCGCCGCCCCAGCCGGCCTCGACGACGGTGCCGGCGCCGACGGTGCGGACCGAGGTGCCGAGGGAGGCGTGGAAGTCGATGCCCGTGTGGCTACCGGAGGACCACATCGCGCCGCCCGCACCGTAGGAGGTGCTGACGTAGGAGCCCGCGATGGGCGAGACGTAGGTGTTGAGGCGCTTGCGCTCCTCCTCGCGGGCGACGCGCTCGGCGGTCTCCCGCTCGGACTTCGCCTTGGCCTCGGCGACCTCGGCGACGCGCTTGGCCTCGGAGGCGCGCTGCTTGGCGTCGGCCTCGGCCTGCGCCTGGGCGGCGACGGCGTCGGCGGCGCGCTGCTGCAGATCGGCCTGGGCCACGATGTCGCCCTGGAGGTCGTTCGCGACGACCACCGGGTTCTGGCCGGTGTCCTCCATGGAGGGTCCCGGGTTGTCCGCCGCGAAGGCCGGGGCGGCGAGGGTGCCGACCACGCCCGTGGTGGCGAGGGCGGCTATACCGGCGTAGCCGGCGGTCTTGCGGCTCAGACGGCTGGAGCCGCGGTGCTTGCCGGAGCCGGTGGGACGACTGCCAAACGCCATGAAGGGGGTGGTCCTTTCCTTCCCTCTCGCCTACCGGGTTAGCTGACGGGTTCGGAGCAGGAAGGTCTCCTACGGGCCTCCTCTTGCGAGGCGGTCCGATTCACCCCAGGGACTGTGGGTCCCCGGCTCCCCAGGCTCGCGCCTGACGGGGACTCGGCGATCACTGTTCGGTGCCGCGGGTGCGGCGGGCACAACTGACGAACAGCAGGGCCGACGCTAGGCGGATCATCAGTGGATCGCCAAACACACGAGCACTTTTGTTGCGTACGCCACACCGCATACGAGCAACCAAACCACTAATCGGACAAAAGGGGCCCTGACGGATAATCCATCAGAGCCCCTTCAGAAACGGCCGGTTACCGGTGGAGGGGCGGTCGCCCGCCGCTCGATTCCCGGTCGACCACGGGTCAGTTGGTGACGACGGTTACGGCGCCGATGCCCAGCGCCCGTACGGGCTCCTCGATCTGCGCCGCGTCGCCCACCAACACCGTCACCAGACGGTCCACGGGGAAGGCGCGCACGACCGCCGAAGTCGCCTCCGCCGTACCGGTTTCGGCCAGCCGCGCGTACAACCGCGCCTGGTAGTCGTCCGGCAGCTCCTGCTCGACCTGGTCCGCCAGCGTGCCCGCCACGGAGGACGCCGTCTCGAACTTCAGCGGGGCCACGCCCACCAGGTTCTGCACCGCCACGTCCCGCTCGGCGTCGGTCAGACCGCCCTCCGCGAGGGTGCGCAGCACCTTCCAGAGGTCCTCCAGCGCGGGGCCGGTGTTCGGGGTGTCCACCGAGCCGCTGATGGCGAGCATCGAGGCGCCCTTGCCGTCGGCCGTGGAACGCAGCACCTGACCGAAGGCGCGCACGCCGTACGTGTACCCCTTCTCCTCGCGCAGCACCTTGTCCAGGCGCGAGGTGAGCGTGCCGCCGAGGCAGTACGTGCCGAGCACCTGCGGGGCCCACACGAGGTCGTGGCGGTCCGCGCCGATCCGGCCGATCAGCAACTGCGTCTGGACGGCGCCGGGCCGGTCGACGATGACCACCCGGCCCGTGTCGTCGGCGGTCACCGGGGGCACCGGGCGGGACTCGGCGGTGTTGCCCGTCCAACTGCCCAGCGTGTCGGCCAGGACGGCGTCCAGGTCGATGCCGGTCAGGTCGCCGACGACCACCGCGGTGGCGGTGGCGGGGCGTACGTGGGCCTCGTAGAAGGCGCGGACGGCCGCGGAGTCGATGCGGGCCACCGTCTCCTCGGTGCCCTGGCGCGGTCGGGACATGCGCAGGGAGGCCGGGAACAGCTCCTTGGAGAGCTGCTTGGCCGCGCGCCGCTGCGGGTTGGCCAGCTCGTGCGGGATCTCGTCGAGCCGGTTGCGCACCAGCCGGTCGATCTCGCCGTCGGCGAAGGCGGGCGCGCGCAGCGCCTCGGCGAGCAGGCTCATCGCCTTGTGCAGGCGGGAGGCCGGGACCTCCAGGGAGACCCGCAGGCCGGGGTGGTCGGCATGCGCGTCCAGCGTGGCGCCGCAGCGCTCCAGCTCGGCGGCGAACTCCTCGGCGGAGTGCTTGTCGGTGCCCTCCGACAGGGCGCGGGCCATGATCGTGGCCACCCCGTCGAGGCCCTCGGGCTCCGCGTCCAGCGGGGCCGCGAGGTTGACCTCGACCGCGACCACCTGCTGGCCCGGGCGGTGGCAGCGCAGCACGGTCAGGCCGTTGGGCAGCGCGCCGCGTTCGGGGGCCGGGAAGGCCCACGGCTTGGCCTCGCCGGGCTGGGGCTGCGGGTGGAAGGTCATCGTGACGGCTGCGGTGTCGCTCACTGCTCCGCCCCTTCGTTCTCGGCTTCGTTCGCGTCGGTCTCGTCGTCGGACCCGGCCGGCGGTTCGTAGACCAGGACCGCCCGGTTGTCGGGGCGCAGTCGGGCCGCGGCCACGGCCTGCACCTCCTCGGCGGTGATGTCCAGGACGCGCTGTACGGCGGTCAGGGCGAGCTGGGGGTCGCCGAACAGCACCGCGAAGCGGCACAGTTCGTCGGCCCGGCCGGCCACCGTGCTCAGCCGGTCCAGCCACTCCCGCTCCAGCTGCGCCTGGGCGCGCTCCATCTCCTCGGCCGTGGGGCCCTCGGCGGCGAACCGCGCGAGCTCCTCGTCGACGGCGGCCTCGATGGCGGGCACCTCGACGCCGCTGGAGGTCTTGACGTCCAGCCAGCCCAGCGAGGGCGCGCCGGCGAGCCGCAGCATGCCGAAGCCGGCCGCGACGGCGCTCTGGTCGCGGCGCACGAGGCGGTTGTGCAGCCGGGAGGACTCGCCGCCGCCCAGCACGGTCAGCGCCACGTCGGCGGCGTCGCACTCGCGGGTGCCGTCGTGCGGGAGGCGGTAGGCGGCCATCAGCGCGCGGGCCGGGACCTCCTCGACGATCTCCTCGCGCAGTTGCGCGCCCATGACCTCGGGCAGCGTGCCGTCGCGCGGGGGCTGCTTGCCGTCGTGCGACGGGATGCTCCCGAAGTACTTCTCGACCCAGGCCAGGGTGCGCTCGGGGTCGATGTCGCCGACGACCGACAGGACGGCGTTGTTGGGCGCGTAGTACGTACGGAAGAAGGTGCGCGCGTCCTCCAGGGACGCGGCGTCCAGGTCGGCCATCGAACCGATCGGGGTGTGGTGGTACGGGTGGCCCTCGGGGTAGGCGAGGGCGGTCAACTTCTCGAACGCGGTCCCGTAGGGCACGTTGTCGTAGCGCTGGCGACGCTCGTTCTTGACGACGTCGCGCTGGTTCTCCATGGACTCGTCGTCCAGCGAGGCCAGCAGCGAACCCATCCGGTCCGCCTCCAGCCACAGGGCGAGTTCCAGCTGGTGCGCCGGCATGGTCTCGAAGTAGTTGGTGCGCTCGAAGCTGGTGGTCCCGTTCAGGGAACCGCCGGCGCCCTGGACGAGCTCGAAGTGTCCGTTGCCCGGTACGCTCGCCGAACCCTGGAACATCAGGTGCTCGAAAAGGTGAGCCAAACCGGTCCGCCCCTTGACTTCGTGGCGCGAGCCGACGTCGTACCAGAGGCAGACGGCGGCGACCGGGGTGAGGTGGTCCTCGGACAGCACCACGCGCAGGCCGTTGGCCAGCCGGTGCTCGGTCGCTGTCAGGCCGCCGGAGCCGGCCTGAGCTGTGGCCGTGTGACCCATGGGCATGTGGTCCCTTCGATCGCGATGCAGAGATTTCTGTCAGACCTGCCACTGTATGCAAGCGCGTCGGCCACCGGAGAAGTTCCCGGATGCCGCCTGCGGACTCCGTCCGGGGGACCCCCGGGGTCGGAGTCGGCATTGTCGGCGGCCCGGGCCACAATGGTCCGCGTCGCCCCTGCCGGACCGCCCGGCCGGAACCCGTACGTCCCGTACACCCCGTACACCCCGTACACCCGATTTCTTGGTTAAGGAGCCGCGCAGCGATGGCCCGCCGCAGCACGAAGACCCCGCCGCCGGAGGATTTCGAGGAGAAGATCCTCGACATCGACGTCGTCGACGAAATGCAGGGCTCCTTCCTCGAGTACGCGTACTCGGTGATCTACTCCCGTGCCCTGCCGGACGCCCGGGACGGCATGAAGCCGGTGCACCGGCGCATCGTCTACCAGATGAACGAGATGGGCCTGCGTCCCGACCGCGGCTACGTCAAGTGCGCCCGTGTCGTGGGCGAGGTCATGGGCAAGCTGCACCCGCACGGCGACGCGTCGATCTACGACGCGCTCGTGCGCATGGCGCAGCCCTTCTCGATGCGCCTGCCGCTGGTCGACGGCCACGGCAACTTCGGCTCCCTCGGCAACGACGACCCGCCGGCCGCGATGCGTTACACCGAGTGCCGGATGGCCGACGCCACGTCACTCATGACGGAGTCGATCGACGAGGCCACCGTCGACTTCAACGCCAACTACGACGGCCAGGAACGCGAACCGGTCGTCCTGCCCGCGGCGTACCCGAACCTGCTCGTCAACGGCGCCTCCGGGATCGCCGTCGGCATGGCCACCAACATGGCCCCGCACAACCTGGGCGAGGTCATCGCGGCCGCCCGCCACCTGATCCGTCACCCGGAGGCGGACCTGGAGGCGCTGATGCGCTTCGTGCCGGGTCCCGACCTGCCCACGGGCGGCCGGATCGTCGGGCTCTCCGGCATCAAGGACGCCTACGAGAACGGTCGCGGCACGTTCAAGATCCGCGCGACGGTCGCGGTGGAGGACGTCACCCCGCGCCGCAAGGGTCTCGTCGTCACCGAACTGCCCTTCACGGTGGGCCCCGAGAAGGTCATCGCGAAGATCAAGGACCTGGTCGGTTCGAAGAAGCTCCAGGGCATCGCCGACGTCAAGGACCTCACCGACCGCTCGCACGGCCTGCGCCTGGTCATCGAGATCAAGAACGGCTTCCACCCGGAGGCCGTGCTGCAACAGCTCTACAAGCTGACGCCGATGGAGGAGTCCTTCGGCATCAACAACGTCGCCCTGGTCGACGGCCAGCCGCTGACGCTGGGCCTCAAGGAGCTGTTGGAGGTCTACCTGGACCACCGCTTCGAGGTCGTCCGCCGGCGCAGCGAGTTCCGCCGCACCAAGCGGCGCGACCGGCTGCACCTGGTCGAGGGCCTGCTGGTGGCCCTCATCGACATCGACGAGGTCATCCGGCTGATCCGCGAGAGCGACAACTCCGCGCAGGCCAAGGAGCGGCTGATCGAGCACTTCTCGCTCAGCGAGATCCAGACGCAGTACATCCTCGACACCCCGCTGCGCCGCCTGACCCGCTTCGACCGGATCGAGCTGGAGTCCGAGCGCGACCGCCTCACCGGCGAGATCGACGAGCTGACCGGCATCCTGGATTCGGACGGCGAACTGCGCAAGCTGGTCTCGTCCGAACTGGCCTCGGTGGCGAAGAAGTTCGGTACCGAGCGGCGGACGGTGCTGCTGGAGTCGGCGGGTACGGCCATCGCGGCCGTTCCGCTGGAGGTCGCGGACGACCCGTGCCGCGTGCTGCTGTCCTCCACCGGCCTGCTCGCCCGTACGGCCAACGGCGACCCGCTCCCCGAGGAGGAGGGCGGCGGCCGCGCCAAGCACGACCTGATCGTCTCCCAGGTCGCGGCGACCGCACGGGCCGACGTGGGCGCGGTGACCTCGTACGGTCGACTGCTGCGCCTGTCGGTGATCGACCTGCCGCAGCTGCCGGACACGCACGCCGCGCCGAACCTGGCCGGTGGCGCCCCCGTCTCGGAGTTCCTGTCCGGGCTGGAGGCCGACGAGACGCTGATCTGCCTGACCTCGCTCGACGAGTCCTCCCAGGGGCTGGCCCTGGGCACCGAGCAGGGCGTCGTCAAGCGGGTCGTGCCGGACTACCCGGCGAACAAGGACGAGCTGGAGGTCATCACCCTCAAGGAGGGCGACCGGATCGTCGGCGCGGTCGAGCTGCGCACGGGTGAGGAGGACCTGGTCTTCATCACCGACGACGCCCAGTTGCTGCGCTACCCGGCGGCCCAGGTGCGCCCCCAGGGCCGCCCGGCGGGCGGCATGGCGGGCATCAAGCTCGCCGACAACGCCAAGGTGATCCACTTCTCGGCCGTGGACCCGGCCCGGGACGCCATGGTCTTCACCGTGGCGGGATCGCAGGGGACGCTGGACGACTCGGTGCGCTCCGGCAAGCTCACCCCCTTCGACCAGTACCCGCGCAAGGGTCGGGCCACGGGCGGGGTGCGCTGCCAGCGCTTCCTGAAGGGCGAGGACGTCCTGGTGCTGGCCTGGGCCGGTGGGGCGCCGGTCCGGGCCGCGTCGGCCAACGGCACCCCGGCCGCGCTGCCGGCGGTGGACCCGCGTCGTGACGGCTCGGGGGTGGCGCTGCCGGCGGTCGTCGAAGCCCTCGCGGGGGGCGTGTTGTAGCACGGGCGGGGCGCGGGTTGCGCCGGGTGGGCCGTTGGGCTCACCCCGCACCCCGTGCCCCGACTACTGTTTTCCCCGTACACGCGGGTGGGGGGAGAACACAGCTGATGAGTCGTCGGTCCAGCGGGTTGATCGGGGTGTGGGCCGAGGCCCAACGGCAGCAGCAGCGGGCGCAGCTGATCCAGCAGCGCGAGGCGGAGCGCCGGCAGCGGGCGTACGAACGGGACGTGGCGCGGGGCCGGCGGGAACAGCAGGCCGCTTACAAGCAGCACCGCGAGGCCGAGGCCCGTCGCCGGACGGAAGAGCTCGAAGCCGAGGTGGCGGCCCTGCAGGGGATGTTGGCCGCGGGGTGCCGGGCGCCGGCCTTCGGGATGGCCGCCCTGGTCCGTTCCGAACAGGTGGAGCCGTTCAACCCGGGCACGCTGGCCCATCCGTTGCCCATGCCGCAGCTCCAGCAGTTCCAGCAGCAGAGCGGCGGTTGGGGGCTCGGTGCGGGTCGCCGCGCCCAGGCGGAGCGCGAGGCCCACGACCGCTACACCCAGGCCTGGCAGGCCGCGCACGCCGCGGACCAGCAGCGCCTGCGGCAGCTGGCGGCGTACCGGGAGCAGTACGACCGGTGGGCGGCCGGACAGCTCGCCGACGTGCGCCGCCACAACGGCGGCCTCGCCGAACTGGCCGGCGCGCTGGGCGCCGGCGATGCCGAGGCCGCCGTCGAGTACTTCTCGGCGGCCCTGTACGCCTCCACCGCCTGGCCCGAGGACCTGCCCCGCCAGGTCTCGGCGGCCTACGATCCGGCGGCCCGTCAGTTGGTGCTGGACTGGGAGCTGCCGGGCTTCGCGGTGGTACCGGAGGCGAAGTCGGTGCGGTACCTGCCGAGTACCGACCAGGACAAGGAGACGGCCCGGCCGGCCACGCAGCGCCGGGCGGTGTACCGGGACGTACTGGCCCAGTGCGTGCTGCTGGTGCTGCGCGAGCTGTACGCGGCGGACGAGTTCGGCGCGCTGGACTCGGTGGTGGTCAACGGGTTCGTGGACGACCACGATCCGGTGACGGGACGCGAGGCGCAGATCGTACTGGCCACCGTGCTGGCCTCGCGCACGGCGTTCTCCGGGCTGCGCCTGGAGCAGGTGAGCGCGGTGGACTGCCTGGTGGACGGGTTGCGGGGGCAGTTGTCGGCGCGGCCGGACCAGCTGACGGCGGTACGGGCGGGCCGGGGGCCCGGCGAGGTGGGAAGCGGGGTCGTCCGGCACGGCGGCCACGGCGAGGGCGCCGAGGAGGAGCCCGACCTGTTCTCGATGGACCCGATCGCCTTCGAGAACCTGGTCGGGGAACTGTTCCGGGCGATGGGCATGGAGGCGGTGACGACGCAGCGGTCGGGCGACGGCGGCGTCGACGTCGAGGCGCTGGACCCGGCGCCGATCCGGGGCGGGCGGATCGTCGTACAGGTCAAGCGCTACCGCAACACCGTCCCGCCGACGGCCGTGCGGGACTTGTACGGGACCGTGCAGGACGCGGGGGCGAACAAGGGGGTGCTGGTCACCACCTCGTCCTTCGGACCGGGGTCGTACACCTTCGCCAACGGAAAACCGCTGGAGTTGGTTCCCGGGGTCGAGCTGGTGGACCTGCTGCACCGGTACGGGCTGCGCGGCCGGCTGGGCGACGGCGCTTCCACCGGCCCGACCGCGGCGGCCTCCCGGAGCGTGCCCGCCCAGCGGGCCGCCGCCGAGCCGGAGGCCCTCGCGCCGGACCGCAACGTATTGGGCATGTCGTGGGCGGGGTCCGTCGCGCTGGACGTGTGCGCGCTGGTCTGCGAGGGCGGCCGGGTGCTGAGCGAGGACCACTTCGTGTTCTTCAACAACCCGCGGACCCCGGACGGCGCGGTCCGCTCGCGCCCGCACCGGGGCCCCGACAAGGCCGCCGTGGAGGTCGGCTTCGACGACCTCCCGCAGCGCGCGGACCGCCTGGTCCTGGTCGCCGCGATCGATCCCGAGGTCAATCCGGACGCCGACCTGGCCGGGTTCACCGACGCCCGGATCCGGCTGCTCGGCGCGGCCGGCGAGGAGATCGACCGGCTGGAGGTGTCCGACGGGCGGGCCGGCGAAACCGCGCTGGTGCTGGGCTCCTTCCGGCGGCGGCCGAACGGCGACTGGAAGTTCGTCATCGGCGGGAAGGGCTACCGGGGCGGCCTGGAGGACCTGCTGCGCGAGTACGGCGTGGACGTGGCTTAGGCCGTCTCGGGCGGGTGGAGCCGGTCGGTGTCCGGCTCGTCCGCCGGCTCCTCCCCCGGTTCCGCGGGTCCCTTGCGCGGGACGTACCGCAGCACGCCCCACATGCTCTCCGGCCGGGCGTCCTGCGGGGCCTGCTCGCGGCAGGCCTCCAGCCCGCGCAGCAGGGCCGGTCCGTCGGTGCCGGAGCCGATCAGGACGAGTTGCGTCCGGCGGGGCTCGCCCTTCGGCCAGGGGCCGGGCTCGAAACTCAGGAAGCGGCCGACCGCGTGGACCTCGTAGCGCTCCTCGTGGCCGGGGACGCCGAACCGGACGAAGCCCTTGATCCGGTAGAGGCCGGCGGGGCGGCGGTCGAGGAAGTCCATGAGGCGGCGCGGGGAGAGGGGCTCGTCGGAGGTGAACTCGACGCTCTCGTAGGCGGCGTGCGCGTGGGCCGAGTGGTCGTGGGTGTCCTCGTCCGCCTCGGCCAGCAGGTCCTCGAAGGAGAGCTGGCCGCGGGTCTCCGTCCAGGGCCGGCGGTCGAAGAGCAGTTCCGGGTCGATCCGACCGTGTTCGGTGGCGATCACCGCGGTCCCGGGGGCGCGGAGCGCGTCGAGTTCCGTTTCGATCCGGGTCCGTTCGGCGGCGTCGACCCGGTCGGACTTGTTGAGGACGATCAGGTCGGCGACGGCGAGGTGGCGGTCGGTCTCCGGATGCTTCTCGCGGGTCGCGTCGAACTCGGCCGCGTCCACGACGTGCACCATGCCGCCGTAGCGGACGGCCGGGTTCTCGTTGGCCATCAGCATCCGGACCATCTCCTGCGGCTCCGCGAGCCCGCTGGCCTCGATGACGATCACGTCGATCCGGTGCGCGGGCGCGGTGAGCCGGTCCAGGTAGGCGTCGAGTTCGCTGCCGTCGACCGCGCAGCACAGGCAGCCGCCGCCGAGGGAGACCATCGAGTCGCCGACCTGACCGGCCACGGACATCGCGTCGACCTCGATCGATCCGAAGTCGTTGACGACGACCCCGATCCGGGTTCCTCCCCGGTTGCCGAGGAGGTGGTTGAGCACGGTGGTCTTGCCGGATCCGAGGAATCCGGCGAGGACGACGACGGGGACGGTCCGCTCGGGCTGCCTGCTGTTCACCCGGCCGATGGTAACCAGCAGCCGATGGCCAGCGGGACCGGTCAGCCGAGCAGCGGCACGGGCCGGGGCGGGGTGGGGCCGATGTAGCGGGCGGCCGGGCGGATGATCTTCGAGTCGGCGGCCTGTTCGAGGACGTTCGCGCTCCACCCGACCACGCGCGCGGCGCAGAAGGTCGGGGTGAACATCTCCCGGGGCAGTCCGCACAGTTCCATGACGACCCCCGCGTAGAACTCCACGTTGGTGTGCAGTTCGCGGCCGGGCTTGAGCTCGGCGAGGATCTCCTCCACCTGTCGTTCGACCTCGACGGCGAAGTCCACCAGCGGCCCGCCGAACTGCTGGGCGATCTCGCGCAGCATCCGTGAGCGCGGGTCCTCGGTGCGGTAGACGGGGTGTCCGAAGCCCATGATCCGGTCCCCGGCGAGGACCCGTTCCCGGATCCAGGGCCGGATGCGGTCGACGGTGCCGATGGCGTCGAGGGTGTCCAGGGCGCGGCTGGGGGCGCCGCCGTGCAGCGGTCCGGACAGCGCTCCGATCGCACCGGTCAGGCAGGCGGCGACGTCGGCCCCGGTGGAGGCGATCACGCGGGCGGTGAAGGTGGAGGCGTTGAAGCCGTGGTCGACGGTGGAGATCAGGTACCGCTCGACGGCGCGGGTGCGCACGGGGTCCGGTTCCCGCCCGGTCAGCATCCAGAGGTAGTTGGCCGCGTACGGGAGGTCGTCGCGCGGATCCACCGGTTCCAGGCCCCGGCCGAGTCGGTGCAGGGCGGTGAGCAGGGTGGGTACGGCGGCGCAGGCGGCGAGGGCGTCGGCGGCGCGGCGGTCGGCGTCGAGGTCGAAGACGGGCCGGAAGCCGGCCGAGGCGCCGAGCAGCGAGAGCGCGGTGCGCAGTCCGGCGAGGGGTCCCGAGGCGGCGGTGGCGCGGGCGAGGCCGGGCAGGGCGTCGCGGACGGCGGCGGGCAGCCGGCGCAGCGGGGCGACGCGCGCGGTGAAGGCGGCGCGTTCGGCGGCGTCCGCGGGCAGCGTGCCGTGGAACATCAGGTGCCACACGTCCTCGAAGGTGCGGCCGGCGGCGAGCTCGACGGCCGAGTACTCGCGGTAGTGGTAGAAGCCCTCCTGGCCGCGGACGTCGCCGAGTCGGGTTTCGGTGACGACGACTCCGGCGAGGCCGCGGGGTACTGCGACGGTGGTGTTCATGGATCGACCATCCACCCTTGAATCAATCCTTGTCAATGTTGATCGCATCAATCTGTATAGGCTGTGTGTCATGAACGATGAGCCCGCTGCCAACACCGCGCGCCGCCTCACCACCCAGGAGGCCGCCCGCGCGCTCGGCGTGAAGCCGGCGACCGTGTACGCGTACGTCAGCCGCGGCCAGCTCACCAGCCGCCGCGACCCGGTCGGGCGCGGCAGCACCTTCGACGCGGGCGAGGTGGAGGCCCTGGCCCTGCGCAGCCGGCGCGAGGCGGCGGCTCCGGCCGGGGAGCTCTCCGTACGCACCTCGCTCACCCTGATCGAGGACGACCGGTACTGGTTCCGGGGCGTGGACGCCGTCGAGTTGGCCTCCCGGTATCCGTACGAGGAGGTCGCCGAGTGGCTCTGGACGGGCGGACCGCGGCCCGGCGCCCGCTTCACCGCTCCCCCGGAGGCGCTCGCCGCGGCCCGCCGGGCGGTGGCCGCGCTTCCCGAGCACAGCGGCCCCGTCGACCGGCTGCGGGTGGCGGTGGCCGCCGCCGCGGTGACGGACCCGTTGCGCTTCGACCTGTCCGAGGAGGCCGTACTGGGCTCCGCGCGCTCCCTGGTCCCGACGCTGGCCGGCGCCCTGCCCGAGCTGGGCGCGCCCGCCGGGGACGGCGCACCGGTCGCCCGGGAGCTGTGGTCCCGGCTGACCACGGCGGACCCGGAGCCGCGGGCGCTGGAGGTGCTGGACCTGGCCCTCGGGCTGCTGACCGACCACGACCTCGCCGCCTCGACGCTGGCCGTACGGGTGGCGGCGTCGGCCCGGGCCCATCCGTACGCGGCCGTCTCGGCCGGACTCGGCGCACTGGAGGGACCGCTGCACGGCGCCGCCGGCCGGCTCGCCCACCGGATGCTGGTAGAGGTGCTGGAACGGGGCGGCGCGGCGCCGGTGGTGGCGGAGTACCTGCGGGCGGGACGCCCGGTGCCCGGGCTCGGCCACCGGCTGTACCGCGGCGAGGACCCGCGGGCCGGAGCCCTGTTCGGGCGGTTGGCGGACCTGCCGCAGGCGGCACCGGCGCTCGCCGCGGCGCGGGACGTGACGGCGGTGATGGCCCGGCACGGGCTGCACGCGAACGTGGACCTCGCGCTGGCGGTGCTGACGGTGTCCTGCGGGATGCGCGCCGAGGCCGGGGAGACGGTGTTCGCGGTGGCCCGGACGGCGGGTTGGATCGCGCACGCCTTGGAGGAGTACCAGGAACGGCCGCTGCGGATGCGGCCGAGCGGGCAGTACCAGGGACCCCGCCCGCCGCAGCCGCTGCCGTGACGGGCGGGACCACCGGCCGGGGGCGGTCCGGCTGCGGCGTCAGGTCCGCAGCCAGACCCCCGTGTCCTGCGGGAGCAGCCCCTCGGCGTCGAGGGCGGCGCTGCTCAGCAGGAGTCTCGTACGGGCCGGGAGGGGCACCGGGTCGCGGGAGAGGTTGACCACGCAGAGCAGGCCGTCGGGGCGGGCGAAGGCCAGCACTCCGGGCGGGGCGGGCAGCCAGCGCAGGCCGCCGCCACCGAACCCGGCCGCGTCCCGGCGCAGCCGCAGGGCGGTGCGGTAGAGGGTGAGCATCGACTCCGGATCGCCGTCCTGCCGGTCGGCGGCGTACGTCGCCCAGTGCGCGGGCTGCGGCAGCCAGGGTTCCTGCCAGGGCTCGGCGCTCCAGGGCAGCGGCACCCGGCAGCCGTCGCGGCCGGGGTCGGTGCCGCCGGAGCGGAAGTGCATGGGGTCCTGGATGCGGTCGAGCGGGACGTCGGCCTCGGGCAGGCCCAGTTCCTCGCCCTGGTACAGGTACACGGAGCCGGGCAGGGCGAGGGTCAGCAGGGCGGCGGCGCGTGCCCGTCGGGTGCCGAGCGCCGGGTCGGACGGGATGCCGAACGCCTTCGTGGCGAAGTCGAAGCCCGTGTCGGCGCGGCCGTAGCGGGTGACGGTCCGGGTGACGTCGTGGTTGCACAGCACCCAGGTGGCCGGGGCCCCGACGGGGGCGTGTTCGGCGAGGGTCTCCTCGATGGAGGTGCGCAGCCGCTCGGCGTCCCACGGGCAGCTGAGGAAGGAGAAGTTGAAGGCGGTGTGCAGTTCGTCGGGGCGCAGGTAGCGGGCGAAGCGCTCGGAGTCGGGCAGCCAGACCTCGCCGACGAAGACGGCTCCGTACGCGTCGGCGATCTCCCGCCAGGAGCGGTAGATGGCGTGGAGGTCGTCGCGGTCGATGAAGGGGTGGGGCTCCCCGGTCCAGGGCCCGGCGGGCCTGCCGGCCAGGTCGGGCAGGGCCGGGTCCTTCGCCAGCAGGGCAGCGGAGTCGATCCGTACGCCGGCGACGCCCCGCTCGAACCAGAAGCGGAGCACCTCCTCGTGCTCCCGCCGTACCTCGGGGTGGTCCCAGTTGAGGTCGGGCTGTTGTGGGGTGAACAGGTGCAGGTACCACTCGCCGTCCGGTACGCGGGTCCAGGTGGCGGCGCCGTTGAACTGCGAGGGCCAGTCGCCCGGCGGCAGTTCGCCGTGCTCGCCGCGGCCGGGGCGGAAGTGGAAGAGCTCCCGCTCGGGGCTGCCGGGGCCGGCGTCGAGAGCGGCGCGGAACCAGGCGTGCCGGTCGGACACGTGGTTCGGGACGATGTCGATGATCGTACGGATGCCCAGCGCGCGGGCTTCGGCGATGAGCTTCTCCGCTTCGGCGAGGGTGCCGAAGGCGGGGTCGATGGTGCGGTAGTCGGCGACGTCGTAGCCGCCGTCGGCGAGCGGGGACAGGTACCAGGGCGTGAACCACAGGGCGTCCACCCCCAGTTCGCAGAGGTACGGCAGGCGGGCCCGGACGCCCGCGAGGTCGCCGGTGCCGTCCCCGTCGCCGTCGGCGAAGCTGCGTACGTACACCTGGTAGATGGCCGCGGAGCGCCACCAGTCGGCGTCGCTGTCGGGCAGGGGGAGGTCGGCCACGTCAGGGTCCTTTCACGGCGGGTGCGGGCAACCGGGCGGCTCGGCGGTGGTCCCGGAACGGTCGGTCAGCCCTTGAGGGAGCCGGCCGTCAGGCCGCTCATGATGTTGCGCTGGAAGATCAGGAAGATGACGAGGGTCGGCGCGGAGGCCATCGCGAGGGCGGCGATGAGGTGGTTCTCGGGAACGCCGCTGGCCAGCGAGTAGATGCCGACGTTGAGCGTTTGCAGGGCGGGGTCGGGGAGGGTGAGCATCGGCCAGAGGAAGTCCTTCCAGACGCCGACGATCGCGAAGATCGAGACGACGCCGAGGACCGGCCGGGACATCGGCAGGACCACCGAGCGCAGGATGCGCAGGGCGCTCGCGCCGTCGATGGCGGCGGCGTCGAGGATCTCCTTCGGGATGGAGTCGAAGAACCGCTTCAGCAGGAAGATGGAGAAGGCGTTGGTGACGGCCGGCAGCCAGATCACCCAGGGCGTGTTGATCAGGTTCCGCTCGATGATCGGCATGTCCAGGACGGTCAGGTACTGGGGGACGACCAGGACGGTCGCCGGGATCATCAGCGTCGCGAGCATCATGCCGAGCACGGCCTTGCCGAAGACCGGGCGCAGCCTGGACAGCGAGTACGCGGCGGCCACGTCCAGGACGAGCTGGAAGGCGAGCGCGCCGAAGGCGTAGTAGAGGGTGTTGAACAGCAGCTTCGCGAGGTCCATGACCTTCCAGGCGGCCGTGTAGTTCGCGGTGTGCAGGGAGTCCGGGACCAGGGTCGGCGGGACCAGTGCGAACTCCTCGGTGCTCTTGAGGCCGTTGGCGACCATCCAGTAGAGGGGTCCGAGGAAGACGAGGGTGAAGCCGGCGACGACCAGCGCGAGGACGGTCCAGTAGAGGATCCTGCCCCGGGCGCGGCCGAGGCGGACGGGCGATATCAGGGTGCGCTCTGCCACGGGAAGGACTCCTTGTCGGCGCTCGTGGTCGGCGGTCGGTGCTCGGCGGGCGATACTCGACGGTCGGCGGGCGATACTCGACGGTCGGCGGTCGACCGAAGGCTCCCGGTCAGCTCTCGTTGTCGCGGCTGAGGCGGACGTACAAGGCGGAGAAGCCCGCGAGGAGCACCAGCAGGCACAGGCCCATGGCCGCGGCGCCGCCGTACTGGTTGAAGTTGAAGGCGTACTGGTAGATGAGGACGACGACGGTGGTGGTCGAGCCTTCGGGGCCGGCGCCGCCGGTCAGCAGGAACGGTTCGACGAACACCTGCATCGTCGCGATGACCTGCATCAGCAGCATCAGCGAGAGGATCAGCTTGGTCTGCGGAATCGTGACGTGCCAGATCTTGCGCAACAGGCCCGCCCCGTCGAGCTCCGCGGCCTCGTACAGCTCGCCGGGGATGCCCTGGAGGGCGGCCAGGTAGATCAGGGTCGCGCCGCCCATGTTCATCCAGGTCGAGGCGATGACCACGGACAGCATCGCGGTGTCGGTGGACTGCAGCCAGTCCTGCGGAGGCAGGTGCAGGAACTCCAACGCCCGGTTGAACAGGCCGTACCCGGGGTCATAGAAGTACTTGAACAGCAGGACCGAGGCCACCGGCGGCATCATCACCGGCAGGTAGACGAGCAGCCTCAGGTAACCACGCGCGTGGCGCAGCTCGTTGAGCACGAGCGCGATCACGAAGGGGACCGCGAAGCCGAGCACCAGGGCGAGTCCCGTGAAGAGCAGGGTGTTGCGCCAGGCCTGCCAGAAGCTCGGGTCCCCGAAGACGTACGCGAAATTGTCCCAGCCGACCCAGCGGGTGGTTCCGCCTTCCGTCTTCTGGAAGGCCAGCAGGAACTCCCGCACCATCGGGTACCAGGAGAAGAAGGCGAAGCACAGGACGGCGCCGATCAGGAAGCCGTGGGCCGTGAGGTTGCGCTTGAGGGCCCGGACGAACTCCGGGCGGGAGGCTCGGGGGAGGGTGGGGACCGGCATCGCCGCTCGCTCCTTGCTGGTCGTCGCTTCGGGTCCGAGGGGCGGGTGGGACCGGGGCCGGCGGCCGCGCCGCCACCCGGGCCCACCCGCGGCCCTTACTGGTTCCCCAGTACCTGGTTGACGGCCTTCTCGGCGTCGCCGAGGAGTTGCGCGGGGTCGGCGTCCTTGTTGGTGAGCACTCCGGACATCACCTTGTCGAGCACCTTGTAGACCTCCTGGGCCTTCGGCGGCTCGGCCTTTCCGGGGACCGGGTTGTCCAGGAAGCTCTTGAAGTTCGCGACCGGCATGGTGGCGCTCGCCGCCTTCAGCCGGTCGTCCTCGGTCCTGCTCGCGCCGGTGAAGAAGGCGGGCTGCGGGAGACCGACGGGCAGGCCGTCCGCCTTGCTGCGGTCGTAGCGGAACTGCCCCTTGCCGACGGCGAGGGTCTTGAAGTTCAGCCAGGCCACGGCCGCCTTGACCTTGTCGGGCGAGCTGCCCTTCTTGATCACGTAGCCGTTGCCGCCGGCCAGGGTGGACGCGCCACCGGGGATCGGGCCCATGCCGAAGTTCTCGTACTTCGCACCCAACTGCTGGACCATGTACGTGATGTCGTCGGGCGCGGCGAGGAACATGCCGAGCTTGTCCGCGGCCATCTGCTTCTGCAGGTCGCCCCACTTGAGCAGTTGGGTGCGGCCCATGCTGTCGTCGTCCCAGCGCATGGCGCGCAGGTTGTCGACGATCTGCCGGCCGGTGGCGTTGTTGAAGGCGGCCTTGCCGTCGGCGCCGACGATGTCGCCGCCCAGTCCGTACATGGTGGCCGTGTAGTGCCAGCCTCCGGTGTTCTCCACGCTGTACTCGCCGAAGCCCGCGGTGCCGTTGCCGAGCGCGGCGATCTTCTTCGCCGCGGCCCGGACCTCGTCCCAGCTCCGGGGCGGGGAGTCGGGGTCGAGGCCCGCGTCCCGGAACAGCTTGCGGTTGATCAGCAGACCCATCGTGTAGTTGCTGGTGGGCAGCCCGTACAGCTTGCCGTCCTTGCGGAGGACGTCGAGCACGTTCTTGTCGATGTCGCCCAGGGCGGGCACCGAGGCGGGGGTCACGTACGCCGAGATGTCCTCGGCCCCGTCGTTGTCCAGCACCTGCTGGAGGTCGGTGAAGTAGGTGTAGAAGACGTCCGGTTGGGACTTGGCCTTGAGCATCGCCGTGAAGCGCGGGGGCTCCAGGCACTGTCCGGGGGTGGAACGGCCGTCGATCGTGACGTTCGGGTAGGTCTTGTTGAACTCCGCCACGTCCTCCTTCCACTCCTTCAACTCCGCCGCCTTGGCCGCCGGCGGCATGCAGTCGATGGAGAGGGTGACCTTGGTCTTCGGGTCGAGCGGGGCGGAGGCGTCGGTGGAACCGCCGCTCGGCTGCTCCTTCGGGTCGTCGCCGCTGCTGCTCGTACCGCAGGCCGCGAGGGCGGTCACGGCGAGCGCGGAGACGAGGGCGGCCGCGACGTTGCGGCGGACGTTGGTTCTCATCGGTGGTCCCCTTCGAGCTTCGGACAGGAGGCGTGGGGGCGAGCGCGGCACACTCAACCACCACCGACAGATGGACGCAATATCTCGCGCAGACTCCGCAATACATTGGCAGGGGAGTGTTGTGCTGGGGACACGAAAAGGGCTCCGGAACGTCAACTGACGTTCCGGAGCCCCGAAGCCCGAGGAAGCCGGGCGCCCGAAGGGCGGGTAGATGCGCGCTACGCGCGCGGCGCCTTGGCCGTGGAGCCGCGAACCACCAGCTCCGGCTCGAACAGCAACTCCCCCGGCTGCACGGCGGCGCCCTGGATCTGCGCGGTGAGCAGTTCCACCGCGGCCCGCCCCATGGCCTCGATGGGCTGGCGGACGGTGGTCAGCGGGGGCTCGGTGCAGTTCATGAACGCGGAGTCGTCGTACCCCACCACGGAGACCTCGCCGGGGACGTTCAGGCCGCGGCGCCGGGCCGCCCGTACGGCTCCCAGGGCCAGCGGGTCGCTCGCGCAGATGATGCCGGTGACCCCGCGGTCGAGCAGGCGGGAGGTGGCCGCGTGACCACCCTCCAGGGAGAACAAGGTCCGCTCCACGTGCGCCGCGGGCAGCTCGGAGCCGGCCGCCGCGGCGACGGCCTGGGCCGCGACCAGCTTGCGCAGGGAGGGGATGTGGTCGGGCGGGCCCAGCACCAGGCCGATCCGCTCGTGCCCCAGGGAGGCCAGGTGACGCCAGGCCTGCTCGACCGCGACGGCGTCGTCGCAGGCCACGCACGGGAAGCCGAGGTCCTCTATGGAGGCGTTGATCAGCACCACCGGAACCTTGCGCTCCGACAGCAGCCGATAGTGCTCGTGCGGGGCGTCGGCCTGGGCGAAGAGCCCGCCGGCGAACACCACCCCGGAGACCTGCTGCTGGAGCAGGAGCTCCACGTAATCGGCCTCGGAAACCCCGCCGGTGGTCTGCGTGCACAACACGGGGGTGAGGCCCTGTTGGGCGAGGGCGCCGCCGATGACCTCGGCGAAGGCCGGGAAGATCGGGTTCTGGAGCTCCGGCAGCACGAGGCCGACCAGGCGCGCGCGTTCGCCGCGCAGCTGGGTGGGGCGCTCGTACCCGAGCACGTCGAGGGCGGTGAGCACGGATTGGCGGGTCGCCTCCGAGACGCCCGGCTTGCCGTTGAGCACCCGGCTGACCGTTGCCTCGCTGACTCCCACCTTCTTCGCCACTTGAGCAAGTCGTCGCGTCATGAACGCAAGAGTAGCGCAAGCGATGCAAATTCCTTGCAGTTCGGTTACAGCCAGTTTGGCTGGGGTTCGGGCGGACCCGACAGGGCCGACTCTCGGCCACGGGCCCTGGAAAGGGCCGGACGCCGCCCGGGAGTTCCCCGAGCGGCGCCGACCCTTCGTGCCCGTGCGCGCGGCTACGGCAGCCGGTCGATCCGGAACGTCGAGGTCGTGTTCCGAATGTCCACGGCGTTGTCGCCGGTCCGCAGGTTGTGGAGGGTCACGGAGCCGACCGCCGGCCCCTGGCCCGCCTCGGGCATCTCGTTCGCCCAGAGGCCGAAGCCGGACTTGGCGTCGAAGGCGTCACCGCTCTTCCTGGCCCCGGTGATGGTGATGTCCCTCAGGACGGTGTCCTTGATGGGGTTGACCGGCTGACCGCCGACGTACTGCGTCTGGAACATGATGCCGCTGTACGTCGGATCGATGATGTCCACGTTGTTGATCCGGATGCCCTGGAACACCTTGGAGGCGGAGAACAGCCAGATCCCGGGGAAGGTCTGGCCGCCCCAGAAGTGGCCGCCGGACCGGATGACGGAGATGTTCTCGAAGGTCGTCGGTTCCGTCCCGAACCCGTTCATCGGGTATCCGAAGTCCAGCGAGCTGATGGTGATGCCCGAATAGACGAGGGTGTCGGCGATGTGGATGTTGCGGAAGGTGTTGTTGAAGCCTCCGTAGACGGCCACCCCGGCGGCGCGCCAGGTCAGGATCGTGGTCAGGTTCTCGTAGACGTTGTTCTTCATGTCCGCGCCGCCCGCGTCGATCGCGGAGAACAACGCGAAGCTGTCGTCGCCCGTGGCCCGCGCCTCGTTGTTGGTCACGAGGTTGTCGGTGCTGCCGTTGGTCATGTTGATGCCGTCGGCGAACATGTCGCGGATCCGCGAGTTCTTGATGGTGATCCGGTCGGTGTTGGCGCCCCAGTACAAGCACACCATGTGTTCGTTCCAGATGTTGTCGATGGTGATGTCGGAGACGCCCGCGAAGTCGAAGACCTTGCCCGGCCCGTCGATGCGCGAGGTGTAGTTGCCGAAGTAGGCGAAGCCCGAGAAGGAGGAGCCCTTCGCGGTGGCGTCGGCCCGCCAACCGATGTCGGTGTTGTCCTGCGTGGACGGGGCGTGGAAGCGGGTGAACCACGGTCCGGCGCCGACCACCTGCACGGCCTTGCCGTACACCTGGAACTTGCTCGCCGTCTGGTAGTCGCCGGGCGGCAGGTAGACGCCGACCAGCTTGCCCGTGGGGTCCATCCGTACCTTGTCCAGGGCGTTCTGCACGTCCTGGTGGCCGAAGCCGGCGGGCACCGCGTACGTCTGCGGGTTCGGGTTCGGGGCGGTGATGGCCTGCTCCAGGCTGACGAAGTCGATGGCGTAGGTGGAGGTGTTGGCGGCGTCCTTCTGCAGCCGGATCCGACTGCCCTTGGGAACCGTCTCGCCGAGCAGGATGTTCGCCTCGTCGTAGATGTGGCGCGGCGCCCCGGCACTCGGCGCGTTGCCCGGCGAGGCCTCGGCCCCGTACAACCAGGCGTACTTGGAGGTCAGCGGCAGCGCCTTCTTGAAGACCCCGTCGACGTAGACGTTGATGGTGGAGTCGATGCCTCCGCCACCCGGAGCGTCCGGGATGGAGAAGCGGATGACCAGGGTGTTCGTGGTGGCCCGAGTGGTGAACTCGACGTACTCGCCCGTCGCGTCGAGGCTGACCGCCTTGCGGCCCGAGGCCTCGCCCGCGATGTCACCGATGGTCCGGTTGGGGCCGACCACCGTCGCCCCGCTCCCGGCGACCGCGTCCTCCGCCTCGTACATGTCGAAGGGCATGTTCGCGCCCCGACCGACGAAGAACGACCTGGTGGAGGTGTTGTTGGCGCGCTTGACCGGCAGTTCGGCCGCGTCGTCCGCGAGGACGACCTTGACCGTGTACTTGCCGTTCGCGGCCGGCCAGCTGCCGAGCGCGATCGGGGCCGTGGCCGCGCCGGCGGCGAGGGGCCCGTCGAAGGATCCCGTCAGGGTGCGGACGGTGGCGCCCGCCGCGTCCTGGAGGGTGAGCGTGACCGCGTGCGGGCCGCCGGCCGTGGCGATCGTGCCCTGGTTGCGGACCGTGACGGCGAAGGCGACCGGCTTGCCCTCGGACGGAGCGGACGGCGCCCAACTCACTTCGGAGGCGACCAGGTCGGAGCTGTCCACCCCACGGACCACCAGCGGGGGGCCGGTGAACGAGTTGTTGCTGTCGTTCTGCTCCACCACGGTGTTCGCCTCGTCGACGACCGCGCCGAGGGAGTACGTCCCCGCGTCGCGCGCCCCGATCCCGGCGCTGACGGTGGCGCTCGCCCCGGCGGCAAGCGCCGGTACGGCGGCCGTACCCACCTTCGTGCCGCCGAGCGTGAAGGTCACGGCGGTGGCGGGGGCCGGAGCCGGACCGCTGTTCTTGACGGTGGCGGAGAGCGTGAGCGGGTCCGACTCCACGGGAACGGCTGGCGCGGCGCTCAGCCCCGTGACCTCCAGGTCCGGGTTGGGCGCCGGCACCCCGATGATCTGGAACTCGGCGATCTGCCCGTTGGAGGAACCCGTGTTGGAGGTGAAGCGCAGCTGGACGTCGGCGACGCGGGCGCTCAGCGGGATGGTGACGGTGTTGCCGGACGCCGGGTCGAAGGCGTAGTCCTTCGCGGCGACCAACCCGGTGACGGAGGAGCCGCTCTGCTCCCGGCCGAGGACCTGGATGTTCTGGGTGCGGGCGCCCCAACCGCTGTCCGGGTTCAGTTTGAGAACGAGGCGCTGCAGATCCGCGTTGGCGCCCAGCTTGACCGTCAGCGTGCTCGGGTACGCCCCGGCGGCGCCCTCCCAGTACGTGGCGGTGTTGTTGTCGGTGGCGTTCTCCGCGACGAAGGTGTGGATCACGGAGGAGCCGGTGACCGGTTTGCCGACGGCCAGGTTGGAGCCGCCGCCCCCGGTGCCGTTGCGGGTGACGGAGTTGCTGTCGCCGGACCGGTTGCCTGCCGCGTCCTTGGCGCGGACGACGTAGGTCACGGTCGCGGTGGCCGGCTGGGTGTCGCTCCAGGAGGTGGTGTTGCCCGCGACCGTCGTGCGCAGCACGTTGTTCGCGTAGACCTCGTAGCCGGTGACCCCCACGTTGTCGGTGGAGGCCTGCCAGGACAGTCCGATCCGGTCGGCCGCCTGTTCGGTCAGGGTGAGGGCGCCCGGAGCGGTCGGCGCCTGGGTGTCGCCGGTGTCGGCGGCCCGGGTCACGGTGTTGCTGTGGGGCGACTGGTTGCCGGCCGCGTCCCTCGCGCGGACGTGGTAGGTGATCGTGGTCCCGGTGGGTTGCGTGTCGGTGTAGGTGGTGACGTCACCGGCGACGCTCGTGCGCAGCTGGTTGTTGGCGTAGACGTCGTAGCCGGTGACGCCGGTGTCGTCGGTCGCCGCCTTCCAGGTGAGCTTGATCCGGCCGGTGGCCGGCTCGGTGTACGCGAGCTCCGTGGGGGCCGTCGGCGCGGCGGTGTCGCCGGTCCGTGGCCCGTAGACCGCCAGTTCGGAGAGCTGGCCGCCGGGTTGCTCGGTGTTGGCGGAGATCCAGACGCGGAGGTACCGGGTGGTGGCCGCGTCGAAGGCGATGGTCACGGAGTTGCCGCCGGCGGCGTTGAACAGGTAGCCCTTCGAGGCGGTCAGGTCCGTGTGGTCGGCGCCGTTGGCGCTGCCCTGGATCTTGAGGGTCTGGGTGCGGGCGCCCCAGGTTCCGGGCAGCCGCAGCACCACCCGGTCGACGCGTACGGAGGAGCCGAGGTCCACTTGGAGCCACTGGGGCAGCGCGCCGTTCGCGCTCTCCCAGTAGCTGGCGGTGTTCCCGTCGTTGGCGTTGGCCGGCAGGTAGGCCTGGGTGCTGCTGCTCGCGGTCAGGGTCCTGCCGCGCGCCAGGTCGAGCGACGACTCGTCCGGGGTGCGCACCTCCAGCTCGGAGAGCTGGGCGGCCTGCCAGCCGGTGTTCGCGGTGACGGCGATCCGTACGTACCGGGTTTGCGTGGCGGGGAAGGTGACGGTCACGGTGTTCCCGTTGCCGGGGCCGAAGACGTACGCGGCCGACGCGACCAGGGTGTTGAAGGCGACGCCGTCGCCGCTGCCCTGGACGGCCAGAGTCTGGGTACGGCTCTCCCAGGACGTCGGCAGCTTCAGTACTACCTGGTCGACGCGGGCGGTGGCGCCGAGATCGGTCTGCACCCACTGCGGAAACGTTCCGCCCGCGCTCTCCCAGTAGGTGGCGGGGTCGCCGTCGGTGGCGTTGGCGGCGCCGTGGACGCCGTTGCTGCTGCTCGCCGTGGCGGGCCTGCCCGCCGCGATGCCCGGACCGCCCGCGGCCGCGGCGGTCAGGGCGGGCCAGCCCATGATCAACAGAGCCGTACTGAGGACGGCGGCCAGCGCCCGCCACCTCCAGGTGTGCCTTCTCATAGGTCCTCGTCCCTCGACATGAACTCTCGGAAGCGGGTGAGACAGGATTTTGCGTACTGCCGTGCGAGAATTGCAGAGCCCTGCTCAATCGTCCACACTTCTGACCGCACTTTCACGCCCGCATCACTTGCGCAAGCTGGGTGTAAATAACGCAAGCCATTTGCGTGGACGAGAGAATTCCGCTGAGGCTGAAGCCGACCTACGGTGCTAGGCATGCGGTTCCTCCCCACCAGCGCTCGGCGCCTCGGGCTGCCCAGACGGGCCGCCTCCCAGATCCTGCTCACCCAGCTGGCCCTCGCGGCCGGGGTCCTCGCGCTGGCCACCGGTCTGTTCCTGGCACCGCTGAGCGCCCAGCTGGACGACCAGGCCATGCGCCGCGCCCTGGCCATCGCGCAGAGCGCGGCCGCGGACCCGTCACTGGCCGCCGACCTCCTCGGCGCGGGCCCGGCGGCCGACACCCCGGTCCAAGCCGCCGCCGAACGGATCCGCCGGGCGACCGGAGCCGAGTACGTGGTCGTCCTCGACCTGCACGGCATCCGACGCTCCCACCCGAGCCCCGACCGGATCGGGCTCCCCGTGTCCACCGACCCGGGCGACGCCCTCGCCGGCCGTGAGGTGATGGAGATCGACGAGGGCACGCTGGGGCGCTCCGCCCGCGGCAAGGTCCCGCTCGTCGCCGCCGACGGGGAGATCGTCGGAGCGGTGTCGGTCGGCATCGCCTACGACAACGTCCGCGACCGCCTGGTCGCCACCATCCCCGGGCTGCTCGCCTACGCCGGCGGCGCCCTGGCCGCCGGCGCGCTCGCCGCCTACCTGCTGTCCCGCAGGATCCACCGGCAGACCAGGGACCTCGCCTTCTCCGACATCGCGGGCCTCCTCGCGGAGCGCGAGGCGATGCTGCACTCCATCCGGGAGGGCGTCATCGCCCTCGACGGGAAGGGACGGATCCGGCTGGTCAACGACGAGGCCGCCCGGCTGCTGGGCCTCACCCCGGACACCGCGCACACCCTCGCCGGCCTCCCCCTCGACGAGGTCCTCGGCGCGGGCCGCACCACCGACGTCCTCTCCGGCCGCGTCACCGGCCGCGACCTGCTCGCCGTCCAAGGCCCCCGCGTCCTGGTGGCCAACCGCATGCCCACCTCGGACGGTGGCGCCGTCGCCACCCTGCGCGACCGCACCGAACTGGAGCACCTGGGCCGCGAGCTCGACTCCACCAAGGGTCTGATCGACGCACTGCGCGCCCAGGACCACGAACACGCCAACCGGCTGCACACCCTGCTCGGGCTGCTGGAACTGGGCCTGCACGAGGAAGCCGTCGAGTTCGTGAACGAGGTCGTGGGCGTGCACCGCACCACGGCCGAGCAGGTGACCGAGCGGGTCCACGACCCCCTGCTGGCAGCCCTGCTGGTGGGCAAGGCGACGGTCGCCGCAGAGCGGGGCGTCCCGCTGCGGCTCGCCCCGACCGCCCTGCTTCCCGACCGGCTCGTGGATCCCGGCGGCCTCGTCACCATCCTCGGCAACCTGGTCGACAACGCCCTGGACGCGGCGGCGGGCTCGGCCGCGCCCCTGGTCGAGGTCGACATCCGCGCGGACGGCCGCAGCGCCGTCCTACGGGTGCGCGACAGCGGCCCGGGTGTTCCCCCCGGGCACCGCGAGGAGGTCTTCACCGAGGGCTGGTCGACGAAGCAACCCCGGGCCCACCGCGAGCGCGGACTGGGCCTCGCCCTCGTACGCCGCCTCGCGGAGCGGCAGGGCGGCAGCGCGCGGGCCGGTGAGACCGCGGACGGAGGGGCGGAGTTCTCCGTCGTACTCCCGGAGGCCCTGCGGTGAACGAGACCCCGATGCAGGTACTGGTCGTCGATGACGACGTACGTGTTGCCCTGATCAACGCGGCCTACGTGGCGAAGGTTTCCGGGTTCCGGGTCGCCGCGCAGGTCCATTCGGCCGCCGAGGCACTGGAGTTCCTCACCGCCCACCCGGTGGACCTGGTCCTCCTCGACCACTACCTACCGGACGAGAACGGCCTCGACCTGGTCCGTCGGCTGCGCCAGCTCGGCCACCACACCGACGTCATCATGGTCACCGCGGCCCGCGACCTCACCACCGTCCGGGCGGCCATGCGCCTCGGCGCTCTCCAGTACCTGGTCAAGCCGTTCACCTTCGCCGGCCTGCGCGGCAAGCTGGAGGCCTACGCCACCCTCCACCGCTCCCTGGCCGGCGGCGGAGAAGCCGAACAGGCCGAGGTGGACCGGATCTTCGGCGCGCTCGCCGCGGCCGGAACCCCCAACGAACTGCCCAAGGGCCACTCCCCCACCACGGCGGAGCTGGTCCGCCGGGTCCTGCGGACCGCCGAAGGCCCCCTGTCCACCCAACAGGTCGCCGACCGGGCCGGCATCAGCCGCCAGACCGCCCAGCGCTACCTGAAGCTCCTCGACCGCGCCGGCCGGGTCACCCTCGCCCTGCGCTACGGCGAGACGGGCCGCCCGGAACACCGCTACTCCTGGCAGCCGCCCGGCGGAGGCTGAACATGGTCGCGAACCCCACCGACCGGCCGGCTACACCGCCCCGGCCCCCGTCAGGGAGCGGACCTCGGTCTGCGCGTGCTTGCGCTCGTCCGGCTCCTCACCGGAGGTCACCGTGCCCAGCCAGCCCGCCAGGAAGCCCAGCGGGATCGAGACGATCCCCGGGTTCTGCAGCGGGAAGTACTGGAAGTCCACCCCGGGGAAGAGGGACTCGGGACTCCCCGAGACCACCGGTGACAGCGCCACCAGCAGCACCGAGGGAATCAGGCCCCCGTACACCGACCAGACGGCCCCCCGCGTGGTGAACCCGCGCCAGAAGAGCGAGTACAGCAGCACCGGCAGGTTCGCCGAGGCCGCCACCGCGAAGGCGAGCCCCACCAGGAAGGCCACGTTCAGGTCTTGGGCGAGCAGGCCCAGGCCGATCGCCACCGCGCCGATCCCGACCGCCGCCAGCCGCGCCACCGTCACCTCGCTGCGCTGCCGGGCGTGCCGGCGCTTGAGGGAGGCGTACAGGTCGTGCGCGACGGAGGCCGACGAGGCCAGGGTGATCCCGGCGACCACGGCGAGGATGGTGGCGAAGGCGATGGCGGCGACGAAGGCGAACAGGACCGCGCCTCCCGTGGACCCGGCGCCCCCGCCGAGGAAGGCGGCCAGCAGCGGCACGGCCGTGTTCCCCGAGGCGTTCGACGCGCGCACCGCGTCGGGCCCCACGAGCGCGGCCGCGCCGAAGCCGAGCACGATGGTCATCAGGTAGAAGCCGCCGATCAGGCCGATCGCCCACACCACCGACCGGCGGGCGGCGCGCGCGGTGGGGACGGTGTAGAAGCGCGACAGGATGTGCGGCAGGCCCGCCGTCCCGAGCACCAGGGCGAGGCCCAGGCTCATGAAGTCGAAGCGGGAGGTCCAGTCGGCGCCGTACTTGAGGCCGGGGCTGAGGAAGCGGCTCCCGTGACCGCTGCGGTCGGCGGCGGTCGTGAGCAGCTGGTCGAAGTCGCCGTGGAAGCGCAGAAGGACGAGGACGGTCAGCGTCACGGCCCCGCCCATCAGCAGCACGGCCTTCACGATCTGGATCCAGGTGGTGGCCCGCATGCCTCCGAAGGTCACGTAGACCACCATCAGCGCGCCGACCCCGATCACGGTCAGGGTCCTGGCCCCGGGCCCGGAATCCCCGAGCAGCAGCCCGACCAGGCTGCCCGCGCCGACCATCTGGGCGATCAGGTAGAGCACCGAGACGACCACCGAGGAGGTCCCGGCGGCGATCCGTACCGGTCGCTCGGCCATCCGGGCCGCGACGACGTCGGCGAGGGTGAAGCGTCCGCAGTTGCGGACCAGTTCGGCGACCAGGAAGAGGACCACGAGCCAGGCGACCAGGAAGCCGACCGAGTACAGCAGGCCGTCGTAGCCGAAGAGGGCGATCAGCCCGGAGATCCCCAGGAAGGACGCGGCGGACATGTAGTCGCCGGCGATGGCGAAACCGTTCTCCAGGGGGGAGAACAACCGCCCGCCCGCGTAGAACTCCTCGGCGGAGCCGTGCCGGTTGCGGCTGACCCAGGTGGTGATGCCCAGGGTGACGGCGATGAAGAGGCTGAAGAGGATCAGCGCCAGGGTCTGGTGTTCGGTCGTCACCTGCCCTCCCCCCGGGCCCGGTTCCGCTCCTGGTCGCGCTCCTGCTCGAAGACCGTCCACCGCAGATCGAGCGCGGCCCGGTCCCGACGCAGTCGGGCGTGCCGGGCGTAGGCCCAGGTCAGCAGGAAAGTGGTGAGGAACTGGCCGAGCCCCGCCAGCAGGGCCACGTTGACCGCGCCCACGACCGGCCGGGCCATCAGGCCGGGCGCCGCCGTGGCCGCGATCACGTAGGCGACGTACCAGAGGAAGAAGCCGATGGTCGCCGGGATGACGAACCTCCGGTAGCGGCTGCGGACCTCCTGGAAGGCGGCGCTGCGCTGCACTTCCAAGTAGATGTCGGACGCGCCGGGCGCGGGGCGATCCCCGGGGGCCTGGTGCGGCGGGACCGTTTCCTCAACCTCGCCCCAGCCCACGGCCAGCGCGTCGTACCAGGGGTCGTCCAGCCGGATCGTTCCGGCATCGCGACCATCGTGCTTGTCCACCGAACTCTCCTTGTCCGCCGCCGCATTGGCCGCGTGCCCACAAGGATGTGCGGAATGAATCGTTTCCGGACTGGTGTCCCGGTGCTCTTCACTCCTTCAGGTGATGGAGTGAAGAGCACCGGTGTGCCGTGGCGCCGGAGGGTGTCCGCCCGGTCAGGCGTCGATGCGCGAACGGTCCAGGGTCGCCGCCGAGCTGGTGATGAACTCCTTGCGCGGAGCCACCTCGTTGCCCATGAGCAGGTCGAATACCTGCTCGGCGCCGTCCAGGTCACCGATGTTGATCCGGCGCAGCGTACGGAAGCGGGGATCCATGGTGGTCTCCGCGAGCTGGTCGGCGTCCATCTCACCGAGGCCCTTGTAGCGCTGGATGGCGTCCTTGTACCGGATGTTCTTGCGCTGGTACTCCAGCAGGGTCTGGCGCAGCTCGTTGTCCGAGTACGTGTAGACGTACTTGTCCTGGCCGCGCTTCGGCTGGACGAGCTCGATCCGGTGCAGCGGCGGTACGGCCGCGAAGACCCGGCCCGCCTCGACCATCGGCCGCATGTACCGCTGGAAGAGCGTGAGCAGCAGGCAGCGGATGTGCGCGCCGTCCACATCGGCGTCGACGAGCAGGACGATCTTGCCGTAGCGGGCGGCGTCGAGGTCGAAGGTACGACCCGAGCCGGCTCCTATGACCTGGATGATCGCGCCGCACTCGGCGTTCTTGAGCATGTCCGAGACCGACGACTTCTGGACGTTGAGGATCTTGCCGCGAATCGGCAGCAGCGCCTGGAACTCCGAGTTCCGTGCGAGCTTGGCCGTACCGAGGGCCGAGTCGCCCTCGACGATGAACAGCTCGCTGCGGTCCACGTCGTCACTGCGGCAGTCGGCCAGCTTGGCCGGCAGCGAGGAGGACTCCAGCGCGGTCTTGCGGCGCTGCGCCTCCTTGTGCTGACGGGCCGCGATCCGGGTCCGGGCGGCCGCGACGATCTTCTCCATCACGGAGCGGGCCTGCTGCTTGTCGTCGCGCTTGGTCGAGGTCAGGAAGGCCTTGAGCTCCTTGGCGACGACGGCGGCGACGATCCGGGTGGCCGCCGAGGTGCCGAGCACCTCCTTGGTCTGGCCCTCGAACTGCGGCTCGGCGAGGCGGACGGTGACGACGGCCGTCATGCCCTCCATCGCGTCGTCCTTGACCACGTCGTCCTCGGCCACGCGCAGCAGCTTCGCCGAGCGCAGGACCTCGTTCACGGTCTTGGCGACCGAGCGCTCGAAGCCCGAGACGTGGGTGCCGCCCTTGGGGGTCGCGATGATGTTGACGAAGGACTTGACGTTGGTCTCGTAGCCCGTGCCCCAACGCAGGGCGATGTCGACGCCCAGCTCGCGGGTGACCTCGGTCGGCGTCATGTGCCCGCGGTCGTCGAGGACCGGGACGGTCTCCTTGAAGGTGCCCGTGCCGGTGAGGCGCAGCACGTCGCAGACGGCCTTGTCCTGGGCCAGGTACTCGCAGAACTCGCTGATCCCCCCGTCGAAGCGGAAGATCTCCTCGGTCTTGCCGGCGCCTTCGAGGGCGCGCTCGTCGCGGACGACGAGGGTCAGGCCGGGTACGAGGAAGGCGGTCTGGCGGGCGCGCTGGTAGAGCGTCTCCAGGTTGAGCCGGGCGTCCTTGAGGAAGATCTGCCGGTCGGCCCAGTAGCGGACCCGGGTCCCGGTCTTGCCCTTGGCGATCCGCTTGACCTTGCGCAGGGCGTGGTCGGGGTCGAAGGGGCCGTCGGGGCCCTGCTCGGTGAACAGGCCCGGGACGCCGCGACGGAAGCTGATCGCGTGCGTCGAGCTGCTCCGGTCGACCTCGACGTCGAGGCGGGCCGACAGGGCGTTGACGACGGAGGCGCCGACGCCGTGCAGGCCGCCGGAGGCCGCGTACGACCCGCCGCCGAACTTGCCGCCGGCGTGCAGCTTGGTCATGACGACCTCGACCCCGGAGAGGCCGGTCTTGGGCTCCACGTCGACGGGGATGCCGCGGCCGTTGTCCCGGACCTCGACCGAGCCGTCCTCGTGGAGGATCACCTCGATGTGGTCGCAGTACCCGCCCAGGGCCTCGTCGACGGAATTGTCGATGATCTCCCAGAGGCAGTGCATCAGGCCTCGGCTGTCGGTGGAGCCGATATACATGCCGGGGCGCTTGCGAACGGCCTCAAGGCCTTCGAGGACGAGCAGGTGCCGCGCGGTGTAGTTGGAACCGTCCCGGTCTGCTCCGGACAGCAGCGCGCTGGAAGGCACGGACGTGTCGGCGGTCACGCAGTTCGCTCCTCGCTGAATTTCTTTTCTGGCCCGGTCGGGCGCAAGGGTGGCACAAGTGCCGGTCCGAGGGTACCGAGGCCTGGTAGAGCCGATGCAACGCCACCCTCTCGCGTTCCTCAGCCTAGTGCAGATCCGCACGGGTGTTCGATCCCCCGCGAGGGTGAAGCAAACATCACGTTCCCTTCCAGGCATGAACCATTTAGTGTTCGGGCACGTCCTCATGCACAACCGGCGCTCACGCCGGGGAGGACACGAACTGCTACAAGCGAACGACTGACAACGCGAAACCGTAAAGCAACGCAATACGGCTCCTTCGCCGCCAACCGGCAACAGCCGGCCAGCTTCGGAAGGAAGTTTCGAGGAAAAGCCGCGAGCGGGAACGTTTTCGGCCTGGTTGGATGTTGACCCTGGTACGACAGCTCGTCGAGCTAGAGAAGAGGCGACGTGACTACTGTTCTGACACCCGCGACCCCGCTGACGGCCGCTGACCGATGCGACCGCTGCGGCGCCCAGGCATATCTGCGCGTCGTCCTGCTGAGCGGTGGTGAACTGCTCTTCTGCGCCCACCACGGGCGTAAGTTCGAGCCGGAACTCAAGAAGATCGCCGCGGAAATACAGGATGAGACCGAGCGGCTTACGTCCGCTCCGGTGGCCGCTGCCGCCGACACCGAGGACCGCTGACACCTAGCCTGCGCCTCGCATCCGACGAGCATGGACCGGCCCAGGCCGGTCGACGGGCGGCATCTCTGAGACCCAGGGATGCCGCCCGTCCTCATGCCCGGGGGGTTTTTCACCGCCCCGGCCCACCCGCCTCGACCCACACGCCCCCAGCGGGGGCGTGAGAGGCGCCTGGAGGCTCTCCCGGCGCCTACGAGGTGTGCTCACACCGCGTCGGGCCGCGCGCTCCCCTGCGGGCCGTTCACGAACTCCATCAACGGGGCGACCCTGGTGTAGACGCCGGGGCTGTCGGCGCGCCCGCAGCCGCGCCCCCAGGACACCAACCCGATGAGGCGCCCGCGGGCGACCAGCGGCCCGCCGCTGTCCCCCTGGCAGGCGTCCTTGCCGCCGTCGGGATGGCCCGCGCACACCATGGAGTCGGGTCGGTACTGCCCGTCCCGGTCCCCCGGGTAGGCCCGTCGGCAGGTGTCGTCGTCCAGCACCGTGACCGGCGCCGCCCGCAGCCCGTAGGCGTAGTCGCCGAATCCGCTCGTGTCGCCCCAGCCGTAGACGGTCGCCTCGGTGCCGGGGTCGTAGGCGTGGTCGCCCGCGCCGGCCATGGGGAGCACGTGGTCGGCGGGCACCGCCTCGGCCAGCTCCAGGACGGCCAGGTCGCCGGCGTTGCTCGCCGGGTCGTAAGCCGGGTTGACCCGGGCCGCGCGCACCGCGATCTCCCGGCCGTCAGCGGCCCGCAGCTCCGTCCGCCCGGTGATCACCCGGAAATCGGCGACGGATGCCACCGGCCCGCCCAGCACCTGGCTGCCCAGGCAGTGGGCGGCCGTCACCACCGTGGTCGGGGCGACGACGACACCCCCGCAGAACTGCCCGTCACGGGTACCCCCGAACCGGTCACGACTGGCGAGGGCCACCACCCAGGGGTTGTCGCCCGAGGTCACGGGCTTCCCGCCTATCACCACGCTGTCCGCGGCCGCGCGGGGGGCCTGAGTGAGCGGCGCGGCGGCCGCTCCCGTCACCAGCGTCAGCGCGCCCGCCAGGGCACGGGCAAAGGGACGACGCATGAGGCCTCCTGACTCCGAGTGTGTATGACTCCACCCAGAGTGGTGTGCCCTGTGGCCGTGCGCACCCGCGCGGCCTCCCGCGTACGCCCCGTCGGGACCGGTCCGTCGCGGCCGGTCCCCCAGGTCGGCCGCGAGTGATCAGTCCAGGTAGTCGCGCAGCACCTGCGAGCGGGAAGGGTGCCGCAGCTTCGACATGGTCTTGGACTCGATCTGTCGGATGCGCTCGCGGGTGACCCCGTAGACCTTGCCGATCTCGTCGAGGGTCTTGGGCTGGCCGTCGGTGAGGCCGAAGCGCATGGAGACCACGCCCGCCTCGCGCTCGCTCAGCGTGTCCAGGACCGAGTGCAACTGCTCCTGCAGGAGCGTGAAGCTCACGGCGTCGGCCGGCACGACCGCCTCGGAGTCCTCGATCAGGTCGCCGAACTCGCTGTCACCGTCCTCACCGAGCGGGGTGTGCAGGGAGATCGGCTCGCGGCCGTACTTCTGGACCTCGATGACCTTCTCGGGGGTCATGTCGAGTTCCTTGGCCAGCTCCTCCGGGGTGGGCTCGCGGCCCAGGTCCTGGAGCATCTGGCGCTGCACGCGGGCGAGCTTGTTGATCACTTCGACCATGTGCACCGGAATGCGGATGGTGCGGGCCTGGTCGGCCATGGCGCGGGTGATCGCCTGCCTGATCCACCACGTGGCGTACGTGGAGAACTTGTAGCCCTTGGTGTAGTCGAACTTCTCGACGGCGCGGATCAGACCCAGGTTGCCCTCCTGGATCAGGTCCAGGAAGAGCATGCCGCGGCCGGTGTAGCGCTTGGCCAGGGAGACCACGAGGCGGAGGTTGGCCTCCAGCAGGTGGTTCTTGGCCCGACGGCCGTCCTCGGCGATGATCTCCAGCTCGCGCTTGAGCTTGGGCGCGAGCTTGTCGGAGTTCGCCAACTTGTCCTCGGCGAAGAGGCCTGCCTCGATGCGCTTGGCGAGCTCGACCTCCTGCTCGGCGTTGAGGAGCGGGACCTTGCCGATCTGCTTGAGGTAGTCCTTGACGGGGTCCGCGGTGGCGCCGGCGACGACGACCTGCTGGGCGGGGGCGTCGTCCTCGTCGTCGGAGATGACGAAGCCCTTGTTCTCCCCGCTCTCCTCCTCCTCGTCCGCCTCGCCCTTCGCGGCGTCGGGGCCGTCCTCCGGGGTCTCCCCGTCGGCCTCGTCGGAGTCCTTCTTGGCCGCGGTCTTCTTCGCCGCCGTCTTCTTGGCAGCGGTCTTCTTCGCGGGTGCGGCCTTCTTGGCGGTGGTCTTCTTGGCCGCGGCCTTCTTCGCCACGGGTTCGTTTTCGGGCTCCGCGGTGATCGCGTCGGCGGCGGCGTCCGTCGCCCCGGGCTCGGCCGGACCGGTCTCGTCGGTCACGGTGCGGGCTGCCGTCGCCGTCGACGCGACGGTCTTGGTCGCCGTCCGCTTGGCGGGGCTCTTGGCCGCGACGCTCTTGCGGGTGGTGCGCTTGGGCGACTCCGCGGCACTGACCATCAGCGTCACACCCTCTTCCTCAAGGATCTGGTTGAGGCTGCGCAGGACATTCTTCCACTGGGTCGCAGGAATCTGGTCAGCCTCGAAGGCCCGACGCACGTCATCGCCGGCGATCTGCCCCTCGGCCTTGCCTCGCTCGATGAGCGCCATCACAGACTCGGAATCGGCGATCTCCGACGGGAGCGTACGGGATGTGCTGGCCGACACGAACAACCTCTCGGAACGATGGAAACGGCTTCCGACCCCGGCCTGGTGCTGGACCGGAGCCGACGACACCGACTGGGGATGGGCCGGGGGCGCGGGCAGGGGCCGGGGAGCTGCACAGCATCCCCAAGGGCTGCTGTCTTCCCTCCGTCGGCCATCACCTCTTACGTCATCGCGTGACGTCGCGGAGCGTTACGCCCCTATCTTGGTGGCCAGGGTCACACGGAGCCCCGACCGACACCGTTCGTACGCTCACACAAACGCGTCCGGGGGCTACGAACAACCCCCGGACGCCGGTGTCGCCGGACCCGAAACGGGCCCGGCGACCGGTGCTGCACCCCCGCGCCCCCGCGCGTCGGCGCCTCAGTGCTCGCGCGGGGCGGGGACCACGCGCTCGACCTCCGGATGCACCGTCAGGAGTTGACGCATGGCGTTCTCGGCTCCGATGGCGTCACCGGCGGCGATGGCCTCGACCATCCGCGCGTGGTGCGCCACGCAGGTCTCGCTCGGGCGGTCGCAGGCGGTGACGGGGCTGCCGGACACCTGGAGGGCGGCGGAGACGATGCCGGAGAGGTGTTCCAGCATGCGGTTGCCGGCGACCTGGACCAGCAGCGAGTGGAACTCGTGGTCGGCGCGACCGAAGGTGATCACGTCCCCCTGGCCGAGGGCGTGCCCCATGATCTCGACCATGTCGGCGAGTCGCTGCTGGACGTCGGGGCGACCGTGCCCGGCGGCGAGGCGGGCCGCGAGCGGCTCGATCGTCAGGCGGAGCTCGCCCAGCTCGCGGCGCTGGTCGTCACGCTGCGGTCCGAAGGCGCGCCATTCGATGATGTCCGGGTCGAGGAGGTTCCAGTCGGCGACGGGACGGACCCGGGTGCCCACGTTCGGGCGGGCGCTGACGAGGCCCTTGGCCTCCAGGACGCGCAGGGACTCCCGGACGACGGTGCGGGAGACCTCGAAGCGCTGGCCGATCTCCTCGGGAACCAGCGGGCGGTCGGCGCCGAGGTCTCCGGAAACGATCATCTGGCCCAGCTGCTGGACGAGTTGGCCGTGCAGTCCGCGGCCGCGGCTGCCGGCGGCTCGGCGGCCTACACGGCTCAACTCCATGTCGGCGCCGTCCCAGTGGGGCGGTCCGACCCGGTCGGAGCCGGAGGTCTCCGCATAGGGGTAGCGGTCGAGTTCGCCCGGGCCGGCGAGGCCGGTGTCGGCATGGCGGGCGGCGGTCATCATGGTGTGCGCAAGGGTACTCACGAATCCTTTGTCGGCCGTGCCTCCTTCACCCTTGAGGTCTTTGGTGAAAAGCACACGAAAGGGTGATCGGTGCCACCTACGCAATTGACGACTTATCGTAAAGATCCGGGCCTTTTGCTGGGAGTTGCGCTCCGCGTCACGTGATGGCGAAGGATCCGGTCTTCCGTGGTCTTCCGAACGTCCCGTCCCGCACGGGAACGGTCACCAACGGACTCGCGCACGCAGTCCTGTGAACCCATAGGCGCACAACAGGACCATCAGCGACAACACCAGCGCGGTCCCCACGGGTTGGGTCATCATCCGCAGTGCGCCGAGGACGAACCGGTCGGCCTCCGGCGGCCACGGGCCCCAGGCCAGGCTCCGGAGCCTGGATCCGATTCCGCTCACCGGGTACGCGGACGGCCCCTCCAGCGTCTTGCGCACCAGCGGTACGACCATCACCGGTACGGCGAGCACAGCGGCCAGGCCCGCGGTGGCGGACCGGAACGCGCCGGAGGCCAGCACCCCGGCCCACGCGCAGCCGAGGAGGAGTCCCGCCCAACTCGCGGCCGGGGAGATCCACTCGGCGGGCGCGTGCAGGGGCGCGGTTCCGAAGACGAGGCGCAGGGCCGCCACGTCGGCGAGGACGGCGAGGGCGCCTAGCAGCACCGCGAGGGCGCCGCAGACCCCGAGTTTGGCGGTGAGCAGTCCCATGCGACGCGGCACGGTGCCGCGGTCCGCGGCGAGCGCGGGGTAGCGGTACTCCTCGCCGAAGGCGAGGGCGCCGAGCAGTCCCGCGCCGAGCGCGGCCGGAGGCAGCGGGAGCAACTCGGGCCAGGCGACGAGGAGCCGGGCCTGCGGGGTGTGGCCCGCCCGGACGAGCACGAGGGAGATGAGTACGGAGGCGACGACGACGAGGGCTGCCGTCAGGAGGGGCGTGGTCGTGCCGAACATCCGGCGGAGTTCGTAGCGCAGCGGACGCAGCGGCCCGCCCACCCGGCGCACTACGGGTCCGCCCCGGCCGGGGTCCGCGCAACGCGGACGCGGGCGCGGACGCGGTCCTGCGGGGTTCCTGGCTTCGGGGTGCTCGAAGCCGGCGTGCTCGACGCCGGCGTGCCCGAAGCCGGCGTGCCCGAAGCCGGCGTGCCCGAAGTCGAGGTGCTCGAAGTCCGGGTGTGCCGCTCCGGAACGCGGTGTGACGTCAAGGTCGGCAGCAGGGTCCGACGCCCCGAAACCCACTGCCCCGGGTCGGTCGGCTGCGGGACGCGTTGAGCCGGTGACGGGGGCTTCCGACACCACGCCCTGGTCGGATGGGCCTCCGAGGGCTTCCCCGACGCCGCTCCCCCCTCCGGAACCGGGGCTGCCGTCGTGCCGCGGGGCCGGGTGGGGTGACGACCGGGGCGCGGCCTGGCCGGCGGGACGCGCATCGGCCCGGCTCGCGCTCGTCACCGCCTCGAAGCCCGCCGTGGTGCGGATGCGTGCGCCGACTTCGATGCGGAACTCGGAGCCGATGTCCGAGCGGTCTTCCGGCCGGGCTTCCGAGCGGCCGTCGGAGCGGAGTGGGGCCCCGGCCCGGGTGCGGGCCTGCGGGACGGGCGACACCGACGCCGCGACGTCACCGATGGGCTCGACGCCGCCGAGGTCGCCGACATCGCCGGTCTGTCCCGTCTCGTCGGCGAGTTGGTGGACCAGGACGCCGTGACGGAAGGCCGCCTCGCCGATCTCCGCGCAGTTGCTGCCGTACACCGAGAGCCGACTGCCGCTCTCCTCGACGATCTCCACCGCACGCTGGGCCGCCCGCGCCTCACGGGTCAGTACGTCGGCCAGCCTCGCCGCGTACGGGGTGCGCACCGCGACGCGCGGCCGCAGCCGGGTACGGGCGAAGTCACGGGCGTCCTGGTCGGCGACGAGGCGACCTGACGCGATGGAAACGACCCGGTCGGCGTTGGCCGCCGCTTCCTTGGCGTCGTCAGTGGTGAACAGCACCGCGCCGCCGAGGGAGGCGTGGCCGCGCAGCAGTCCGTGCAGCCAGGCGCGTTCCTTGGCGGAGAGTCCGGCGCCGGGCTCGTCGAGAAGGAGGGTGCAGGGATCGGCGAGCAGGGCGGCGGCCAGCCCGACCCGGCGTTCCATGCCCAGGGAGAGTGAGCCGAGCCGCTCGTCGCGCAGGCCGCCGATGCCGACGACCTCCATCATCGTGTCGGCGCGGGACGCCGGCACTCCGGCAGCGGCGCACAGCATGCGCAGCTGGTTGCGGACGGTCCGCGCCGGGTGGCCGGGTACGTCGCCGAGGAGCACGCCGACCTCACGGCCGGGGTGCGGGATCCGATGGAGCGGGCGTCCTCGGAAGTACGTGATGCCGCGGCCCGGTTCGAGTTCGAGCATGAGCCGCAGGGCGGTGGTCCTGCCCGAGCCCGGATCGCCGAGCAGGGCTGTCACCGACCCGGGGCGGACCTCGAAGGTGAGGCCGTCCACGAGGGGCGGGAGTTTCCGACGGGGTGCGCTGGTGAGTCCAATGGCCTGGAGCATCGCTTCTCTCGCGGGGGGTGAGACCGCTCTGCGGCAGTGTGAGTACCGCAAGCAAGATAACGCGATATGTCCGATTTTCTACGTAGCCGGTCCGTGGCGGAGCCGGTGTCGTGGCAGGTGGCTCAGACTTCGGGGCGCAGCATCGGAGGGTTGAGCAGGGTTGCCCCGCCGGCCCGGAACAGCTGGGCGGGGCGACCCCCCTGACGGGTCGTGGTTCCCCCGGCGGGCACCAGGAACCCAGGGGTCCCGGTGACCTTGCGGTGGAAGTTGCGCGGGTCGAGAGCCACGCCCCACACCGCCTCGTAGACCCGGCGCAGCTCGCCGACGGTGAACTCGGGCGGGCAGAAGGCTGTGGCCAGGGAGGAGTACTCGATCTTCGAGCGGGCTCGTTCCACGCCGTCGGCGAGAATCGTGGCGTGGTCGAAGGCGAGTCCGGCGGACGCCTGGTCGGGCGCTTGCAGGAGTTCGTCGACCGGCGCCCAGCGGGCGCTGTTGGCGTCGCCGCCGGCGCGGGGGGCGGGCAGGTCCGGGGCCAGCACCAGGTGGGCCACGCTGACCACCCGCATGCGGGGGTCCCGCTGCGGATCACCATAGGTGGCGAGCTGTTCGAGGTGTGCGCCGTTTCCCGCGCCGGGGGCCGCCGGATCGTGGGCGCACAGTCCGGTCTCCTCGGAGAGTTCCCGAGCCGCGGCACCCGCCAGGTCCTCGTCCCCCCGGACGAAGCCGCCGGGCAGGGCCCAGCGTCCCTGGAACGGCTGCTCGCCCCGTCGCACCACGAGCGCGCAGAGCGCGTGGCGCCGCACGGTGAGCACGACCAGGTCGACGGTGACGGCGAAGGGCGGATAGGCCGACGGGTCGTAGGGCGACATGCCGCGATCATAGTCGTCTGCCTGACGATAAACAGGGCTTTGGTGATCCCGGAGACCGTGATCTGGAACCCAGCGGCCATCTTCCTGATCGCACCGGCCCGGTGGCAGCGTCGCGCGACCCTCACCACGCCCCCGGACCACCGGCGATCCGGCCCGGCGGACCTCGGTGCGGGCCACCGCGGGGCGCGGGGACGGCGAGGCCCGGAGCGTCGGCGACCATCGGCCTGATGAGCGCGCGCACCGGATGCCACCGGCCCGACGGAGCTGCGAGGTCGCGGCCTATCCACCCAGTTGGAGCGCATCCCCGGCCTCCTCCACCATGCCCACGCCGAGCCTGCTGATCCGTACGGTGAACGGTTCCCCGGCGACGCGCAGACCCGAGAGGCGCAGGGCGCCCAGTGGGGCGCCGGCCGGTGGAGCCACCGCGACCGTCGCCGCCGGGGCGTCGGGGCGGATCCCGGCGAGGGACGTCAGCGCGTGGATCCCTGCGGCGGCCGCCACCGCGGCGGGCCTGCAGGCGGCCGGATGGGGAAGCGGAGCGCTCCCGGCGGTGCGCTGCTCAGCGGCGTACATCTCCGGCAGGCGATAGCCGAAGGCTTCCGCGGCGTCCAGCAGGCCGCGGAGCAGACCGGTGGCTTCCTTCTCGTAACCCGCCTGGACGAGACCCGCTACGGCGACGGCACTCTCCTGGGCCCTGACGGCGCCCGACCGGTGGCCGAAGGGATTGTGGCCCGGTTCCCGGGTCGCCATGCTCCGCAGTCCCCAACCGGAATCCATGGCGGGAGCTCCGAGCAGGCGTGCCAGATGTTCGGTGCGTACCGGGTCCAGCAGGCCGGGGGCGAGCCGGCCGCCGCCCAACAGCCCGGTGTCCAGCAGGTGCGCTGCGGCGCCGGTGAGCCGGGGCAGGGGCCGCCCGTCGGGGTGCAGGGCCGCGGCGGGGCGGCCCCCGTCCGGTCCGTCGATCCAGAAGCCGGCCCGGAACTTCGCTCTCAGTTCGGCGGCCCGATCCCGCCATTCCGCGGCTCCGGGCCGACCGCACGCGTCGAGCAGGTCGGCGCCGAGCAGCGCGGCCCGATGTGCGTGGGCCTGGGTTTCGAGGCGCCGGGGTCCGGGGTCGGGGTCGGCCAGGAAGCCGTCCTTCCCGAAGGCTCCGCGCAGCCAGTTCAGGCAGCGTTCGGCGGCGGGGAGCAGGCGGGCCACTTCCTCCTCGGGGAGTCCCCATCGTCGTGCCTCGGCCAGGAGGGTCGGGAAGCCGAGCGTGGCTTCCGTACCGGTGCAGCCCGGTGGTAGTTGCGGTCCGGCGGCGCGCAGCGGTCCCGGAATCTTGCCCGTATCGGAGCCGTTGCCGCCGGTCTGGCTCCGGGCGAGCGTCCGCAGGGTGGCGGCGGCCAGTCCGGTGCCGAGCGGCAACGCCATCCGCGCGGCCCACAGCGACTCCGCCGGGGCCAGGCCGAGCCGCCACGGGACTCCTGCCGCCGCGAAGGCGTCGCCGGGTGACTCGGGGTCCCTGAGGAGCAGCGCGCCCAGGTCGTCGAGGCTGGTCCGGAACCAGGCGTCGGCCCTCGGGTCATCGCCTTCGGCTCGGGCCGCGGAGAGCGGATTCGCGACCTGTCCCACCGGCGCTCTTCCGCTGCGGTCGTGCGTGGTCCGCAATCCGATGACACGGGACTGTCCCGGTGTCAGTTCCAGTTGCCAGCGCAGGAGTCCGGCGGAGGCGAGGGCATCGTCGGGGGCCGGGTCCGCGGTGGTGACGGCCATCGCCTCACCGGCGCTCCAGCGCAGTCCGGCGGCATGGACGGCCGCGGGCAGTTCTGGCCCGGGTCCACCCGCCGCCACCGTGGCCAGATCGGCCAGGTCGCTGCCCAGGAAGAGCTCCACGGTGAGTCGCATCGGGCGGGCCGCGAAGCTGCGCAGGGTGATCCGCTCGGTGCCGTCGGCATGTCGGACGCGCTCCACCCCGACGTCGGGGTCGGGTCCGGGCTCGAAGCCGGTGCGGACGGTGGCGGTGAAGGCGGCGCGGTCCGCGCCGAGGCTGCGCCCCTGGACGGCGACCGGGTCCCGACCGGCGACGCGGAGCACGCAGCGGGACAGCAGCCGTCGCCCGGCGCGGTAGATGCCCTCGATGCCCCGCCCGGTGAGCTGGCCGTGCTCCGGGGAGATGGCCAGGCAGGGTGCGGAGACGCAGATGACGGCTTCGTGTACGGGGGGTAGGTCGGCCCGGCGTGCGGCCGAGGTTCCGGTCCCCGGCGTGCCCGGCCGGCCGGGCCCTGCCCCCGGTTCCGCCGCCGCCCCGAGGTGTCCGTCGGTGCCGCCGGGCCCGTCCCCGGTCCCGGCGCCCGGTTCGCCCCCTCCCCCGGGCTGCCGGCGGGACTCTGGTGGAGTCGCCGCACGTTCCCGGGGGCGGATGGGTGGCGCGGGGTCGCCGGGCGGCGGTCCCACGACGGTGTCCGGCCCGGACCGGGGTGCGGTTTCGGGGGGCCGCCGGGTCGGGGGGTGGGCCTGCGGGAAGGTGGGGGGCCCGGTGGGGTCGGTCCGGGGTGCGGGGGGAGCCATGTGTTGCCTTGTCTGCGCTCCGGCCGGTTCGGCTGGGCGGCAGCGCGGCCGGGCCCCCACCGCCCTCCAGGGGAACGTCCCGGCCCCCGCTCGGGTCACGGCCCCCGGTGGCGACTGGCCCCGTAGCGCGGGGCGACCTGGGCGGAGGGCCGAACCCACCGCTCGCCGGAACCGCCGGATGCCGCTGTTGTCGCACGGGCCGCGCCGGGCGCTCACTGCCCGCTCCCTTCAGTCCGACGGGACTCGGTACGGCGGGATCCGGGACGCCGGGACTCCGCGCGGCGTCCGGTTCGCCGACCGGGCGGTCGAGTGGTGGCGGCGGACCGCTTCCGACGCGGTTCGCGACGGCTGCGTTCCTCCCTCAGGCACTGCCTCAACCCCTCCGGGTCGATGCCCTCGTTGCAGGCGTGGTGGAGCAGTTGCGCGAAGCGGTATTCGGAGTCGGCCCGTAGCGCCAGCCCGAGCGCGATCCGTGCGGTCGGCTCGTCACCGCTGGACCAGGAAACCCAGCCCGCCAGGGTGAGCGGGGCCGCCGCGTGTTCTCCGTACGCTCCGACGCAGCGTCGTGCCAGGGCCCGCCACAGCCTGAGGGCGGGTGCGGCCTCGTCGTCCTCCATCCACTCGGCTGCGATATCGCGGATCTCCCGGTCCTGGAGGCCGAGGATCACGGCCGCGGCCTCGTCGTGGCCCAGCAGGGCGTCATCGCGGTCATCGGCGCGGGTTCCCGCTTCGGCGGGCGGGGCGAGCGCCAGGCGCCGCATCAGGGTTTTGGCCACGGACAGCGTTTCGGCGCCGACCTCCTCGCGGGTCGCGCCGTCGAGGATCTTCGGCACCAGAGCGACGGCTGCGCGATCCAGTGCGGCCTCCTGGTCCGCGACGGGCGCACCCCGCAGGGGCGCGAATCGGTCCTCGATCTCCTGCAGGGAGCCCCGCACCTGAAGCCCGGCGTAGGTCGCCGCCGCAGCCATCACCGAAGTGCCGGGCGGGTCCAGGGGCTTGCCCTCGGCAGGGCAGCAGGCGGCTTCGTGACAGGTGTACGACCAGTAGCGGCCACCGGAGAGGCACAGGGCTTCCAGTACGGGCACGTCCAGTTCCCCGCAGGCGATGCGCAGTCGCTGCGCGAGCGGCCGGAGCCGGGTCATGACCTCGCGGCCGCTCTCCCCCTCACGCGGGTCCTGGTACAGGAACACCACGATGCCGTCCGGCTTGGAGTCACGCCGTTCGCTGCCGCGGACCAGGCATTCGGCAACCTGACGGGCGGTCTCCTCCCATTCGCCGGGCGACAGGGGGATGCCGACGCGGAGCCGGCCGCCGAAGCGTCCTCCCGCGCCGTGCACGGCGACCATGACGAGGGAGTCCGTCGGGTGGAAGCCGAGCATGTAGGGCAATGCGTCGGCCAGTTCGGCCGGACTGCGCAAGGTGATCGGGGACGGAGTCGGGGATCCGGACGCGCTCGGAGAGGGACGGCCGGACTGGCTGGGTGATTCGTGGTTCTTCGTCATGCGTCGAAGGTCCCGTGTCCGGCGCGATCACGAAACCCCTGTGGATAACTCATCCAAGTTTCAACTTCCACAGGCTGAGGGCGGCCCGGGCACGATGTCGGCGGCATCGGGTTCCATGGACCCATGAACACACATCGCACGCCCTCGGCCGTCTCCGCACTCGTCGACATCCGCCCACGCCGCAACCGCGCCCGCGTTGAGGGTCGCCGCAACCCGATCGGCCACCACCGCGTGTACACCTCCGCGGGCGAGGGGCCGGCACCACCGCCGGCCCGACCCCGAGGCCGGGCACCGGCCCCAGCCTCAGAGCCGTGCGGGTGCCGGCCACTTGCCGAACATCGTCGCCACGAGGACGCCCACCGCGAGGCCGCCACCCCACCACACCACGGCGTTCACCCCGGCACCGTCCGCCACCGACCCTCCCAGCAATGCGCCCGGAGCGGCAGCTCTGTTGAACGCGATGCGGGCAACCGCCCGTCCCGCGCCTCAGCCCGATGTCGCGAGGACCAGCGGCAGGACCTGCTCGGCGCCCGCCTGCCGCAGCAGCCGGGCGGCGACGGCGAGGGTCCAACCGGATTCGGTGGAGTCGTCGATGAGCAGGACGGGCCCGGGAGTCGCCGCGAGGGAGGCCGCCAACTCGTCGGGAACGGCGAAGGCTCCGGACAGGGCCCGCAGGCGCTGGGCGGAGTTGCTGCGGCGCGCGGCGCGCGCGCCGTCCGGCCCTGTGTACGTCAGGCTTCCCAAGAACGGCAGACGGCCGACGGTCGCCACACCCTGGGCGAGGGAGCCGACCAACTGCGGACGCGTCATCGACGGTACGGCGACGACCCCCACGGGCCGTGCCGTGGCGTCCTGGACGTTCGGCGCCCAGCCGCCCGCGGAGCGAGCCCAGTCGGCGAGTACGGCCACCGCGGCGTGCAGGACGTCATCGGGGACCGGAACGTCGGGAGCAGTGTCGGCGAGCAGCGGACGCAGCCGGTTGCCCCAGCCGATGTCGGACAGCCGCCCCAGGGCCCGCCCGGTGGAGCACTGCTCCTTGGCCGGGATCCGGCCCTTGAGGTTGACGCCAAGCGCCGGCATGCCCGTCGGCCACATCCGGCGCGGCTCGACCTCCACACCCGGACGGTCCAGTTCCCTCGCCGCGCCCGTCAGGGTCTCCGCCGACACCGAGGAATCGGCCCAGGTGCCCGCGCAGTTGTCGCAGCGGCCGCACGGGACGGCGCCCTCGTCGTCCAGCTGCCGGCGCAGGAACTCCATCCGACACCCGGTCGCGCTCACGTAGTCCCGCATGGCCTGCTGCTCGGTGGCCCGCTGGCGGGCGACCCAGTCGTACCTCTCGGAGTCGTACGTCCACGGCTGACCGGTCGAGGCCCAGCCGCCCTTGACCCGCTTGACGGCCCCGTCCACGTCCAGGACCTTGAGCATGGTCTCCAGCCGGGTGCGGCGGAGATCGACGGCGGCCTCCAAGGCCGGTACGGACAGCGGCCGTCCCGCGTCGGCGAGAGCCGTCAAAGTCTGCCTGACCTGCGCCTCGGGCGGGAAGGCGGTGTCGGCGAAATAGCGCCAGATGGCCTCGTCCTCCTTGCCCGGCAGGAGCAGCACGTCCGCGTGCTCGACGCCGCGGCCCGCGCGGCCGACCTGCTGGTAATAGGCGATCGGCGAGGACGGCGAGCCGAGGTGGATCACGAAGCCCAGGTCGGGCTTGTCGAAGCCCATGCCCAGCGCCGAGGTCGCGACGAGCGCCTTGACGCGGTTCTCCTGGAGATCGGTTTCCGCTTGGAGCCGGTCGGCGTTCTCCGTGCGCCCCGTGTACGAGGCGACGTCGAAGCCGCGCTGTCGCAGGTAGGCGGTGGCCTCCTCGGCGGCGGCGACGGTAAGGGTGTAGATGATCCCGGAACCCTGCAGTTCGTCGAGGTGCTCGGCGAGCCAACCCAGCCGGTGCGCGGCGTCCGGCAGTTGGACGACGCCCAGCCGCAGGCTCTCCCGCTCCAGCGGGCCGCGCAGCACCAGCGCCTCGCCGGCCCCGGTGCCCAATTGCTCGGCCACGTCCGCGGTGACCCGGGCGTTGGCGGTCGCGGTGGTGGCCAGCACGGGTACGCCGGGGGCGAGCTCGGCGAGCATCGCGCGCAGCCGGCGGTAGTCGGGGCGGAAGTCGTGGCCCCAGTCGGAGATGCAGTGCGCCTCGTCGACGACGAGGAGACCGGTCGTGGCGGCGAGCTTGGGCAGCACCTGCTCGCGGAAGTCGACGGAGTTGAGTCGTTCCGGGCTGACGAGGAGGACGTCGGTCTCGCCGCGCTCGACCTCGTCGTAGATGGTGTTCCACTCCTCCGGGTTGGCGGAGTTGATCGTGCGGGCCTGGATGCCTGCCCGCGCGGCCGCTTCGACCTGGTTGCGCATCAGGGCCAGCAGCGGCGAGATGATCACCGTGGGACCGGCGCCGCGCCGCCGCAGCAGGGCGGTGGCGACGAAGTACACCGCCGACTTTCCCCAGCCGGTGCGCTGCACCACCAGGGCCCGCCGTCGCTCCTCCACCAGGGCCGCGACCGCCTGCCACTGGTCCTCCCGCAGTCGCGCCGACCCGCCCGGGGCGCCCACGAGCTCGGCGAGGATGGTATCGGCTTCAGTGCGGAGCTCCAGGGTGGTCATGCCCCCCATGCAACCCGATGGCGGGGACAATCGGCCAAGTCACTAAGCGTGACGCGCCGCCCACGCCGGTCCGTCGGCCGGGCCGCCGGACCGGGCCCGCGCAGGGTGTTCGGGCTGGTGCACGAGCTCAGGGCGCAGCAAATGCGTCATTCCCGATGGGATGGGGCAAGGATATGAACGGCATACCGGCGAATTCCGGTCCGCCGCCTCAAATGCTCATTGCCCCACCCTCGCGGGCCGCGCGAGAATCGGAGTGCTCCCGTTCGGCTCCTCGGCACTCTCCAGGGCCGAGCCGCGGCGCGCCCGCACCCCAGCCGTGCCCTTTCACGGGCGTGTACCCGAAGGGAGGACCGTGACCTTCGGATTCTCCTCGCCCACGTCCCTGGCAACGGTCACCGGCGGAGCCAGTCGGCACGGCAGACTGCTCGAACCAGAGGAATGGACGGCGGCGGGCATCCCCCTGCTGCGCAATCCGCGCGAGGTCGTGAGCGGCCTGCACTCCCGGCACGTCCCCGCGCCCTCCACCGCGGTGATCGCCGTCCTTGACCCGGAGGAGCGTCTCGTCGCGAGCGCCTCCTTCGTCCAGGGGTCGGTCTCGGCCGACGGCTGGGAGTACCGCAACGCGCTGCTGTCCCGATTGCGCCGGATCCTCCCGCACGACCTGCGGCGACGGACCCCGATCCGGACGGCGGTGTTGCTCTACTGCCGTGACGGCGACGAGCGCTGGACCGAGGAGGACGGCGCCTGGATGTGGGGGCTGCGGGACGCCTGCACCCTGCACGGACTGCGCTGCGGGGCGTACATCACGCTGACCCGCGGCGGCTGGCAGGTGCTCGGGGAGGGGCGCGGCGGGCGGCACCCCGGCTCGGATTCCCGGCCGGAGCGCCTCGGCGGCGTGACGGGCGAGGTCACATCGCTGACGCCGTTGACGCTGCGGACCGGCGGCGGCGCGGCCGAGGCCCTGCGACGGACCGCGGCCCGCTGAAGCCCGGGCGGGGCCGACGCCCGGGCCGCCCCGCCCCCGGACCGTGCGCGGTACGAGGCGTCAGACGCCCGCACCCAGCACGGAGTTGATCTGCTGCGCGTCGCCGCACACGATCAGCAGCGTCCCGGCACGCGTGAGCGCGACCGGCAGCGCGGCGGTGATGGCTTCGACCGCTCCGCCGTTGGCCGCGAAGACCACGACGGGACGGCCGGCGGCGCGCTGTGCCTGCGCCGCGTCCGCGTAGAAGACGTCGTCCCCGGCCTCGTGCTGGGCCCAGTACGACGCCTCGCCGAAGGACAGCTCATGGGCGGCCCACGGGTGCGGGTCGCCGGTGGTGAGCACCAGGATGTCGCCGGGCGCGCGCCCGGTGTCGAGCAGCAGGTCGACGGCCTCGTCGGCCGCGTCCAGCGCACCCTCGGCGGACGCCGGGATCAGCTGGACCTGCGGCACCGCCGCGGAGACGGACGGGGTGGTGGGGGCTGCGGAGACAGGTCCGGGGGCGGCCTGCGCCGCGCGCTGCGCGGGCGGGGCGGGCCGGGCGGGACCGGGGCGTCCGGGCCGGGGTACGGCGGCGGAACGCGGACCAGGTACGGGGCGGGGGGTCTGCGCGGTGCGGCCGGCGGCCGGCGTGACGCGGGGACCCTGGGCACTCTCGTGAATCTGAGGCTCCTCGATGGCGGGGGTGAGAGGCAGGAGTTGATGTTTATCAAACACCGGTACGAAACGTACCGGGGGGTGGCACGTCGGTGCGATCAGAAATCGAAGCCGAGTTGGCCTCCGTCTTCCAGTGCCGCCGCCTCTTCGCTGCGGCGCACCTTCTTGAGGTGGCGCCATTGCGGCAGTGCGTCGAGGTACGACCACGAGAGACGGTGGTGGGCGGTCGGGCCGCGCTCTTCGAGCACGGCCCGGTGCACGGGCGAGGGATAGCCGGCGTTCGCGGCGAAAGCGAAGTCCGCTATTCCGTCGCCCTGTTCACCGAGTTCGGCCATCATCCGGTCGCGCCGGACCTTGGCGATCACCGAAGCCGCGGCGACGGCGACGCAGGACTGGTCGCCCTTGATCACCGTGCGGACCCGCCAGGGTGCGCCGAGGTAGTCGTGCTTGCCGTCGAGGATCACCGCGTCGGGCCGCACCGGGAGGGCCTCCAGGGCGCGCACCGCAGCGAGTCGCAGCGCGGCGGTCATCCCGAGCTCGTCGATCTCCTCGGGGGAGGCGTGCCCGAGGGCGTGGGCGGTGACCCAGTCCTCCAGGACGTCGAGCAGGGCGTCGCGTCTTCGCGGAGTGAGGAGTTTGGAGTCGGTGAGTCCCTCGGGCGGGCGGCGCAGGCCGGTGATCGCCGCGCAGACGGTGACGGGACCGGCCCAGGCCCCTCGTCCGACCTCGTCGACCCCGGCGATGACCTTGGCCCCGGTGGTTGCGCGGAGGGAGCGCTCGACGGTGTGGGTGGGTGCTTCGTACGGCATGGCGCCAGCAAGGTTACGCCGCCCCGGGCCGCCTGCACACCCCGGCCCACGTCCAGCCGCTCCCGGTCCGCCCCGGGCATGCCTACGGGCCCTCCTGGGCGGCTCCTCCGGCCGCCCGGGTGAGCGGCCGCTCAGGAGGCGCGTGGCAGGAGCTGCGACGAGGTTACCGGCCGATCCAGGCCCCTCGACCTCACCCGTTGATTCGCGACCGCACACCATGCTGCGACACGTCGTCGTCACCGGAGTTACCCCGGCCGCAACCGGACCATCCGATTCCGGGCAAGTACGCTCCCGCAGTCCCTCGCAGGAGCAGGGCATGGGTCAACCGCTGGGCGGATCCGCCCACGCCGTCCCGGAAACCCCGACGACCCGACCCACGCCATGCGCTCGCAATCGCGAAGCCCTTGACGCAGCCAGACGTACGGGGGCCCGGGCGCGGGGCGGCGCCCCGGGCCCTCGTACGGCGTCGGCAAGTTTCGCGGGCTCCACCGAACCGACCCGCCGAACCGACCCCCGGCTCGGACCGACCGACCCGACTAACCCGCCCGGACCGGTTGCTCCGGAAGCCAGGCCGGCAGGGCTTCGGTACGGGCCAGCCAGGCAGGCGGCAGCACCTCGTCGCCGCGAGCGCCCAGCACCCCGCCGACGATGGCGCAGGTGGTGTCCACGTCCCCGCCGACCTGCGCGGTGGTCCAGAACGCCCTCTCGTAGTCGTCCAGAGCCCGGGCCGCCGACCACAGGGCGAACGGCACCGTGTCGTGGGCGCTGGTGCGCCGGCCGCAGCCCAGGACCGCCGCGACCGTCGTCGCGTCGCCGTAGTCCAGCATGTCCCGCGCCCGGCGCACCCCCGCACCCACGGCACTGCGCGGAACCAGCGCGATGACCCCGTCCAGCAGGTCGGCGGCCGTCGGCGGGCCCTGCGGGGAGGCCGCCAGCGCGGCCGCGGCGGCCACGGCCATCGCCCCGCACACCGCCTCGCGGTGCTGGTGGGTGGTGTAGGCGGAGATCTCCGCCTGGTGCGTGGCCTGCTCGGGGTCGTCCGCGTACCAGGCGCCGAGCGGGGCGATCCGCATCGCCGCGCCGTTGCCCCAGGAGCCCTGCCCGTTGAAGAGCTCGGCGGCCAGCGTGCGCCAGTCCGCGCCCTCCCTGACCAGCCGGAGCATGCGGTTCACGGCGGGGCCGTAACCGCGGTCGAAGTCGTGGTGGGTGGCGAAGGAACTCGCCAGCGCGTCCTGGTCGACCCGACCGTGCGTGGCGAGCACGGCGACCACCGAGCAGGCCATCTCGGTGTCGTCGGTCCACTGCCAGGCGCCGCTGCCGACGGGCAGCTCACGCCGTTTGAGCAGCGGGTAGTTCACGGGGACGAAGTACTGGGAGCCCAGGGCGTCCCCCAGGGCCAGCCCTCGGAGGCTGGACAGGGCGCGTGCATAGCGCCATTCGGGAGTGGTTTCAGCGGTCATCGCGCGTCACTCTAGCCGTCCAGGTCATAAGGCTCGGGTGTGGTCCAGCGCTCAAACGGGCGGTCCATCCGGTACCGGCCGTCCGGGCCGAGGAGCAGCACCCGGTATTCGCCGTTCCCCGGATTGGACAGGGCCTCGAACTCGGCCACCGACCAGTGGAACCAGCGCATGCAGAACAGCCGCATCGTCAGTCCGTGCGTCACCAGGAGCACGTTCTCGGGGTGGTCGGGGGCCTCGAAGCTGCGGTAGAGGCTCTCCAGGAAGGAACCGACGCGGTCGTACACGTCGGCGCCCGACTCCCCTTGGGCGAAACGGTAGAAGAAGTGCCCGTATGCGTCCCGGTAGGCCTTCTGAAGGCGTACGTCGTCCCGGTCCTGCCAGTTGCCCCAGTCCTGCTCGCGCAGTCGCGGCTCCTCGCGCATCCGGACCCGCGTCGGATCGAGGCGCAGTTCCCGGAAGGTCTGCAGGGTCCGGCGGTAGGGCGAGACGTAGGCGCTGATGTACTCGTCGCCGAAGAGGGCGCGCAGCGGGACGCCGGCCTCGGCGGCCTGTTCGCGGCCCTTGGGGGTCAGGCGCAGGGCGTGGTCGGGCTCACGCTCGTACACCGTGTCGTCGGCGTTCCCCTCCGATTCCCCGTGCCGGACAAGGACGATGCGCCGTGGTCGTACCATCCCACGACCCTATTCGCCGACCGGCGGCCGCGCGGACCGGGGCGCGCCGGGCCGGGCGGCGGGGCCTTCGTACGGTCACACGGTCCAGCCGGGTTCAAGGTCCACGACGTCGCCGGTGAGCGCTTCGACGTCTGCCTCGGTCTGGGCGCGCAGGGAGAGCCGTTCGACCCGTTCCTGCCGGTATTTGCCGTGCTCCGCCGCCGCCCGCCACATGGACAGCACGAGGAACTCGCGGCCGGGCGCCTCACCGAAGAGCCCGCGGACCATGCCGGGCGAGCCCGCCATGGCGGGGTTCCACACCTTCTCCTGCATCAGGGTGAAGTGCTCCTCGCGGCCCTCCCGCACCCGGGTGTGCGCGACGCGGACCACGTCGGCGTCGCTGAACCGGGGCAGGAAGCCGGTCTTCACGTCGAAGCGGTGGTCGAACAGCGTGACGCGCGCGTGGGTGTAGGTGCCGTTCTGGGAGGCCGCGAGCCGGTCGTGGGAGCGGGCCATGAAGGAGTCGTAGAAGGCGCGGCTCTCCCAGAACGTGAAGACGTGCGCGACGCCCTGCCGGCCCCGGCTCCAGCCGCCGCCCTGCCCGCGGAATCCCGGCTCCCCGGGCAGCCCCGCCCATTTGCGTTGCCCGCGCTCGAACCCGCGTCGGTCCGTCACCGTGCAGCGAATCCACTTGACCAGCACCGCGCCATCGTACGGGCCGGGCCCGGCCCGGGTCAGTCCCTTGAGCGGTGGATCCGGACCAGTTCCGCCGCGTCCCGATCGGACAGCCGGAGCCCGAACTCCCGGTCGAGGAGCCCGATCAGGTCCTCGGCCGCGACGGCCTCCCGCTCGGTGCGCCCGTCGGGGTGGAGGCGGGTGAGTTCGCTGCCCACCAGGGTCTGGCGGACGGCGTCACCGGGGAGCTGAACGAGGGTCCGGCCGACGAAGGAGGAGCGGGGGTGGGAGGAGCTGTAGTGGTTCAGCACGACGTAGTCGACGGGGTGGTAGCGCTGCGGGGAGAAGGCGTACAGGTCGCGCCAGGCCCCGGCGCGCAGGGCGCACAGGACGAGGATCCCGTCCTCCTCCGCGCGGACCCGGAACGTCCACTGCCCTTGGCGGACCTCGCGGCCGGGCCGTGCGAGCGGTACGGGCTCGCACGGGCCCTGGTAGCCGAAGCCCGCGTCGCAGAGCCACGGTTGACCGTCGATGGCGACGACGAGGACGGCGTGCGTCACCGCGAGCAGCTCATCGCCCCGAGTACGGTTGCGGGCTCCGCGCCCGGACACCTCGAAGCCGATCCGCTCCAGGGCAGCGGCCAGCAACGAGTTCTGCTCGTAGCAGTAGCCGCCGCGACGGCCGTGCACGATTTTGTCCTCCAGGGCCTTGACGTCCAGTTCGACGGGGCGGCCGAACAGGACGTCCAGGCTCTCGAAGGCGATGGAGGCGGTGTGGGCCCGGTGCACTGCGTACAACGTCTCCAGGTCCGGACGGAGTTCCCGCGCCCCGGTACCGGTTCCGCGGCCCCGCCCGCCGCCGCTTCCGTCCACCGGCCCGGTTCCGTCCCCGTTGCCCAGGCCGATCCGCACCAGGTACGCGTCCAGGTCCAGCTCGTCACCGCTCCACATGGCTCCCCCACTCCCCCGCGTGACGTTCCGGGGGCGCACCCCGTGGCGCACACCCCGCACCATGATCGCCGCGGCCGGCCCGCACGACCAGCCCGCCCTCCGGAGGACCTGACCGCGTCGCGGAGCCGGCCGGCCCCCGCCGGGCGCTACGCCTCGGGCTCCGGTGGGACGCGGTCGGGGAACGCGCGCAGCCTCAGCCGCGGATCGCGGTGGTTCGCCAGCCAGCGCATTCCGTAGTCCTCCGCGGCGATACCCGCACGTGCGACCCCGGCCCAGTCGTCCCGGTCGAGGACCGCGAGGTACCTCGACCGAAACTCCTCCCGCTGCTGCGTGGAGCACCCGACGTCCTCGGGCGACACGACCGTCAGGTGCTGGGCGAGCAGCGCGCACATGTAGTAGCGCTCGAGGTCCGGTCCCAGCGAGCCCACCCGCCGGGAATGCGCGTCCAGTACCGCTGCCGCGTGCGGGTAGTGGCCGAGGGTCATCCCCATTCCGGAGCACACTGTCATCCGGTACAGCAGCCGACCGGTGTGGTCGACCATCCCGATGTCGTCGTCGAGCTCGTCGAGCACCTCGTGGGGTCGGGCGACCTCGATGAACCTGTCCACGAAGTACGCGTTGAGGAAGTCACCGTCGAAGGCCCTGCGCAGCAGCCACGGGTGGATGGCCGGGTCGTCGAGCCCGCACAGGGCGTGCACGACGTGGACGCGCCCCCAGCCGGTGACCCGCTCGGCGAGCCAGAACAGGGCCCCGACCCCACCCGGCAGGCCTTCCAGAGCGCGCGCCGCCCACGGCCCGAAGCCCCGCGAGAGCAGCCCGATGGTCCGGATCAGCGGGATGTCGTCGTCCGTACCGGAGGCGGTCAGCAGGGCGAGCCCGATCATGACCACGGCCCGGTCGGTGCCGTGCCGCACCAGCCACCGGCCGGTCACACGGGCCTGCTCGCGGTCCGCCGCCCGTGCGGCCGCCGCGACGATGTGATCTTCGGGGAGGTGTGAGATTCCGAGGCCGTGAACGACCTCGGCCAGCTCGACGGGAGGGGCGGCGCGGCGCGCGAAGTGCGCGTCGACGTGGGCCGCCGCGTCCCGCTCGGCCCTGTCGCGGTCGGCGGGTTCGGTCAGGGGCCGGCGCCGGTACGTCGCCTCGTCGGGATACGGTTCGCCGTTTCGCGGCAGCGGCTCGTCCGGGAACCGCCGGTGCAGCCACAGCGCGTGCTGGAACAGGGTGGTGGGTGATCCGGGAGTTGTCGTCCCGGTCGTCCCGCTCATCGGCGGATTGACGACTCGATTCTGTTGATCATGTCGGGGAGCATGCCACGGCCCGGCGCCGCCGACAAGGCCCCACCCGCGGGCAGCCGTTGCACCGCTCCGGTCGCGGATACGACGAAGGGGACCGCCCGTAGGTCGGTCCCCTTCGTGAGCTGTCGATCAGCTGTCCGCGCGGGCTACGTCACATGTCGCGTCCCGTACGGTCTGGCGCGGATCAGCTGCAACCGCTGGTCGAGCCGCAGCCCTCGCAGATGTAGCAGGAGCCGGCGCGCTGCATCTTCGTACCGCACGAGAAGCACAGCGGGGCGTCGGCGGAGACGCCGAGCTGCATCTCGACCAGTTCGGCGTTGCTGTGCGCCGTCTTCGGAGCCGGGACCGGAACGATCGCGACCGGCTTCGGGGCGGCCGGAACGGCGGCGACCGGAGCCGACTGGGCGAGGGTCTCGGTGTCCAGCTGCTCGCCGTCCATCGGCTCGTAGGAGCCGGTGTCCAGGTGACGCTGACGCTCCTCGGCGGAGTGGATGCCGAGGGCCGAGCGCGTCTCGAAGGGCAGGAAGTCGAGCGCCACGCGACGGAAGATGTAGTCGACGATCGACTGCGCCATCCGCACGTCCGGGTCGTCCGTCATACCGGCCGGCTCGAAGCGCATGTTCGTGAACTTCGCGACGTACGTCTCCAGCGGGACGCCGTACTGCAGGCCCACGGACACGGCGATGGAGAAGGCGTCCATCATGCCCGCGAGGGTCGAGCCCTGCTTGGACATCTTCAGGAAGACCTCGCCCAGACCGTCGTCCGGGTAGGAGTTCGCCGTCATGTAGCCCTCGGCGCCACCGACCGTGAAGGAGGTGGTGATCCCCGGGCGGCCCTTCGGCAGGCGCTTGCGGACCGGGCGGTACTCGATGACCTTCTCGACCGCCGCGCGGATGGTCTCCTCGGCCTTCTCGGTGACCTCGGTCTTCTCCGCTTCCTTCTTCTTCGCGGAGAGGGGCTGACCGACCTTGCAGTTGTCGCGGTAGATCGCGAGCGCCTTGACGCCCAGCTTCCACGCCTCGAAGTAGATCTCCTCGATCTCCTCGACGGTCGCCGTCTCCGGCATGTTGACCGTCTTCGAGATCGCGCCGGAGATCCAGGGCTGGATCGCGGCCATCATGCGCACGTGGCCCATCGCGGAGATGGAACGCTCGCCCATGGCGCAGTCGAACACCGAGTAGTGCTCGGGCTTCAGGCTCGGGGCGTCGACGACCACGCCGTGCTCGGCGATGTGCGTGACGATCGCCTCGATCTGCTCCTCCTGGTAACCCAGGCGGCGCAGGGCCTGCGGGACGGTGCCGTTGACGATCTGCATCGAGCCGCCGCCGACGAGCTTCTTGAACTTGACCAGGGCCAGGTCCGGCTCGACGCCGGTGGTGTCGCAGGACATCGCGAGACCGATGGTGCCGGTCGGCGCGAGGACGGAGGCCTGGGAGTTGCGGAAGCCGTTCTTCTCGCCGAGGCGCAGGACGTCCTGCCAGGCCTCGGTGGCCGCGGCCCAGATGATGTTGTCCAGGTCGTCGGTGCGCGGCGCGACGGCGTTGGCGTCGGCGTGCTGCTTCATGACGCGCTTGTGCGAGTCGGCGTTGCGGGCGTAGCCGTCGTACGGGCCGACGATGGCGGCCAGCTCGGCGGAACGCTTGTACGCGGTGCCGGTCATCAGCGAGGTGATCGACGCGGCGAGGGTACGGCCACCGTCCGAGTCGTACGCGTGGCCGGTCGCCATCAGCAGGGCGCCGAGGTTGGCGTAGCCGATGCCGAGCTGGCGGAAGGCGCGGGTGTTCTCGCCGATCTTCTGGGTCGGGAAGTCCGCGAAGCAGATGGAGATGTCCATCGCGGTGATGACCAGCTCGACGACCTTGGCGAAGCGCTCGGCGTCGAAGGACTGGTTGCCCTTGCCGTCGTCGTCGAGGAACTTCATCAGGTTCAACGAGGCGAGGTTGCAGGACGTGTTGTCCAGGTGCATGTACTCGCTGCACGGGTTCGACGCGGTGATTCGGCCGGACTCGGGGCAGGTGTGCCAGTTGTTGATCACGCCGTCGTACTGGATGCCCGGGTCGGCGCAGGCCCACGCGGCCTCGGCGAGCTTGCGGAAGAGCGCCTTGGCGTCGACCTTCTCGATGACCTCGCCGGTCATGCGGGCCCGCAGGCCGAACTCGGTGCCGTTCTCGACGGCCGTCATGAACTCGTCGTTCACGCGGACCGAGTTGTTGGCGTTCTGGTACTGGACGGACGTGATGTCGTCGCCGCCCAGGTCCATGTCGAAGCCCGCGTCGCGCAGGGCGCGGATCTTCTCCTCCTCCTTCACCTTGGTGGCGATGAAGTCCTCGACGTCAGGGTGGTCCACGTCCAGGACGACCATCTTGGCCGCGCGGCGGGTGGCGCCGCCCGACTTGATCGTTCCTGCGGACGCGTCGGCGCCGCGCATGAAGGAGACGGGACCGGAGGCGTTGCCGCCGGAGGAGAGGAGCTCCTTGGAGGAGCGGATGCGGGAGAGATTCAGGCCGGCGCCGGAGCCGCCCTTGAAGATCATTCCCTCTTCCTTGTACCAGTCGAGGATCGACTCCATGGAGTCGTCGACGGCGAGGATGAAGCAGGCGGAGACCTGCTGCGGCTGAGGGGTGCCGACGTTGAACCACACCGGGGAGTTGAAGCTGAAGATCTGGTGCAGGAGCGCGTAGGTCAGCTCGTGCTCGAAGATCTCGACGTCCGCCGGGGAGGCGAAGTAGTCGAAGTCCTCGCCGGCCTTCGTGTAGGTCTTCACGATCCGGTCGATCAGCTGCTTCAGACCGGTCTCGCGCTGCGCGGTGCCTACCGCACCACGGAAGTACTTGCTGGTGACGATGTTGACCGCGTTCACCGACCAGAAGTCGGGGAACTCGACGCCGCGCTGCTCGAAGTTCACCGAGCCGTCGCGCCAGTTGGTCATGACGACGTCACGGCGCTCCCAGCTCACCTCGTCGTACGGGTGCACGCCCGGGGTGGTGTGGATGCGCTCGATACGCAGGCCGCTCTTGGCAGCCTTGGTCCCCTTGGTGCGGGAACCTCGCGCCGAGCCGCTCGCCGTCTCTGTCATGCCGCTTCCTCCCATATGCGGGCAAAAACGCCCTAAAGTGCCATCGCTATTCCGCGGCACGGTGCTGTGTGTCTTGTATCTACGAATCTCGCCCTGCCGAGCGACGGGCCGGGCCGCGCCGAGGTGCGGCCCGTCGGGTCAGTCGGCGGCGGAGGCGGGCACGGGGACGACCCGAGGGGTCCCTCCGGGCTCGCACTCGTGGGGAGGCCGGGGCTCGCGGAGCTCCGCGATGGCGGCCTCGAAGTCTTCAAGGGTGTCGAACGCTCGATAAACGGATGCGAACCGCAGGTACGCGACGAGGTCGAGCTCCTGCAAGGGGCCGAGTATGGCCAGACCCACGTCATGGGTGGTCAGCTCGGCGCTGCCGGTGGCGCGCACCGCCTCCTCGACCCGCTGGCCGAGCTTGGCGAGGGCGTCCTCGGTGACCGGCCGTCCCTGGCACGCCTTGCGGACACCAGAGATGACCTTGCTACGACTGAAAGGTTCGGTGACCCCACTGCGCTTGATCACCATCAGTGAGGCCGTCTCCACCGTCGTGAAGCGACGGGAGCAGTCGGGACACTGACGGCGCCTACGGATCGACGTTCCGTCATCGGTGGTGCGGCTGTCGACGACCCGGCTGTCGGGGTGCCTGCAGAAGGGGCAGTGCATGGTTCCTTCACCCTTCTTGTGGCACGACCGAATCACCCCATGGGCCCCTGAACGGCAAGGACGAGTCCCTGCCGGGGGCTCATGAAGCAGCTCCCAGCATATGCGATCCCGGAGACCGTGACCGACCCGGGGACCACAACTTGTGGGCGGCGGCGCTCATCCAACCACTAGATCTTGGGTTGGAATGGATTTCCACCACTCCGCGTGTCGCGGCGCCCGACGGGCGGTGACGGGGCCCGCCGGTGCCAAACTGGACATCGACCCCCACGGCGGTGGCCGCAATGGAAAAGGTACCGTAAGGACGGAGCGCGGAGCCGAACCCGCGTTCGACACGACGGCCACCCGGCGCCTCGGGGCGGTCGCGCGACGCTCGCCGATGGTCACGGAACGTGACGATCGAACGGATTCAGCGGGTCGATATCGGCGACCCGGTCGGTCTATCGCCCGTTCAGCCCAGCCATACACCCAGCCCTCTACGCCAGGCGAACGATCCTCGATTTTTCACTCGAACGTGTGTTTGGCGCAACCTTTCGAAAGCAACTACCGTTGTCCAGCTAGGGAGAACATTTCGAGAGGGGCCGACGTGACCACCACCGCAGACAGTGCCACCATCACTGCCCAGAACCGCTCCCAGAGCCGACTTGAGCCGGTGCATGCCATGAACGACGCAAGTCCGAACCCCGAGGCGGAGCCCGTACGCCCCGCACGGTCGCTGCCAGGGCGACCTCCAGGCATCCGCGCCGACAGTTCCGGGCTCACGGATCGGCAGCGGAGGGTCATCGAGGTCATCCGCGACTCCGTACAGCGCCGCGGCTACCCGCCGTCGATGCGCGAGATCGGCCAGGCGGTCGGCCTCTCCAGCACCTCATCGGTGGCGCACCAGCTGATGGCCTTGGAGCGCAAGGGCTTCCTACGCCGCGACCCGCACCGTCCCCGCGCCTACGAGGTGCGCGGCTCCGACCAGCCCAGCTCGCAGCCGACGGACACCACCGGCAAGCCCGCCGCGTCCTACGTTCCCCTGGTCGGCCGGATCGCGGCCGGCGGCCCCATCCTCGCCGAGGAGTCCGTGGAGGACGTGTTCCCGCTGCCCCGCCAGCTGGTGGGTGACGGGGAGCTCTTCGTCCTCAAGGTCGTGGGCGACTCCATGATCGAGGCCGCGATCTGTGACGGCGACTGGGTGACCGTCCGCCGCCAGCCCGTCGCGGAAAACGGTGACATCGTGGCCGCGATGCTGGACGGCGAGGCCACCGTCAAGCGCTTCAAGCGGGAGGACGGTCACGTGTGGCTACTCCCCCACAACGCCACCTACCAGCCCATTCCTGGTGACGAGGCCACCATCCTCGGCAAGGTCGTCGCCGTACTGCGCCGGGTCTGACTCCGCCGCCCCTCAGTCGGCTCCGGGACCCACTGCGCCGGTCCCGGAGCTGTCGCATGCCCGGATTCGACGCGATCCGGCGGAATCGGGGGCGCTCCGGAGCCGGTGCTCCGGAGCCAGCTCGTGCCGGGAAGCGCGTTCGCGTCCCTGTCGGTCGGTCCTACTTGCCGTCCGCCTGCGCCGTGGCGTCGATCGCGGCCAGGGAACGGCGGGCCTGGTTGCGGTCCGTGGTGTACCAGAAGTCCGGCAGCGTGGCGCGCAGGAAGCTCCCGTAGCGGGCCGTGGCCAGCCGCGGATCCAGCACGGCGACGACACCGCGGTCGCCCGAGGCACGGACGAGTCGGCCCGCGCCCTGCGCCATGAGCAGGGCCGCGTGCGTGGCGGCGACGGCCATGAACCCGTTGCCCCCGTGCTCCTCGACCGACTTCTGCCGCGCGCTCATCAACGGGTCGTCGGGGCGCGGGAACGGGATCCGGTCCATGACCACGAGCTGGCAGCTCGCACCCGGCACGTCCACGCCCTGCCAGAGGGACAGCGTCCCGAACAGGCAGGTCTTCGGATCCGCCGCGAACGTCTTGATCAGCTCGCCGAGCGTCTCCTCGCCCTGGAGCAGGATCGGGTTGTCGAGGCGGCCGCGCAGCTCCTCGGCAGCGGCCTTGGCCCCCCTCATCGAGGAGAAGAGGCCGAGCGTGCGGCCGCCCGCCGCCTCGATCAGTTCGGCGAGCTCGTCCATCATGTCGCCGCGGGTGCCCTCCCGACCCGGCGTGGCCAGGTGCTTGGCGACGTAGAGGATGCCCTGCTTCGGATAGTCGAACGGGGACCCGACGTCCAGGCCCCGCCAGACCGGGACGTCCTCCCCTTCGACCCCTTCCGGAGACAGGCCGAGCGAGGCGGCGATCCCGTTGAAGTCGCCGCCCAGCTTGAGGGTGGCGGAGGTGAGGACCACCGAGCGGTCCTCGAAGAGCTTCTCGCGCAGCAGCCCGGACACGGAGAGCGGGGCGACGCGCAGGGTGGCGCCGAACCGGTCGTGGCGCTCGTACCAGACGACGTCGTACTCGGATCCGGCCACGATGCGCTCCGCCACGGAGTGGACGGACTCCACCGCTGCCAGAGCCTGCTTGCGGACGGCGTCCTCGTCCTGGACGGACTTGTCGCGGGTGGCGCCGATCGCGGAGATCACGTTGCGCGCCGCGTCCCTCAGGGACATCAGGGCGTAGCCGAGGTCCTCGGGGACCTCCTCCAGGCGGCCCGGGAGCGCCAGCTCCATGACCCGTTCGAAGGACTCGGACGCGGTCTGGAGGGAATCGGCCGTCTTCTCGTCGACGAGTTTGGCCGCCCGCTTCACGGCCCGGTTCACCTGGCCCGGCGTGAGCTCGCCGGTGGCGACGCCCGTCACGCGGGAGACGAGCTCGTGAGCCTCGTCGACGATCAGTACCTCGTGCTGCGGAAGCACCGGCGCCCCTTCGATGGCGTCGATGGCGAGCAGCGCGTGGTTGGTGACGACCACGTCCGCGAGCTTGGCCCGCTCACGGGCGGACTCCGCGAAGCATTCGGCCCCGTACGCGCACTTCGTCGCGCCCAGGCATTCCCGCGAGGAGACCGAGATCTGGCTCCAGGCCTTGTCGGAGACGCCGGGGGTGAGGTCGTCGCGGTCGCCGGTCTCGGTCTCGTCCGCCCAGTCGCGCAGCCGGATCAGGTCCTGGCCGAGCTTGCTGGTGGGGGCGGCCGCCTCGAACTGGTCGAAGAGTCCCTCCTCCTCGTCCTGCGGGGCGCCCTCGTGGAGGCGGTGCAGGCAGAGGTAGTTGGACCGGCCCTTGAGCATGGCGAACTGCGGGCGGCGGCGCAGCTGCGGGTGCAGCGCCTCCACCGTGCGCGGGAGGTCGCGCTCGACGAGCTGGCGCTGGAGGGCCAGCGTCGCCGTCGCCACGACCACGCGTTCGCCGTGCGCGAGGGCCGGCACCAGGTAGCCGAGGGACTTGCCGGTGCCGGTACCGGCCTGGATCAGCCGGTGGGAGTTGTCGTCGATCGCTTCGGCGACGGCTTCCGCCATGGCCACCTGGCCGGGGCGCTCCGTGCCGCCGACGGCGGAGACGGCGGCGTGCAGCAGGTCGGGGAGGGAGGGCTTCGTCATAGCACTGCCAACCCTACGGGGCGCCACCGACAGTGGTGGCATCGATCAGCGGTCACGATCGGGTGCAGGGGGTTGGGCACCGTGCGGTGCCTGACCGCGTGCGGGCGCTGTGGGCGGTCGCGGTAGCCGTCCTCGTGCAGCCGGTTCCGGTTCAGGCAGAGCCGCTCGATCCGCTCGGTGAGCAGGTCGAACTGCTCGCGGCGGTTCTTCAGCTCGGGAAGGTGTGCCTGGAGGCGGGGGATTTCCGCCCGTACGAGGGACCAGAAGTCGCACTCGGGGACCGCGAGCCGGTCCTCGCAGATCGCCGAGGGGTAGCGGAAGACGCCGATGAACAGCCTGGAGTGGATGCACTGGGTGAGGAAGGCCGGCGGCTCGGTGAGCAGTGCCGCCCGGACGTCGTCCGGCATGGAGGCGTGCTCGGGGAGGGGGTGCGGCTGATGTCGATGTCGTCCACGAGGTCCTTGACCGCGATGCGGACCGGTACGTCCTGTTCGTCGAAGATCGCGATCGTCTTCTCGCCGTGCGGGGAGAAGACGGTCCCGTAGCGGTGGAGGAAGTGGAGCAGCGTGAGGCTGAGGGTGTCGGGGGCGACCTGCCATTGCCGTAGGCGCGGCGGTGGGCGCGGAACCCGGGGCTGCTGCCGTCGTCCAGGGTCAGGGTCCAGGCGTCTCCGGCGGCGGCCGGGGCCGGAACGGGGCTGATGATCTCCTCGTACGCGAACTCTCCGAGCATCTTCGCCAGCAGTCGTCGGGCGGCGAAGTCCCAGGTGGGGCGGTTGAGTTCGGGGGGCGTGCCGGGGCGCTCGGGCGACGGAAGCAGGGCGGGCTCCGGGGAGTCGGGGGTGGCGGGGAAATTCGGCACGGGACTCCTCGAGGATCGGGAACTTTGCTGCGTCGCGCAGAGTTTTCGAAGGGAGAGGTGTTACTGGACGGATGCCGCGAAGATGGTCGGACCGGTCGCATCGGTCGGATCGGCTCTCTCGATCGGAGCGGATGACCCGTTCGCGGAGTGTGGTGCGGCGATCAGAGAAGGTTGCGCAGCGCTCGCTCCCGGAACATCAGGGCGGCGCGCTTTTCGGGGAGGTCGGTTTCCGCGGCGTAGCGGAAGCCGGCGGTGAGGAAGGCCGATACGGAGGGGGTGTTGGTGATGTCGGGTTCGGCGATGACGCGCGTGCACCGGGGTCGGTTGTCGAGGACGAGGTCGGCGACGGCGCGCAGCAGGGTGGCGCCGAGACCGCGGCCGCGGTTCGTGCCTTCTCCGATGAGCAGGTGGAGACCGGCGTCGTGGGGCTGCGCCGCGTAGTACTGGGCCAAGGGGTCGAGGTCGGCCCGGTAGATCTCCCAGTAGCTCATGGGCGTGCCGTCGAGCAGGCCGATGCACGGGGTGCTGTGGCCATCTCCGTCGAGTTGGGCGCGCAGGTGCGCGGCGGTCACGGTGGCGGGTCCGGCGAGGTCCCAGTAGGCGGCGACCTCGGGGTCGTTCATCCAGCCGGCGAGGAGTTCCAGGTCACGGTCCGGGCGGACGGTTTCGAGGCGGAAGGCACCGATCGGAGTGGCCACCGCGCCCCAACCGGCCGGGGAATCGAGGAGATCGGCCTCGGCGAGCAGGGGGAGCAGGCCGGCGGCGAGCCGTCGCCCGGAGTCCGGGTTGGAGACCGGTGCGGCGAGGGAACCGGTGGGGGTTTCGGTGGAGGGCATCGGCTCTTCTCCGGGTCGGTGAGGCGCGCGTCAGGTGTGGAGGGGGTTGGTGATCGTGACGTAGACGGACTGGGTCTCCACGGGGCCCACGAGCTCGTCGAGGCCGCCGAGGCGGGTGAGCAGGTTCGCCTTGCATCGGAGGGTCGGTGAGTCGAGCAGTTGCGTGGGCAGCGGGCCCAGGTGCGCGGCCTTGCCGAGGAAGCGCCGGAACGCGGCGAGGAGCACCCGTTCGTCGGCCAGCCTCTGTGCGCCGAAGGCGCCGATGAGGCCGAGCACGTTGTTGATGCCGAGGTAGTAGGCGAAGCGTTCGTCGGTGACGGCGTCGGGAACGAAGGTGTCGCTGGTACTGCCGATTCCGGGAAGTCGACGTTCCAGTTCCGTTCGACGGGAGTCGCGGAAGTAGTACCCCTGGTTGTCGCGGAAGCGGCCGCCCACGGGCCAGCCGGCCGGGTCGAGGATCACCAGGGTGTTCTGCTGGTGGGCTTCGAGGGCGATGCCGGCGAGCGCGTCGAAGGCGAGGATCGGCAGGACGACGTGGTCGAGGTAGCGCAGGAACCACTCCGTGGACACGGCCGAGGTGGAGCGTCCGGTGGCGGAAGCGAGGCGGAGGACGGAGTCGACGAGCCGGGACCGCATGCCGGCCCGGCCCGGCCAGGGGCGCAGGGAGGTGAGTGCGGCGACGCAGACGGCGTCGTCGTGGGGACGGAAGGGGTTGTGGCGCAGGAGGGCGTCGAGTCCTGGGACGGGAGTGCCGTCCAGGGCATTGACGGCGACCCAGGCCGGGTCGCGGACGATGTCGAAGCCGGGGTGGGTGGCCTGCCACTGCTCGGCGAGGCCGGTGCGCAGCAGCCGGTGGACTTCGACACCGCGGTGGAGTTCCTTGCGGAGGTTCTCGCGGCGGGAGTTGGTGATGCGCAGGCCCAGGGAGAGTTTGAGCATCGCGGGGCTGCCGGGGCGGTGGACGGTGCGGACGGAGGAGGTGGGGTACCAGGGGGCGCCGTGCGGGCCGAGGTCGGTGAGGAGTCCGGCGTCGCGGAGGGCGGCGACGGCGGGGCGCTGGAGGAGGTCGTGGGCCTGCCAGGGGTGCAGGGGAAGGGCGGTGGTGCCGACGGGCAGCGGGAGCCCCGGGGCGAGGCGGGCGAGCAGTTGGGGGGCGGAGACCGGACGGCCGCGTTCGGTCCAGGCGGAATCGGTGGCGAGGGCGGCGGGTGCGACGGCGAACCAGTGAAGGGGGAACGAGCCGTGCAGTTCGGGTGAGTAGCGGCGTACGTCGGCTTCGGAGAGCCCCTCGCGGCTCTTGGGGTCCGGCTGGAGGGGGTGGCCGAGGAGGAGCGACTGTTCGGCGGTGAGGAAGCGGTCCGTGTCGATGGGGGCGGGGGCGGTGGGGCGGTGGCGCCGGTCGGCGATGAACTCGGCGGTGCGGCGTACCGAGTCGGCGACCCGGCCCACGAGGTCGACGCCGGCGCGGCCGGTGCCCTCGCGGGCCAGCAGGGCGGCGACGGTGACGGCGTCCAGGGCGGAGGCCGTGACGGGGGCGCCCTCGATCCGGACGGGCGCGAACCGGTGCCAGCCCGCCGGGGACCAGTACCGGACGGGGACGAGCAGGGTGACGCCGGATGCGGGGAGGGGGATGCGGAGCAGGGGGCCGGCGGGCCCGTCGGGACGGTGGATGCCGCTCTCCCGGACCCAGCACCGCAGCAGGTTCTCCACCGTGGCGGCGTCGGCGGCGACGGCCGGGTCGGCGTGGTCCAGCAGGTCGGGCAGCGCCGCCGCTTCGGGCCCGTCCGGCCCGACCCCGCCCGCCCGCTCCCGAGGCACCCCGTCCTTCTGCCGCGGCACCCCCACCCCCGCCCGAACCTCCGCCACGCCGAAGCCCGCGCCGGAGGCGGGGGTGGGGGCCGCGCCGGAGGCGGAGGCGGGCGGCGTTCCGGGCGTGGGGGCCGTCGCCGGGCTGGGGCTCGTCGCGTCGGCGGGCGCTGGGTGCGCCGGGGGGGCTGGAGCGGGTGGCGCCTCGGGCGTGGGAGCCGTCGCGGGGGTGAGGCTCGTCGCGCCGACGGGCGCTTCGCCGGAGGCCGGCTCCCGGAAGTGGGCAGGGTGCGTCCCGGAGGCGGGGGCAGCCGCGCCGGCGGGCTCGGCCGAGGCTACCTCCAGGCAAGGGGCTGGGCGCGTCGCGGGGGCAGGGACAGCCGCGCCGGCGGGCTCGGCGGTCGGCGCTGGCTCCGGGTAGGGGGATGGGCGCGTCGCGGCAGCGGGGGCCGTCGCGGGGGCGGGGACAGCCTCGCCGGCGGGCTCGGCGGCGAGGGTTGCCTCCGGGGAAGGAGCTCGGTGCGTCGCGGGGGTGGAACCTGCCGCGCCGGCGGGCCCCATGGCCGGTGCCGACTCCGGGGAAGGGGCCGGGGGCGTCGCCGGAGTGGGGACTGCCGCGACGGCGGGCCCGATGGCCGGTGCCGGCTCCGGGGAAGGGGCTGGGGGCGTCGCGGGGGCGGGGGCCGCCGCGCTGACGCGCCCGGAGCCGGAGGCTGCGTCTGAGGACGGGGCTGGGTGCGTCGCGGTCTGCGGGTGCGGCATGGCGAGCTCCGCTACTGAGGGAGCGGGCTCCGCGTCGAAGGTGGTCGCTGGCAAGGGAGCGGGCTCCTCGGCGAGGACGAGTGGGGTGGACAGGCTCGACGGCGTGACGGGCGCACACCCGGCCTGTGGGGACGGGCCGGAGGGCTCCACGGCGCGCAGTGTTGCGTGTTCCTCCTCGAAGAGGCCCGAGAAGTCGACGGACGTTGATGCGACCGTGGTCAGCGGGACGTGAGCCCCGGCGGTCATGGGTGCCTGGGCAGTGGCGAACAACTCCAGTGAGGGGACAGCTTCCGGTGCCGGGGACGACAGCGTTCCGGGAGTCGATGCGTCGAGGGACGACCCGACTCGGAGCCCTGGCGGCACGGGCTGCTCGTGAGCGACAGCAGGCAACACAGAGAAATCGGAAGACTCCCCCGCCCAGAACGACAAGGCTCCGGACGGCGGCGCGACGACGGAGGGCCGAACCTCACTCTCCGGGGCTGCGGTCGCCTGAACCCGTGTCGATGACTCCGGATATACGGGCGGCTCACCGGCCCACGAGGACAGCGCCCCGGGGGACGGCACCACGGCGGATGCTCCGGCGCGGGATCCAGCAGGCTCCGCCAGCGGAACAGACGCCGCCACCGGCGTGGCTGCCACTCGCCCGGCGACAGATCCGACGAATGCTGAGGGCGTGCCGGAAGCCGCTGCCGGTGCGACAACTGCCGTCTCCGGGCAGGACCCGGCAGGCTCCGAGAGGAACAGGAAAGCCGCCGCCGGCGCCTCGCCCACCCGCCCCACAGCCGGACCGACACAACCCGGCGGGACCACCTCAGGCCCCGCCGGCACGGCGCCCACACCCCCGGCACCGGAACCCGCAGCCTCCCCCGGCACGGCCGGGACCTCCCCGACCACCGGGCCCGCGCGCTCAGGCGACCGGGCCGAAGCCGCCGCCGGCCCAGCGACCACCCGCCCCACAGCCGGACCGACACGACCCGGCGGGACCACCGTAGGGACCGCCCGCGCGGCGCCCACACCCCCGGCACCGGAACCCGCAGGCTCCCCCGGCGCGGCCGGGGCCTCCCCGACCACCGGGCCGGCAGGTTCCGCGGGCGCCGCCGGTGTGGCGGGCGGGCGGTCCGCCGCCGAGCCGGCGGGGTCCGGCGGGAGGGGGCGGGTGGCCGAGCGGGGCGCGAGGCTCGGGGTGGGGCCGGCGGGGGGTGGGGTGGGGGTCGGGTCGGGCATCGGGGTCCTTCGCGTGCGGGTCAGTGGGGGCGGCGGGCCGCGGCGGGGACGGCGTCGGCGAGGCGGTCCAGGACGGCCGTCGCCTGCTCGTCGGTCAGGGTCAGCGGGGGCAGCAGCCGGACGACGCTGGAGTGGCGGCCGCCGAGTTCGACGATCAGGCCCCGGTCCAGGCACGCCTGGCGGACGGCGGCGGCGAGGTCGGGTGCGGCGGCGCCCGTCCCGGGGTCGACGAGCTCGATGCCGATCATCAGGCCGCGCCCCCGGACGTCCCCGACGCACGGCTCGTCGGCGGCGAGCCCGCGCAGCGCGGTCAGCATGCGTGCGCCCAGGACGGCAGCGCGTTCGGCGAGGCCGTTGCGGCGTACGTGGGCCAGGGTCGCGGTGCCCGCTGCCATGGCGAGCTGGTTGCCCCGGAAGGTGCCGGCGTGCGCGCCCGGTGCCCAGACGTCGAGTTCGGCCCGGTAGACGATGACGGCGAGCGGCAGGCTCCCGCCGATGGCCTTGGACAGGACCATCACGTCGGGCACGACCCCGGCGTGGTCGACGCCCCAGAAGGCACCGGTGCGGCCGACGCCGGTCTGCACCTCGTCCGCGATCAGTGGAATGCCCCGGGCGGCGGTGATCTCCCGCATGCGGCGCAGCCAGTCGTCGGGGGCCGGGTGGACGCCGCCCTCCCCCTGCACCGGCTCGACGATCATGCCGGCGGGGGCGGGTACCCCGCCCTTGGGGTCGTCCAGCAGGTTCTCCGTCCAGTGCGCGGCGACCCGTGCGCCCTCGGCTCCGCCGATGCCGAAGGGGCAGCGGTGGTCCTGCGGGTAGGGCAGTCGGGTCACCCGTACGTCGGTTGCGTGCCCGGAGGCGTCCAGGGCTCCGGCGGTCATGCCGTGGTAGGCGCCGGTGAAGGTGAGCAGTCCGGAGCGACCGGTCGCGGCGCGCACCAGTTTCAGCGCCGCTTCGACGGCGTCCGTACCGGCGGGGCCGCAGAATTGGATGCGGGCGTCGGCGGCCAGTTCGGGTGGCAGGTTCGCGAAGAGCTCGGTGGTGAAGGCGTCCTTGACGGGAGTGGCCAGGTCGAGGACGTGCAGCGGGGCCCCCGAGTCGAGGACTCCCCTGATGGCTTCCAGGACGACGGGGTGGTTGTGCCCGAGGGCGAGGGTGCCCGCGCCGGAGAGGCAGTCGAGGTAGCGCCGCCCGTCGGCTCCCTCGATGGTCAGCCCGCGGGCGCGGACGGGAACGATGGGCAGGGAACGGGCGTACGTCCGGGCGGCGGACTCCCGCAGCGCCTGTCTGCGGAGGATGCCCTCCGCCACGACGGGGCCCCGCGCTCCCTGGGGCGGCACGGAGGCCGCTGCTGCGGCCGGCTCGGTCAAGGCCACGTCTGTCGGTCCTCCCGCACGGAATTCCCTTCCGGATTGCGTCTCGAACATGAACGCTGGTGCACCATCCCCCGTACGTACCAACGACGGGGGAGGCGACGGATCACGGGTGGCCCGAAGATCCTTGGCCGCGATCGGACAAGACCGCGTGCCGGGTGCTCGGGACGAACGGCCGACCCGCCGGCCCCGGATCCGCACGGCCGAGCACGGCCGACGGGACGACGAGGACGCCCACGACGGGCCGGACCGCAGGAACCGCGGACCCGGGCGCCGCCGTCCTCAGGGGCGGCGGCATAGTGGGGGGCTGCACGCCACCCCGATCCATTCCGCTCGAACACCTCGAAACACCAGGGGGACTGACGACATGCGACCGAACCGACCGGTCACCGCGATCCTGTGCGTGGCCGCGCTCGCGCTGACCGCCACGGCCTGCGGACCCGGCGACGGGGAGGCCGGCGGCGACGCCAAGCCGACCGTGGCTGTGAACCTGCCTTCCGGCGCCCCGTCCGGGATCAAGATCCCGGACGAGCTCAAGGACAAGCTCAAGCAGCACGGCTTCGACCTGGAGAAGTGGAAGGGGGGCGAGTGGAAGAACTGGCAGAAGGACGACTGGCTCCGCGAGGCGGGCGACTACATCAACCCCATCATCGAGGGGCTGTGGGACCCGGACCGGATGCGTGACGCGGAACAGCCGCAGCGGCCGGCCGTGGATCCGGACGCCGGCAAGGACCAGGGCGTCACCGACCCGACCCCGGCCGCGGTGACGGCGAAGCCCGCCGCCGCTCCGTACCACTCCAGCGTCCCCGCGTCGGGCAAGGTCTTCTTCGACGGCCCCGAGGGTTCGATGGTCTGCTCGGCGACCGTGGTGAAGGACCCCGCCCACCCGGGCAAGTCCAACATGGTCTGGACGGCGGGCCACTGCGTGCACGCGGGCAAGGCCGGCGGCTGGTACCGCAACATCGCCTTCGTGCCCTCGTACAACAACACGGGCAAGCCGGCGGCCGCGCTGAAGGGCGCGCCGCGCGAGCAGGTGGCTCCGTACGGCGTGTGGTGGAGCGACTGGGCGCAGACGTCCGACCAGTGGATCGCCACGGGCGGTCCGACGGGCGGCGCGGGTGCCCCGTACGACTTCGCGGTGTTGCACGTGACGCCGGAGAAGGGCAGCGGCAAGTCGCTGGAGGAGACCGTCGGTACGGCGCTTCCGGTGGACTTCGCGGCTCCGGCCGTCGGGAAGGTCGCGGGCATCACGGCGACGGGTTACCCGGCGGCGGCTCCGTTCGACGGGCAGAAGGCGTACCAGTGCGCGGACAAGCCGGGACGGCTGACGCTGAAGGCGGCGGAACCGGTGATGTACCGGATCGGCTGCACGATGACGGGCGGCTCCTCGGGGGGCGGCTGGGTCGCCGCGGGCGCCGACGGCAAGCCGGCGCTGGTGTCGAACACCTCGATCGGTCCGGCGAAGGCCGGCTGGCTGGCCGGACCGCGGTTGGGTCCGGAGGCCAAGGGGATCTTCGACGCGGTGAGCGGCAAGTTCAAGTAGGACGGCCCTCGGCGCCCTGTGGCACGGTCCGCCGCCTCTCCGTAGGACGGCCCCTCGGCTCTCCGTAGGCCGCTCCGCCGGCCGACGCCCGACATGACGCAGGGCCCCCACCGAAGTGGGGGCCCTGCGTCATGCGTACGGCGCGTATCGCGTCGCCGTTACCGCGTGGCCCGTTACCGCGTCGCCGTTACTGCTTCGCGGGAATGAACGGCGCCAGCTCGGCCGCGAGTTCCGGGTGGACGCGGGCCTTGAGCAGGGTTCCCTCCGGGGTGTGCTCCTCGGAGATGACCTCGCCCTCGGCGTGTGCCTTGGCGATCAGCGAGCCGCGGGTGTACGGCACCAGGGCCTCCACCTCGACCTCGGGCCGGGGCAGTTCGGCGTCGATGAGCGCGAGGAGTTCCTCGATGCCCATCCCGGTGCGCGCCGAGACGGCGATGGAGTGCCGCTCGATGCGCAGCAGGCGCTGCAGGACGAGCGGGTCGGCCGCGTCCGCCTTGTTGATCACGACGATCTCGGGCACGTTGACGGCGCCGACCTCGCGGATCACCTCGCGGACCGCCGCCAGCTGCTCCTCCGGCGCCGGGTGCGAGCCGTCCACGATGTGCAGGATGAGGTCGGAGTCGCCGACCTCCTCCATCGTGGAGCGGAACGCCTCGACGAGGTGGTGCGGCAGGTGCCGGACGAAGCCGACCGTGTCGGCCAGGGTGTAGACCCGGCCGGACGGCGTTTCGGCGCGGCGCACGGTCGGGTCCAGGGTGGCGAACAGGGAGTTCTCCACCAGGACGCCCGCGCCGGTGAGGCGGTTGAGCAGCGAGGACTTGCCTGCGTTGGTGTATCCGGCGATGGCCACCGAGGGCACCTTGTTGCGGCGTCGTTCCTGCCGCTGGATGTCGCGGCCGGTCTTCATCTCGGCGAGCTCCCGGCGCATCTTCGCCATCTTCTCGCGGATGCGGCGCCGGTCGGTCTCGATCTTGGTTTCACCGGGTCCTCGGGTGGCCATGCCGCCACCGCCGCCGCCACCCATCTGCCGGGACAGCGACTGACCCCAGCCGCGCAGTCGCGGCAGCATGTACTGCATCTGCGCGAGGGCGACCTGTGCCTTGCCCTCGCGGGACTTGGCGTGCTGGGCGAAGATGTCGAGGATCAGGGCGGTCCGGTCGACGACCTTGACCTTGACGACGTCTTCGAGGGCGATGAGCTGGCCGGGGCTGAGCTCGCCGTCGCAGACGACGGTGTCCGCCCCGCTCTCCATGACGATGTCGCGCAGCTCGCGGGCCTTGCCGGAACCGATGAAGGTGGCCGGGTCGGGCTTGTCGCGGCGCTGCATCACGCCGTCGAGAACGAGGGCGCCCGCGGTCTCGGCGAGGGCGGCGAGCTCCGCGAGGGAGTTCTCCGCGTCCTGCACCGTTCCGGAGGTCCAGACACCGACGAGGACCACGCGCTCCAGGCGGAGCTGGCGGTACTCGACCTCGGTGACGTCCTCGAGCTCGGTGGAGAGACCGGCGACGCGGCGCAGGGCCGCGCGCTCGGAGCGGTCGAGCTGGTCGCCGTCCCGCTCTCCGTCGATCTCGTGGCTCCAGGCGACGTCCTCTTCCATCAGGGCATCGGCCCGAAGGCTCTCGGTGAAGCTCTGCGGGTCGCGCGCGTCCTGCGCGTCGTCCCGCGGGTCCTGGGAAGGGGAAGAAGAGGAGGTCATTGGATCCTTACGTCGATTCGAATGCGTCGCGCCGGCTTCGGTGCGAGCCGCTGCCGTGCCTGTCCGGCGAGGCCCGGCCAGTTATGGCCAAAGGTACCGCCGCGCGTGACATCACACTGTCACGTGCAACGCGTCACCCCGTCCGGTGATTCCCCGGGGAGGCGCTCCCCCGGTTCCCCTGACGGCCTCGTCGATGGTGACATGCCCGTTCCCCGCCCGTCATACCGTTTTCCCGCCGTCCGATGCCGCGCCGCCCCCGGTCGCCGCTCCCGTCGCCGCTCCCGTGGCCGCGCCCTTGCCGCCGGCCGCCGCCGAGCCGCTCCACTCCGGGTGTCCCGGCATCGGCGGGGTCTTCGCCCCGTACAGCCACGGGTGCAGGAAGGGGGCGAGGTCCCGGCCGGCCTCCTGTGAGGCCAGCCGTACGAAGTCGGCCGTGCCGGCCACCCCGTCCCGGTGCTCGGCGACCCAGCGGCGCTGGACGCGGTCGAAGGCGGCCGTCCCGATCTCCTGGCGCAGGGCGTAGAGGATCAGCGCGGAGCCGTCGTAGACCACGGGGCGGAACAGCCCGATCTTCTCGCCGGGGCCCGAGGCCTTCGGGGCCGCCGGCGGGCCGCCCGCCGCCCGCCACTGGTCGGAGCGCTGGTACGCCTCGCGCATGCGCCGCTCCAGGGAGTACTTGCCGAGGCCGTCCGCGTAGAGGGCCTCGTACCAGGTCGCGTGGCCCTCGTTCAGCCACAGGTCCGACCAGGTGCGCGGGCTGACGCTGTCGCCGAACCACTGGTGGGCCAGCTCGTGGACCATGACCGCCTCCACGTACCACTCGGGGTAACCGGCGCCCGTGAAGAGCCCGTGCTCGAACAGGGAGAGGGTCTGCGTCTCCAGCTCGAACCCGGTGGTGGCCTTGGCGATCAGCACCCCGTAGTTCTCGAAGGGGTACCGGCCGACCCGCTCCTCCATCCAGGCCACGTGCCCGGGGGTCTTCTTCAGCCAGGGCTCCAGCTTCTCCCGGTCCGCGGCGGGCACCACGTCGCGCAGCGGCAGTCCGTGCGGGCCGGTGCGGTGGACGACGGCTGAGCGGCCGACGGAGACCTGGGCCAGTTCGGTGGCCATCGGGTGCAGGGTCCGGTACGTCCACTGCGTGGCGCCGCCTGCCCGGGCCGCGGGCAGGGCGACCGGCACGCCGTTGGCAACGGCGGTGAGCCCGGTGGGGGCGGTGATCCGGAAGGTGAACCAGGCCTTGTCGGCGGGGTGGTCGTTGCAGGGGAAGACGCGGTGCGCGGCATCGGCCTGGTTGGCCATGGCCAGCCCGTCCTCGGTGGGGACCCAGCCGCCGTCGCCGCGTCCGCGCGGGTCGCTGGTGTGCCGGACGGTGATCCGCAGCGGAACGCTCGCCGGCACCGCCCGCGCGGGGGTCAGTACGAGGTCCTCCCCGACGCTCTCGAACCGCGCCGGCTCCCCGTTGACCTCGGCCGACGCCACCGTGCCGTGGGTGAAGTCGAGGTTGATCCGCTCCAGCGGCTCCAGGCTGCGGGCTTCGATGACGGTGACCGCGTCCAGGGGGCTGCGATTGTCCTTGTACGTGAAGGACAGGTCGTACGAGAGGACGTCGTACCCGGGGTTGCCGAGCTCCGGGAACAGCCGGTCGCCGATGCCCAACGGCGTCGGCGGGGGCAGCACGGCGGCGACGAGGGTGAGGGAGGCCGCGGCCAGCAGGGCGGCGCGCAGGCGCGGGGAGGTGAGCTGCATCCACCACCGCTTACCAGCGGCGGCGCCGCCCCCGCGTGCGACGCGCGACGCGACCACCCGAACGAGGCGTTCCCCCCAGGGACCGGCCTACGCAAGCCCCCCTGCGCGCCCTGTCGGCCGCTACGTGCGGCGGACGTCGTAGACGCCCGGGACGTCGCGCATGGCGCGCATCAGGGCGGGCAGCCCCGTCGCGTCGGGCAGTTGGAGCGTGTACGAGTGGCGGACCCGTTGTTCGACGGGCGGTTCCACGGTCGCGGAGACCACCTCGACCCCTTCGCGGGCGATGGCCTCGGTCAGGTCGGCCAGCAGGTGCGGGCGGCCGAACGATTCGGCGAGGAGCGTGACCCGGCAGTCCGCGGTGGCCCGCCAGTGCACGGCGACGGCCGTCCGGCCCACGGACCGCATCTGGGCGACGGCCGGACAGTGGACGCGGTGCACGGTGACGGTCCCGCCCCGTACGAGGAACCCGGCGACGGCGTCCGGCGGTACGGGCGTGCAGCAGCCCGCGAGGCGCACGGTGGCGTCCGGCAGATCGGCGACGGCGTTGCCCCCGCCACCGCGCGCCCCGACGACGGACAGCGGTGCGCGGGGGGCCGCGGCGGCGGGTCCGGCCCCGTCCGGGTGGGACTGGAGCCAGCTGCTGATGGCGATCCGGGCGGCGGGGGTCCTGGCGTGGTCCAGCCAGTCGGCGGCCGGCCCGGAGGAGGCGTCCTGGGCGAGCAGCAGTTGGACGGTGTCCCCGTCTGAGAGCGGGGAGGACAGCGAGGTGAGGCGCCCGTTGACCCGGGCGCCGATACAGCCGTGGGCCGCTTCCCCGTGCTGCGCGTAGGCGGCGTCGATGCAGGAGGCCCCGGCGGGCAGGCTCATCGTCCCGGAGGCGCTACCGTCCTCGCGGTAGACGGTGATCTCGCGGTCCTGGGCGAGTTCGGCGCGCAGGACCGTCCAGAAGGTGTCGGGGTCGGGCGCGGACTGCTGCCAGTCGAGGAGGCGGGACAGCCAGCCGGGCCGGGTGGGGTCGACGCGTTCCTCGTCGCAGTCGGCGGGCTCGCCGGTGGCGTACGGATTGCCGAGGGCGACTACCCCGGCCTCGGCGACGCGGTGCATCTGCCGGGTGCGCACGATGACCTCGGCGACGTAGCCCTCGGGGACGGCGACGGCGGTGTGCAGCGACTGGTAGAGGTTGAACTTCGGGACCGCGATGAAGTCCTTGAACTCCGAGACGACCGGGGTGAAACAGGTGTGGAGCTCTCCCAACACGGCGTAGCAGTCGGCGTTCTCGGCGACGAGGACGAGGATGCGGCCGAAGTCGGAGCCGCGCAGATCGCCGCGGGTGCGGGAGATCCGGTGGACGGAGACGAAGTGCCGGGGGCGGACGACCACTTCGGCGGTGACGCCGGCTTCCCGTAGAACGGCGCGTACGGAGTCGGCGATGGCGGGGAGCGGGTCGGCCTCCCCCGCGTGGGCGGCGATGAGCGCGCGCGTGTGCTCGTACTCCTCGGGGTGCAGGATCGCGAAGACCAGGTCTTCCAGTTCGGTCTTCAGGGCCTGGACGCCGAGCCGTTCGGCGAGCGGGATCAGGACGTCGCGGGTGACCTTGGCGATGCGTTCCTGCTTCTCGGGGCGCATCACGCCGAGGGTGCGCATGTTGTGCAGTCGGTCGGCGAGTTTGATGGACATGACGCGGACGTCGTTGCCGGTGGCGACGAGCATCTTGCGGAAGGTCTCGGGTTCGGCGGCGGCGCCGTAGTCGATCTTCTCGACCTTGGTGACGCCGTCGACGATGAAGCAGACCTCGGCGCCGAACTCCTCGCGGACCTGATCGAGGGTCACGTCGGTGTCCTCGACCGTGTCGTGGAGGAGGGAGGCGGTCAGGGTCGTCGTCTCGGCGCCCAGCTCGGCGAGGATGAGGGTCACGGCGAGCGGATGTGTGATGTACGGCTCACCGCTCTTGCGCATCTGGCCGCGGTGGGAGGTCTCCGCGAGCAGGTAGGCGCGCCGCAGCAGGGAGAGATCGGCGTCCGGATGGTGGGCACGGTGGGCTTCTGCTACGTGTCCGATCGCGTCCGGGAGCCGGTCGCGGGACGTGGGCCCGAGCAGGGCCGCCCGACCGAGCCGCCGCAGATCGAGCCGCGTCCGGCCCCGTCTGCGCAGCTCAGGACGCACTTCGGCATGCGCTTCGGGGTTCGTGGCCTCTGCACTCATGGGCACCTCCGGCGGCTTCGACCGGCGGTGGCGGGCATGGGGTGAGCCCTCAGGGCCGGTGCCTGATGTTACCGACCCCACCACGTGGCGCAGTCCACCTCTCGCTCAGCGTGAAACGGATCACCCATGAGAGGGAATCTTCAGGCGAAGGCCGTTTCGGTGAGCCAGGTGGGTTCGAACTCCCCGGAGGCGACGATGACGGCCGGTCCGGTCATGTCGATGCGCCCGTCGGGGTGCTCGGTGATGACCAGCGTGCCGCCGGGCAGGTCGACGGTGTAGCTCGCCGGGTCGCCGGTGACGGCGGGGTCGACGCCGTCGCGCCGGATCACGGCGACGGCGACGGCGCAGGCGCCGGTGCCGCAGGAGCGGGTCTCGCCGGAGCCGCGCTCGTGGACGCGCATCGCGACGTGACGGGGGCCGCGGTCGACGACGAACTCGACGTTGACCCCGGTGGGGTAGGCGCTCGCCGGGCTGAACGGCGGGGCGTCGAGGAGGTTCCCGGCGTCGTCGAGGCTGTCGACGAAGGCCACGGCGTGCGGGTTGCCCATGTTCACGTTCCGGGCGGGCCAGGAGCGCTCGCCCACGGAGACGGTGACGTCGCCCTCGGGGAGCGCGGCGCGGCCCATGGAGACGGTGACGTCGCCGGTCTTGGCGAGGTGGACCCGCTTGACGCCGCCGCGGGTGGCCACGGCGAAGTCGCCGGGTTCGATGTGGCCGGCGTGGTGGAGGTAGCGGGCGAAGACCCGCACGCCGTTGCCGCACATCTCGGCGACGGAGCCGTCGCTGTTGCGGTAGTCCATGAACCACTCGGCCTCTTCGGCCAGGTGGGCGGCCTCGGGGTGAACCGCGGAGCGCACCACGTGCAGCACGCCGTCCGCGCCGATGCCGGCGCGGCGGTCGCACAGGGCGACGACGGCGGACGGCGGCAGGTCGATGGCGTTGTCCGGGTCCGGGACGATCACGAAATCGTTCTCGGTGCCGTGACCCTTGAGGAAGGAGAGGGCGGTGTGCGTCACCCGGCCATCGTACCGAGGCGGGGTCCGCGGCGACGGGCGGGATCAGCGCGTCGTCAGGGACCCGGCCCCCGGCCGGGTCGCCGAAGGAGAGGGCTCAGCGGAGCCGGGCCACCCGGTACACGGCGAGCGCCACGACGGCCAGCGCGAGCAGCGCGTACAGCGCGGCCATCCGCCAATCGGGGCGGCGGCCGCTGCCGCGGGGTGGGAGCCCGGGCCAGGAGTAGCCGACGCGGCGGGCCGCCATCATGCCCCAGCCGCCGGCGCAGCAGCAGATGAGGAAGCCGAGCATGGCGACCACGGCTCCGCCGTCGCCGAACTCGAAGGCGAGGGGGAACGCGAACATCAGGGACCCGGTGGCGGCCAGGATCACGATGGGGGCGATCTGCCAGAGCCGCAGGCGGCGCTGCGGGCGGAGCTCGACCTCGAACTCGGGGCCGGAGACGTCCTCCGCACCGGCCTCGGGGGTGTCGGGGCCGTCGGGGGTCAGCCGCGCGGGGTCGGCGGGCAGACCGAGCCCGTCGGGGGCGTCCGGCACGCCCGGCGCGTCGGGGCCGGCGCCGCCGACGGTCCCTGCGGGGCCGCCGAGCAGCATCGGGTCGGCTTCCCGCCCGGTGTCGTCCCGCCCGGTGTCACGAGGGCCGGCCTCCATAGCCACGCGCCCTCCCCACTCGGACTTCGTACGTCGCTGTTCAGAAGTTTGATGATGGCACGGTCCCGGGGCCCGGACGGGCGTGCGGGGCGTCCCGATGCCATCACGTGATCAGGCTGTGACCGCTCGTTCGACCAACGACTGCGCGAGTCCGGGGAGTTCTCCACGATCCGCGACGGCCCCGCTGAGCCAGTGCACGCGGGGGTCCCGGCGGAACCAGGAGTCCTGCCGGCGGGCGAAGCGCTTGGTGGCCCGTACGGTCTCGGCGCGGGCCTCGTCCTCGGTGCACTCCCCCGCGAGGGCGGCGAGCACCTGTTGGTAGCCGAGCGCGCGGGAGGCGGTGATTCCGTCGCGCAGGCCGCGGGCCTCCAGGGCGCGGACCTCGTCCACCAGGCCCGCCTCCCACATGCGGTCGACGCGCAGGGCGATCCGCTCGTCGAGTTCCGGGCGGGCGACGTCCACGCCGATCTGCACGGTGTCGTAGATCGAGTCGTGGCCGGGCAGGTTCGCGGTGAACGGCTTGCCGGTGATCTCGATGACCTCCAGGGCCCGGACGATCCGGCGGCCGTTGCTGGGCAGGATGGCGTGGGCGGCGGCGGGATCGAGCGCGGCGAGGCGGGCGTGCAGGGCTCCGGGGCCGCGCAGGGTGGCCTCCTCCTCCAGCCGGGCCCGGACCTCGGGGTCGGTGCCCGGGAACTCCATGGCGTCGAGGGCACCGCGCACGTACAGCCCGGAGCCGCCGACGAGGACCGGGGTGCGGCCCTCGGCGAGCAGCTTGTCGATCTCGGCGCGGGCGAGGCGCTGGTACTCGGCGACGCTGGCGGTCTCGGTGACGTCCCAGATGTCGAGGAGGTGGTGCGGGACGCCGCCGCGTTCCCCGGTCGTCAGTTTGGCGGTGCCGATGTCCATCCCCCGGTAGAGCTGCATGGAGTCGGCGTTGACGACTTCGCCGTCGAAATGACGGGCCAGGGCTACGCCCAGGTCGGACTTTCCGGCCGCGGTGGGACCGACGACGGCGATGACCCGCGGGGCGGGGGCTGCTTTCCTCACCGACACAGTCTCGCAGCCCCCGGTCAAGACGCGATCGTGTACCCGATCGAGCGACGTGACGGGCTCGCGGCGGAGTCGTTGCCCCCAAGAGGTTCCGGCCCGGTGCACGCCGTGCGTGCACCGGGTGGAGGCCGCTGCGGCCGGGGCGGAACTTCACTCCCACGAGTAACGTTAGAGGAGCAGACATGGGCGTTTTCAGCCGGTTTTTTGGCCGCAAGGACGAGGTAGCGACCGAGACGGTCGCGGCCGAGGCCGACCCGGCGGGAACGCCGGTGGCTGAGACCGGACCGGCCGCACCGGCCGAGGAGGCCGAGACGGCGGTCGGGACCCCCGCGGCGGAAGCCGTGGAGATCCCGAAGCAGCAGTCGGCGGAGGCCGCCGCGGACAGCGAGGCCGGCGAGGGCGCCCGCACGTAACCGTTCACCACTGGAAGGTGACCCATGGGCCTGCTCGACAACCTCAAGGCCAAGCTCGCTCCGGCGAAGGACAAGGTCGGCGACCTCGCGCAGCAGCACGAGGGCAAGATCGGCCAAGGTCTGGACAAGGTGGCCAAGGCCGTCGACTCCAAGACCAAGGGCAAGTACAGCGGCCAGATCACGAGCGGTACGGGCAAGGCGAAGGACGCACTGGGCAGGATCGCGCACCAGGACGACACCCCCGGCGGGCCGACGCCGCCCACCCCGCCCACCCCGCCGGCGCCTCCGACGCCTCCGGCGGCCTCCTGACGCGGTGCGCGAAGGGGCGCGGAACCGAACCGGTTCCGCGCCCCTTCGGCGTGTACGCCGCGTCGCGCGCGCCGGGGTGGCCGGCGGCGGCCTCAGGACCAGGTGGCGACGAAGTAGCCGACCCCGTACGGGGCGCCCTCGTACAGCAGTCGGCCGTCCAGGTCGGCGGCTTCGGCGGCGCCCGCGAGGACCTGCCAGGGAGCGCGCCCGGCGGCCTGGAGCTCGTGGGCGAGTTCCGCGTCGAGGGCGGCCAGGGCGGGGGTGTCGGCCGCGCCGAGGGCCAGCGCGGCGGCCGCGTCGAAGGCGGCGGCGCGGTCGTCGAGGTAGCCGGGGGCCTTCAACGTCCGGCAGGCACTCCCGTCACCCATGACGAGCAGCGCCACGCGTTCGTCCCGTTCGGCGAGGGCCCGCCCGGCGGCCAGGCACAGTTCCGGTTCCAGCCGTCCGGCCACCCCCAGGCCCTCGACGGGAGCGGCGCCCCAGCGGGCCCGTTCCAGCAGCCAGGCGCCCACGGCCAGCGAGGGGGGCAGCAGCCGCGGCCCCTCGTCGCCCTCGCCGAGTTGCACGTCGGCCGGGACGCCGAAGCCGCGGAAGGAGCCTCGGGATCCCTGCGGGTAGGGCCCGAGGTGGTCCTGGTCGGCGGCGCCGACGACGACCAGCAGGTCGGGTCGGGAGGCGGCGAGCACGGCCAACGCGTCCGAGCAGGCCGTACGGGCGGCGTCCAGTTCGGCGGCGGCCCCCGCGGCGACCTCCGGCACGAGGAGCGGCGGGGCGGGGCAGACGGCGGCGGCTACGAGCATGATCCGCAGCCTAGCCGCCCCCGGCGTCCGGTGGTCAGTCGATCGCGCAGCCCGACGTGGCGACGGGCAGCGGGGCGGGGACGCCCAGGGTGGGGATCCCGAGCATCACGCCCGCCGGCTGGGCCGGGGCCGCGTTCCGCTTCTCCCAGGCGTCGCCGGCGCGGGTGCGGCGCACGGTGCCGGTCGGGCCCTCGGCCAGCAGGTGGTGCGGGGCCGCGTAGGTGATGTCGACGGTCACCACGTCACCCGGGCGGACGTCGTCGGCCGGCTTGGTGAAGTGGACGAGGCGGTTGTCGGGGGCGCGCCCGGACAGCCGCTGCGTGGCGCCGTCCTTGCGGCCCTCGCCCTCGGCGACCATGACCTCCAAAGTGCGCCCGACCTGCTTCTTGTTCTCCTCCCAGGAGATCTCCTCCTGGAGGGCGACCAGGCGCATGTAGCGGTCCTGGACGACCTCCTTGGGGATCTGCCCGTCCATGTCGGCCGCGGGGGTGCCGGGCCGCTTGGAGTACTGGAAGGTGAAGGCGTTCGCGAACCGGGCCTCGCGGACGGTGTGCATCGTCTGCTGGAAGTCCTCCTCCGTCTCACCGGGGAAGCCCACGATGATGTCGGTGGAGATCGCGGCGTGCGGGATGGCGGCGCGGACCTTCTCGATGATGCCGAGGAAGCGCTCCTGCCGGTACGAACGGCGCATCGCCTTGAGGATCGGGTCGGAGCCGGACTGCAGGGGCATGTGCAGCTGCGGCATCACGTTCGGGGTCTCGGCCATGGCCGCGATCACGTCGTCGGTGAAGTCGCGCGGGTGCGGGGAGGTGAAACGGACCCGCTCCAGGCCCTCGATCTGCCCGCAGGCGCGCAGCAGCTTGCTGAACGCCTCGCGGTCGCCGAGGTCGGAGCCGTAGGCGTTGACGTTCTGGCCGAGCAGGGTGATCTCGGAGACGCCCTCGGCGACCAGGGCCTCGACCTCGGCGAGGATGTCGCCGGGACGGCGGTCCTCCTCCTTGCCGCGCAGCGCCGGGACGATGCAGAAGGTGCAGGTGTTGTTGCAGCCGACGGAGATCGAGACCCAGGCGGCGTACGCGGACTCGCGGCGGGTCGGCAGCGTGGAGGGGAAGGCCTCCAACGACTCGGCGATCTCGATCTGCGCCTCCTCCTGGACGCGGGCGCGCTCCAGGAGGACGGGCAGCTTGCCGATGTTGTGCGTGCCGAAGACGACGTCGACCCAGGGGGCCCGCTTGACGATCGTGTCGCGGTCCTTCTGCGCGAGGCAGCCGCCGACGGCGATCTGCATGCCGGGGCGCTTGGTCTTCATCGGGGCGAGCCGGCCGAGGTTGCCGTACAGCTTGTTGTCGGCGTTCTCACGGACGGCGCAGGTGTTGAACACGACCACGTCGGCGTCGCCGTCGCAGCCCTCGGGGGCGCGCGTGTAGCCCGCGCCCTCCAGCAGACCGGACAGCCGCTCGGAGTCGTGCACGTTCATCTGGCACCCGTAGGTGCGCACCTCGTACGTTTTCAAAACTGCAGCCTCGCCCTCGACACTCACCCCACAAGGGTACGGGTTGGTCCCGGGCCGCCGACGCGGCAGCGGTCGACGGGCCCGCGCACCGCGCGGGGCCCGGTGGCAGGCGGCCCGCCGTGACAGGACGGCGGACGAGTGGCAGGATCGCCGGCATGCCCCTCCTCCCGACCACCGCCGGCCGGCGCCGCGCCCTTCGGGGCCTGGTGGCGGTGCTGGCCGTGCTCGGGGCGCTGCTGTGGTGGCTGCGTCCCTTCGGCGAACCGGAGCTGAAGGGGGACCTCACCTTCAGCTCGGGCGTCCGTACCGGCGTCTACCACCGCTACGGGCAGTTGCTGGAGCAGGCCCTCGCGCGGGACATGCCCGGGGTGCGGGTCCAACTGGAGACGAGCGAGGGTTCGCAGCAGAACCTCCAGCGGGTGGCCGACGGCCAGGCCGACTTCACGGTGGCGACGGCCGACGCGGTGTCCAAGTACCGCCTCGACGGCAAGCCGGGCGCGGACGCGCTGCGCGGCTGCGCGCGGCTCTACGACGACTACGTGCAGCTGGTGGTGCCCGCCACCTCGTCGGTGCAGTCGGCGCGTGACCTGCGGGGCAAGCGGGTCGCGATCGGCCAGGACGGCTCCGGTGTGCGGCTGATCTCGGAGCGGCTGCTGACCGCGGCCAAGCTGAACCCGAAGCAGGACATCACTCCGGTGGCCATAGGGATCGACACCATGCCGGCGGAGCTGGAGGCGGGACGGATCGACGCCTTCTTCTGGTCGGGCGGACTCCCGACCAGCGCGGTGCGGGAGCTGTCGGAACGCTTCGAGATCCGGCTGGTGCAGCTCGGCGACCTGGTGGAGCAGCTCCAGGCGGGCGGCAGCCCGGCGCGCTACTACCGGGCGGCGGTGATGCCGCAGGACGCGTACGCGTACGCCCGCAACACCTCCGCGGTGGCGACGGTGGCCGTCCCGAACCTGCTGGTGACCCGGGAGGACACCAGTCCGGAGCTGACGGAGCAGTTCACACGGACGGTGATCCTCAGCCGGGACCGGATCGGGGGCCAGGTGCACGCGGCCCAGTTGGTCGACCTGCGCACGGCGATCTACACGGACCCGCTGGACCTGCACGAAGGGGCCCGCCGGTACTACCGGTCGGTCAAGCCGTAGCCCCGCGGCGGCGCGGCCGCTCCCGCCGACGAAGCTGTAGCCCTCCTGCCCCTGACAGGCCCGTCCCGTCCCGCCCGCTGGGCGTCAGGCGGCCGGGAGCAGCATCATCGCCGCGGCCGCCGCGCCGATCAGACCCGCGTCGGTCCCCAGCCCGGCGGGAACGACTTCGAGGTCCTGAACGAAGCCGAGGGTCGCGTACGAGGCCAGGTGTCGGCGGACCGGTTCGAAGAGGGTGTCGCCCGCGGCGGCGACCCCGCCCCCGATGACGGCGATGTCGGTCTCGACGAGCGTGGCGGTGGCCGCGATGGCGGCGGCGAGCGCGCGGCCGGCCCGGTCGAAGGCGGCCCGGGCGACGGGGTCGCCCGCCACGGCGGAGGCGGCGACTCCGGCCGCCGTGGGGTCGGGTCCGGTCCAGCCCTGGGCCAGGGCCCAGCGCGCGATGGCGGTCCCCGAGGCCAGGGATTCGACGCAGCCGTGGCCGCCGCAGACGCACCGCTCCCCGTCGAAGGCGACGCTGATGTGGCCGATGTGGCCCGCGTTGCCGGTGGGGCCGGGGTGGAGCTGGTTGTTGAGGATCAGGCCGCCGCCGACGCCGGTCGAGACGACCATGCACAGGGCGTTCGCGTGTCCCCGGGCGGCGCCCAGCCAGTGTTCCGCCGCGGTCATGGCCACGCCGTCGCCCGCCAGGACGGTCGGGATCCGGGCGCCGCGGGCGGCGAGTTCCGCGCCGACCCGGGCCTGGACGGGGAAGTCCCGCCAGGCCCCGATGTTGACCGGGCTCACGGTGCCGCGCGTGGTGTCCACCGGGCCCGCGCTGCCGATGCCGCAGCGGACCACGTGTGGCCACAGGGGCGCTTCGGAGAGGTCGGCGACGACTTCGCCGACCGCCGCCATCACCGCGTCGGCGTCCGCCCCGTGCGGGGTGGGGCGGCGGGTGGCCGCCGTCATCGTGCCGTCGGGGTGGACCAGCGCACCGGCGATCTTCGTTCCGCCGATGTCGATCGCCACGGTCGGACCTACGGCTGCGGCGGCCGCGCGGGGCACGGGGAGGGCTGGGGTGGGAGTGGTCACGGTGGCGCTCCTGGAAGGGGTCGGATTTCAGTATGCGGCTGCCGGTGGGGCCGTACTCTCCCGGGGTTCCAGCCGGGGCAGCTCGCTCTCGCGGGTGCGGGGCGCCGCGCCCGCGAGGACGGCGAGGAGCTCCTCGGCGGCGAGCCGGCCGAATGCCGCGGTGTCGCGGACCAGCGCGGCCAGTCGGGGGTGGGTGACCCGGCACAGGGCGGAGTCGTCCCAGGCCACGATGGAGAGTTCGCCGGGTACGGCGATGCCGAGTGCGGCGGCGACCGCGCTGCCCGCGACCGCCATGACGTCGTTGTCGTACACGAGCGCCGTCGGCGGTTGTGGCCGCGCGAGGAGCCGGCGGGTGGCGGCGGCGCCCTCGGTGTCGGAGTAGTCGGTGGTCACCGACTCCACCCGGTCCGCGGCGAGGCCGAGCCGCAGCGCCCCGGCGCGCAGCGAGGCGATGCGGCGGGCGGTGTGCGCGAGTTCGGGCAGGCCCGCGACGTGGGCGATCCGGCGGTGCCCGAGGGCGTGCAGGTGCCCCAGTACGTCGGCCATGGCCCGGGCGTCGTCGGCCCGGACGGAGGAGAGGCAGCTCGCTCCCGGTTCGCCGGGGCCGCCGTCCTGATCGGCCGTCCCGGTAGCGGTCCCGCCGATCAGGACGGCGGGCAGGCCGAGGGCGGCGAGCAGTTCCGGGCGGGGGTCGCGCGTACGCGGGTCGACGACGAGGACGCCGTCCACGCGGCGCTCGGCCCACCAGCGGCGGTGGACGGCGCATTCGGCGTCGACGTCCTCGACGACCTGGAAGAGCAGGGCGGTGCGGCTCGCGGAGAGCACTTCCTGGATGCCGGAGACGAGTTGGAGGAAGAAGGATTCGACGCCGAGGGTGTGCGCGGGCCGGGCCAGGACCAGCCCGACGGCTCCGGAGCGTTCGCCGGAGAGGGCGCGGGCCGCGCTGTTGGGCTGCCACCCGAGTTCCTCCGCGACCTGCCGGATCCGGGCGCGGGTGCGCTCGGACACCCCGGGCCGGTCGTTGAGCGCGAAGGAGACGGCGCTCTCGGACACCCCGGCGCGGCGGGCGATGTCCTTGATGGTGGGTCTGCGGGCCATGCCTGCCTCATCCCTCGGTGACGTGGTGCGTGGGGCTGCGTAGGACTACATGGGACTGTGTGGGACTACGTGGGACTGCGTGGGAGCGCGCGGGACCGCGCCGGACCGCGCCGGGGCGGTGTGCGGCGGACCGTACGCGATCCAGCCCTGCGCGGGCCCCGCCCTCCGCGTCCGCGCGGACCGGAATCGGCTCGCCAATCGGCTTGTTGTCCCCTCTCCTTTTCCTCCGAACCTTCCGTATTCGCACCGCCGACTAAACCGCATTAGTCCCACCCTCCCCCACCCCACACGGCCCGGCCGGCAAGGAACCGACGCGCATAAGTGGCCATGCGCCGGCTCCTGGAAATCCCTGCCCCGAGGCCCTGTTGACTTTGTCCGACCACGCGCGGCAGGTTGAGGCGTCCGGTGAATTCCCCGAACTCCGGGACGTTTCATGCCGCATGACCCGCGCACCCTGCGCTTCGGCGCGAATTACGCCCCGACCCGGGGGTGGTTCCACCATTGGCTGGACTTCGATCTCGACGAGGTCCACGCCGATCTGGACTCGGTGGCCGCGCTCGGACTGGACCACGTCCGGGTCTTCCCGCTGTGGCCGTTGTTCCAGCCGAACCGCACCCTGATCCGGCCGCGCGCCGTCGAGCAGTTGGTCGCGCTCGCCGACGCGGCGGCCGCCCGCGGGCTCGACGTCGCCGTGGACGGGTTGCAGGGGCACCTGTCGAGCTTCGACTTCCTGCCCTCCTGGACGGCGACCTGGCACCGGCGCGGCATCTTCGACGACCCGGACGTCATCGCCGGCCAGGCGGAATACCTGCGCACCTTGGCCGCCGCCCTCGCCGACCGCCCCCACTTCCTCGGCATGACCGTGGGCAACGAGATCAACCAGTTCGCCGACGATCCGCATCCCGACCCCGACCGCGTCACCCCCGACCGGGCACGGCGCTGGCTGGAGCGCATGCTGGCCGCCTGCGAGGAGGGCGCCCCGGGCCGCCTCCACCTGCACGCCGAGTACGACGCCGTCTGGTACCGGGACCGGCACCCCTTCACCCCCGCGCAGGCGGCCCGGTTGGGCGCGGCCACCGCCGTGCACTCCTGGGTGTTCAACGGCACCGCGCAACGCCACGGGCCCACCGGGACGGCGACCGAGCACCACGCCGCCTACCTGATCGAGCTGTCCAAGGCGTGGGCGGCGGACCCGCACCGCCCGGTGTGGCTCCAGGAGGTGGGGGCGCCCGCCCCGCTGATCGGGCCGGCCGACGCCGCCCGGTTCGCCGAGGCCACCGTGGCGAACGCGCTGGACTGCCCGGACCTGTGGGGGGTGACCTGGTGGTGCTCGCACGACGTGTCCCGGGATCTCGCGGACTTCCCGGAGGTGGAGTACGGCCTCGGCCTGCTCACCAACGACCGCCGGACCAAGCCCGTCGGCGCCGCCGTCGCCCGGATCGCCGGGCAGTGGCGCGGCCGTACGCACCACCCCGCGCCCCGGTCCACCGCCCTCGCCCTGGCCGCGGGCCCGGTGCCACGGGCCCGGGCGTGCGCCCCGGGCGGCGCGTTCTTCGAAGCCTGGGCCTCGTTGGCGGCCGAAGGGGTGCGCCCGGCGGTGGTCCTGGCGGAGCACGCCGGGAATCCGGCGCACCTGTCCGCGCGCGGCATCACCGAGGTGCTGCGGGTGCACGACGTGACCTGACCCGCACGGCCCCGCACCGGCCACGACCGCCCCGCCCCGCGTGAGGAGACCCGCATGTCCGCGACCGATCCGGGCGCAGTCCCCCGTACGTCCCCGGCCGGCGCCGCCCCGGGGCCGACCCGGCGTACGGTGCTGGTCGCCGGGGTCGCCGGCGCCGGCGCGCTGCCGGTCGGGGCCGTCGCCCCGGCGCGGGCGGCGACTCCCGACCCCGCGCCCGTCCTCGCCCCGTACGCCTCCTACTGGTTCCCCCACTCGCTCCCGCCGGGCGAGCCGGGGCCCGGGATCGTGTGGCGCTCGTTGTCGGCGTGGAGCCCGGAGGCGGACCCCGACCTGGCTCACAACGCGGCGACCGTCCCGCTCGCCCCGCGCTTCACCCCCGTGCCCCCGCACCCGGGCGCCCGCGCGGGGCAGGCCCGGATCGCCTCGCTCGTCTCGTTCGGTCCGACCGCCGGCAACCCGTCCCAGGGCTCGGCGACGGCCGACTCGTACGCGCTCACGCACTGGGCGTACATCGACGAGTTGGTCTTCTGGGGCGGTTCCGCCGGCGAGGGCGTCGTGCTCGCGCCGAACGCCCCCGTGACGGACGCCGCCCACCGCAACGGCGTCCGGGTCCTGGGCAACGTGTTCCTGCCGCCCGTCCCCTACGGGGGTGACCTGCGGTGGACGCACGAGTTGGTGCGGCGCGACGCCCTCGGCCGCTTCCCCGCGGCGGAGCAACTCGTCCGGGTCGCCCTGGCCCACGGCTTCGACGGCTGGTTCGTCAACGCCGAGACCGACGGCGGGGACGGCGCGTTGGCGTCCCGGATGCGTGGGTTCCTGCGCGCCCTGCGGGCCGCGGGCGAACCGCACGGCCTGCGCATCACCTGGTACGACGCCATGAACACCACCGGCCGGGTCGGCTGGCAGGGGGCGCTGAACGCCCTCAACCAGGAGTTCTTCGAGGACCGGGCCGGCAAGGTCGCCGACACCCTCTTCGTGGACTTCCGCTGGACCGCGTCGACGCTGGCCGCCTCCGGCGCGCTAGCCGACCGGCTGGGCCGCTCCCGCCACGAACTGTGGGCGGCCGTGGACGTCGAGTCCAACGGGTTCCACTCACGCGTGCATTGGGACGCGATCGTGCCGCGCGATCGCGACCACGTCGTCAGCTACGGCTTCTACCGTCCCGAGTGGACCCGCAACCACCTCACCGACCGCTCCCCCGGCGCGTTCCACCGCTCCGACGACCTGTTCTGGACCGGCGAGTCCCTCGACCCGTCGAAGCCCGCACCCGCATCGGACTGGCGGGCGCCCGCCACGGTGGTCGCCGACCGTTCCACGGTGACCGGGCCGCCCTTCGCCTGTTCGTTCAACACCGGTCACGGACTGCGCTGGTACGAGGACGGCGAGGTCCGCGGCGACGCGCCCTGGAGCCACCTCGCCCTCCAGGACCGGCTGCCGGGCCGCCGCTGGGTGGTGGACACCGCCGGTGAACGGCCGTCCGTCACCCTTGACTTCGCGGACGCCTGGCGCGGCGGTTCGAGCCTCCTCGTGGCGGGCCGGCCCGGCGCCCCCGTCGCCGTCGGCCTGCACGCGACCCGGCTCCCGCTGACCCGCACCACGGTCGCCGAGCTGGTGCACCGTACGGAGGCCGGCCCGGTCGTCGTCGAGTTCGGGGTGGCCACCCGCGAGCCGGCCGCACCCGGCGACCCGATCCCCTACACCTGGCTGCGCGCGGCGGCCCCGAGCGGCGGCCGGGGTTGGCGCACCACCCGCGTCCCCCTCGGGGCGCCGGCCGGGGTGACCGCGTACGCCCTCGCGGTACGGATCACCGGACGCGGGAACGAGCCGGTGTCCTGGCGGCTCGGGGCCCTGTCGGTACGCGACACCGCCCTTCCCCGGCACCCGGCCCCGCCCACCCACCTGGAGCCGGCCGCCACCGCCCGGCGGGGCGACACCGTCGAGCTCCGCCTCACCTGGCACCGGGCAGCCGGGCCCGTCCGGCACTACGAGCTCCACCGCCTGCTCCCCGACGGCACCCGCCGCTTCCTCGGCGGCACCTGCGCCGCCGCCCTGTACGTCCCCTCCGTCCCCCGGGCGGGCCGGGAGCGGGCGGCGCGCTTCGAGCTGCGGTCGGTCGGGGAGACGTACGCGACCTCCGCGCCGGCCCGTACCGAACTGTCCTGGTAGCCGGCCCGGGGCGTCAGGGGTTGTGGGGGTCGGTGCGCGGGACGGCGACCGTCACGCGCAGCCCGTGCGGCGGGTTCGTCTCGTAGGAGAGGGAGCCGCCGCCACCGGCGAGCAGGGCCCGGGAGATCGACAGGCCGAGGCCGGAGCCCTTGACGTTCTGGTGCCGGCCGCTGCGCCAGAACCGGTCGCCGACGCGCAGCAGTTCCTCCTCGGTGAGGCCGGGCCCCCGGTCGGCGATGACGATGAGCGCGCTGCGCCCGGCCGCGGAGACGGACACCTCGACCTGCTCTCCCTCGGGGGTGAACTTCAGGGCGTTGTCGATCACGGCGTCGAGCGCGCTGGACAGGGCGATCGGGTCGGCCCAGCCGGTGACGGCGGAGCGGCCCGTCTCGGTGAGTCGTACGCCCTTCTCCTCCGCGTACGGCCGCCAGGAGGCGACCCGCTCGGAGGTCAGCGCCCCGATGTCGGTGAGGCTGATCTCGGCGGAGGCGTGTTCGGCCAGGGCGAGGTCGAGGAGGTCGTCCAGGACCTGGGTGAGGCGTTTGCCCTCGGTCCGCACGGAGGCGATCTCCTCGTTGCCCTCGGGCAGTTCGAGGGCGAGCAGCTCGATGCGCAGGAGCAGCGCGGCGAGGGGGTTGCGCAGTTGGTGGGAGGCGTCGGCGACGAACGCCCGCTGCTGTTCCAGGACCTCTTCCACGTTGTCGGCCATCTCGTTGAACGAGCGGGCGAGGCGTTGGAGTTCGGGGGGGCCGCCGGAGGCCGCGACGCGGGAGTTCATGCGACCGGTCGCGATGCCGTGGGCGGCGGCGTCCAGCGTCTGCACGGGCTTGAGGACCCAGCTGGTGAGGCGCAGGGCGGCGCCGAAGGCCAGCAGCATGGCGGCGGCGAGTCCGGCCGTGGTGTACAGCCAGCCCCGCAGGATCCGGGCGCGCATCTGGTCGGTGGGCGATTCGGTGACGACGACGGCGACCACGTCCCCGTCGAGGACGACCGGGGAGGCGACGAGCAGTTTGCCGTGGGTCTGCCAGGGCCACACCTGGCCCGGGTCGTGGCTGCGCCGCCCGGCGAGCGCCTCGCCGAAGGCCCACCGGCCTTCGCCGTCGTCCGGGAGCTGCCACCAGCCGGGCGCCCTGACCAGGGCGTTCCCGTCGCGGTAGAAGATGCCGACGCGGATGCCGTACAGCTCCTGGTAGCGGGCGAGTTCCTGCTGGAGGGTCTCCTGGCGCTCGTCGGCCCCGGTGGAGCCGGAGCCCTCGGCGTCGATGACGAACTGGGCGAGCGCGGCGAAGCGGGCGCTGTCGTCGATCCGGTCGACGACGACGTCCTGTTGTTGTCGGGCCGCCAGGCTCACGGCGAGCGGGAACCCGAGGGCGATCAGGACGCCCGCCATGAGAACGACGAGGAGCGGCAGCAGTCGGGCGCGCACGGCAGGGGCCCGTCAGGGCGCGGCCGGGGTGACGAGCCGGTAGCCCACCCCGCGGACGGTCTCGATGAGGGCGGGCAGGCCCAGCTTGGAGCGCAGCGAGGCCACGTGCACTTCGAGGGTGCGCCCGGTGCCCTCCCAGCTGGTGCGCCAGACTTCGCTGATGATCTGCTCGCGCCGGAAGACGACGCCGGGCCGCTGCGCGAGCAGGGCCAGCAGGTCGAACTCCTTGCGGGTGAGCGGTACGTCGGCGCCGTTGACGCTGACCCGGCGGGTGGGCAGCTCGATGGAGACGGGGCCGAGCCGGACCGCGGCGGAGGATCCCGTGCCGCCGGTGGCGGTCTCCTCGGAGGCGCCGGTGCGCCGGGCGACGGCGTGGATGCGGGCGAGGAGCTCGCCGGTGTCGTACGGCTTGGTGACGTAGTCGTCGGCGCCCATGTTCAGGCCGTGGATGCGGGAGCGGACGTCGGCCCGCGCGGTCACCATGATCACGGGCGTGCTGGTGCGCTTGCGGATCTTGCCGCAGACCTCGTAGCCGTCCTGGTCGGGCAGACCGAGGTCGAGCAGGATCACCCCGTAGGGAGAGGCGCCGGGCGGGGACCCGGCGGGCAGCAGCGCCTGGAGGGCCTCCTCGCCGCTGCGGGCGTGGGTCACCCGGAAACCGTGCCGGGCGAGGATCGCGGACAGGGCGGCGGCGACGTGGTCGTCGTCCTCTACGAGCAGCAGCCTCATGACATCCCCCTTTCCTGTTCACGGCATCCGGACGAAGAATGGCCCAACACGGGCCACCATGCATCCACGCCCATGAAGACTCCCACGTCAAGGGGGTTCCGGTCCGGCGAGTCTTCCGTTATGCACCCGGTACGCGTCCGGAGCACCCCGGGCGGAGCCACGCACGGAGCGTATCCGGGCGAGGCCGGATCGTTATGCTCAATTCTCCCTCAGATGTGGTGACGGTGTGCGCGCCTCGTCACTACTGTCCTCCCAACCGACGGAGGACGGAGCAAGAAGCCGATGAGCGGAGTATCAGTGACCAAGGACGTGCAGGACGCGGCCGGTGCCGCGGACGGCCTGGTCGTACTGAGCAACGTCAACAAGCACTTCGGCGCGCTGCACGTGCTTCAGGACGTCGATCTGAGCATTGCCCGCGGTGAGGTCGTCGTGGTGATCGGTCCCTCGGGATCGGGCAAGTCGACGCTGTGCCGAACCATCAACCGGCTGGAGACGATCGACTCGGGCACCATCACGCTCGACGGGAAGCCACTGCCGGCCGAGGGCAAGGAACTCGCCCGGCTGCGTGCCGACGTGGGCATGGTGTTCCAGTCGTTCAACCTGTTCGCGCACAAGACGGTGCTGCAGAACGTCATGCTGGGTCAGATCAAGGTCCGCAAGACCGACCAGGCGGCCGCCCGCGACAAGGCGCAGTCGCTGCTGGACCGGGTGGGCGTCGGCTCGCAGGCCGACAAGTACCCGGCGCAGTTGTCCGGCGGCCAGCAGCAGCGCGTGGCGATCGCCCGGGCGCTGGCGATGGAACCCAAGGTCATGCTCTTCGACGAGCCGACCTCGGCCCTCGACCCGGAAATGATCAACGAGGTGCTGGAGGTCATGCAGCAGCTCGCCCGGGAGGGGATGACCATGGTCGTCGTCACGCACGAGATGGGCTTCGCCCGCTCGGCCGCCAACCGGGTCGTCTTCATGGCCGACGGAAAGATCGTCGAACAGGCCACGCCCGAGCAGTTCTTCAGCAACCCGCGCAGCGACCGCGCCAAGGACTTCCTGTCGAAGATCCTGCACCACTGACGTTTCTCGTCCGGTAGTGATCCGTTCGACGGAGCACACATCTCGCTCGTCGCTCAACCACGTCTCACCCGAGGGAAGTTCATCATGAAGATCTCCAAGGTCGGTGCGGCCGCGGCCGTCGCCGTCGCCCTTGCCCTGACGGCGACCGCCTGTGGCGGCAACAGCGACAAGTCCGCAAGTGACGCCGGCGCGTCCGGCGGCGGCGGCAAGGACAAGGTCGTCATCGGCATCAAGTTCGACCAGCCCGGCGTGGGCCTCAAGACCCCCGACGGCAAGTACACGGGCTTCGACGTCGATGTCGCCACCTACGTGGCCAAGGAACTCGGTTACGAGCCGAACCAGATCGAGTTCAAGCAGGCCATCAGTGCCGAGCGCGAGAACCTCATCTCGAACGGTGACGTCAAGTTCATCGTCGCCAGCTACTCGATCAACGACAAGCGCAAGGAGAAGGTGGACTTCGCGGGCCCGTACCTCCTCGCCCACCAGGACCTGCTGGTTCGCGCCGACGACACCAGCATCACCAAGCCCGAGGACCTGAACAAGAAGAAGCTCTGCTCGGTCACCGGCTCCACCTCCGCGCAGAACGTCAAGACCAAGCTGGCCCCCGAGGCCGACCTGAAGGAATCCGCCGGCTACTCCGAGTGCCTCACCGGCCTGGAGAGCAAGTCGATCGACGCGCTGACGACGGACAACTCGATCCTGGCCGGCTACGCCGCGCAGGAGAAGAACAAGGGCAAGTTCAAGCTCGTCGGGCTCAACATGAGCAACGAGAACTACGGCATCGGTCTGAAGAAGGGCGACAAGGACCTCCAGACCAAGATCAACGCCGCGCTGAAGAAGATGGTTTCGGACGGTTCCTGGGAAGCGGCCGTGAAGAAGAACTTCGGTCCGGCCGACTACAAGAACGAGCCTGCCCCGCAGATCACCGAAGGCAGCTGATTCCCCGGTGAGGGGCGCCGCCGCCCGCCTGCCGCGGGCGGCGGCGCCCCTCACCGGCCACTCTGGGGAGAGCGCAGGGCAACGTGTTCGACTTTCTTGATTCCGGGCAGTACGACGTGCTCGGAGCCTTCTGGGTGACGGTTCAGCTCACCCTCTATTCGGCGGCCGGGTCCCTCATATGGGGAACCGTCCTGGCCGGGATGCGGGTCAGCCCGGTCCCGCTGATGCGCGGCTTCGGCACCACGTACGTCAACGTGGTCCGCAACACCCCGCTGACCCTGCTGATCATCGCCTGCTCGCTGGGCCTCAGCGAGACGCTGGGCATTTCACTGGGCGGCGAGACGTTCAAGGAGACCGGCTTCCGGCTCGCGGTCCTCGGACTCTCGGCCTACACCGGCACCTTCGTCTGCGAGGCACTGCGCTCGGGCATCAACACCGTGCCCGTGGGGCAGGCGGAGGCCGCCCGCGCGCTGGGCCTGAGCTTCTTCCAGGTGCTCACGCTGATCGTGCTCCCCCAGGCCTTCCGTGCGGTCATCGCGCCGCTCACCAACGTACTGATCGCACTCACCAAGAACACCACGGTGGCTGCGGCCATCGGCGTGGCCGAAGCGGCCCTGCTGATGAAGGAAATGGTCGAGAACGAGGCCCAGGCACTCTTCGCCGTCTTCGGCGTCTTCGCCCTCGGTTTCGTCCTGCTGACCCTGCCCACCGGCCTGCTGCTGGGCTGGGTGGCCAAGCGAGTGGCGGTGAAGCGATGAACTCCGTGCTGTACGACGCCCCGGGCCCGAAGGCGAAGTCCCGGAACTGGATCTACACCGTCGTCTTCGTCATCCTGCTCGGCCTGGCCCTGTGGTGGGCGCTGGGCCTCATGTCGGAGAAGGGCCAGCTCGACGGCGAGAAGTGGTCCCCCTTCGTCACCGACAGCCAGGTCTGGACGACGTTCCTGATCCCCGGCCTGCTGGAGACCCTCAAGGCGGGCGCGCTCGCGATGGTGATCGCGCTGCCCCTGGGTGCGCTGCTCGGCATCGGTCGGCTGTCCGACCACGCCTGGGTGCGGGTCCCCGTCGGCACGTTCGTCGAGTTCTTCCGCGCCATCCCGGTGCTGATGTTGATGATCTTCGGCTCGGCCTTCTTCGTGGAGTTCACACCGATCTCCTCCGACATCCGTCCCCTGTACGCGGTGGTCGCCGGCCTGGTGCTCTACAACGCTTCGGTCATCGCCGAGATCGTCCGGGCGGGCGTGCAGTCCCTGCCCAGCGGCCAGTCGGACGCGGCCAAGGCGATCGGCATGCGCAAGGGCCAGACCATGGTCCACGTGCTGATCCCGCAGGCCGTCACCGCGATGCTGCCGGCCCTGGTCAGCCAGCTCGTGGTGATCCTCAAGGACACCGCGCTCGGCGGCACCCTGCTCGGCCTCACCGAGCTCCTGTCGACGGCTCGGCAGATCTCCGCGAACTACAGCAACACCATCGCGACCTTCGTCGTGATCGCGCTGATCTACATCGCGGTCAACTTCGCCCTCACGAGCTTCGCGTCCTGGCTCGAAGGCCGGCAGCGCAAGTCCACGAAGAGCACCGGAGCGGTGGTCGGCGCCAATGAGGCCAACGACTTCGCCATCGGCAGGTCCACCTGACCCGACTTCACCGAAGGCCGGCCTCCGGTCTTCCGGCCCCCAGGGCCTGACATAGGGTCAGTCATAGTGCGTAGCCCGCGTGGTGCGGCGGAACTCTTCCGCCGCACCACGCGGCGTTGTCGCGACGGGTGTCACTTGACGCGGGCACCTTCAGTGGGTTGCATACGTTCTGTGATCACATACCGGACATCGGGAGCCGCGCCATGGACCCGGTGATCGTCGTCGGCGCGGGACCCGTCGGGCTGTCCCTCGCCCTCGCCCTGGCCGGCCACGGCGTGCCGTCCGTCCTGCTCGACGAGGGACCCGGCAAGGACGAGCCCCGGCCCGCCCGTTCCGTCGTCCTGCACGCCGACACGGCGGCCATGGCGCACCGGCTGGGCTGTACGACGTTGCGCGACGAGGGCGCGCGCTTCGCGGCCTGGCGCACCATGAGGCGCCGTCAGGAATCCTCGCGGATCACCTTCGAGGACCGTCCCGCCCCCCTGCACCTGCCGCAGCACGCCCTGGCCCGCGGCCTGCGCGACTCGGCCACCACCCACCCGCTGATCCAGCTGGTCACCGACTGCAAGCTGGACTCCCTGGAGCAGGACGAGCGCGGCATCACCGCGCACACCCGGGGCTCCGAGACCACCTGGTGGCGCGGCAGCCACCTCGTCGGCTGCGACGGCGCCCGCTCCACCGTGCGCAAGCTCCTCGGCATCCGCTTCCCCGGCCGGACTGCTGTCGAGCGGCACGCCGTGGCCGCGCTGCGTGCCGAACTGCCCTGGCCCGGGGAGGCGTTGCTGCACCGCAACCCGCCCGCCGGCCCCGAGGAGGTCACCGCGCGGCCGCTGCCCGACGGGGTCTGGCGCCTCGACTGGCTACTCCCGTCCCGAGGCGACCTGGTCACCCCGGACGCGCTCGTCACCCTGATCCGGGACACCCTGGCGGGCTGGTGCGGGGGCACGACTCCGCCGTACGAGCTGATCGACACCGGGGTGCACACCCTGCACCACCGCCTCGCCCTGCGCTGGCGCGACGGGCGGGCCTTCCTCGCCGGGGACGCCGCCCACCTGCTGGGCGCGCTCGGCACCCAGGGGGTCGAGGAGGGGCTGCGCGACGCCGAGAACCTGGCCTGGAAGCTGGCCCAGGCCTGGCACCAGGGGGCCTCGGAGACCTTGCTCGACAGCTACGAGGAGGAACGGCGCACCGCCGTCGCCGCCCGACTGCGCGCCGCCGACCAGGCCATGCCCGCCCTGCGCGGCGGGGGCGGCCTGCGCACCCTGCTCCCCGGATCGACGCGTTCCGCGCACTCCCTGCTGACCGACGGCCACCTCGGCCGGGGCCCGCTGGGCGCGGAGCCCGTGTACGCCCCGCCGGTCGCCGTGCACGAGGTGCCGACGGCGACGGAACCCGGCGGTCCGGTGGCGAACGTCCCGGTCACCGCCCCCGACGGGGCGACCGTCCCGCTGCGCGACCTGCTCGGCCGCGGTCGGCTGCTGGTGCTGCTCGTCGCCCCGGGCACCGGCGTCTGGGACCGGCGGCACTGGGTGGGCGCCGGACTGATGCCCCGACTGGCGGCGGCGGTGACCGCGCTGCCGGTACGGGCCGAGCTGCTGGTGGCGGACTCGTACCCCGGGGCCCCGGCGCACACCGTGCTCCTCGTGCGGCCCGACGGGCACCTGGCGGCCACGTTCGAGGGGGTCCGGCCGGCGGAACTGTACGAGGCCGCGGACGCCGTGCGCGGTGGTGCGCCGGAGGCCGCGCCGACCGCCTCCACCACGCCTACAGCCGTGATCGATTGACCGTTCTCGGCACCTCGTGGTTCACTCGCGGACATGACCGGCAACGACGTACGCCTGTGGCGGAGGGTTCACATGGACCTGCTCCGCTACGCGGGCTGCGTGTGTCGCCCTTCCTGCTGATTCGCCTTCCCTCCGCGCGCCCCGTGCCCTTCCGGGCCCCCGCGCACCTTCGCGAACTCCCAGGACGGTCATCACCCCATGTCTGCGCCGACGCACGCGCCCGCCCCCCTGCACGTTCCCGCGCCCTCCGCCTTCCCCGTCTCCCCCGGCTCCGGTCCGACGGCGGCCGAGCTGCTCGCCTTCGCCCTGCGCACCGCCGCCGATCCCGCGGTCGTCGATTCGCTGCCCCTGGACCCGGAGGGCCGCACCTGGATCCGTCTGGACGGTCCGGGCGGCAGTGAGGCCTGGCTGATCGGTTGGCCGCCGGGCACCGGCACCGGTTGGCACGACCACGCCGAGTCGCGCGGAGCGTTCGCCACCGCCCGGGGCCGGCTCACCGAGCACTCCCTGTCCGTACGCCTCCCCTCCGAGGGCTGGCAGAGCCTGGAACTGGCCGACGGGGTGGACCGTACCCGCGCGCTGACCGCCGAGACCGGACGCGACTTCGGCGAGCACCACGTCCACGAGGTGCTCAACGAATCGGGCACCGAGCACGCCGTCTCCGTCCACGCGTACTACCCGCCGCTGCCGCTGATCCGCCGCTACAGCCGCAACGGCCCGGTCCTCACCCTGGAGCAGGTCGAGCGTCCGGCGGACTGGCAGTGAGCGCCCCCGTCGGCATCGACGAGTTCCTGGAGCGGGTCCGCGAGGGCTACACCCGCGTCGAGGCGCGGGCCGCCCACGAGGCGTCCCTGGCCGGGGCCCTCTTGGTGGACATCCGCTACCAGGCGCTGCGCGAGCGGGACGGGCTGATCCCGGGGGCGGTGGTCATCGAACGCAACGAGCTGGAGTGGCGCCTCGATCCCCGGGGCTCGCACCGCATCGCGCAGGCCACGGACCACGACCTCGAAGTGATCGTGATCTGCAACGAGGGCTACGCCTCCTCCCTCGCCGCGGCCTCCCTCCACACGCTGGGCCTGCACCGGGCGACGGACCTGACGGGCGGGTTCCAGGCCTGGAAGTCGGCCGGTCTGCCCGTCACCGGCCCCTGACGCGCGCGTGGCGCCGGCCCGTGCCCCGTTCGTTCGGGGCACCGACCGGGCGACAGGGCACCGACCCGGCCGTCATATCGGCCGCAACAGCCTCATCCGTCATGCGCGTCCTACGCGTCACACTCGTCATGCCTTGGACGTCGCCACGTCCACCGGGGCCACCCGCAGGGCGAACCGCCCGGGCACCGCGGTGGCCACCAGCGCCAGCAGCCCGGCCACCCCGACGACCAGCGCGTACACCGGCGCCAGGACGGCCGGGGCGACCGAACCGGTCATGCCCAGGCTGAAGGCGGTGAGCACGGACAGCGCGATGCCGGAGCCGAGCACCACCCCGGTCAGCACCACGGCCAGGGTCTCCGTACGGATCATCCGCAGCACCTGGCGGCGCTTGGCGCCGGCCAGCCGCAGCATCGCGAACTCCCGGAACCGTTCGGCGGTCGACATCGCCAGGGTGTTGACCACCGAGACGGCGGTGAAGGCCAGTACGAGGCCCATGGCGAGGAGGTTGATCTCGGCCCCGGCCCGCTGCTGGTCGGCCCGCGCCGCGTCGGCGGCCGCGGCGGACAGCACCGCCACCTCGGGGTGGTCCTTCAGCGCGGCGGTCAGCCGGTCCCGCCCGGTGCCCGGCTCCGTCGCCACCAGTACGGCGGAGGCCAGCGGGTTGTCCACGTGCGCGGCCAGCAGAGTGTGCGGGAGCGTCAGGTCCCCGAATCCGAGCCCCCGCGCGTAGACGGCGCGGACCGTGAGGGTCGCGGGCGTGCCGTCCCCGAGGGTCAGTTCCAGCGGGCTGCCCGGCTTGAGCCCCAACTCGTCGGCGGCCAGTTCGCTCACTGCCGCGCCGTCCTCGCCGAAGCCGTCCAGGCTCCCGCTCGTGACGGCCGGGTCCCAGGTCCGGGTCAGCCCGGCCGGGGTCACACCCTGCGCCCCGTACTTGGTCAGGCCGACCCGCACCGACGTACGTACGACCTCGGTGGCCGCCGTGACCCCGGGCGTGCGGCGGATCCGTTCGGCGGCGGCCGGGGTCACGCCGGGGCCCCGCGCGGCGAGCACCCACGGGGCCCGCGTTCCTTCCCGCGCCTGGGCGCGGGCCGCGTCACCGAGGGTGGGGGTGACGAAGAGCACGGTGCAGGTCATCCCGACGAGCAGCGCGAGGGGGGTGACGGCGGCGGCCATGCGGGTGGCGTTGCCGCGCAGGTTCGCGGTGGCCAGGTGACCGCCGGCGCCGGTCAGCGACAGCGGTCCGGCGAGCAGCGCCGCGGTCGCCCGCACCAGCCAGGGTCCGAGCAGCGAGACCGCTCCGGCCAGCACCACCACGGTCAGGAAGGTCACCGGCGTCGACGCCGGCTCCGTGCGCAGCGATCCGAGTACGACGACCAGGGCGGCCCCGCCGGCGAGCAGCAGCAGCCCGGCGAGGGTGCGGATCCAGGCGGGGCGTCCGCGCTCGACGGCGGCTTCGGCCAGCGCCTCGGCGGGACGGATCCGGGCGATGCGCCGGCCGGTGATCCGGGCGGCGGCCCAGGCGCCGAGCAGGCTCGCCCCGACCGCGACGCACATCGGGAAGATCCCCGCGGTGCGCTCCAGGGTCGCCGGAACGACCCCGGTGGTGACGAAGCGGCCGTACAGCCAGGCGGCGAGGGGCAGCCCGGCCACCGCACCGACGACCCCGGCGGCGAGTCCGACGATCAGCGCCTCGCGGCCGATCATGCTCCGCAGTTGGCGCGGGGTAGCGGCGATGGCACGCAGCAGGGCGAGTTCGCGGTGGCGCTGCTGGACGGAGAGGGCGAAGGTGCCGACGACCACCAGGACGGCGACGAGCAGGGAGGTGCCGCCCATGGCCCCGCCCATGGAGACCAGTTTGATCCGGGCGCCGGCCGCGTCCGGGAACTCGACCGGCCCCCGGGCGTCCCCGACGGCGACCTGTGCGGTGGCGGTCCGCGGGGTGGCCTTCAGGGCCTGCGCGACCCTGCCGGCGAGCTCCGCGGGGGTCACTCCGGGCGCCGGCACCACCGCGATGGCGGCGACCCGGCCGGCCCGGTCGGCGAGCCGCTCGGCCTCGGCGTCGCTGAAGAACAGGGCTTCCTGCCGGGTGAGGTCGCCGCCGGCCGGCCGCGCCACCCCGCTGACCGTGTACGCCTTCGGTTCCCCGGTGGCCTGCACGGTGAGTCGCGCTCCGGCCTCCAGTCCGGCCCGGGCGGCCAGTGCCCCGTCGATGACGACCTCGTCGCCGCTCTGCGGGGCGCGGCCGTCGGTGAGCGCGAAGGGGGTGAGGACTGCGGAGGTCCAGGCGTGTCCGTACGAGGGCGCGCCGCCGGACGCGGCCCGACCGCCCGACGCCGCCAAGCCGACGGGCACGGCCTGGAAGGTCAGCTCGGGTACGACGCGCAGGGCTCCGGGGACGGCACGGACGGTGTCGACGGCGCCGGCCGGCAGCCAGGCCCGCTCGGCGACGGGCTTGGCCTTGTGCTTCGTCTTGGTCTTGCCCTTCTTCTGCGTGACCGTGGTCCGGTGGACGTTTTGGTCGGCGGAGACGACCACCGGCGCGGCCGCGTACCGCTCGGTGGCGATCCGGCCGCGGAGTCCGGTTTCCAGCAGCGTGCCGCAAGCGGTGATCAGGGCCGCGGCGCACACGAGGGCGACGAAGGCGCCGAGGAAGCCGGCTGTGCGGTCCCGGACGGTCTGGAGGGCGTAACGCAGCATCATGCGGGCAACTCTGCCGCCGGGCCCGCTCCCTCACATTGGAGCGTTCCGGCGTCCCCGCCCGGGGGCTACCCCCACCCCGGCCCGCCGTCGCGCCTCAGCCGTCGCGCCTCAGCCCGTCGCTCCGTCGCGTCTCAGCCCGTCGAGAACCCCGGGTCGTCGACGTCGTCGGTGTGGGCGTCCTCGTAGGCCTCCGCCTCCAGCGCGCGGCGGACCACCCGCAGGGCCATGCCCTCCGGATATCCCTTACGGGCGAGCATGCCCGCGAGGCGCCGGATCCGCTTGTCCCGGTCCAGGCCGCGGGTGGCGCGGAGCTTGCGCTCCACGAGTTCCCGGGCCGTCCGTTCCTCCTGCTCGGAGTCCAGCTGTTCCAGCGCCTCCTGTACGAGGGTGGTGTGGACCCCCTTGGTCCGCAGTTCCTGCGCGAGGGCGCGGCGGGCCAGGCCCCGGCCGCGGTGGCGGGACTCGACCCAGGCCCCGGCGAAGGCCGCGTCGTCGATCAGGCCGACCTCCTCGTACCGGGAGAGGACCTCCTGCGACACCTCCTCGGGGATGCCCCGCTTCTCCAGGGCGTCCGCGAGCTGCCGCCTGGTGCGGGGCATCCCGGTGAGCAGCCGCAGGCAGATCGCCCGCGCCTGCTCCTCGGGACTCTGGGGCGGCAGCTCCTGACCGCGGCCTTCACGGCCGCCTCCGCCGCCCCTTTCCTGCTCCCGCACGGGTCAGCTCTTGGCGACGGCGGCCTTGGCCGTCGTCTTGGCCTTCGACGCCGGGGCGGGTACGGCCGCGGCGGCATCGGCCGGTGCGGCGCCCGCCTCCTCGGCGGCGGGGTCGACCTTGCGGACGCCCACGCCCAGCTTCTCCTTGATCTTCCGCTCGATCTCGTTGGCGAGGTCGGGGTTGTCCTTCAGGAAGTTGCGGGCGTTCTCCTTGCCCTGGCCGAGCTGGTCGCCCTCGTACGTGTACCAGGCACCGGCCTTGCGGACGAAGCCGTGCTCCACACCCATGTCGATCAGGCCGCCCTCGCGGCTGATGCCGTGGCCGTAGAGGATGTCGAACTCGGCCTGCTTGAAGGGCGGCGCGACCTTGTTCTTGACGACCTTGACGCGGGTGCGGTTGCCCACCGCGTCCGTGCCGTCCTTGAGGGTCTCGATGCGGCGGATGTCCAGACGCACGGAGGCGTAGAACTTCAGCGCGCGGCCACCGGTGGTGGTCTCCGGCGAGCCGAACATCACACCGATCTTCTCGCGGAGCTGGTTGATGAAGATGGCGGTGGTCTTGGACTGGTTGAGCGCACCCGTGATCTTTCGCAGGGCCTGGCTCATCAGACGGGCCTGGAGACCCACGTGCGAGTCACCCATCTCGCCCTCGATCTCCGCACGGGGCACGAGCGCCGCCACGGAGTCGATGACGATGAGGTCGAGGGCGCCGGAGCGGACCAGCATGTCCACGATCTCCAGCGCCTGCTCGCCGGTGTCGGGCTGGGAGAGGATGAGGTTGTCGGTGTCGACGCCCAGGGCCTTCGCGTACTCGGGGTCGAGCGCGTGCTCGGCGTCCACGAAGGCGACGGTGCCGCCGGCCTTCTGCGCGTTGGCCACGGCGTGCAGGGTCAGCGTGGTCTTACCGGAGGATTCCGGTCCGTACACCTCGATCACGCGGCCGCGGGGCAGCCCGCCCACGCCGAGGGCGATGTCCAGCGCGGTCGACCCGGTGGGGATGACCTCGATGGGGTCGTTCGGCTTGTCGCCGAGGCGCATGACCGCACCCTTGCCGAATTGCCGTTCAATCTGTGCGAGTGCGGCGTCGAGAGCCTTCTCGCGGTCGGTGCCTGCCATGGGTTCCACCCGATTTGCTTGAGTCGATCGCTTCACGCCATTGACGCTAACGCCTGCCACTGACAATGCGCTCCCACGCCAGGGTCAGCTGTGGATAACTCATCAGAATGGATGTTCGATTTTCCTGTCAAGCGCGCCACGCCCGCCCCACCCGCCACGGGCGCCAAGCCGCGCCGCCCCGCTTCCCCATGACCGCGACCCCAGCAGCCGACTACGTCCGCCGCCCTCACCGCCGTCGGCGCCACGGCTGCCGACACCCCCGTGTCCGGCAGCCGCACACACCGATCCGGGACCGCGGCCGGGCCTACAGCGGAGCCGCACCGTCCGCCGGGAAGGCCCCGCCGTGCCCCGGGACGATCACGTCCGCGGCGCCCAGGACGCGGAGCCGGGAGGCCCGCAGAAGTTCGTGGTCCGGAGCGACCGGGTCCTCGACGGGGCCGTTGGGGCGCCACCACAGGTCGCCCACGAAGGCGATGACGCCCTCGCCCGTGCCCGCCGGCAGCGTGATGTCCTCGCGGCTGTGGCCCGGGGTACGGATCAGGCGCAGGGAGGGGGTGAGTTCGTGCCCCTCGGCGTCCCGGTCGGTCCACTGGTCGTGCCGTAGACGGCCTTGTGGTCGTGGACGTGGGCTTCGGGGGCCGGTCCCCGCCGATCCGGGCGTGCCGCTGACGGTGTCGCACGGACTGGACCGGTTGGCCGTCGCCGACCTGGTGATCGCGCTGCCGGGGGCGGATTTCCGTACGCCGCCGGGCCCCGCCGTGCCGGACGCGCTGTCGGCGGCGCACGGGCGGGGCGCGCTGGTCGCGGCCCACTGCGTCGGTACGTTCGCACTCGCCGCCGCCGGTCTGCTCGACGGTCTGCGGGCCACCACGCCCTGGAGGTTCGCCGCGCTGCCGGCCGACCGTCACCCCGAGGCGTCCGTCGAACCCGACGCCCTGTACGTCGACGAGGGCCGGATCGTCACGGGCGCGGGCGCCGCGGCCGGCTTCGACCTGTGCCTGCACCTGCTGCGGCGGGAGCACGGCGCCGCGACGCCGAACGCCGTGGCGCGGGACGTGGTGCTGCCCTCGCACCGCGACGGTGGGCAGGCCCAGTACCTGGCGGCGCCCGCCCCGCGGGACGGGCGCGACGAGCGGCCGGCCGAGGTGCTGGCCTGGGTGCGGGAGAACCTGCACGAGGCGCTGCCGGTGGCGGAGCCGGCCCGTCGCGCCATGATGAGCAAACGTTCCTTCGCCCGCCGGTTCACCGCCGCGACGGGCACCACCCCGTACGCCTGGGTACGGAGCCTGCGGCTGAGCGGTGCCGAGGAGCTGCTGGAGACCACGGACCTGCCGGTGGAGGAGATCGCCCGGCGGGTCGGGTACGGGAGCGCGGCCGTCCTGCGCGAGCAGTTCGTGCGCCGCCGGGGCGTGCCGCCGCGCTCGTACCGGCGCTCGTTCTCCCGTACGCCGTGAGTCCGCTCCCGCACGCCGCAGGCCCGGCCGACTGACAACCGAAGGTTGACACCCCTGGGGTGTCAACCTAGGGTTGCACTCATGACGACCCCTCCCGTGGAACCCGTCCGCATGATCAATCCGGTGCGCCTGGACGATCTCATCGAGGCCATCAAGAAGGTCCACACCGACACCCTGGAGCAGCTCAGCGGCGCCGTCGTCGCCGCCGAGTCCCTCGGTGACGTGGCCGACCACCTCATCGGTCACTTCGTCGACCAGGCCCGCCGCTCCGGCGCCTCCTGGACCGACATCGGCCGCAGCATGGGCGTCACGCGCCAGGCCGCCCAGAAGCGCTTCGTCCCCAAGGCCGACAAGGAGGGCGAGCCCGGTATCGACCCCAACGAGGGCTTCGGCCGCTTCACCCCCCGCGCCCGCAACGTCGTCGTGACCGCGCAGAACGAGGCCCGCGCCGCCGGCAACACCGAGATCCGCACCGAGCACCTGCTCCTCGGCCTGCTGTCCGAGCCCGACGGCCTCGCGGCGCACGCCCTCACCGCCCGGGGCGTCACGGCCGACGCCGTCCGCACGGCGGCCGTCGCCGGCCTGCCCGCCGCCGCGGAGTCGGTGCCCGACCTCGTCCCCTTCGACGCCTCCGCGAAGAAGGTCCTGGAGCTCACCTTCCGCGAGGCCCTGCGCCTGGGCCACAACTACGTGGGCACCGAGCACGTCCTGCTGGCGCTGCTGGAACTGGAGCACGGCACGGGTCCGCTGAGCGGCCTCGGCGTCACCAAGGACGCCGTCGAGGGTTGGGTCAACGACGCCATGGCAGCCGTACTCGCCGCCCCGGACGAGAACGGGCGGTAGAGACGTCCGCGTGTTCCGTCAGCGCGTACCGCTTCACGTACGCGCCGAGGAACGCCTGCGACGTGGCGACGGCCGGGATCGCGATGAGCGCCCCGACCGCGCCCAGCAGGGCGGTGCCCGCGATGACCGAACCGAACGCCACCGCCGGGTGGATGTCGACGGTCTTCGAGGTCAGCTTCGGTTGCAGCACGTAGTTCTCGAACTGCTGGTAGACCACCACGAACCCGAGCACGTACAGCGCGTACCAGGGGTTGACGGTGAAGGCGATCAGCATCGGCAGCGCGCCCGCCAGGTAGGTGCCGATGGTGGGGATGAACTGGGAGACCAGCCCCACCCAGACCGCGAGCGCGGGCGCGTACGGCACGTCCAGGAACGCGAACAGCACGTAGTGCGCGACGCCGGAGATCAGCGCCATCAGCCCGCGCGAGTACAGGTAGCCGCCCGTCTTGGCGACGGCGATCTCCCAGGCCCGCAACACCTCCGCCTGCTTGGCCGGCGGCAGTACGGAGCACAGCGCGCGCCGCAGCCGCGGCCCGTCGGCAGCGAAGTAGAAGGAGAACAGGCCGACCGTCAGCAGTCGGAAGAGTCCGCCGAGCACGGTCGTGGACACGTCCAGCACGCCGGTCGCGCTGTTCTGCACGTACTTCTGGAGCCAGTCGGAGTGCAGCAGGCTGTCCTGGATCTCCAGCCGGGACAGCTCGGTGTGGAAGGTGTCGTTGATCGACTTGATCACCGAGTCGAGGTAGCGGGGGAAGCCCTCCACCATGTCGACGATCTGCCCGGCGAGCATCGAGCCGAGCAGGGCGAGGAAGCCCACCGCGAAGACGAGCACCCCGAGGAAGACCAGGAAGGTGGCGAGCCCGCGGCGCACGCCGCGCGCCGCCATCCTGGCCACGGCCGGCTCGATCGCGAGCGCGAGGAAGAACGCGATCAGGACGTTGATCAGCAGGCCGATCAGCTGGTGGAAGGCCCAGCTGCCGAGTTGGAAGCAGGCGACCAACGCCAGTACGAGGATCACCGCGCGCGGCAGCCACCGCGGCATCCGCGCGTCCGCCCCGGCCGGGGCGGCGTCGGTGGGCGGCCCGCCCGGCCGCCCCGGGTCGGCCGGCCACGGCCCGCCGCCGGGCGGACCGGCGGCCGTCGGGGGCGCCGTGCCGGGGGCGTCCGCGGGCGGGTCGGTCGTCTCATCTGTCACTGCCACGCGGCCCAGTCTCGCCCACCGACCGGCCGTACCGCGAAGCAGTGCCCGGCCCCCGCGGCCCTCAGCGCAGCGTGGCCGGTACGTCCATCGCCGAACACACCGCGCGCCACACGTCCTTGGCCTCCCAGCCCGCGTCCAGCGCCTGGTGGACCGTGCGCCCGCCCAGCTCCGTCATGACGTGGTCCCGTGCGAAGGAGTCGGCGTAGCCGGCGCCGAAGTGCTCGCCCATCCGTTCCCAAAATGTCGTCAACCGCATGCTTCCAGTATCCCGCCCCGGAGAGTGCACCCGTCGCGTTCGGGCCCTGCGGGGCGGGCCCCGCGCCCTACGGTGTCACGCATGCCTGGAGACGAAGCTTCCACGCCGGCCCCCTCGGGCCCACCCGCCCCACAGGCCGCGCAAGCCCCACAGGCGGCGCTGGCGGCGGATCGATCGGATCGATCGGCTCCGCTGGTCCGCGCCGAGCAGTTCATCTGGCTCACGGCCCGCGTCCTGGAGCAGCGCCGGTTCGCGTTCCACTTCCTCGGCGGCGAGGCCGACCCGGTGGACGCCGCCCTCGGCGCCTACCTCGGCGCGGACGGCGGCTACGGGCACGCCCTGGACCCCGATCTGCGCGGCCCGCTGAGCCAGCCGCTGCACACCGCGCACGCCCTGCGCGTCCTGGACGGCCTCGGCCGCTGCGCCGGGCAACGCATCGAACGGCTCTGCCGCCACCTGACCGCGGTCTCCACCCCGGACGGGGCGCTCCCGCTGGTCTTTCCGCCGCCGCGCCACCACCCGACCGCCCCCTACCACCGCGTGTGCGACGACCCGCCGGGCGAGCTGGTGACCACGGGGCCGGTCGTCGGGCTGCTGCACCGCAACCGGATCTGGCACGCGTGGCTGTTCCGGGCGACGGACTTCTGCTGGGAGCGGGTGGAGAACCTGCGCCGCTCGCACCCGTACGAGGCCCGCGGCGCGGTGGCCTTCCTCGACGGGGTCCCCGACCGGGCCCGCGCGGCGGCGGCCGCGGACCGGCTCGGCCGGCTGGTGCGCGAGCAGCGGCTGGTGGTGCTCGACCCGGGCCGGCGCGACCGGTACCCGCTGTCGGCCGGGTACGCGCCGGGCGAGGTGCTGTTCCCGTACGACTACGCCCAGCGCCCCGAGTCGCTGGCCCGGGGCTGGTTCACCGACGAGGAGATGCGGCGCTCGCTGGACTTCCTGGCCACGGAGCAGCGGCCGGACGGCGGCTGGCCGGTGCGGCGCCCGGACTGGGCGCCGGGCAGTTCGCTGGAGCGGCGGCCGATCGCCACCCTGGAGGCCCTGCTGACGCTCCGGGCGTACGGGCGGCCCCTGACCGGGGTCAGCCTGCCAGGGCCCGCACGGCCGCGGTGACCACGACCGCGGCGCCGACCACGACGAGGAAGGGGGCCCGCAGCAGCAGCGCGGCCCCGGCGGCGGCGAGCCCGGCGGCCCGGGCGTCGAGGACGAGCTCGTGGCCGGTGCTGAAGGTCTGTTGCGCGGTGAGCGCGGCGAGCAGCGCGACGGGCAGCAGGGCGGCGAGCCGTTGGACCAGGGGCCGCTCCAGTGCTCCGGCGGGCACCAGCAGCCCGACGAGCTTGAGGGCGTAGCACCCGACGACGGTGATCCCGATGGCGATCCAGACGTTCACGAGCGGCGTCCCTTCAGCCACAGGACGGCCGGGGCGGCCAGCGCGGCGATCAGTACGGGCACCCCCGCGGGCAGGAAGGGCAGGAAGCCCAGTCCGAGGACGACGGCGAGCGCGGCGACGGCCCGCTCGGTGGCGGTCCTGAGCATCGGCGCGAGCAGGGCCAGGAACACGGCGGGCCCGGCGGCGTCCAGCCCCCACGCGGCGGTGTCCCCGATGGCCTCGGCGCCCAACGCCCCGAGGAGGGTGGTGAGGTTCCACAGGAGGTACAGGCTGAGGCCGGTGACGGTGAACCCGAGCCGGGCCGCCTTGCGGTCGGGTTGGGCGAGCGCCACGGCGGTGGTCTCGTCGATCACCCAGTGCGCGGCGAGCGGCCGCAGGAACCGGGGCAGCGCGAGGAGCTGCGACAGCCGCAGCCCGTAGAAGGCGTTGCGGGTCCCGAGGAAGAAGGCGCCGGCGGCCGCGGTGAACGGGTTGCCGCCCGAGGCCAGGGCTCCGACCAGCGCGAACTGCGAGGCTCCGGTGAAGACGAGCAGGCTCAGCACGCAGGCCTGGAGCACGCTGATCCCGGCGCCCGCGGCGGTCACGCCGAACGCGAACCCGGACAGCCCGACGGCCACCCCCACCCCGAGCGCGTCCCGCACGACCGCGGCGCGGGGCCGCCCGTCGTCGACCCTCTCGGGGGTCTCCCGCATCACCATCCGATGTTCTCCCACGCCCCGAAGGTACGCAGGCCGGGCCGGCCCCGTCTTGTACGTTCTTGCACGTCCGGCCCGGTCCTTCACCCCGGCGGACTCGCCGCCCAGGCCCGCGCGGTCAGCCGGCCGCCCGCTCCCGCCGGTAGGCGCCCGGCGGAACTCCGACGATGCGGGTGAAGTGCCGGTTCAGGTGCGGCTGGTCGGTGAAGCCGACGGCGACGGCCGCCTCCGCCGGCGCGGTCCCGCCGTCCAGCAGCAGGCGGGCCCGCCGGACCCGGGCGTCGGTCAACCAGGTGTGCGGCGGCATGCCGTAGCGGGCGCGGAAGGCCCGCAGCAGGGCGAAGGGGCCGGTGCCCAGTTCGGCCGCGAGCTGCTCCAGCGAGGGCGGCCGGGCCATCCGCTCCGCCAGCACGGCCCGGGCCCGCTCGGCGTCGGCGGCGCCCGCGCGGTGCGGCGTAAGGGCGGGCAGCGGGCCCGCGTGCCGGGTGAGCATCCGGGCCACGACGCTCCGCAGGAGGGTGTCGGCGGCCAGCGCGTTGCCCTCCTCGGCGGCCCGGTGGACCTCGGTGATCGCCCGGGAGCCCGGCAGGTCGATGACCGGCTCGGCGGTGAAGCCGGGCGTCCCGCGCGGGGTGCCGATCTCGGCGGCGACATCGGTGATCAGCTCGCGGGAGGGGTAGAGGGTGGCGTACGTCCAGCCCTCGGGAACGCCGGCGCGCGCGGTGTGCGCGACCTCGGGGTTGATCAGCACGACGCTGCCGGGGCCGGCCCGTACGGTGCCGCCGGGCAGTCCGATCTCCTCGACGCCCCCGGTGACGGCGGCGATCACGTACCCGTCGTGGGCGTGGCGCGGGAAGGTGTGGCGCACGTAGCGGGCGCGCAGCAGGTCCAGACCGGGCAGTTCCGCGTACTGCCAGTGCCGGGCCCACTCCCCGCGTTCCGCGTCCGTCCCCATCCCCCCATTCTGCGCCCGACCGGGTGGGGGCGTTCTCGCAGGTCGGGCCGTATGTCGGTGCCGGGGTGCACGATGGGGGCATGTCCGGCTCCGCGCTCTCCTCGTTCTCGCCCGCGACCCGCTCCTGGTTCACGGGTGCCTTCCGTACGCCCACCCCCGCGCAGGAGGGTGCCTGGCGGGCCATCGGGGAGGGCTCGGACGTGCTGGTGGTGGCGCCGACGGGCTCCGGCAAGACCCTCGCGGCCTTCCTCGCCGCCCTCGACCAACTGGCCTCGACCCCGCCGCCCGCCGAGGCCAAGAAGCGCTGCCGCGTCCTGTACGTGTCCCCGCTGAAGGCCCTCGCCGTCGACGTGGAGCGCAACCTGCGCAGCCCGCTGACCGGCATCCGGCAGGAATCGGCCCGCCTCGGCCTGCCCGAGCCGGACATCCGGGTGGGCATCCGGTCGGGGGACACCCCGCCGGCCGAGCGGCGGGCCCTGGCCACGCGGCCCCCGGACATCCTGATCACCACGCCCGAGTCACTGTTCCTGATGCTGACCTCGGCCGCGCGCGACGCGCTGTCCGGCATCGAGACGGTGATCCTGGACGAGGTGCACGCCGTGGCCGGGACCAAGCGAGGCGCCCACCTGGCGCTGTCGCTGGAGCGGCTGGACGAGCTGCTGCCGCGCCCCGCGCGCAGGATCGGGCTGTCGGCGACGGTCCGTCCGGTGGACGAGGTGGCCCGCTACCTCGCGCCGCGCGGCCGCGTCGAGATCGTGCAGCCGCCCTCGGGCAAGGAGTTCGACCTGTCGGTGGTCGTTCCCGTGCAGGACATGGGCGAGCTGGGCGGCTCCCCCGCCACCGAGGGCAAGGAGGGCGGCGACAGGCCGTCCATCTGGCCGCACGTGGAGGAGCGCATCGCGGACCTGGTGCAGGCCCACCGCTCGACGATCGTGTTCGCCAACTCCCGCCGGCTAGCGGAACGGCTCTGCAACCGGCTCAACGAGATCGCCCACGAGCGGGCCACCGGCGCCGCCCTGCCGGAGGGCGCTTCGCCGGCCGAGGTCATGGCGCAGTCGGGCGCGGCCCTCGGCGCCCCGCCGCTGCTGGCCCGCGCGCACCACGGCTCGGTGTCCAAGGAGCAGCGGGCCCTGGTCGAGGAGGACCTGAAGGCGGGCCGGCTGCCCGCCGTGGTCGCCACCTCCAGCCTCGAACTGGGCATCGACATGGGCGCGGTGGACCTGGTGATCCAGGTCGAGTCGCCGCCGTCGGTGGCCTCCGGGCTCCAGCGGGTGGGCCGCGCCGGCCACCAGGTGGGCGCGGTCTCCACGGGCGTGGTGTTCCCCAAGTACCGGGGCGACCTGGTCCAGGCCGCCGTGGTGACCGAGCGGATGCGCACCGGCTCGATCGAATCGCTGCGGATCCCCTCCAACCCGTTGGACGTCCTCGCCCAGCAGGTGGTCGCGATGACCGCGATGGACACCTGGCAGCTGGACGAGCTGCTGGCCCTGGTGCGCCGCGCGGCGCCCTTCGCCGCCCTGCCGGAGTCGGCGTTCACGGCGGTGCTGGACATGCTGGCGGGCCGCTACCCCTCGGACGCGTTCGCCGAACTGCGGCCCCGCGTGGTGTGGGACCGCGTCGCGGGGACGATCACGGGCCGACCGGGCGCCCAGCGGCTGGCCGTCACCTCCGGCGGCACCATCCCCGACCGCGGCCTGTTCGGCGTCTTCCTCGCGGGCAGCGCCGCGTCCGACACGAAGAAGGGCGGCAGGGGCGGCGGCCGGGTCGGTGAGCTCGACGAGGAGATGGTCTACGAGTCCCGCGTGGGTGACGTGTTCACCTTGGGCACCACCTCCTGGCGCATCGAGGACATCACCCGCGACCAGGTCCTGGTCACCCCCGCGCCCGGGGTACCCGGCCGGCTGCCGTTCTGGAAGGGCGACCAGCTGGGCCGCCCCCTGGAACTGGGCCGCGCGGTCGGCGCGTTCCTGCGCGAACTGGGCGCCCTGAGCGAGGAGGACGCCCGGCTGCGACTGCTCGCGGCGGGCCTGGACGCCTGGGCCGCCGACAACGTCCTCGCCTACCTCACCGAGCAGCGCGAGGCCTGCGGCCACGTACCGGACGACCGGACCATCGTCGTCGAGCGGTTCCGTGACGAACTGGGCGACTGGCGGGTCGTGGTCCACTCGCCGTTCGGCGCCCAGGTGCACGCCCCCTGGGCGCTGGCCCTCGGCGCCCGGCTGGCCGAGAAGTACGGCATGGACGCGCAGGTCATGCACGCCGACGACGGCATCGTGCTGCGCCTGCCGGACGCCGACCTGCTGTCCATGGACCTCCTCGACCACGATCCCGCGCACGTCCCCACCCACGGGTTCGACGACGACCAGCCCCCGCTGGGCGCGGCCGACGTCACCTTCGACCGGGGCGACGTGAACGGGATCGTCACCGACCAGGTCGGCGGCTCCGCCCTGTTCGCCTCCCGCTTCCGCGAGTGCGCCGCCCGCGCGCTGCTGCTGCCGCGGCGCAGCCCGGGCAAGCGCACCCCGTTGTGGCAGCAGCGCCAGCGGGCCTCGCAACTGCTCCAGGTCGCCTCGGAGTTCGGCTCCTTCCCGATCGTGCTGGAGGCCGTGCGCGAATGCCTCCAGGACGTCTTCGACGTCCCGGGCCTGACCGAGCTGATGGGGGACATCGAAGCGCGCCGGGTCCGGCTGGTCGAGGTCACCACCCCCGAGCCCTCGCCGTTCGCCCGTTCCCTGCTGTTCGGTTACGTCGCCCAGTTCCTGTACGAGGGCGACTCGCCGCTCGCCGAGCGCAGGGCGGCGGCGCTGTCGCTGGACTCCCGGCTGCTCGCGGAGCTACTCGGCCAGGCGGAACTGCGCGAACTGCTGGACGCGCAGGTCTTGGAGGACCTGGAGCGGGAGCTCCAGTGGCTGACCCCGGAGCGGCGGGCCAAGGACGCCGAATCGGTGGCCGACCTGCTGCGGCTGCTGGGCCCGCTCACCGACGCGGAGCTGACCGAGCGCGGCGCGGACCCGGCGTGGGTCCGCGAACTCGGCGCCGCCCGCCGCGTCGTCGACGTCCGGATCGGGGGCGTGGAGCACTGGGCGGCGATCGAGGACGCGGGCCGGTTGCGGGACGCCCTGGGCACGGCCCTGCCGGTCGGGGTGCCCGAGGCGTTCACGGAACCGGTGAAGGACCCCCTCGGCGACCTCCTCGCCCGGTACGCCCGCACCCACGGCCCGTTCACGACGCCCGTCGTCGCGGCCCGGCTGGGTCTGGGCACGGCGGTCACCGAGGGCGCCCTGCACCGCCTCGCGGCGGCGGGTCGGCTGGTCCAGGGCGAGTTCCATCCGGCGGGCAGCGGTCAGGAGTGGTGCGACGCGGCCGTGCTGCGCCGGCTGCGCCGCCGCTCGTTGGCGGCGCTGCGCCAGGAACTGGAGCCGGTCCCGCCGACCTCGCTGGCCACCTTCCTGCCCCAGTGGCAGCACCTGGGCGGCGGCCTGCGCGGCATCGACGGCCTGGCCCGCGCCGTCGAACAGCTCCAGGGGGCGGCGGTCCCCGCCTCGGCCCTGGAGCGGCTGGTCCTGCCGTCGCGGGTGGCCGGGTACTCCCCCGCCATGCTGGACGAGCTGACCACGACGGGCGAGGTGGTGTGGGCGGGCGCCGGAGCCCTGCCCGGCAAGGACGGCTGGGTCTCGCTCTACCTGGCGGACGCCGCGCCGCTGCTGCTCCCCGAGCCGCACCCGCTGGAACTCGGCGAACTCCACAAGGCCGTCCTCGACGCCCTGTCGGGGGGCTTCGGCCTGTTCTTCCGCCAGCTCACCCAGTCGGTCCGCGCCAGGCACCCGGAGGTATCCGACCTGGAGCTGTCCTCGGTGGTGTGGGACCTGGCCTGGTCCGGCCGGCTGACGAACGACACCCTGGCCCCGCTGCGTTCCCTGCTGGGCTCCGGCCGGACGGCGGGCGCCACCGCGCACCGGGCCCGGCGCACCGTCCCGCGCGGGCGCTACGGCACCCTCGGCGGGACCGTCTCCCGTACGGGTCCGCCGACGGTCTCGGGCCGCTGGTCGCTGCTGCCGGCCGCCGCCCCCGACCCGACGCACCGGGCCCACGCCCTGGCCCGCACCCTGCTGGACCGGCACGGGGTGGTCACCCGGGGAGCGGTGGCGGCCGAGGGCGTCGCGGGCGGCTTCAGCGCCGTCTACCGGGTGCTGTCCGCGTTCGAGGACAGCGGCCAGGCCCGCCGGGGGTACGTGGTGGAGGGGCTGGGCGCGGCCCAGTTCGCGATGGACGGCGCCGTGGACCGGCTCCGGGCGGCCGAGCGCACCCCGCCCCCGCTGGCAGCGGTCGTCCTGGCCGCCGCCGACCCGGCGAACGCGTACGGGGCGGCCCTGCCCTGGCCCGATCCCCCGGGCGACGCGACGCACAAGCCGGGCCGCAAGGCGGGCTCCCTGGTGGTCCTGGTGGACGGGGAGCTCACCCTGTACCTGGAGCGCGGCGGCAAGACCCTGCTGGCCTGGCCGGAGGCCGGGGACCCGCGGCTCCTGGCGGCCACGACGGCCCTGGTCACGGCGTCCCGTACGGGCACCCTCCCGGCGCTCACCGTGGAGCGGGTCAACGCCGCCGCGGCCCTGACCTCGCCCTTGGGCGCCGACCTGGAGGCGGCCGGTTTCCATGCGACCCCGAGGGGCCTGCGGCTGCGCAGCTGAGCGGAGTGCCCGCGTCCGGGGGCGGGGGCGGCCGAGGACTCGATCCGGTCTCGACTGTGCCGCGCCTGTTCTGGCCATGTCACGAAACGGTTCCCGGCCGCCCCTGAGCTCGCCCGGGCCCTCGTCCATGCCCTATCAAGATGATCACAGCACCGCACGGGCGGTGCACCACCATGGGGGAACCAAGAGTGAGCACCATCAACATGCGCGGAACCACCTTCGGCGCGGTCGGCCTGGCCGTCTGTGCCGGCCTGGCCCTCACCGGCTGCAAGAACGGCAACGAGGAGCTCCCCGCGGACCGGCCCAGCACCCAGGAGAGCCGACCGGCCTCACCCTCGGCCCAGCCCAGCACCCCGGCCGCCCCCAGCTCCTCGTCGAGCGCGAGCGCCGACGCCGGAACGGCGCCCGCCCCCGGCTCCAACGGCACCGCGAAGTCCGGCCAGGTCTTCAGGATCGGCGAGGCCGCGCGGATACCGTTCGACTACGGCAGCACCAAGGGCGGCCAGATCGCCCTCACCGTCACCGCCATCGAGCAGGGCAACCCGGCCGACCTGGACGCCCTCAAGCTCGGCGACAAGGTCAAGGGGATGATCCCCTACTACGTCCGGTACTCCGTTCAGAACACCGGCACCGTCGACCTGTCGCACACCTCCGTGGGCCACATCAAGGGCCTCCTCCCGGACGGCAGCGAGGCCCAGGGCGTGTCGATCATCGGCACGTTCGAGAAGTGCCCGAACGAGTCCCTGCCGAAGGGCTTCACCAACGGAAAGACGCAGACCGGCTGCGCCCTCGCCCTGGCCCCGTCGGCCCAGACGAAGGTGACCGGCGCCCAGTACTGGGGCGACCCGTACAACATCCTGAGCAAGAACAAGGAACTCGTCTGGAAGTAGCCGGCGGCCCCCGGGCCCCCCGACCACGAACCCCCGCCGGCGCCGTCGGCGGGGGTCGCGTCGTCCGCCGCGGGCCCGGCGGACCCCGTCGGCGACCGCCCGGCGCGACAATGGCCCCATGCCCGAAGGAGACAGCGTCCACCGCGCCGCGAGCCGGCTGCACACCGCCCTCGCCGGCAAGCCGTTGACCCTCAGCGACCTGCGCGTCCCGCGCTTCGCCCTCGCCGACCTCACCGGCCGCACCACCTTGGACGTCACCCCGCGCGGCAAGCACCTCCTCGCCCGCATCGAAGGCGGCCTCACCCTCCACAGCCACCTGCGCATGGACGGCGCCTGGCACGTCTTCGCCCCGGGCGAGAAGTGGCGCGGCGGCCCCGATTACGAGATCCGCGCCGTGCTCGGCACCGCCGACACCACCGCCGTCGGCTACCGGCTGCCCGTCCTGGAGCTGATCCGCACCGCCGAGGAGGAACGGGTCGTCGGCCACCTCGGCCCCGACCTGCTCGGCCCCGACTGGGACCCCGCACGGGCCGCCGACAACCTGCTCTCCGACCCGGACCGCCCCCTCGGCGAAGCCCTGCTCGACCAGCGCAACCTGGCTGGCATCGGCAACATCTACAAGTCCGAGACCTGCTTCCTCGCGCAGGCCACCCCTTGGACCCCGGTCGGCGCGCTCCCCGATCCGGAGGTCACCCTCCCCCGCCTCGCGGCAGCGGCCCAGCGCCTGCTGGCCGCGAACATCGGCGCGCACGGGCGCCGCTCCACCACCGGCAGCCGCCTGCCCGGTAGGGAGCTGTTCGTCTACGGCCGCGACCACCGCCCCTGCCTGCGCTGCGGCGCCTCCGTCCTGCACGCCGCGCAGGACGACCGCCCCACGTACTGGTGCCCGCGCTGCCAGTCCGGGCCCGCCCCCGCACCCACCGGACGCCACCGCACCGGTTGACGGGTCGTCAGATCCACTCGTACCGTCCCTGCATGCCCACACCCGCCATCGCGTACGACCTCACCGGCCGCACCGCCTTCGTCACCGGGGCCGCCAGCGGCATCGGCCGCGCCACCGCCGCGCTCCTGGCCCGCGCGGGCGCGAGGGTGCACTGCGCGGACCGCGACGAGATCGGCCTCGCCGGGACGACGTCCCTGATCACCGGCGCCGGCGGGGCCGCCACGGCCCACCCCCTCGACGTCACCGACCGGGCCGCCCTGCGGACCGCCGTCGCCGCGGCCGGTCCGCTCGACGTCGTCGCCGCGATCGCCGGGGTCATGCACACCAGCAGCGTCCTGGAGACCACCGACGAGGACCTCGACCGGATCCTGGATGTGAACTTCAAAGGGGTGCTGCGCACCTGCCAGGAGGGTGTGCGGGCCATGATCGCCGCGGGCCGCCCCGGTTCGGTGATCACCATGGCCTCCGGCGCCGTGGACGCCGCCCAGCCCGGACTGCTCTGCTACAGCGCCGCCAAGGCCGCCGTGGTCCAGCTGACGAAGACCCTCGCCACCGAGAGCGGCCCGCACGGCATCCGCGTCAACGCCGTCGCCCCCGGCTGGATCCGCACCCCGATGACCGGCCGGCACAGCGCCGAAGTCCTGGAGCGCACCGAGGCGACGATGGTGCGGATGTCCCCGCTGGGCCGGGTCGGCGAGCCCGAGGACATCGCCCAGGCCGTGCTCTACCTCGCCTGCGACGCCTCGTCCTTCATGACGGGCCAGATCCTTCGCCCGAACGGTGGAGTGTCGATGCCCTGGTGACCCCGACGACGGGCTCCACATCGCCCGCCCGCCCCCGCCGCCCCGCGTCCGCCCGCCGCGCGCAGTGCACCGGCAGCAGCCCCAGCCCCCAGCCTCCGACCGCCACCGCGCCCTCCACGGGCCCGGCCTCGGCCGGTGCCAGCGTCAGCCGCAGCACGGCCCACCACCACAGCACGCCCATCGCGAGGGCGAGGGGTATGAGCAACCGCCGCACGGCCACCTCCCAGCGGGCCGGATCCCGGACGGGCCCATCCTCCCGCACCACCCCGTCCCCCGCACCCAGAACGCCCACTGCGACGCCCCCACGGCCCCCGCACGGCAAGGAGCCCCGGGCCGGTGCTCGACGCACCACCCGGGGCTCCCGCCACACTCACATGTTCACGTGCACTCAAGCGGCTACGACGTTCACCGCTTCCACGGGTGCCTTGATGGTCACCCGCTCCGGTCCCGTGACCGAGGCCACGGAGACGGAATTGAGCATCGGGCGCACCGGTGCCGGCACCGGTTCGCTTGCAGCTGCCGACTGCGCAAGCTCGGCCAGCGACAGCTCGTCGCTGACTTCGCGCATCAGCTCGGACATCCGTACGTCCAGCGCGTCGCAGATCGCGGAGAGCAACTCGGAGGATGCCTCCTTCTGCCCCCGCTCCACCTCGGAGAGATAGCCGAGCGAAACTCGGGCGGACGAGGAGACTTCGCGCAGAGTACGGCCCTGGCGCTGGCGCTGCCGACGCAGCACGTCACCCAGCAGGCGACGGAGCAGAATCATCGGTGGCTCCCTCCTCTGACCGTGTAGCCGTAACCTTCACGCCCCACCGTACCGCCTCGCGCCGCGGCCGTGCGGGGAGCGATGTCGTGTTCACTCAGGGCTGCAAACATCAAATCCCCCCGTTCCGTTCCGTATCCTGCCCCCGCAGATTCTCGCGGAGTTCGCTCGACAACAGTTCGAGCACAGTCCGTGCACTCTCCTTACGAATTTCCGTACGGGAGCCGTTCAACCACAGCCGGGTCGCTTTCCTGCCCGTCGGACCTGCCACGGCGATGAAAACGGTGCCCACCGGCTGCCCGTCCTGCGGGTCCGGACCGGCCACTCCGGTGGTCGAGATCCCCCACGAAGCGCCCATCACGCGCCGCACCCCGTCGGCCATCTCCTGCGCGACCTGCGCGTTCACCGCGCCTTCCGCCGCCAGTAGCCCCGCGTCCACCCCGAGCACGCGGTGCTTGAGCTCCGTGGCGTAGGCGGTGACCGAGCCGCGGAAGGAGCGGGAGGCCCCCGGCACCGCCGTCAACTCGGCCGCGACCATTCCTCCGGTCAGGGATTCCGCCACGGCGACCGTCTGGTCACTCTCCGCGAGCAGCCTCAGCACGTCCTCGGCGGGCCCCGCGGCGCGCTCGGCGCCCCGCACGGCCTCCGCCGCGTCCCCCGATCCGTACGTCACTTCGAGGCCCGCTCCGCGGCCAGTCCGACCCGACGCATGACCACGGCCTGTCGGATGTAATCCAAACCGGTGACGACGGTCAGCACGACGGCGACCGCCATCATCCAGAACCGCAGGGTCGCGAGCGGTCCGGTGAGCGCGAGGACGTACATCCCCACGGCCGTGCCCTGGGCGAGGGTCTTCAGCTTGCCGCCCCGGCTGGCCGGGATCACTCCGTAGCGGATGACCCAGAAGCGCATCAGCGTGATCCCGAGCTCCCGCCCGAGGATCACTCCGGTCACCCACCAGGGCAGGTCACCCAGCCAGGAGAGACAGATGAGCGCCGAACCCATGATCGCCTTGTCGGCGATGGGGTCGGCGATCTTCCCGAAGTCGGTGACCAGGTTGTAGGTCCGCGCGAGGTGCCCGTCGAAGATGTCCGTGATCATGGCGACGGCGAAGGCCGCCCACGCCCACGCCCGCCAGACGGGGTCGTAGCCCCCGTCGGCGAGCAGCAGCATGACGAATCCCGGCACGAGGACGAGCCGGATCATCGTCAGGATGTTGGCGATGTTCCACAGGCTGGCCTGGTTGACGGCCGCAGTCCCGAGCTTGGTGCCGGGCGCGGGCCGGCGGCCGGTCCCGCCCGCCGCCGATGCCGGGACTCCGGTCATCCGGCCGCCTCCTCAAATTCCATGCCCAGGGGCTCGGCCACCAGGTCGACGCCGAGGCTGCCGACCACCTTTGCCGTGACGATACGCCCGGGAACCAGTCCGGTGCCGTCGGTGAAGACGACCTGGCCGTCGGTCTCGGGTGCCTGGTGGGCGGCGCGCCCGTAGGCGCCCTCGCCCTCCTCGGCCTCGTCGAGCGGCACGACCGTCTCGACGAGCACCTCCAGGGTCTCCCCGATCCGCTCCTCCGCGCGCTGCGAGGTGAGCTCCTCGGCGAGGCGCTGCATGTGGGCGAGGCGCTCGGCGATGGTCTCCGCGTCCAGCTTGCCGTCGTAGGTGACGGCCTCGGTGCCGTCCTCGTCCGAGTAGCCGAAGACGCCGATGGCGTCGAGGCGGGCGTGGGTGAGGAAACGCTCCAGCTCGGCGAAGTCCGACTCCTTCTCGCCGGGGAAGCCGACGATGAAGTTGGACCGCACACCGGCCTGCGGGGCCTTGGAGCGGATGGTGTCCAGCAGCTCCAGGAAGCGGTCGGTGTCTCCGAAGCGGCGCATGGCGCGCAGCACGTCGGGGGCCGAGTGCTGGAAGGACAGGTCGAAGTACGGGACGACCTTGGGGGTCGAGGTGAGTACGTCGATCAGGCCGGGCCGCATCTCGGCGGGCTGGAGGTAGCTGACGCGGACGCGCTCGATGCCGTCGACGGCGGCGAGCTCCGGCAGCAGGGTCTCCAGCAGCCGGATGTCGCCGAGGTCCTTGCCGTACGAGGTGTTGTTCTCGGAGACCAGCATGACCTCCTTGACGCCCTGCTCGGCCAGCCAGCGCGTCTCGCCCAGCACGTCGCTGGGGCGGCGGGAGATGAAGGACCCGCGGAAGGACGGGATGGCGCAGAAGGAGCAGCGGCGGTCGCAGCCGGAGGCCAGCTTCACCGAGGCCACGGGGCTCTTGTCGAGCCGGCGGCGCAGCGGCGCGCGCGGGCCGGAGGCGGGGGCGAGGCCGTCGGGCAGGTCGGCCGGGGCGGCCTCGGGCTCCTGCGCGTGTCCGGGCAGGGCCACTGCGGCGTCCTGGCGCTCCGCCGGGCTGATCGGCAGCAGCTTGCGCCGGTCGCGCGGGGTGTGGGAGGCGTGGACGCCGCCGTTGAGGATGGTCTGGAGGCGGTCGGAGATGTCGGCGTAGTCGTCGAAGCCGAGGACTCCGTCGGCCTCGGGGAGCGCTTCGGCGAGTTCCTTGCCGTAGCGCTCGGCCATACAGCCGACGGCGACCACGGCCTGGGTCCTGCCGTGGTCCTTCAGATCGTTCGCTTCGAGCAGGGCGTCTACGGAGTCCTTCTTGGCGGCTTCGACGAAGCCGCAGGTGTTGACGACGGCTACGTCCGCGTCGGCGGCGTCCTGGACGAGCTCCCAGCCATCCGCCGCCAAGCGGCCTGCGAGCTCCTCCGAGTCCACCTCGTTACGGGCGCAGCCAAGAGTGACAAGGGCGACGGTACGGCGTTCGGGCATGGACTCAAGACTACTTCGTCCCGACCCCGGCCCCCGCCCCACGTCCCGCCACGACGAGATCCCCGGGGCCGGCGGCGGCTGCCGCGCGACGTCCCGGGGATCCGGAATTTCTTGTTCCGTGCTGGTCAGCCCGCCTGGGCCTGGCCCTGACGCGGATCTTCCTTGGTGTAGGTGAGACGTTCCACCTGACCGGGCTGGAAGCTGTCCTTGATCTCCTTGCCGTTCACGAACAGGTTCACGGCCCCGGCGTCACCGAGGACGAGGTCGATCGACTCCTTGTCCGTGAAGGTCTTCGACTCGCCCTGCGCGAGGGTTCCGTCGAACAGCAGTCGCCCGCTGTGGTCCTTTGCGGAGATCCAGCTCTCGCCCTCGCTGGCCGTCAGGACCACGGTGACGAGGTCCTTGGGGGCGGCGGCGATCGCACTGTCCGACGGCGACGGCTTGGGCGCCGGCGGGGTCTGGGCGGCGGGCTTGCCCGCCGTCTGCTTGGGTGCGGGCTGCGGGGAGGCGGAACCGTCCGCCTGCGGCCGCTTGCTCTGGGCGTCGCCACCGCTGAAGGCGGTGAAGCCTACGAAGCCGATCACGGCGACGATGGCGGCGACCATGGCGGCGGTCCAATTGGGCCGCTGCCGTTCGGGACGGATCCGCTCGGCCTCGAACATGGGCGCGGCCGGGGTGGGTGCCGGCCGGCCGCCGTGGGCCGCGTCGTAGCTGTCGATCAGGGGTGCCGGATCGAGGTGGACGGCGCGGGCGAGCGTACGGATGTGGCCGCGGGCGTAGACGTCGCCGCCGCAGCGCGTGAAGTCGTCCTCCTCGATCGCGTGCACGATCGGGATGCGCACGCGGGTGGTGGAACTGACCTCGTCGACGGTGAGCCCGGCGGCGATCCGGGCCTTCTTGAGGGCCGTCCCGATCGACGGCTCCTCGACGGAACGTTCGACGATGCGGTCCTCGGACCGGTCGTCGGTCGAAGGACGCTCTTCTTCGGGGGAGTTGGAGTTGCCGATGGACACGAGGGCGCCTTTCGAGCGTGTAGCCACCTGCTGGCTTACCAGTCTAGGGGGGTGACGAAAGGGTGGGGCAACCGGAGGGTCCTCTTCCTACGCCATCCGAATGGCTTCGGGAGGACCCCCGTCGTCTCCTCAACTTGACGCACGCCCAAGGGAAACGGTTGCCCGCCGATCCCATGCGGTCGAGTGAGCCGGACGGACCCCCGTGCTACGGCGTGTCCTGCCCCCGGATCACGGCGAGCACGCCGTCCAGCTCGTCCGGTTTGAGCAGGACGTCGCGCGCCTTGGACCCCTCACTCGGGCCGACGATCCCCCGCGACTCCATCAGGTCCATGAGCCGCCCCGCCTTGGCGAAGCCGACGCGCAGCTTGCGCTGGAGCATCGAGGTGGAGCCGAACTGGGTGGAGACGACGAGTTCCGCGGCCTGGCACAGCAGGTCGAGGTCGTCGCCGATCTCCTCGTCGATCTCCTTCTTCTGCTTCTGCCCGACGGTCACGTCGTCCCGGAAGACGGGCGCCATCTGGTCCTTGCAGTGCTGGACGATCCCGGCGATCTCGTCCTCGGTGACGAACGCGCCCTGGAGGCGGACCGGCTTGTTCGCGCCCATCGGCAGGAACAGCCCGTCACCCTTGCCGATCAGCTTCTCGGCGCCCGGCTGGTCCAGGATGACGCGGCTGTCGGCGAGCGAGGAGGTGGCGAAGGCGAGCCGGGAGGGCACGTTGGCCTTGATCAGACCCGTCACCACGTCCACGGAGGGCCGCTGCGTGGCGAGCACCAGGTGGATGCCCGCCGCGCGGGCCAGCTGGGTGATGCGGACGATCGAGTCCTCCACGTCGCGCGGGGCGACCATCATCAGGTCGGCGAGCTCGTCGACGATCACCAGCAGGTACGGGTACGGGCTGAGCTCGCGCTCGCTGCCCGGCGGCAGTTTGATCTTGCCGTCGCGGATCGCCTGGTTGAAGTCGTCGATGTGTCGGTAGCCGAAGGCCGCGAGGTCGTCGTAGCGCAGGTCCATCTCGCGCACCACCCACTGCAGGGCCTCGGCGGCCCGCTTCGGGTTGGTGATGATCGGCGTGATCAGGTGCGGGATGCCCTCGTACGCGGTCAGCTCGACGCGCTTGGGGTCGACGAGCACCATCCGGACGTCCTCCGGGGTGGCCCGCACCATCACCGAGGTGATCAGGCAGTTGATGCAGGAGGACTTGCCGGAACCCGTGGCGCCGGCGACCAGCACGTGCGGCATCTTCGCGAGGTTGGCCATGACGTAACCGCCCTCGACGTCCTTGCCGAGCGCGACCAACATCGGGTGGTCGTCCTCGGCGGCGTCCGCGAGGCGCAGCACGTCCCCCAGGTTCACCATCTCGCGGTCGGTGTTCGGGATCTCGATGCCGACCGCCGACTTGCCGGGGATCGGGCTGATGATCCGTACGTCCGGCGAGGCCACGGCGTAGGCGATGTTCTTCGCCAGGGCAGTGATCCGCTCCACCTTCACCGCGGCGCCGAGGGTGACCTCGTAGCGGGTGACCGTCGGGCCCCGGGTGAAGCCGGTGACCTTCGCGTCGACCTTGAACTCGGTGAACACGTTGGACAGCGAGGCCACGACCGCGTCGTTCGCGGCGCTGCGCGTCTTGCCCGGCCCGCCACGTTCCAGCAGGTCCAGCGAGGGCAGCGCGTACGTGATGTCCCCGCGCAGCTGGAGCTGCTCGGCGCGCGACGGCAGCGGCTGCGCCTCGGGCGCGGACTTCGTCAGGTCCGGCACGGACAGCGTCCCGGAAGCGGCGGCGGTGCGCTCGCTCGGCGGATCGGCGGCGACGGGCCCCCCCGGCGGCACCGGCGCGGTCGGCGCCGTCGGTGCGACCGGGGCGGGCGCCTCGGGGGGCACCGGCGGTGCGACGACGGTCCGCTCGTCGCGGGCGGGCGGGACCGGGGCGGTGATCTCGGCGCCCTCCGGCCCGGTGGAGATGCCGTGGGTGAGGTCGGCGACCAGCGGGGACGGGGGCAGCCCCCCGTAGACGACCCCGTCCAGGGCGGCGGCGGCCGCCGCGGCCACGTCGACGGCGTCCATCCCCCGCTCGCCCGGCCGGCCGGCGCTGCGTCGCGGCCGGCGCCGGCGGGCGAGCGCGGCCTCCTCGGCGGCGTCCGCCGGGTCGCCGTGCCCCGCGGGGTCCCCGGCGCGGGCCCGCCACTGCTCGGCGTCGTGCCGGTCGCGGCCGCCGCGCGGGACCGCGCCCTCCACGTCCCCGTACCCCTCGTCGTACTCGTTCGGCGCGATGATGCCGAGCCGGATGCCGAGCCGGCGCAGCCGCTGCGGGATCGCGTTGACCGGGGTCGCGGTGACCACCAGCAGGCCGAAGATGGTGAGCAGCACCAGCATGGGGACGGCCAGCGGCGCGCCCATGGTGAAGATGAGCGGCTTGGACGCGGCCCAGCCGACGAGCCCGCCCGCGTTCTGCATCGCGGTCGTGCCCTCGTCGCGGCCGGGCGCCCCGCAGGCGATGTGCACCAGCCCCAGCACGCCGACGACGAGCGCCGACAGGCCGACGCCGATGCGCCCGTTGGCATCGGTCTGTTCCGGATGGCGGATGAAACGTACCGCCATGACGCCGAGCAGGATCGGCACGAGCAGGTCCAGACGTCCGAAGGCCCCGGTGACCAGCATGGTGACCAGGTCCCCGACGGGTCCGCGCAGGTTCGACCAGGTCCCCGCGGCCACGATCAGCGCCAGGCCCAGCAGCAGCAGCGCGAGTCCGTCCTTGCGGTGGGCCGGGTCGAGGTTCTTGGCGCCGCGACCCATCCCGCGGAAGACCGCGCCGACCGCGTGCGCGAGACCGAGCCAGCAGGCGCGCACCAGCCGCAGCACGCCCCCGGTCGGGGACGGCGCCGGCTTCGCGGCGACCTTCTTCACCGGGCCGCGCCGGGCCGCAGCGGCCTTCTTCGCGGGGGGCTTGCGCGCGGGCGCGGACTTCTTCGCCGGCGCCGTCGTACGGCCGGTGCGGCCCTTCGCGGTGCCCGCACTGCTCGGGGAACCCTTGCCGGACGTACTTGAGGCCATGCGCCGAGGTTACCGGTGCGCGCGCCGGTGGACACGCGTGCCCACCCCTTCACCCGTTCGTGTCGCCGGGTCGGTACGCACTTTGACGCCCCGACAGACCTGACGCCCGCCCAGCGCGGGTTCCGCGGGCCGTCGTTCCGCGCGACCGCTCCCGCTCGGGCCGCAGCCCGCGGACGGCCGCCCCGCGCCGGGGCGGCTCCGCCCGCTCAGCCCTGGGCCGGGAGGACCGCGGTCGGGCCGTCGGTGCCCGGCTCCAGCGCGTCGAGCGCGCGCCGCAGTCCGGTCAGCTTGCGTTCCAGATGGGCGGCGGTCGCCACGACCGCGCCGTCCGCCGAATCCTCGCCGAGCTGCTTGGTCAGCGCCTCCGCCTGCTCCTCGACCGCCGCGAGCCGCGCGGAGAGTTCGGCCAGCAGGCCGGCCGTCTCCTTGCTGCCGTCCACGCCGTTGGAGCCGCCGCCCTCCAGTTGGAGCCGCAACAGCGCCGCCTGCTCCCGCAGCTTGCAGTTCTTCGTGTACAGCTCCACGAACACCGAGACCTTGGCGCGCAGCACCCACGGGTCGAACGGCTTGGAGATGTAGTCGACCGCACCCGCCGCGTAACCGCGGAACGTGTGGTGGGGACCGTGGTTGATCGCGGTCAGGAAGATGATCGGGATGTCCCGGGTCCGCTCCCGCCGCTTGATGTGCGCGGCGGTTTCGAATCCGTCCATGCCCGGCATCTGGACATCCAACAGGATGACCGCGAAATCGTCCGTCAGCAGCGCCTTGAGCGCTTCCTCCCCCGACGACGCCCGGACCAGTGTCTGATCGAGCGCGGAGAGGATGGCCTCCAGCGCCAGCAGATTCTCCGGCCGGTCGTCGACCAGGAGGATCTTGGCCTTCTGCACCATGCCCTGTCCTCCTCGCCCCGGCACGGGGCCTCCCCGGCTCCGGGCGCCGGCCTGTGTGCCGGGCCCCGCCCCAGAGAACGGCAACCCTGAGCCGTCCGTCCTTGTGCCGGTCATCGTAGCCCCAGTCCCGAGATCGCCACACCCTGTCACCAAGATGTCACTGTGCACGAAGCGGAAACGTGAACGGAGGGGAGAAGGTTCCCCTTCGCCCCGCCCATCACGTGCCCGCCCGAAGGTCGGTGCTCACTCGTCGCGCATGTGCTGCTCCATCACCGACAACAGGTAGTCGGGCTCGACCGGCTTGGTGACGTAGTCGGACGCCCCGGAGTCGATGGCCTTCTCCCGGTCGCCCTTCATCGCCTTCGCCGTCAACGCGATGATCGGCAGCCCGGCGAACTGCGGCATCCTGCGGATCGCCGAGGTCGTCGCGTACCCGTCCATCTCCGGCATCATGATGTCCATCAGTACGAGCGCCACGTCGTCGTGCTGTTCCAGGACCTCGATCCCCTCCCGCCCGTTCTCGGCGTAGAGCACCGCCAGCCCGTGCTGCTCCAGCACGCTGGTCAGCGCGAAGACGTTGCGCACGTCGTCATCGACGATGAGCACCCGCTCGCCGTGGAAGTCGTACGTCCGCGGCGGCGTCGGCAGCGGCTCCTGCACGTCCCACTCGCCCCCGTCCGCCTGCCCGGGGACCTCACCGCGCGCCGGCGCCTCCGGTTGCGCCTTGCGGCGCCGCCGGAACAGCGCCGACGACCCCTGACCGGTCGGCTCCGCCGCGGGCAGCGCGGCCCGTACCGGAGCGGCGGACAGCGGGGCCGGCGCGTACGGCACCGGCTCGGGCCGCGCCTCCTCGGCCGCCCTGCGGTACTCCCCGCGGGCGCCGCCCGGCGTGGGCGGGGCGTACCCCTGCGGGGGCAGCTCGCTCGGGTGGAGCGGCAGGTACAGGGTGAAGGTCGATCCCCGGCCGGGCTCGCTGGCCGCGTGGATCTCCCCGCCCAACAGTCGGGCGATCTCCCGGCTGATGGACAGCCCGAGGCCCGTGCCCCCGTACTTGCGGCTCGTCGTCCCGTCCGCCTGCTTGAACGCCTCGAAGATCACCAGCATCTTGCTCGCCGCGATCCCGATGCCGGTGTCGGTCACCGAGAACGCGATGAGGTCGGCGTCCGCCTCGCGCAGCGATCCGGCTTCCAGCAACTGTTCGCGGATCGCGGTCGGCACGTCCCCGCCGGCGGGTCGGATGACCAGCTCCACCGCCCCGGTGTCGGTGAACTTCACCGCGTTCGACAGCAGGTTGCGCAGCACCTGAAGGAGCCTCTGCTCGTCGGTGTGCAGCGTCGCCGGCAGCTCCGGGGACACCCGCACCGAGAAGTCCAGGCCCTTCTCCGCGGTCAGCGGCCGGAAGGTGGCCTCCACGTAGTCCACGAGCTGGACCAGCGCGATCCGCGTCGGCGAGACGTCCATCTTGCCCGCCTCGACCTTCGACAGGTCGAGGATGTCGTTGATCAGCTGGAGCAGGTCCGAACCCGCCCCGTGGATGGTCTCCGCGAACTCCACCTGCTTCGGCGAGAGGTTCTCGTCCGCGTTGTCGGCGAGCAGCTTGGCCAGGATCAGCAGCGAGTTGAGCGGGGTCCGCAGCTCGTGGGACATGTTCGCCAGGAACTCGCTCTTGTACCGCATCGAGACCGCGAGCTGCTCGGCGCGCTCCTCCAGGACCTGCCGGGCCTCCTCGATCTCGGTGTTCTTCACCTCGATGTCCCGGTTCTGCTGCGCCAACAGCTCGGCCTTCTCCTCCAGTTCCGCGTTGGCGGCCTGAAGGGCCTTCTGCCGGTTCTCCAGCTCGTCGGAGCGCTCGCGCAGTTGCTCGGTCATCTCCTGCGACTGCTTGAGCAGCACCTCCGTCTTGGAGTTGACGGAGATGGTGTTGACGCTCGTACCGATCATCTCAGCGATCTGGCTGAGGAAGTCCTTCTGGATCTGCGTGAACGGCTGGAAGGCCGCCAACTCGATGACGCCGAGCACCTTCCCCTCGAAGAGCACCGGCAGCACGATCACGTGCGCCGGCGGCGCCTCGCCGAGCCCCGAGGAGATCTTGAGGTAGCCGGGCGGAGTGTTCTCGACGAGGATCGTCCGCTTCTCCTCGGCGACCGCCCCGATCAGCCCCTCCCCCGGCCGGAAGGAAATGGGCATCTGACCGCCCGCGTAGGCGTAACTCCCGCGCATCCGCAGCTCGTACGAGCCCTCCGCGCCGCCGTCCGTCCCGATCTCGGTGGTGCCGCCGGTCGGCAGCGCCAGGAAGAAGGCCCCGTGCTGCGCGGACACCACCGGGGTCAGCTCGCTCATGATCAGCGAGGCGACGTCGTCGAGTTCCCGGCGACCCTGCATAAGGGCCGAAATCCTGGCCAGATTGCCCTTGAGCCAGTCCTGTTCCTTATTGGCCAAGGTGGTGTCGCGGAGATTCACGATCATCGTGTTGATGTTGTCCTGGAGGACCTGGATCTCTCCCGCCGCGTCCACGTCGACCTTCAGGCTCAGATCGCCTCGGGTCACCGCGGTGGCGACGGCCGCGATGGCGCGCACCTGCCGGGTCAGGTTCCCGGCCATCTCGTTCACCGACTCGGTCAGGTCGCGCCAGGTGCCGTCCACGTCCCGCACCCGGGCCTGGCCGCCCAGGATGCCCTCGGTGCCCACCTCGCGGGCCACCCGGGTCACCTGATCGGCGAAGGAGGACAGTTGGTCGACCATCGTGTTGATGGTGGTCTTGAGCTCCAGGATCTCGCCGCGCGCGTCGATGTCGATCTTCTTGGTCATGTCGCCCTTGGCGATGGCGGTCGTGACCATGGCGATCTGCCGCACCTGCCCGGTGAGGTTGGAGGCCATGAAGTTCACCGAGTCGGTGAGGTCCTTCCACGTCCCCGAGACACCGGGCACGTGCGCCTGCCCGCCGAGCCGGCCCTCCGTACCCACCTCGCGGGCCACCCGCGTGACCTCGTCCGCGAACGAGGACAGGGTGTTCACCATCGTGTTCACGGTGTCGGCGAGCTGCGCGACCTCGCCGCGCGCCTCGACGGTGACCTTCTTCGTCAGATCTCCGTTGGCGACCGCCGCCGAGACCTGGGCGATCCCGCGCACCTGCGCCGTCAGGTTCCCGGCCATGGTGTTGACGTTGTCGCTGAGGTCCTTCCAGATGCCGGTCACCCCGCGGACCCGGGCCTGGCCGCCCAGGATGCCCTCGGTACCCACCTCACGGGCCACCCGGGTCACCTGCTCCGCGAAGGAGGACAACTGGTCCACCATCGTGTTCACGGTCGTGACGAGTTCGAGGATCTCGCCCTTGGCGTCGACCGTGATCTTCTTCGAGAGGTCGCCCATGGCCACCGCCGTGGTCACCTCGGCGATGTTGCGCACCTGCGACGTCAGGTTGTTGGCCATGAAGTTGACGGACTGCGTGAGGTCCTTCCAGGTCCCGGAGACCCCCTTGACCTCGGCCTGGCCGCCGAGGATGCCCTCGGTGCCCACCTCACGGGCGACGCGGGTCACCTGCTCGGCGAAGTTCGAGAGCTGGTCGACCATCGTGTTGAGGGTGTTCTTCAGCTCCAGGATCTCGCCCCGGGCGTCCACGTCGATCTTCTGCGACAGGTCACCACGGGCCACCGCCGTCGCGACCTGGGCGATGTTGCGCACCTGCGAGGTCAGGTTCCCGGCCATGCCGTTCACCGAATCGGTCAGGTCCCGCCAGACCCCGGCCACCCCGGGCACCTGCGCCTGACCGCCGAGCCGGCCGTCCGTACCCACCTCACGGGCCACCCGCGTCACCTGCTCGGCGAACGCCGAGAGCTGGTCGACCATCGTGTTGATGGTGTTCTTCAGCTCCAGGATCTCGCCCCGGGCGTCCACGTCGATCTTCTGCGACAGGTCGCCCCGCGCCACCGCCGTCGTCACCTGCGCGATCTGGCGGACCTGCGAGGTCAGGTTCCCGGCCATGAAGTTGACCGAGTCGGTGAGTTCCTTCCAGGTTCCGGAAACCCCCTCGACCCGCGCCTGACCGCCGAGCCGACCCTCCGTACCCACGTCCCGCGCCATCCGCGTCACCTGGTCGGCGAACGACGACAGCTGGTCGACCATCGTGTTCACGGTGTTCTTCAGCTGGAGCATCTCGCCCGAGACGTCCACGGTGACCTTCTGCGACAGATCGCCGTTCGCCACCGCCGTCGTCACCTGCGCGATGTTGCGGACCTGCCCGGTCAGGTTCCGGAAGGCGGTGTTCACCGAGTCGGTGAGGTCCTTCCACGTCCCCGCCGCACCCGGCACCTGCGCCTGACCACCCAGCTCGCCCTCGACGCCGACCTCACGGGCCACCCGCGTCACTTCGGCACCGAAGGACTGGAGCTGGTCGACCATCGTGTTGACGGTGTTCTTCAGCTCCAGCATCTCGCCGGCCACGTTGACCGTGACCTTCTGCGACAGATCGCCGTTCGCCACCGCGGTCGTCACCTGGGCGATGTCACGCACCTGCGTGGTCAGGTTGCGGAAGACCGTGTTCACCGAGTCGGTGAGGTCCTTCCACGTCCCCGCCGCACCCGGCACCTGCGCCTGACCACCGAGCAACCCCTTGGCGCCGACCTCGCTCGCCACCCGCGTGACCTCGTCCGCGAACGTACGCAGCGTCTCGGTCATCTGGTTGATCGTTTCGGCCAGTTGCGCCACCTCGCCGCGCGCGCTGACCCGCACCTTCTGCGACAGGTCACCGTTCGCGACGGCCGTCGTGACCTGCGCGATCCCGCGCACCTGGGCCGTCAGGTTGCCGGCCATGGTGTTGACCGAGTCGGTCAGGTCCTTCCACACACCCGCGACGCCGGGCACCTTCGCCTGACCGCCGAGTTCGCCCTCGGTACCCACCTCGCGGGCCACCCGGGTCACCTCGGACGAGAACGACGACAGCTGGTCCACCATCGTGTTCACGGTGTTCTTCAGCTGGAGCATCTCGCCGGCCACGTGCACCGTGACCTTGCGCGACAGATCGCCCTTGGCCACCGCCGTCGTCACGAGAGCAATGTCACGCACCTGAGCGGTGAGCCGGTACGCCATCGTGTTGACGGAGTCGGTCAGGTCCTTCCAAGAACCGGACATTCCGCGCACCTGCGCCTGCCCGCCGAGCTTGCCCTCGGTCCCGACCTCCAGCGCCACCCGCGTCACCTCGTCGGTGAACGCGGACAGCTGGTCGACCAGGTTGTTGACCGTACGACCGACCTTGAGGAACTCCCCGCGCAGCGGGTGCCCGGCCCCATCCGAGGCCTGCGTGCGCAAGTCCATCCGCTGGTCCAGATCACCCTCGGCCACCGCCGACAGCACCCGACCGACTTCGGACACCGGCCGGGCGAGATCGTCCACCAACTGGTTCGAGGCGTCGATCGCGGCCGCCCAGGAACCCTCGCAGGCACCCGTTTCCAGCCGTTCGCTCAGCTTGCCCTCACGGCCCACCATCCGCCGGACCCGGGACAGTTCACCGGTCAGGTGGAGGTTGCGGTCGGCAACCTCGTTGTAGACGGCGGCGACCTCCGCCATCACACCGTCGCCGGAAACCGTCAGCCGCTTGCGGAAGTTCCCGTCCCGCATCGACACCAGGGCCGTGAGCAGCCGGTTCAGAGCGGCGGTATCGACCTCCGTCGTACCTCCGCGCCGGGACCGGCCCCCCTTGGGGCGCGTTCCCGCACGCCGCACCGCTGCTCCAGACTCCACCGTGTCCCTCCCGAAAGGGTCGACCACTGTTCCACCGGACATCCGACTATCCAAAATCCGGCTCTCCAAGCCTGCCCAGTGTTTCACCCCGGCCGAACCCGGCCATAACACTCCGGCACCATCGCACACCGGCCGTACCCTGCGGGTGGAATCCCCCACGACGGCCTCCTTGCCACCGCGAAGGTAAGTAACCTGGCATCCGATGTCCCACCGCGTCGAAGGAGACTTGTGATCACGGCACGGGCGGCTGCCAGTTTCGACCCCCAAGGGCGCTCGGTCGCCGCTGCCCGCGCGTTCGTCCGCGACACCCTGCAGGGCTGGGGTTTCGCGGACATCGTCGACGACGCCGTGGTCCTCACGAGCGAGCTCGTCACGAACGCCGTCGTGCACGCGGGGACCCGGGCCGAGGTCCTGTGCCTGCGCGCCGAGGACGGCGTACGCGTCGAGGTCGCCGACCGGTACCCGGAGCGCGAGCTCCCGCTCGCCCACCCCGGTGAGCGCCCCTACGCCGACCCCGACCGCGAGAGCGGCCGCGGCCTGATGCTGTGCGCCGCCCTCGCCACCCGCTGGGGCGTCGAGTACACGGCCACCCACAAGCACGTCTGGTTCCGCCTGGACCCCCCGGACCGTCCGGTCGGTACCCGCTCCGCGGGCCCCGTCGTACCGGACCAGTTCCTGCCGCTCGCCGAGAGCCGGGTCCGCGTCGCCGTGATCCAGGTCGACGCCTCGGACTCCGTCGCCGCCTGGAACGAGGACGCCGAGCAGATCTTCGGGCACCCCGCCGAGAAGGTCGTGGGCCGCCCGCTCGCGGAACTCGCCGCCTGGCCGCAGACGCCGGGCACCGGCACCGGCATCGCCGAGGCCCTGCGCCTGTCCCGCTGGGAGGGCAGCTACGGCATCCGCGGCGCCGACGGCCGGGTCATCCCCGTGTACGCCTCCCACCTGCGGGTCCGCGACGCCCACGGTGAGCCCTCCATCGTTTGCCTTCTCGTCCACGACGACGAGCGCGCCCTGCTCCAGACCCCCGTGCGCATCCCCGCCGACGGGGGCCACCCGGGCGAGAGCCGCCCGGTCGACCCGTTCGAGGTGTTCATCGGCTCCCCCGCCCCGGACGACCTGGAGAGCCTGCTCCAGCGCACCGTGGAGCGCGCCCGCGACATGCTCGACGCCGACGCCGCCTTCCTACTGCTGGCCACGGACGACGAGACGGAGCTGGAGGTCCGCGCGACCACCGGCCTGCCCTCGACCCGCCAGCGCTTCGCCCGGGTTCCCGTCGAGGCGGGCACCAACCGGTACGGCTCGGCCCGCATGCCCGCCGTCCACGACGACCTCGCGGCCGTCCCCGGAGCCGTACCGCTCCTGGAGTCGACGGGCATGCGCTCGGCCGTCACGGTCCCCCTCAAGGTCGAGGGCCGCCTCACCGGCTCCCTCGGCATCGCCGCCGAGGGCCCCGGCCGCTACACCAACGAGGAGGCCCTGCGCCTCCAGTTCGCCGCCGACCGCATCGCCCTGGCCGTCGAGTCCGCCCGCCTCGGCGAGCTGGAACGGCTGCGCCGCGGCTCCCTGTCCTTCCTCGTCGAAGCCTCCGACCTGTTGGCCGGCACCCTCGACCGGGACCAGACGCTCGCCCTCATGGCCCAGATGACCGTTCCGACCCTCGCCACCTGGTGCGCCGTCTACACGATCGCCGACCAGGCATCGGACCCGTACCTCGCCTACGTCCTCCACGAGGACGAGGACAACATCGACGGGCTGAAGGCCCTGCTGTCCCGGGTCAGCCCGCCCGAACCGGTCCGCGAGGCCGGCGCCCGCCCGTGGGCGGCGGCGGCCACCGCGGTCGGAGGTGACTCCGTCGTGCTGCCCCTGTTGGCGCGCAACCGCGTCATCGGCATGCTCACCCTGGGCAAGCCCCGCGAGGAGCACTTCCGCCAGGAGATCCTCGAACTGGCCGACGACCTCTCCCGCCGAGCGGCCCTGGCCCTCGACAACGCACGGCTGTACTCCGAGCGCACCGCCATCAGCCGCTCCCTCCAACGCAGCCTCCTGCCGCCCGGCTCCCCGGCCATCCCGGGGATGGAGGTGGAGGTCATCTACCGCGCCGCGGGCGAGGGCAACGAGGTGGGCGGCGACTTCTACGACGTCTTCCCGATCCGCGACGGCGTGTACGGCTTCGCCATCGGCGACGTCTGCGGTACGGGCCCGGAAGCGGCGGCCGTCACCGGCCTGGCCCGGCACGCCCTGCGGCTGCTGGCCCGCGAGGGCCTCGGCGGCCCGGCGGTCCTGGAGCGCCTCAACGCCGCCATCCTCGACGAGGGCGCCCGCAGCCGGTTCCTCACCCTCCTGTACGGCGAGCTCCACCCCCAGCCGGACGGCAGCGCCCTGATGAAGGTCGTCTGCGCCGGCCACCCGCTCCCGCTGCGCCTGCGCCCGGACGGCGAGGTCACCCCGGCCGCGGAACCGCAGCCCCTGCTGGGCGTCATCGACGACCTGGACCTGTACGAGCAGACGCTCACCCTGGAGCCGGGCGACGTCCTCCTCTGCGTCACGGACGGTGTGACGGAACGCCGCGAGGGCACCCGCATGCTGGGCGACGACGGCCTCGCCGAGGTCCTGACCACCTGTACCGGCCTCACCGCGGGCGCGGTCGCCTCCCGCGTCCTGCGCGCGGTGGAACGTTTCGCGGCGGAGCCCGCCTCGGACGACATGGCCATCCTCGCCTTCCGCGTCCCCCACCAGCGCGAAGGTGCCTGACTCCGCCACCCTTGATGCCCTGCTCGGAATTTGCTGGTTGCGGCCGCTCCGAGCAGGGCATCGGCAGGACCCTCGACCTCAAAAGCCGCTGGAACGCAAAAAAGGCCCCCGCCTGAGGCGGGAGCCTTTTTTGTCTTACCTGAGCCCTTTAACGGAATCGAACCGTTGACCTTCTCCTTACCATGGAGACGCTCTACCGACTGAGCTAAAAGGGCGGGTTGTTCGGCGGCGTCCTACTCTCCCACAGGGTCCCCCCTGCAGTACCATCGGCGCTGAAAGGCTTAGCTTCCGGGTTCGGAATGTAAACCGGGCG
>NZ_JBVHZI010000007.1:0-444153 GCF_055574495.1 Streptomyces sp. NPDC029836 | reverse complement strand
TTCCTCCGGGCTTTCGTTCTGTGTTGTTCTGTTCTTGCGTTTCCGACTCTATCAGACTCTCTCGGGCCCGATTTCCTCGGCGCTTTCCAGGTCCTGCGCTTTCGCACTTTCCCTTTCCGGCGATTCCGACTCTATCAGCGCTTTTCCGTCCCCCCGACCACGATCCGTTGCACCGAAATGGGCACGCGGAGGTTGAGGGAGTTTGGATCTTTACTGCTGGAGGAGGAATCCCGTCCATCGGACGTTCGCGAGATGTTCACACGACACGTCCCGGCGGGAGTCACGACAGTACAGGGCCGTCCGTGTCCAGGCAAATCGTTTCACGCGTATGGTCTAGTCCACCGGTCTAGTCCACTAGTCTCCGTGCCAAAGGTCGTCCGAGTCAGGACCAACATCGGGCGAACCGGTACAGCCCTTGACATATCCTTCTGAAGAGTATGCCGTTCGCGACAGGTAGTGACGGCGACACGATGAAGCCCCACCCCTGGGAGGCCCCCATGACCAGCGTGACGTCCCCACTTGCCGGGACCGCCATCGGACTCGCGGCAGTGCCCGACCCGGTGTTCTCCGGCGCGATGGTGGGACCGGGCACGGCCATTGATCCCGTGCGCGAGCCCTCGGAGGCGGTGTCCCCCGTAGATGGTGTGGTCGTCTCCCTGCACCCGCACGCGTACGTGGTCGTCGACGGTGAGGGGCACGGTGTGCTCACCCACCTCGGCATCGACACCGTCCAGCTCAACGGCGAGGGCTTCGAGCTGCTCGTGAACAAGGGCGACACCGTGACGCGCGGCCAGGGCGTCATCCGTTGGAACCCGGCCGCGGTCGAGGCCGCCGGCAAGTCGCCGATCTGTCCCGTCGTGGCGCTGGAGGCGACGGCCGACTCGCTGTCCGACGTCGTCGAGTCCGGCGACGTGAAGGCTGACGACGCGCTCTTCAGCTGGCGGTAAGCGTCCCCTGCACGGCGGGTCGGACATCCATCGCGGCGGCTGGGGCCGCCGCTCAATCGGAGACGGTGAAATGGAGACAACGCTGCGAGGCGTCGGCGTGAGCCACGGTGTGGCGATCGGCGAGGTGCGGCACATGGGTACGGCGGTCCTCGAACCGCCGGCCAGGCAGATCACCGCGGATGAGGCGGAGCGCGAACAGGGGCGCGCCCGTCAGGCCGTGGAGGCTGTTTCGGCGGACCTGATCGCACGCGGTCAGTTGGCCGGTGGCGAGGCCCAGCACGTGCTCGAGGCCCAGGCGATGATCGCCACGGACCCCGAGCTGATGGCGGACGTGGACCGGCGGATCGCCGTCGGCAGCACCGCCGAGCGCGGCATCTACGACGCGTTCGCCGCCTACCGCGTCCTGCTCGCCGGCGCCGGCGAGTACATGGCGGGCCGGGTGGCCGACCTGGACGACGTGCGCAACCGGATCGTCGCGCGCCTGCTGGGCGTGCCGATGCCGGGCGTCCCGGACAGCGACGAGCCGTACGTGCTGATCGCCCGGGACCTGGCGCCCGCCGACACCGCGCTGCTCGACCCGGCGCTGGTCCTCGGCTTCGTGACCGAGGAGGGCGGGCCGACCAGCCACAGCGCGATCCTCGCGCGGGCGCTGGGGGTGCCTGCCATCGTGGCGCTGCCGGGTGCCGGTGAGATCGCCGAGGGCACCCTCATCGCCGTGGACGGCAGCACCGGTGACCTGTTCGTGGACCCGAGTGCGGAGAAGCGGGCCGAGTTGGAGGCTTCGGCCGCCGAACGCAGGGCCGCTCTGGCCGCCTCGTCCGGTCCGGGCGCGACCTCCGACGGGCACAAGGTGCCGCTGCTCGCCAACGTCGGCGGTCCGGCCGACGTGCCGGCGGCGGTGGAGGCCGGGGCCGAGGGTGTGGGTCTGTTCCGCACCGAGTTCCTGTTCCTGGACGACAGCAAGAAGGCGCCGTCCGAGGACAAGCAGGTCGAGTCGTACCGCAAGGTGCTCGCAGCCTTCCCGGAGGGTCGGGTCGTCGTGCGCGTCCTGGACGCCGGCGCCGACAAGCCGCTGGACTTCCTGACGCCGGCCGACGAGCCGAACCCGGCGCTCGGCGTGCGCGGGCTCCGGGCGCTGCTGGACCACCCGGACGTGCTGCGTACGCAGCTCACCGCGCTGGCCAAGGCCGCCGAGGGGCTGCCGGTCTACCTTGAGGTCATGGCCCCGATGGTGGCCGACCGGACCGACGCCAAGGCGTTCGCGGACGCGTGCCGCGAGGCCGGTCTGCGGGCGAAGTTCGGTGCGATGGTGGAGATCCCCTCCGCCGCGCTCCGGGCGCGTTCGATCCTGCAGGAGGTCGAGTTCCTGTCGCTGGGCACGAACGACCTCGCGCAGTACGCCTTCGCCGCCGACCGTCAGGTCGGCGCCGTCTCGCGGTTGCAGGACCCCTGGCAGCCCGCGCTGCTCGACCTGATCGCGATGTCCGCGGACGCCGCGAAGGCCGAGGGCAAGAGCTGTGGTGTCTGTGGCGAGGCGGCGGCCGACCCGCTGCTGGCCTGTGTGCTGACCGGTCTGGGTGTCACCTCCCTGTCGATGGGTGCCGCGTCCATTCCTTACGTCCGCGCGACGCTGGCCAAGTACACGCTCGCGCAGTGCGAGCGTGCCGCTGCCGCGGCGCGTGCGTCGGACACCGCCGAGGAGGCCCGGGTGGCCGCCCAGGCGGTGCTGTCCGGGGAATAGCCGGACGGTTCGATCGCAATCGCATCGCAGTCGAGGGGCCTTCGCCGGTGGCGGGGGCCCCTCGGCCGTTTCAGTGGTGGGGGCCCGGGACGTCGGCCTCGTATCCCGGGCAGTACTCGACTCCCGGTTCGGGGGCCACGGGTTCGCCCGTGTCGGCGTCCGTGCAGTAGGCGTCGAAGACGGCGGCGGCGGTGAGGGCGACCAGTCGGCCCCGGTCGAGTCGCCAGCCGTGGACCCGGTCGCGGAAGCCGTCGGTGGTGCTGCGGAGCACCAGTCCCCCGGGGCCGCCGAGGGCGAGGCCGGCGGCGAGCACCGTCACGAAGTCCAGGCTGTCGCGGGGTGGTGTCCGGGGCCGGCCGGGCGGGTCTTCGGTGATCTCCGCGTGCAGGACGACGACGAGTTGTTCCTGTGCGGTGGGGACGCTGCAGACGAGGTGGTGCCGGCCCGGCCCGGCTCCGGCGAGGAGGCGGTCGAGGATGCCGGCGGCCCGTTCGAAGGAGGCCTGTCCGATGTCCTGGCCGCAGTCGGCGCAGGTGCCGACGCCGGTGAGCAGCATGGTGGCGCACTCCCAGGTCGCCTGTCGGACCGCTTCGTCCACGAGGAGCGGTACGAGTTCCTCGATGGGTTGGCCGGTGTACGGCAGGGCCGGTCCGCCGCCGGCGAGTTCGGCGGTGAAGCGCGTACGGGTCCGGGGGGTGTCGGGGTCGAGGTCGTGTTCCGCGCAGTAGTCGGCGTACTCCTCGGGGTCGAAGAGGGCGACGGTGGTGTGGATGCCCTGGGCGGCGAGGGACTTCAGGAGGGCGTCGACCTGGCGGAGGTAGTCGCCGTAGTCGTCGTGGTGGTCGAAGCCGAAGCTGCGGTAGTCCCGCATGGCCGCGAAGTCCCCGGCGTCGGCGAGGAGGCCGACGGTGCTGGGGACTTCGCGGCGCAGGCTGCGGCGCCGGGAGGTCCGTTTGCGGGGCGCGGTGCCCGCGGTGGTGGCCGGTGGAGGGGTGTGGTGCGTGCCTGACATGGTTTCCCCCTGAGTGTCGTGACGACTTGCTCACTCAGAGTAATCAGGGGCACTGACATCGGGCCTGGGCTCAGCCCCGGGTGCGGGCGAGTTCCTCGTAGAAGGCGAGGAGCTCCGGGCGGTCCACGGAGCCCGGGTTGACGGCCTTGGCCAGGGGGGTGCCCTGGAGGAGGCGCTTGACGGGCACCTCGATGCGCTTGCCGGTCAGGGTGTGGGGGACGGCCGGGATCTCGATGACCTCGTCGGGGACGTGGCGCGGGGAGAGTTGCTCGCGGATGGTCCTGGCGATCTTCTTGCGCAGGGCCTCGTCGAGGGTGGCGCCGGGGGCGAGGTGGACGAAGAGCGGCATCCAGTAGCCGCCGTTCGGCTCTTCGAGGCCGATGACCAGGGATTCCTTGATCTCGGGGAGGCGTTCGACGACTTCGTAGATGTCGGCGGAGCCCATCCGGACGCCCTGCCGGTTCAGGGTGGAGTCGGAGCGGCCGTGGATGACGACGGATCCGTGGTCGGTGAGGGTGATCCAGTCCCCGTGGCGCCAGACTCCGGGGAACATCTCGAAGTAGCTGTCGCGGTAGCGGCTGCCGTCGGCGTCGTTCCAGAAGTGGATCGGCATGGAGGGCATGGGGGCCGCGACGACGAGCTCGCCGACCTCGCCGGTGACGGGCTTGCCGGACGGGTCCCAGGCCTGGAGGTCGGTGCCCAGGCAGGCGGCCTGGAGTTCGCCGATGTGGACGGGGAGGGTGGGGACGGCGCCCGCGAAGCAGCTGCAGACGTCGGTTCCGCCGCTGACGGAGGCGATCCACAGGTCGTCGGCGACCTCGTCGTGGAGCCAGCGGAAGCCGTCGGGCGGCAGCGGGGAGCCGGTGGTGGCGACGCACTTGACGGTGGAGAGGTCGAAGTCGCGGGCGGGGTGCACCTCGGCCTTCTTGCAGGCCATGACGTAGGCGGCGGAGGTGCCGTACAGGGTGGCGCGGGTGCGTTCGGCGATGCGCCACTGGGCGCCGGTGTCGGGGTAGCCGGGGCTGCCGTCGTAGAGGACGACGGTGGTGCCGGTCAGCAGGCCGGAGACGAGGAAGTTCCACATCATCCAGCCGGTGGAGGTGTACCAGAAGAACCGGTCGCCGGGGCCGAGGTCGCAGTGCAGGCCGAGCTGCTTGAGGTGTTCGAGGAGGATGCCGCCCTGGGACTGGACGATGGCCTTGGGGGCGCCCGTCGTGCCGGAGGAGTAGAGGATCCACAGCGGGTGCTCGAAGGGCACCGGTTCGAAGACGGGCTCGGTGTCGCCCGAGGTGAGGTCCGCCCAGGGGAGGGTGGATTCGGGAGCGGGCGTGCCGAGGAGGGGGATGTGGACCACGGCGCGCAGGGAGGGGAGCTCGGCGCGCAGTTCGGCGACGGTGTCGCGGCGGTCGTGCTGCTTGCCGCCGTAGCGGTAGCCGTCGACGGTGAAGAGGACGACGGGTTCGACCTGCTGGAAGCGGTCGAGGACGCTGCGGGCGCCGAAGTCGGGGGCGCAGGAGGTCCAGACCCCGCCGACCGCGGCGGTGGCGAGGAAGGCGACGACCGCTTCCGGGATGTTGGGGAGGTAGCCGCTGACGCGGTCGCCGGGGCGGACGCCGAGGGCGCGCAGTTCGGCGGCGAGCGATCCGACCTGGCGGCGGAGCTCGGCCCAGGTGAGGGGGGTCGGCTCGTGGGTCTCGTCCACGGAGAGCAGGGCGGGTTCCGCGGCGCGGGCGGGGTCCTCGGCGGCGCGCAGGGCGTGCTCGGCGTAGTTGAGGGTGGAGCCGGTGAACCACCGGGCGCCGGGCATGGAGCGGTCGGCGAGGACCTGCTCGTAAGGGGTGGTGAACCGTACGTCGAACCATTCGGCGACGGCCTGCCAGAACACGTCCAGCTCGTCGACGGACCAGCGGTGCAGGGCGGGGTAGCCGCCGTCGGCGGGGGCGTCGAACCGTTCGGCCGCCCAGGCCTGGAAGGCGGTGATCCGGGCCGCTGCGATCCGGTCGGGGGCCGGGGACCAGAGGGGTTCCGGCGGGGTGGCTGAGGTCATGGGTCGGCTCCCGGTCAAGTCTGCGGCTCGCGCTTCGTGTGCGTACGGTGCCACCGCGGCGTGGGTGTTCGCGCGACGGCTCACTGGGACGATGCCATGTGATCGACATACGCACCAGAGGTGTCCCGTGCGGTCGGGCCCGGTCCCGTCGCGGGTGAACGGCAGCTGAACGCCGCCCGCTCGGACCGGGGCCGGTGGCAGGGTGATCCGCATGGACGGTAGTGATCTGGTACGTGCGGTGAAAGAGATCGGTACGGCGCGCGGGCGGCGCGCCTGGCGCGCGGCCCTGCGCCGCCGCCGGGCCGACGCGGTGGCCCTGCCGCGACGGGGTGCGGAGCGGGCGCGGGTGCCGGGGCTGCTGGAGGGGACGCGGGCGTTGCCGGGCGGCGGCGTACTGCGGTTCGCGCGCTCCGAGCTGCTGGTACGGGTGACCGTGGGCGGGGCGGTGTTCTGGGGCTGGGACGGGGCGGAGCCGGGGCCGTCGTACGCGGTGGTGGGCGGCGGGCCGGAGCCCGATCCCCGGGCGGTGCTGGAGCCGGACACCGGGGGCGGTTGGCGGGTGGTGTCGGAGCGGGTGATGGTGGCGGTGTCCCGGCACGGGGCGGTGGAGGTGCGGACGCCGGGCGGGGCGATGTTGCGGCGGGAGTTGCCGCCGCGCTGGTGGGATCCGGTGGGAGCCGGGGCGTCAGGGGCGGACGGGTGCGACGGCGAGGGGGTGGGCGGGCGGCCCCCGGACGGGGCGGCGGCGCAGGGCCCGCGCCGACTCCAGCGGTCGGAGGTGCCGGCCGATGCCCGGTTCTTCGGGCTGGGCGGGCGGGCGTCGGGGCCCCGGCTGCGCGACGGGACGTACCGGTTGTGGAACACGGATCCGGGGGGCGCCTTCGGGCCGGGCGACGATCCGCTGTACGTCACGATGCCCGTCCAGGTGGTGGTCGCGGACGTGGGCACGCACTTGGCGTTCTACGACAACTCGTGGGACGGGCGGATGGTGTTGCGGGAGGGTGAGGAGGGGGCCGGGTCGGGCGTGGACCGGGTCGGGACGAGCGAGCTGCGGCTGGAGGGCGGGCCGGCCCGCTGCTGGGTGCTGACGGGGACCCCGGCGCGGGTGCTCCAGGGGTGGTCGGGGCTGACGGGCGCGCCGGCGGTGCCGCCCGAGTGGGCGCTGGGGTACCAGCACGCGCGCTGGGGGTTCGGGAGCGCGGCCGAGGTGCGGCGGGTGGTGGCGGGGTACCGGGAGCGGGGGCTGCCGCTGGCGGCCGTACACCTGGACATCGACCACCACGACGCGCACCGGGTGTTCACGGTGGACCGCGAGGCGTTCCCCGATCTGCCGGGGCTGGCGCGGGAGTTGGCGGGGCAGGGGGTGCGGCTGGTGTCGATCGTGGATCCGGCGGTGAAGGCGGGCGATCCGCTGCACGCGTCGGGTCGGGCGGTGGGCGCGCGGGGCGCGTTCGTGCGGGACGCGCGGGGTGAGGAGGTTCGGGGCGAGGTGTGGCCGGGTGAGTGCGCGTACCCGGACTTCACGGATCCGGCGGTGCGGCAGTGGTGGGGCGACCTGTACGGGGAACGGCTCGCGCAGGGGTTCTCGGGTTTCTGGCACGACATGAACGAGCCGGTCTCCTTCGCGCCGTGGGGGGATCCGACGTTGCCGCGGTCGGCCCGGCACGTGATGGACGGGGCGGGCGGGGACCACCGGTCCGGGCACAACGTGTACGCGCTGGGGATGGCGCGGGCAGGGTGGGAGGGGTTGACGCGGCTGCGGCCGGACGAGCGGCCGTTCCTGTTCTCCCGGTCGGGGTGGGCGGGGATGCAGCGCTACGGGGGCTCGTGGTCCGGGGACGTGGAGAGCAGCTGGGAGGGACTGCGGGCGTCGCTGGCGCTGGTGTTGGGCCTCGGGCTGTGCGGGGTGCCGTACTCGGGGCCGGACGTCGGGGGCTTCGGGGGTTCGCCGTCGCCGGAGCTGTACCTGCGGTGGTTCCAGTTGGGGGCCTATCTGCCGTTGTTCCGTACGCATTCGGCGCTCTCGGCGGGGCGGCGGGAGCCGTGGGAGTTCGGGCCGGAGGTGGCGGAACGGGCCGCGGAGGTGTTGGCGGAGCGGGAGCGGCTGCGGCCGTACTTCGTGACGCTGGCGCATCTGGCACGGCGGACGGGGGCTCCGTACGTGCGGCCGCTGTGGTGGGGCAATCCGGAGGACCGGGTGCTGCGGGACTGCGAGGACGCGTTCCTGTTGGGTGACGCGCTGCTGTGTGCGCCGGTGTTGGAGTGCGGGGCGGACCGGCGGGCGGTGCGGCTGCCGCGGGGGCGCTGGTACGACACGGTGACGGGGGCGGCGTACGAGGGACCGGGGCAGGTGCTGCTGGATGCTCCGCGGGGCCGGGTGCCGGTGTTGGCGCGGGCGGGGTCGGTCCTGCCGGTACGGGGCGCGGAGGGGTCGGTGGTCCTGGAGGCGTGGGCTCCGGCGCGGGGGCGGACGGGGGGCGGGGTGGTGATCCGGGACGCGGGGTCGGGGTTCGCGCCGGGCACGGTGGAGCGGTACGTGGTGCGGTGGGTCGGCGAGTCGGTGGTGGTGGAGGACGAGACGGGCGAGCCCGTGCGGGGTGTGACGGTACGCGGCCTGTGAACTCCGAGGGGGGACGGTGGGGTTCGGGGCTGCGGCGGGGGTGTGGTGCGGCTGGAGGGGGGCGGGCCCGGGTGGTTGGGACCGGGGTCGGACCGTGGACCGGACGGGGTACGGGGCAGGGGCGGGGAGGAGGCCGGTGATGGTCGGGGCGAGCCCGGTGAGGGCGGTGTGGCGGGTGGGGCGATGGTGGCCGGGGGTGCGGTGGCGGCGGGAACGGTGGTCGGGGTGGGGATGTCGGCGACTGTCCTGGCGGAGCTGCGGCGTCAGGGGGTGGAGCGCCGACACGGGCAGGTGCGCGGTCGGGAGCTGCGGGCCCGCTTCGCTCTGGCCCGGGCTCCTGCCGGGAGTCGGGGTCGGGCGTTCGGAAGGGATCGGGTCGGGCCGTCTCCGAGATGCCCGCTCCCCCACCCGGGGCGGGCGGGGCAGCTGGGTCCGGCGCGATCGGGACCCCACCTGAGGGGGTACGTGGCCGGCCCGGACGGGGCGAGGGGCCGGGGCCCGACCCGGTCAGGTGTAGCGGCCCGCGAACCAGGCGGCCGCCGCCCGGGTGTGGAGGGGGAACGCCAGTTCCGAGGGGGTGTGCAGGACGTGCCAGCCGGTCGTCTCGTCGGTCGGGACGGACGGCGGCAGAGCGGCGAGGGGGCGCGGCGGCAGCAGGCCGAACACCAGCAGGTGGCCGCGCGGGGAGGTCATCACGTCGGCGAGCGCGACATCGGAGGCCGGGGCCTCGATGCCGGTCTCCTCGCGGAGTTCGCGGGCGACGGCCTCGCGCCAGTCCTCGCCGAAGTCGATGAAACCGCCGGGCAGGGCGACGCCGCCGAGGGACGGTTCGATGGTGCGGGTGATGACCACGAGGCCGGTGCCGGAGGCGTCCTCGACGGGGAGGAGGACGACGGCCACCGGAAGCGGGTTGCGGTAGGCGGTCGTTTCGCAGCCGGCACAGGTGCGGGGCCAGTCGGACGTGTCGAACGGGGCTCCGCAGGTGGAGCAGTGCGAGTCCCTCAGGTGTGCCGGCATGCGGCGATGGTATGCCAAGGGGCATGAGGATGAGGGTGGTTGTCGCGGTGCGGGTGGTGGCGGCGGTATGGGTGGCACAGGCGCTGCTCGGGCTACCGACACACGCCGCGGGCACGGCGAGTACGGCGGACACGGCGCACGCCGCGGGAGCGGCGGCCGCCGCCCGGACGTGGAGCGCGACGGAAGGGGTGGCGGCGGCATCCGGGACGCCGAGGGCGCAGGACACGGCACGCGCGCCGCGCAACACGGCCGCCGTGGGCGAACCCGTCACGACAGGGGCGGCCCCTGGAACGCCGAGCACGGCGACAGCCCCGACGGGCACGGCGGGCGCCGCGGGCACGGCAGGCGCCCCCGGCCCGGCGGCCGGCCCGCGCCCGCGGTTCGTCGCGTTGCGGGAGGTCGATCCGAGTGTCGTCGAGGACATCCGGTACGCCGGGTCGCTGAACTTCACCGGAGCGGTGGTCGACGGGTACGAGGAGCCCGTGTGCCTCCTGGCGCGGCCGGTCGCTGAGGCGTTGCGGCGGGCGCAGCGGGAGGTGCTGCGGGCGGGGTACTCGCTGAAGGTGTACGACTGCTACCGGCCGCAGCGGGCGGTGGACCGGTTCGTGCGCTGGGCCGGGGACGCGGCGGACCAGTCGACGAAGGCCGAGTTCTATCCCGAGGTCGACAAGGCGCGGCTGATCCCCGAGGGGTACATCGCCGCGCGGTCGGGCCACAGTCGCGGGAGCACGGTCGACGTGACGCTGGTGCGGTTGCCCGCCCGGCGGGAGGTGGACATGGGGACCGCGTTCGACTTCTTCGGCTCCCTGTCGCACACCGACGATCCCCGGGTGTCCGGGGCCGTGCGGGAGAACCGGCAGGTGCTGAAGCGGGTGTTGGGGGCGCAGGGGTTCGTGAACCTGCCCGTGGAGTGGTGGCACTTCACGTACCGGCCCGAGGCGTATCCGGATGCGTATTTCGACGTCCCGGTCGCTGTCGCCTCCGTCCGCCCGTGAGTACCGTGCCCGCATGACCCTCAGCTCGTACGAGGAATTCTGGCCGTACTACGTCGCGATGCACTCCCGGGCCGCCACCCGCTGGATCCATCTCACCGGCACGCTCACCGGCCTCGCGCTGAGCGCCTACGGGGTGGCGCGGGGCAGGAAGCGTTACCTCGCCGCGCTGCCGCTGATCGGGTACGGGACCGCCTGGCCGGCGCACTTCCTGATCGAGGGGAACAACCCGGCCACCTTCGGCAATCCGGCCTGGTCGTTGCGCGGGGACGCGCGGATGATCCGGATGATGCTGGCCGGGCGGGACGCCGAGTTGGGCGAGATCGCCCGCAAGTGGCTCGCCGAGAACCCGTGTCAGGAGGCCTCACCCGTGACAGACTTCTGACGACCCGTCAGAAGTTGTATCTGGGAGGGGCCTTGGCACGCACACGCACACCCGTCGTGGACGGGTGGTTCACCGAGGACGGTCCGGACGGCGGCTTCCGCCTGCTCGGCACCCGCTGCGCGGCCTGCGCCGCGGTGTTCTTCCCGCGCGAGGACGCGTACTGCCGCAATCCGCACTGCGCGGGGGGCGGCGCGCTCGTCGAGGTGCCGCTGTCCCCCCGGGGCCGGGTCTGGTCCTGCACCGACGGGCGCTACCGGCCGCCCGCGCCGTACGTGTCCGACCCCGAGGTGCCCTGGGAGCCGTACACGCTCGTCGCGGTGGAGCTGGAGGCCGAGGGGATGGTCGTGCTGGGGCAGGCGGTGCCCGGGGTGGGCGTCGCCGATCTGGCGGTCGGGACGGAGGTCGAGGTGGTGGCCGGCGTGCTGAACGAGGACGCCGGAACCGTCTGGACCACCTGGCGGTTCCGGCCGGTGGGAGCGGCCTCGTGAGCGCCGACGTCGCCGTCCTCGGGGCCGGGATGCACCCGTGGGGCAAATGGGGTCGCGGCTTCGTCGAGTACGGGCGGGCGGCCGCCCTCGCCGCGCTCGCCGACGCGGGCCTGGAGTGGACGGACGTGCAGTCGATCGTCGGCGCCGACACCGTCCGCTCGGGCTACCCGGGCTACGTCGCCGGCGCCACCTTCGCCCGGGCCCTCGGCTGGCAGGGCGCCCGGGTGACGAGCGTGTACGCGGCCTGCGCCTCCGGGGCACAGGCGATCGGCGCGGCCCGGGCGCAGATCCTGGCGGGGCTGGCCGACGTGGTGCTGGTGGTGGGCGCCGACGCCGCGCCCAAGGGGTTCTTCGCCCCGGCGGGCGGCGAACGGCCCGACGATCCGGACTGGCTCCGGTTCCGGCTGCTGGGTGCCACGAACCCGGCGTACTTCGCGCTGTACGCCCGCCGCCGGATGGCCCTGTACGGGGACACCGGCGAGGACTTCGCGCTGGTCAAGGTGAAGAACGCGGCGGCGGGCGCGCTCAACCCGAACGCCCGCTACCGCAAGCCGGTGAGCGCCGAGGAGGTGGCCGCCTCGGTGGTGGTGGCCGATCCGCTGCGGCTGCTCGACATCTGCGCGACCTCGGACGGGGGCGCGGCCCTGGTGCTGAGCAGCATGGAGTTCGCCCGGGCGCGCGGGGCCGCGGACCCGGTGCGGATCCGGGCGGTGTCGACGGTGACGCCCACGTACCCGCGTACGGTGCTGGACCTGCCGGACATCGCCACCGACTCCGCGACGGCCGGGTCACCGTCCGGGGGGTCCTTCCGGTCGTCGATCGCGCGGGCGGCGTACGAGGAGGCGGGGATCGGGCCCGACGACCTGTCGCTCGCCGAAGTGTACGACCTCTCCACGGCGCTGGAGTTGCAGTGGTACGAGGACATCGGGCTCTGCGGCGAGGGTGAGGGGGCCAAGCTCGTACGGGACGGGGCGACGGCCCTCGGCGGCCGGGTGCCGGTCAACGCGAGCGGCGGGCTGGCCTCCTTCGGGGAGGCGGTGCCGGCCCAGGCCATCGCCCAGGTGTGCGAGTTGACGTGGCAGCTGCGGGGGACGGCCGGCGCCCGCCAGGTGCCGGGGGCGCGGGTCGGGATCACCGCCAACCAAGGTCTGTTCGGCCACGGTTCGTCGGTCGTGGCCGTGCGCTGAGGCGCGCGGGGCGGGGCCGCGGGGACCGCCGGGCGCGGCGGCGCGACGGTCGGGCGGGGCGTGAACAGGGTGTGTTGCCCGAACGCTTGACGGTCCCGGACGGCGGGTTCACACTCTCCCCACGGTCCCGCGCCGCGACCGGGGCCTCCCTCGATCCCCCCATGAGAGCTGCGGTCCGTACCCCAGTCGGCGGGGGTACGGGCCGCCTCCATGTCAGGCGCCCGCGGCCGACCGGCGGGCTGCCGCCGTCAGGCCGCGCACATCATCGGGCCCCCGCCCCTCGGGCCCCCGCCGTCAGGCTGCGACGGCGTTCACGGGCCAGCGACATGGCGTGTTCCACGACTCCGACCAGGACGTCCTTGACGGACTCCCGGTCACGGGCGTCGCAGAGCAGCACCGGCACTCCCGGGTCGAGGTCGAGCGCCTCGCGGAGCGTGACCACCGGGTGGCGGGCCGCGCCGTCGAAGCAGTTGACCGCGACGACGAAGGGGATGCCGCGCCGCTCGAAGTAGTCGATCGCCGCGAAGCAGTCGGCGAGTCGACGGGTGTCGGCGAGGACCACGGCGCCGAGCGAGCCCTGCGCCAGTTCGTCCCACAGGAACCAGAAGCGGTCCTGTCCGGGCGTGCCGAAGAGGTACAGGACGAGGTCCTCGCGCAGGGTGATGCGACCGAAGTCCATGGCCACGGTCGTCGTGCTCTTGCCCTCCACCCCTTGTGTGTCGTCGATGCCGATGCCCGGCTCGGAGAGGCGTTCCTCCGTGCGCAGGGGTCGGATCTCGCTCACCGCGCCGACGAGGGTGGTCTTGCCCACCCCGAAACCGCCCGCGACCAGGATCTTCAGGGTCAGCGGCTCGACCGGCGACACGGCGTGCATCGCGCCGGTGCGGCTAGAGCGCCCGAAGGCCATTGATCACCTCACGCAGTATGGATTCGTCGGGGAGTTCGGCCGGTGGGACCGGCCGGGTCACGTGGACCAGTTCTTCGTCGACGAGGTCCCCGATCAGGACCCGGACCACGCCGATGGCGAGGTCGAGGTCCGCGGCGAGTTCCGCGACCGACTGGGGGCGTTCCCGGCACAGCCCGAGGATGTGGGCGTGTTCCGGGGACAGGGTCAGGTCCCAGACCGGATCGTCGGCCGCCGGTTCGGCGATGACGAGCGCGATCAGGTCGAGCCGGTGCCGGCCGGAGTGGCTGGTCCGGCCCCTGGTCATGGCGTACGGACGGACGACGGGACCCGCGTCGTCGTCGAACCAGTGGGGGTGCTCGGGCCGGGTCGGGGAGTCGGGGGTTCCCGGCGTGCTCAGGGCGTTGGTGGGGTGGTCCTGTCCTGATTCGCTCATCCGGTCCGACTCACCCTCCGGCTGGCAGCCCGGTGCGCGGGGCGGTCGCCAGGTGATCGCCGACGCGCTTGACCATGAGGGTCATCTCGTAGGCGACCTGGCCGACGTCGGATTCGGAGTCGGCCAGGACGGCCAGGCAGCTGCCGTCGCCGGCGGCCATGACGAACAGGAAGGCCTCGTCGAGTTCGACGACCGTCTGGCGGACCCGGCCGGAGTCGAAGTGTCGGCCGACTCCCTTGGCCAGGCTGTGGAATCCGGACGCGACGGCGGCGAGGTGCTCGCTGTCCTCCCGGGTGAGGTCCTGGGAGCTGCCCGTCGGCAGGCCGTCCCCGCAGAGGACGACGGCCTTGCGGATGCTGGCGACCTTGTCGACGAGCTCGTCGAGGAGCCAGTTGAGCGGGCCGCGGCCCCTGCTGTCGTTCCCGGTCTGCGGTGCGGTCATCGACCGTCCCCTTCGTTCTCGTGCGCGGGACCGGAGGCGGCGGGGGTGCCTGTCCCGGTCTCGGACTGCTGCTGCGCGTGCTGGTCGCGGCCCGCGGTCCAGCCCCGCTGGAGGGCGGACATGCGGGTGCGTACGTCTTCGGCGTCGCGGTCGATCACCTGGTCGGTGGTGGCTTCGACGGCGGCGGCGCCGGGGCCGTTCTTGAGCTGGGGCGCGAGGTTGGCCTGGCGGACCCGGCGGGGCAGGCCGCCGGGGCCCGCGGCGGGCTGCGTACGGCCGACCTCCGGTCCGGCGCCGACCGCGGGCTTCGCCGGTACCGCCCGGGGTTCGACGCGGCGGCCGTGCTCGGCGACCAGGGTCGGGGTGGGCCGGCGCCGGGGCAGCGGGACGGTCCCGTCGGGACGGGCCGTGTCGGGGCGGGTGCGCTCCAGCCGGACCGGGCCGGTCGAGGCGGCCGGCCCGCGGTCGGGGGCGGCGGCGCCCCGGGATGCGGTGCGGACGCCGTCGGCGGTCGGATCCGCACCCTCGCCCCGGTCGTGGTGGTGGTCGGCGCCGCGGTCGCCGATCCGGTCGCCCTTCCAGGCGGAGCCGCGCCCGGGGTGCCGGTCGCCGTGCGGGCGGTCGGCCGAGCGCAGCCCGAGCAGGGCGGTGCGGGGGATGCCGCCGGGCGGGGTCTCGTCGTCGAGGGTGGCCATGGGCGGGCGGGTGCCCGTCGCCGTGAGGGCCGCGAGGTCGTCGGCGGCGCCCGGGCCGTCGAGGGCGTCCAGACCGAGGACGCCGAGCGGGCCCTCCAGTTCGACGGGGCCGTTCAGCACGCCGGCGGGCAGCGGGCGGGGCGGGACGCCCCGGTCGACGGCCAGGGGCGCCGGGCGGCGGGGGCCCTTGCCGACGGGGCCGCCCTTGACGCCCTTGGGGGTCTTGCCGCCCAGTCCCCCGAGGCCGTTGAGGCGGATGCCGGTGCCGTTGGTGTCGGGGGCCTCGGTGAGCAGCTCGGCCGGGAGGAAGACCACCGCGGTGGTGCCTCCGTACGGGCTGGGCTGGAGGACGACCTTGACCGCGTGCCGGCGGGCCAGCCGGCTGACGACGAACAGGCCCAGGCGGTCGGTGTCGGAGAGTTCGAACTCGGGGGTCTCGGCGAGCCGGAGGTTCGCGTCGAGGAGGGCCTCGGGGTTCATGCCGAGGCCGCGGTCGTGGATCTCCAGGGTGAAGCCGTTGGCCACCCGCTCGCCGTGGACCTGGACGGCGGTGTGCGGGGGCGAGAACACGGTCGCGTTCTCCAGGAGTTCCGCGACGAGGTGGGTGACGTCGGCGACGGCCGGGCCCTCGATGCCCAGGCGCGGCAGCCGGCGCACCTCGATGCGCTCGTAGTCCTCGACCTCGGCCACGGCGGCCCGGACCACGTCCATGAGCTGCACGGGCTTGCGCCACTGGCGGGAGGGCGCGGCGCCGGAGAGGATCACCAGGCCCTCGGCGTGCCGGCGCATGCGGGTGGTCATGTGGTCGAGGCGGAACAGGTCGGCGAGTTCGTCGGTGTCCTCGGTGCGCCGTTCCATGGTGTCGAGGAGGGTCAGCTGGCGGTGCAGCAGGACCTGGTTGCGGCGGGCCAGGTTCACGAACACCTCGGAGACGCCCCGGCGCAGTTCGGCCTGCTTGACGGCGGCCTCGACGGCGGCCCGTTGGAGGGAGTTGAGGGCCAGGGCCACCTGGCCGACCTCGTCCTTCTCGAACTCCAGGCGGGGCGCCTCGGTCTCCACGTCGACGACCTCGCCGGCCGCGAGCCGGCGCATGACGCCGGGCAGCCGGACGCCGGACGCCTCGTGGGCGTCCTTGCGGAGCTGGGACAGGTCGCGGATCAGGTCGCGGCCGATGCGGACGGACAGGACGAGGGAGACGGCCAGGGCGATGAAGCCGAGGACGCCCGCGACGGCAGCCTGGACCAGGACGCCCATCGCGACGGGCTCGACGCGCTTTTGGTAGCGGTCGCCCGCGGCGGTGCCCATCGCGGCGAGGTCGTCGAGGACCTTGCCGGAGGCCTCGTCCCACTGGGCGGCGGTGACGGTGCGCGGGGGTTTGACGGCGCCCCCGGCGATGAACCGTTCCTCCACGTCACGCAGGGCCTTGCTCTCGGGTCCCTGCCAGTACTGCTCGAACAGGCCGCGGTCCTCGGCGGGCAGGATCGCCAGGTTGACCTCGTACAGCAGGGCCCGGTTCGCGGCGAAGCCGGACACCCGGCGGACGTCCTCGGCGGTGATCCGGCCGGCCGCGAGGGCGGAGGATATGACCGCGTCCTCGCGGGAGAGGGCCTCGCGGGCCCGGGTGGCGCCGACGAGGGCGCGCCCCTGCTTGTCCATCTCGACGTCGTCCAGGGCGTGGAGGTTCATCAGGAAGGCGTAGCAGGGGTCGACGAGCCGGCTGTACAGCTCCAGGGCCTGGCCCGGGTCTAGGGCGTTGCGGTCGACGGAGTTGCGCAGCGCCGAGATGCCGTGGAAGGCGTCGAGGACGGAGCGCAGTCGGCCGGCGGTGAGGGAGTTGAGTTCGTCGGTGACTTCGGGGTCGGCTGCGTTCTCGGTGAGCCGGCGGAACATCGCGTCGGTGGCGGCCCGGCTCTTGGTGAGTTCGGTGGTGGCGGCGGAGGCGCGGGGGTCGCCGATGACGACGAGGCTCTGCCGGCGCTCCTTCTGCAGGACCCGTGCGACGTCCTCGACGGGGTAGCCGACCTTCTCGATCACGTAGGCGACGTCGAGCAGTTGCACGGCCTGTCGCCCGGTGATGACCGTCGCGAAGCCCCAGAGGGCGGTCAGGGAGACGAGCGGCACCAGGAGCAACGCCACGATCTTCCGGCGGATGGATTTCCCGCGAAAGCGCATGGCCTCCCCAGCCTCCCCCAGCTCAACCCGCTTCTCGGGGGTCGGTGTTCCGTCATTTAAACGGCGTGAGCCTACTACTGACAGGGAGCGACCTCGAAGGGGTGTCCGGACGTTTTCGGCCTGACCCTCGCACTAAGATCACCAGTTGTCCCATAGTTCCGGTCAAGTCCGGCCCGATATGTGGCAGATGACACTCAGTGGGGTGTCGGTTCCCTTCACGTGACGGATGGCTGGAATTCTTCGTTCCGGGTGGGTGGGCGGCGTGGGTCGTGTCCGCGATGCGGGAATCTCCCGGCTTCCCTGTACGTCTGACATGACGTGTGGGCGCGCGCGGGGCGGGCAGGTGTGGGAGCAGGCTCTGCGGACCGCGCGGTGGGGAGTGGGCGGACCATGAGGATGTACGAGGAGAACGGCGTGGCGAGCGAGGCGCCGGGGCGCGGCCTGTGGGTGGAGGAACCCGCGCGCCGTCGCCGGATGCCGGATCCGGTGCGGGCCTCCGCGGTGCGGGCGGTGCTGATCGTGGCGGTCGTCCTGACGGAGGCCACCATCACGTTCTTCCTCACGCTGACGGGCTCGCTGCTGGCCTTCCCCATGGTGATCTGCGGGGTCGCCGGGACGGTGGTCGCCACCTGGGGGGTGCTGGACGTGTGGATCACCCGGCAGATGTGGCACCAGCGGAACGGGGTGGTGTCGCAGCCCAGCAGCGCGGCCTCCCCCGGCCGGAGCTGGAGCGAGCGCCGGGGCCCGATACCGGTCGCGCGGCCGCGGTAGGGGCGGGAGCCGGGCCCGGCGCGGCCCCGCGCCGGCGGCGGGCCGAACCGTTCCAGGGCCGGACCCATTCCCCGGCCGGGCCCGGCGCGGCGGGGCCGGCCCGGGGCGCTACGAAGCGCCGCCCCGGCGGAACATGCGGGTCGCCGTGATCTCGCCGTGGATGGTCTCCCCGTCCGGGGAGGGTTGGGGCAGCCCCGGCCGCAGGTGCTCCTCGACGCTGATGTACTTCAGGCCCGCCCGCAGGTCCGCGTCGTTGCGCAGCCGGATGACCAGCGGGAACTCGGCCAGGGCCGTGGTGTCGAAGAGACCCGTGGTGTACAGCAGTTGGACACCGAGGGCGTCGGACACGGCCCGCTGGAGCTCCAGCAGGTAGGTGGCGTTGGCGCGTCCGATCGGGTTGTCGAGGAAGAGCGTGCCCGCGTGGCGGTGCTTGTCGCGGCCCCGGTCGTTGCTGCGCAGCGCCGCCATCGTGCAGTAGAGGGCGATGGCGGCGGTGAGGAGCTGCCCGCCGGAGAACACGTCGCCCATCTGGCCGACCGGGACCCGCTCGGCGCGCAGGACCGCGTCCGGCTTGAGGATCTCCACGGCGATGCCCTTGGGTTCCAGCGCCGCCTGGACGCCGCGCAGCAGCAGGGACATCCCGTCGCGGCGGCCCTCGCCGAAGGAGGCGGTGCTGTTCTTCTTGACGGCGGCCCGGGTGGCCTCGTCGATGACCTCGCCGAGCCGCTCGGTCAGGACGGCCTGGTCCGGTTCCTCGAAGCGGATCCGCAGGAACTCCTGCCCCGACCACTCCCCCAGCCCCTCGGGCAGTTGGGACAGGCGCTGCGCGGAGCGCAGCGTGGCCAGGGCGGACTCGACGAGGCCGCGCAGCCGGTCGACGATGCTGTCGCGGTTGCGTTCCAGCTGGGCGAGCTCGTCGGTCAGTACGCGCAGCCGGGGCGCGAAGGCGGTGGCCCAGGCGGCGGCGTGCTCCGGCAGGGCGGAGGCGGGCAGTTCGCGGATCTGCTGGCGCGCGGGGGTGCGCACCTGCTCGTAGCGGTTGGCGTTGGCGTGCCGGACGAGTACGTCGCTCGCCTCGCGGACGCCGGACTCGGCCGCCGAGAGGTCGGCCGAGCAGGCGCGCAGGGAGCGGCGGGCCTCGGCGGCGGACTGCCGGGCCTCCTCCAGGGTCCCCGGGTGCGGCGCCGGTTCCTGCTCGTCGTCCGGGTGGGTGTGGTCGCGCAGCAGGTCCCGCAGCATGGCGGCGGTCTCGTCGAAACCGCCGGCGCCGTCCTCGGCGGCGCGGTGGGCGCGCAGCAGGTCCGCGTGGGCGGACCGGGCGGCGTCGACGGCCGCGCTGTGCGCGGCGAGCTGGGCGGTGGCGGTGCGCAGCAGGCCTTGGGCCTGTTCGACGTCGGCCGGGACCAGTTCCTCGGGCAGCTCGGTGTGCGCCTCCCCCTCGGCGGGGGCGTGCCGTTCGGCCTCGCCGCGCAGTCGGCCGAGCTGCTCGCTCGCGGTGGACGCGCGCGTCTCCAGCATCTGTACGAGGGCCTCGGCGCGGGCGGCCGCGGCCTGCCGGGAGGGTCCGTCGGCGCCGTCGGTGCCTTCGAGGAGTTGGCCGGCGCGGGTGCGCACCTTGTTGGTGAGCCGGTCGAGTTCGGTCAGCGCGCCGCTCTCGTCGCTCTCGGCGCGGGCCTGTTCGGCGCGCAGGTCGGCGCCGACGCCGACCTTCTCGTAGAGCCGGGAGGCCGCGCGGTAGGCCTCGCGCAGTTCGGGCAACGGGGCCTTGGCGGCGCCCGGCGGCTCCTCGGGGAGGGGTTCGGGGGCGCCGGCGATCTCGGCGCGTTCGGCGCGCAGCGCGCGCGCGGTGCGGCGGGCGTCGTCGGCGGCGCGCTGGGCGGCCCGGCGGTCCTCGTCGGCGGAGCGGGCCCGGTCCAGGCAGGCCTCGGCGCGGGCTTCGGACTCGGCGGCCTCGTCGGCGAGTTCGCGCAGCCGGGCCTGCCAGCCGGCGCGCTCGCGCAGGCGGTGGGCGAGCCCGGACAGGACGTCGGCGACGCGGCGGGCGCGCTGGGCGCTCTCCTGCCGGTCGTCGCGTACCCGGTTGGCGTCGGCGGCGGCCTCGTCGGCCTCGGCGCGGACGGTACGGGCCTCCGCGAGTTCGGCGTCGGCCTCCTCGGCGAACGTCCGGGCGGCGGCGGCCCGGCCCGCCAGTTCGGCGAGCCGGCCGGGCGGGCAGCCGGTGCGCCAGGAGGCGAGGCGGGCGGCGAGCTCCCGGTCACCGGAGAGGCGGGCGGCGAGGTCGCGGATCTCGGTGTCGCGGGCGCCGGCGCGGGCGCGCAGGGCCTGGCGTTCCTCGTCGGCGGCGTGCTCGTCGTGCATGGCCGGGTTCGGCGGGACCAGGAAGACGTCCGGATCGCCCGCCGGGCCGGCGGTCGACGGGACGGGGGCCAGCAGGGCGGCGGCGGTGCCCACGGCCACGGTGGAGCGGGGCAGCAGGGCGGCGCCGGTGAGGACCTCGCGGGCGCGGGAGTGCGTGTCGGGGTCGGTGATCACGACGCCGTCGACGAGTTCGGGGCGGGCCGCGAGGACCGCCGCGTGGTCGGCGGGGTCCACGGACTGGGCGAGGTAGCGCCAGCCGGGGAGGGCCGGGATGCCGTGTTCGCCGAGGTACTCGACGGTGGCGAGGACGTCCGGGCCGGGCGGCAGCAGGCCGCCGTCGCCGAGGGCGGCCAGGATGCGGGAGTCGTCGGCGGCGGCGGTGCGCAGCTCGAAGAGCTGGCGTTCGGCGGCGGTGACCTGGTCGCCGAGCAGGGTGCGCAGGTCGTCTGCGCCCCGGTCGAGGTCCTCGGCGGTGAGCCAACCGCCCTCGGCGGCGCCGGGCTCGCGTGCGGCCCCGTCGGCCGGCCCGGCGCCGGAACGCGGGCGCGGGACGTCGGCGTCGGGCCCGGACGGGAGGCCCAGGAGGGCGGCCAGTCGGGGGGAGCCGGCGAGGGAGGCGGCGGCGCGTTCCTCGGCCCCGTGGGCGGCTTCGGCCGCGTCGGCGGCGTCCGCGGCCCGGGCGGCGGTGAGTTCGGCGCGGGATTCGACGGCGGCGGCCTCGCGGGCGGCGTCGGAGGCGCCGCGGGCGGCCTCGCGGGCCTCGTCCCAGGCGGCGACGGCGGTCTTCTCCGCGTCGCTGGCGGCGAGCGCGGCGCGCGCCGGGTCGGCGTCGGGCGCGGAGTCGTCGAGCCAGCCGGCCTTGACGGCCTCAGCGGTCTCCTGCTGGACCTCCGCGAGGCGGGCCCGCAGGTGTTCGGCCTCGCTGCGGGCCCGCTGGGCGGCCGTGGCGGCGGCGGTGGCGTCGCGGTGGGCGCCCTCACCGAGGCGTTGCAGCTCGGCGGAACGCTCCTCCTCCTCGTTGGCGGCGCGCTCGCCGTGCTCGGCGGCGGTGTGCAGGGCCCGTACGAGGGCGCCGGCCGCGTCGGCGCGGGCGGCCAGTGCCGGGGCGGCGTCCCGCTCGGCCTCCAGGATGGCGGCGGCGACGCGCGTGGAGCGGTCCGCGGCGGCCCGGTGGCGCAGCACGGTCTCGGCGGCCTGCCAGGCGGCGTGCAGGGTGCGGGCTTCGAGCAGCTCGCGCCGCTGGGCGGCGGCGGCCTTGTCGGCGACGGTCAGGGCCAGCGAGGCGTGCCGGTAGGCGAGTTCGGCGGAGACGGCGGCGCTGCGGGCGCGCGCGGACTCGGCGGCGGTCACCTGGTGGGCGGCGCCGGTGACCTGCTGCGCGAGGTCGGCGGCGCGCACGCGTTCCCCGGCGGCGCGGGCGGACAGCCGCCGGGCCAGGGTGCGCGTACGCCGTTCGGCGCCGGCGTGGACGTCCCGCAGTCGGGAGCGGGTGGCGGCGGCTTCGACGATGCGGGTGAGCAGGTCGACGGAGCCGGCGGTGAAGTCGCGTTCGGCCATCAACTCGGCCCGGCGGCCCAGCTTGTTGCCGAAGCCGTGGACGAGGTCGGCGAGTCCGTCGGTGTCGCGGGTGTCGGTGACGGCGCGCAGCAGCAGGTCGGTGAAGTCGGAGTCCTTCTTGACCGCGAAGAGGCCGGCGGCCTCGCCCTCGTCGGCGTTCATCTCGCGCTGGTAGCGGAAGAGTTCGGGGTCGAGGCCGACGTCGGTGAGGTGTTCGTTCCAGCGGTCGTGGATCTCCTCCCAGTACACCTCCAGGTGCGGGTACGCCTTGCCGGCCTCGGTGAGGGCGTCGCGGAAGCCCTTCATGGTGCGGCGGCGGCCCTGGGCGCCGGAGACGCCCTCGACGGGCGGGCGCACCGAAGTGGCTTCGGCGACCGGGAGGTTGTCCAGGCTGAGGCCCGGTCCGGGGCGGAAGGAGTACCAGGCCTCGGCGAACTTGCGCGGGTCGTTGGAGACCTGCCGGCCGCGCCATTCGCTGACCTTGCCGACGACGACGCACTCGCCGGTGCGGGTGTGCTGCCATTCCAGGGCGACGTGGCCGCAGTCGTCGGCGAGCAGGAACTTGCGCAGCACGCCGGAACTGGCGCCGCCGAGGGTGTTGCGGTGGCCCGGGAGCATCACCGAGAAGATCAGCTTGAGCAGGACGGACTTTCCGCCGCCGTTCTCCAGGAAGAGCACGCCGGCCGGCGCGGGTCGCCGCGGCGGGCCGGCGGGCTCCTCCTCGAAGAACTCCGCCTGGGCGGGCGCCGGATGGGGCACCGGTTCGCCGACTCCGCGCAGGTCGAGCACGGTGTCGGCGTAGCGCGCGCCGGCGGGCCCGATGGAGTAGAGGCGGATCCGGGACAGCTCGTACATTTCGGCGGACTCTCGTGGTCTCTGGTAGGTCGTGCGTACGTACGGAAGGGGGTGCGGCTCAGGCGTGGAAGGGGAGCCCCGCGTCGGCGGCGAGGTCCAGGTCGTCGCCCTCGGGCGGGGGCAGCAGGGTGGGGGAACCGTCGCCGACGGGGACCACGCCGAGTTCCAGGAGCTCGGCCATGGCCGAGCTGCCCGCCATGTCGCGGACCTGGAGCTGGTAGCGGGGGGTGGTGCGGTAGGTGCCGCCGGAGTCGTCGCCGGTGCGCTGGAGGAAGCCGGACTCGGTGAGGAACGCGGCGGCCTTGCCGACGATGCCGGTGGTGGAACCGGCGAGGCGGCGGGCGTCCTTGGTGGCCCCGGTCGCGCTGCGGCGGGTCCAGACCCGCCAGGCGGCCTCCAGACCGGGGGCGTCGGAGGCCGGGTCGGTGTTCTCGCCGAGTTCCCCGGCGCGTTCCTCCAGCCGGCGGCAGGTCTGCCGGACGAAGGAGTCGACCCCGTTGACGGTGATCCGGCCGATGTAGCCGTCGTCGGCGAGGTCCTCGGGACGGGGGAAGGCGAGGGCGGCCACGGCGAGGTGGGCGAGGCCGTGCAGGAAGCGGTCGCCGCCGTCGGCGGTGGTGCGGCGCGCGTAGTCGCCCATGCGGACGGCGAAGACGGAGTCCTCGCCGGCGGCGACGGCCATCCCGGCGCGCGGGGACACCTCCAGGACGACGAGTCCGAGCCCGGTGGCGACGGCGTCGGCGAGCCGGCCGAAGCCGGGGTCCTCGCGGTAGCGGCGCAGCAGTTCCGCGTACTCGGCGTCGCGGGCGGGCAGCAGCTTGGGCTGGAGCCCGAACGCGACGAGCCGGGCCGCGTCCGCGGCGTCGGCGGGGGTGAGGGCCCCGGAGGAGACGGCCGCGGCGGGCGCCGACGCCGGATCGGGCTCGGTCCACGCGGGGTGCTCGGCGTGGTGGTCGCTCACGGGTGGGTCTCCTCGGCGGTGCGGTGGTGGTTCCGTGCGGTGGTTCCGGGCCCGGTCGTCCGGGCCGTACGGGGCATGCGACCCGTACGGGGCATGCGACCCGGACACGGCATGCGGCCCGCACGGGGTGCCGGGTCCACCACCCGCCCGGGTCCGCCGGCGGTACGGGCGTCGGGGCCGGTGGTGCGGCCCGCCCGGGTGGGGGTCATGCCGCCTCCGAACGGTCCGCGGCCATGCCGGCGGCGTCCAGGAGGGCGGTGCCGACGATGAGGTCGGCGCCGCCGAACTCGGGGTCGTCGAGCCGGGTCCCGTCGTCCACGGCGAACAGCAGCCGCTCCTCGCCCTGCCGGTACGCGGTACCCACCGCCGGGCTCGCCGCGTGGAGGGTCAGCAGGGCCACCAGGTAGGGCAGGTCCGGGTCGCCGCGGCGGGCCTCGGCCAGCAGCCCGGACAGTCGGCGCGGGGCGTCGTGGGGCAGGTCCAGGAGCCGGTTCGCGGCGGCGAGCTGCTCCTCGCTGAAGCGGCTGTCGTCGGGGGTGGCGATGAGGTCGGGCTCCGGCATCTCCACGCCGAGGTGCTCCCGCTCCAGGGGCGGGGTCAGCAGGATCTCGACGAGGTCGGCGACGCGCACCGAGACGGGCGTGCGCAGCCCGGTGCCCGCCGCGAAGAAGGCGTCGGTGACCCGGACGGCCTGTTCGAGCGGCAGGGGCAGCACCGGGGCCACCAGTTGGCCGTACAGGTCGATCCCGGAGCGCGGCGCGGGGGCGGCGAAGGCCTGCCGGTCCTGCTCGGCGCGGAACAGCGGGCCCGCGTCCAGCAGTCGGGACTGGAGCTGGGTGTGCCGGCGGATGCAGTCCTTGACGATGTCGACGAGCTCGGCGGCGCGCCGTTTGTTGTCGGGGTCCTCGGCCTCGTCGCGGGCCTTGCGGATGTTGGTGAGGATCGCGTTCTCGTGCCGGTAGCGGTCGGCGACGTGGTCGAGGGCCTCGGCGATCATGTCGGGGACGGCCTGGAGCCAGTCCACGGCCCGGACGTTGCGCCGCGTCGCGTCGAGCGTGCGCCGCAGGGTCTCCGCGTACTGGACGGTCCGGTAGCGGGCCTGCTCGGCCGCCAGCTGGGCGTCGGCGAGCCGGCCGCGGCTGATCAGCACCTCCAGCTTGACCTCGGCGGCGATCTGCGCGCTGGTGACATCGGTGTCGAGGGCTCCGACCAGGACGTTGACGGCCTCGTCCGTGGTGCGCAGGTACACCGCGCCGCCGTAGCCGGGGACCTCCTCGATCAGCTTGAAGTCGTAGTCGCGGCGGACGTAGACGCCGTCGGGCCCGAAGGTGCCGTAGATCGCGCGGAACCCGCGGTCCACGCTGCCGACGTTGATCAGGTTCTCCAGCACCCAGCGGGCGACCCGCTCGTGCTCGGCCGCCGGGCGGGACGGCGCCTGGGCCGCGACGCGCGGCAGCAGCCTGGCCACTATCTGCTCGGCGTCCGCGCCCGTGTCGAAGTCCATGTTCAGCGTGACCAGGTCGATCGCGGACAGCGCGACCTCCGCCATCGCGTAGACCCCGTACTCGCCGGCCAGATTGGCCTTGCGGACGTCGAGGTCGTGCAGCGGGGCGGTGCAGGCGAGGGCGCGCAGCCGCCGGGCCAGGCCCTCGTCGGCGGCCGGGCCCGGCGCCGGGGACGGAAGGGTCTTCGCCGGGGCAGGGAGAGTCACGACGGAAAGACTAGGCGCTGACACGGACAACATCCCAAACAGCATGGTTCGGCCGGATCGTCCCCGGCGCCGCGAACGGCCGGGGCGCACTGTTCCCCGGCAGCGGTCGCGCTGTTCTACGCTCGCGGCATGGCTTCCATGATCACACCCCGCGCGGCCGCGATCGACCTGAACGCCGACCTCGGCGAGGGCTTCGGGAGGTGGACGTTGACCGACGACGAGGCGCTGTTGTCGGTGGTGACGAGCGCGAACGTGGCCTGCGGGTTCCACGCGGGCGATCCGTCGATCATGCGCCGGGTCTGCGAGCTGGCCGCCGAGCGGGGCGTACGGATCGGCGCGCAGGTCTCGTACCGCGACCTGGCGGGCTTCGGGCGCCGCTCGATGGACGTGCCGCCGGGCGAACTGGCGGACGAGGTGGCGTACCAGATCGGGGCACTGGAGGTGTTCGCGCGCGCCGCCGGATCCCGGGTGTCGTACGTGAAACCGCACGGCGCGCTGTACAACCGCACCGTCCACGACGCGGGCCAGGCGGGCGCCGTCGTCGCCGGAATCCGCCTCGCGGCCGGCGCGGCGGGCCTGCCGGTCCTGGGCCTGCCCGGCTCGCTGCTGCTGGCCGCCGCCGGCGACGCCGGCCTGGACGCCGTCGCGGAGGCCTTCGCCGACCGGGCGTACACGGCCCTCGGCACCCTGCTCCCGCGCGGCGAGCCGGGTGCGGTGCTCCATGACCCGGACACGGTGGTCGCCCGGGCCGTCCGGATGGCCGCCGAGGGCGCGGTCACGGCCGCCGACGGGACCCCGGTCGCGGTGGCGGCGCGCTCGCTGTGCGTGCACGGCGACACCCCGGGCGCCGCCGACCTCGCCCGCCGGGTCCGCGAGGCCCTGGGCGGCGCCGGGGTCGAAGTGGCGGCCTTCGCGTGAGGATGCACCTGCTGCCGGTGGGCGAGCGCGGACTCCTCATCGAGGTGGGCTCGGCCGCCGAGGTCGCCGCCCTGCACGCCGAGGTGCTGCGCCGGCGCGACGCGGGCGAGCTGGCCGGCGTACGGGAAGTCGTGCCCGCCGCCCGGACCGTCCTGCTGGACGGGGTGCGCGATCCCGGAGCCCTGGCCGGGCGGATCGCCCGCTGGGAGGTTCCGGCCCTCGCGGACACCGAGGGGCCGCTGGTCACCGTCCCCGTCCGGTACGACGGCCCCGACCTCGCGGAGGTGGCCGCCGCCTGGCGGGTGGCGCCGGACGAGGTCCCGCGCCTGGTCGGCGCCACCGTCTTCCGGGTGGCCTTCTGCGGGTTCGCCCCCGGCTTCGGGTACCTGACGGGGCTGCCCCCACACCTGCGCGTGCCCCGCCGCGCCACGCCCCGCACGGCCGTCCCGGCGGGCTCCCTCGCCCTGGCCGGCGAGTACGCGGGCGTCTACCCCCGCTCCTCCCCCGGCGGCTGGCAGCTGATCGGCTCCACCGGCGCGGTGCTGTGGGACCCGGCCCGGCGACCGGCGGCCCTGTTCGCGCCCGGGGTACGGGTCCGGTTCACGGAGGGCGGGTCATGAGCGGGCTGCTGGTGCTGCGCCCGGGGGCCCTGACCACCGTCCAGGACCTCGGCCGGCCCGGGTACGCCCACCTCGGGGTGCCCCGGTCCGGGGCGCTCGACCTCGGGGCGTACGCCCTGGCCAACCGACTGCTGGGCAACCCGCCCGACGCGGCGGTGCTGGAGACCACCCTCGACGGGGTCGCCCTGCGCGCCCTGACCCCGGTGACGGTGGCCGTGACGGGCGCTCCCTGCGCGGTACGGGTCTGCGGCCGGCCGGCTGCCTGGGGAGCGCCGGTCCGGCTCCCGGCGGGGGCGGAGCTGGACGTGGGCCGGGCGGAGCCGGGAGTGCGGGGCTACGTCGCGGTGCGGGGTGGGTTCCGCGTCCCGCCGGTGCTGGGCAGTCGCTCGACGGACCTGCTGTCGGGGCTGGGCCCGGCCGTCCTGACGTCCGGAACGCTGCTCACGGTGGGCACCCCGGGCCCGGATCCGATCCGCGGGGCGGACACCCTGCCCGCGCCGGCGCCCCCGACCGAACTGGTCCTGCCGCTGCGGTCGGGCCCCCGGGCCGACTGGTTCACGGCGTCCTCGCTGCGGGCGCTGCTCACCTCGACGTACCGGGTGTCGGCGGCGTCGAACCGGATCGGCCTGCGGACGGAGGCCGGCCCCCCGCTGGTCCGCGCCCGAACGGGCGAGCTGCCGAGCGAGGGCATGGTCCTCGGGGCGGTCCAGGTCCCCCCGGACGGCCTCCCGGTACTGTTCCTGGCCGACCACCCGGTGACCGGCGGCTACCCCGTGGTCGGCGTCGTCCCCGAGGGCCTTGCCCTGAACGCCGCCGCCCAGGCCCGCCCGGGCACCCGGGTTCGGTTCGTGGGGGCGTAGGGGGGCCGGCGGTCGGGCCGGGGGCCGCGGGGCCCCGACCCCGGGGATGGTTCCTACACCGCCGATTCCGGGGTGATGCGGCTGCGGACCGCCGACTGGACGTCCTCCTCCTCCGCCGGGTCCGTCGCGAGGCGACGGAGGCGGGGGGTGACGCGGGCGTCCGCGGTTTCCGCGTGGCGGGCCGCGACCTCGCGGGTGGTCTCCTCGCAGTCCCACAGGCATTCGACGGCGAAGCCGGCCGCGAAGGTCGGGTCCGTGCTCGCGAGGGCCCGGGCGGCACGGCCTCGCAGGTGCGAGGAGGCCGTCTCGCGGTAGATGTGGCGCAGCACCGGGGCGGCGCAGCCGATGGAGAGCCGGCCCGCGCCGTCCACCAGGGTGAAGAGGCGGATCGTGTCCGGGCCGCAGCCACGGACGGTGGAGCGCAGGGCTCCGAGGACCAGTGCGGCGTCCTCGGGGCCGCCACGGGCCGCGAGGAGGGCCGCCGCGGCCGCTCCGAGGGCGTCGGGGCGGTGGATCCAGCGGCGGGCCCGGTCGAGGGCGGCGGGTCCGCACATGCGTTCGTAGGCGGCCACGGCGGGCTCGTCCCCGGCGGCTTCGATGAGGTCCAGGACGGCCGGGTTATCCGGTTCGGCGAGGACCAGGTGGTGCAGGGCGGTGGCGCGGGCGGCCTCGCCCGAGGCCCCGGCGGCCGCCGCGAGGATCGCGGAGCGGTCCTCGGGCGCGGCGACGGCGGCGAGGCAGCGGGCCGCGGGCACGTGCAGCGGGGTGCCGCGGCGCAGCCCGTCGGCGGCCCAGTCGAAGACGGCCTGGACCCCCCAGCCGGGTCGGGGGCCGCTGGGCGTCAGCTGCCGCTGCCAACGGTCGAAGGAGCCCTGCTGCCGGGCGGCGCGCAGGCGCTCCCCGTACGGGGGCAGTTCCTCCCACAGGCACCACGGGCGGGGCTCGTAGGCGTCGCGCACGGCGGCGGCCAGCCGCGCCTCACCATCGGGGTCGGCGGGGAAGCGGGCGAGCACCGGCTCGGCGAGGGAGCGCAGGCCTTCGTCGTCGTCGCGCAGGGCGAGTTCGTCGAGGGCCCAGGCCCAGTTCGCGCCGGAGGCCGCGTACCGGCGCAGCAGCATGAGCGCGTCGTCGCGTCCGTAGGAGGCCAGGTGGCCGAGGACGGACAGCGCGAGGCCGGTCCGGTGGTCCTCCTCGTCGAGGAGGTCCTCGGCGCCGCAGAGGTGGGTCTCGATGGCGCCGAGGGGCCCGTCGAGGTCCAGGTACAGGCGGGCGTAGTACAGCGAGCGGTTCTCGACCTGCCAGTCCTGGCGCGGGTCGCGGAGCACGCACTGGTCGAGGGCCGCGAGGGCCTCGGGCCGGGGCGCCGCGAGGGCGTGCAGCGTGCCGTCGCCGCGGCCCCGCTGGAGGAGCCCGAGCAGCGTGCCGCTCGGCGCTATGACTGGTTCGAACATGGGAATGGCCTCAAATCAAGCTGGGGACGCAACCGGGAATCGAGATTCACAGGGCCGCGTAACAGCATGTGAGGACGTTCGCCGTCAGGTTCCGCTCGGTGTAGACCATTGCCTTCTCACTCTCGTCGGTGCTTCGCGACCGTGACGGCCGGTGCGGCAGGGGTGGGTGTGGACACCCGTCGTGTCCAGCCCGCTCCTGCCCGTCCGTCATGTCCGCGAATCGAATCCGACGCCATGATGACCCAGGCGGTTTGTGTGCCGCGACCACATTTAAGGCCGCTGTGACCAACCCGTGAGGTCGCGGGCCGGTCCCGGCCCGGGCTGGGCACGGGAAAAAGCGGATTACTTGGCTCCGAAGAGTTCCAGCAGGTCGGCCTTGGCGAACATGCGGGCCGTGTCCACGGCGGAGGGCGTGCCGGCGTTCGGGTCGGCCCCGCCGGCGAGCAGCGCGCGGATGACGGCCTCCTCGCCCTTGAAGACGGCTCCGGCGAGCGGGGTCTGACCGCGGTCGTTGGCGCGGTCGGCTTCGGCGCCGCGGGCGAGGAGGGCCGCGACGGCGTCGGCGTGACCGTGGTAGGCGGCGAGCATGACGAGGGTGTCGCCGCGGTCGTTGGTGAGGTTCGCGGGCACGCCCGCGTCGAGGTAGGCGGCCAGGCTCCCGGTCTCACCCTGACGGGCGAGGTCGAAGATCTTGGTGGCCAGTTCGATGACGTCCTCGTCGGGAGCGTCCTGGTGCTCGCTCATCGGTCGTACCGCCTTTCACTCGCTGCTTGCAGGCAAGAGTTTCCCCAGGCCACGAGGGCAGGGGGACGCACGGCACTGCGTCCGTACGGATGAATCGCCAGGGTAGCGCCCGTTCCGGGACATGGTGGGGGCGTCTCAAGGCAAGGATCCCGGCCAACACCCTCCGGGGCGGACGCGCCAGCCGGGAGGGGCCGGTCAAGTGAAAAACACGCCGATTCACCCGTATGCACCTTTTGTCGCATTGATACTTGCTGTGAGCCTGGAAGAACTGATGGTGACCGTCCCCACCCACCAGGAGAACGCTCATGGTCCTGTCCATTTCAGGTGTCGTCCTGCTCGGCATCATCTGCTTCCTGTTCTTCAAGAAGGACGGGATGAAGCTGACGCACGCGTTCGTCTGCTCGCTCTTCGGCTTCTTCCTCGCCGGTTCCGCCATCGCGCCGAGCATCACGGCAAGTACGGCGAGCCTCGCGAGCCTGCTCGGCGGGATCAAGCTCTAGACCGCCCCGACCGCTCCGTCCCGCACCACCCACGACTCCAGGAGACGACCGTGGCACGGCGCCCACTCCCCCGAATCCTCAGCAGCGGCGCCCCGTCGCTGGCACGGGGCCGCGACCTGGCTCGCTCGGCCGCCGACAACGCCACGGACGTCCTCCATCCGCTCCTCGTCATCGGACGAGGGCTGCGCGTCCTGGCCTCCACCGGGCGACGCAAGTGGGCCGACACCCCCAAGGACAAGCGCGGTCCCGCGCTGTTCCTGGGGGCGGCCTGCGCCCTCGCCGTCGGCCTCGTCCCGTACGGGCCGCTCCTCGCCCTGATCACCCTCATGGCGGCGGCGGCCTGGCACGGACGCGACCGCACCCCCGCCAGAACGGGACCCAGCGACGCCGAGGGCGAACGCCTCGGCTCCCTCTACGAAGCCCTCGTGCCGTACTTCTCCATCGCGGAGGACCCGAGCCCCCTGTTCGCCCACGGCGGCAGCTGGGACCAGGCCTTCAGCGGCTACGAGTTCGACGGGGCCGGCCGCCTCACCCGGCTCCTGATCCGCTACCCCGCCTACTTCGCCGACGGCGAGGCCACCGCACGGACCCGGATCGAGGCCCTGCTGCACGCCAAGTCCGGGCGCGGCCGGGAGTACCTCTTCGACTGGGACGAGGAGGGCAACCAACTCTGCCTGAGCGTGCTGGCCGCGCTGCCGACCGGCATCGCCGCCCAGCCGTTCGTGACCTCCCCCGGCGAGACCGTCCTCGGCTTCACCGACGCCGGCGGGGTGCGGCGCACCCTGCCCGTCGTGGAGGGGGGCGAACCGCGCGACGTGCCGCCCGTGCTCTGGCGTACGGGACCCCGCTCCACCGAACCCCACCTGCTGGCCGTCGGCACGCCCGGCAGCGGCACGTCCAGCCTGCTGCGCTCGATCGCCCTGCAGGCCCTGCGCCACGACGGGGACGTCCTCGTCGTGGAGGGCGGCGGCAGCGGCGAGTACACCTGCCTGTCCGGCCGGGAGGGCGTGCTCGCCGTCGAGTGCGGGCCGACCGGCGCCCTGGCCACCCTGGAGTGGGCGGCCCAGGAGACCGAGCGGCGCCTGATCGCCACGCACCGGGCCCGCGAGGCGGGTCGGCCCGCCCCCGACGACACGCGGCGCCCGTTGTGGGTCCTGCTGGACCGGCCCAGCGTGCTCGCGCACCTCGCGGCCGCCGACGGACGGCCCGATCCGCTCGCCCAGCTCCAGGTGCCGCTGCGGCACGGCCGCGCCGCGCACGTCACGGTGGTCGTCGCCGAACAGTTCGAGCACGTGGAACTGTTGAACGACGCCGTCTGGCAGCACACCCGGGCCCGGGTGGTCCTCGGGCCCGCGACCGTCCAGCAGATCACCGATGTCCTGGGGCTGCCGCCGCACACCACCCCCACCCCGCAGCTCCCGCCCGGGCGCGGCTACGCCCGGCTGGGCGTGGGCCCGGTGCACCGGCTCCAGGTGCCGGCGACGCCGGACCCGTACGACGACGCCGCCCACCCCGCCCACCGGCAGGCGGTGCTGGAGCTGCTGCCGGAACGCCGGGGCGCCGGCGCCGACGGGCCGACGGACCGGGAGGACGCCCGCCGGGAGGAAACCCGCCGGGAGGAGCACGCCACCCTGTCGGGTCAGCTGCGGGCGCAACCGCCCGCGCAGGCGCAGGGCTCCTCGATCGACGCCTCCGAGATCCCCGAGGTCCCGGCCGACGCGCCGTGAGCCCCCGGATCAGGCCACGAACGTACGGGGCGGCTCTGCGCCGCCCCCGCCGGCCCCGGTGCCGACCAGCCGGGCCGCCGCCGCCAGCCGCGCGGCGGCCTCGTCGGCGACCGGGCCGCCCACGGTGAACGGCAGCCGGACGTAGCCCTCGAAGGCCCCGTCGACGCCGAACCGGGGCCCCGAGGGAACCCGCACGCCGACCCGCTCCCCCACCTCGGCGAGCCGCGACCCGGACAGCCCGCCCGCCTTGGCCCACAGGGTCAGCCCGCCCCGCGGCACCTCGAACTCCCAGTCGGGCAGTTCCCGACGCACCGCGGCGACCAGGGAGTCCCGGTTGCCCCGGGCCTGCTCGCGGCGGATCCCGACGGCCTCCTCCCAGCCCCCGGTCCGCATCAGCCAGTTCACCGCGAGCTGTTCCAGGACCGGGGTGCCGAGGTCGGCGTAGGCGCGGGCCGCGACCAGGCTGCGGATGACGTCCGGGGCCGCGCGGACCCACCCGATGCGCATCCCCGCCCAGAAGGCCTTGCTGGCGGAGCCGACGGTGACGACGGTGCTCCCGGCGGGGTCGAAGGAGCAGACCGGGCGCGGCATGGCCTGCTCCGGGTCCAGCCGGAGTTCGGCCATGGTCTCGTCGGCGATCAGGACGGTCCCCGCCGAGCGGGCGGCCTCGACCATCGCGCGCCGCTGGTCGTCGGAGGCCAGCGCCCCGGTCGGGTTGTGGAAGTCGGCGACGACGTAGGCCAGGCGCGGCGCGGAGTCCCGCAGCACCTGCCGCCAGACGTCCATGTCCCAGCCGGTCAGTCCCTCGGCCATGGCGACGGGCACGAGGCGGACCCCGGCGGCGCGCATCAGCTGGAGGATGTTGGCGTAGGACGGGGACTCGACGGCGATCCGCTCGCCCCGGCCCGCGAAGAGGCTGCAGATGGCGTCGATGGCCCCCATGGCCCCGGTGGTGACCATGATCTGCTCGGGCATGGTCGGGATGCCGCGCTCGGTGTAGCGGTCGGCGAGCATCCGGCGCAGCGCGGGCAGCCCGGCCGGGTAGTCCCCGTGGGTGTGCGCGTACGGCGGGAGTTCCTCCAGGGCGCCCTGGACGGCCTTGGTGAGCCAGGGCTCGGGGGCCGGGAGCGCGGCGCAGCCGAGGTCGATCATCGAGCCGAGGGACTCGGGCGGCAGGGGTTCCAGGCCGCGCGCCGGCAGCGGGTTGCCGGCCGGTACGGAGGTCCAGCTGCCCGCGCCGCGGCGCGATTCCAGGAAGCCCTCGCCGCGCAGGGCCTCGTAGGCGGCGGCGACGGTGGTCCGGCTCAGGGTGAGGGCGACGGCGAGTTCGCGTTCGGCGGGCAGCCGGGCGGCGACCGGCACGCGGCCTTCGAGGACGAGCAGGCGGATGCCGTCGGCCAGGGTGCGGTACGCGGGGGGCTTGCGGGTGCCCGGTGCGCCGGGGCGCTCCTGCTGCGAGCCGATGAGCCGGGCGAGCTGCGCGGCACCGACCGCTGAGGTCCACTGAGCCATGGCGTCGGGCCACCTTCGTCGAATTGGCCCCGTTGGGCGGGGTGAGGGGCCGGTATTGGATTGACTGCGCGGGCCCAGGGTGCCACGGCGCGGTCCGCTCGGGCCAGTGGGGCTCCGCGTTCACCGGGTGGCCCTGCGGCCGCGGTCGACCTGCGCGGCGCAGCAGGCATACTGCGGCCGTGACTCACGTACGCCTTCGCCACCCGTATCTGGACCACCCGGCTCCGATTCCCTTCGCCCACCGGGGCGGGGCCGCGGACGGGTTGGAGAACACCGCCACCGCCTTCCGCAGGGCCTGCGACGCCGGGTACCGGTACTTCGAGACCGACGTGCACGCGACGGCCGACGGGAAGCTCGTCGCCTTCCACGACGCGACCCTGGACCGGGTGACGGACGGGAGCGGGCGGATCGCCGAGCTGCCCTGGAAGCGGCTGCGGGAGGTCCGGGTGGCCGGGAGCGAGCCGCTGCCGCTGTTCGAGGAGCTGCTGGAGGAGTTCCCGGACGCCCGCTGGAACGTCGACCTGAAGGCCGAGTCCGCGCTGCACCCGCTGGTCAACCTGATCGCGCGCGCCGGCGTCTGGGACCGGGTGTGCGTGGGCTCGTTCTCGGAGAGCCGGGTGGCCCGGGCGCAGAAGCTCGCCGGCCCGCGGCTGGCGACCTCGTACGGGGTGCGCGGGGTGGTGGGACTGCGGCTGCGCTCGTACGCGATCCCGGCGGCCCTGCGCGTCGGGGCGGTGGCGGCGCAGGTGCCGGAGACGCAGGCGGGGATCCGGGTGGTCGACCGGCGGTTCGTGCGCACGGCGCACGAACGGGGCCTCCAGGTGCACGTGTGGACCGTGAACGAACCGGAACGCATGGAGGCACTGCTCGACCTGGGTGTCGATGGCATCATGACCGACCGGATCGACATCCTGCGCACGGTGCTGGACCGGCGCGGCGCCTGGGCCTGACGTGCCCCGGGCCGCCGCGCCCGGGTCGACGGGCCGGGCGGTACGGGGACCAGCGAGGGGGCGCTCATGAGCGAACGGACGGACAGCAGAACGGAACCCCGCGCGGAGGACGGTGGGGCCGCCGCCGCGCGCAAGCGCGAGCAGCACGGTTGGTACGTCTACGACTTCGCCTGCTCGGTCTACTCGACGAGCGTGCTGACGGTGTTCCTCGGCCCGTACCTGACCGCCGTGGCGAAGGCGGCCGCGGACGCCGAGGGCTACGTCCACCCGCTGGGCGTGCCGGTGCGCGCGGGCTCCTTCTTCGCCTACTCGGTGTCCGCGTCGGTGCTCCTGGCCGTCCTGATCATGCCGCTGGTGGGCGCGGCGGCGGACCGCACCGGGCGCAAGAAGCCGCTGCTGGCGGTGGCCGCGTACACGGGCGCGGCGGCGACGGCCGGGATGTTCTTCCTGGGCGGCGACCGCTACCTGTTGGGCGGTCTGCTGCTGATCGTCGCGAACGCCTCGCTGGCGGTGTCGATGGTGCTCTACAACGCCTTCCTGCCCCAGATCGCCACGCCCGAGGAGCGGGACACGGTCTCCTCGCGGGGCTGGGCCTTCGGCTACACCTCGGGCGCCCTCGTCCTGCTGCTGAACCTGGTGCTGTTCCAGGGGCACGATTCCTTCGGGCTCTCCGAGGGCGAGGCGGTCCGGATCTGTCTGGCGTCGGCGGGCGTGTGGTGGGGGGCGTTCGCGATCGTCCCGCTGCGCAGGCTGCGCGACCGGGCCGTGGTCGAGGAGGCCGGCGGCGCGCCCGCGGTCAGCGGCTGGCGCCGGCTCGTCGCGACGCTGAAGGACATGCGGCGCTATCCGCTGACCCTCTCGTTCCTGCTGGCCTACCTGGTCTACAACGACGGGGTCCAGACCGTCATCTCGCAGGCCTCGGTGTACGGCTCGGAGGAGCTGGAGCTGGAGCAGTCCACGCTGATCGTGGCGGTGCTGCTGGTCCAGGTGCTGGCGGTGGCGGGGGCGCTGGGCATGGGCCGGCTCGCCCGGACGTACGGGGCCAAGCGGACGATCCTCGGTTCGCTCGTCGCGTGGACGCTCACCCTGGCCGCCGGTTACTTCCTGCCGGCCCGGACCCCGGTGTGGTTCTTCGCGCTGGCCGCGATGATCGGACTGGTGCTCGGCGGCAGCCAGGCCCTGTCGCGCTCCCTGTTCTCGCACCTGGTGCCGGCGGGCAAGGAGGCCGAGTACTTCTCCGCGTACGAGATGAGCGACCGCGGTCTGAGCTGGATCGGACCGCTGGTCTTCGGGCTGACCTTCCAGCTCACGGGCAGCTACCGGGACGCGATCATCTCGTTGGTGGTCTTCTTCGCACTGGGTTTCGTGCTCCTCGCGAGGGTGCCGGTGCGGCGCGCGGTGGAGGCGGCGGGCAATCCTGTTCCGGAGCGGGTCTGAGGGCTGATCCGACCTGGACGCGGATACGAATTCGGAACGAATTTCGACGTTGAAGCGAAGGGCCGGTAGTGTACGCCTTTGGCCTGCCAGCCGGACCGTTACTGCGCGCTCAAGAAGTGTGGACGTTGGGTGACATCTGCTGCCAGATGTGACAAAACGGGCAGTGGTGGGTACAACAAGGGGCGGCACGACGGGCGACGCACGACCCGGAGCGGGAATCTATACCGCCGACCGGACGTTGACCGGATGACGACGACAGCGACACCTGTCCTGTGGGCGACAAGCCCGGGAGGCACGATTCATGAGTGAGCGAGCTCTCCGCGGTACGCGGCTCGTGGTTACCAGCTACGAGACGGACCGCGGCATCGATCTGGCCCCGCGCCAGGCGGTGGAGTACGCATGCCAGAACGGACATCGATTTGAGATGCCGTTCTCGGTAGAAGCAGAAATTCCGCCGGAGTGGGAGTGCAAGGCGTGCGGCGCCATGGCACTCCTGGTGGACGGGGACGGGCCCGAAGAGAAGAAGGGCAAGCCTGCGCGAACGCACTGGGACATGCTCATGGAGCGACGCACCCGCGAGGAGCTGGAGGAGGTGCTGGCCGAGAGGCTGGCCGTCCTGCGTTCCGGCGCCATGAACATTGCCGTGCATCCGCGGGACAGCCGCAAGTCCGCCTGACAACGGACGAAGGATCACGCGACAAGCCGAGGGGCCCCGCCACACACCGTGGCGGGGCCCCTCGGCTTTCCCGTGCCTGCGGCGTTCGCGCGCCGGCGGGCCCTACGGGCTACGGGGCCAGCGGCGGGCGGTAGGAGGTGTCGGGGCCCCGCCGGCCGTCGGGGCCGTCCTCGCGGATGACCTCGCCCGGTACGACCTTGCCGTCGGGCTGGTGGATGCGGACCTGGTTGAAGGCGTCGCCGAGGCTGCCGGGGCCCGCGGCCGCCATCCGGCGCTCCACGGCGCGCTCGGTCCGGCGGGCGATCAGCGCCCGCACCGGCGGCAGCAGCAGGAGCAGCGCGGCCACGTCGGAGAGCATGCCGGGCAGGATGAACAGCAGTCCGGCCAGCATGGTCAGGCCGTTGCCCGAGCCCTTGGTGGGCTGCGGGGAGGGGACCTGGCCGGCCATGGCCTGCTCCTGGGCCTGCTGGAAGGTCCGGGTCAGGTTCTGGAACGCGCGCCGCCCGGCCCGCTTGATGAGCACCACGCCGAGCAGCATGGAGCCGGCGATCAGGAGCGCGACGGTCAGGCCGCCGGCCGCGCCGGCGACCAGGCCGAGCAGCCAGATCTCCAGGATGAGCCAGGCGGCGACCGCCAGGGGGATGAAGGTACGGGCGGGCGAGCGCCGCCGGGGGGCCGTCGAAATGCCGGTCGTCATACCACCCAGTGTGCCCGGGCCGGGTTAAGAACGGGCTCAGTCGGAGGTACCGGGCTTCCCCTAGGGGATGCCCGGAGCTCCCGACATACGGCCGGACCTGCGCAAACGACACGGGGAACGGTCTCGCGTGCCCCGGGCGGGGTCAGGAGGGGCGCTTGCCCGTCAGCTTCGCCGCGCGCTCCTTGAAGCCCCACTGGGTGACCCGCCACAGGGCCTCGACCACGATGTCCTTGCTCATCTTGCTGTCGCCGAGCTCGCGCTCGACGAAGGTGATGGGCACCTCCACCACACGGAAGCCCTTGCGGACGGCGCGTCGCGCCAGGTCGACCTGGAAGCAGTAGCCGGCCGAGGCGACCTCGTCCAGGCCGAGCCCCTCCAGGGTCTCGCGGCGAAACGCCCGGTAGCCGCCGGTGACGTCGCGGATCGGCACGTCCAGCATGAGCCGCGAGTAGGTGGACCCGCCGCGGGAGAGGAACTCCCGGCTCCGGGGCCAGTTCACGACCCGGCCGCCCGGTACCCAGCGGGAGCCCAGGACGAGGTCGGCGCCCTGGAGCGCCGTCAGCAGGCGGGGCAGTTCCTCCGGCTGGTGGGAGCCGTCGGCGTCCATCTCGACGATGACCCCGTAGCCGTGCTCCAGGCCCCAGGCGAAGCCCGCGAGGTAGGCGGCGCCGAGGCCCTCCTTGCCCTTGCGGTGCAGGACGTGCACCTGCTGGTCGTCGGCGGCCAGCTCGTCGGCGAGCTTGCCGGTCCCGTCGGGGCTGTTGTCGTCCGCGACGAGGACGTGGGCCTCGGGGACCGCCGCGCGCACCCGGCCGACGATGAGACCGATGTTCTCCGCCTCGTTGTACGTCGGAATGATCACCAGGGTGGTGCCGAGCGGTCCACTGGTCCGCTGTCCGCCGTCGCTCACGTGGTCCCCTTGCATGTTTTCGCGTCCAGCCCGCCTGGTACGTCCCGTCGCTCTTGGATGATTTTAGAACAGCGATCGGGGCCGGCGGGCCTTCGGGCCGGCTCGGCCCCCCGCCGGCTGCGGGAGGCCGTGACCGTTGTCTACTGGACCGCCGGGCCCCGATCCGGAGCCACCTGCCGGCCGGCGAAACCTTCCCTCGCCCCCGAGGCGCGGGTGCGCTGAGCGGACGGCTCCGTCCGGTACGGGCGTCCTGTGGTGGACCCGGCCGAACCTATCCGGCGCCGACCGCCCGGACCGAACCGAGGCCGGGCGGATCACCCCTGTGGCCGTACGAATGCCTCCCGGCCGCCGACGACCGTCGCGAGGCACACCGGCAGCTCGGCGCCGGGACCGAGATCCGGCAGGCCGGGGGTGCCGGAGCGGGGGTCGGTGGACCAGCGGGCGACCCGGTCGTCGGGGGCCTGGACCACCAGCTCCCGCGTCTGCCAGACGGCGTAGTCGGCGGGGGCCCCGGGAACGAGGGTGCCCGCGTCGTCCCGGCCCATGGCCCGCCAGCCGCCCCGGGTGTGCGCGGCGAAGGCGGCCCGTACGGAGATCCGGTGCTCGGGGGTGCGGTGGAAGGCGGCCGCGCGGACGGTCCCCCACGGGTCGAGGGGGGTCACGGGCGCGTCCGAGCCGAAGGCGAGCGGGACGCCGGCCTTGAGCATGGCCGCGTACGGGTTCAGGGTCCGCGCCCGCTCGGCGCCCAGCCGGTCCGCGTACATGCCGTCCTCCCCGCCCCAGGCGGCGTCGAAGGCGGGCTGCACGGAGGCGGTCAGGCCGAGTTCCGCGAAGGCGGCGATGGTCGCCGGGGTCATCATCTCGGCGTGCTCGACGCGGTGCCGGGCCGCCCGGATCCGGGCGGGGCCGACCTCCTCGGCCGCGGCGCGCACCCCCTCGACCACGGCGGTGAGGGCGGCGTCCCCGATGGCGTGGAACCCGGCCTGGAGGCCGGCCCGGGTGCAGGCGGCGACGTGCGCGGCGACCTCGGCGGCGCCCAGGTAGCCCGTCCCGGTGTGCGGGGCGTCGGTGTAGGGGGCGTGCAGGCAGGCCGTGTGGGAGCCGAGGGCCCCGTCCACGAAGAGGTCACCGGCGGCGCCGACCGCTCCGAGCGCCTTGGCCCGGTCCAGGTCGCGGTCGGCCCAGTAGCCGAAGACGCGGGGTCCGGGGCGCTCGGCCGCCAGCTCCAGCAGGGCCGTGAAGTCCTCCTCGGAGGAGATGTCCGGTCCGCCGCACTCGTGTACGGAGCCGATGCCGAGGGAGGCCGCCCGGTCCAGGGCGGCCCGCTGGGCCTCGGCGCGCTGGGCGGGTGTGACGGCGGCCAGCGCGGCCCGGCGCACGGCGTGGTGGTCGTCGCGGGTCAGCGGCTCGTCCCCGTCGGGCCGCACCGCGGGCACCAGGGCCAGCAGGGCGGTGGTGACGACCGCCGAGTGGACGTCGATCCGGCTGAGGTAGAGCGGGCGCCCGCCGGTCGCCGCGTCGAGTTCCGCGCGGCGCGGGGCGCGGCGTTCGGGCCACCGGGCGGCGTCCCAGCCGTGCCCGAGCAGGACCCTGTCGCCGGGCCGGGCCGCGGCGTACGCCCGGACGAGTTCCAGCGCGTCGGGCAGTGAGCGGGCGCCCGTGAGGTCCAGGCCGGTCAGGGCGAGTCCGGCGGAGGTGGTGTGGACGTGCGCGTCCGTGAAGGCGGGGGTGACGAGCGCCCCGTCGAGGTCGACGACCTCGTCGACGCCCTGCGCGAAGGCGTCGGCGGCGCCCTCGGAGCCGACCCAGGCGATGTGCCCGCGCTCGACGACCATCGCGGTGGCGAACGGGTCGGCGGGGCTGTGCACCTCACCGCCGCGCAGGAGGACGGTACGGGCGGGTGCGGTGGCTCCGGCGGCGTCGGCGGAGGCGGCGGTGCGGTCAGTCATGCGGACCAGTCTGGCCCCTGCGCCGCGTCCGCCGGGACCCGGGTGGCCGGCCGGCGCCGGCCCGGGGTCAGACCCGGGGCGGGCGGGCCTCGTAGGGGGTGGAGAGGACGACGGTCGTCCGGGTGGAGACGTGGGCCAGGGCGCGCAGTCGGCCCAGGAGGTCCTCCAGCTCCAGCGGAGTGGCCACCCGGACCTTGAGGATGTAGTTCTCGTCGCCCGCGACGCTGTGGCAGGCCTCGATCTCGGGCACGCCGGCCAGCCGGTCCGCGATGTCGTCCGGGGCGCTGGGGTCGAACGGCTTGACCGAGATGAAGGCGGTCAGGGGCAGCCCGACGGCCTCCGGGTCGACCACGGCCGCGTAGCCGCGGATCACTCCGCGCTGCTCCAGCCGGCGTACTCGCTGATGGACCGCCGACGTGGACAGTCCGGTGGCCTTGCCCAGATCCGTATAGCTCATCCGCCCGTCCCGCACGAGCAGATCAACGATCTGGCGGTCCAGCTCCTCCATTGCGCTCATAGCCGCTCAACCTACGGCCCGGAACCGCTCCAGGCACAGCGCTGTCCACGCAGAAGCGGCACCTGCGGCGGGCATGTGACGAATGCCACAGGCGTGTACGGGCGTACAGCGGGCGCTCGTGGTTACTCGTGCCGCGCGACGGGAAGTGCTTGCTGTGGCCGTGGCCGTAGAACCTGCCCGCCCGGCCCATCCAAGGGGGAATACATCCACATGCTGAACACCAAGCGCGCCGGTCGCACCGAACCGGAGCCCCTGGAACTGCTCGACGGCGCGTACGCGCAGGACGACGAACACCTCGAACCCGAGGACTTCGACGTCCACCACGCGCTCTGCCCCGACTGCGCGCAGTCGATCGCCCTCGTCGCCGACGAGGAGCACCTGCCGCAGCACGCGCTGTGCCCGACCCCGTGGAACCCGTTCGGGCTCACGGTGTGCGCGGGCACCGGGCGGCCGGCCTCGGACGCGCTTCCCCTCCTGGCCCTGCTCCAGACGGAGCAGCCGGAAGTGGACGTCGTGCTGATCGACCTGCCGCAGGGCCTGGACTGGCGGACGCAGCCCTTCTCCCACGTGGGCGGTCCGGGTTCGCGTCCGGTCCGGTGGGCGGCGGCCCCGCTGCCGCAGATGCGCCGGCACGCGCAGGCCGCCTGAGCCGGGCTACCAGTACGTTCCCTGCACCATGGCGGCGAGTCCGGCATGGTGCAGGATCAGGCCGTCGGGGTCCGCGGGGACCTCGACCTCCCCGAAGTACGCCTGCCGGTAGGCGATGCGCAGCATCACGATGCCGTGCCGCAGGGCGGCGTACAGGGTGTGGAACTCCATGTCCCGCGGGACGTGGCCGGTCAGTTCCGCGTAGCGGCGTTCCAGGTCCTCGCGGCGCAGGAAGTCCGGCAGGCCGGGCTGGCCGAAGCCGACGGTCAGGTCCTGGAAGAAGCGGTGCAAGAACACCGTCCAGCCCAGGTCGACCTCGCGCGGGGCGCAGGCGGCCATCTCCCAGTCCAGGACCGCGACTGGTTCGAAGCCGTCGGGCTGGTAGATGACGTTCCCGATGCGGGCGTCGCCCCAGTTGAGGACGGGTTCGCCCTCGTCGGTGGGCCAGAGTTCCTCCAGCCGGTCGAAGGCGCGCTCCACGAGCGGCGAACGGGCCAGGCCGTCGACCACCCACGCGTAGTAGGCGCGCTGCGCGTCGACGTGCCGGCGCAGCGGACTGCCCTTGCCGGGCGGCAGCAGGAACGCGGCCTCCTCGGCCGGGAACCCGTCGTGCAGGCGGGCCAGCAGCGAGATGCTCGCTTCCTGGAGCACCGCGCGTTCGGCGTCGGTGGCGGCGTGCAGCCAGTTGCCCTCGTACGTGTAGGGCATCACGTCCGGCGGTACGCGGCCCTCGGCGCGGGCCATGACGAAGAACGGGGCGCCCAGCGGCGCCGGGTCCTCCTCCAGCCACTGCACGCGCGGGACGGGCAGGTCCGTGTGGCGGGCGACGAGGTCCATCACGCGGTGCTGGCGCGGCATGTCGTAGGTGGGGAACACGCTGTAGGCGGCCGGGTCGGCGGCGAGCCGCAGGGCGCACTCCCGCAGCGGGGTGCGCGGGTGTTCGATGTCGAAGAGCAGGGTCTCGCTCGACATGCCGTTGGAGCCGGGGACGCGGACGTCGGTGACGCGGGCACCCGGGAGTCGTACGTCGAGCCAGGCGGCGAGCCGGCGGGCGAGTTCCTCGGGCTCGCGGGTGGAGGTGCGGGGACGCGGAGCGGTGGCGGCCATGACCGGCCCTTCCTTCGGGGCTGCGGGCAGCGGGGGTCAGGGGGCGACGGAGGAGTGGTCCGCGAAGCCGGTGGGGTCGTGGCGGCCGAAGCTGCCGTGTTCGAAGATCCCGTGGCCGATCCGGCCGTCGAGGGTGAACCGGGCCGAGTGGTCGGTGACGCCGAAGGCGGCCATCGGGTGGGCGGTGGGGTCGGAGAGGTCGTAGACGCGGCGGTCGGTCCAGCCGCGGCCCCGCCAGCTGCCGTGCTGCCAGTCGTCGGCGGGCGGGTAGCCGGCGCCGACGGCGAGCGGGGAGGAGGCGAGGATCTCGACGCCCAGTTCCAGCGGCTCGCGGGAGGGATCGGTGAGGTGGACGACCGCGCTCTCGGGGTGGCGGGTGCCCGGCCGGTAGCGGATCTCGGTGTGCGGCCAGCCGAGCTGGACGTCGTGGCGGCCGCTGCCCTCGGGGAAGACCTGCACGGCTTCGTTGAGGGTGCGGTGGCCGTCGGCGTCCTCCTGCGCGATGACCATCAGGAAGCGGTCCTCGAAGCGGACCGGGATCCAGAGCCAGTGGAAGCCTTCGGGGCGGTGCTCCTGCGCCGCCCGGCCGCCGTCCTCGCCGGGGATCGGGCGGACGCCCCAGCTGCGGTCGCGGGTGCCGGTCCACTCCCCCGCGGCCAGGGTGATCTCCTCGCCGCCGGCCCGGATGCGGCCGGTGACGTCGCCCGCCTGGACGAAGCGGCGGCCCTCCAACATCAGCCGGTCGCCGCGGCGCTGGACGTGGTGGGGCTCCCAGACGGCGGGGAAGGCGCCGGTCCAGGTGAGGTCGTACGACAGCCCGTCGGGGTCCGCCGGGTCGGGGTCGCACCGGAGGGTGAACTTCTGGAGCGGGACGTCGACGGTGACGGACAGCGGGCCGACGGAGAGGTTCATCCGGTCGTCGCCGAGGGCGTCGGAGGCCCGGACGGCACGGAGTTGGTCACCGGTGCGCAGGGTGGCGTAGGCGTCGATGACCCCGGCGTTGGGATAGACCCCCAGGCCCAGGATGAGGAGGGCCCGGCCGGCGTGGTCGAAGACGTGGAAGATGCAGCGGTCGTAGGCGTTGCGGTCGCCGCTGACGAGGTGCTTCATCGACAAAGGGGCCTGGTGGACGGGGTATTCGTCGAGCGGGACGGGACGGTCCGCGGGCATGACAAACCTCCAGGGCACGGGGGCGGGACGCCGCACAGCGAATATGACGGTACGTCAGGAACTCGGCGCGGGGCCATAGTTGTGGCACGTCCTGACAACCCGGCACGCTCGGCCAGGGCGTGCTCCGGCCCGCGCCGCTCCGCCCCTCGCGGGCCGAAGCGCGCCGGGGCGGGGGCCGTGCGCGGGGGCGGCCGGTGGGAGGGGTCGAACGGATGGGCGGGGCCGGCCGGCGATTACCCGGGGCGGACGCGCCGCGTTGCCCCTGCATGAGCACGGTTGAGTCCTCCCCGTCACGGACGGGACGCCGCAGGCGGCCCACACCGCCCGGATTCGAAGAATCGGTTCAGCGGGCGGATCGTCAGCTCGGGGACCGGCCGCCCACGGCGGACCGGCCGCAGGCCGAGCGCTACCAGGCGGAACGCCTCCGGGCCGAGCGCCTGCAAGCCGAACGGCCGCAGGCCGAGCGCCTCCAGGCGGGCCGGTCGGCGGCGGAACGGCCACCCGGGGAGGTCCGGCAGCCGGGCCGGCAACGTCACCCCGATCCGCCCATCTACCTCGACCTCATCGCCCGCTGGACCGAGGCGGGCCGCACCCTGCCGGGCCTGCGCGACCCCGAATGGCACCGGGTCGCATCGTCCCCGATCTGGCCGAGCGGGCCCTTGTACGGCGGCTGACGCTCGGGCCGTCCCGGGGCGGTGGCCGTCCCACCCCGCCGGCCGCCCCGGGGGCGGGTACGCGATCCGGGCAGGCCCGGATCGCGGAACCGCGTGCGTCAGCCCGCCCCACCACCCCCGGCCGGCGCACCCTGCCGGTACGAGCACGCCCGGCGGCCGGCCCGGCGGCCCCGACGGCTACGGAACCGCGGGCGTCGGCCCGGGCCGCGTCAGCGGGTTTCGGGGCCGGCCAGGTGGCGGGCGATGACCATGCGCTGGATCTGGTTGGTGCCCTCCACGATCTGGAGCACCTTCGCCTCGCGCATCAGCCGCTCCACCGGGAAGTCCGCCGTGTAGCCGTAGCCGCCGAGGACCTGGACGGCGTCCGTGGTCACGGACATCGCCGCGTCGGTGCAGAACAGCTTCGCCATCGCGGCCTGCCGGGAGAACGGCTTGCCCGCGTCCCGCAGCCGCGCGGCGGCCAGGTAGAGGGCGCGGCCCGCCTCGATCTTGGTGGCCATGTCGGCCAGCATGAAGCGCAGGCCCTGGAAGTCGGCGATGGGGTGCCCGAACTGCTTGCGGCCCAGCGCGTACGCGAGCGCCTCGTCCAAGGCGGCCTGCGCGACGCCGATGGCGCAGGCGGCGATGCCGAGCCGGCCCGCGTCGAGGGCGGCGAGCGCGATGGTGAAGCCTTGGCCCTCGTCGCCGATACGCCGCGCGTCGGGGACCCGTACGCCGTCGAAGTGGAGCTGGGCGGTGGGCGAGCCCTTCATGCCCATCTTCTTCTCGGGCACGGCCGCCGTCAGGCCCGGGGCGTCGCCGGGGACCAGGAAGGCCGTGATGCCCTTGGGGCCCGGCACGCCGGTGCGCGCCAGGACGGTGTAGAAGTCGGCGACCCCGCCGTGGGTGATCCAGGCCTTGGTGCCGGTGATCACCCAGTCGTCGCCGTCGCGGACGGCCTTGGTGGTGAGCGAGGCGGCGTCCGAGCCGGCGGCCGGCTCGGACAGGCAGTAGGCGCCGAGGAGCCCGCCGCCGAGCATGTCGGGCAGGTGGGCGGCGCGCTGCTCCTTGGTGCCGTAGCCGGCGAGGCCGTGGCAGGCCAGGGAGTGGACGCTGACGCCGAGGCCGACCGTCAGGCGGGCGGCCGCGAGCTCTTCCAGTACCTGGAGGTACACCTCGTACGGCTGGTCGCCGCCGCCGAACTCACCGGCGTACGGAAGACCGAGCAGCCCGGACTCGGACAGCAGGGTGAAGACCTCGCGGGGGAACCGGCCGGCCTCCTCCTCGTCCGAGGCGAGGGGGCGGATCTCCCTCTGGGCGATCTCGCGCACGAGCGCCAGGAGGTCGCGGGACTCCTCGGTGGGCAGCTGACGGTCCACCGTCTGTGGGGCGCGTTCGGTCATGGCGGCGCTCTCCTCCCTGGTCGGGCACGGCGGCGACGCGTGAGGTGTGGGACGCGCCACCGGGTCTCGGTGCTCACACAACCGACACGGCCCTCCCGGGTCACGGAAGGGCTCGAAGAGCGGCTGCGGCGGGTTGAGTATGCCCGATCAGACGCTTTCCGTCACCGGTGCTTGATCATCACCGTGGCCGAGGGCGTTCGACGCCCCGTCCAGGTCCGCCGGAGGGGCGGGACACTGCGGGACGAACTCCTCGATCACGGTCAGCGTCGCACGGAGCTGGCGTACGAGCAGCGCTCCGACGGTCGCCCGGTCGGGCTGCCCCTCCGCCCCCAGGGCGCCGATCCAGTCCAGGGTGACGCCCTCGACGCCGGAGAGCCAGCCGACGAGGGCGAGCCGGGCGAGCGGGGGGACGGTCCGGGTGCCGTAGGCGCCCTCCGCGATGGTGGCCGTCAGTTCCTCGCGCACCGCGTCCCGGATCGCCAGCACCTCGGCGTCCGAGCCGACGCCTCCGGTGACGATCGTGCGGTAGGCGGCGGGGTGGTGCTCGGCGTAGTGGAGGTAGCCGTCGACGGTGCGGCGGACGCGCTCGACGCCGGACAGGTCCGTGTCCCGGCCGGCGCGGGCGACGAGTTCGGCGACGGAGTCCTCGACGATGGCGAGGTAGTAGCCGCGCTTGCTCGTGAAGTAGTAGTAGATCAGCCCCTTGGCGACGCCGGCCTGCTTGGCGATGTCGTCCATGGAGAGGGCGTCGTACGAGGTGCTGTCGAACAACTTGCGGCCGGTTGCTATGAGTTCGGCCCGCCGAACCTGCGAACGCCCGGTCCTGCCCCGCTGTTGACTATTATTCAAATCCAGCCCTAGCCTCGAACTGCCACAGGACGCCCGCAGTATGGCAGACCTGCGTGCCCGAGCCGGCTCGACCCAGTTCCTCCGCACATCCCCGCGCACATCACCGCGCACCGGACGACGTACGGGAGGCACCACCATGGGCAAGGACGGGAAACCGAACCCGCGGGGCCGGGTCCGCTGGAGGAGGTCGGCGCTCGTCGCCCTGCCCTCGCTCGTCGCGGTCGGGGTGCTGGGAACGGTCATGGCCCAGGGCGCGCTCGCCGCGTCCTTCGCCGTCTCGGGGACCAGTTTCCAGGTCTCCTCCTCGAAGCTGACCAGCAAGGGGCTGGCCTCGTACGTGCAGACGGACCGTTCCGTCGACGGCACGGGGCACCCGGTGGCCCTGCTCGGGATCGGGGACGCCACCCTCACCGACATCTGCCAGTCCGCGGAGGTGGACACCCCGCTGGGCACGGTGGTGTTCAAGCTGACGGCGGGCGGTCCGGCCGGGGAGGTGACCGCGAGCAGCCTGATCATCGACGGGGAGGACCTCGACGGCGACGCCACCTTCGGCACCGCCCAGATCGGTCGGGACGCGTCCACGCTCGACGCGGTGGAGGGGGTGCGGGGCGAGCCGGGCAAGTTCGGGCTACAGGCCGGGAACATCGAGGTGGTCGGCGTGAAGTCGCACGCCTGGTCCGCGACCGGCGGGAACTTCCGGCTCAAGGGTCTGCGGGTCGCCGTGAGCCTGGACGGCCGCACGTGCTTCTAGGCCGTCCGGTCGGAACCCGCGGGCGGCTTCCGTTGCCGGAGCAGCGGCGGCGGCTGCGGACCTGGCGGCGCACCCGGCCGTTCTGGGGCGGGCTGCTGCTGGTGCTGGGCGGGGCCGAGCTGCTGCTGGTGCCGCTGTCCCCGTTGGCCGTGCTCGTCAGCCTCGGTCCGGGCGGGATCGCCGCCATCGGGATCGGGGTCGCGCTGATCGTGGCGGGGCTTTTCCTGTGGTTCCTGCCGCAGTCCCGCGCCTACGTCTCGATCCACGCGCTGCTGCTGTCGGTGCTGTCCTTCGTGGCGACCAACCTGGGCGGGTTCCTCGTCGGGATGCTCCTCGGCATCGCGGGCGGCGCCCTCGCCTTCGGGTGGACGCCGGACTCCGGGACGCGGGACGAGGACGCCGGCGCGGAGGACGGGGCGCGGGAGTTCGCCGGGGAGGGCGGCGGGAATGCCGGCGGGGAGGGCAGCGGGCCGCGGGTGAGGGCCGCCGCCCTGCCGGTGGTACTGCTGGCCGCGCTGGCGACGGGCGCGCCGATGGAGGGCCGGGCCGGGGCCGGGGCGGTGGCGACGGGGGCGGCGCCGGTGGTCGCGCGGACTCCCCCGACCGTCACGACCTCGTTGTTCGCGCCCCGGGGCTTCGCCCTCGCCGGGGTCACCGAGGTCGTGACGGTGGACGGGCCGCGCAGGGTCCTCGTACTGAAGATGGCCGCGGCCTCGCTGAGCGACTACCGGCTGCGCACCCGGGACGGGGGCGAGGAGTACGGGCTGGCCGCGCGGTCGCTCGAACTGCGGGGCGACGTGACGTTGTACCTGACCCGGTTCAGCGGGTGCATCGAGGGGCTGCTGTGCGTGACGTTCAGCCCCGACGGGCTGCCCGCTCCCCCGGTCATCCCGCCGTTCGTGTTCATGACGCGGGTCAGCGCCGAACAGGCCCTGGTGACCTCGGACGTGATCGTCACCGACGGGCTGCGCCTGGAGGCCTCGTAGGGCCCCCGGCAGGAGCTACATCCAACCGACCTGGGTGACGAACATGGCGACGACCACCACGAGGGTCCAGCCGAGCACGTGCTCCAGCCACGAGGAGCCCTCGTCGGGCCCACCGGTGGCGACGGTCGTGGGGGTGGCGGCGTTGAGGGCGGCGCTGTCTGCGGTCATGCCGTCCAATGTGCCGGCGGGCGCGTCGTTCGCGATAGGACGTCGGTCACTGGTGGCGCGCGTCACGTCACCGGGCCCCGACCGGGGTCCGCCGGAGCGGGCCGCGGCCGGGACCCGGCGACGGGTACCGCGTACGGTCAGGTCATGCCGTCATGCCGTCACGCCGGCGGCCGCCCATGGCCACCACGGCCGGGCCGAGGCAGAGGGCGACGGCTCCGGGGAGGAGGTCGCTGACCACGGTTTCGACTCTTGACCCCTCCGTGCCGGAGGGCGTTCTCACAGCACTCCGACCGCCTTCAACGCGGCGGCCTGGACCGGGCCCGGACGGGCCGGACCATAGAGGTAGCAGATGCCCCCGGTCCCCGCGACGGTCTTCCCGGCGGCGTTGCGGCGCTTGGTGCGCAGCCAGTTGTTCTCCCACTCCCGCCGCGCGTAGACGCGGCGGACGGCCGCGTTGTCGGGCGAGTTGGGGTCGTTGGCGATCACGTCCCCGGCGGCGGTGAAGCCGATCACGGTCATCAGGTGGCCCGCCGTGCCGTAACCCGCACCGGTGAGTTCCTCGGCGAGGAAGGACTGGGAGGTGATGACCGGGATGCCGGCGCGGACCAGGGTCTCCAGGTCGGCGAGGGAGGTGAGCCGGGTGACGACGCCCGCGAGGCCCCGGTAGGTCGCGGCGTAGGCGGCGTTGAAGGGCCAGTTGCCGCAGCCCTTGTACGCGGCGTCGTAGGTGGAGCGGGCCGCGTGGCAGACCTGGGGGTCCCGGTAGGAGGTGTTGACCCAGGACAGGGCCTTCGCGGAGGCGCGGCCGCCCCAGAACTCCACGACCATCTGGGAGGAGGTGGGGCTGCACCAGGCCTCGCCGCCGTTGTCGTACTCGGGGTACCGGCCGGCGTGGATCTCCTGCGAGTAGCGCGGGACCTTCAGCTCGTGCGCCTTCCCGGAGGGCGTGGAGGCGGTGACGGTGAAGCGGTCCGGGACGTCGGAGAGCATCGCGCCGGCCAGCCGGACGGTGGGGCCCCGGTCGGCGCCGGGCTTGCGGTACAGGGTCAGGCGCAGCTGCCAGTCCCTGATCCGGATGCCGGAGGACGGGTCGTCGACGGCCAGGCTGTCGGTCCGGACGGTGGTCCTGCCGTCGCTCTGGCCGTCGACGGAGGTGCGGCGGATGTCGCCGTCACCGGCGGCCCAACGACCCATCACGTACCAGGGGCCGACCTTGCCGTCGGTGTAGGTGCCGCGCAGTTCGATCTGGATCCAGGTACCGGCGGGGGTGGCGGCGTTCCAGGAGGCGATGGCCTCGGTACCGGGGACGGTGGAGCGGTGGACGGGCGAAGTCCAGGTGGCGTACTCCCAGGTGGCCTTCTTCGCCGTGTGGGGGTCGGTGTAGGTGGTGCGGCCGGTCGGGGTCGCGATCTCCAGACCGGCGCGGGCTCCGTCGACGGCCCTGGTGCCGTCGTGGATGCCCGCCCGCCAGTGGGCGAGGGAGTACCAGAAGCGGTTGTCGACGGTCCGGGCGGCGGCGGTCGCGGCGGCGTCCGCGCCGGGGGCCGCGGGCACGGGGAGCGGTCCGGATCCCGGCTCGGAGGCCGGGGTCGGGGCGGCGGAGGCCCGCCCCCCGGGGAGGCCGACCGTGGTGGCGGCGGCGAGGGCGACGGCCAGCAGGGCCCGGCGCGGCGTGGGTGCGGTCATCGGCGTTGGCCCCCAGGGCTCGGTGCGGTGGATCGGCTCGTCCACCCTTCCAGTTCCCGTGGGCCGAGGGCCGAAGCCACGGCACGTGTCGGGGTGAACGGACCCCTGCGAACGCGCGGCCTAAGCTGGCCGGGTGGAGCCACAGCAGTCACTTGAGTCACTCGCGCGGGAGCTCGCCGCTCTGCCGCCCTCCCTCGGCCCGGTCCGGCTGATCGGCGTCGACGGGCACGCCGGATCGGGGAAGAGCACCTTCGCGGAACGGCTCGCCGGGGCCCTCGGCGGGGCGCCGGTGCTGCACCTCGACGAGGTGGCCACCCACGAGGAGCTGTTCGGCTGGTGGGGCCGGCTGGACGCGCAGGTGCTGGCGCCGCTGGCGGCGGGCCGGACCGCGCACTGGGCCCCGTACGACTGGGTGGAGCGGTGCTTCGGGCCGGAACGGGTGCTGGAGCCGGCGCCGGTGGTGCTCGTCGAGGGCGTCGGGGCGGGCCGGCGGGCCCTGCGGCCGCGGCTGGCGCGGCTGCTGTGGATGGAGACCGCCCGGGAGACCTCCTGGCGGCGCGGGAGGAACCGGGACGGGCGCGAACTGTCCGACTTCTGGGACGGATGGGAGCGCGCCGAGCGCGCGCACTTCTCGGACGACCCTTCGCGCCCCTTCGCCGACACCCTGGTACGCCAGAGCGGTACGGGATACGAGTGGACTTCAGGGGCTGGTGCGACCTCGGGAACGGCCGTTTCCATCACCGAGAGCGACGGGCTGCCCCAGGCCTGAGCGGCTCCGCGAACCGGCGCCCCGGGGCCTCCTCCGACCCGCTTGACCCCGGCCCGGCGACGGCCTTACGTTCAGAACGCGCGGTCCGCGAGGGCCGCCGCGGACACGAAGCCCCCGGTCGTTCCCCCGTGACCGGGGGCTTCGTTGTCCCCCCGGGACGGCTCCCGACCGCCGCCCGGCGCCCGGCCGCGCCCGCCGATCCTCACGGTGCGTTACCATGCGCCTCCGGGGCGCACGCGCGACCCGTCCCCGTCGCACCCTGGGTAAGGTGCGTCACCGCAGGTACGATGCAGCCCTGATTTCATCGGCGGGGTGGACAACTCGCGTGCGGAGCACGGGGGTTGCCGCGTACCACGGGGCTGGCTTGTGGGGGATGTGATGGACTTCGGCATGCCGGGCAGCGCACACGCCCCGGCCGAACTCGCCTGGCTGCGCGGAGTGGACGCCTGCACCATGGGGGCCTATCCGCAGGCCGAGGAGGAGTTCCGGGCGGCCGTGCGGTTCGACCCCACCATGGCCGACGCCTGGCTGGGCCTGCACGCGCTGCGCGTCGACACCACGAACGCCCTGCTGCGCATGTACGCGCACCGGGACCGCTTCGGCGAGCAGCGGGCACGGCACCGGCGGACGCTCAACTCCTGGTACTGGCTCGGCTGGTGGGTACAGCCGGTGCTGGAGAGCCGGCGCGACCTGCTGCTGGCCCACGCCTCGCACTGGCTGGACGGCCGGCACGTGCCGGAGCTGGACCAGGCCCTCGCCGCGCTGCCGCCGGTGGACACCGACCCGCAGGTGCGGTTCCTGCACGCCTGCCGGGCCTACCTGGTCAAGGACTGGGACGAGTTGGTGCGGCACACCGAACCCCTGGTGGAGGATCCGCTGCTGGGCATCGAGGCGGGCCTGTTCGGCGGGATGGCCCGGGTCCGGCTGGAGATGTACGGGCAGGCCGAGCCGATGCTGTCGGCGGCGTTGATGCGCTGTCGCAGCGAGCAGCCGCAGCGCAAGGAGCTGCGGTACTGGCTGGCGCGGGCGCACGAGGGCACCGGGCGCAGCGCCGCGGCGCTGCCGCTGTACCGGGCGGTGCACCGGGTGGATCCGGCGTTCATGGACACCGCGGCCCGGTTGACGGCCATCGCCGACAGCAGCGACCCCGACGACATGGCCGGGTACGCGGGGCTCTCCGGGCACCTCGGCGAGGGGCTGGCGGGGCACGGCCTGTCCACGGCCGGCGGGGACTACGCGGCGGTGGCGCTCGGCGGTGGCCCCTTCCAGGACGTCACGGCCCAGGACGTCGCGGCCCAGGACATCGCGGCGGACGGGCAGGTTGACCCGGATCCGCCGACGCCGCTGGAACCGCCCGAGCAGCGTTTCGCACCGTCGGCGGGCTCGGGCGGGCTGGAGGGCGTACGGCACAAGGTGTCCGTGCCGCCGCAGGGCGCACCGGCCGGGCTGCCGGCCGGACCCGCCGATCCGCGGGCGCTGGCGCAGGCGCTCGCGGAGCTGGAGCGGATGGTGGGGCTGGACCCGGTGAAGCGGCAGGTCAAGGCCCTGTCGGCGCAGCTGCACATGGCCAGGCTGCGGGCGGCGCAGGGGTTGCCGGTGCAGCCGCCGAAGCGCCACTTCGTGTTCTCCGGTCCCTCGGGCACCGGCAAGACCACGGTGGCGCGGATCCTGGGGCGGGTGTTCTTCGCGCTGGGATTGTTGGGCGGCGACCATCTGGTGGAGGCCCAACGAGCCGATCTGGTCGGGGAGTTCCTCGGTCAGACCGCTGTCAAGGCGAACGAGTTGATCGATTCGGCGATCGGCGGGGTGCTGTTCGTCGACGAGGCGTACAGCCTGTCCAACTCCGGCTACAGCAAGGGGGACGCGTACGGTGACGAGGCCCTCCAGGTGCTCCTGAAGCGGGCGGAGGACAACCGGGACCACCTGGTGGTGATCCTGGCCGGCTATCCGGCGGGGATGGACCGGCTCCTCGGCGCGAACCCGGGGCTGTCCTCGCGGTTCACCACCCGGGTGGACTTCCCCAGCTACCGACCGCCGGAACTCACCGCGATCGGCGGCGTGCTGGCGGAGGCCAACGGGGACCGGTGGGACGAGGAGGCCGTGGAGGAGCTGCGCAGCATCAGCGGGCACGTCGTCGAGCAGGGCTGGATCGACGAGTTGGGCAACGGCCGCTTCCTGCGCACCCTGTACGAGAAGAGCTGCGCCTACCGGGACCTGCGGCTGGCGGGCTTCGCTGGCGAGCCCACGCGCGACGACCTGGCGACGCTGCGGCTGGCGGACCTGATGCAGGCGTACGGGGAGGTCCTGTCGGGCCGCGGCCCCCAGGAACGGCCGGAGCCACCGCCGCTCTAGTGCCCAGCACTAGGCCGTTTCTCCGGGCTCCCCCGCGTCGGGCGTGGCCGCGTAGCGGGTGGCGAGCGCGCCGGCGCGCTCGCGCAGGGCGGTGCGCAGCCACTGCGGGGTCAGGGCCTCGGCGTGCGTGGCGAGCTGCCACAGCGCCCATTCGGCGTGGCGGGCGTCCTGGAAGGTCAGGGTCAGTCGTAGCCGGCCGTCGGGGTCGGCCGCTTCGGCGAGCACGTCCAGCGCGGTGTCCAGCAGCTCATCCCGCCGCGCCGGGTCCACCCGCACCAGCACGGTGACCTGGTCCCCGCCCGTACGGAACCGTGTGCTGCGGTCCTGCCAGGCCCGTTCCAGGTCGATCCGCTCCGGGCGCCGCGCGGGCTCGTCGAGTTCCTCGGCGGCCAGGATCCGGGACAGCCGGTAGGTGCGGTCGGCGCCCTCCCGCGCGGCCAGCAGGTAGCCCCGCTCCCGTACGGTGACCAGGCCGATCGGGTCCACCGTGCGCCACCGCGCCGGGCGGCCCGTGGCCGCGTAGCGGATGCGCAGCCGGCGTCCGGCGAAGACCGCGCGCCTGACCTCGGAGACGACGGGGTCGGGCAGTTCCTCGGCGACGACGCGGCGCGAGAGGAGGTCGGTCTCCGGGTCGATGAGGAGGCGTTCGGCCACGCCGGTCGCCGTGTCCCGGTGGCTGTCGGGCAGCGCGTCGACCACCTTCAGCATGGCCGAGGCGAGTGCCGAACCGAGGCCGAACGCCTGGGCGCCGCGCCGCGATCCGGCGACCAGCAGGGCCAGGGACTCGTCGTGGTTGAGCCCGGTCAGTTCGGTGCGGAAGCCGGGCAACAGCGCGAACCCGCCGTGCCGGCCGCGTTCGGCGTGCACCGGGACGCCGGCCGCGGACAGCGCCTCCATGTCGCGCAGCACGGTGCGGGTGGACACCTCCAGCTCGCGGGCCAGGGTGGCCGCGGACAGCCGACCGCGCCGACGCATCAGCAACACCAGGGAGACCAGCCGATCGGCGCGCATCCGAAAACCCTATCGGCATACATGACACAAGGTGTCGTGATGCGTTGGGAGGCTTCTCGACACGACGCCGGGGCGGCCTTGAGGCCGGGCCGGTGGGCGGACGTACGTACCCCACCCGGGGTCGACGCATCGATGGGAGCGGACATGACGACGCAACGCACGGCGGTCAACCCGTGGACGTGGTCGCTGGAGCTGGGCTACCACCAGGGCGAAGTGGTCTCCGGGCAGACCCGGACCCTGTACTGCGCCGGGCAGGGCGCGATGGACGGCGACGGCAAGCCCCTGCACGAGGGGGACATGGCGGCCCAGTTGGCGCTCAGCCTGGACAACCTGGAGGCCGTGCTCGGCGCCGCCGACATGTCCCTGGGGAACCTGGTGCGGCTCAACGTCCACACCACGGACGTCGACCTGCTCTTCCAGCACTACGGCGTACTGGCGGCGCGGTTGGGGGCCGCCCGGGTGGCGCCGGCCACCACCATGCTCGGGGTGAGCCGGCTGGCGATCCCCACCCTGCTGGTCGAGCTGGAGGGGACCGCCGTCGCCTGACGACGGGGGGTACGCGACGCCGGCCCGACCCCGGCGCCCCCGGGGGGGCGGGCGGGGCCGGGCCGGCGGTGTCACGCCGGGGCCGGGGCTACGCGCTGCGGGCGTAGCCCCGGTGGGCGGGGTCGCGGACCTCGCCCACCAGCATTTCCAGGACGTCCTCCAGGGCGACGAGGCCGAGGACCCGCCCGGCCGGATCGGCGACCTGCGCCAGGTGGGTGGCGTCGCGCCGCATGACGCTGAGGGCGTCGTCCAGGGGCAGGGTCGAGCACAGGGTGGTCATCCGGCGCCAGACCCGTTGGGGCACGGCCCGCTCCCGGTCCTCCAGGTCGAGCACGTCCTTCACGTGCAGGTAGCCCATGAAGGCGCCCGTGTCGGAGCGGACCGGGAAGCGGGAGTAGCCGGTGCGGACGGTCAGTTGCTCGATCTGGCGGGGGGTCACCGCCGGACCGACGGTGACCAGCCGATCCCGCGACAGCAGGACGTCGGTGACGGGGCGGCTGCCCAGTTCCAGCGCGTCCTCCAGTCGCTCCTGTTCGACCGACCCGAGGAACCCGGCCTGCCGGGAGTCCTCGACGAGCCGGCCGAGCTGGGCGGAGGTGTAGACGGCCTCGACCTCGTCCTTGGGCTCGACCTTGAAGAGCCGCAGGACGAGCGCGGCGCAGGCGCCGAGCGCGGCGGTGACCGGTCCGCACACCCGGGCGAAGGCGACCAGGCCGGGGCTGAACCACAGGGCGGTCCGTTCCGGAGCGGCCATCGCGAGGTTCTTCGGGACCATCTCGCCGATCACCAGGTGCAGGAACACCACGGCGGACAGCGCGACGGCGTAGCCGAGGGGGTGGATGAGTCCCTGTGGGACGTGCAGGGCGTGGAAGAGGGGCTCCAGCAGCCGGGCCACGGTGGGCTCGGCGACCGCGCCGAGGGTGATCGAGCAGAGGGTGATGCCGAACTGGGCGGCGGCCATCATGCGCGGCAGGTTCTCCAGCCCGTACAGCACTTGGCGGGCCCGCTTGGATCCGGCCGCGAGGGGCTCGATCTGGCTGCGGCGTACGGAGACGAGCGCGAACTCGGCTCCGACGAAGAAGCCGTTGGCGAGGACCAGGAGCAGGGCGAAGAGGAGTTGGAGCGCGTTCATCGGGCAGCGCCTTCCAGCTCGGCCGGTGCTCCGACGGGGTCCGCGGCGCGGAGGGCTTCGGACCGGGCGTTGCGTTCGGCCCCGTCACGGTCGGCCCAGCTCCGGTCGGCCCCGGGGACGGACCCGTACGGGCCGCCGGCGGGGACCGTCGCCAGTCGGACGAGCCGTACGCGTTCGGCGCGGTTGCGGCCGACCTGGCGGACGGACAGCTTCCAGCCGGGGAGTTCGGCCCGGTCCCCGGGGGCGGGGATGCGGCCGAGCAGGTCGGCGACGAGACCGGCGACGGTTTCGTAGGGGCCCTCGGGGACTTCCAGGCCTATGCGGCGCAGGGTGTGGACGCGGCAGCTGCCGTCGGCCTCCCAGGAGGGGCGGCCGTCCTCGGAGGGTGCGGCGGCCAGTTCGGGGCGGCCGTCCTCGGCGAGGTCGTGCTCGTCGCGGACCTCGCCGACGAGTTCCTCCACGATGTCCTCCAGGGTGACCACGCCGGCCGTGCCGCCGTACTCGTCGACCACCACGGCCATCGGCTGTTCGCTGCGCAGCCGTTCCAGCAGCGGCTGCACCGGCAGGGAGCCGGGCACCAGCAGCGGAGCGACGCAGATCCGACCGACGGGGGTGCGGGAGCGGTGCGCCTCGGGGACCGCGAGGGCGTCCTTGAGGTGGACCACACCGGTGACCTCGTCGATGCGGTCGCGGTAGACCGGGAACCGGGACAACCCGGTGGCCCGGGTCAGGTTCAGCACGTCGGCCGCGGTGGCCGTGTGTTGGAGGGCGCTGACCTTCACGCGGGGGGTCATGACGTGCTGGGCGGTGAGCCCGCCCAGCGACAGGGTCCGGACGAAGAGGTCGGCGGTGTCCTGTTCGAGGGTGCCGGCCTGGGCCGAATGGCGGACCAGGGAGACCAGTTCGCCGGGGGTCCGGGCGGAGGCCATCTCGTCGGTCGGCTCCACTCCCAGGGCCCGTACGAGACGGTTCGCGACGGAGTTGAGGCCGGCGATGACGGGCCGGAAGGCCCGGGAGAACACCTGCTGGGGGCCGGCGACGAAGCGGGCCACCTGGAGCGGGCGGGACACCGCCCAGTTCTTCGGGACGAGCTCGCCGACGACCATCTGGACGGCGGAGGCGAGCAGCATGCCTATGACGACGGCGATGCCGGGGACGGCGCCCCGGGGCAGTCCCGTCGCGGCGAGCGGCCCGGACAGCAGGGCGGCGAGGGCCGGTTCGGCCAGCATGCCGACGACGAGGGAGGTGATGGTGATGCCGAGCTGGGTGCCGGAGAGCTGGAAGGACAGCTCCCGCAGGGCGTCGACGACCGTGCGGGCACGGCGGTCCCCTTCGGCGGCGGCACGTTCGGCCTCGGGTCTCTCCACGGTGACGAGGCCGAATTCGGCCGCCACGAAGAAACCGTTGGCGAGGATCAGGGCGAAGGCCGCCAGGAGCAGGAGCAGCGGGGTGGTCATGCCGCCGCCTCCGGGGGGAGGGCGGCGCGGGTACTACCGGACGATCCGTCCATCGCTGGAGGGAGTCACTCCTCTGGTCGCAGGTGCCCACGGGCCTCGGGGTCCCGGGGCGTGTGGGAGGGCGCACGGCGGCGCCCCGCCACCAGGGTAGTCACTGGGATCGCGGCCGCAATGGGACGCAGCGGCGAGCCCGGTGGGCTAGTGGTCGTTCGCGCCGGTTCCCCGGGTTTCGGCCAGGGCGCGCAGGGCGCGGGCGTCGCCGATCGCCTGGGCCTTGGCGACGCCGGGCTGGATGCCGAGGACGGGCAGGCTGGTGCCGTCGCTGAGGTCCAGGAACACCCACGGGTCGCCCGGGCGGAGGTTGACGCGCAGGATCTGCGCCCATTCGAGGCGGCGGGTGGTCGTCAGGTTGATGACGGTGACCCCACCCTCGTCGGCGACCACCTTGGGGCGGCTGAGCAGCACGAGGACCGAGCTGAGCAGGGCGGCGGTGAAGACGAAGCTGACGCGCTCGCCCGCGCTGAGCTTCTCCAGCAGCAGCGCCACGGTGGTGATCGTCGCGAACATGGCGAGTCCGACGCTCAGCAGCACGACCCGCGTCCGGTTCGGCCGGAAGGTGACCGGCAGGGTGGGCGGTGCGGGCTGGGCGGCGGACTCGGCCATGGGTGCGCTCGGTTCTGCGAGGAGGTGGGGGGGGACGTCTGTTGCCGGCGGGCAGCAGGTGTCAGAGGCGGCAGGCGTGGATCGAGGTGGTGAGGATCGCGCGCGCGCCGAGCTCGTACAGGTCGTCCATGATCCGCTGGGCTTCCTTGGCGGGGACCATCGCGCGGACGGCGACCCAGCCCTCGTTGTGCAGCGGGGAGATCGTCGGCGACTCCAGGCCCGGGGTGAGGGCGACCGCGCGCTCCAGGTGCTCGGCGCGGCAGTCGTAGTCCATCATCACGTAGCTGCGGGCCACCAGGACGCCCTGGAGGCGGCGCAGGAACTGCGCGACCTTCGGGTCGTCGGCGCCGGCTCCGGTGCGGCGGATGACGGTCGCCTCGGACTTGAGGATCGGCTCGCCGATGACCTCCAGGCCGGCGTTGCGCAGGCTGGTGCCGGTCTCGACCACGTCCGCGATGATCTGGGCGACGCCCAGCTCGATGGCGGTCTCGACGGCGCCGTCGAGGTGCACGATGGCGGCGTCGATGCCGATCTCGGCGAGGTGCTTGGCGACGATGCCCTCGTACGAGGTGGCGATCGTCATCCCGGCGAAGTCCTCGGGGCCCTTCGCGGTGCCGGGCTTGGTGGCGTAGCGGAAGGTCGAGCGCCCGAAGTTCAGCGGGAGGATCTCCTCGGCGTTCGCCCCGGAGTCCAGCAGCAGGTCACGACCGGTGATGCCGATGTCGAGCTTGCCCGAGGCGACGTAGATCGCGATGTCCTTCGGGCGGAGGTAGAAGAACTCCACCTCGTTCTCGGGGTCGACCGTGACGAGTTCCTTGGACTCCTTGCGCTGGCGGTACCCGGCCTCATGGAGCATCGCCGACGCCGCTCCGGAGAGTGAGCCCTTGTTGGGGACGGCGATGCGCAGCATGGGGCTTCCTTGGGTGCGTAGGTGCGAAAGGGTGGTGCGGGCGGGGCGGGGGGCCCGGGTGGAGCTCCGGCCTAGAGGTGCGCGTAGACGTCGTCGAGGGTGATCCCGCGCGCCACCATCATCACCTGGACGTGGTAGAGCAGCTGGGAGATCTCCTCGGCGGCGGCTTCCTTGCCCTCGTACTCGGCGGCCATCCAGACCTCCGCGGCCTCCTCGACGACCTTCTTGCCGATGGCATGGACGCCCTTGCCGACGAGCTCGGCGGTGCGGGAGGTGCTGGGGTCGCCGGTGGCGGCCTTGAGCTGGAGCTCGGTGAAGAGCTCTTCGAAGGTCTTGGAGGTGTTCGCCATGATGGTCCTCAGAATAAGGGGTCCCCCGCTGCCACTCAGCGCCAGGGTTCGCTGACCGTCCGCAGGGTCATGGCGGTGGAGACGGCGGCGGTGACCGCTTCGTGCCCCTTGTCCTCGTTCGACCCCTCAAGCCCGGCGCGGTCCAGCGCCTGCTCGTCGTTGTCGCAGGTCAGAACGCCGAAGCCGACGGGAACTCCGGTGTCGATCGACACCTGCACCAGGCCCTGGGTGACGCCCTGGCACACGTAGTCGAAGTGGGGGGTGCCGCCGCGGATGACCACTCCGAGGGCGACGATGGCATCGTAACCGCGACCGGCGAGTACCTTCGCCACGACCGGGAGCTCGAAGCTGCCGGGGACGCGGAGCAGCGTGGGCTCGTCGATGCCCAGCTCGTGCAGGGCCCGCAGGGCGCCGTCGACCAGCCCGTCCATGACCTTCTCGTGCCACTGGGCAGCGATCACGGCGACCCGGAGGTCTCCGCAGTTCTTCACGCTCAGTTCGGGTGCGCCCTTGCCGCTCACAGTTCTGCTCCTCGGTGGTTCGTCTGCCGGTGTGTACAGGGGTGTTCGGAATGTGCCTGGTGTGGTGCGGGGTGTGCGGTGTTACTGGTTGCCGCAGGCGGAGGTGGCCACGGCCCCCTCCAGCCAGGGCAGGTCGTGCCCCATCCGGTCCCGCTTGGTGCGCAGGTACCGCAGGTTGTGCTCGCCCGCCTCGACGGGCATCGGCTCCCGGCCGATGACCGCGATGCCGTGCCGGACCAGCGCGGCGGACTTGTCGGGGTTGTTGGTCAGCAGGCGGACGCTGCGCACGCCGAGGTCGGCGAGGATCTGGGCGCCGGCCCCGTAGTCGCGGGCGTCGGCGGGGAGTCCCAGTTCCAGGTTGGCGTCCAGGGTGTCGCGACCGCGTTCCTGGAGCTCGTAGGCGCGCAGCTTGGACAGCAGTCCGATGCCGCGGCCCTCGTGCCCGCGCAGGTAGACGACGACGCCGCGGCCCTCGGCCTGGATGCGGCCCATGGAGGCGTGCAGCTGGGGTCCGCAGTCGCAGCGCTGGGACTGGAAGATGTCGCCGGTCAGGCACTCGGAGTGCATGCGGACCAGGACGTCGGAGCCGTCGCCGACGTCGCCGTGGACGAGGGCGACGTGCTCGACGCCGTCCACGGTGGAGCGGAACCCGTACGCGGTGAACGCGCCGAACGCGGTCGGCAGGTTGACCTCGGCCTCGCGGCGCACGGTGGGCTCGGCGGATGAGCGGCGGTAGGCGATCAGGTCCTCGATGGAGATGATCGTCAGGCCGTGTTTGCGGGCGAAGGGGATCAGCTCGGGCAGCCGCAGCATGACGCCGTCCTCGCCGGCGATCTCCACGATGGCGCCGGCCGGGCGCAGGCCCGCGAGGCGGGCGAGGTCGACGGCGGCCTCGGTGTGGCCGTTGCGCACCAGCACGCCGCCGGGCTTGGCGCGCAGCGGGAAGACGTGCCCGGGGCGGACGAAGTCGGAGGGCTCGCTGGTGCCGTTGGCCAGCAGGCGCAGGGTGGTGGCGCGGTCGGCCGCGGAGATGCCGGTGCTGACGCCGTGGGCGGCGCTCGCGTCGACGGAGACGGTGAAGGCCGTCTGCATGGACTCGGTGTTGTGCTGGACCATCTGCGGGAGTTCCAGCCGGTCCAGCTCCGGGCCCTCCATGGGGGCGCAGATCAGGCCGCGGCACTCGCTCATCATGAACGCGATGATCTCGGGGGTGGCCTTCTCGGCGGCGATGACGAGGTCGCCCTCGTTCTCGCGGTCCTCGTCGTCGACGACGACGATCGGCCGTCCGGCGGCGATGTCGCGGATGGCCTGCTCGACCGGGTCGAGCCGGAAGGTCTCCTGCGGCTCGGCTTCGGGCACGTCCGGCACGGGCTTGAGGGGGGTCATGCCGTTGCTCCTTCGAGGGCCGGGGCGGGGGTGGTGCGCGAGCGCTGGTACCAGTCGTACGCGCCCCACAGGACGAGGGCGAAGTAGACGACGTAGACGAGGCCGGAGAAGGCCAGGCCGCTGTTGAAGGCGAGCGGGACGCCCACCAGGTCGACGAGCAGCCAGGCGAACCAGAATTCGACGAGGCCGCGGGCCTGGGCCACCATCGCGACGATCGTGCCGACGAAGATGTAGGCGTCGGCCCACGGGCTCCAGGACAGCGAGGGGACGAGCGTGAACAGGCCGCCGACGGCGAGGGTGCCGGCCGCCGCTCCGGCGAGGAGCAGGCCGCGCTCCTTCCAGGTGGCGGTGCGCACGGCGATGGAGCCGTCCTGCGCCTTCTGCCGGCCGAGCTGCCAGGCGCGCCAGCCCCAGATCGCGACGGAGATCACCAGGAGCTGCTTGCCGATGCCGCCGGCGAGCTGCGCGGAGGCGTAGGCGGCGACGAGGATCAGTCCGGAGAGGAGCTGGGCGGGCCACGTCCATATGGAGCGCCGCCAGCCGAGGGCGAGCGCGGCCAGGCCCATGAGGTTGCCGATCATGTCGGACCAGATGACCTTCTGGCCGAAGACCTCGAAGGCCTCCGCGTTGAGCCAGGTCAGGGCGCTCATCGCTGCTCTCCCTGGGTGTGGAGCGGGTCGACGCCGGCGGCCATGAGGCGTTCGACGTACTTGGCGAGGACGTCGACCTCCAGGTTGACCGGGTCGCCGGGCTGCTTGATGCCCAGGGTGGTCAGCGCGAGGGTGGTGGGGATGAGGCTGATGGTGAAGTGGTCGGCGGCGGCGTCGACGACGGTGAGGCTGACGCCGTCGACGGTGATCGAGCCCTTCTCGACGACGTACCGCGCCAGGTGGCCCGGGAGGGCGATTTTGACGAGTTCCCAGTGCTCGGAGGGGGTGCGGGCGAGGATCTCGCCGGTGCCGTCCACGTGCCCCTGCACCAGGTGGCCGCCCAGGCGTCCGCCGAGGGCCATCGGGCGCTCCAGGTTGACCCGGGAGCCCTGGGTCAGGGAGCCGAGGCTGGAGCGGTTCAGGGTCTCCTGCATGACGTCGGCGGTGAACTCGCCGTCGGCGCTCTCCACGACGGTCAGGCAGACGCCGTTGACGGCGATCGAGTCACCGTGCTTGGCGCCCTCGGTCACGACCGGGCCGCGCAGGCGGAAGCGGGAGGCTTCGGCGAGCGGCTCGACGGCGGTGACCTCGCCCAGTTCTTCGACGATTCCGGTGAACACTCAGTGCTCCTTGGGGGCGGTGGGGCGGGAGGGGTGTGTGGGTGTGGCGGTGATGCGGATGTCCGTGCCGAGGCGGGTGTTCCCGGTGAGGGTGAGCCGGAGGGCCTCGGTGATGGTCGTGATCCCGGCGTCGGCGAGGGCGGCGGGGCCGGCGCCGAGCAGGACCGGGGCGAGGTAGCCGACGACCCGGTCGACGGCGCCGGCGGCGACGAAGGCGCCCGCCAGGGTGGAGCCGCCTTCGAGGAGGACGGAGCGCACGCCGCGCCCGTGGAGTTCGGCGAGCAGGGCCTCGATCGACAGTCCGCGCCCGTCGTGGGGCAGTCGGACCAGGTCCACGCCGGGCAGGTGGTCGGTGTCGGCGTCCTCGCCGACGGCGATCAGGGTGGGGGCGGCGTCGTCGAGGACGCGCGCGGTGGGCCGGACGCCGGCGTGGGTGTCCAGGACGACCCGCAGCGGCTGGACCGCGCCCTCGACGCCGCGCACGGCGAGGTGCGGGTCGTCGGCGCGCAGGGTTCCGGCGCCGACGACGACGGCGTCGGCCTCGGCGCGCAGCCGGTGGACGTCGGCGCGGGACTCGGCGCAGGTGATCCAGCGGCTGGTGCCGTCGGCGGCGGCGGTGCGGCCGTCGAGGGTGGCGGCGTACTTCCACAGCACGTGGGGGCGGCCGAGGCGGACGGAGGTCAGCCAGGCGGCGTTGCCCTCCTCGGCCTCGTCCGCGAGGAGCCCGGCCGCGGTGTCGATCCCGGCGGCGCGCAGGGTGGCGCCGCCGCCACTGGCCTGCGGGTTCGGGTCCGGTACGGCGTAGACCACGCGGGTGACGCCGGCGTCGATGAGGGCCTGGGCGCAGGGGCCCGTACGGCCGGTGTGGTTGCAGGGTTCGAGGGTGACGTACGCGGTGGCGCCGCGGGCGGCGTCGGCCGCGGCGCGCAGGGCGTGGACCTCGGCGTGCGGGCCGCCGGCCCGTTGGTGCCAGCCTTCGCCGACGACGTTGCCGGCGGGGTCGGTGATGACGCAGCCGACGACGGGGTTGGGGCTGGTGGCGCCGAGGCCGCGGGCGGCGAGCTCGACGGCCCGACGCATGGCGGTGACGCTCGGGTCGGGTGTTGCCTGCGCGGCGTGTGTCGCCACCGGGTCCTCCTGCCTCATCGGGCACGGACTCCGGGGCCTGTCGGGATACGACAGATGAAGCGGGTAGCACACGCGGGGACGCCGAGGCCGGGAACGCGATCCGTTCGAGACGTATCCGGTGGGGATACGCCGATGGACCGCCGACGGCGGCATACCGGTGACTGGCCCGCCGCGCACTGCCTCCCATCCGGACTTTAACCGTCGGTCCAGGAATTTCACCTGGTCAACCGGCCGCTGGCTGCGGACGGGTCGCGGACTATAACCGCCGGTTCGGAATTGCACCGACCCCGGAGTGCGCTGCTACTGGTACTAGGGCCAGTGTGCCACGGGTGATCGGCGGCCATGCGGGTGAATCGCTGTGGCCTGGGTCACAAACAAGCCGTTCTTGAGCGGCGGCGACGCACGGCATGTATGCCGCCGGCGGCGCCGCCCGACACCTGCCACCGGCGGCGTGGCCGCGTCGCGCCGGCACGGCGCCCGCGTCCCGCACGCGCCGGACCGGCACTCCCGAACGCGCCGAGCCGGCACTCCCGAACGCCTTTGGTCCAGACCTATTGACGGGTTGGTCTAGTCCTCTTAACGTTCCCTTCATCCTCCCCGGGAGCCGGCCCTGCCGACGTGCGCACGTCTCAGGCCAACCAGCGCCATTCTTCTGCTTGTTGCTGCACGTGGTGTCCTGCCATCCTCCCCTCCCCAGGAGGCACAATGCTGTCCCCCACTCGTACGAGAGCGATGCTCCTGGCATCCGGCGCCGTCATCGCCGGCCTGCTGGTCGGCGGGCTCTCCGCGGGCGTCTCGCACGCCGCCGACAACGAGAGCTGTCGTCCCGACGGTCTGTACAAGACCCCCGGGGTCGACACTCCGTACTGCTCGGTCTACGACTCCGAAGGCCGCGAGAAGATGGGCGCCGACCACCAGCGGCGCGTCATCGGTTACTTCACCGGCTGGCGCACCGGCAAGGACGGCACCCCGGCCTACCTCGCCAACAACATCCCGTGGTCGAAGATCACGCACATCAACTACGCCTTCGCGCACGTCGGTTCCGACAACAAGATCTCCGTCGGCGCGGACAACGCGAACAACGCGGCCACCGGAATGACCTGGCCGGGCGTCGCGGGTGCCGAGATGGACCCGTCGCTCCCCTACAAGGGCCACTTCAACCAGCTGACGAAGTTCAAGAAGCAGTACCCGAACGTCAAGACGCTGATTTCTGTCGGCGGTTGGGCCGAGACCGGCGGCTACTTCGGTGACGACGGCAACCGGGTCAACTCCGGCGGCTTCTACTCGATGGCCACCAACGCCGACGGCTCGGTGAACCAGGCCGGCATCGACACCTTCGCGAACTCCTCCGTCGACTTCATCCGCAAGTACGGGTTCAACGGCGTCGACATCGACTACGAGTACCCGACCACGATGAAGGACGCGGGCAACCCGCTCGACTGGCAGCTCGCCAACGCCCGCCGCGCGGGCCTGGTCAAGGGTTACGACGCCCTGATGAAGAGCCTGCGCGAGAAGCTCGACCGGGCCGGCGCCGCCGACGGCAAGCACTACATGCTGACCGTCGCCGCCCCCTCCTCCGGTTACCTGCTGCGGGGCATGGAGACCTTCCAGATGCAGAAGTATCTGGACTACGTCAACATCATGTCCTACGACCTGCACGGCGCGTGGAACGAGTACGTCGGCCCGAACGCCTCGCTGTTCGATGACGGCAAGGACGCCGAGCTGGCCGCCGCGAACGTCTACGGCAGCTCGCAGTACGGCGGCGTCGGGTACCTCAACACCGACTGGGCGTACCACTACTTCCGCGGCTCGATGCCGGCCGGCCGCATCAACATCGGCCTGCCGTACTACACCCGCGGCCACAAGAACGTCCAGGGCGGCACCGACGGGCTGTGGGGCAAGGCCTCCGCGACCACCTGCCCGGCCGGCGCGGGTCTGACCAAGTGCGGTGACGGCGCGACCGGCATCGACAACCTGTGGCACGACAAGGACACCAACGGGGTCGAGTCCCCGGCGGGCTCCAACCCGATGTGGCACGCCAAGAACCTGGAGAAGGGGATCGTCGGCGACTACGTCACCAAGTACGGTTTCCCGGCGAACACCACGCTGACCGGCACCTACGTCCGCAAGTACGACTCGACGCTGGTCGCGCCGTGGCTGTGGAACGCGCAGAAGAAGGTCTTCCTCTCCACCGAGGACGAGCAGTCGGTCGCCGCCAAGGCGGACTACGTGGTCAACCGCGGCATCGGCGGCACCATGGTCTGGGAGATGGCGGGCGACTACGGGTGGAACGCCGCCAAGGGCCAGTACGAGATCGGTGACACGCTCACCACGCTGATGTACGACAAGTTCAAGGCGGCCACGCCGTACGGCGCGAAGAAGTCCAACACCGCGCTGCCGACCCAGGCCGTGGACGTGAAGGCGGAGTTCACCGAGTTCAAGCTCGGCGACTCCAACTACCCGCTCACCCCGAAGGTCAAGATCACCAACAACACGAAGTCGGCGCTGCCGGGCGGCACCGAGTTCCAGTTCGACTACTCGACCTCGGCCCCGAACAACGCCTCGGACCAGTCGGGCTTCGGCACCAAGGTGATCAAGAGCGACCACACCGGCAGCAACGTGGGCGGTCTGAAGGGCGACTTCCACCGGGTCTCGCTGAAGCTCCCGGCGTGGCAGTCGCTCGCCCCGGGCGCCTCGGTCGACCTGGCCTTCAACTACTACCTGCCGGTGTCCACGCCGTCCAACTGGACGGTGAACATCTCCGGTACGACGTACGCCTTCGCCGGTGACCTGGCGCGCGGCACCACGGTCGTGGAGCCGGGCGGCACGCAGCCGCCGACCACTCCCCCGACCACCCCGCCCACCACGCCGCCGACGACCCCGCCGACGACTCCGCCGACCACGCCGCCGACGACCCCGCCGGGCGGCACCTGCACCAACCCGGCGTACGTGGCCGGCCAGGTGTACAACAGCGGCAGCCTCGTCTCGCACAACGGCCGCAACTGGAAGGCCCAGTGGTGGACGCAGAACGAAGCTCCCGGCACCACCGGCGAGTGGGGCGTCTGGAAGGACCAGGGCGCCTGCTGACACCCGGTGCGTGAGCACCGCTGAACACCCTGCATGAGACCCGGTGGCCCGGCGGCCCCCGGGTCCTCGTGCGTCCCGGGACCTGTGTCCGGATTCCCGCCGCGGGGCCATCGGCTGGGGGGCGGCTGGTCGGAGGCCGGCCGGCCTGGGGGCGCGGGGGCTGGTCAGGGGGCGGGCGCCCCCTCAGGTGCCGAAGAGGATCGCCTGGGCGGCTTCGCGGGCGGCCAGCAGGGCGCCCTCCATGACGGCCGGGCCCCCGAGGGCGGTGGCGCGGACGGCCGTCGGGACGGGGGTCAGCGTGGTGAGGCGGCGCTCGACCCGGGCCGCGAGGGCGGCTCCACCGGCCCGGCCCAGCTCACCGCCGAGCACGACGCAGCCCGGATCGAGGATCGCGGCGACGGCCGCCGCCCCGAGCGCGAGCCGTTCGGCGAGGGCGTCGAGGAAGGGATCCCCCGCCGCCCCGGCGACGGCTTCCTCCACCGGTCCGCGGAAGCCGTGCTCCGCCGCGAGGGCCGCCACCGCCGCGCGCCCGGCCAGGGCGTGGAAGCCGTCGCCGCAGTCGCCGGCGGTGGGCAGCCCGGCGGTGCCGGGGACGGGGAGGAAGCCGATCTCGCCGGCCCCGCCGGAGGCGCCCCGGCGCAGCCGACCGTCCAGGACGACGGCGGCGCCGACCCCGGCGCCGAGCCACAGCAGGACGAAGGAGTCCAGGTCGCGGGCGGCGCCGACGCGCTGTTCCGCCAGGGCCGCCAGGTTGGTCTCGTTCTCCACCACCACCTTGGCGGGCAGCCGTTGCTGGAGGGCCGTCACGAGGTCCCGGTGCCAGGACGGCAGCCCGATGGTGTCGCCCAGCTCCCCGCTGGCCGGGGCCACCAGGCCCGGGGCCCCGACGACGACGGTGTGCAGCCGCTCGGCGCCCGCCTCGCGGGTCAGGGCCTCCAACCGCGCCACCGCCTCCTCGACGGCGTCGACCGGCAGGGACGCCCGGGCCAGGGGCCGGCCGAGCAGGTCCGTGACCACCGCCGTCGCGCTGTCCGTGCGTACGTCCAGCGCGGCCAGGTGGGCGCGGCGGGCGACGATCCCGTACAGGCGGGCGTTGGGGCCGCGCCGCTGTTCGCCCGACTCCCCCACGACCTCGATCAGCCCCGCGCCGGCGAGCCGCTCGACGAGGTCGGCGACGGAGGGCCGGGACAGCCCGGTCAGCTGCTTGAGCTGGGCCGCCGTCAGCGGCCCCTCGGACTGCAGGAGTTCCAGCGCGAGCCGGTCGTTCATGGCCCGGGCCGTGCTCGGCGAGGCGGGGGACGGGGCGGCGGCGGTCGTCAGCACCTTGGCAGGGGTCACGGCGCCCATCTTAGGGAGGTTCAGGGCACTAACCATCAGGAAGGGTCCCTGATAGTTTACGTCCATGACCGGGGACACCGACCTCAGCCCGGCGCGCCTGCGCCACGCCCGCTTCGCGATCGCCGCCGTCTTCTGCACGCACGGCGCCGTGACCGGCTCCTTCGCCACCCGCATCCCGTGGATCCAGGACCACGCCCAGCTCGGCTCGGGCACCCTGGGCCTCGCCCTCGCCTTCCCCGCCCTGGGCGCGGCGCTCGCGATGCCGCTCGCCGGGCGGATCAACCACCGCTTCGGCGCGCGCACCGCCCTGCGCGGGCTGCTCTGCCTGTGGACCCTGTCCCTGATCCTGCCCGCCCTGGCCCCGAACCTGGTCACCCTGTGCGCGGCGCTCTTCGTGTACGGGGCCACCGCGGGCATGTCGGACGTGGCGATGAACGCCCTCGGCGTGGAGACCGAGAACCGGCTCGGCCGCTCGATCATGTCCTCGCTGCACGGCATGTGGAGCGTGGGCGCGCTGCTCGGTTCGGCCGCCGGAACGGTCGCCGCGCACCTGGGGGCCGACGCCCGGCTGCACCACACGCTGGTCGCGCTGGCCCTGACCGCGGCCGGGTTGGTCGCCGTACGGGGCGTGTTGGACCTGAAGGGTGATCAGGAGGCGGAGGCGCCGCCGCACTTCACCCTGCCGCCGAAGTCCGCCCTGCTGATCGGCGCCATCGGTTTCTGCGCGGTCTTCGCCGAGGGGGCGAGCCTGGACTGGTCGGCGGTGTACCTGCGGGACGTACTGGACACGGACGCGGGCCTGGCCGCCGCCTCCACCACGGCCTTCGCGCTGACCATGGCCGTGGCGCGGCTCGTCGGGGACCGGGTCGTGGACCGGTTCGGGGCGGTGCGCACCGTACGGGCGGGGGGCGTACTGGCCACCCTGGGCGGTGTGCTGGTGGTCGCGGTCCGGCATCCGGCGGGGGCTCTCGCGGGCTTCGCGTTGATCGGGCTGGGCATCGCGGTGGTGGTTCCGCTGGCCTTCGCGGCGGCGGGCCGCAGCGGGCCGGCTCCGGCCCAGGCCATCGCGGGCGTCGCCACGATCACCTACACCTCGGGGCTGATCGCGCCGTCGGCGATCGGCGCGGTGGCCGACGCGACCTCCCTGGTGGTGTCGTTCGCTCTGGTCACGGTGCTGGCGTTCGCGTTGGTACTGGGGGCTGCCGTGCTGCGGCCGAAGCAGGCGGCGGGTTCGGCCGATCCCGCCAACCGGGACGAACCCGCACCTATCGGCCCGTAATATGGCGGCTGGCGCGCCGCGGGGAGCGAGCGGCGGACCGCCAGGATGCTGGACGGGCTGCGGGAACGGAAGTGGTGGAACATGGGCTTCGGCGTGCGCTGGACCCTGCACGGAGACGGACGGACCCCCGCCCCCGGCGCGGTGGTACGGCCGGACGAGCGGCTGTCGTGGCCGCGCACCGCCGGGCTCGGGGCCCAGCACGTCGTCGCGATGTTCGGTGCGAGCTTCGTCGCCCCGGTCCTGATGGGCCTGGACCCCAACCTCGCCATCATGATGTCCGGTGTCGCGACGGCCATCTTCCTGCTCGCGACGCGCGGCCGGGTCCCGTCCTACCTGGGCTGCTCGCTGTCCTTCGTGGGCGTCGCGGCGGCCATCCGGGCGGGCGGCGGTGACAGCGCCGTCGTCACGGGTGCGGTGTTCGTGGTCGGCGCCGCGCTGTTCCTGGCGGGCCTGGCCGTCCAGCGGTTCGGCGCGCGGATCATCCACGCGGCCATGCCGCCGGTGGTGACGGGCGCGGTCGTGATGCTGATCGGTTTCAACCTGGCGCCGGTGACGGCCGCGACGTACTGGCCGCAGGACCAGTGGACGGCGCTGCTGACCATGCTGTTCACCGGTCTCGCGGTGGTGTGCCTGCGCGGGTTCTGGTCACGCATCGCGATCTTCCTCGGGCTGGTCTTCGGGTACGCGATCTCCTGGGTCTTCGACCTGGTCTTCGGCCGGATCCACTCGCCGATGGGCGGCCCGGAGGCCGTCGACCACTGGCGGCTCGACCTGTCGGGGGTCGGCAAGGCCGAGTGGATCGGGCTGCCGTCCTTCCACGCGCCGGCCTTCGAGTGGTCGGCGATCCTGATCGCGCTGCCGGTCGTGATCGCGCTCATCGCCGAGAACGCCGGGCACATCAAGGCCGTCGGCGAGATGACCGAGGACCCCCTCGACGACAAGCTCGGCACCGCCATCGCGGCGGACGGCGCCGCCTCCATGCTGTCCACGGCGGTCGGCGGCCCGCCGAACACCACCTACTCCGAGAACATCGGGGTGATGGCCGCCACCCGCGTCTACTCCACCGCGGCCTACTGGGCGGCGGCCGGGTTCGCGCTGCTCTTCGGCCTGTGCCCCAAGTTCGGCGCGGTCGTCGCGGCGATCCCGGGCGGGGTGCTGGGCGGCATCACCGTCATCCTCTACGGCATGATCGGCCTGCTCGGCGCCCAGATCTGGCTCAACGGCCGGGTCGACCTGCGCAATCCGCTGAACCTGGTACCGGCCGCCGCGGGCATCATCATCGGCGTGGGTGGGGTCGAGCTGCAGATCACCGACAGCTTCGAGCTGGGCGGCATCGCCCTCGGCACCATCGTGGTGATCACCGGCTACCACGCGCTGCGCTACTTCGCCCCGGCCCACCTCAAGGCACAGGAACCCCTGCTGGACTCGGGCACCTCGGCCTACGACGAGACGCCCGGAGGCGGCTCCGCCGGGGGCTCCGCCGACTCCGGCGACAAGCGGGGTTGACGGAGTTTCGCCCGAACCGGGGAAGCCCACGGCCAAGTTCCCCGCACGGCCCGCCCGGACTGCGACGCTGCCTCCCATGGAAGCGGTACTCGCGCGGATGCGCGCCCTCGACGAGCGGCTCCCCGCGCAGGACGGCGTCGCCGTCTTCAACCGGGTGTACCTGACGGTGACGCAGACCCTGCACCACCGCATCGAACGCGGGGACTTCCCCGCGCCCCGGACCGCACGGACCCTGAGCGTACGGTTCGCCGAGCACTACCTGAGGGCGGTGGAAGCGGACCGGGCGCCGGCCTGCTGGCGGCCACTGCTCCAGTACCGGCGCCACCCGGGGGTGCGGCCGCTCCAGCACGCGCTGGCCGGGATCAACGCGCACATCGGCCACGACCTGGCGATGGCGGTGGTGTCGACGTGCCGGGCACTGGACTGCGCGCCGGCCGCCCTGGAGGCCGACTTCGACCGGGTCGGGGACACCTTGGTGGCCCTGGAGGAGCAGATCCGGGAGGACCTGATGCCCGGCCCCGACCTGCTGGAGGTCGCCGACCCGCTGACGCACCTGCTCGGCTCGTGGAGCCTGGAACGCGCCCGCGACGGCGCCTGGTCGGCCGCCCGCCTGCTGTGGACGCTGCGCCGCTCCCCTGACCTGGCCGAGGAGTTCCGCGAGTCCCTGGACGCCGGCGTCGGCCTGGTGGGCCGCTGCCTCCTCACCCCGACCGCCACGACCCCCCGCCGCACACCGTGGGCCGCCGCGCTGCGGTGACCGACGACATCGGGCCGCCCCCACGCGCACAGCGCGTGGGGGCGGCCCGATGTCGTGGGTGGTGCCGGGGAGGTCAGTCCTCCGGGAGTTCGACCGGGGAGATCTCGTCGTAGACGTCGCCCGGGCCCGGGTTGGTGCCGTCGGTGGAGCCGCCGAGGTGGTGCATGACGCCCCACACCGCGTTGAGGGCGGTCTGGACGGCGCCCTCGGCCCAGCCGGCCGTCCAGGAGATGTCGTCGCCCGCGAGGAAGATGCCGCGCTTGTCCTCGGGGAGGCGGTCCTGCATGAAGTGGGTGAACAGGCGCCGCTGGTAACGGTAGTGGCCCGGCAGGTTCGCCTTGAACGCGCCCATGAAGTAGGGCTCGTTCTCCCAGGACACGGTCACCGGGTTGCCGATGATGTGGCGGCGGATGTCGACCTGGGGGTAGATCTCGCCGAGGGACTTCAGCATGACCTCCATCCGCTCGTTCGCGGACAGCGGCAGCCACTTCAGGCTGTCGTCGCACCAGGTGTACGAGAGACAGATGACGGCGGGCTTGTCCGGGCCGTTGTCCAGCAGGTAGGTGCCGCGGGTCATGCGGTCCGTCAGGGTCATCGACATGACGTCGCGACCGGTCGGGTTGCCCCTGTCGTCGACGGCCTTGTCGAGCCAGAACGGCCGGTCGACGGGGATGAAGAGCTTGCTGGACTCCATGTAGTGGGTGCGCTCGATCGCCGTCCAGTGGTCGATCGGGAACAGCGTGTCGTCGCAGGCGATCTTGGAGAGCAGCATCCAGGACTGCGCCGTGAAGATCGCGGCGCGGTAGGTGCGGATGTCGCCGGAGGCGTCCGTGACCGTGATGCGGTTGCCGGCGGTGCGGTGCAGGCGGGTGACCGCCGGGCGCGGGGTGCCGTCGTGCAGCGTGGACAGCGAGGTGCCCTGGGCCCAGTGGACGATCTTCTCGGGCTCGCGCTCCCACAGGCGCAGCGGGAGCTGCTGCGAGCCGCCGACGATGCCGCGGTGGTGGTCGTCGGCCTCGGTGTAGACGACGCGCAGGATCTCCAGGATGGAGTTCGGGAAGTCGGTGTCCCAGCCGCCGGTGCCGAAGCCGACCTGGCCGAAGATCTCCCGCTTGCGGAAGGACTGGAAGGCCTCGGACTTGCAGAGGAAGCCGTAGAAGGTCTCGTCGTCGAGCTTCTCGACGAGCTTCGCCCAGATCTCGCGGATGCGCGGGACGTCCCGCTCGCGCATCGCGGTGTTCATGTCGGAGAAGTCGGCGCCCTCGTCGAGGCAGGCGTTCCACGCGGCGGCCACGTCGCGGTAGACCTGCGGGAGGTCCGCGATGGTCTCGGCGTAGTGGGTCTCGCCCTTGAGGTCGACGACCGTCGAGGGGGTGGCCTCGGCGAGCGGGTTCGGGAACGGCTCGGTGACGAGGCCGACGAGGTCGATGTAGTGCTGGAGCGCGGTGGAGGACGGCGGGAAGCGCATGGCGCCCATCTCCGCGGTCAGTCCCTCGGTGCCGGCGCCCTCGAAGCCGACGGTGCGCAGTCGGCCGCCGATCTGGTCGGCCTCGTACACGACGGGCTTGAGGCCCATCTTCATCAGCTCGTAGGCCGAGATGATGCCGGACAGCCCGCCGCCGATGACGGCGACCTCGGTGCCGAACTCGGTCGCCGGTATCTGGCCCAGGCCCGCCGGGTGGGCGAGGAAGTCGTCGTAGGCGTACGGGAAGTCCGGCCCGAACATGGTGATCGGGGGCTGACCGTCGCTGTGCGGGACGGCGGTGGTGGGCACCGTGGACGTCATGGGGGTACGTCTCCTTGCGGGCAGAGCAGGCAGGGCGGGGAGGAAGGGGGGCGACGGGGCGTCGCGGGTCAGGCGAGGGAGGCGTAGAGCCCCGGACGGCGGTCGCGCAGGTACGGGTTGGTCTCCCGCGAGGCCGCCAGCAGCTCGGGGTCGACGTCCGCGAACGCGAGTTCCTCGCCGCGTCCGGCCCGGGTCCGGGTGACTCCGTCGGGGCTCGCGAGGCAGCTGAGGCCGACGAACTCGAACTCGCCCTCGGGGCCGGTCCGGTTGACGTACGCGATGTACATCTGGTTCTCGAAGGCCCGGACGGGGACCAGCTGTTCGGCGACGAACTGGAACGGGTGCATCTGCGCGGTCGGAACCAGGAGGAGGTCGGTTCCGGCGAGCGCGTGCGCCCGGACGTTCTCCGGGAACTCCACGTCGTAACAGATCATGATGCCGACGCGGAGGCCGCCCAGGTCCGCCTGGACGACGGGGGTGTCGCCGGGGGTGAAGGCGTCCTGTTCGAAGCCGCCGAAGAGGTGGGTCTTGCGGTAGTTCGCGAGCGCGGTCCCGTCGGGGCCGATGAGCTGCGCCGCGTTGAAGACCGCCCCGTCGGCCGCCAGCTCGGGGTAGGCGTACAGGACGGCCAGTCCGTGGCGGCGGGCGATCTCGCCGACGGCGACGGCGGACGGGCCGTCGGCCGGTTCGGCGAGACCGGGGACGTCCTGGAGGTCCAGCGCGTAGCCGGTCAGGAACATCTCCGAGGTCACGAGGAGCCCGGCTCCGCCCTGTGCGGCGCGCGCCGCGGCCTCGTCGAGCTGCTTGAGGTTCTCGGCGGTGTCGCCGAGCCGTCCGGAGCTCTGGAGGAGGGCGGTGCGCAGCGGGGGCATGGGCGTACCTCTGTGACAGGTGGGGTGGGGTCCTTAACACGGTACGTTCGCGCGTTCGACCGCGACAAGCCGTCACCGTTGCGCTGAACGCATCGATTCGTTGCGCGTTCGGGGGCCGGTACGGCGATTCGTTGCGCGAACCCCTCCCCGGACGGTTCGCGAGTCCTTGAACCCCCGGTCAGGCGGCCGCGCCGAAGGCCGGGTGGGCCCGCAGCCTACGGACGTACGTACGGGCGTGCGGGCCGGCGGCGGGCAGCACGGTCGGGTCGAGGAGGGCGACCCACAGGTCCACGTCGGCGAGGGTCGGCCTGTCCCCCAGAGCGTACGGGTGCAGGGCGAGGCGGCGGTCCAGGAGGTCGAGGGCGGCGGTCCGCTCGGCGTGCGGCGCGGCTCCGTCGAGGAGGGCCCGGACGGCGGCGGCGTGCCGGGCGGGGACGGGCGGGCTCAGATCGGGGCGGCCGGCGAGCCGGACGGCGAGGTCGTCGAGGATGTCGGGGGTGTGGTTGCTGACGACGCGGCCGCTCCAGGTGTCGCACAGGGCGGGCACGGCGAGGGCGCCGTCGTAGTGGTGCCCGGCGGCCTCGTAGGCGCGGCGCAGGGCGGCGTGGGTGGCGGGCGGGCCGAGCAGGGTGGTGCCGACGCAGCCGGTCAGGCCCAGCAGGGAGAGGGCGGTCCGCACGCGCAGGGAGCGGGGACAGCCGGTGGAGAGGTAGAGGTGGTAGCGGTGCGGGGCCGGGGAGAACCCGGCACCGATCCGACCGCGCGGGGCCGGCACGGGGGCGCTGCGGGGCATGAGCATCGGAACCATGACGACATCTCCTGTTGGCCTTCCCCTGACCGGGGAGGGGCGGGTCGGGCGGCCGGTGGCCGCCGCGCACGTGGCCCGGGCCCGACGCCGCGCGAACGCGGCGGCCGGTACGGGGCGGGGACGGACGGGGCGGGGACCTGGACGGGCGGGACGGACGGGGGCGGAGGGGCGGACGGGGCGGACGGCACGGGGGGCGGGTCGGTCGTGTGCGGGACAGGGCCGGACGGGGTCGAGCGGGCGGGACAGGGACGCGTACGGGTCGCAGGGGCGCGACCGGACGAGCGGAACGGGACGGAAACGGGACGGTAACGGGACGGAACGGAAGCGGGACGGAACGGAAGGGGGCGGGACCGAGCGGGACCGGGAGGCCCTGGCCCCGGCGGCTCGGGACGCGCCCGCCCAGGGGTGACCCGCAGGGGCATCGGCATCGGGCCGGCCGGTCAGCACTCCCCGCGCCGGGGCGAGGCGTGAGGTCGGCCCCCGGCCGGGGCCGACCTCACGCCGGGCGCGGGCAGCCCCCGGAACCCGGCGTGAGCCCGCACGGGAGCGCGGGCCGGGAATCCGGCGGGAGCCGGCAGCGGGTGTGGTCGGTCAGCGACGCGGCGCGGCGAAGGCGCTGCAGACGCGCAGCAGGTCGATGTGGAGGCGCCGGGTCAGCCACCAGCGCCGCGGGGTGCGTGCCCCCGCGCCGGGTGTGCCGGTCGTCTCCACCGCTCGCATGTCACCTGCTCCTCGGGGCCCGGGCATAACCTGCCCGTGGCGGGCGCTGACGGCAATGGCCGTCCCCCGCAGTCTCCTGGCGTCGTGCGGGAACCGTCAAGAAGGCGGACACCGCCACCGGACTCCGACGGAAGGATCCCCGCACCCCATGCCGACCGACAACTCCCCCTCGCCGCTGGACAATCCGGTCTGGGCGGCCCTGACCGGAACGCACCGCCCCTTCGCCCAGTTCGCCGGGTCCGACCCCGACGACCCCGCCGCCGGCGGCGGACTGGCCGCCCGCTACCTCCCCGACGCGAACCCGTTCTCGGCGCTCGCGGACCCGGACGACCCCCGTTCCTGGGCGGCGCTGGCCGAGTTGGCCGGTCCCGGCGAGGTCGTGTGGCTGACCGGGCTGCCGACCCCGCCGCCGGGCTGGGAGACCGTCGCGTCGATACCGGGCGTACAGCTGGACGGCCGGGCGGTGCCCGCCGAGTCCGCGCCCGAGGCGGTGCGGCTCGGGCCGGCCGACGTCCCCGAGATGCTGGAGCTGGTCCGGCTGACCGAGCCGGGGCCGTTCCTGCCGCGCACCGTGGAGCTGGGCGCCTACCTCGGGATCCGGCACGAGGGCCGGCTCGTGGCCATGGCGGGCGAACGCATGCGGCCGCCCGGTTGGGCGGAGATCAGCGCGGTGTGCACGCACCCCGAGCACCGCGGCAGGGGCCTGGCCGGGCGCCTGGTCCGGGCGGTCGCGGCCGCCGTACGGGAACGCGGGGACCACCCCTTCCTGCACGCGGCCGCGGCGAACACCGGGGCCGTGCGGCTGTACCGGTCGATGGGCTTCGTCCTGCGCCGCGAGCCGGTCTTCATCGGGCTGCGCACGCCGGACTCCCCCGCCCCCCGGGATCCGGAAACGAAGCCTTAACACGGCCTTCATTGAGTGCCGTGACGCCCTGGCATAGCGTCGACGGGACGGGAGCGTGGGCGGCGGACGAGCGGCCGGGGCGGTGAACACCCAGCGGATCAGAGGCCGTTCGTCCGCCTGCCCCGCTCCCGTACTCCCCTCGCCCGGTACGGCCCGACCCGTACGCGGGTCCAGGGCGGCGCCGGCGGACGTCAGGGTTCGGCGCCGGCCGGCTCGATTGTCCGGCGTCCCCCGGGAGCGGGTTTCAGTGGGTTCCGAGTGGTCACACGCGGAAGGACAACCCACGGAAAGGAAACCCCGCCATGAACGACGTCCAGCAGTTGCCCGGATCCACGCACCACAACTGGGACTGGCAGTCCCGCGCCGCCTGTCGGGAGCTGGGGTCCGCCCCGTTCTTCCATCCGGCGGGCGAGCGCGGCGAGGAGCGCGAAGTGCGGGACGAGGCCGCGAAGCGGATCTGCGGCACCTGCCCGGTACGGGCCGCCTGCCTGGAGCACGCGCTGCAGACCCGCGAACCGTTCGGCGTGTGGGGCGGCCTGACGGAGGAGGAGCGCCGCGCCCTGCTCGGTCGCCCCGCCCGCCCCTCCCTCGTGTGAACCGTGTGAACCCTGTGAGTCACGCGAGCCCTGTAAGCCGTGTGACCTCGGTGAGCCGTGTGACCCCTGTTGGCTATATGAGCCCTGTGAGCCGTGTGACCTCTGTGATGTGTGCGAGCCACGCGACCCGCGCGACCTACGGATGCGCCCGGTCCCAGGCGTGGGCGAACAGCTCGTGCACCGGCACCGGCGGCAACAACCGCAGCAGCGGGGCGTGCAGGTCCTTCAGCGCGGCCGAGGCCCGGTGGTCCGCCAGTTTGGCGGTCTCCAGCGGAAGGTGCGGGGCCTTGAGATCCGTCCACCGCCCCGGCAGGAACACCGTACGGCCCGCTCGGGCCCGCTTGGCCGTCTCCACCGCCCCCGTCGCCACCAGCTCCGCCTGCGCGGCCTTGTGTCGGGCGGCCGTCCAGCCGTTCCAGCGGCGGACGTTGCGGTCGGTGGGACGGGCGAGAGCGAGCAACTGGAGATACAGGGCCGCGGCGTCCGCGCCGGTCCCGAGGGTCCGCGCCGCCCGCGCGACCAGATCGGGAGCGCTCAGCACCGGATCGTTCTCGTAGCCGCCCGGCGGTACGGGCGTGGTGGCGGCCCGGTCGGCGAGCCTGCCGAGTCCGTCGAGCAGCCCGTGCAGCGCCCGCAGGTCCGTCAGCAGCCAGGACCGGTCCACGCCGGCCGCCAGCCGTTCCGCCCGTTCCAGTCGCGGCGGTGACGTGAGGGCCAGGGGCCGGACGAAGGTGCTTCCGGCGGGTACGGCGACCACGAACAGCCCGTCGTCGACGGCCGTGGAGACCTCGCTGACGTGCTCGCCCAGCGGGTGCGGGCACGGCAGCACCGGGCCGCGGTACGGGGTGAACAGCGGGTCGGCCGCGGCCGTCCGGGCCAGGTCGGTGAAGCTGCCCAGGGGGACGAGCGCGTCGGGGCCGTCGAGGTGGGTGCGCAGCCGCTCGTACAGGGCGAGCGCGCCCTTGGCGGCCGGGTCGGCGACGGGGCGTTCCGTCAGGGCCCAGGTGATGACGGAGGCGGCCGTGCGGTGGGCGGGTTCGCGGGGCTCCACTTCCCTGCCGGCCGTCCCGTCGGGGCCGGCGTGGTGCAGGCCGAGGCCGCCGACGCGGGTGCCGACGAGGACGTATCCGGCCTCGCCGAAGGGCTCGGCGGCGGGGGCCCGGCCGGCGGGCAGGCTGCGGGCCCAGCCGTCGCCGAGGCCCAGCTCCGCGTCCAGCGCGGCGGCGAGCTCCTCGTCGGCGTGTTCCTCGGCGCCGAGCAGCTCGATCCAGGCGGCGGCCATCCGGGCGGCCGCCGCGACGACCCCCTGCGGTTCCCACAGCTCGGCGGGGTCGCCGGGCACGCCGGCCGCGAGGACCGTGCGCCGCCCGGTGTCGCCGAGCCGGCGGCACAGGGCGTCGTACTGCTCGATCAGGGGCTTCTTGAGCTTGTACGGGGCTCCGCCGAGCAGGGTCAGGTGGGGGCCGTGGTCCTCGCGGCCCGGGAACCCGGCGAGGACGAGGGTCGCGACGGCCGCCCGTACGCCGGTCGGGCGGGCGAAGGCGTCCGCCGCGGCGGGCGGGACCCGGAGCGGACCGCGGCCGGCGAGGAGTTCCAGGAAGCGGGGCAGGCGGCCGGCGTCGTCCTCGGTGACGGTGGAGGTCCGGCAGTCCTCGGCGCCCTCGGGCGCCGGATCGGTGGCGCGCTGGAGGAACCGGGCCGTCCCGTTGCGGACGGCTCCGGAGGCCAGGGTGTGCCCGGCGGCGCGGTGGGCGGCCAGGGCGGCCGGGGCGGCCCGGCCGGTGCGCCAGGCGCCGCCCGCCTCGGCGAAGGGCTGGCCGCTCCAGGTCGCCAGCAGGGCGGCGAGGGCCTCCCGTTCTTCGGCCGGGGTCGTGTCGACGGCGGCCCGCCACGCGACGGCTCCGATGCCGCCGACCAGGACCTCCCAGTCGTCGGGGTCGGCGGGCCGGGCGAGGGCGCGGGTGTCGTCGTCGATCTCCCCGCGCAGGTGGCGGCCGTCGGCGGCGACCGCGGTGAGCAGCGCGGGCTGCGGCTGCGGCGCGGGTCCCTGGTAGCGGCGGTGCTCGGCGAGCAGTCCGTACAGGGCGGGCGTCAGGACGGTGTCGGGGATCTCGGCGGACAGCGTGACGGCGGGTTCGGCGCGCATCACGGCGACGCGCCGGGCCAGTTCGCGGCGGCGGCGCAGGACGTCGGCGGCGAGTCGGGCGGCGCGGGCCACGCCTTCGGCGACGCGGGGTTCGAGGCGGCCGGGCAGGGCGGGCGCCGGCTCGTCGCGCAGGGCCGCGTCGAGCAGGGCCCGTACGGCGGTGTCCTCGACGGCGCGCAGGGTCTTGGAGGAGGCTTCGTCGCGCGGGGTGAGGAAGTGCCAGAAGGCGGGCGGCGGGACGGGGCCGGCCGCGTCGCCGAAGCCGGGGGTGCGGCGCCGGTCGGAGCCGGGGAAGCCCTGGACCTGCCACAGCAGCGAGTTGTCCTCGGCGGCGTGCACGCGGACGGTTTCCTGGCCGACGAGCACGGCGTCCTCGCCACCCTCGGGCATCCGGACGATCGCCCAGGGCCGCAGGCCGAAGCGGGCGGTGCGGTAGTGCGCGCTCCGGCCGTCGACGCCTTCGAGGACGAACTCCCGGGGTGACGGGCCCGGGTGGGGGGTGCGGTTGAGGACGCGGAAGCCGACGAGGGCGCCGTCCTGGCCGAGGGGCGAGGCGGGGGCGCCCGGGGGCAGGGTGGCGAGGGTCTGGAGGTCGCCGAAGAGTTCGGTGCCGGGCGGCGGGGCGGTCGCGGTGTGGAAGGCGGGCGGGACGCGGTCGGCGGTCCGGGCGCCGGTGGCGGGGTCGAGGCGGGCCCAGCCGTTCCAGCCCTTGAAGGTGTCCGAGCCCCAGAAGCGCCGGCCGTCGCTCATCAGGACGTCGGCGGAGCCGATGCCGCTGCGGTCGCCGGGGCGCAGGACGCGGGTCCCGTCGTGGCGGCCGGCGCCGTCGGGGGTGGCGAAGTGGTAGCCGAGGCCGCCCTGGATCATGCCGCCGTAGCGGCGCAGGCCGAGCTTGTCCTCGGGTTCGAAGACCTCGTCGGGGCGCTCGACCCAGCAGGCGTGCTCGCCGAAGTCGCCCCGGGGGGTGGTGCTCCAGGCGAGGAGGAACTCTCCGCCCACGTGGTGCACGGTGTGCGAGGTCGCGTCGTCGGGGAGGCGGAAGGCGCAGCGGTGGCGGGCGCCGGCGTGGTCGACGGTGACGGCCCGGTCGGGCCCGTAGGCGGTGAGCAGGGGCCAGGTACTGGTGACTCCGGTGACCCGGTCGGGCCCGCCGAGTTCCCGGACGGCGTCCTCCAGGGCGGGCCAGCCCCATTCCTCGGGGAGTCCGGCCCGCAGCGCGCGGGCGAGGGGGCCGGTCAGGTCCAGGGCGGCGAGGGCTTCGTCGATGCCGTCGAGGGCGCGGGCGGTGGGCCGGTCGAGCAGGGTGCGCAGTTCGTCCACGGCTTCGTCGGCGGCCGCGAGGCCGCCGCCGCGCAGGGCCGTGAGCAGGGTCTCGACGCGGCCGTGGACCTCGGCGGCGATGCCCGGGTTGTGCGGGAGCCGGGTGATGGCGCTACCGGCGGTGCGCAGGGCGGCGTGGACGGTGCCTTCCAGGCGGGGGCCGAAGACCGGGTCGGCTGCGAGGGCCTTGAGGTCGCGCCGCGGGGCCCGGGGGCCCGCCGCCGGGCCGGGGTCGCGGAACACCAGCTCGACGGCGGCGCCGGGGTCCTCCACGGGAAGCCCCTCGGCGAGGCAGGCGTCCAGCAGTTCGGCGTCCAGGCCGGGCCACCGGTAGCGGTCCTCGTGGAGGCGCAGGGGGATGGCGGCGGCGCGCAGCCGGGGGGCGAAGCGGGTCAGCAGCTCGAACAGTTCGGGGGGCATGGGCTGCCTCATGACGCCTCCGCCGCCGGCGGGGCGGTGGGAGTAGCGGCGGGTGAACCGCCCGAACCAGGCGGCGAACCCGCCCTCGGGGGTGACGCGTCCGGCGGTGGCGGCGTCGGCGGCGCCGCAGGCGAGCAGGAGCCGCAGCCAGCCGGAGGCGTCGCCGCGGGTCTCGGGGAACAGGTCGAGGAGCCGGGCGTTGACCTCGTCGGTCGGGGGGTGCGCGGCGAGCAGGTCCCGGGCGGCGTCGAGGAGCCGGTCGGGGACGTCCTTGCCGCGGGCGGCGCCGAGGACGAGGCCGAGCACCCGGGCCTCCTCGGCGGGGTCCGTTCCGGCGCCGCGGGCGGAGAGCCGGACGCGGCGGGCCAGGTCCGCGGGGAGCGCGGCGGGCGAGGCGGCCCAGGCGGTGAGGACGCGTACGTACTCCTCGTGCGCGGCGGGGCCGTCCAGGGTGGCGGCGAGCCAGGCCTGGTGGCCGCTGAGCTCGGTGGCGGGCAGGGCGCCGGCGCGGGCGAAGAGGAGCAGGTTGGCGCGGTGGTGGTCGGGGTCGACGGGGAGCCCGTGGGTGCGCTCGGCGGTGCGGGCCGAGGCGTAGGCGCGGGCGGCTGAGCGCGTATGCCAGTCGATGAGCCGGTGGCCGATGGTGTCCCAGAACCACGGCAGGTGGGCGGGGTCCAAGTCCCGTACGCGCCGTTCCAGGCCGTCCAGGAAGCGGCCGGGCTTCTCGTGGGCGACGTGGAAGCCGCCGAGTGCCTCGTCGAGCAGCGCGACGGCCGCGGCCCGGGCCGCCGGGTCGTGCGCGCGGGCCCAGTCGGTGTAGAGGACCGAGGTGCGCGGAAGGGCCGGCAGCGGGATCTGGATCTTCATGCGGTCGATCCTGACACGGCCCGGTGACAGGCCCCCGGCCCGAGGGGGCGGGGCCGCCGGCGGCGGATCAGGCCGGGGCGCCCGAGGTGAAGCGGCGCAGCAGCGGGGAGAGGACGAGGACGGACTTGGTGCGTTCCACGAAGGGTTCGCCCGCGATGCGCTCCAGGACGCGCTCGAAGTGCCTCATGTCGGAGGCGAAGACCTGGACGAGGGCGTCCGCGTCGCCGGTGACGGTCGACGCGGACACCACCTCGGGATACCGCGCCAACCCCCGCCGGATGTCGTCCGGCGAGGTGTTGTGGCGACAGTAGATCTCGATGAAGCCCTCGGTCTCCCAGCCCATCGCGGCGGGGTCCACGCGGACCGTGAAGCCGGTGATGGCTCCTTCGGCCCGCAGCCGGTCCACGCGGCGTTTCACGGCGGGGGCGGAGAGTCCGACCTCGGAGCCGATGTCCGCGTAGGAACGGCGGGCGTCCTCGGCGAGGGCGTGCACGATGCGTTCGTCGAGATCGTTCAGTCGCACTGCGGGTGGATCACTTCTCTGCTGTGGCCAGTCGGGAGCGGCGGATGCCGTACAGGAAGTAGACCACGAGGCCCACGGCCATCCAGCCACCGAAGACGACCCACGTCGGGGTGTCCAGGCTGAACATCATGTAGCCGCAGGTGAGCAGGCCGAGGATCGGGGTGACGGGGAACAGCGCCACCTTGAACGTGCGCGGCATGTCGGGGCGGGTGAAGCGCAGGATGACGACGGCGACGTTGACGAGGCCGAAGGCGAAGAGCGTGCCGATGCTGGTGGCGTCGGCGAGCTTGCCCAGTGGGATGAAGGCGGCCAGCGTCCCGCAGAACAGGGAGACGATCACCACGTTGGCGCGGGGCGCGCCGGTCTTCGGGTGGATCTTCGCGAAGGCCTTGGGGACGAGGCCGTCGCGGGACATCGCGAAGAGGATGCGGGTCTGGCCGTAGAGCACGGCGAAGACGACGGAGGCGATGGCCACGACGGCGCCGGCGGCGAGGACGACGCCCCAGAAGGTGTGGCCGGAGACGTCGGTCATGATCTGGGCGAGCGCGGCCTCGGTGCCCTTGAAGTCCTGCCAGGGCATGGCGCCGACGGCGACGAAGGCGACGAGGACGTAGAGCACGGTGACGATCAGCAGCGAGAGCATGATCGCGCGGGGCAGGTCGCGCTTGGGGTTCTTGGCCTCTTCACCGGCGGTGGAGGCGGCGTCGAAGCCGATGTACGAGAAGAACAGCGTGGCCGCGCCGGCGCTGATGCCGGTGATGCCGAGCGGGGCGAGGGGGGCGTAGTTGCCGGCCTTGATGCCCAGGAAGCCGATGCCGATGAAGAGCAGCAGGGTGACGATCTTCACCGCGACCATGATCGTGTTGATCCGGGCGCTCTCCTTGGCGCCGCGCATCAGGAAGACCATGGCGAGCAGGACCACGACCAGCGCGGGCAGGTTGATGAACCCGCCCTCACCGAGGGGCGCCGAGACCGCCTCGGGGATGGTGACGCCTATCGTGCCGTCGAGGAGTTCGTTGAGGTACTCGCCCCAGCCGACGGCGACCGCCGCGACGGACACGCCGTACTCCAGGATCAGGCACCAGCCGCAGACCCAGGCGACGAGCTCGCCCATGGTGGCGTACGAGTACGAGTACGAGGACCCGGAGACCGGCACCGATCCGGCCAGCTCCGCGTAGGACAGGGCGGAGAAGAGCGCGGTCAGGCCCGCGATGACGAAGGAGATCGTCACGGCCGGGCCGGCCTTGGGCGCGGCGCTGCCGAGGACGACGAAGATGCCGGTGCCCAGGGTGGCGCCGATGCTGATCATCGTCAGCTGCCACATGGTGAGGGAGCGGCGCAGCGAGCCGCCCTCGCCCTGACCGCTCTCGGCGACCAGCTGCTCGACCGGCTTGCGGCGCAGCAAAGGATGGGCAGGCTTGCGCGGCTCGGAGGTGAGCGGTGGCGCCTGGCCGGTTTCGAGCACGGGGGGACTCCTTCGATGCTGCGGGTGACACTGCGGGTGGGGGTTCAGGCGTCGACCGCAGCGGTCCGGAGCAGGAGCAGGCCGACGGAAAGCCGGCCTGGGCATGGGGACCGCCGAGCGGGCGGTCCACGCCACTCCACGTACAGCGAGTGAGCCTACGAGCTGAGAGATACCGCCCGTAATGCACCATCCTTGCACATTGGCGAACGATCGTTGCGCGGATCTGTCCGGGATGGTCCTTTGTTGCGCGCGGATGATCGATCACTGCGTGGGGGCCTCCGACCGGCTTTCTTGACACCTCGTCAGGTCTGTCGGAACGTGCCGCCCAGGCGCACCCGCGCCGACACCGCCGACCCTCCCCCGGGGGTCGGAACCGGCCACCGCGGGGTACGGGTCAAGCGGTGACGCCGACGACACCCGAAGGGAGCGGACCGCAGGGACCGGAGCGGCCCGGGATCCCGCACCCCTTCCCGTACCCGTACCCGTACCCGTATCCGTATCCGTATCCGTATCCGTATCCGTATCCGCACCCACACCCGTACCCGACGACCGGAGGCGAAGAGTGAGCGAACCGAGCCCGGGCCCCGACGCCCCGTGGCAGGACCCCGGGCCCTTCTTGCGCGGGGTCGCCTGGCTGGACAAGGGGCGGCCCGTGCGCGCCGACCCGGCGGACACCATGCGGCTGCCCTGGGACACCGGCGAGCGGGCCACGCTCCCCATAGGGGTGCGCCTGGAGTTCACCGCCGGCACCGCGCACGCCGTGGAGGTCCGCTACCGGGCGACCGTGCCCGGCCCCACCGACGCGCTGCGCGACCTCGCGCACGGCTTCGCCCTGTGGAACCGGCACGGACTGCTCGGCGAGGTCTTCACCGAGCCGGCCGCGGAGTCCGTCGTACGCCTCGAACTCCCGCGCGGCGCGGGCCCCTTCACCCTGCATCCGCCCGAGGCACAGTCCCCGCTGATCCTCGGCCTGCGGGGCATCGGGGGCCCGCTCGCGCCCGCCCCCGCCGCCCCGCGCTGGGTCGTCCACGGCGACTCCATCACCGAGGGCTGGTGGTCCACCCGCCCCGCCCACGGCTGGCCGGCGGTCACCGGTCGCGCCCTCGGCTGGGACACCGTCAACCTCGGGTACGCGGGGGCCGCGCGCGGCGAACTCGCCACCGCCGAGCAGCTCTCCGCGATCCCGGCCGACGTCCTGACCCTCGCCTTCGGCACCAACTGCTGGTCCCGGGTGCCCTACTCGGCCCCGTTGCTCTACGAGACCACCCGCGCGTTCCTCGACCTCATCCGCCAGGGCCACCCCCGGACTCCGCTCCTGCTCGTCTCGCCCCTGCTGCGCCCCGACGCCGAACGCACCCCGAACCGCCTCGGCGCCACCCTGGGCGCCCTGCGCGACGCGATGGAGCGGGCCACCCGCGACCGGATCGACGCCGGGGACGGCCGGCTGGCCCTGCTCGCGGGCCGTGACCTGCTGGGACCCGAGCACCTCGCGGACGGCCTGCACCCCAACGACACCGGACACCAGGTCCTCGGCCTCGCTGTGGTCACGGCCCTGCGGCGCGCCGGGTTCGACGGGGGGTGAGTGAAACAGCTCATACGGATCGAGCTGAACGGATCCCTCCTCCCGTCCCGTGTCCTTCGCAAGTTGCCGGGGTCCGGCGACGGACACCGGCAGACACGACACGTGGGAGAGATCAACATGGGCATCAAGCGCGGAACTTCCCTGGCTGCGGTCGCGATCGTCGTCACCCTCGCGGCGACGGCCTGCGGCGGTACCCGGGCGGCCGACAACACGAAGCCCGCCGGAGCCGCCGCCGCGGCCCCGGCTCCCGCGTCCGACCCGTACGGCGACCCGCAGCCCGCGCAGGATGCCCCGAACGAGCCCAAGCCCGCCGGACAGCTGAACTCCGCCACCACCGAGCAGCTCGGCGCCGTCCTCACCGACAGCGCCGGGTTCACCCTCTACCGCTTCGACAAGGACACCGCCAAGCCGCCGACCGCCAACTGCGACGGCGACTGCGCCAAGACCTGGCCGGTGGTCGCCGCCGGCGACGTCACCGCCGCCGCCGGCATGGACGCCTCCGTGCTCGGCGAGGTGGTCCGCAAGGACGGCGGCAAGCAGCTGACGGTGGGCGGCTGGCCCGCGTACCGCTTCGCCAAGGACACCAAGCCGGGCGACCTGAACGGGCAGGGCGTCGGCGGCACCTGGTTCGCCCTCGCCCCCGACGGCAAGAAGGCCGCGAAGGGCGCTGCCGGCGCCTCCCCGGCTCCCGCCCCGGCCGCCGCCTCCGGCGCCCTGACCGTCGCCAAGGACCCCAAGCTCGGTGACCACATCGTCGACGGCAAGGGCATGACGGTCTACCGCTTCAAGCCGGACACCGCCTGGCCGATGGTCTCCAAGTGCACCGGCGACTGCCTCGCCAAGTGGCCGGCGGTCCCCCCGGTCGAGAAGGGCAACGCCAAGGGCATCGTCGAGAAGAACTACCTGGTCCTCGACCGCCCGGACGGCGTGAAGCAGCAGACCGTCGACTGCTGGCCCGTCTACACCTTCACCGGTGACAAGAACCCCGGTGACACCAACGGGCAGGGCGTCGGCGGCACCTGGTACGCCGTCTCCCCCGACGGCAAGCTCATCACCGTCAAGTAGCCCGCCCCGGACCGCGCGGCCCCCGCCCCCCTCCCCCCTGGGCCGGGGCCGCGCACCGTTCTCCACCGGGACGGGAGCCCGCGCGGGGCACGGTCCTGAGCGGGGGCCCGGCCGTAGACTCGGCGCATGCTGCGCGCCCTGGCCGTCGACGACGAGAAGCCCCTGCTGGAGGAACTCCTCTACCTGCTGCGCTCGGACCCCCGGGTGAGCAGCGCGGAGGGCGCGTCCGACGCCACCGAGGCGCTGCGCCGCATCACCCGGGCACTGGAGAGCGGCCCGGAGGGCCCCGACGGCATCGACGTGGTGTTCCTGGACATCCAGATGGCCGGCCTGACCGGCCTGGACATCGCCCGGCTGCTGGCCGGCTTCGCCCGACCGCCGCTGATCGTGTTCGTCACCGCCCACGAGGGCTTCGCCGTCCAGGCCTTCGACCTCAAGGCCATCGACTACGTGCTCAAGCCGGTGCGCCCCGAGCGGCTCGCGGAGGCCGTCCGCCGGGCCCGCGCCCAGCTCGGCGACCCCGCGCCGGCGGGGGACCCCACGACCCGCCCGGCGCTCCAGGAGCCCGCCGCCGCCCACGCCGGACCACCCGCCGGACCGCCGACCTCCGCCGGGCCGCGCGGGCCGGCCCCGGAGTCGACCGGCCCCGACCACACCCCGGACCACATCGCCGTCGAACTGGGCGGGGTCACCCGGTTCGTGGCCATCGCGGACATCGCCCACGTCGAGGCCCAGGGCGACTACGCCCGGCTGCACACCGACGGCGCCAGCCACCTCGTGCGGATCCCGCTGTCCACGCTGGAGGAACGGTGGGCGGCCCGGGGCTTCGTACGGATCCACCGGCGGCACCTGGTGGCGCTGGGCCGGATCGACGAACTGCGCCTGGACTCGGGCACCACCAGCGTCCGCGTCGGGTCGGCGGAGCTCCAGGTCAGCCGGCGGCACGCGCGCGAACTGCGCGACCTGCTGCTGCGCCGGGCGACCGGCTGACCCGCTCCCCCGGCAGGCCCCCGGCCCGGGCGGGAGGTCCGCCGGCCGTCCGCCGGGGCGCGTCCCGTCCGTACGGGGTGCGCGTCCCGTCCCTGTCGCCCGGCGCGGGCCGGTACATAGACTCCGGTCACCCTCCCCCGTCGAAGGACAACCGGTGAACCAGACCTACGCGCTGACCGCGGTCACCGTCGTCGTCCTGGTCACCGTCCTCGTCGGGGCGCTGGGGCTGCGGATATCGCGGACCACCTCGGACTTCTACGTCGCCTCGCGCACCGTGGGCCCCCGTCTCAACGCGGCGGCCATCAGCGGGGAGTACCTCTCCGCCGCCTCCTTCCTAGGCGTCGCGGGGCTGGTGCTGCTCCAGGGGCCGGAGATGCTCTGGTACCCCGTCGGGTACACGGCCGGCTACCTGGTGCTGCTGGTGCTGGTCGCGGCCCCGCTACGACGCTCGGGCGCCTACACCCTGCCCGACTTCGCCGAGGACCGGCTCCAGTCGCGGACGGTGCGGCGGATCGCGGTGCTGTTCGTGCTCGGCGTCGGCTGGCTGTACCTGCTCCCGCAGTTGCAGGGCGCCGGGCTCACCCTGGAGATCCTCACCGGCGCCCCGCACTGGGCGGGCGGGGTCGTCGTCGCCCTCGTGGTGACGGCGGCCGTCGCCGCGGGCGGCATGCGCAGCATCACCTTCGTCCAGGCCTTCCAGTACTGGCTCAAGCTGACCGCCCTGCTGGTGCCCGCGTTCTTCCTGATCGCCGCCTGGGCCGGGGACGGCGCGCCGCGCGCCTCCTTCGACGCCCCCGCGGTGTTCCGCGAGCACGCCTCCGTCACGCTCGCCGAGGACGTCCGGCTGTCGCTGGACGCGCCGCTGACCGTGACGGTGACGGGCCGGATCGACGGGACCGCGTACGCGACGGCCCCGGTCGCCCTGTCGGCCGGCGGGCACACCGCCGAGGCCGGCACCCGGTTGGAGTTCGTCCCGGGCGACGTGGTTCCCGGCGCCCGCGCGGGCACCGACACCGGCGCCGCGCCCGGCTGGTCGGCGCCGCTGTCCGGGGACCGGCGCGAGCTCCGGCTGTACGCCACGTACGGGCTGATCCTGGCCACGTTCCTCGGCACGATGGGCCTGCCGCACGTCGCGGTGCGCTTCTACACCAGCCCGGACGGGCGGGCCGCGCGGCGCACCACCCTGGTCGTGCTCGCCCTGCTCGGGGTGTTCTACCTGCTGCCGCAGGTGTACGGGGCGCTGGGCCGGATCTACGCGCCCGAACTGGCCCTGACCGGGGACGCGGACGCGGCGGTGCTGGTGCTGCCCGAGCGGATGCTGGGCGGGCTGCTCGGCGAGTTGTCGGGGGCGCTGCTGGCCGGCGGCGCGTTCGCGGCGTTCCTGTCGACGGCCTCGGGGCTGACCATGGCCGTGGCCGGGGTCCTGCACCAGGACGTGCTGCCGCGCCGCGGGGTGGGGACGTTCCGCCTGGCCGTGGTCGTCGCGATGGCGGTGCCGCTGGCCGGCTCGGTGGCGGCCACCCCGGTACCGGTCGCGGACGCGGTGGGGCTCGCCTTCGCCGTGTCGGCGTCCTCGTTCTGCCCGCTGCTCGTGCTGGGCATCTGGTGGCGGGGACTGACCCCGCCGGGCGCGGTCGCCGGACTGCTCGTCGGGGGCGGCGCGGCGTTGGGCGCGGTCCTGGCGACCCGGGTCGGGCTGGCCCCGACCGGGTGGGCGCACGCCCTGTTGGCCTGGCCGGCGATGTGGTCGGTGCCGCTCGGGTTCCTCACCATGGTGGGGGTGTCCCTGGCGACGCGGTCGCGGATCCCGGCCGGGACGGCGGCGTCGCTGGCCCGGCTGCACCTGCCGGAGGCCGTGGCCGTGGACCGGACGACGGGGGGTGGGCGGTGACCGGGGCGGTACTCGCGGCGCTGGCCGCGGCGGGCGGGGCGCTGCTCCTGGGCCTGGGCTGGGTCGCGGGCCGTCGGCACGCGGTGCGCGGGGAGCGGGCGGTCGGACTGGATCTGGGCACGCCCGTCGAGCGGGCCACCTTCCACACCCTGCACACCGCGTCGTTGGCCGCGCCCCCGCTGCGCGCCGGCCTCACGGAGGACGCCGCCCGCAAGGCCGCGCGGCGGCTGCGTTCCCTGCTCGGTACGGAGGCCCTGTGCCTGACGGACCGGGAGTCGGTGCTGGCCTGGGACGGTCCGGGCGCCGACCACCACGAGCGGCGGGCGATGGACCGGGTCGCGCAGGTGCTGGAGTCGGGGCGCAGCCAGAGCGTGCGGACGGACTGCGAGCGGCCGGACTGCCCGCTGAAGTGGGCGGTGTTCGCGCCGCTGACCGGTGAGGACGGGATGCTGGGGGCGCTCGTCGCCTACGGATCGCGGGAGTCGGCGGTGCTGGTGCGGGCCGCGACGGAGGTGGCGCGCTGGGTGTCGGTACAGCTGGAGCTGTCGGAGCTGGACCGGGCGCGGACCCGTCTGATGGAGGCGGAGATCAAGGCGCTGCGGGCGCAGATCTCCCCGCACTTCATCTTCAACTCCCTCGCCGCGATCGCCTCGTTCGTCCGGACGGATCCGGAGCGGGCCCGGGAACTGCTGCTGGAGTTCGCGGACTTCACCCGCTACTCCTTCCGCCGGCACGGGGACTTCACGACGCTGGCCGACGAACTGCGTTCGACCGAGCAGTACCTGGCGCTGGCGGGCGCCCGCTTCGGGGACCGGCTGAAGGTCACCTTGCAGGTGGCGCCGGAGGTGCTGCCGGTGGCGCTGCCGTTCCTGTGCGTCCAGCCGCTGGTGGAGAACGCCGTGAAGCACGGGCTGGAGAACACCACCGGGGAGTGCCGGATCACGATCGCCGCCCGGGACGCGGGCTCGGAGGCGGTCCTGACCATCGAGGACAACGGCGTCGGGATGGATCCGGACCTGTTGCGCCGGATCCTGGCCGGGCAGTGCCCCGGCCCGGTCGGGATCGGGTTGCCCAACGTCGACGAGCGGATGCGGCAGGTCTACGGGGACGACTACGGGCTCGTCATCGAGACGGCCGTCGGCGCCGGCATGAAGATCACCGTACGCATCCCCAAGTACCGCGCGGGCGTGCACAGTTCGGTCCGCCGCGGCCCCGCCTGACCCGAGCGCGCCGGCCCGGCTGGAGTACGCCGGTGGCCCCGGTCCCGCCCCTCGCGGGGGTGGGACCGGGGCCACGGTGGGACTAGCTCCAGCTGGCGTGGAGCGGCTTGCCCTCGGCGTAGCCGGCCGCGGACTGGATGCCGACGACGGCGTTCTCCTCGAACTCCGCGAGGGAGCCGGCACCGGCGTAGGTGCAGGAGGAACGGACACCGGCGATGATCGAGTCGATCAGGTCCTCGACGCCCGGGCGGGTCGGGTCGAGGAACATGCGCGAGGTGGAGATGCCCTCCTCGAACAGCGCCTTGCGGGCGCGGTCGTAGGCGGACTCCTCGGAGGTGCGGTTGCGCACGGCGCGGGCCGAGGCCATGCCGAAGGACTCCTTGTAGAAGCGCCCGTCGGCGGACTGCTGGAGGTCGCCCGGGGACTCGTACGTACCGGCGAACCAGGAGCCGATCATGACGTTGGACGCGCCGGCGGCCAGGGCCATCGCCACGTCGCGCGGGTGACGGACGCCGCCGTCGGCCCAGACGTGCTTGCCGTACTTCTTCGCCTCGGCGGCGCACTCCAGGACCGCGGAGAACTGCGGGCGGCCCACGCCGGTCATCATGCGGGTGGTGCACATGGCGCCGGGGCCCACACCGACCTTGATGATGTCGGCGCCGGCCTCGATGAGGTCCTTGACGCCCTCGGCGGCCACGATGTTGCCGGCGACGATCGGGACCTGCGGGTCAAGGGCGCGGACGGCCTTGATCGCGTTGATCATCGATTCCTGGTGGCCGTGCGCGGTGTCGATGACGATGGTGTCCGCGCCGGCGTCGAGCAGTTGCTTGGCCTTGGCGACGAAGTCGCCGTTGATGCCGACGGCGGCGGCGATGCGCAGCTTGCCGTTCGCGTCGGTGGCCGGGGTGTAGAGGGTGGCGCGCAGGGCGCCCTTGCGGGTGAGGATGCCGACCAGCTTGCCGTCCTTGTCGACGGCCGGGGCCAGCTTGCGGTGGCCCGCGTCGAGCTGGTTGAAGGCGTCGCGGGGGTCCATGTCGGCGTCGATGAGCAGCAGCTCCTTCGACATGACCTCGGAGAGCTGGGTGAAGCGGTCGACGCCGGTCAGGTCGTGGTCGGTGACGACGCCGAGCGGGCGACCCTCGGCGTCGACGACGACGCCGGCGCCGTGGGCGCGCTTGGGCAGCAGGGAGATCGCGTCGGCGACGGTCTGGGTGGGTGCCAGCGTGATCGGGGTGTCGAGCACGAGGTGGCGGGTCTTCACCCAGGAGATGACGTCGGTGACGACCTCGATCGGGATGTCCTGCGGGATGACGACGATCCCGCCGCGCCGGGCGACGGTCTCGGCCATCCGGCGGCCCGCGATGGCGGTCATGTTGGCCACGACCAGGGGAATGGTGGTGCCGGTTCCGTCGGGCGAGGACAGGTCGACGCCCTGGCGGGAACCGACCGCGGAGCGGCTCGGCACCATGAACACATCGTCGTACGTCAGGTCGTACGGCGGCTTCAGGTCATTGAGGAAACGCACGTGCTGAACATCCCAGTCGTTCGAAGGATCCTTCTATGGCCTCGACAGGGCAGTCGAGGAAACGCACGTACTTCATTCTCCCATGACCGGGGGTTCACGCCGCCCGGGCCGATCGTCCAGGACATTCCGGACCGGCTGGTCCTTTCCTACGGGACCTTGGTCCCGCGCCCCCGGATCCTGCGATCGAGGGAGCACCGGATCCACCGTGAGCACCCGCCGGCGGGCCGGGGTGGCGGGCCCGGGGAGGGCCGCCGGCCGTCCTGAGCGGCCCACCCACGCTCCCGGTGGGGAGGCACCGCGCGAGGTCGCACCCACTCCCCCGCGCGCCTCCCGCCCGGTCGTCAGCTTCCGGTGTCGGCGCGGCGCGCGCGGCCCGGGGCGGTCGTCGCGGGTCCCGCGAGCAGCACGGTGAGGGGCGGGCGGCCGTCGTCGCCCTGCCGCCAGAAGTCGACGGCCTCCTCCAGGACCTCCCGCAGGGTCTCCCAGTCCGCCGGGCGGGCTTCGGCGTACTCGCGCCAGGACGTGACGACGAGCAGCCGGCCGGGGGCGGCCGGCAGCCAGGAGAGGTCGCTCAGCACGTCGGCGAGGGCGTCCCAGTTGGCGCCGAACCATTCGGGGGCCCGCAGCGCGCGTCCGCAGCGGCGCATGAGGGCGGTCTTGCTCCGGACGCCCTCCAGGTCGAGCCGTACGGTCGCCCAGCCCGCCTCCTCGGCGGCCGCGAGGGCGGGGGCGAGCGGCTGCGGGTCCAGGCTCATCGGAGAACCGCCTTGAAGGTCTCGTAGTGGTCGTCCGTGTAGTAGAACTCCCCGCCCTGCCCCGTCACGATCCGCCGGGCCCCGCGGTCCCGTTCGCCCGGTGTCCTCACGGTGAACTCGCGGTAGTAACCGCGCTTCTGCTTCGGCAGGACCTTCTCGAAGTTCCCGAAGACGGTGTCGTCCTGCCGGTACGCGTACGGCCCGCCCTCGTCGATCAGGGCGAGCACCTCGCGCGCCTGTTGCGGCAGCGCGTCGGCGCGTACGGTCGCCATCCCGTCGGCCCACCCGGGCAGCGCGGAACGTCCCGTGGGCTTGCCGCCGGAGGAGACCTCGGCGGTGGCGGGCGGGGCCGGGGCGGATTCACCGCCGCAGCCCACCACACCGGCCGACGCGACACAGAGGAACAACATCCCCAGTACGCGCAGCAGTGATCGGGGCACGCTCCGAAAGATCATGCGCCGATCGTGCCAAATATCCGATTCGCTCGCGAATCGCCCGGTCGCGTCAGAGAGCGGCCATCTTGGTGTACGGACTCAGGACGCGGCACTGGATCGAACCGAAGTCGACGAGAACGGCGATTCCCTCCTCAACACCGACGACACGGCCGAGGCCGTGCTCGTCGTGAGTCACCCGGTCGCCGACGCTGAACTGCCGGAGCGGCGGTTCCACGGGGGCCTTGAACGGGCTGGACGGCAAATGGCGGCGAGGTACTGCGGACTTAGTCATTGAATCCAGTATGCGCCCCCGGGGGCGCCTCGCGGTCCGCTGTTCGGGTCTCGATTCCGGCACCATCCCGATCACACGACCGGGAACGGGGAGCGGCCGGCTCCGTCAGTCGTCGGGGTCGGCCCGGTCCAGCGCCGGACGGAGCCCGGGAGCCGACTCGGTCAGCAGGTAGTCGGCGACCGCGGTGTCCGTAACGAGGCTGGTCACCAGGCCCGAACGGAGGACGGCGCCGATGGCGGACGCCTTGCGCAGGCCGCCCGCGATGGCCACGACCTCGGGGATCCGACGGAGCCGGTCCGCCTCCACGGTGATGCACCGCTCGCCCAGGTCCCGGCCCACCCGGCGCCCGTCGGCGTCGAACAGATGGGCGGACATTTCGGCCGCGACACCCAGCGAGGCGTAGTGCGCCCGCTCCTCGTCCGTCAGCATGTCGTGGACGGTCGAAATGCCGGGCTCCCAGGAGCCGATCGACACGGCCGCGACGGTCACCTTGTCGAAGTACTCGAAGGCCCGCGCGATCCCGGTCTGACCGCGCAGCGCGGCCGCCGTCGCGGGGTCGGGCAGCAGCATCGGCGCGTAGATGGGGTGCGCGTCGCCGCCGGAGACCTGCGCGGCCCTGCGCACGGCCTCCACGGAGCCGCGCTCGGCGGTCCCCGCGTCGTACACGCCGGTCAGTTGCACGACGGTGCAGGGCGGCAGCCGGTGCAGCGAGGCGGCCATGTGGATGGTGGAGCGTCCCCACGCCAGCCCGAGCACGTCGCCCTCGTTGACCAGCTCGCCCAGCAGGTCGGCCGCGACCGCGCCGAGGTTCTCCGGGTCCGGGGCGTCCTCGGTGGCGTCGGCCGGCGATTCCACCACGACGGCGTGCCGCAGTCCGTACCGGGCGCGGAGCGCGTCGGAGCGCTCCGCGTCCAGTTCCGCCGGCACCCGGATCTCGATGCGCACGAGGTCGCGTTCGAGGGCGGTCTCCAGGACCCGGGCCACCTTGAAGCGGCTCACGCCGAACTCCTCGGCGATCTGGATCTTGGACTTGCCCTCCAGGTAGAAGCGACGCGCCATGGCCGCCGCCTGCACCAGCTCCGCGGGTCCCATCCGCAGGGCTGACCGTCCCGCCGACATTGCAGACACCGCGTTCTCCTCACTGCTGTTCACACTGTCGTGTTCACACTCTCGACTCGCCGTTCATCCTGTCAGATCCGACGGCCGTTGATCAGCCTGGACGGCTTCCGTTCACCGAGCTGTTCACCCACGCTCGACTCAGTGGTCGCAACCCCATGGTGCGGCGGCGATCGCCGCGCCCGCCTGCTCGCGCAGGGTGCGCACCGCGGCGGCGGGATCGACCGCTCCGTAGACCGCGCTGCCGGCCACGAACACGTCCGCGCCGGCCTCCGCGACCCGCTCGATCGTCGAGGCCGAGACCCCGCCGTCGACCTGGAGCCACAGGTCCAGACCGTGCTTGGCGATGAGCTCGCGGGTGCGGCGCACCTTGGGCAGCATGATGTCCAGGAACGACTGCCCGCCGAAGCCCGGTTCGACCGTCATGATCAGCACCATGTCGAGCTCGGGGAGGATGTCCTCGTACTGTTCGATCGGGGTGCCCGGCTTGAGCGCCATCGCGGCCCGGGCGCCCATGGCCCGGATCTCGCGCGCGAGGCGCACCGGCGCGGCGGCGGCCTCGGCGTGGAAGGTCACCGATCCGGCGCCGGCCTCCACGTACTGCGGGGCCCAGCGGTCCGGGTCCTCGATCATGAGGTGCAAGTCGAGCGGGATGTCCGTGGCGCGGCTGAGCGACTCCACGATCGGCACGCCCAGGGTCAGGTTCGGGACGAAGTGGTTGTCCATGACGTCGACGTGCAACCAGTCGGCCCCCTCGACGGCCCTCGCCTCCTCGGCGAGGCGGGCGAAGTCGGCGGACAGGATGCTGGGATTGATCTGAACGGCCATGCCCCCAAGCCTGCCATGCCCTCGGCCACTTCCGGCCACGGCCCCGGAACTCTTCGTCGTGATGGCCACGCTCAAGTGATCATGAATCGCTTCCCACTTGCCGTTCGGCGTGACGCCGCCCGACCCTGTGTCCATGGACGACGGCTACGAACTCTCCACCGACCCCGACCGGCTCGACCTCGACGCGGTCCACCACTGGCTCTCCACCGACGCGTTCTGGGCGCTGGGGCGCAGTCGGGACACCGTCGAACGGTCGGTGCGCGGCTCCCTCAACTTCGGCGCCTACGACGCCTCGGGCGCCCAGGTCGGCTACGCCCGCGTCGTCACCGACCTGGCCACCTTCGCCTGGCTCTGCGACGTCTACGTGGCCCCCGCGCACCGCGGCCGGGGCCTCGGCACCCGGCTGGCCGGCGCCGTGCGCGACCACCTCGCCCCGTACGCGCTCACGCGCGTCCTGCTCTCCACCCTCGACGCTCACGAGGTCTACGCGAAGGTCGGCTTCGTCCCCTTCCCGGACCCCGAGAAGTTGATGGTCTGGACCCCGGAGAAAACCGCGAGCCACCCGGAGCCCCTTCCGCCGGCCCGTTCCTGAACGACCCGGACGCGCCGTGCCCGGCCGGGGCCCCGGCCCACTGGACGCCCGTCCACCGAGCGGGCGCGCCCCGGCCCCGCCGACCGCTACGCCGTGCGGCGCAGCAGCGCCAGGTACATGGCGTCCGTGCCGTGCAGGTGCGGCCACAGTTGGACGTCCGGGCCGTCGCCCAGCGCCGGTACGCCCGACATGTACGGGCGGGCGTCGATCAGTTCGGCCGCCACCGGCGCCGCCGCGGCGCCCCGGCCCTTCAGGACGTCCTCCACGACCACCCGGGTCTCCGCCAGGTGCGGGGAGCAGGTGGCGTAGCCGACGACGCCGCCCACCCGCACCGCGGCCAAGGCCTGCCGCAGCAGCCCGCGCTGGAGCGGCGCGAAGCCCTCCAGGTCCTCGGGGCGTCGCCGCCAGCGGGCTTCCGGGCGGCGCCGGAGCGCGCCCAGACCGGAGCAGGGGACGTCCACGAGGACCCGGTCGAAGGAGCCCGGCAGCCACGGGGGCCGCGTGCCGTCGGCCGCGATGACCTGGTACGGCCCGGGGTTGCCGGCCAGCGCCTGCCCGACGAGCCGCGCCCGGTGCGGCTGCTTCTCGGAGGCCAGCAGGAACGCCCCGCGCCGCGCGGCCAGCGCGCCCAGCAGGGCCGCCTTGCCGCCCGGGCCGGCGCAGCCGTCGAGCCAGCGCGCGTCGCGGCCCTCGACCGGCACCGCCGCCAGGGCCATCGCCACCAGCTGGCTGCCCTCGTCCTGCACTCCGGCGCGCCCGTCGCGGACCGCCTCCAGCGCGCCCGGCTCGCCGCCCTCCGCCATCCGGACGGCGTACGGGGACCAGCGGCCCGGCAGCGCCGAGTCCTCGCCGACCGCCTCCAGCAGTTCCTCGGGGGTGGACCGGCCGGGCCGGGCCACCAACGTCACCTCGGGGCGCTCGTTGTCGGCTTCGAGGAGGTCCTCGATCCCGGCGCGCCCGCCGCCCAGCGCGTCCCACAGGGCGCTGACGACCCAGCGGGGGTGGGAGTGGTACACGGCGAGGTGTTCCTCGGCGTCGTCCTCGTACGGCGGGGCCACCCGCTCCAGCCAGCCGTCCAGGTCGTGCGCGGAGATCTTGCGCAGCACCGCGTTCACGAACTTGGCCCGGCCGTCGCCGAGGACGACCCGGGCCAGCTCCACGCTGGCCGACACGGCCGCGTGGGTGGGGATGCGGGTGCCCAGGAGCTGGTGCGCGCCGAGCGAGAGCACGTCCAGCACCGGCGGGTCCACCTCCCGCAGCGGACGGTCGATGCAGGCCTTGATCACCGCGTCGTAGGTGCCCTGGCGGCGCAGCGTCCCGTAGACGAGCTCGGTGGCCAGGGCCGCGTCGCGCGCCTGGAAGCTCTCGTCCTGGCGGGCCTTGCGCAGCAGCGGGGGCAGGACGAGGTTCGCGTACGCGTCGCGCTCGTCCACCGCCCGGAGCACTTCGAAGGCCAGCATCCGGACGGGGTCCTTCTGCGGCCGGCGGTAGGGCTTGCCCGGCTTGCCGGACGGCTTGCCGTCACCGGCGGGACGCCGGTTGGGCTGACGAGGCTGTTCGCTCACGTGAAGGGTGCTCCGGAGGTACGAGTGCTGCGAATGTGCGGTGGAGGTGCGGACGGCCGGGGCGGCCGGGGGCGCTGCGCGCGGGGCGTCACCGCCGGGTTCAGCCTACGTCGGCTCCGCCGAGGCGCTCGCCGGGCGCGATCCGCACCCCGCGCGCCCAGTCGGCGGCCTTCATCGGCTTCTTGCCCTGCGGCTGGACCCAGAGCAGTTCGACGGCGTGCGAGCCGGTGCCGACGTGAACGTTGTTCTTGGCCGGGGCCAGCACGCCGGGCTCCAGGTCCGTGCGGTCCGGCACCGGGCCGACGGAGATCAGCTTGAGCCGCTCGCCGCGAAAGACCGTCCACGCGCCCGGGGCCGGGGTGCAGCCGCGCACGACGCGGTCGACGCGCAGCGCGGGGGCGGCCCAGTCGATCCGGGCGTCCTCGACGGTGATCTTCGACGCGTGGGACACCCCGTCGGCGGGCTGCTCCACGGCGCGCAGGGTGCCGTCCTCGATGCCGTCCATGGTCGCCGCGAGCAGGCCGGCGCCGGCGAAGGCCAGTCGGGTCAGCAGATCGCCGCTGGTGTCGGTCGGGCGGACGTCCTCGGTGAGGATGCCGAAGACCGGGCCGGTGTCGAGGCCCTCCTCGATGCGGAAGGTGGAGGCGCCGGTGACCTCGTCCCCGGCCATGACGGCGTGCTGTACGGGGGCGGCCCCGCGCCAGGCGGGCAGCAGCGAGAAGTGCAGGTTGACCCAGCCGTGGCGGGGGATGTCCAGGGCGCTCTTGGGGAGCAGCGCGCCGTAGGCCACGACCGGGCAGCAGTCCGGGGCGATCTCGCGCAGCCGGGCCTGGAACTCCTCGTCGCGCGGGCGGGCGGGCCGCAGGATCTCGATGCCCGCCTCCTCCGCCCGCTGCGCGACGGGACTGGCGACCAGTCGGCGACCGCGTCCGGCGGGTGCGTCGGGCCGTGTCACGACGGCGGCGACCTCGTGCCGCCCGGAGGCGAGGAGGGCGTCCAGGGCGGGCACGGCGACCTCGGGGGTGCCTGCGAAGACCAGCTTCACTTGGGTCCTACCTCGCTATCCGGGCTGTCAGCAGCACACCAGTCTATGGGCCCCCCGCGAGGCCGCCCACCTGCGGCCCCGAGGGGGCGTACGCGGACCCGCGCGCCCCTCGCATATGCCGACACGCCCCCAGTGCGTGACCTGGGCGCCGGGTGACGCGTTGGTCAAGAGAGATTGACCGAAACGGGCCGCGCATCAGAACGGTGTCTGCGGCCCCATCCGCTCTTCAGCACCGGTTCGAGAGGCTTCTCCATGGCCGACCACGCCACCCATGACGCCCAAGCACGGGCCAGCCTGCACCTCCTGGTGCGGGACATCGAGCGGGTTCGCCGGCAAGTGGACGCGCTGCGTACGCTCACCGCCCAGCTCGGCAACGTGTACCGCCCGCGCCGCTCCGGGCCCTCCACGGGCTTCGTCGTCTACGGCAGGGCGCCGGCACCCACCGTCCGCCTCGCGCAGGAACTCCGGGACAGCGTCGAGACGCTGGTCACCGCGGCCGTGGACTTCGACCGCTCGCTCGGATTCTCGTGGGACGCCGTGGGCTCGGCGCTCGGCGTGACCAAGCAGGCCGTCCACCGCCGCTACGGGGCCCGCCGCGCGCAGACCACCGAGGCCGCCGAGCAGCCCGCCGAGGGCACCACCACCCGGGTCCTGGGCCCGCTGCCCACGATCCCGGCGGCCCGCACGGTCCCGCCGCAGCCCGTACGCGAGGACTCCGCGGCCGGGGCCCCGGCCGCGTCGGCCGCGTCGGCCGCGCCGGCCGCGCGAACCCCGGCCTTCCCCGGCCCGCGCAACGGCTGACCCGGAGTCCGCCGCCGGGTCGCCGACCCCCGACGGCCGGCCCCGATCCCGCGCCACCCGCCCCCGGCGGGACGACCTCACCGGTCGTCCCGCCGGGGGCGGGTGGCGTACCCGGGACACCCGGCCCCTCTGCCCCGCCGCCGGTCAGCCGATGTCCGGCGGATCGATGCGGACCCGGATCGCCTCCGCCGCCGGTACCCCGCGTGCCATCCGGGCGGCCTGCGCCGACTTGAGGGCGGCGGCCAGCGCGGCCCCGCTCCCGGGCGGGACCCGTACCAGCGCCCGCTCGCCGGGCGAGGGCTCCCCCCGCCGGCCGGGCAGCGGCACCGGGCCCAGGACCTCCGCGTCGGGCGGCAGGGCGGCGGCCGTGAGGAAGGCCTCCAGGGCGTCCCCCCGGCCGGCCACGGCGGCCATCCGGGACACCGGCGGGAACCCCAACTGGGCGCGCTCCGCGAGTTCCCGTACCGCGTGCCCCACCGGGTCCCAACGGACCAGGGCCTGCACGGGCCGCAGCGTCGGCTCGGCGACCACCACCACCTGCCCGTCCGCCCGTACCAGGGACGAGGCGGCGATCCAGCGGCGCAGCGCCTCCTCCCCCGCCCGCAGGTCGGGCCGGGTCAGCATGGCCCAGCCGTCGAGGAGCAGGGCGGCCGCGTATCCGGCGCCCGTCGCCACCGGTTCGGCGCCCGGCGTGCACACCACGAGGGCGGGCCGGTCCGGCACCTCGTCCAGGACGTGGTCGCGCCCGGAGGTGCGTACGGGTACGGCCGGAAAGGCCCGCCCGAGCTCTTCGGCGGTCCGCCGGGCGCCCACCACTTGGGCCCGCAGCCGGAACCCGCCGCACTCCTCGCAGTGCCAGGCCGGCTCCGCGCGCCCGCACCACCCGCAGTGCAGATCCCGTTGGTCGGGCGCCTCCAGCGGTCCCGCGCACACCGTGCAGCGGGCCGGGGCGCGGCAGCGTTCGCAGGCCAGGCGGGGCACGTAGCCGCGCCGCGGCACCTGGACCAGGACGGGGCCGGACTTGAGGCCCTCCCGGACGGTTTCCCAGGCCAGGCTCGGCAGTCGCGCGGCCCGGGCCGCGCCGTCGCGGGCGAGGAGTTCGTCGCCCACGGTCCGGATCTTGGGCACCGCGGCGCGCACGGTCGCCCGGTCGGCGGTCAGCGGCCGGGCCCACCCGGACTCGACCAGTTGGGCGGCCTCGACGGTGCAGCTGGTGCTGCCGGCGAGGAAGGCGCAGCCGTCGGTGACCGCCCGCAGTTCGAGTACCTCCCGGACGTGCGGGAAGGGGGCGTGGTCGTCGGAGTGGCTGGAGTCGCCGTCGTCCCAGACGGCGACGAGCCCGAGGTCCCGTACGGGGGCGAACATCGCGGCCCGGGTACCGACGACGGCGCGCACGGAACCCCGGCTGACCGCCAACCACTGCCGGTAGCGCTTCTCGGGGCCGGATTCGGCGGTGAGCAGCGCGTGCCGACCTTCGCCGAGCAGGGCGGTGAGTGCCGCGTCGACCCGGGAGGCGGTCCGCCCGTCGGGGACGACGGCGAGGGCGCCGCGACCGGAGGCGAGGGTGGCCGCCATGGCGCGGGCCAGTTCGTCCGCCCAGCCGGGGCCGGGCAGGGCCGTCCAGACGGCGCGGGGGGTGCCGCCGCCGGCGAGGGCGCGCAGGAAGCCGGGGCCGGCGCCGTAGCGCTCCCAGCCCGCGGGGTCGGGCGCGGGGGGCGGGGGCAGCGGCTCGGGCGAGGGCTTGGCCTCGGCGCGGGCGTTGCGCGGGGGCAGGGCGAGCTGGAGGACGTCGGCGAGGCTGCCCGCGTACCGGTCGGCGACGGCCTGGGTCAGGGCCAGCATGCGGGGGCCGAGGACCACCTCGGGCGAGACGACCTGGGCCAGGGCGGCCAGGGCGCCGTCGTAGTCGGACTCGGCGCGCCGCTCGACGATGAACCCGTCGATGAGGCCGCCGCCCTCGCGGCGCCCGCCGTGCACCCGGTGGGCGCCGGCGCCGAACCGGACGCGGACGCGGACGCCGGGCTGCGCCACCTCGGCGAGTTCGGCGGGCACGGCGTAGTCGAACGGCCGGTCGAGGTGCAGGACGCCCTTGTTGACGAGGACCCGGGCGACCGGGAGTTCCTCGGCGAGGGCCGCTCCGCGCCAGGTCCGCGGTTTGGCCTTGGGGGCCTTGGCCTTCGCCTCGGCGACCATCTCCCGGATCAGGGCGAGCTGTTCCGGCGGGGAATCGTTCGCGCTGCTCACCCTGCATTCTTACCAAATGACACCGACAGCGAACGGCCCCGGACCGATGGGTCCGGGGCCGTTCGTCAGGTGCGGTACCCCGCGGGTCGCCTACAGACCGGCGGCGGCGCGCAGGGCGTCGACGCGGTCGGTGCGCTCCCAGGTGAAGTCGGGGAGTTCGCGGCCGAAGTGGCCGTACGCGGCGGTCTGCGCGTAGATCGGGCGCAGCAGGTCCAGGTCGCGGATGATCGCGGCCGGGCGGAGGTCGAAGACCTGGCCGATCGCGTCCTCGATCTTCTGGACGTCGACCTTGGCGGTGCCGAAGGTCTCCACGAACAGGCCGACGGGCTCGGCCTTGCCGATCGCGTACGCGACCTGGACCTCGCAGCGCGAGGCCAGCCCGGCCGCGACGACGTTCTTCGCGACCCAACGCATGGCGTACGCGGCGGAACGGTCGACCTTGGACGGGTCCTTGCCGGAGAAGGCGCCGCCGCCGTGGCGGGCCATGCCGCCATAGGTGTCGATGATGATCTTGCGGCCGGTCAGGCCGGCGTCGCCCATCGGGCCGCCGATCTCGAAGCGACCGGTCGGGTTCACCAACAGCCGGTAGCCCTCGGTGTCCAGCTTGATGCCGTCCTCGACGAGCTGCGCCAGCACGTGCTCGACGACGAACTCGCGGATGTCGGGCGCGAGCAGCGAGTCCAGGTCGATGTCCGCGGCGTGCTGCGAGGACACGACGACGGTGTCGAGGCGGACGGCCTTGTCCCCGTCGTACTCGATGGTGACCTGGGTCTTGCCGTCGGGACGCAGGTACGGGATGGTCCCGTTCTTGCGGACCTCGGACAGGCGGCGGGAGAGCTTGTGCGCGACGTGGATCGGCAGCGGCATCAGCTCGGGGGTCTCGTCGCAGGCGTAGCCGAACATCAGGCCCTGGTCGCCGGCGCCCTGCTTGTCGAGCTCGTCCTCGTCGCCCTCGACCCGCTTCTCGTACGCGGTGTCGACGCCCTGCGCGATGTCCGGGGACTGCGCGCCGATGGACACCGAGACGCCGCAGGAGGCGCCGTCGAAGCCCTTCTTCGAGGAGTCGTAGCCGATCTCCAGGATCTTCTCGCGGACGAGCTGCGCGATCGGCGCGTACGCCTTCGTCGTCACCTCGCCGGCGATGTGCACGAGACCGGTCGTGATGAGAGTCTCCACGGCCACACGCGAGGTGGGGTCCTCGGTGAGGAGCGCGTCGAGGATCGTGTCGCTGATCTGGTCAGCGATCTTGTCGGGGTGACCCTCGGTCACGGACTCCGAGGTGAACAAGCGACGGGACACAACGCTCCCTGGGGTTGCAGCGGCTGCTGGCTGATCATTTGGCGGAACCACATCGGGGGCTGCGCCCGATCACGTTCCTGGTGCAGTTTATCGGTCGCCACCGTTTGCCGGACCACCCGTCTCGCCTTATGGGAGCCATGTGACCTGCGGCACTCCATTCTTACGCACCGGACGTCCCGCGAAAAGGGCGACGCTCAGTCGCGTCCGGCGGCCCGCGCGGGCGCGAGCCTCGGGACGACCTGGTCCCAGATCATGTCCGCCAAGGCTTCCTTCGGACCATGGGGAACCGGGGTCTCGGCGCCGTCGGAGGCGAGGATGACGGCCTCGTTCTCCTCCGAACCGAAGGTCTTGCTCTCCCCCACCTCGTTGACCACGAGGAGGTCGCACCCCTTGCGGCGGAGCTTCGCGCGGCCGTTGGCGAGGACGTCGTCGGTCTCGGCGGCGAAGCCGACGACGACCTGGCCGGCCGTCGCCCGCTCGGCGGAGATCTCCGCCAGCACGTCGGGATTGCGTACGAGCGCCACCGGCTCGGGCTCCCGCCCGTCCTGCTTCTTGATCTTCCCGTCCGCGTACCGGGCGGGCCGGAAGTCCGCGACGGCCGCCGCCATCACCACGGCATCGGCGTCGCCGACCGCCTTGAGCACCGCTTCCCGCAGCTGGAGGGCCGTGCCCACGCGGACGACGTCCGCCCCGGCCGGGTCGGCGAGGGCCGTGTTGGCGGCGATCAGGGTGACCCGCGCGCCCCGGGCGACGGCGGTCCGGGCGAGGGCGTAGCCCTGCTTGCCGGAGGAGCGGTTGCCGAGGAAGCGGACGGGGTCCAGGGGCTCGCGCGTCCCACCGGCGCTGATCACGACGTGCCGGCCGGCGAGGTCCGGCTCGCCGACGCCCCGGGCCAGGACCGTGCGGCAGACCTCGAAGATCTCCTCCGGGTCGGGCAGCCGCCCCTTGCCGGTGTCCTTGCCGGTGAGCCGGCCGACGGCGGGCTCGATGACGAGGGCGCCGCGCCTGCGCAGCGTGGCGACGTTCTCCTGGGTGGCGGGGTGCTCCCACATCTCGGTGTGCATCGCGGGCGCGAAGACGACCGGACAGCGGGCCGTGAGCAGCGTGTTCGTGAGCAGGTCGTCGGCCAGCCCGTGGGCGGCCTTGGCCAGCATGTCGGCGGTGGCCGGGGCGACGACGACGAGGTCGGCGGACTGGCCGATGCGTACGTGGGGCACCTCGTGGACGGTCTCCCAGACCTGCGTGGAGGCCGGGTTTCCGGACAGCGCGGCCCAGGTGGCCTCGCCGACGAAGTTCAGGGACGCCGCCGTCGGCACCACCCGTACGTCGTGTCCGGACTCGGTCAGCCGGCGCAGCAGTTCGCAGGCCTTGTAGGCGGCGATCCCGCCGCTGACCCCCAGCACGACCTTCGGCTTACCCACCACGCACTTCCGTTCAGGATCGATCTGTCGGTGACGCCCGTCGGACCCGTCGGACCCGTGAGGCCCGTCCGACCCTACGACACACCACAGGCCCGGCAGATGTCCTGCCGGGCCTGTGGTGAAGGAATCTCGGTGCCTTACTGAGCCGGGGCCTCGATGGCCTCGGAGGTCAGCAGACCCGCGTTGATCTCGCGCAGCGCGATCGAAAGCGGCTTCTCGTGGACGTGGGTGTCCACCAGCGGGCCGACGTACTCCAGCAGGCCCTCGCCCAGCTGGGAGTAGTACGCGTTGATCTGACGCGCGCGCTTGGCCGCGTAGATCACGAGGCTGTACTTCGAGTCCGTGGCCTCGAGCAGCTCGTCGATCGGCGGGTTGATGATGCCCTCGGGCGCAGTGATGGAAGAGGACACGCTCTACCTTCCGAAGATGGGTGATTGATCGAACGATCAAGAACTGACCGCGACCACAGGGTGGATCACATGCTCGATCGCGAAGTGGATCGCACGTTGAAAGACATGCCGCCGATCAACCATCGATCGACGCAATCAATCGATCAACGATCAGACGACATTCATCAAGGCTAGCAGCTCGCGCGCCACGTCCTCGACGGAGGTGTTGACCAGGGTGGTGTCGAACTCGGATTCGGCAGCGAGTTCGATCTTGGCGGTGGCGAGACGGCGCTCGATGACCTCCGCGGTCTCGGTGCCGCGGCCGGTGAGCCGGCGGACCAGTTCGTCCCAGCTCGGAGGGGCCAGGAAGACGAGCTGGGCGTCGGGCTTGGACTCGCGGACGAGCCGGGCGCCCTGGAGGTCGATCTCCAGCAGTACGGGCTCGCCGTTGTCCAGGCGTTCCAGCACCGCGCCGCGCGGTGTGCCGTAGCGGTTGCCCGCGAACTCGGCCCACTCCAGCAGCTCGCCGTTGGCGATCAGCTTGTCGAACTCGTCGTCGTTGACGAAGAAGTAGTGGACTCCGTGTCGCTCACCGGGCCGCGGCTTGCGGGTGGTGGCCGACACCGAGAGCCATACCTCGGGGTGGACTGTACGCATATGCGCGACGACCGTGCTCTTGCCGACCCCCGAGGGGCCGGAGAGCACGGTCAGCCGCGGACGAACCTCTGCTGCCATAGAGCGATTATCCAGCTTCTCGGGACTGCCTGAGAACGCCGGGAGAACTTCGGGCAACGCCTCAGGCGTTGCTACCGCCGAACTCACGCTCCAGAGAGGCGATCTGGTTGGAACCGAGACCTCGGACACGCCGGGACTCGGAGATGCCGAGGCGCTCCATGATCTGCTTGGCGCGGACCTTGCCGACGCCGGGCAGCGACTCCAGAAGGGCGGAGACCTTCATCTTGCCGATGACGTCGTTCTCCTGACCCATCTTGATGACGTCGTGGAGAGTGGCGCCGGAGTGCTTGAGTCGATTCTTCACCTCGGCCCGCTCCCGGCGAGCCGCGGCGGCCTTTTCGAGCGCTGCTGCGCGCTGTTCAGGGGTAAGGGGCGGAAGAGCCACGCCTACGTCACCTCGGATGTCGAACTGTCGGATACGGACCGGCACGGAGCCCCAGGGCACCACGCCGGGCGAGCCCCCGAACAGCGACAAAATTCGTTCGCTGCTCGTTCACTCTGGTCGGAGACTAGCGGCCAAGGCCGCTCCAGTCAGCGAGAACGGACGAAAAGTCCTGGTCAGCCTCCACTGAACCGTACATCACGGACAAAATACCCCGGTTTTGTCCGGGGAAAGGCGTTCGAATTTCGTCAGGCCGTGCCACGAAGCCCGCCGGCGGCGTCGATGAAGCCCATCGGTTCCGTGTTCCGGGACGGCCGTACGTGACCTTGCCCACCCGGGGACGACGGTGGGGCCGGACCGCTGGAAAAGCGGTCCGGCCCCACCGGTTTCCGGGTGCTCCCGACGCGCTAGCCGGCGACGGCCGCGCGGACCTCGTCGGCGAAGCCCTTCGCGGCGGCGCGCAGGGCCGCCGCGTCAGGGCCGTGCTTCAGGACGCCGCGCGACACGTTCGGCACGACGTTGCCGACGGCCCGGCCGAAGACGGCCGGCAGATCGGCGGCCGTCGCGCCCTGGGCCCCGATGCCGGGGGCCAGCAGCGGGCCGTTGATGTCGAGGTCGAAGGAGGACAGGTCGCCGAGGGTGGCGCCGACCACCGCGCCGAAGGAGCCCATCGGCTCGGCGCCGGCGTTCTCCGCCGCCAGGTGCGCCAGCATCGTCGCGCCGACGGTACGGCCGTCCTCGCGCAGGGCCCGCTGGACCTCGGCGCCCTCCGGGTTGGAGGTGAGGGCCAGGACGAACAGGCCGGCGCCCGACTCCCGCGCCAGGTCGACGGCCGGCTTCAGCGAGCCGTAGCCGAGGTAGGGGGAGACCGTCAGGGCGTCCGAGAACAGCGGCGAGGACGGGTCCAGGAAGGCGGAGGCGTAGGCGGCCATCGTCGAGCCGATGTCGCCGCGCTTGGCGTCCATCACGACGAGGGTCCCGGCGGCGCGCGCGTCCGCGACGGTCTTCTCCAGCACGGCGACGCCGCGCGAGCCGAACCGCTCGAAGAAGGCGGCCTGCGGCTTGAAGACGGCGACCTCCTCCGCGAGGGCCGCCACGACGGTGCGGGAGAACCGCTCCAGGCCCGCGATGTCGTCGCCCAGGCCCCAGGAGGCCAGCAGGGCGGCGTGCGGGTCGATGCCGACGCACAGCGGGCCCCGCGCGTCCATGGCGGCGCGCAGACGGGTTCCGAAGGGGGTCACGGGGGTCACGGGGCTCACAGCGCGGCCTTCCGGGTCTCGGCGCCCACGGCCTCGGCCAGGGTCGCGTACGGGCTGTTGGCCAGGCGCGCGGCCAGGCCCTTGTGGATGGCGCGGGCGTAGAAGGGGCCCTCGTAGATGAAGGCGCTGTAGCCCTGGATCAGGGTGGCGCCCGCGAGGATGCGCTGCCAGGCGTCCTCGGCGTTCTCGATGCCGCCCACGCCCACCAGGACGATCCGGTCGCCGACGCGCGCGTACAGGCGGCGCAGGACCTCCAGCGAACGCTCCTTGACCGGCGCACCGGACAGTCCGCCGGTCTCCTTCACCAGGGAGGGGGAGGACGTCAGGCCCAGCCCCTCACGGGCGATGGTGGTGTTCGTGGCGATGATGCCGTCCAGGCCGAGTTCCAGGGCGAGGTCGGCGACCGCGTCGACGTCCTCGTCCGCCAGGTCCGGAGCGATCTTGACGAGGAGCGGGACGCGCCGGTCGGTGACCGCCCGGTCCGCGGCCTCGCGGACGGCGGTGAGCAGCGGGCGCAGCGACTCGGTCGCCTGGAGGTTGCGCAGGCCCGGGGTGTTCGGGGAGGAGACGTTGACCACGAGGTAGTCCGCGTGCCGGGCCAGGCGCTCGGTGGACAGCACGTAGTCGGCGGCGGCCTCGGCCTCCGGGACGACCTTGGTCTTGCCGATGTTGACGCCGACGACGGTCCGGAAGACCGGGTTGCGGGCCGCGAGGCGTTCGGCGACGGCCTCGGAGCCCTCGTTGTTGAAGCCCATGCGGTTGATCAGCGCCCGGTCGGCGACGAGGCGGAACAGCCGCTTCTTGGGGTTGCCGGGCTGGGCCTGACCGGTGACCGTACCGATCTCGACGTGGTCGAAGCCGAGCATCGACATCCCGTCGATGGCGACGGCGTTCTTGTCGAAGCCGGCGGCGAGGCCGAAGGGGCCGTGCATCCGCAGGCCGAGGGCCTCGGTGCGGAGCTCCTCGTGGCGCGGTGCGAGCGCGGCCGCGACGAAGGTGCGCAGCACGGGGGTGCGGGCGGTGAGGCGGATCCAGCGGAAGGCCGCGTAGTGGGCCCGCTCCGGGTCCATCCGCTTGAAGACCAGGTTGAAGAAGAGCTTGTACATCGTGGAGAGGATCCCTCTGCGCTCATGGAAAGGGGGACACCCGTCGTGAAACCGGTGTCCCCCCTCCCGTGTCCGGGCTGTACGGGTGTTAGGCGCGGGCCGCGGTCAGGATCTCCGCGTGCTCCTGGAGGGAGCGGACGCCCACGTCGCCGCGGTTGAGCGCGTCGATGCCCTGGACGGCGGCGGCGAGCGCCTGGACCGTCGTCAGGCAGGGGACGCTGCGCGCCACGGCCGCCGTGCGGATCTCGTAGCCGTCGAGGCGGCCACCGGTGCCGTACGGGGTGTTGACGATCAGGTCGACCTGGCCGTCGTGGATGAGCTGGACGATGTTCTTCTCGCCGTTCGGGCCCTCGCCCTCGCTGAGCTTGCGCACGACGGTGGCGTTGATGCCGTTGCGGCGCAGGACCTCGGCGGTGCCGGAGGTGGCCATCAGTTCGAAGCCGTGGGCGACGAGTTCGCGGGCCGGGAAGATCATCGTGCGCTTGTCGCGGTTGGCGACGGAGATGAACGCGCGGCCCTTGGTGGGCAGCGGGCCGTAGGCTCCGGCCTGCGATTTGGCGTAGGCGGTGCCGAAGACGGAGTCGATGCCCATGACCTCGCCGGTGGAGCGCATCTCCGGGCCCAGGACGGTGTCGACGCCGCGGCCGTGGATGTCGCGGAAGCGCGACCAGGGCATGACGGCTTCCTTGACGGAGATCGGCGCGTCGAGCGGCAGGGTGCCGCCGTCGCCGTTCCTGGGCAGCATGCCCTCCTCGCGGAGTTCGGCGATGGTGGTGCCGAGCGAGATGCGGGCGGCGGCCTTCGCCAGGGGGACGGCGGTGGCCTTCGAGGTGAAGGGCACGGTCCGGGAGGCGCGGGGGTTGGCCTCCAGGACGTAGAGGATGTCGCCGGCCATGGCGAACTGGATGTTGATCAGGCCGCGGACGCCGACACCCTTGGCGATGGCCTCGGTGGAGGCGCGCAGGCGCTTGATGTCGTGCCCGCCGAGGGTGATCGGGGGCAGGGCGCAGGCCGAGTCGCCGGAGTGGATGCCGGCTTCCTCGATGTGCTCCATGACGCCGCCGAGGTAGAGCTCGGTGCCGTCGTAGAGGGCGTCGACGTCGATCTCGATGGCGTCGTCGAGGAAGCGGTCGACCAGCACGGGGCGGGTCGGGGAGATCTCGGTGGACTCGGCGATGTACGACTCCAGCCGGGTCTCGTCGTAGACGATCTCCATGCCGCGGCCGCCGAGCACGTACGAGGGGCGCACCAGGACCGGGTAGCCGATCTCGTCGGCGATGGCCTTGGCACCCGCGAAGGTGGTGGCCGTGCCGTGCTTGGGGGCCGGCAGGCCGGCGTCGGCGAGGACCTGGCCGAAGGCGCCGCGGTCCTCGGCGGCGTGGATGGCCTCCGGGGAGGTGCCGACGACGGGGACGCCGTTGTCCTTGAGGGCCTGGGCGAGACCGAGGGGGGTCTGGCCGCCGAGCTGGACGATGACGCCGGCGATGGGACCGGCCAGCGACTCGGCGTGGACGATCTCCAGCACGTCCTCGAGCGTCAGCGGCTCGAAGTACAGGCGGTCGGAGGTGTCGTAGTCCGTCGAGACGGTCTCGGGGTTGCAGTTGACCATCACGGTCTCGTAGCCGGCGTCGCTGAGGGCGAAGGAGGCGTGGACGCAGGAGTAGTCGAACTCGATGCCCTGGCCGATGCGGTTCGGGCCGGAGCCCAGGATGATCACCGCGGGCTTGGTGCGCGGGGCGACCTCGGACTCCTCGTCGTAGGACGAGTAGAAGTACGGGGTCTTCGCGGCGAACTCGGCGGCGCAGGTGTCGACCGTCTTGTAGACGGGGCGGACGCCGAGGGCGTGGCGGACCTCGCGGACGACGTCCTCGCGCAGGCCGCGGATCTCGGCGATCTGGTGGTCGGAGAAGCCGTGGCGTTTGGCCTCGGCGAGCAGCTCCGGCTGGAGCTTCTCGGCGGCGGCCAGGTCGTCCGCGATCTCCTTGATCAGGAAGAGCTGGTCGACGAACCAGGGGTCGATCTTCGTGTACTCGAAGACCTCTTCCCGGGTGGCGCCGGCGCGGATGGCCTGCATGACGGTGTTGATGCGGCCGTCGGTGGGGCGGACCGCCGTGGCGAGCAGCTCCTCCTTGTCGCCGGTGGGGCCGACGAAGGTGAACTGCGAGCCCTTCTTCTCCAGCGAGCGCAGGGCCTTCTGCAGGGCCTCGGTGAAGTTGCGGCCGATGGCCATGGCCTCGCCCACCGACTTCATGGTGGTGGTGAGGGTGGCGTCGGCGGCCGGGAACTTCTCGAACGCGAAGCGCGGGGCCTTGACGACGACGTAGTCGAGGGACGGCTCGAAGGAGGCCGGCGTCTTCTCGGTGATGTCGTTGGGGACCTCGTCGAGGGTGTAGCCGATGGCCAGCTTGGCGGCGATCTTGGCGATCGGGAAGCCGGTGGCCTTCGACGCGAGCGCCGAGGAACGCGAGACGCGGGGGTTCATCTCGATGACGATGACGCGGCCGTCGGTCGGGTCGATCGCGAACTGGATGTTGCAGCCGCCGGTGTCGACGCCGACCTCGCGGATGATCGCGATGCCGATGTCGCGCAGTCGCTGGTACTCGCGGTCGGTGAGCGTCATCGACGGGGCGACGGTGATGGAGTCGCCGGTGTGGACGCCCATCGGGTCGAAGTTCTCGATGGAGCAGACGACGACGACGTTGTCCTTGGTGTCGCGCATCAGCTCCAGCTCGTACTCCTTCCAGCCGAGGATGGACTCCTCCAGGAGCACCTCGGTGGTCGGGGAGAGCGTCAGGCCCTGGCCGGCGATGCGGCGCAGCTCGTCCTCGTCGTGGGCGAAGCCGGAACCGGCGCCGCCCATGGTGAAGGACGGGCGCACCACGACGGGGTAGCCGCCGAGGATGTCGACGCCCTCGATGACGTCGTCCATCGTGTGGCAGATCACCGAGCGGGCGGACTCGCCGTAGCCGATCTTGGCCTTGACGGCCTCGACGACGCCCTTGAAGAGGTCGCGGTCCTCGCCCTTGTTGATGGCCTCGACGTTGGCGCCGATCAGCTCGACGCCGTACTTCTCCAGCACACCCTGCTCGTGCATGGAGATCGCGGTGTTGAGCGCGGTCTGGCCGCCGAGGGTGGGCAGGAGCGCGTCGGGGCGCTCCTTCGCGATGATCTTCTCGACGAACTCGGGGGTGATCGGCTCGACGTACGTGGCGTCGGCGATCTCCGGGTCGGTCATGATCGTCGCCGGGTTGGAGTTCACCAGGATGACCCGCAGGCCCTCGGCCTTGAGGACGCGGCAGGCCTGGGTACCGGAGTAGTCGAACTCGGCTGCCTGACCGATGACGATCGGGCCGGAGCCGATGACCAGGACGGACTGGATATCGGTGCGCTTAGGCACGCTCGGCCTCCATCAGGGCGGATTCCATCAAAGACGTGAAACGGTCGAAGAGGTACGCGGCGTCGTGCGGGCCGGCGGCCGCCTCGGGGTGGTACTGGACGGAGAAGGCGGGCTGGTCGAGCAGCCGCAGGCCTTCGACGACCTGGTCGTTCAGGCAGACGTGGGAGACCTCGGCGCGGCCGTAAGGGGTCTCGGACACCTTGTCGAGGGGCGCGTCGACGGCGAAGCCGTGGTTGTGCGCGGTGACCTCGACCTTGCCGGTGGTGCGGTCCTGGACGGGCTGGTTGATGCCGCGGTGACCGTACTTCAGCTTGTAGGTGCCGAAGCCCAGCGCGCGGCCCAGGATCTGGTTGCCGAAGCAGATGCCGAACAGCGGCGTCCGGCGGGCCAGGACGCCCCGCATGACGGCGACGGGGCCGTCGGCGGTGGCCGGGTCGCCCGGGCCGTTGGAGAAGAACACGCCGTCCGGGTCGACCGCGTAGACGTCCTCGACGGTCGCGGTCGCGGGCAGCACGTGCACCTCGATGCCGCGCTCGGCCATCCGGTGCGGGGTCATGCCCTTGATGCCCAGGTCGATCGCGGCGACGGTGAACTTCTTCTCACCGATCGCGGGAACGACGTACGCCTCCTTGGTGGCGACCTCCGCGGCGAGGTCGGCGCCCTTCATCTGCGGGGCTTCCTTGACGCGGGCCAGCAGCGTCTCGTCGCGCACGCCGGTCCAGGCGTCGCCGGAGAAGATGCCGACGCGCATGGCGCCGCGCTCGCGCAGGTGGCGGGTCAGGGCGCGGGTGTCGATGCCGGAGATCCCGACGACGCCCTGCTCGACGAGCTCCTCGTCCAGCGAGCGCTGCGAGCGCCAGTTGGAGGGGACGCGGGCGGGGTCGCGCACGACGTAGCCGGCGACCCAGATGCGGGAGGACTCGGGGTCCTCGTCGTTGACGCCGGTGTTGCCCACGTGCGGCGCGGTCATCACGACGACCTGCCGGTGGTACGACGGGTCGGTGAGGGTCTCCTGGTAGCCGGTCATCCCGGTGGAGAACACGGCCTCGCCGAAGGTCTCCCCCACAGCGCCGTAGGCACGGCCGCGGAAGATGCGACCGTCCTCCAGGACGAGTACGGCGGGAGCTTTGGCTGCTCCCCTGGTGGAGGTCGTCATCGTTCGGCGCCTTCCGTCGTGATGGATGAGTTCTGTGTTACCAGCGTGTCGATGCTTCGAACCCAGGCGGCGTGTTCGGCCGCCCGGTCGGAGCGGAATCCGGAGTCGATCAGCTTGTCGCCGTGCGCCCATGTGACGACGAGGAGACCGCCCTCGGTGAGTACCTTGCCCGCGATTCCCTTGTCGAGGCGGGCGCCGCGCAGCTGCGCGGCCGGTACGAAGAAGTCGGTGGCACCCGGTCGGACCACGTCCAGGCCCGTGTCGGTGAGCGTCAGCTCGACCCGGCTGCGGACGCCCAGTCCGTGGGCGACGATCCGGTCCAGCCACTGCCCGGCCGTGGTCGAACCGTGGTAGCGGCCGGTCAGTGCCAGTCGGTGCTCGGGGAGTCCGTCGGGTGCGACGGGCAGCTCCGGCAGATCGCTCTGCAGTGCGCCGCGCCATTTCCAGCCCTGCCGCATCAGCCAGTACACGAACGCGATGAAGACGAGCAGACCGATCACCCACGCGATGCGGGCGCCCCAGTCCGTCACCTCCGCCGACTGTCGCTCGGCAGCCTCTGCGGCCAGTTGGATCACTGCAGGTGTCACGCCAATGTCCCGTCCACGACCGTTGCCCGGCCCCGCAGGAAGGTGTGAGTGACGCGCCCCGGCAGCTCACGGCCCTCGTAAGGCGTGTTGCGGCTGCGGGAGGCGAAGTGTGCGGGGTCCACGACACCACGGTACGAGGTATCGACCAAGGTCAGGTTCGCGGGTTCACCTGCCGAGACGGGTCGGCCGTGGTTCTCCAGGCCGCCGATGCGCGCCGGGGCGAAGGACATGCGCTCCGCGACGCCCGCCCAGTCGAGCAGTCCGGTCTCGACCATCGTCTGCTGGACGACGGACAGCGCGGTTTCCAGGCCGACCATGCCCATGGCGGCGGCGGCCCACTCGCAGTCCTTGTCCTCGTGCGGGTGCGGGGCGTGGTCGGTGGCGACGATGTCGATCGTGCCGTCGGCGAGCGCCTCGCGCAGGGCCAGCACGTCGCGCTCGGTGCGCAGCGGCGGGTTGACCTTGTAGACCGCGTTGTACGAGCGGACGAGCTCGTCGGTGAGGAGCAGGTGGTGCGGGGTCACCTCGGCGGTGACGTCGATCCCGCGGGACTTGGCCCAGCGGACGATCTCGACGGAGCCGGCGGTGGAGAGGTGGCAGATGTGCACGCGGGAGCCGACGTGCTCGGCGAGGAGGACGTCGCGGGCGATGATCGACTCCTCGGCCACGGCCGGCCAGCCGCCGAGGCCGAGCTCGGCCGAGACGATGCCCTCGTTCATCTGGGCGCCCTCGGTCAGTCGGGGCTCCTGGGCGTGCTGGGCGACGACGCCGCCGAAGGCCTTCACGTACTCCAGGGCGCGGCGCATGATCACGGCGTCGTCGACGCACTTGCCGTCGTCGGAGAAGACGGTGACGCGGGCGGCGGAGTCGTGCATGGCGCCCAGCTCGGAGAGCTGCTTGCCCTCCAGGCCGACGGTGACGGCGCCGATGGGCTGCACGTCGCAGTAGCCGGACTCCTTGCCCAGTCGCCACACCTGCTCGACGACGCCGGCGGTGTCGGCGACCGGGAAGGTGTTCGCCATGGCGAACACCGCGGTGAAGCCGCCGGAGGCCGCGGCGCGGGTGCCGGTCAGCACGGTCTCGCTGTCCTCGCGGCCGGGCTCGCGCAGGTGGGTGTGCAGGTCGACGAGGCCCGGCAGGAGGACCCGGCCCGCCGCCTCGATGACGGTCGCGCCCTCGGCGGACAGGTCCTGTCCGACCTCGGCGATGGTCTCGCCGTCGATCAGTACGTCCTGCGCCTCGCCACCGAGTACCTTCGCGCCACGGATAAGGATCTTGCTCATGGTTACTTGCTCTCCTCGGTACGGGCAGCTGCGGGGGTGGTGGTGACGGCGGGCTCGGAGCCTCCGAGCAGCAGGTACAGGACGGCCATCCGGGTGGAGACGCCGTTGGCGACCTGCTCGACGGCCGTGCAGCGGTCGGAGTCGGCGACCTGGGCGGTGATCTCCATGCCGCGGTTCATCGGGCCGGGGTGCATGACGATGGCGTGTTCGGGCATCCGGGCCATCCGCTCGCCGTCGAGCCCGTACCGGCGGGAGTACTCGCGCTCGGTCGGGAAGAAGGCGGCGTTCATGCGTTCGCGCTGGACGCGCAGCATCATGACCGCGTCGGACTTGGGCAGTACCTCGTCGAGGTTGTACGAGACCTCGCAGGGCCAGCTCTCGACGCCGATCGGCACCAGCGTGGGCGGGGCCACCACGGTGACCTCGGCGCCCAGCGTGTGCAGCAGCAGGACGTTGGAGCGGGCGACCCGGCTGTGCAGGACGTCGCCCACGATGGTGATCCGGCGGCCGGAGAGGTCCTTGCCGAGCCCGGCGTCGCGGCCGACCAGGCGGCGGCGCATGGTGAAGGCGTCCAACAGGGCCTGGGTGGGGTGCTCGTGGGTGCCGTCGCCGGCGTTGACCACGGCGGAGTCGATCCAGCCGGAGGTCGCGAGCCGGTAGGGGGCGCCGGAGGCGTGGTGGCGGATGACCACGGCGTCCGCGCCCATGGCCTCCAGGGTCAGCGCCGTGTCCTTCAGGGATTCACCCTTGGAAACGGACGAACCCTTGGCGGAGAAGTTGATGACGTCCGCGGACAGCCGCTTGGCGGCGGCCTCGAAGGAGATCCGGGTGCGGGTCGAGTCCTCGAAGAACAGGTTGACGACCGTGAGGCCGCGCAGGGTGGGCAGCTTCTTGATCGGCCGGTCCGCGACGCGTGCCATCTCCTCGGCGGTGTCGAGGATCAGGACGGCGTCGTCGCGGGTGAGGTCGGCGGCCGAGATGAGGTGGCGCTTCATCTGGATGGCTCCGTAGGTCGGGAGGGCGGGCGGGCTGGCGGGCGCGCCGGGGTACGGGCAGGGCGAAGCGCGGTACGGACCCCGCCGGGCGGGATCCGGACCGGCGGGCGCTACTGCTGTCCGGCTGCCTGGGCGGTCCGCTGGCCGAGCAGTACGGCGTCTCGGCCGTCCTCCTCCTGGAGCTGGACCTTTACGGTCTCCCGCAGCGACGTGGGGAGGTTCTTGCCGACGTAGTCGGCGCGGATGGGCAGCTCGCGGTGGCCGCGGTCGACGAGGACCGCCAGCTGCACGGCGCGGGGGCGGCCGATCGCGCCGAGGGCGTCGAGGGCGGCGCGGATGGTGCGGCCGGAGAAGAGCACGTCGTCGACGAGGACCACCAGGCGACCGTCGATGTCGTCGCCGGGGATCTCCGTGCGGCCGATCGCCCGGGCGGGCTTCAGGCGCAGGTCGTCGCGGTACATGGTGATGTCGAGGGAGCCGACCGGGATCTTCGTACCGGTGATCTCTTCGAGCTTCTCGGCCAGCCGGCGGGCGAGGAAGACACCACGGGTCGGAATGCCGAGGAGGACCACGTCGTCGGCGCCCTTGGCGCGTTCGACGATCTCGTGGGCGATGCGCGTCAGGACCCGGGCGATGTCCTGGGTGTCCAGAACGGGGCGCATCGGGTCCGAGTCGGGCGGGGAAAGCTGGGTGTCCATGGAAAGGACCTCCTTCTCCGCCTCACGGGACGGACCTTAAAGGACGTCTGCTGTACGCCCTCCACCGTAGCAGGGGCCGGGTGCGGGGCCCGCACCGGGCCGGGCCGTACCCCTCGCGGGTGGGGCCCGCGCAGCATTCGGCTTGACGCATCCACGTAACGCTGCGTAACCTCACAGTGAGTTACCAGCCGCGCGGCGGAGCCGCACGTTGTCCAATGCCGTCACAGCGTCACAGCGTCCGGGAGCGTTATGTCCAGCGAATACGCCAAACAGCTCGGGGCCAAGCTCCGGGCCATCCGCACCCAGCAGGGCCTTTCCCTCCACGGTGTCGAGGAGAAGTCCCAGGGCCGGTGGAAGGCCGTGGTGGTCGGTTCCTACGAGCGCGGGGACCGCGCCGTGACCGTCCAGCGTCTTGCCGAGCTGGCCGACTTCTACGGGGTCCCGGTGCAGGAGCTGCTTCCGGGCACGACTCCCGGCGGAGCCGCCGAGCCGCCGCCGAAGCTGCGCCTCGACCTGGAGCGTCTGGCGGGCGTGCCCGCCGAGAAGGCCGGGCCGCTCCAGCGTTACGCCGCCACGATCCAGAGCCAGCGCGGTGACTACAACGGCAAGGTGCTGTCGATCCGCCAGGACGACCTGCGCACCCTGGCCGTCATCTACGACCAGTCCCCCTCGGTCCTGACCGAGCAGCTGATCAGCTGGGGCGTGCTGGACGCCGACGCGCGGCGCGCGGTGGCTCACGAGGACGTCTAGTCCCCCGGGGCCGTCCCGGCCCAGCAGAAACGTTTACCGGTGGGTGCCGGGTCCCGAAGGGGGGCCGGCACCCACCGGTTTTTTCACGTCCGCGTCCGGGCCGGTCGGCGGCCCGACCCACGACCGACGGAAGGGCCCGCAGCGCGTTCGCTGCGGGCCCTTCCGTGAGCGCGGTGCCGCGCGTCAGCTCTCGCTGCGGCGCAGGTTCGGCTTGAGGTCCTTGAAGCGACCCAGGAGCCCGTTCACGAACGACGGGGAGTCGTCCGTGGAGAACTCCTTGGCGAGCTGGACGGCCTCGTCGATGGCCACGGCGTCCGGGGTCTCGTCGACCCAGATCAGCTCGTAGGCGCCCAGCCGCAGGATGTTCCGGTCGACGACCGGCATGCGGTCGAGCTCCCAGTCCACGGCGTAGGTGATGATCAGATCGTCGATCCGGTTCACCTTGTCGGCGTAACCCTCGACGAGATCCATCGTGAAGGCGGCGACCGACGGCTGCCGGTCGTCCGACCGCGAGTGGCGGATCCAGTCCGCGAGGACCTCACGCACGGGAACACCGCGCTGGTCGGCCTCGAAGAGGATCTGGAAAGCGCGCTTGCGCGCGTTGCTCCGGGCAGCCACGGTTAGCTGTTCACCCGGCCGAGGTAGGAGCTCGTGCGGGTGTCGACCTTGATGGTCTCGCCGGTGGTGACGAAGAGCGGGACCTGGATCTCGTGGCCGGTCACCAGCTTGGCGGGCTTGGTGCCACCGGTGGAGCGGTCGCCCTGGACGCCCGGGTCGGTGTGCTCGATGACGAGCTCGACGGCGGCCGGCAGCTCGACGTACAGCACCTCGCCCTCGTGCTGGGCGACGGAGGCGGTGAAGCCCTCGATCAGGAAGTTGGCGGCGTCGCCGACGGCCTTCTTGTCGACCATCAGCTGGTCGAAGGTGCTCATGTCCATGAAGACGAAGTACTCGCCGTCCATGTACGAGAACTGCATGTCACGGCGGTCGATGGTGGCCGTCTCGACCTTCGTGCCGGCGTTGAAGGTCTTGTCGACGACCTTGCCGGAGAGCACGTGCTTGAGCTTGGTGCGCACGAAGGCCGGGCCCTTGCCGGGCTTGACGTGCTGGAACTCGACGACGGACCAGAGCTGGTCACCGTCGAGCTTGAGCACCATGCCGTTCTTGAGGTCGTTCGTGGAAGCCACGGTTGCGGAATCTCCTGCACTGGAAGACCAAGGGTGCGCACTCCCGGCCCGGCAACGCGGGCTAGAGCGCGAGCAGCTCCTTGGTCGTAATGGTGAGTAGCTCGGGACCGCCGTCCGCCTCGGGGCGCACGACGAGCGTGTCATCGATCCGGACACCTCCCCGGCCCGGGAGGTGAACCCCCGGTTCGACGGTGACCGGCACGCAAGCGTCCAGTTTACCCATTGCCGTAGGTGCAAGCTGCGGGTCCTCGTCGATTTCGAGACCGACCCCGTGTCCCATCCACCCGGCGAGGGCCTCGCCGTGCCCCGCCGAGTCCAGTACGGAGCGCGCCGCGCGGTCGACGTCACGGTACGCGGCGCCCGGCAGCAGGGCCTCCCGGCCGGCCCGCTGGGCGGCGAAGACGAGGTCGTAGAGCTCGATCTGCCAGTCGGCGGGGGTGGTGCCGATCACGAAGGTGCGGCCGATCTCGCAGCGGTAGCCGCGGTAGTTCGCGCCCAGGCAGACGGACAGGAAGTCGCCCTCCTCCACCCGCCGGTCGGACGGCCGGTGGCGGGAGCGCCCGGAGTGCGGGCCGGTGCCGACGGAGGTCGGGAAGGCGGGCCCGTCGGCGCCGTGGTCGACGAGGCGGCGTTCCAGCTCCAGGGCGAGGTGGCGTTCGGTACGGCCGACGAGGATCGACTCCAGCAGCTCCCCGAGGGCCTGGTCGGCGATCTCGGCGGCGATCCGCAGGCAGGCGATCTCGTCCTCGTCCTTGACGAGCCGCTGCTGTTCCACCGCCGAGCCGAGGTCGGCCAGCCGCAGCCGGGGCGCGACGGAGTGCAGGGCGCGGTGCCGGCCGACGGTCAGGTGGTGCTCCTCGACGGCGAGGGACTCCGCCCGTACGGACGCCGCCAGGTCGGCGGCGGCCACCGCCGGGTCCGCGCCGGGGCTCGGCAGGACGGAGAGCCGCAGTTGGTCGTCCAGGCGTCCCTCGTCGGCCTCGCCGGTGGGGGCGCCCGCGCAGAACATCACGTCCTCGGCCGGTCCGACCAGCAGGACGGCGTCCAGCGGGGACGCCCCGGCGAGGTAGCGGACGTTCGCCGGACGCGTGATCAGGGCGGCGGAGTTGCCCGCCGCTGCGCAGCGGTCGCGGAGCAGGCCCCTGCGGGCCGCGTACACGTCTGACATGTCTTCGAGCGTACGAGCGCCCGGCCCATCCGGCCCGGCGAGCGCGTCCGCACGGGGCCGGGCGGCGCCGCCGGCCGCGGCCTGCTCGCCGCCCGTTCCCGGGGCCGCAGCGGCCGGGCTACCAGGTCCCGGGGGTCGCGAGGGCCCGGGCGAGGGCCTCGTCGAGGGCGCGGGCCGTGCCCTCCACGTCGAGGTGGGAGTTGTCGATGATCGGCAGGCCGGATCCGTACCAGCCGGCCATCCGGCCGTGGATGCGGGCGACTTCCTCGTCGGAGAGCCTGCGGTTGCCCGAGCGGGCGGCGTTGCGGTCCAGGACGATCTCCAGGCCCGGCAGCAGCACCACGGGCAGCAGCCCGGGCCCCACGTGCCGCTTCCAGCCGCCGAGCCCGACCACCGGCCGGTCGGGGAAGACGGCGTCGTCGAGGATGCAGGAGATGCCGTTGGCCAGGAAGTTGCGGGCGGCGAACCCGCAGGTGCGGCGGGCCAGCCGGTACTGGGCCTCGGAGTGCTCGTTCCAGCCGGTCTGCGGGTCCGCGAAGCCCGAGCAGACCCATTCGCGGACGTCGTCCAGGCTGATGTGCGCGGTCGGCACCGGGCGGGTGCCCGCCCAGTGCCGGGCCACGGTGGTCTTCCCGGCGCCCGCCGGGCCGATGAGCAGCACCGCGAGGGTGGCTCCGCCCGTGCCGGGCGGGGGCGGCCCGGCCGGCAAGGGCACGGCCGGGGGCAGCGGGACGTGTCCCGTGGCGTCGGGCACCGGGGTCACCGGCCAACCCTGCGCCGGGGGTATCGGCGGCTGCGGGGGCGCCGCCGGGTGTTGTCCCGGCGGACCCCAGCCCCCCACTCCGTGCTGCATCCGCGCCACTCCGTCTCGTTCAGGCGACTGATGCGAGAACGTTATCTCAGGCCGTGACCTCTTCCGCCAGCGCACGGAGCGCCAGCCGGTAGGAGCCCAGGCCGAAGCCCGCCACGGTGCCCGTCGCCACGGCCGCGATGACCGAGGTGTGCCGGAACTCCTCGCGGGCGTACGGGTTGGAGATGTGCACCTCGATGAGCGGCGCGGTGCGCTGCGCCGCCGCGTCCCGCATGGCGTACGAGTAGTGCGTGAAGGCGCCCGGGTTGATCACGACCGGGGTCTTGTCGTCCGCCGCCTCGTGCAGCCAGCGGACCATCTCGCCCTCGTCGTTGGTCTCGCGGACCTCCACGTCGAAGCCGAGTTCCGCGCCCAGGGCGCGGCAGCTCTCGACGAGTCCGGCGTACGAGGTGGCCCCGTACACGTCGGGTTCGCGGGACCCGAGCCGGCCCAGGTTCGGGCCGTTCAGGACGAGCACCCGCCTCACGCGGCGACCTCGCCGAAGGCGGCGAACAGCACGGCCGGGTCGGGGCCTTCCAGGACGGTCGGCTTGCCCAGCCCGTCGAGGACGATGAAGCGCAGCAGGTCGCCGCGGGACTTCTTGTCGAGCTTCATCGTCTCCAGCAGCTTGGGCCACTGGTCGCCGCGGTAGGTCAGCGGCAGGCCGACGGAGGCCAGGACGGCCTTGTGCCGGTCGGCGGTCGCGTCGTCGAGGCGTCCGGCGAGCCGGCCGAGTTCGGCGGCGAAGACCATGCCGACGGAGACGGCGGCGCCGTGGCGCCACTTGTAGCGCTCGTTCTTCTCGATGGCGTGCGCGAGGGTGTGGCCGTAGTTGAGGATCTCGCGCAGTCCGGCTTCCTTGAGGTCGCTGGAGACCACGTCGGCCTTGACCCGGATCGAGCGGACGATCAGCTCGGCGGTGTGCGGTCCGGCGGGCGTACGGGCCGCCTGCGGGTCCTCCTCGATCAGGTCGAGGATCACCGGGTCGACGATGAAGCCGGCCTTGATGATCTCGGCGAGGCCGCTGACGTAGTCGTTGACCGGCAGCGAGTCCAGCGCCGCCAGGTCGCAGAGCACGCCGGCCGGCGGGTGGAACGCGCCGACGAGGTTCTTGCCCTCGGCGGTGTTGATGCCGGTCTTGCCGCCGACCGCCGCGTCGACCATCGCCAGCACGGTGGTCGGAACCGCGATCCAGCGCACCCCGCGCAGCCAGGAGGCCGCGACGAAGCCCGCGAGGTCGGTGGTGGCGCCGCCGCCCACGCCGACGATCACGTCGGTGCGGGTGAAGCCGGACTGGCCGAGGGCCTTCCAGCAGTACGCGGCGACCTCGATGGTCTTGGCCTCCTCGGCGTTCGGCACCTGGATGGCGACCGCCTCGTAGCCCTGCGCCGCCAGGTCGTCCCGCAGCGCCTCACCGGTCGAGGCCAGCGCCTCGGGGTGGATCACGGCGACCCGCTGCGCCCTCGTACCGATCAGGCTGCCCAGCTCACCGAGCAGCTGCCGGCCGACCAGCACGTCGTACGCGTCGTGCCCGGCGCTCGCGCCGACGTTGATCCGCGTCACCTGGTCTGTCATACGTCCTTCAACTCCAGAGCGTCGAGGACCGCCTGGGCGACCTCTTCGGGGGTGCGGTCGTCGGTGGCCACCACGACGCGCGCGACTTCGGTGTACAGGGGGCGCCGGGCCTCCATCAGCTCGCGCCACTGGCGGCGCGGGTTGACGGCGAGCAGCGGTCGGGCGGCGCCGAGGCCGACGCGGCGCACGGCCTCCTCGACGTCCATCGACAGGTAGACGACGGGCAGCCCGGCGAGCAGGCCGCGGGTGCCCTCGTCGAGGACGGCGCCGCCGCCGAGGGCGAGGACTCCGGTGTGTTCGGCGACGGCGGCCGCGACGGCCTGCCGCTCCAGCGCGCGGAAGTAGGGCTCGCCCTCGTCGACGAACAGGTCGGAGATCTCCCGGCCCTGGGCGGCGACGATGTCGGCGTCCGTGTCCCGGTAGGGGACGGCCAGCCGTTCGGCGAGCAGGCCCCCCACCGTGGACTTGCCGGACCCCATCGGGCCGACGAGGACGACCAGTGGTCCGCCCGTCACCGGATCTGCAGGTTTTCGAGGTAGGAGCGGACGTTGCGGCGGGTCTCGGGCACCGAGTCGCCGCCGAACTTCTCCACGACCGCGTCGGCGAGGACGAGGGCGACCATGGCCTCGGCGACGATGCCCGCCGCCGGGACGGCACAGACGTCGGAGCGCTGGTGGTGGGCCACCGTCGCCTCGCCGGTCGCCACGTCCACGGTGGCCAGCGCGCGCGGCACGGTCGCGATGGGCTTCATCGCGGCCCGTACGCGCAGCAGTTCACCGGTGGTCAGACCGCCCTCGGTGCCACCGGCGCGGCCGGAGGTCCGCTTGAGGCCCTCGGGGGTGGACACGATCTCGTCGTGGGCCTGCGAGCCGGGCACGCGGGCCAGGTCGAAGCCGTCGCCGACCTCGACTCCCTTGATGGCCTGGATGCCCATGAGGGCCGCCGCGAGACGCGCGTCGAGTCGGCGGTCCCAGTGGACGTGCGAGCCGAGTCCGACGGGCACGCCGTAGGCGAGGACCTCGACGACGCCGCCGAGGGTGTCGCCGTCCTTGTGGGCCTGGTCGATCTCGGCGACCATCGCCTTGCTCGCGTCGGCGTCGAGGCAGCGCACCGGGTCCGCGTCGAGCTTGTCGACGTCGGCGGGGGTCGGGTAGACGCCGTACGGGGCCTTGGCCGCGGCCAGTTCCACCACGTGGGAGACGATCTCGATGCCGGCGACCTCCTTGATGAAGGAGCGGGCGACGGCGCCGAGGGCGACGCGGGCGGCGGTCTCCCGGGCGCTGGCGCGCTCCAGGATCGGCCGGGCCTCGTCGAAGCCGTACTTCTGCATGCCCGCGAGGTCGGCGTGGCCGGGGCGCGGGCGGGTGAGCGGCGCGTTGCGGCCGGTCTCCTTGAGCAGCGACGGGTCGACCGGGTCGGCCGACATCACGGTCTCCCACTTGGGCCACTCGGTGTTGCCGATCATGACCGCGATCGGGGAGCCCTGGGACAGGCCGTGGCGCACGCCGCCGAGGAAGGTGATCTCGTCCTGCTCGAACTTCATCCGGGCACCGCGGCCATAGCCGAGCCGGCGCCGGGCCAGGTGATCGGCCACCAGCTCGGTGGTGACCGGGACGCCGGCGGGAAGACCCTCCAGCGTCGCGACCAGTGCCGGTCCGTGCGACTCTCCTGCGGTCAGCCAACGCAACCTGCTCAACGATGCTCCTCATGCTCGCGCCTGGCACAGCGATGGCGCGATCGGGTGCGCGGCCCTGACCCGCCGTACCCGATCCTCCCATGTCCGGAGGGATGTATCGGGCCCCGGTCCAACTGTCGGACGCCCCGCCCGTCAGGTGAACGCCGACCGGCGGGATCCGACGGGGACGGCCTAGCGCTCGGCGAGCGCCCGCTCGCCCGCGGCGCGCATGGCGGCCAGCGGTCCCGGGCGGCCGGTCATCGCGCCGACCTGGAGCACCGCCTGGTGGACCAGCAGGTCCAGGCCGCCGACGACCTTGCCGCCGCGCGCGGACCAGGCCGCCGCCAGGGCGGTCGGCCACGGGTCGTAGAGGACGTCGAAGAGGGTTCCGGCGCCTTCGGGGACGGCCGCCGCCAGGGAGTCCGTCGTACCGGCCGGGGTGGTCGCGATGACCAGCGGGGCGTGGAGCGCCTCGGCCGCGTCCGTCCAGTCCGCGGTACGGACGGGCACGCCGAGCCGGTCGCCCCACCGGTGCATCTCCTCGGCGCGGGCGCGCGAGCGGACGTACGCGGTGACCTCGCCGGTGCAGATCCGGGAGAGGGCGGCCAACGCCGAGGAGGCGGTGGCGCCCGCTCCGAGGACGGCCGCGGCGGGCACCTTCTCGACGCCCCGCTCGTGCAGGGCGGCGACGATGCCGGGGATGTCGGTGTTGTCGCCGAGGAGACGGCCGTCCTCGGTCAGGACGACCGTGTTGACCGCCTCCACCGAGGCCGCGGTGTCGCTGACGCCGTCGAGCAGGGCGATGATCGCCCGCTTGAGCGGCATGGTCAGCGACAGTCCGGCCCACTCCGGGCCGAGGCCGCCCACGAACGCCGGGAGGGCGGCCTCGTCGATCTCGAAGCGGTCGTACGACCAGTCGTCGAGGCCGAGCTCCCGGTAGGCGGCGCGGTGCAGCACCGGTGAGAGGGAGTGCTCGATGGGCGAACCCAGCACCGCGGCCCGTATCCGTGACATGTCGTGCCTATCCGCCGTTCTTCTGGTTCTGCCGCGCCAGGAACTCGTCCACCAGTTTCTGGTGCTCCTCGTAGGTCTTGGTGAAGGTCGTCGTCTTGCTGTCGACCGACACGAAGAACATCCAGCCGCCGTGGTCCGGGTTGAGCGTGGCGCTCAGCGCTTCCTCGCCGGGGTTCCCGATCGGGCCCGGGGGCAGGCCCTTGACGAAGTGCGTGTTGTAGGGATTGTCGAGCGCCCTGGCTTCCTTGATGTTGAAGTTCAGGTGGCTGGTGCGCTTGATGTAGTTGTAGGTCGAGTCGAACTCGATCTTCTGGTTGGTGACGTCGTTCGTCTTCTTCAAGCGGTTGTAGACGACCTCGGACATCTTCCGGAAGTCCTCGTGGTGCTTGCCCTCGGCGTTGACGAGACTGGCGACCGTGATCACCTGGAGCGGGTTCTCCAGGCCGAGGTCCTTGGCCTTGGCCTCGACGCCCAGTTCCGTGTACTTGTCCGAGGCGTTCTTGACCATCTGCCGGAGCATCGACTCCGGCGTGCTGTCCTTGCCGATGTCGTAGCGCGCCGGGTAGAGGAAGCCCTCCAGCGGGTCGATGAGCTTCGGGTTGTTGCCGGCCCAGGCCGGCAGGCCGAGGTTCTTGGCCTCGCGCTTGGCGATCTCCTCGGTGGTGCCGGTCTGCTTCCCGAGGCGTTTGTCGATCAGCTCGTAGACCTCGTAGGTCCGCTTGCCCTCCGGGACGGTGAGCACGTTCAGCTTGCTCGGGTCGAGCATGACGGCGACGGCGGCCGCGGCCGACATCTTCTTCTTCAGCGGGTAGACGCCCGGCTGGATCGCGTTGCCCTTGGACCCGGCCGCGGCCGTGAACGCGTCGACGCTCGCGACGATGCCGTTCTTCTTCAGGATGTTGCCGATCTGGGCGACGGTGGACCCCTGGGGGATCTCGACGTCGACCGTCTCGCCGCTGCCCTCGCCCGCGAAGTCGGCGGCCGTGGCGAACCGTTCCTTGATGTAGCTGTAGCCGTAGTAGCCGCCACCGCCGATCACGCCGACCATCACGACGGCCGCGACCAGGCAGGCCGCGCCGCTGCGCTTCTTCTCCTTGGTCTTCTTGCCGCCGCCGCCCTTGCGGTCGCCCCGACGGCCGCGCGACTCGTCGTCGCCCCCGCCGCCCCCGGCGAGCAGCTCTTCTTGGAGCTCCTCCTCCGGCTCGTCGACCGGCTCCGGCTCCAGGTGCCGTCTGCCGGGCGGCTGCGGAGGCGGGTAGGCGTCCTCGGTGGTGTACAGGTCGGGGGCCTCGCCGGGGTAGCCGCCGACGGCCTGCTGCGCGTACGGGTCGGCCACCGCGTAGGGGTCGGCCTGCACGGCCGCCGCCACGTACTGGCCCTGGCCGGTGTCCCAGCCCTGGGCGTCGTACACCGGCTGCTGGGACTGGACCTGCTGCTGCTGGGCCTGCTGCTGGGGCTGGGCCTGCTGCTGCGCACCGGGGTGCTGCGGGGCCCAGCCCTGCTGCTGCTCCGCGTACTGGGGGTACGGGGCGGCGGCGTACTGCTGCTGGTACTGCGGGTCCTGGTACTGGGGATCCGGGTACTGCTGCGGACCCCCCTGGTACTGCGGGACCTGCTGCTCCGGGTACGGGTACGGGGGTACCTGCTCCTGGTACTGCGGCTCCTGCTGCTGCGGTGCGCCGCCGTACGGCACCTGGCCCTGCTGGGTCTGGTGCGCGGTCCACCCCTGGTCCCCGTACAGGGGATCCTCGGGGTGCCACGGTTCGGAGCCGCCGCCCCGGCCATACTCAGTCATCGGTCCCCTAGAGCCGCGAGACGGAGGCCACGGCTTTTCGTGGGCCGCGACACCCGGTTCCGCCTCTTTAGTGGTGGCGACGGCTGTTCGAATGCCGTCTCATTTCGCGGAACGTTACCGTATCGCGATCAGACAACCACTTCGACGCACTCACCGGGCGGATTACCTGATACCCGTTCGGTCTCCAAGGCGTTCTGCAGGATCACCACGGCGGCCGCCTGGTCGATGACCGAACGGCCTTTCTTGGCGTTCCTGCCGGATGCCCGCAGCCCCTGGGCGGCGGTGACCGTGGTCATCCGCTCGTCCACCAGCCGGACCGTCACCGGTTTGATGCCCTTGGCCAGCTCGTTCGCGAAGGTGCGCACCTTGGCCGCGGCCGGTCCCTCCCGTCCGCTGAGCGAACGGGGCAGACCGACGACGACCTCCAGGGGCTCGTACTCCGCGACGAGCTGTCGCAGCCGCCGGTGGGCGGCCGGGACGTCCCGGCCGGGGACGGTTTCCACCGGGGTGGCCAGGACCCCGTCGGGGTCGCAGGAGGCGACCCCGATCCGGGCTTCCCCGACGTCTACGGCCAGTCGGCGGCCGCGGCGCAGCGTCATCGTCAGGCCGTCTCGACCACGAGGCGCTCGACGGCGCCGATGGCCTGCGGGATCGCGGCCGCGTTCTGGCCGCCGCCCTGGGCGACGTCGGGCTTGCCGCCGCCACCGCCGCCGAGGGTCTTGGCGGCCGTGCGGACCAGGTCGCCGGCCTTGAGGCCGCGCTCGCGGGCCGCCTCGTTGGTGGCGATCACGGTCAGCGGACGGCCGCCCGCCACGGTGAACAGGGCCACCACGACCGGGCGGTCGCCCTGGATGCGGCCGCGGACGTCGAGGACCAGCTTGCGCAGGTCGTCGGCGCCGGTGCCGTCCGGGACGGTGCCGACGACGAGGGCGACACCGCGGATGTCCTGGGCGCCCGCGGCGAGACCGGCGGCGGCCTGGAGGACCTTCTCCGCGCGGAACTTCTCGATCTCCTTCTCGGCGTCCTTCAGCTTGCCGAGCATGGAGGCGATCTTCTCCGGCAGCTCCTCGGGACGGCCCTTGACCAGTTCCTGGAGCTGGGCGACGACCGTGTGCTCCTTGGCGAGGAAGTTGTACGCGTCCACACCCACCAGGGCCTCGACGCGGCGCACGCCGGAGCCGATGGAGGACTCGCCGAGCAGCTTCACCAGGCCCAGCTGGGCGGTGTTGCCGACGTGCGTGCCGCCGCACAGCTCCTTGGAGAAGTCGCCGATGGTGACGACGCGCACGCGCTCGCCGTACTTCTCGCCGAACTCGGCGATGGCGCCCTGCTTCTTCGCCTCGTCGATGCTCATGATCTCGGCGGTGACGTCGAGCTCGCGGGAGAGCACGTCGTTGATCTTCTGCTCGACGTCGGTGAGGACCGTGCCGGGGACGGCGTTCGGCGAGCCGAAGTCGAAGCGGAAGCGGCCGGGCGAGTTCTCGGAACCGGCCTGGGCGGCCGTGGGGCCGAGGGCGTCGCGCAGCGCCTGGTGGGTCAGGTGGGTGGCCGAGTGGGCTCGGGCGATGGCCCGGCGGCGGTTGATGTCGATGGCGGCGTACGCGGAGGCGCCGACCGTCACCTCTCCGACCTGGACGGAGCCCTTGTGTACGGAGACACCGGGGACCGGCTGCTGGACGTCGCGGATCTCGATCACGGCGCCGGAGTCGAGCCGGATCCGGCCCTGGTCGGCGAGCTGGCCGCCGCCCTCGGCGTAGAACGGGGTCCGGTCGAGGACGACCTCGACCTCGTCGCCCTCGGTGGCGGCCGGCGAGGAGACGCCGTTTACCAGCAGGCCGACGATGGTGGACTCGCCCTGGGTGGTGGCGTAACCGGTGAACTCGGTGGCGCCGGAGCCGTCGGCGATCTCGCGGTAGGCGGACATGTCCGCGTGGCCGGTCTTCTTGGCCTTGGCGTCGGCCTTGGCGCGGTCGCGCTGCTCCTGCATCAGGCGGCGGAAGCCGGGCTCGTCCACGGAGAGGCCCTGTTCGGCGGCCATCTCCAGGGTGAGGTCGATCGGGAAGCCCCAGGTGTCGTGGAGCAGGAACGCCTTGTCGCCGGAGAGGATCGTGCCGCCCGCGGCCTTGGTCTCCGTCACGGCCGTGTCGAGGATGTTCGTGCCGCCCTTGACGGCCTTGAGGAACGCGGCCTCCTCGGCGAGCGCGACGGTCTCGATGCGCTTGCGGTCGGTGACCAGCTCCGGGTACTGCTCGCCCATGGTGTCGACGACGACGCCGATGAGGTCCTGGACGACCGGGCCGGTGGCGCCCATGAGGCGCATGTTGCGGATGGCGCGGCGCATGATGCGGCGCAGGACGTAGCCGCGGCCCTCGTTGCCGGGGGTGACGCCGTCGCCGATGAGCATGGCGGAGGTGCGGATGTGGTCGGCGACCACGCGGAGCGAGACGTCGGTCCCCTGGGCGGCCCCGTAGCGCACGCCGGTCAGCTCGGTGGCCTTGTCCATGACCACGCGCAGGGTGTCGGTCTCGTACATGTTCTGCACGCCCTGCAGGATCATGGCGAGACGTTCCAGCCCGAGGCCGGTGTCGATGTTCTTCGACGGCAGGTCGCCGAGGATCGGGAAGTCCTCCTTCCCGTCGCCGGCGCCGCGCTCGTACTGCATGAAGACCAGGTTCCAGATCTCCACGTAGCGCTCGTCGTTGACGGCCGGGCCGCCCTCGACGCCGAACTCGGGACCACGGTCGTAGTTGATCTCCGAGCACGGGCCGCAGGGGCCGGGGACGCCCATGGACCAGAAGTTGTCCTTCTTGCCCAGGCGCTGGATTCGCTCGGCGGGGACGCCGATGACGTCGCGCCAGATCTGCTCGGCCTCGTCGTCGTCGAGGTAGACGGTGATCCAGAGCTTCTCGGGCTCCAGGCCGTAACCGCCGTCCGCCACGGAGCTGGTGAGCAGCTCCCAGGCGTACTTGATGGCGCCTTCCTTGAAGTAGTCGCCGAACGAGAAGTTGCCGCACATCTGGAAGAACGTGCCGTGGCGGGTGGTCTTGCCGACCTCTTCGATGTCCGGGGTGCGCACGCACTTCTGCACGCTGGTGAGCGTGGACGCGGGCGGCTTGACCTCACCCAGGAAGTACGGCTTGAACGGCACCATGCCCGCGGGCACCAGCAGCAGAGTCGGGTCGTCCGCGATGAGCGACGCCGAAGGGACAACGGTGTGACCGCGCTCCTCGAAGAAGCTCAGCCAGCGGCGGCGGATTTCAGCCGACTCCATCAGTGGTCCTCATTCCGGTCGTACGAAAACTTCGGTCGGTGGTCGTTCTTGTCGTGCGCGATGGCCCGCAACCGTCGCGGCCCGGGGAGGGCGGTGACGTGGTCGGGGGCATCGGGGTCCTGGGTCAGCCCCAGTGCGTCGTTCAGCTCGTCCTCGCGCTGCGTCATTCCCGCCTTGACGTCGAGGGCGAAGTCCTTGAGGCGGTGCCCCGCCTCGACGGCCTTGTCGGCGGCCTGGGCGGCGAGGCTCTCCGGCGTCAGCTTCTTGAGCTGACGGTTGACCTTGGTGGTGGCCCACACGCCGGCGGCGGCGCCTGCGGTGAACCAGAAGGCTCGGCGGAACATCGGCGGTCTCAGCCCTTCTGCTTCCGGCGGCGGGCCGTCGGCACCGTACGGCCGACGATCACGCTGCGCCGGGACGTCTTCTGCGGGTCGCGGCCGGTCGCCGCCCCGTCGTTGCGGCCGAGGGCCCGGCGGACGCCGTAACCGAAGGCCGCGACCTTGACCAGCGGCCCGCCGAAGGTGGAGGCCACGGTGGAGGACAGCGCGGAGGCGTTGGAGGTGACCTCCTGGACGTCGCTGGCGATGGCGTCGACCCGGTCGATCTGGGTGCGCGCCGAGCGGACGGTGGTGGAGGCGTCCGCGAGAAGCGGAACCGCCTGCTCCGTCACGTCGGCCACCAGCTTCGTCGTCGCCTTCAGCACCTGGGCGAGCCTCACCAGAACGACGGCGAGGAAGGAGACCAGGATGGCCCAGAAGACGGCCACGAGGATCCCGGCCACCTCTCCACCGGTCACGTTGCACCGCTCCCTGAACTTGAAAACCTACGGAGAAAAGTCTCCTCCGACCCTATCGCGCCGGAGATCCGCCGCAGTACCGGAATTCCGGGGACCGCGCGATCGCCTTGTACGCAGCGCACCGGGAGCAGTACCCTCCGTGTCCCATGCGACAGAGACCCCCTCGAATCAGGACCCGGGGCAATCTTCCCTCGGAGCTCAGCGGGTTCGTCGGGCGGGGTGGCGAACTGGCCCGGCTGGGGCGGCTGCTGGATTCCGCGCGACTGGTGACGATCACCGGGGTGGGCGGGGTGGGCAAGTCCCGGTTGGCGCTGGCGGCGGCCCGCGCGGTCGCCGAGGGGATGGCGGCGGAATCCCGGGACGGGGGCGGGCCGGGTTCACGGCCGCAGGAACGCCACTTCCACGGCGTGTGGCTGGCCGAGCTGTCCGGCGTACGCGATCCGGCGCTGCTGGAGTTCACCCTCGCCGAGGCGCTCGGGCTGACGGACCACACCACTCGGCCGCCCCGGACCGTCCTGGCGGAGCACCTGGCGGGGCGCCGGTTGCTGCTGGTCGTGGACGGCTTCGAGCAGCTGGTCGAGGAGACGGCCGAGTTGCTGGCGCAGCTGTTGCGCCGCTCCCCCGGCCTGCGGGTGCTCGCTGCGGGCCGGCGCACGCTCGGCGTGGAGGGCGAGCAGGCCTTCCCGCTGGCCCCGCTGGAGCCCACCGGGGCCCTGGAGCTGCTGGTCGGGCGGGCGGTCGCCGCCGACCCGGCCTTCGTCGTGACGGGGACGACCCGGCCGCTGCTGGCCGAGCTGTGTGCCCGGCTCGACGGGATCCCGCTGGCCCTGGAGCTGGCGGCGGGCCGGTTGCGGACGCTGTCGCCCGCCCAGGTGCTGGCCCGGCTGGAGGACCGGTTCGCGCTGCTGACCGGCGGGGCGCGCGGGGCGCCGGCCCGGCACCGGGCGCTGCGGACGGCGATCGGCTGGAGCCACGAGCTGTGCACCCCCGCCGAGCGGTTGCTGTGGGCCCGGCTGTCGGTCTTCGCCGGGCAGTTCGACCTCGACGCGGCCGAGTACGTGTGCGCCGGCCCCGACCTGCCGGTGGACACCGTGCTCGACGTGGTGGGCGAACTGATCGCGCAGTCCCTGCTGGTCCGGGAGGAGACCCCGGCCGGGGTCCGCTACCGGATGCTGGAGACCGTACGGCTGTACGGGGCGGGCTGGCTGGAGTCGCAGGGGGACGCGACCCGGCTGCGACGGCGCCACCGGGACTGGTACATGGGCCTGGCCACCTGGTGCGAGCTGGATTGGTTCAGCCCGCGCCAGCAGGAGGTGGCGGCCCTGGTGGAGGTGGAGCTGGGGAACCTGCGCCTCGCGCTGGAGTGCTGCCTGGACGAGCCGGAGGAACTGCACCTGGGCCAGTACCTGGCCGGCACCCTCTGGTTCTACTGGGCGGGCTGCGGCCGGCTGACCGAGGGCCGCCACTGGCTCGACCGGACCTTGGAGCCGGTCCCGGCCGAGGGGCAGGAGGAGTACGAGGGCTCCCGGCTCAAGGCGCTGTGGGTGCTGGGCTACGTGGCGGCGCTCCAGGGCGACGCGGTGGCGTCGATGAGCGCCCTCCACGAGTGCCGCGACGCCGCGCTGCGGTCGGGAAACGAGGTGGCGGCGGCGTACGCGGTGCACCGGATGGGCTGCCTCGCCCTGGTCTCGGACGACATGGCGCGCGCCGGTGAGCTGTTGGGTGCGGCGCTGGACCTGTACCGGGAGGCCGGGGAGCTGAACAGCAACGTCCTGATGTGCCAGGTGGAGCTGGCGATGGCGATGGCGTTCCAGGGCGAGCTGGCGGGCGCCGCGACGCTCTGCGAGGAGGTCCGGGAGATCTGCGAGGACCGCGGTGAGCGCTGGACGAAGGCGTACGCCCTGTACGTGTTGGCGTACGCGGCGCTGGACGCGGGGGACACGGCCGGCGCCCGACGGCTGCTGACCGAGTGCGTGACGGTCAACCACACGTTCCGGGACCTGGTGGGGTTGGTGCTGGCGGTGGAGCTGCTGGCCCTGGTCACGGTCACCGAGGGCCGACCCGCGGAGGCGGCGGTGCTCCAGGGCGCGGCGGAGCCGATGTGGGGCGGGGTCGGTCTGCGCCTGTTCGGATCGGGGTACTTCAACGCGCCCCGGCTGATGTGCCAGCAGCGGGCCGGTGAGGCGCTGGGCCCGGAGGGGTACGCGGTGCACGCCGCCGAGGGGCGGCAGTTGAGCGTGGACGCCCTGGTCCTGCGGGCGCGCTGGGTGCCCGGTCGGGACGGCGCCCCGAGAACGGGAAAACCCGCCGCCCCCCGGAGGGGACGACGGGTTGACACCAGCCTGTGAGGGCTACGCCTGCCGACGGATCAGCGGGCGTAGTACTCGACGACGAGCTGCTCGTCGCAGATGACCGGGATTTCCTTGCGGTTCGGGTCACGGTCCAGGCGGAAGGCCAGGGCCTTCAGGTTGACCTGCAGGTAGCGCGGGGTCTCGCCCTCGCCTGCGTAGCCACCCTCACGGGCAACCTGGAACGGAACCTTCTCGCGGCTGCGCTCGCGCACGGTGATGACGTCGTCCGGGCGGACACGGAACGACGGCTTGTCGACCTTGTCACCGTTGACCTCGATGTGGCCGTGAACGACCATCTGGCGGGCCTGGTAGATGGTGCGGGCGATGCCCGAACGCAGGACCAGGGCGTCGAGGCGACGCTCGAGCTCGACGACCAGCGCCTCGCCCGTCTTGCCTTCGGCCTTCTTGGCGCGGTCGTACGCGCGGGCCATCTGGCGCTCGGAGATGTCGTACTGCGCGCGCAGACGCTGCTTCTCCAGCAGACGAACCTTGTAGTCCGAGTTCTGCTTGCGGCCACGGCCGTGCTCGCCCGGCGGGTAGGGGCGGGCCTCGAAGTACTTGACGGCCTTCGGGGTCAGCGCAATGCCGAGGGCACGCGACTTCTTGACCTTGGGTCGCTTCTGGTTCACGTGGAACCTACCTCCATGTAAGTTAGGTGAGGCTTACCTTAGCGAGGAGGACGTAATGTCTCGACCACATGGGATCCCCCTGCCCAGTGCGCGGCGAAGTTCGGGTTCCAACGAAACGGAATCCGCTTTCGACGACGATAAGCAAGGTCAGCCGCGTCCCAGGGAAGGCGTTCGGCAGCTCACCGGAGCCGAACGCGTACGAACCCTCGTAGAGTCCAACGCCTCAGTATCCCTCACCCTGCCGGGTGCTCGTGACAGTCACGAGTCCGAAGAGCTGGGGACAGGAGTGCCGGCCGCGCGGACCGTCACCCCGGACGGGGACGTAATTCTCCTTGTTTCCGGGGAATCCACGGCTGCCAGGGCAGCCGCTCACGCCCAGGACGACGACCTCACGGCCGTGATCGAGATCACGGACGTGGCGCCGGTGTCCGTGCCCCATCGTATCCGAGGCCGTGCGTGGCTGGCCGGGTGGCTGACGCCGGTGCGCGGGGACGACCGCGCGGTCTGCGCCGCGCTGCTCGCCGAGCGCCGTCCGGTGGGCGAGCTGTTGGGCATGTCCGAGTCCCTGGACGCGCCCCACTCCGGCCGGCCCGCCTGGATGATGCTGCGCCTGGAGGTAGGTGAGATCTCGGTGGACGACCTGTGGGGCGCCGAGAACGTGGACCCCGAGGACCTCGCCGGCGCCGAGCCGGATCCGATGGTGGCGCACGAGACGGAGCTGCTCCAGCACCTGCACGCCGCCCACGGGAACCGGATCGCGGACCTGTGCGGGCTGCTCGGGCCCCGCGGGGCGCGGGGCATGCGGGCCGTTCCGCTCGCCCTGGACCGCCTGGGTCTGCGCGTGCGCTTCAGCGGCGCCTCGGCGGAGTCCTCCTTCGACGCCCGCTTCGACTTCCCCGAGCCGGTCACGGACATCTGCGGCCTGCGCCGCGCCGTGCACCACCTCTTCGCGGCCGCGTCCCACTGAGGATCGGAAGGGGGCGGCCCAAGCGGGGCAGGTCGCCGGCAGGTCGTAGGGCGACCGCGCGACGCCCGGGGTCAGGACCCGCCGCGCAGCCGCTCGCGCACCTTGTCGGCCACGTCCGCGTACCTGGCCTCGGCGCCGTAGCGGGTCGGCTCGTAGTACCGCTTGCCGTGGATCTCGTCCGGGGCGTACTGCTGCGCGGCGATGGCGCCCGGCACGTCGTGGGGGTAGACGTACCCCTGGGCGTGCCCCAGTTTCGCCGCCCCCTTGTAGTGCCCGTCGCGCAGGTGCGGCGGCACGGTGCCCGCCAGCCCGGCCCGTACGTCGGCCAGCGCGGCGCCGATCGCGGTGGTGGCGGTGTTCGACTTGGGGGCGAGCGCCAGGGCGATGGTGGCGTGCGACAGGGTCAGCGCCGCCTCCGGGAAGCCGATCATGGCGACGGCCTGGGCGGCGGCGACGGCGAGCGGCAGGGCCGTCGGGTCGGCCAGTCCGATGTCCTCGCTCGCGGAGATCATCAGGCGTCGGGCGATGAACCGGGGGTCCTCCCCCGCGTCGATCATCCGCGCCAGGTAGTGGAGCGCCGCGTCCACGTCGGAGCCGCGGATCGACTTGATCAGCGCGCTCGCCACGTCGTAGTGCTGGTCGCCGTCCTTGTCGTAGCGGACGGCCGCGCGGTCGACCGCCTCCTCGACGGTCTGCAGCGTGATCTCCCCCTCGCCCTTGGCGAGGGCGGAGCCGGCCGCCGCCTCCAGGGCGGTGAGCGCGCGGCGGGCGTCGCCGCCGGCGATCCTCAGCAGGTGCGCCTCCGCGTCCGCGGGCAGGGTCACGGCCCCGCCCAGGCCGCGCTCCTCGGTCAGCGCGCGGTGCGTCAGCGCGCTGAGGTCCGCGTCCGTCAGCGGTTCGAGGGTGAGCAGCAGGGACCGCGAGAGCAGCGGCGAGATGATCGAGAAGTACGGGTTCTCCGTGGTCGCCGCGATCAGGGTGACCCAGCGGTTCTCCACGGCCGGGAGCAGGGAGTCCTGCTGGGCCTTGCTGAAGCGGTGGATCTCGTCGAGGAAGAGGACGGTGTCCTTGCCGTAGCCGCCGGCGGCGCGCTTGGCGCCCTCGATGACCGCCCGGACCTCCTTGACGCCGGCCGTGATGGCCGAGAGTTCCACGAAGCGCTTCTGCGTCGCCTGGCTGACCACGTAGGCGAGGGTCGTCTTGCCGATGCCGGGCGGACCCCAGAGGATCACAGAGGAGGCTCCGGCCGGTCCGCCGGCGCCCTCCCCCACCAGCCGGCGCAGCGGCGAGCCGGGCTTGAGCAGGTGCTGCTGTCCGACCACCTCGTCCAGGGTGCGGGGACGCATCCGGACCGCGAGCGGTGACGCCGAGGGGTCCTTCGCCCGGCGTTCCTCGGCTGCGGCGGTGAAGAGGTCTGGTTCCACACCGAAAGCCTATGCGAGGGCGCCGACAGTCCCGGCCGGCCGGCTCAGGAGGTCCAGAAGTCCCACCAGCGGGTCAGGATCAGCATGCCGATGATCCCGACGTGCAGGACGGGCAGGACCCAGGTGAACTCGTCGAGGAAGCCGCGCAGCCAGGCGGGGGCGGGGACCAGACCTTGGCGCACGTTGTGCGCGGTCACGTACCAGAACATGACGATGGTGGCGACCCAGGCCAGGCAGCACCACAGGCAGAGCGAGTTGATGCGGTAGAGCGACTGGTGGGTGAGCCAGGCGCAGAAGACGACGCCGAACAGGGTGCCCGCGTTCAGCGTCAGCCAGTACCAGGGGCGAAAGCGCGCTCCGGCGAGCAGGCTCATGCCGACGCAGACGACGATGCCGTAGGCCACCAGTCCGAGCATGGGGTTCGGGAAGCCGAAGACGGCGGCCTGGTCGCTCTTCATGATGTTGCCGCAGGAGACGATCGGGTTCAGGCTGCAGCCCGGCGTGAAGTTCGGGTCCTCCAGCAGCTTGAACTTGTCGATCGTGATCACCCAGGCCGCGAGCAGGCCCGCGGCTCCCGTGATCACCAGAAGTAGCGCCAGGGCGCGGCTGCCGCCGAACGTCCGGGGGCCGGTTTCCGTGCCCGCACCTGTTGTCGTCATACCCGCCCGCTCCGCATCCGCAAGGTCATCAAGCACCGGCCATTGTGCCGTACGGGGGTCCCTGTCGGCCGTTCGATGGGGATAAGTGCGGGGAAAGCGACGCGGGGCGGGACGGGGACCACCGGTCCCGGTCCCGCCCCGCGCGGGGTGTCGCCGGTCAGGCCAGGCGGGCCTTGACCGCGGTCACCAGATCGGCCAGGGCCACCGGGCCCTGCTCGCCGGACTCCATGTCCTTGAGCTGGACGACGCCCTCGGCGATGTCGCGGTCGCCCGCGACGACGGCGAAGCGCGCGCCGCTGCGGTTCGCGTCCTTCATGGCGCCCTTGAGCCCCTTGCCGCCGTAGGACATGTCGGCGGCGACGCCCTCCTTGCGCAGCTGCGTCACCAGCCCGAACACGGTGGCCTTGGCCTCGCCCAGGGCCACCGCGAACACCGTCGTCGTCGCCGGGATGTCCAGGGTGACGCCCTCGGCCTCCAGGGCCAGCACCGTACGGTCCACACCGAGGGCCCAGCCCACCGACGGCAGCGCCGGTCCGCCGATCATCTCGGACAGGCCGTCGTAGCGACCGCCGCCGCCGACCGCGGACTGCGAGCCCAGGCCGTCGTGGACGAACTCGAAGGTGGTGCGGGTGTAGTAGTCGAGCCCGCGCACCAGCTTCTCGTCGTCCTCGAAGGCCACTCCGGCGGCCGTGATCAGCGCCCGGACCTCCTCGTGGTAGGCCTTGCAGGCGTCGCACAGGTAGTCGCGCAGGGCGGGGGCGCCGACGAGCTGCTTCTGGACCTCGGGGCGCTTGTCGTCGAGGACGCGCAGCGGGTTGATCTCGGCCCGGCGGACGGTCTCCTCGTCCAGGTCGAGCCCGCCCAGGAAGGCCTGGAGGGCCTCCCGGTAGACGGGGCGGCACTCCTTGTCGCCGAGCGAGTTCAACAGGATCCGGAAATCGCTCAGCCCCAGGCCTCGGTAGGCCTGGTCGGCCAGGATGATCAGCTCGGCGTCGAGCGCCGGGTCCTCGGCGCCGATGGCCTCCGCGCCGACCTGCGAGAAGTGGCGGTAGCGGCCCTTCTGGGGGCGCTCGTAGCGGTAGTACGAACCCGAGTACCAGAGCTTGGCCGGCAGGTTGCCCTGCTTGTGGAGGCTGGCCTCCAGGGCCGCGCGCAGCACGGAGGCGGTGCCCTCCGGGCGCAGGGCGAGGTTCGAGCCGCCCTTGGTGGTGAGGGTGAACATCTCCTTGGTGACGATGTCGGTGGACTCCCCGACGCCGCGCGCGAAGAGGTTCACGTCCTCGAAACCGGGGGTCTCGATGTAGCCGTAACCGGCCGTGCGCAGCGGGGCGGAGATGGCCTCGCGGACCGCCAGGTACTTGGCCGAATAGGGCGGGATGAGGTCGTACGTGCCCTTGGGGGCCTTGAAGGTGCTCACGGAAGTCTCGTCACATTCCTCGTCGTGGCGCGGCTTTCGGGTCCGCTGCCAGGCCGGCGGCGACCTCCCGCAGGTACGGGTTGGTCGTCCGCTCGCGGCCGATGGTGGTCTGGGGACCGTGGCCGGACAGCACCACGGTGGAGTCGTCGAGCGGCAGGCACACGCGGGCCAGCGATTCGAGGATCTCGGCGTGGGATCCGCCCGGCAGGTCGGTGCGGCCGATGGAGCCGGCGAAGAGCAGGTCGCCCGAGAAGAAGACCGGCGGAACGTCGGCCGACTCGGGCATCCTGAAGGCCACCGACCCCTTGGTATGACCGGGCGCGTGCGCCACGGAGAACTCCATCCCGGCGAGCTTCAGGCTGCTTCCGTCGGTGAGTTCGCGGACGTCGTCCGGCTCCCCCACGGTCAGCTCGCCCATGAGCGGCATCCCGATGGAACGGCCGAGGGCCTTCTCCGGGTCGCTCATCATGTAGCGGTCCTCGGGGTGGATCCAGGCCGGTACGTCGTGGGCCCCGCACACCGGGACCACCGAGGCGACGTGATCGATGTGGCCGTGGGTGAGGACGACCGCGACGGGCTTGAGCCGATGCTTCTTCAGCGTCTCCTCGACGCCCTGGGCCGCTTGGTGGCCCGGGTCGATGATCACGCACTCCTCACCCGCGGCGGGGGCGACCAGGTAGCAATTGGTCCCCCAGGCTCCGGCGGGGAACCCGGCAATCAGCACGTTCGTCCTCAATCGTCGTCCGGCGGGAGGCAGCGGATCGGAATCTGCTGCTCAGAGCCTACCGGCGTCGCTCATTACACAGCGAACCCATATACGGTACGGCCTAACCCAGCCCGGACAGCGGTACCAGAGACGCACAAGGAGACGACCCGGTGGTCACGAGCGATCAGCGTCGGCGACAGCTCGCCAGGGAGAAGTACGAGCGCCAGCAGCAGCGGCGGGCACAGGCCCGTCGCAAGTCGAGGCAGCGGCTGGCCGTGATCGGCGCGGCGGCGGCCGTGGTGGTGGCCACTCTGGTGGGCCTCATCGCGGGCGGCGTCTTCGACAGCGAGGACAAGACGGTCGAGCCGGCCGCGGACTCGTCGCCCTCGGCGGCGCCCACGCCCAAGCAGTCGCCGCCGGCGATGGCGATCGACGACAAGGCGAAGTACACCTTCGACCTGCAGACGAGCGCGGGCCCGATCAAGTTCGAGATGGACGCGGCGAAGACCCCGCAGACCGTGAACTCGTTCAAGGCGCTGGCCGACAAGGGCTTCTTCGACAACACGAAGTGCCACCGGCTGGTGACGGGCGGGATCTTCGTCCTGCAGTGCGGTGACCCCGAGGGCACCGGTTCCGGCGGCCCGGGCTGGACCATCCCGGACGAGAACCTGGACGCGCTCGGCAAGCCGAACGAGCAGGGTCAGGTGATCTACCCGGCGGGCACCGTCGCGATGGCCAACACGGGTCAGCCCGGCAGCGGCGGCAGCCAGTTCTTCCTGGTCTACAAGGACAGCCCGCTGGCTCCCACGTACACGCCCTTCGGCACGATCGACCCGGCCGGCGTGAAGGTCCTGGAGGAGGTCGCCAAGGCCGGTACGGCCACCGGAACGCCGGACGGCGCCCCGAAGACCCCCGTGACCATCGAGAAGGGCACGGTCACCAAGAACTGACCGGTCCGACGACCACCGGCCCGGCCCGGCCCGCCTCCCGCACGTCCCGCGTACGTCTCCCGTACGTCGATATTGCGTCGGGCGGGATGCGGACAGCCGGCCCGACGGTCGCCTATGTTGGCGTTGTGCAGGGCGGGCGCTGCCCGCCCCAGGAAACTGTGGACGATGCCCGGGGGGCGAACCCCCTCGACGGCATCAGGTGGAGGAGGCGCTGTGAGCAGCGACCCGTGGGGCCGAGTCGACGAGACCGGCACCGTGTACGTGCGTACTTCCGAGGGCGAGCAGGTCGTCGGCTCGTGGCAGGCGGGCACCCCTGAGGAGGCCCTGGCCTACTTCGAGCGCAAGTACGAGGGCCTGGTGGTCGAGATCGGCCTCCTCGAACGGCGGGTGCGGACCACCGATCTGTCCGCCAAGGACGCCCAGACGGCCATCGAGCACCTGCGCACGCAGGTGGACGAGCACCACGCCGTGGGTGACCTGGCGGCGTTGCGCGTGCGGCTCGACAAGCTGGTGTCGACCGTCGACTCGCGGCGCGAGGAGCGCAAGGTCCAGAAGGCCAAGCAGGCCGACGAGGCCCGGACGGCCAAGGACGCGCTGGTGACCGAGGCCGAGGAGCTGGCGCAGAGCGACCAGTGGCGCTCGGCGGGTGAGCGACTGCGGGCCCTCGTCGACATCTGGAAGGGTCTGCCGCGGCTGGACCGCAAGTCGGACGACGAACTGTGGCACCGCTTCTCGCACGCCCGGTCCGCCTTCTCCAAGCGCCGCAAGGCGCACTTCGCCGCGCTGGACGCCCAGCGCGAGGACGCCCGCAAGGCCAAGGAGAAGCTGGTCGCGGAGGCCGAGTCGCTGTCGAAGTCGACGGACTGGGGTCCGACGGCCGCCCGCTACCGCGAGCTGATGGACAGTTGGAAGGCGGCCGGTCGGGCGCAGCGCGAGTCCGAGGACGACCTGTGGAACCGCTTCCGCGGCGCGCAGGACGTGTTCTTCGCGGCGCGCGGCGGGGTCTTCGCCGAGCGGGACGCCGAGCAGGTCGAGAACCTGAAGCTGAAGGAGGAGCTGACCGTCGAGGCGGAGAAGCTCGTCCCGATCACGGACCTGAAGGCGGCCCGCGCCGCGTTCCGCTCCCTGAACGAGCGCTGGGAGGCCATCGGCCACGTACCGCGCGACGCCCGTCCCAAGGTCGAGGGTCGGATGCACGCGGTGGAGCGCGCCATCCAGGAGGCCGAGGAGGGCGAGTGGCGGCGTACGAACCCGGAGGCGCGGGCGCGTGCCGCCGGTCTGACGGGTCAGCTCCAGGCGGCCGTCGACAAGCTGCGCGGCCAGGTCGACGCGGCGCGCGCGGCGGGCAACAACGCGAAGGCCGACAAGCTGGCGCGTGAACTGGAGGGCCGCCAGGCCCTGCTGGACCAGGCGCTGAAGGGCCTGGAGGAGTTCGGCGGCTGAGCCACGGACACCGTACGGCGATGGGCGCCACCCCTCGGGGTGGCGCCCATCGTCCTGTCCGGGCCGGTACCGGCGCGCTCGGACCGCGCGCTACGGCCTGCGGGCCGAGGTCACGCGGTAGACGTCGTAGACGCCCTCGACGCCGCGGACCGCCTTCAGGACGTGGCCCAGGTGCTTCGGGTCGCCCATCTCGAAGGTGAACCGGGAGGTGGCCACCCGGTCGCGCGAGGTCTGCACGGCCGCGGAGAGGATGTTCACGTGCTGGTCCGACAGGACCCGGGTGACGTCCGAGAGCAGTCGTGACCGGTCCAGCGCCTCGACCTGGATGGCGACCAGGAAGACCGAGGACTGGGTGGGCGCCCACTCCACTTCCAGCATCCGCTCGGGCTGCTGGGAGAGGGAGTCGACGTTGACGCAGTCGGCGCGGTGAACCGATACGCCACTGCCCCGGGTCACGAAGCCGATGATCGGGTCGCCGGGCACCGGGGTGCAGCAGCGGGCCAGCTTGACCCACACGTCGTCGACGCCCTTGACCACCACGCCGGGATCGGCGTTGCCCCGCCGCTTGCTGCGGCCGCGGGCCGGCGGGATGCTCTCCTCGATGTCCTCGTTGGCCGCGTCCTCGCCGCCGAGGGCCTGCACCAGCTTCTGCACGACGCCCTGCGCGGCCACGTGGCCCTCGCCGATCGCCGCGTACAGCGAGGAGATGTCGGGGTAGCGCATCTCGTGGGCGAGCGTGACGAGGGAGTCGCCGGTCAGGATCCGCTGGATCGGCAGGTTCTGCTTGCGCATGGCCCGCGCGATGGCGTCCTTGCCGTGCTCGATGGCCTCGTCGCGGCGTTCCTTGGAGAACCAGCCGCGGATCTTGTTCCGGGCCCGGGGCGACTTGACGAAGCCGAGCCAGTCGCGGGACGGGCCCGCGCCCTCGGCCTTGGAGGTGAACACCTCGACCAGGTCGCCGTTGTCGAGGGTCGATTCGAGCGGCACGAGCCGCCCGTTGACCCGCGCCCCTATCGTCCGGTGACCGACCTCGGTGTGGACGGCGTACGCGAAGTCGACGGAGGTGGCGCCGGCGGGCAGCGCGATGACGTCGCCCTTGGGCGTGAAGACGAAGACCTCGTTGCGGGAGAGGTCGAAGCGCAGCGAGTCGAGGAACTCGCCGGGGTCCTCGGTCTCCTTCTGCCAGTCGAGCAGTTGCCGCAGCCAGGCCATGTCGTTGACGGTGTCCTGGCCGGCGCTGCCCTTGGCCGCCTGCGGGACGTCGGTGCGGACCTTGGAGGTGCCGGCGACGGTCTGCTGCTTGTACTTCCAGTGCGCGGCGATGCCGTACTCGGCGCGGCGGTGCATGTCGAAGGTGCGGATCTGCAGTTCGACCGGCTTGCCGCTGGGCCCGATGACCGTCGTGTGCAGCGACTGGTACATGTTGAACTTGGGCATCGCGATGTAGTCCTTGAACCGGCCGGGGACCGGGTTCCAGCGCGCGTGCACCGTGCCGAGGGCCGCGTAGCAGTCCCGCACCGTGTCCACGAGGACGCGGATGCCCACCAGGTCGTAGATCTCCGCGAAGTCACGGCCGCGGACGATCATCTTCTGGTAGACGCTGTAGTAGTGCTTGGGGCGGCCGGTGACCGTGGCCTTGATGCGGGCCGCCCGCAGGTCCGTCATCACCTCGTCGGTGACGACGGCCAGGTACTCGTCGCGCTTGGGGGCGCGCTCGGCGACGAGCCGGACGATCTCGTCGTACATCTTGGGGTAGAGGATCGCGAAGGCGAGGTCCTCCAACTCCCACTTGATGGTGTTCATGCCCAGGCGGTGGGCCAGCGGCGCGTAGATCTCAAGGGTCTCGCGGGCCTTCTTCTCCTGCTTCTCCCGCTTGAGGTACCGCATGGTGCGCATGTTGTGCAGGCGGTCGGCCAACTTGATGACCAGGACCCGGGGGTCCTTGGCCATGGCGACGACCATCTTGCGGACGGTCTCGGCCTGCGCGGCCTCGCCGAACTTGACCCGGTCCAGCTTGGTGACGCCGTCGACCAGAAGGGCGACCGCGTCGCCGAAGTCGCGGCGCAGCTGCTCCAGGCCGTACTCGGTGTCCTCGACGGTGTCGTGCAGCAGGCCGGCCATGAGGGTGGCCGGGTCCATGCCGAGCTCGGCGAGGATGGTGGTCACCGCGAGCGGGTGGGTGATGTACGGGTCACCGCTCTTGCGCTTCTGGCCCCGGTGCCAGCGTTCGGCGACCTGGTAGGCCTGCTCGATCTGGCGCAGCGTCTCCGTGGAGATCTTCGGGTCGTTGCTGCGGACTATGCGCAGGAGCGGTTCCAGTACCGGGTTGTACGGGTTGGAACGCTGCACGCCGAGGCGGGCCAGGCGGGCGCGCACCCGGTTGGAGGATCCGGCCTGCTTCGCCGGAGCGGGCTTGACCGGCGGGGCCGGCGGCGCCGGCGGGGGCGTGGCGGCGGCCGCCGCGGCCGGCTCGGCCGGGTCGGGCTGCGCGGCGGGCAGTGGCTGGACCTCGTCTGGCAAGAGCGCTCCTCACGGGGGTCCCCCCGAACGGAGTCTGGGGGAGGATCCGGGGCCCCGGTCAGGTCCGGATAACCCATGGTAGCGAGGGTTGCGCCGGCCCGTTCCCCCGCGCCCGCCCCGCGGGACGGCGGCCCTGCGCCCGCCCCGGCGACACGCGGAAGCGGCGGGCCCCCGGGAGGTTCCGGGGGCCCGCCGCTCGCGACAGGTACTGCGGCCGCCGCCAGCGGGCGGCGGGTGGGCTCAGACCACGATCAGGGCGTCCAGCGGGGCGCCCGCCAGGGCGTCCGTGAGCCGGGCCCGGCCCGGCAGGAACGACAGTTCCATCAGGACCGCGACGCCCGCGACCTCGGCGCCGGCCCGCCGGATCAGCTCCAGCGAGGCTCCGGCGGTGCCGCCGGTGGCGAGGACGTCGTCGATGACCATGACCTTGTCACCGGCGGTGAGGTCCTCCGCGTGGACCTCGATCTCCGCGGTGCCGTACTCCAGCTCGTAGGACTGCGCGAGCGTGGCGCCCGGCAGCTTTCCGGCCTTGCGGACCGGTACGAAGCCGATGCCCGACTGCACGGCGACCGGGGCGGCCAGGATGAACCCGCGCGCCTCCAGGCCGACGATCTTGGTGGCGCCGTAGCGGACGGCCAGCTCCGCCAGCGCGTCCGTCAGGGCCGCGAAGGCCTTCGGGTCGGCCAGTAGCGGGGTGATGTCCTTGAACATCACGCCCGGCTTCGGGTAGTCCGGTACGTCCTTGATCCGGCTGATCAGCAGCTCGTGGACCTCGGGGGAACAGGAGGTCACCGGCGCCGCCTCCCCTGGCCGCCGGAGACGGGCTCGGAGGAGTCGCCGGCCTCGGCGCCCTCGTCCCCGTCGAGCGGCTCGCCCTTCGCCGCGGCGGCCGCGCGCTTGGCGAGGACCCGCTTCTTGAGGGCCTTCATCGCCGGCTCGCGCTCCTTCAGGTCGACGACCAGCGGGGTCGCGATGAAGATCGAGGAGTACGCGCCGGCGGCGAGGCCGACGAACAGCGACAGCGAGATGTCGTTGAGCATGCCCGCGCCCAGGAAGCCGCCGCCGATGAACAGCAGGGCCGCGACGGGGAGCAGGGCGACGACCGTGGTGTTGATCGAGCGGACCAGCGTGCCGTTGATGCTGCGGTTGGCGATCTCGCTGAAGGTGAAGCGGGTCTGCTTCGTGATGTCCTTCGAGCCCTCCTTCAGACCGTCGAAGACGACGACGGTGTCGTAGAGGGAGTAACCGAGGATGGTCAGCAGACCGATGACCGTACCCGGGGTGACCTCGAACCCGACCAGCGCGTACACGCCGACCGTGATGGTCAGGTCGTGGATCAGGGCGATCAGCGCGGCGACCGCCATCCGCCACTCGAAGGCGATCGCGAGGTAGATCACCACGAGGATCATGAAGATGGCGAGGCCGGTCCAGGCCTTGTTGGCGATCTGCTCGCCCCAACTCGGTCCCACGAGGTCGGCGTTGATGTCGGCCGCGTTGACCTTGAGGTCGGTGGCGAGCTTGCCCTTGACGTCGGCGGCGGCCGCGGTGTCCAGACCGGAGATCTGGATGCGCATGCCGCCGGAGCCGAGCTCCTGGACGATCGCGTCGTGGCCGGAGATCTTCTCCGCGGCCTCGGTCGCGTGGGCGACGGTGGCGGTCGTCTTCGGCGTGGTGAAGACGGCACCGCCCTTGAACTCGATGCCCATGTTGAGGCCCTGGACGGCCAGGGCGACGATCGCCGTGATGGTGATCAGGATGGAAACGCCGTACCAGAGGAAGCGCTTGCCGACGAAGTCGTAGCCGACCTCACCGCGGTACAGCCTGGCGCCGAGATCTCCCAGCTTCGACATCTCTCACGCCTCCTTTGCGTCGACGGGGGCGGGGACGGGACCGGTGCGGCGGGATCCGCGCAGCGGCGGCTTGGCACCGAGCCGCTTGGGGTCGAGCCCGGACCACGGGTGACCGCTGGAGAAGAACTTCGTGCGGGCCAGCAGCGTCATGATCGGCTTGGTGAAGAGGAACACCACGACCACGTCGAGCAGGGTCGTCAGACCCAGTGTGAAGGCGAAACCCTGCACCTTGCCCACCGTGACGATGAACAGCACCGCGGCGGCGAGGAAGGACACGAAGTCCGACACCAGGATGGTGCGCCGGGCACGCGGCCACGCGCGCTCGACGGCCGGACGCAGGGTGCGGCCCTCGCGGATCTCGTCCCGGATGCGTTCGAAGTACACGATGAACGAGTCCGCCGTGATGCCGATGGCCACGATGGCGCCGCAGACCGCCGGCAGGTTGAGGGCGAAGCCGATGCCCTTGCCGAGGAGCGACATGATCGTGTAGGTCAGCACCGCGGACACCAGGAGGCTGATGATCGCGATGAAGGCCAGACCGCGGTAGTAGACCAGCAGGTAGATCACGACGAGGACGAGGCCGATGGCGCCGGCGATGAGACCGGCCCTCAGCTGCTCGCCGCCGAGCGCGGGGGTGACGGTCGTGACGCTGTCCTCCTGGAAGGACAGGGGCAGGGCGCCGTAGGACAGCATGTTGCCCAGGTCCTGGGCGCTCTCCTGGGTGAAGCCGCCGGAGATCTCGGCGTTGCCGCCGGTCAGCGCCTGGCTGACGGAGGGGTCGGAGATGACCTTGCCGTCGAGGACGATGGCGAACTGGTTCTGCGGGGACTGCTTGGTGGCCAGCTCGCCGGTGATCTTGGCGAACTTGTCGGCGCCCTTGTCGGTGAACTGCATCTGGACGATCCAGCCGCCACCGCGCTGCGTGTCGACGACGCCCTTGGCGTCCTTGACGTCCTGACCGTCGACCTGGGCCGGACCGAGGACCCACTTGAACCACTGGGTGTCACGCTGGCCGCAGGCGACCATCGAGTCCTCGGGCTTGGCGCCCTGGGCGGCCGCGGTGCGCTGGGCCGGGTCGGTGCAGTCCAGTGCGGCGAACTTCGTCTGCAGGTCGGCGACGGCGGGGTCCACCGGCGGGGCGCTCGCGTCGGGGGACGCGGAGGGCGACCCGGACGGGGCACCGGAAGCCGAGGGGGTCGCCTTGTTGTCGTCTGCCTTCTTCGACCCGCTCGCCGAGGGCGAGGGGGTGGGCGCGCTGGGGGCCTTGAGGGCCTCGCTGAGCGCACGGCCCTGGGAAGTGGCGCTGGACGACGGGGTGGCCGGGGCGGACGGCTTGCCGCTGCCCTCGGCCTTCGGCGGAGCGGAACCGCTCGTGGAGGGGCTCGGGGAGCCGCTCGGAGTGGCCTCGGGGGCGATCGGGGCGCCGTCGGCGACGGCGAGCACCGGGCGGAAGTAGAGCTGCGCGGTGGTACCGACCTGCTCGCGCGCCTGCTGCTCGTTCACACCCTTGGGGATGTTCACGATGATGTGGTCGGTGCCCTGCGTCTGGACCTCGGCCTCCGAGACGCCGAGACCGTTGACACGGCGGTCGATGATGCCGACCGCGGTGTTCATGTTGGTCTCGTTGATGGCGTTCGGCTTGCCGGGCTCGCTCTTCGCCTTGAGCGTGATGCTCGTACCGCCCGCGAGGTCGATGCCCAGGCGGGGAGTGGTCTGCTTCGAGAGGAACATCCCCGCGGTCAGCGCCACCATCGCGATCAGGATGAGAGCCAGGGCGCGCCCCGGCCTCCCCTGAGCCCCCGTGGGCCGCCGGCCCTTCTTCGGTGCTGCCACCTTGTCGTTTCTCCCTGTCCAACCGTCCCGCGCCGGGTCAGCGCGCGGACGGCCACGAAATGTGTGGTGGGGACCCCTGCCCCCCGCAGAAGTTCACTACGGGTACCGCGGCGGTCGCCGGTCGGGCGCCACCGCGGTTCCCGGCCCGGTGCTACTTGGCGCCGGGCTCGCCGTCCTTGGGCTCGTCACCCTTGGGCTCGTCGCCCTTGCCCAGGTCGAGCTTGGGGGCGTCGGTGACGTCCGTGGACGCGTCCTTCGACAGATCGGCCTTGGGCTGGTCCGTCGTGGGGGCGTCGGTCCCGGTCAGCGAGGAGGCGTCGTCCGGCACGACCGGCGTGTCGTTCGTCGGATCATCGGTGATTCCGTGGACGATGCGGTTGTACTCCTCGTCCTCCAGGACGGCGCCGATGGAGTTCTTCGCGTAGATCGCGTGGACACCGGGAGCCACCTCGAGGGTGACCGTGTCCTCACCGATCTCCTTCACCGTGGCGTACATGCCGCCGATGGTGCGGACCCCGGTGCCGGGCGTCATTTCGTTGCGCATCTGCGCGGCCGCCTGCTGCTTCTTCTTGGCGGAACGGGTCATCAGGAACATGGCCCCGATGAGCACGATGAACGGGAGGAGTGTCACGAGATTCACGGGACGGAGATCCTTCGCACGACCGTACGGACGACGGCCTTCTTCTACGGGGGTGGGCACGCCGACCCGAAGGGTCGGCATCGGCGGAGTCTAGGCGAGTCCGCACCGATGGAACAACGCCCAGCATGGCACCGCAGTTCCTGACCGGTCGAACCTCCGCGCCGTCAGGCCCCGAACAAGCCCTGTTGTCCGCTTGATCCACTCGCGCCGTGCTGCGGGGGTACGAGCCCCAGGTGGGCCCATGCGGCGGGGGTCGCGACCCGCCCGCGGGGCGTCCTGGCCAGCAGGCCCTCCCGGACCAGGAAGGGCTCGGCGACCTCCTCCACCGTCTCCCGTTCCTCCCCGACCGCGACCGCGAGGGTGGAGAGGCCGACGGGACCGCCGCCGAACAGCTTGAGCAGGGCCTCCAGCACGGCCCGGTCCAGCCGGTCGAGACCGCGCGCGTCCACCTCGTAGACCTGGAGGGCCGTTTCGGCGACCGAACGGTTGATCACCCCGTCGGCCCTGACCTGGGCGTAGTCCCGGACCCGGCGCAGGAGCCGGTTGGCGATGCGGGGGGTGCCGCGGGAGCGTCCGGCGATCTCGGCGGCGCCGGCGGTGTCGATCTCGACGTCGAGGAGGCGGGCCGAGCGGTGGATGACGCGTTCCAGCTCCTCGGGGACGTAGAACTCCATGTGCCCGGTGAAGCCGAAGCGGTCGCGCAGCGGCGGGGGCAGCAGCCCGGCGCGGGTGGTGGCGCCGACGAGGGTGAAGGGCGGGAGTTCCAGGGGGATGGCGGTGGCGCCGGGGCCCTTGCCGACGATGACGTCGACGCGGAAGTCCTCCATGGCCATGTACAGCATCTCCTCGGCGGGCCGGGACATGCGGTGGATCTCGTCGAGGAAGAGGACCTCGCCCTCCTGGAGGGAGGAGAGGATCGCGGCGAGGTCGCCGGCGTGCTGGATGGCGGGGCCGGAGGTGATCCGGATCGGGGCGCCCATCTCGGCCGCGATGATCATGGAGAGGGTGGTCTTGCCGAGGCCGGGCGCGCCCGAGAGCAGGACGTGGTCGGCGGTGGCGCCGCGCTGCTTGGCCGCCTTGAGGACGAGGTCCAGCTGCTGGCGGACCTTTTCCTGACCGACGAACTCGCCGAGGTCCTTGGGGCGCAGCGCGGCCTCGACGGCCGTGTCCTCCCCGTCGGCGGCGGAGGCCACGATGCGGGCCTCGTCCTCGGCGGTGCTCTCGTCGTCCCAGTTCACGGTGTCGCTCTGCCTTCTCGGTATGCGCTGTGGTCGGTCGTACGCGGCTGCGGTCAGCGGGCGCGGTTGAGGGACTGGAGGGCCGCGCGCAGCAGCTGCGGGACCGGGGCGGAGCCGCCGGCGGCGATGGCGGCCTCGGCCTGCGGGGTGACGGCGTCGACGGCCTCGTCGGCGTCGCGGGAGGCGTAGCCGAGGCCGATCAGGGCGGCCTGGAGCTGTTCGCTCCAGGGGGCGGGGCCGGTGGCCGCGGCCCGCTGGGCGCCGACGAGGCCGCCGGAGCCGAGGGGGGAGCCCAGTTTGTCCTTGAGCTCCAGGAGGAGCTTCTGCGCGCCCTTCTTGCCGATGCCGGGCACGGCCGTCAGGGCCTTCTCGTCGCCGGTGGAGACGGCGAGGCGCAGCGCGTCGGGGCGGTGCACGCCGAGCATCGCCTGGGCGAGCCGGGGGCCGACCCCGCTGGCGCTCTGGAGCAGCTCGAAGACCTGGCGCTCGTCGTCGTCGGCGAAGCCGTACAGGGTGAGCGAGTCCTCCCGGACGACCAGGGAGGTGGCCAGTCGGGCCGGCTCGCCGAGGCGCAGGGCGGCGATGGTGTTCGGCGTGCAGTGGACGGCCATGCCCACTCCCCCGACCTCGACGACGGCCAGGGTGGGGGCGAGTGCGGCGACGGGGCCGCTGACGAAGGCGATCATCGGGTACGGCCTTTCGAGGCGTGCAGGGCGACCGCCTGCTGGAGGCGGTTCTGGGCGGGAGCCCGCCAGATGTGGCAGATGGCGAGGGCGAGGGCGTCGGCGGCGTCGGCCGGGCGGGGCGGTTCGGCGAGCCGCAGCAGGCGGGTCACCATGGCGCCGACCTGCGCCTTGTCGGCCCGGCCGGTTCCGGTGACGGCGGCCTTGACCTCGCTGGGGGTGTGCAGGGCGACGGGGATGCCGCGCCGGGCGGCGCACAACATGGCGACGGCGCTGGCCTGGGCGGTACCCATCACGGTGCTGACGTTGTGCTGGCTGAAGACCCGTTCCACGGCCACGACCTCGGGCCGGTGCGCGTCGAGCCATTCCTCGATGCCCTGTTCGATGGCGACGAGCCGCAGTCCCAGTTCGGCGTCCGCCGGGGTCCGTACGACACCGACGCCGATCATGGTCAGGGGGCGGCCGGCGACGCCCTCGACCACGCCGACGCCGCACCGCGTCAACCCCGGATCCACGCCGAGTACTCGCACCGCGTCCCCCTCCCTCGCTCACCCGTCCGCGTCCGTGCAGGTTAGCGGGCGCCACTGACAAAGCGACGGGCCGACGGGGTGTGTCCCCGTCGGCCCGTCGCTGGTGCCCGGTCAGGCGTCGACCTGCTCCATGACCTCGTCCGACACGTCGAAGTTGGCGAAGACGTTCTGCACGTCGTCGCTGTCCTCCAGCGCGTCGATCAGCTTGAAGATCTTGCGCGCGCCCTCTTCGTCCAGCTCGACCTGCATGGTCGGCAGGAAGTTGGAGTCGGCCGAGTCGTAGTCGATGCCGGCCTCCTGGAGGGCGGTACGGACCGCGACCATGTCGGTGGCCTCGCTGATGATCTCGAAGCTCTCGCCGAGGTCGTTGACCTCTTCGGCGCCGGCTTCCAGCACCGTCTCCAGGACGTCGTCCTCGGACAGCTCGCCCTTGGGCAGCAGCACGACGCCCTTGCGGTTGAACAGGTACGAGACCGAGCCCGGGTCGGCCATCGAACCGCCGTTGCGGGTCATGGCGACGCGGACGTCGGAGGCGGCACGGTTGCGGTTGTCGGTGAGGCACTCGATGAGCACCGCGACCCCGTTGGGGCCGTAGCCCTCGTACATGATCGTCTCGTAGTCGGCGCCGCCGGCCTCCAGGCCGCCGCCGCGCTTGACCGCGGAGTCGATGTTCTTGTTCGGGACCGAGCTCTTCTTGGCCTTCTGGATGGCGTCGAAGAGGGTCGGGTTGCCATCGATGTCGGCGCCGCCCATACGGGCCGCGACCTCGATGTTCTTGATCAGCTTCGCGAAGAGCTTGCCGCGCTTGGCGTCAACCACGGCCTTCTTGTGCTTCGTCGTAGCCCATTTAGAGTGGCCGGACATCTGCCTGTCTCCTTCGCGTCACCAACAGTGTTCGCCTCAGATCCTACCGGGACGCCGTTACGCCGCCGCGCGCACCATGTCGACGAAGTAAGCGTGGACGCGGTCGTCGCCGGTCAGTTCGGGGTGGAACGAGGTGGCCAGCACGTTGCCCTGTCGGACGGCCACGGTGTGGCCCTCGTACCTGGCCAACACCTCGACGGCGCCGCCGACGGACTCGACCCACGGGGCGCGGATGAAGACGCCCTCGACGTCGCCGCCCGCTATGCCCGCGAACTCGATGCGCGCCTCGAAGGACTCGTTCTGCCGACCGAAGGCGTTGCGGCGCACGATCATGTCGATGCCGCCGAGCGTCTCCTGGTCGTCACGACCGTCCAGCAGCTTGTCGGCGAGCATGATCATCCCGGCGCAGGTGCCGTACACGGGCATGCCGGCGCGGACGCGCTCGCGCAGCGGCTCCAGCATGCCGAACAGCACGGCGAGCTTCGACATGGTCGTGGACTCGCCGCCGGGGATCACCAGGGCGTCGACCTCGGCGAGCTCCTCGGGACGCCGGACCGGCCTGGCCACGGCGTCCGCCGCGGCCAGGGCGATCAGGTGCTCCCGTACGTCGCCCTGGAGTGCCAGGACACCAATCACGGGGTTGGTCATGGCAGTGACTACCAGCCGCGGTTGGCGTAGCGCTCGGCCTCGGGGAGGGTGTCGCAGTTGATGCCGACCATGGCCTCGCCCAGGTTGCGGGAGGCGTCCGCGATGATCTTCGGGTCGTCGTAGAAGGTGGTGGCCTTCACGATGGCGGCGGCCCGCTTGGCCGGGTCGCCCGACTTGAAGATGCCGGAGCCGACGAAGACGCCCTCGGCGCCGAGCTGGCGCATCAGCGCGGCGTCGGCGGGGGTGGCGACGCCACCGGCGGAGAACAGCACGACCGGGAGCTTGCCGAGCTCGGCGACCTCCTTGACGAGCTCGTACGGGGCGCGCAGCTCCTTGGCGGCGGCGAACAGCTCGTTGTTGTCGTAGCCGCGCAGGCGGGCGATCTCGTTCTTGATCTGGCGCAGGTGACGCACGGCCTCGACGACGTTGCCGGTGCCGGCCTCGCCCTTGGAACGGATCATGGCCGCGCCCTCGGCGATGCGGCGCAGGGCCTCGCCCAGGTTGGTGGCACCACAGACGAAGGGGGTGGTGTACGCCCACTTGTCGGAGTGGTTGACCTCGTCGGCCGGGGTCAGGACCTCGGACTCGTCGATGTAGTCGACGCCGAGGGACTGCAGGACCTGCGCCTCGACGAAGTGGCCGATGCGGGACTTGGCCATGACGGGGATCGAGACGGCCGCGATGATCTCTTCGATCATGTTGGGGTCGGACATGCGGGCCACGCCGCCGTCCTTGCGGATGTCCGCGGGGACCCGCTCCAGGGCCATGACGGCCACGGCGCCGGCGTCCTCGGCGATCTTCGCCTGCTCGGCGTTGACCACGTCCATGATCACGCCGCCCTTGAGCTGCTCGGCCATGCCGCGCTTGACGCGGGAGGTGCCGATGGCCGACTCAGCGGACTGGGGGGAGGGGGGAAGCGTGCTCACGGGTTGACCTCACTCGAAAGGAAGACGGGTGCTACTCCACTGAGAAAACCCCACCGACCAGGCCACGGCAAGGGCCAATGTGGAGCCGGTGGCCTCTCCATTTGTCCCTCGCGGCTCTAGGAGGTGTCCCCGGAGGAGCACGCGGTCCTACGCCGGCCGGTCCGCGAGGTACGCCGGAGGTTCGTCGTCCATTTCGAAGGCGAGCGGGAACGGGGCGTGTCCCGCCAGCCGGAACCAGCGCACCTTGCGGTGTCGACGCAGCGCGCGGGCCGCCCGTACGGCGTCGTTCAGGAACCGCCGCGCCATCGGCACCCGGCGCACCGCCGCCGCCAGCTCCTCGGCGGCCGCCTCGCCGCCCGGGGCTGCCTTGAGCACCTCGACCTGGTCGGCGTCCGCGAACACCGCGCGCAGCGCCTGGCTGAGCTCGCTCTCGGCGACCTCGCGGTGCTCCTCCTCGGCCTGCCGGGCGGCGTGCGCGGCCTCGTACATGACGAGGGAGGACGCGGGGTCCAGCACCCCGGAGGTAGCCACCTCCACCACCACCGAGGCGCGTCGCACGAGCTGCGCGTCGAGTGCGGCCCGAGCGGCGTCCATCCGCGTGTGCAGCCGGTCGAGACGGCCGGCGGTCCAGCTGAGGTAGACGCCGACGACGCCCAGCGCCACGGCGATCCAGACAAGGTTTTCGATCACGGGCCGCGACACTACCCGCCCGCGCCCCACCCCCGCTCCCCCCCGCCTCGGCTGACGGGCCGCCCGTAAGACGCCCTAGGAGGCTGTGGTGTCCCGGGAGAAGCCCAGGCGGGTGCGCAGGGGGATGCGCTCGTCGGCGGCGACCGCGGCCGCGCCGTCCGTGACGGTCTCGTAGACGGCGAGGATGTCCGCGCCGACCGTCGACCAGTCGAAGCGGCGTACGTGCGCGGAGCCGCGGGCGCTCAGTTCGGCCCGCCGGGCCGGGTCGCGGAGCAGCGCGACGGCCGCGTCGGCGAGGGAGGCGGGGTCCTCGTTCGCGAAGAGTTCGCCGGCCGCGCCCTGGTCCAGGACCTGCGCGAACGCGTCGAGGTCGGAGGCGAGGACCGCCGCTCCCGCGGACAGGGCCTCGACCAGGATGATCCCGAAGCTCTCGCCGCCGGTGTTGGGCGCGACGTAGACGTCCACGCTGCGCAGCAGGCGGGCCTTGTCCTCGTCGGAGACCATGCCGAGGAACTCGACGCGCGAGCGCAGCTCCGCGGGCAGGCCGGCGACCGCCTCCTCCTCGTCGCCGCGGCCGGCGACCAGCAGCCGTACGTCGGGGCAGGCCTCGACGATCCGGGGGAAGGCGGCCATGAGCACGGGCAGACCCTTGCGGGGTTCGTCGATGCGGCCGATGAAGCCGAGCGTCTGCCCGCCCCACTCCGCCTTGGGGTCGGCGTCGGCGAAGAAGTCGACGTCCACCCCGTTCGGAATGACCACGGCGTCCCCGCCCAGGTGCTCCACGAGGGTGCGCCGGGCGTACTCGCTGACCGCGATCCGCGCGCTGATCTTCTCCAGCGCCGGCTGGAGGATCGGGTACGCGGCGATCATGGCGCGGGAGCGCGGGTTGGAGGTGTGGAAGGTGGCCACGATCGGCCCCTGCGCGGCCCAGCAGGACAGCAGCCCGAGCGAGGGGGAGGCCGGCTCGTGGATGTGGATGACGTCGAAGACCCCGTCGTGCAGCCAGCGCCGTACGCGGGCGGCCGACAGGAAGCCGAAGTTCAGCCGGGCGACCGACCCGTTGTAGGGCACCGGCACCGCCCGTCCCGCCGAGACCACGTAGGGCGGCAGCGGGGTCTCGTCGTCGGCCGGGGCCAGCACCGACACCTCGTGCCCCAGCCGGATCAGGTGTTCCGCCAGGTCACGGATGTGGAACTGGACTCCGCCCGGGACGTCCCACGAGTACGGGCACACGATGCCGATCTTCACTTCGCGCGCTCCTCGGAGTCGGCCGGGGCGGCCCGGTCGGTGCGGCCCGGCACGTCCGGTACGTCGGCCCGCTCCTCCAGGTCGTCCAGCCAGAGCCGTTGCAGCATGTGCCAGTCCTGCGGGTGCGCGGCGATGCCCTGGGCGAAGGCGTCCGCGACGGCCTGGGTCATCGTGGCGGTCTTCTCGATCCGGGTTCCGGTCCCCGGAACCGGCACCTCGGGGTGGATCCGGCCGAACATCACCGGCGATTCCCCGTAGTGCAGGGTCGCCGGGAGCAGCACGGCGCCCGTCTGCTGGGCCAGCAGGGCGGGACCGGCGGGCATGCGGGCGGTGGCGCCGAAGAAGTCCACCTCGATGCCGGAGGACGAGAGGTCCCGGTCGGCGACGAGGCAGACGAGCCCGCCGGCGCGCAGCCGGCGGGCCAGGGTGCCGAAGGCGGCGCCGCCGCTGTGCGGCAGGACCTCCATGCCGAGGCTCTCCCGGTAGGCCACGAAGCGGTCGTAGAGCGATTCGGGCTTGAGCCGCTCGGCGACCGTGGTGAAGGCGACGCCGATGTGGCCGATGGCCCAGGCCCCGGCGAGGTCCCAGTTGGCCAGGTGGGGCAGCGCCACGACGACCCCGCGTCCGCTGGCGAGGGCGTCGCGCAGCAGGTGCTCGTCCTGGAACCGGACCTCCGTGCCGAACCGCTCGGGGTTCATCGTCGGCAGCCGGAAGGACTCCATCCAGTAGCGCATGTACGAGCGCATGCCGGCCTTGGAGAGTTCCCGCAGCCGCTCGGGCGAGGCGTCGGGGACGACCCGGGCCAGGTTGGACTCCAGCCGGAGCACGCTCTTGCCGCGGCGCTTCCACACCACGTCGGCGATCTTGCGGCCGAGGGCGACCGCGGCCGGTTCGGGGAGCTTCTTCACCCCCGCCCAACCGAGCCCGTAGAGGCCGTCGACCAGCTTGTCCCGCGCCGTGCCCATCAGGTGGTACCGCTCTCGGTGGAGGAAGGGGGTCCGGCGGCGGCCTCGGCCGCGTCGGCCTCGGCGGCTTCCCGGCGTACGGTGACCACCCGCTGGATCAGGGTGACGAGCGAGCCGACGGCGACGACCCACAGCGCGATCGGCAGCAGGACGCCGATCCACGAGGGCACCCCGAAGGTCTCCAGGCCGGACAGGCCGGCCGCGACCAGGGAGATCACCAGCCGCTCGGCCCGTTCGATGAGCCCGTTGACGGCGACGGGGAGCCCGATCGACTCGCCGCGGGCCTTGGTGTAGGAGACCACCTGGCCGCTGGCCAGGCAGAAGATGGCGACCGCGCAGAGGACGTTGTCGTGGCCGGCGCCCGCGTACCAGAGCGCGAGCCCGCCGAAGATCGCCGCGTCCGCCACCCGGTCGAGGGTCGAGTCGAGGAACGCGCCCCACCGGCTGGAGACGCCGGCCTGGCGGGCCATGTTCCCGTCCACCAGGTCGGAGAAAACGAAGAGGGTGATGGTGATCGTGCCCCAGAAGAACTCGCCCCTGGGGAAGAAGACCAGCGCGCCGGCCACCACGCCGGCGGTGCCGATCAGGGTGACCGCGTCGGGGCTCACCCCCCGACGGAGGAGGAACGCGGCGAACGGCGTGAGAACACGCGTGAAGAATGCACGCGCGTACTTGTTCAGCATGGCCTTCCCGGAGGGTCGCTGGGCCGCACGGCCACCACGGCCACCGGCTGGCCCATCGTAGCCGGCGCCCGGGGCCCGCACGGCCGCGCACCCACCGGTTCGCTCCCGGCGATCCGCCCGGAGGGTCCGGTTCACGCCACCGGCCGGCGAGGGTACGACGTATGGACGCAGTGTGACGCCGGTGCAAAGCTCGAAGGACCCCGATCACCCCTCCTCACCGCGACACCGGGAGGCACGAGCACCATGGGAGCCACATCACACCAAGCCGGGGCCGCCGGCAGGGCACTGACGGCCGACCGCCCCGCTTCCGTACGGAACGTCGTGCTGGTCGGCCACAGCGGCGCCGGGAAGACCACTCTGGTCGAGGCGCTGGCCCTGACCGCCGGGGCCGTGAACAGGGCCGGGCGGGTCGAGGACGGCACCTGCGTCTCCGACCACGACGAGATCGAGCAGCGCCGGCACCGGTCCGTGCAGCTCTCGCTGGTGCCCGTCGAATGGGCCGGAATCAAGATCAACATCCTGGACACTCCCGGATACGCCGACTTCGTCGGGGAACTCAGGGCCGGTCTGCGCGCCGCGGACGCGGCCCTCTTCGTCGTCTCCGCCTCGGACGGCATCGACGGGGCCACCCGGATGGTCTGGGACGAGTGCGAGGCCGTCGGCATGCCGCGCGCCATCGTCGTCACCCATTTGGAGGCAGCCCGGGCCGACTACGCGCAGATGACCGACGTCTGCGGGCAGATCTTCGGCGCGGACGACCCGGACGCCGTCGTCCCCCTGTACCTGCCGCTGCACGGACCGGCCGGCGTCGACGGCCACAGCCCCGTCACCGGCCTGCTGGGCCTCCTGTCCCGGCGCGTGTACGACTACGCCTCGGGCGAGCGCGTCGAGCGCGATCCGGACCCCGCCGAGCTCGCCCTCATCGACGCCGCCCGCTCCCGCCTCATCGAGGGGATCATCGCGGAGAGCGAGGACGAGGGCCTCATGGACCGCTACCTCGGCGGCGCGGACCTCGACCTGAAGACCCTGGTGGACGACCTGGAGCGGGCCGTCGCCCTCGGCGCCTTCCACCCGGTCCTGATGGCCGCCCCCGCCGCCGACGGCGCCCGCCAGGGCCTCGGCACCGTCGAGCTCCTCGAACTGATCACGGGCGGCTTCCCCACCCCGCTGGAACGCGCCCCGCTCACCGTCACCGCCCCGGACGGCTCCCCCCGCCCCGACGTCGGCTGCGACCCCGACGGCCCGCTGCTCGCCGAGGTCGTCAAGACCTCCTCCGACCCGTACGTCGGCCGCGTCTCCCTCGTCCGCGTCTTCTCCGGCACCCTGCGCCCCGAGCAGGCCGTCCACGTCAGCGGTCACGGCCTCGCCGACCGCGGTCACGCGGACCACGACCTCGACGAGCGCACCGGCGCCCTCACCTCCCCCTTCGGCAAGCAGCAGCGCATTCTCGGCCACTGCATCGCGGGCGACCTGGCCTGCGTGGCCAAACTCACCCGCGCCGAGACCGGCGACACCCTCTCCGCCAAGGAGGCCCCGCTGCTGATGGAGCCCTGGCGGATGCCGGAGCCGCTGCTCCCCCTCGCCATCGAGGCCCACAGCAAGGCCGACGAGGACAAGCTCTCCCAGGGACTCGCCCGGCTGGTCGCCGAGGACCCCACGATGCGGCTGGAGCAGAACCCGCACACCCACCAGCTCGTCCTGTGGTGCCTCGGCGAGGCCCATCAGGACGTCGCGCTGGAGCGGCTGCGGAGCCGCTACGGGGTCCAGGTCGACCCCGTCGCCCACAAGGTGACCCTGCGCGAGACCTTCGGCGCCAAGGCCGCCGGCCGCGGCCGGCACGTCAAGCAGTCCGGCGGCCACGGCCAGTTCGCCATCTGCGAGATCGAGGTCGAACCGCTGCCGCCCGGCAGCGGCATCGAGTTCGTCGACGAGGTCGTCGGCGGCTCGGTCCCCCGCCAGTTCATCCCGTCCGTGGAGAAGGGCGTCCGCGCCCAGGCCGCCCGCGGGCTCGCGACGGGCCATCCGCTGGTCGACGTACGGATCGTCCTGCGCGACGGCAAGGCGCACTCCGTGGACTCCTCCGACGCCGCGTTCCAGACCGCGGGCGCCCTCGCCCTGCGCGAGGCCGCCGCCGGCACCTCGATCCAGCTCCTGGAACCCGTCGCCGAGGTCGACGTCCTCGTACCGGACGAGTACGTCGGCCCGATCATGAGCGACCTCGCCGGTCGGCGCGGTCGCGTCGTCGGCACCGAGCAGGCGGGCGCCGGGCGCACCCGGGTGCGCGCCGAGGTCCCGGAGATCGAGATCGACCGGTACGCCGTGGACCTGCGCTCCGTCTCGCACGGCACGGGCCGGTTCACGCGGGCGTACGCCCGGCACGAACCGATGCCGGCACCGATCGCGGACAAGCTGCGCGAACAGGCGGAGAAGGGAAGCCGTCTGACATAGCGCCAGGGCGACCGCCCACCCAACCGGCTTGCGGTGGGCGGTATTTCCCTGTCCCATGACCATGCGGTGACGTCCGCCGATAAACTCGTCCGCGCGGCGGGGAACACGAGCGACGAGCACGGCACGGAGCCGGGCGCGGTACGACGAAGAGCACAGTGGCACGGCGATGGGGGCAGCGGTGGCGGACGACGGATTCGACTTCAGGCCCGGGGCACAGATTCCTCTCCAGGGGGGCGGCGGCCAGACCGCGGCCACCAACGCGTTGGCCTCCGCCGCGTACCGGGACGGCGGCAAGGACACCAAGCTGTCCTCCATACTCGGGGCCAACAGCGAGCTGCACCCGGCCTCGGTCAAGGAGGCGAAGCTCTCCCTCTTCGAACCGAACCTCGGCGAGGCCTTCTGCCGGGCCGTGGAGGCCCGCACCCTGGGCGCCGGCCGCAAACCCCTCATCCAGTCCTTCGGCGCCGACCCGCAGACCGTCGTGGAGCACTGCCTGGCCGCCTCCCGCATCCGCAAGGACCGCGACCGCCGGCTGCGCATGATCACGCTGGTCTGCGGGGTGCTGTTCCTCCCCGGAACGCTGCTGTGGGTGGGCCTCTTCCAGCTGCGCAAGTCCCTGTCTAAGGGCGGCGGGAAGACGAGCTGGATCGGGACCGCGCTGCTCGTCGCCATCGCCCTGTTCGCCGCGATCCTGCTGTACCGGGTGATCAAGCGCGAGCCCGGCAGCGGCTTCCTGGAGCTGTACCTGCTCGGCTCGCTCGCCGCCCCGGTCATCGGCTGGTACCTGGCCCGCCGGATCTGCGAGAACACCGCCGCCGACCTGCGTTCGCGCTGGGACGGCCTGCTCGGCGGCGGGGGCGTCGCCGCGAAGATCCCCGACGCGGTGCCCGGCAACCCCGACGAGAAGGCCCGCGAGGACCTGCGCCGCCAGCTGGCGAAGCTCACCGCCGAGGACCGCAGCAACTCCGTGTTCTACGCCGGCCCCAAGGGCATACTCGGCATGGGCACCCGGTGGGGCAACTGGCAGATGGCCGAGGAGCTGACCCCCGCGACCGAGGGCCACGAGATCCACCCGTTCCGCAGCTGGGACGTCATACGTGCGATCGACACGCAACTGCGCAAGCTGGAGCGCGGCCCGCTGCACACCGGCGGCTTCCCGGCGGCCTCGATCCAGCACTGGGTCGTCACGCCCGTCGGCGAGGGCGCGGCTGAGGTGGCCCGACCGACCGGCGAGAACGTCGACACCTTCCTGATCAAGCCGCACGAGATCACCCGCATCTGCAACGAGCAGCAGTTCAGCGCCGGCAACCGGCACTACCTCGGCATCCAGTACCCGCTCTGGGACGGCCAGCTCGTCATCACGATGCTGGTCACCGTGACCGTGCTCTACAAGACCCTGCGCGTGGACGTCACCGCGCACGCCCTCGGCCCCGTCCACGGCCTGTTCACCACCAAGTCCAAGGCCCCGGTGGTCGAGGTCCCCAAGTCGGTCCGCTTCTGGGAGACCGTGGAGCGTCCGCTGCGGCTCGTGGACGCCTCCGAGGTCGTACGCCTGGCCGTGCGCGCGCCCCTGACCTGGTACCCCCCGCTGCTGGACCACTTCGGCGGCAAGCTGGTGCTGCCCGAGCCCTTCGGCCTGCGGCACGTCTGGGCGGGCTCCATGTGGCGCCACCGCTTCATGGCGGACGACGCGCTGCGCACGGTCGCGCCGGTGCTGCGGGCCGTGCACGCGGCGACGTTCAAGGTGCTGGAGGAGAACGGCGTCGACACCGAACGCTTCACCAACCGTTCCTCGATCATGAGCGGCATGATCCAGGAGCCCTCCCCCCGCAAGGCGGACGTGTACGAGTAAGTACGCCGGCGGCGACCCGCGCGGCCCGGCCCGAGGGGCAGGCAGGGACGGTCCTGACGGAGGTCGACGAGAAGATCGCGGCGGCCCCGCGGATGCCCCCGCCGGGCCCGCCCCCTTCGTACCGCTGCCGTCGGCTAGTCGACCGGCCAGGCGTCCGCGAGCATCTGCCGGGTGTCCGCGAGGAGTTGCGGCAGCACCCGGGTGTGCCCCACGATCGGCATGAAGTTCGCGTCCCCGCCCCAGCGCGGCACGACGTGCTGGTGCAGGTGCGCCGCGATGCCGGCGCCGGCGGCGGCTCCCTGGTTCATGCCGATGTTGAACCCGTGCGCCCCGGAGGCCTTGCGCAGCGCCGTCATGGCCCGCTTCGTCAGGTCCCCCAGCTCGGCCGTCTCGGGGCCGTCGAGCTCCGTGTAGTCGGCGACGTGCCGGTACGGGACGACCAGCAGGTGGCCGCCGTTGTAGGGGTACAGGTTCAGCACGGCGTACACGTGCTCCCCCCGCGCCACGATCAGCCCGTCCTGGTCGGACATCGCCGGCAACCCGCAGAAGGGACAGCCGTCCCCGGCCTCCGGGCCGGTCGGCTTGTTCTCCCCTTGGATGTAGGCCATCCGGTGAGGCGTCCACAGACGCTGGAACGCGTCCTGCGTGCCCACTCCGCCCTGCTGCTCCGGCTCAATCGTCATGGGATGCAGCATATGACCTCGCCCGCACGTACGAGGAAGGCCCCCGGAAAGTGATCACTTCCCGGGGGCCTTCGGTGCCTTCGCGCCGTGGATCAGACCTGGACGCGGTCGGCGACGACCTTGGCCAGCTTGGCCAGCGCCTCGTCCTTGGCGATGCCGTTCTCCTGCGAACCGTCGCGGTAGCGGAAGGAGACGGTGCCCGCGGCCATGTCCTCGTCACCGACGATGACCATGAACGGGACCTTGAGCTTCTGATGGTTGCGGATCTTCTTCTGCATGCGGTCGGAGGAGGCGTCCACCTCGACCCGCAGGCCCTGCTTCTTCGCCTCCGCGGCGAATTCCCGCAGGTAGTCCACGTGCCCGTCGCCGATCGGGATGCCGACGGCCTGGACCGGGGCGAGCCACGGCGGCATGGCGCCCGCGTAGTGCTCCAGCAGGACCGCGAAGAACCGCTCGATCGAGCCGAACAGCGCGCGGTGGATCATGACCGGGCGCTGGCGCGAGCCGTCCGGGCCGGTGTACTCCAGGTCGAAGCGCTCCGGCAGGTTGAAGTCGAGCTGGACGGTCGACATCTGCCAGGTGCGGCCGATGGCGTCACGGCACTGGACGGAGATCTTCGGGCCGTAGAACGCGGCGCCGCCCGGGTCCGGGACCAGGGGCAGGCCCTGCTTCTCGGCGACCTGCTGGAGGACGGCGGTGGCCTCCTCCCAGGCGTCGTCCGAGCCGACGAACTTCTCCGGGTCCTTGGTGGACAGCTCCAGGTAGAAGTCGGTCAGGCCGTAGTCGCGGAGCAGGTTCAGCACGAAGGTGAGCGTGCGGTCGAGCTCCTCCGCCATCTGCTCACGGGTGCAGTAGATGTGCGCGTCGTCCTGGGTGAAGCCCCGGGCGCGGGTCAGGCCGTGCACGACGCCCGACTTCTCGTACCGGTACACGGTGCCGAACTCGAAGAGGCGCAGCGGCAGTTCGCGGTAGGAGCGGCCGCGCGCATCGAAGATCAGGTTGTGCATCGGGCAGTTCATGGGCTTGAGGTAGTAGTCGGTACCACCGTCGAGCTGCATGGGGGGGTACATGCCCTCCGCGTACCAGTCCAGGTGGCCGCTCTTCTCGAAGAGGGCGCCCTTGGTGGCGTGCGGGGTGTAGACGAACTCGTAGCCCTCCTCCTCGTGCCGGCGGCGCGAGTAGTCCTCCATGGTCCGGCGGATGATGCCGCCGCGCGGGTGGAAGACGGCGAGGCCGGAGCCGATCTCGTCCGGGACGGAGAAGAGGTCGAGCTCGTTGCCGAGCTTGCGGTGGTCGCGCTTCTCGGCCTCGGCGAGGAATTCGAGGTGGGCCTTCAGTTCCTCCTTCGACGGCCAGGCGGTGCCGTAGATGCGCTGGAGCATCGGGTTCTTCTCGCTGCCGCGCCAGTAGGCGGCGGCGTTGCGCATCAGCTTGAACGCCGGGATGGTGCGGGTGGTGGGCAGGTGGGGACCGCGGCAGAGGTCCTTCCAACACAGCTCGCCGGTCTTGGCGTCGAGGTTGTCGTAGATGGTCAGCTCGCCGCCGCCCACCTCGACGTTCGCGCCGTCGTCGGTCGACGCCGAACCCTTGATGCCGATGAGCTCCAGCTTGTACGGCTCGTCGGCGAGCTCCTCGCGGGCCGCCTCGTCGGAGACCACGCGGCGGGCGAACTTCTGCCCGCGCTTCTGGATCTCCTGCATCTTCTTCTCGATGACCTTGAGGTCCTCGGGGGTGAAGGGCTTCGCTACGTCGAAGTCGTAGTAGAAGCCGTCCCGGACCGGCGGGCCGATGCCCAGCTTGGCCTCGGGGAACAGCTCCTGCACGGCCTGCGCCATGACGTGCGCGGTCGAGTGGCGCAGGATGTTGAGGCCGTCCTCGGAGGAGATCTCCACCGGCTCGACGGTCTCGCCGTCCTTCACCTCGTACGCGAGGTCCTTCAGCTCACCGGCGATGCGCGCGGCCACGATGGTGCGCTCGCCGGCGAAGAGCTCCGCCGCCGTAGTGCCCGTGGCCACCACGCGCTCGTCCCGCTCGGAATCGCGTTGGATGATCACACGGACGTCTGACACCGGTCTCTCCTGACTCAGGGGGTGCGCGAGCGAACACTGCGCGCCTGAATCGTACCGAGCCGAGTGCCCGCGCAGCGAAACGGTTAACGGGGCGTACGCGGCGGGCGGCCCCCGCCGGGGTCGCCGGCGCCCTCGGGCGGCGGCCCTGGGTAGCGTGGGGGCCGCCCGCATCCCGTCCCGCCCGCCTCCGAAGGGAACCCGACCCCGCATGCCGAACCCGCTCGTCCGTGCGCTGGACCTGGCCGACGAGGCCACCGCCGCCTCCGTCCACCGCATCGGCCGCGCCTCCTACGCGGTGGAGGCCGACCTGATCGGCTTCGACGGCATCCCGGCGCTGCGCGAGAGCCTGCGGGAGATGCGGGAGCGTCCGCTGCACTGGCTGGGGGCCGTGTCCGACGACGGCTCGATCGCGGGCTTCCTCGCCTGGGCGCCGGAGTACGACGCGGTCATCGGGGTCGACCGGCTGTGCGTGGACCCGACGTGGTTCCGCCGGGGGATCGCCTCCCGGCTGATGCGCCACCTGCTGACGGAGGCGTTCCCGGACCACACGGTCGAGGTGTGCACGGGTGCGGCGAACGCCCCGGCCGTGGCCCTGTACGAGGGCCTCGGCATGGTCCGGGGCGCGGACTTCGCCCCGGTCCCGGACCTGCTGATGGCACAGTTCACCCGGCCCGCGCCCTGACGGTCGCCCGCGCCACGTCCGCGCTACTCGTCCGCGCTACTCATCCGAAGGCAGCACGTCCTGCGGGTCGAAGGCCGCGTCCAGGGACTTCATCAGCCGGTCCCGCTCGACCTCGTCCAGCGGGACGGGCGTCACGTCGGTGGCCCCGGTGAGCCTTCGGAAGCCACCGCGGCGTTGCAGTCGGCCGCTGACCCGGACGGGCAGTCCGACCAGGTGGGCGTGGCCCGCGATGCGGTACGCCTCCTCGTCGAGGGCGGCCCGTACGTACGGCACCTCCGCGCCCGCCAACACCCGCAACCGTACGGTGCCCCCTCCGCCGGCGGCCGAGCGGCGCATCCGCACCACCGCCCCGGTGACGCGGACGGCGACGGCCGGCTCGTCCCGGGTGTAGCGGTCGGCGGCCTCGCGCAGCACGGGCAGGTCTCCGGGCGAGAACTCGACCGGCTCGGGCCGGGCGGCGCACCCGGCGGGCACTCCGGCGGCGGGCGCCCAGGCCAGTGCGATGCGGACCCCCTCCGAGCCCCGCACCAGCGCGATGAGCGCGTCGGCGAGTTCCCGGCTGACCCCGGCGGCGACGGCCGCGTCGAAGGCCTCCATGCCGCCGGTGGCCCGTCGGTAGTCCACCGCTTCGCGGGCCGCGTGCAGGGCGTGGTGCAGCCGGGTCACCGGGCCGCGTCCGCCGCCGACCGGGACGTACGCGGTGAGCCGGCGGCCGCCCGGGGAGGGGCCCACCAGGACGCCGGCCAGGGTGCGTTCGGCCTGCGCGCGGTGGCGGGCTCCGTAGTAGCCGGCCCGGGCGCGGTCGGCGAGGGCCCCGGCCAGCAGCATCCGCCGGGCCGCCGAGCGCAGCTGTTCCTGCACGGTCCAGAGGGCCTCGCCCTGGCGGCCGTAGGGGCCCTCGGGGATGATCTCCCGCTCCCAGCGGACCTCGTCGCTGGGGACGCTCAGCCCGAACAGGACCTCCCGGGCCGACGGGAGGCCGCTGCGGGAGAGCGCCGTCAACGCCTCCTCCAGCAGGTCGGAACAGTCCGGGAAGGCGCGGTTCTCGGGGACGAGCAGGCTGGCGGCGCCGCCCGTCGGCCGGCCGGGCGGCGGGGTCCAGCGGCCGTAGCGGCCCGCCGCGCCGCCCCGCCGGAGCCAGCCGTGGCGGTGCAGCAGCGCACCGAGCACCTGGGGGTCGACCTGGGCGGGATCGGGCGCACCCGGTTCCGGCTCCGGGGAAGACAGCGGTTCGAGGTGCGGTGGCTGCCGGTTCATCAAGGTGTCCCTCCCGACCCGACCCGGGTCATGATCTCGCACAGCGCCCGGTCGTCGAAGATCCGCGTGGTCGGGATCCGTACGGTGGTCCGGCGCCGGCCGGTCACGGGGTGTCCGGCGAGGTTGGTCCAGTAGCAGCAGTGCCGCAGGTCCAGCCGCTCGTGGCCGGCGCCGATCCACTGGTCGCGCTCGCGCGGTACGAGCATGACGACGAGGATCTTGTGGACGGCGACCGGTGTGCGGGCCAGCTTCACCAGGTGTTCGTTGTCGAGGGTGAACCCGAAGGTCTCGCCCGCCGGCCTCGGCGGCACCTGGTAGGTGGCCTTCAGTTGCACCTTGACGGTCACTTCGTCGTCGACGACGTGTTCGGGTGCGCCGTGGCTGACGTGCCAGTCGATGCCGTTGTCCGGAAAGGGCTGGGACAACGAGCAACCGGCAGCGGCGGCGACGGCGTGGAGGTAGCCCACCTGGAGCGTCTCCATGCAGGCGGTGGTGGCGAGCGTGCCGCGCAGCGGTCCGGTCGCGGGACCGGTCCGTGCCTGCAGCACCCCGCCCGGTTCGGGCTGTGCGAGCGCCATGGCCGGCTCCCCATGCCTTCCGGGCCCTGCCGTGAGTGGTGTCGGGGTGATGACCGGTCATGTGCGCGGTCCCCCAGTTCAGTTGTCTCCGCACCCGGGGGGCCGCAAACGGCGTACGGGGCAAACAGCCCGGGTATCACCGATGCGGGCGGGGGTGGCACGCTCCGAGACGACGGCGTCCGGGTGCTCCCCATCTGCCGACCGGGGACGAGGAGTTCGCCATGACGCGCTGGTACGAAGGCCCGCTGGCCTCATTCGACACGGAGACGACCGGAGTTGACGTCGAGCAGGACCGGATCGTGTCCGCCGCGCTCGTCGTGCAGGAGTGTGCGGGCGGCCGGGTCCGCACCACCCGTTGGCTGGTCAATCCCGGCATCCCGGTTCCTCCGGGAGCCACGGAAGTGCACGGCCTGACCGATGAGCACCTCCAGCGCCACGGCCGTTGGCCGGCGCCGGTGGTGGAGGAGATAGCCCGCGCCCTGGGCGAGCAGCAGGTCGCGGGGCGCCCGGTGGTGGTCATGAACGCGCCGTTCGATCTGACGCTGCTGGACCGGGAGTTGCGCCGGCACCGGGCGTCCTCGTTGTCCCGCTACCTGGACAGCAGGCCGTTGACGGTGCTGGATCCGCGGGTCCTGGACAAGCACCTGGACCGCTACCGCAAGGGCCGTCGCACGTTGACCGACCTGTGCGCGCACTACGGGATAGAGCTGGAGGGCGCGCACGACGCGTCGGCGGACGCGCTGGCGTCGCTGGAGCTCGTACGGGCGGTGGGGCGCCGGTTCGCGGGGAGGCTGGAGCGGTTGACGCCGGCCGAGCTGCACACGTTGCAGGCGGTGTGGCACGCGGCGCAGGCGCGTGGTCTGCAGGCGTGGTTCGCGCGTCAGGGGACGCCGGAGTCGGTGGATCCGCACTGGCCGCTGCGGCCGGAGCTGAACCAGGCCGCGTAGCCGGGTCGCGGGCCCGGCGCGACGGCGCCGTACATGCGGAAGGCCGGTCCGTCATCTGACGGACCGGCCTGTCCCGGTGGGCGATACTGGGATCGAACCAGTGACCCCTTCGGTGTGAACGAAGTGCTCTCCCGCTGAGCTAATCGCCCGGGAACGGACTGAACAATACAAGAGGCCCGGGGTCTGTTCAAACCGCTTCCGGCCCGGCCGTCAGCCGGGCCGCGAGACCGCGCCGGCCGGCCCGCATCATCAGGGCGTGGTTGAGCCGGAACAGCGGCCGGGCGGGCACCGAGAGTCGGCGCAGCAACGGTGCCCGGACGTCGACCTCCTGCTCGTACAGGGCGCGGGTGCGGCCGGCTCCGGGGCCGCCGCGCGGGCGTACGGTCCACCGGGCCCAGCCCTCGATGTCGCCGCGCAGGGCGACCTCCAGCACGCCCCGGGCGGGGTCGCGCAGCAGTCCGGTGAGGCCGACGTGGATGCCGTACGGGAGGACCGAGCGGATCAGGGCGTTGCCACCGTCCTCCCCGACGGGCTCGACCCGGCGGACCTGGGGCCACCAGGCGGGGTACTGCCCCGGGTCCTCCAGCAGGGAGAAGACGAGAGCGGGCGGGGCCGGCAGGTCCCACACGCTGCGGAAGCGGTAGTGCGTCCAGCGGTGCATGGCTCCAGTCTGGCTCGTCGGACGGCCTCGCGTGGGCGGTTCGGCGGACCCCGTTCCCCGGAGGTACTCAGGGGCGATCTGAGTACGCCCGCCCATGTCCTGATGCGGTGACGGGCGCCACACTCCGCGTATGAACACCCCCTTCCCGCCGGTGGCCCCGGCACTGCCGCCGGCCGAGGAGCTGGCGCTCATCGACCGCGAGCTGATCCAACTCGACGCCCGGCGGCACTACTTGCTGTCCCGGCGGAACTGGCTGATCGGCCTCCTCGCGCATCCCGCGCCCGCCGTGGCCGGTCCCCCGCGGCCGGTGGGGCCCGCGGCGGCGCCGGCGCGCGGCGCGCAGAACGTGTTGCTGACGCTGGGTGCGGTGCTGCTGGCCGTGGCCGCGCTGGCCTTCACCCTGGTGAGCTGGGGCTCGTTGGGGATCGCCGGGCGTTCGTTGGTGCTGGCCGCCGTGACGGGTGCCGCGCTGGCGGCTCCCGCGGGCCTGCTGCGGCGGGGGCTGCGGTCCACAGCGGAGTCGGTGGGGGCGGTGGGGCTGTTGCTGACGGTGCTGGACGCGTACGCGCTGCACGCGGTCGGGCTGCCCGGGGTCGACGGGACCGCGTACGCGGCGGGGGCCGCGGCGGCGCTGGCCGCGCTCTGGGCCGGCTACGGCGCGGCGCTGCCCCGGCTGCGGCTGCCGCTGCCGGTCGCGGTGCTGGTCGCGCAGGTGCCGTTGCCGCTGGCCGCGGTCGCGGCGGGGGCCGGGCCGTCGGGCGTCGCTTGGGCGGTGCTGGTGACGGCCGCGGCGGACGCCGCGCTCGCGGTGGCGGTGGCGCGGCGGTCGGTGCGGGTGACGGCGTGGGTGGCGGCTTCGTCGACGGGCGGGCTCGCGCTGTCGGCGGCCCTGGCGCTGTCCCTGGACGGTCCCGGGTCGGCCGGTCCGGCGCTGCTGCTGGCGGCGGGGGCCGCCCTGGGCGTGGCGGTGGCCTGGCGCGAGCCGCGGGCGTCGGCGGCGGCGCTGGTGGGCGGCCTGGCCGCGGTGGCGGCGGTCGGAGCGCTGGTCCCGGCCGGGCACGCGGCCCGGGGGGACATGTGGCCGGTGGTGGTGCACCTGGTGGCGGCGCTCCCCCTGCTGGCCGTCGTACGGGCGTCCGCGCTGCCGGCGCAGGTCCGGCGCGGCCTGCTGCGGGCGGCAGCCGGGGTGGCCGCCCTGGCGGCCCTGACCGCGGCGCCGACGGTCGCCCTGGCGGCGGCGTCCCGGGTCGGGGTGCTCGGCGAGGTGTGGGCGTCGACGTCCCCCGCGGCGGCCGGCTCCGGCGCGGGGGCGGCGGTCCCGGTGGCGCTGCTGCTGGTGGCGGGTGCCGGCTGGTGGGCGGCCCGGGAGCTGCGGCGCCCGGAGCCGGCGGTGGTGGCGGTGGTGGCCGGCTGGGCGGGGTCGTTCACGGCCCCGGTGCTGCTGGGGCTGCCCGTGGCGGCGGTCCTGGCGGCGCAGACGGCGGTGACGGTGGCTGCCGGGCTGCTCGCGCTGCGGGCGTCCCGCCGGGCCGCCGGTCCGACGGCCGCGGTGTGCGCGGCGGTGGGCGCGCTGACCGTGTCGCTGGGGGCGCTGGACGGCCGTGTGGCGACGTTCGCGGTGTTCGGGCTGCTGGGGGCCGGTGCCGCGTTCGCAGCGGCGTACGGGCCCGCCCGGGTGGCCGTACGGGCCGGTGGGGCGGCGGCGGCCGTCGGGTACGCGACGGCGCTCGCGGTGGCGCTCGCGGCGTTGGCCGGACTCGCGCCGGCCTGGTCGGGGGTGGCGGCGCTGGTGGCTCCGGCGGTGGTGGTGGCCCTGGCGGCGCGGCTCGGCCCGGTGCGGATCCCGGCGGAGTGCGCGGCGGCCGTGGCGGCGGCGGTGGCGGTGGCGCTCGCGGTCGGTGATCCGCCGGTGCTGGCGCTGGTGCTCGCCCTGGTCGGGGTGGTGTGCGCGGCGGCGGCGCTGCGGCCGGACCGGCGGCGCTGCGGTTGGGCGGCGGGCGCGCTGTTCGTGGCGGCGACGTGGGTCCGCCTGGGCGCCTCGGGGGTGACGGTGCCGGAGGCGTACGCGCTGCCCGTGTCGGTACTGGCCCTGGCGGTCGGGTTCCTGTCCCGCCGCAAGGACCCGACGGTCTCCTCCTGGCCGGCGTACGGGCCGGGGCTGGGGGCGACGCTGCTGCCGAGCCTGGTGGCCGCCTGGGGCGACGCGCACTGGCTGCGGCCGCTGCTGCTGGGCCTGGCGGCGCTGGCCCTGACCCTGGCGGGCGCGCACCGGCGCCTCGCGGCCCCGCTGCTGCTGGGCGGCGTGACGCTGGCGGCGGTGGCCCTGCACGAGCTGGCCCCGTACGTGGCGCAGGTGGCGGGGGCGCTCCCCCGGTGGCTGCCGCCGGCCCTGGCGGGCCTGCTGCTGTTGGTGGTGGGGGCGACGTACGAGAAGCGGCTGCGCGACGCCCGGCGGCTGCGGCAGGCGCTCGGCCGGCTCCGCTGAGCCGGCCGGCGGCGGGAACGACGAGGGCCCGGAGACTCTCGCGGAGTCTCCGGGCCCTCGGTCCGGGTGGGCGATACTGGGTTCGAACCAGTGACCCCTTCGGTGTGAACGAAGTGCTCTCCCACTGAGCTAATCGCCCGGACGCACCGCAAACATTACCGCATGTCAGCGGTGCTCCGTGACCAGCCGCGGCGGCCTACTGGTCCTTGATGTCCCAGGGCAGGACGAGCCCGTACTTCCACAGGTAGAAGCCGATCAGCGCGCCCGCGACGACGAGTCCCACGCTGGTCAGGATGATGTTGCGGCGCCGGACCCTGGGGTCGAGCGCCTTCTGCGCGGCCTCGCTCACCTTGCGCTTGGTCCAGCGCAGGACGAGGTGGGCCCAGGCGAACTCGGTGGCCCAGATCGCCAGGCCGGCGAAGATGGCCACCCAGCCGGGGCCGGGCAGGACGAGCATGGCGATGCCGGCCCCGATGACGGCCAGCCCGACGATGAAGACGCCGACCTGCCAGCTCAGGTGGAGGCTGCGGTTGGCCTTGATGAAGGCGGGCGCCTTCGACACGTGCGGCGTTTCCCCGGCGGGCGCCCCGCCGCCGGCGGACTCGTTGGTCTCGCGGTCACTCCCCGTATTCATGCCACTGAATCTACCGGAGCCCGAAGCACACGTGAACGCCGGTTTGGATCCGCCGTCCGAGGGACCCAGAGGTCCGCAAAACGGTCAGAGGGGTTTACAACGCCACCGTAGGTGGCATGTCGATTTCGCCGACGTGCGAATCCCCGAGCGCACACTGAGCGAAAGGCCCTGGCGCTTATGAACACCACGGTCAGCTGCGAGCTGCACCTGCGCCTCGTTGTGTCGAGCGAGTCCTCACTGCCTGTTCCCGCGGGCCTGCGGTATGACACGGCCGACCCCTACGCCGTGCACGCCACCTTCCACACCGGCGCCGAGGAGACGGTCGAATGGGTATTCGCCCGTGACCTCCTCGCGGAGGGCCTGCACCGGCCCACCGGTACCGGCGACGTCCGCGTCTGGCCGTCCCGCAGCCACGGTCAGGGCGTCGTCTGCATCGCCCTGAGCTCACCGGAGGGAGAAGCACTGCTCGAAGCACCCGCCCGAGCACTCGAATCGTTCCTCAAGCGGACGGACGCCGCGGTTCCACCCGGGACCGAGCACCGGCACTTCGACCTCGACAAGGAGCTCTCCCACATCCTGGCCGAAAGCTGAGCCAGGCCTACCGCCGCTCGACACCGTCCGACTCGGGGCGACGGTGCGGGTCGGACAACCACATACGCACGTGCCGGCGCTGTTCTCGCGGAAGCCAACCGCGAGGACGGCGCCGGTGTGCTTGAGGCCCGGGCGCCGCCCCGCTCCCACGGGTAACCCCTTGCGGGGAGGCGCTAGAGTCGGCCACCAGCGGCGACAGCCGATCGTCGCCGCAGGCCCGGCCTTCAGGGAGCGACCCCGTGCAGATCCCCCACGACACCCGTCGCGCGCTCGACGTCGTCGTCGCGCTGGTGAACACCGCGGCCGAACCGGACCAGCCGGACGGACTCTCCGACATCGGGGCGCTGCGCGGCTTCGTCCAGGAGTACGCGATCAGCGACGTGGGCGAGCTCAGCGCCCGCGACCTCGCCGGGGTCCGCACCGTGCGCGGCAAGTTCGCCCAGGTCTTCGCGGCCCCGAACTCCCGCGCGGCGTCCGTGCTGATCAACGAGCTGGTGGCCACCGCCGGCACCACGCCCCAGCTGACGGACCACGACGGCTACGACTGGCACGTGCACTACTTCGCGCCGGGCGCCTCGGTGGGCGACCACCTCGCGGCCGACGGCGGGATGGCGCTGGCCTTCATCGTGGTCTCCGGCGAGGAGGAGCGGCTGCGCCGCTGCGAGGCGCCGGACTGCCGGCGGGCCTTCGTGGACCTGTCGCGGAACCGGTCGCGGCGCTACTGCGACAGCCGGACCTGCGGGAACCGGTTGCACGTGGCCGCGTACCGGGCGCGCCGCAAGGAGGCGGACGCCCACCCCGAGGCCTCAGAGCAGGAACAGGTCGTGCACGGCGGCGAGGAGCAGCAGGGTCCCGATCACCCCTAGGAAGATCATCAAGGGGGGTTGGGAGAGGGCGAAGAGGCAGCCTCGCCCCTCCTCGGTGAGGGGGGCCTCGGCGACGGGCGCGGGGGCCGGCGGATCGGCCGGCGATGTTTCGAGCATGTCGGGGCGATGATCGCGCAGCCGTCGCGGGAACGGTTCCCAACACGCGAGGATCACCGTGGTGGTCGGCCCGCGCTCGTCAGTTCAGGTGGTTCCCGTCGGCTTGTGCCCCGCCCGGGGCCGCGGGTGCGCTATGGCGACGGCGGGACCTCGCCCGGCGCGGTCAGATGCCGTGCTTCTTGAGGATGGCCTCGATGTCGGAGAAGTCGTCCGCCGGGGCCGTCGGAGCCTGCCGGGCGGTGGGGGCCGGACGGGATCCCGCGCCGAGGGAGGGCGCCGACGCCGAGGGCGCGACGGCCTCCCGGGTCCGGCCGCCCCTGGTCGCCTTCGCGGCCCCGGCCTCGGGGTCCCTCGTCCCGCGACGGCGTTCGACCGTCCGCGTGATCATGAAGAGCAGCCAGGCGACACCCAGCAGTGCGAAGCCCGCCCAGACCGACGGTTTGAACACCATCCCCGACACCCACGCCACGACGCCCGTCAGCACCAGGCCGACCGGCACCAGCGCGTACGCGGCGATGCGCGTGGCCGCCAGGAACCGCCTGCGGTACGCCGTCACCGCGGCGAGGCCCAGGCCGGCCGCGGACACCGCGGAACATATGGTCTCGGCAATCATGCGGTCCTCCGGCGGTGGTCGGGCGGGTGGGCGATCCGTCCCTTCCATCCTGCACCGGTCGATACCGTCCGGGCCATGCCCCGGGCCCGGCGCCGCCCGATCTCCGGGACATCTCCGGGTCCCGCCTCCTCCCCAGGTCCCGGTCGGTGCGCGGGCACCGGGCTGGGAGACTGTTCCCATGACCGATTCCGTGATCCTCGACGTCTGGTGCGAACTCCAGTGCCCGGACTGCCACAGCGCCCTGGACGACGTACGCGCCCTGCGGGCCCGCTACGGCGACCGGCTGGACATCCGGCTGCGCCACTTCCCCCTGGAGAAGCACAAGCACGCCTTCGCCGCGGCGCAGGCCGCCGAGGAGGCCGTGGAGCAGGGGCAGGGCTGGCCGTACGCGGAGGCCCTGCTGGCGCGGACCGCCGAGCTGAGTTCGCGCGGCGAGGCCGTGCTCCTCGACGTTGCGCGTGAACTCGGCCTGGACGTGGAGGAGTTCGACACCGCCCTGATCGACGGCCGACACATCCTGATCGTCGACGCCGACCAGGCCGAGGGCAAGGCCATCGGCGTGACCGGCACCCCGACCTACGTCATCGACGGCGAGCGCCTCGACGGCGGCAAGAGCCAGGAGGGCCTGCGGGCCCGCATCGAGGAGATCGCCGACCGGCTCCTCGCGGGCTGAGGCCCCGGCCCGGCGGACGGCCTAGATCAGGTCCTTGGCGAGGTTGTGGGACGTGGTCCGGTGGCCGAGGGACTCGTACAGCCGCACGGCAGGGGTGTTGGCGCTGAAGACGTGCAGCGCCAGGACCCGGTAGCCCTCGGCGAGGGCGGTCCGCTCGGCCAGGAGCATCAGGTCGCGCCCGTACCCGCGCCCCCGGTGCGCCTCGGCGACCTCGACGTCGAAGACGTACGCGTTGCCGTCGAGCGGGGCCACCCACACCTGTCCGACGGGTGCGCCGGCGGCCTCCAGCACGCGCAGGGCGACCCCGGGGGTGTCCAGGCCCCGCGGCAGTTGCGTGTCGTGGTCAGCGGCCGACTTCGCGGCGGCCGCCTCGGGCGACAGGCCCCGCTCGACCCAGCTCGCGGCGTACGCCTCCCGGGCCCGGGCGTTCCAGAGCTCGTACTCGGCCTCCGTCATCGGGCGGCCGAGGACCCCGGCGGAGAGCGCGGGCGGTTCGGCGGGCAGTTCCTTGGCCATGTTGCGGCTGTACTCGACGTACCCGAGGGCCGCCGCGAGGCGCAGGCCGCCCGCGGAGCCGGCCGGTACGGCGATCCGCACGCGTCGACAGCCCCAGCCGCGCATGACCTCCTCGGCGGCGAGCGCGGCGACGGTGGCCCGTCCGCGCCGGCGGTCCGGTTCGTCGATGACCAGGTCGCGGATCTCGCCGACCGTCGGCCCGAGGGGCGTGTCGGCGGCGATCAGGAGCCTCCCGACGCGCCGGCTGTTGACCCGGACCTCGTACGGGCGCGAACGGGCGCCGCCCTCGCTCTGCTGAAGCGGCCCGCTCGGCCGCAGGGTGGTGGTCATCGTCGATTTCTACCCGCCCGGCGGCCCCGTGACTATGGGTCGAGGTCGGAGGCCGCGCGCTCGTCGAAGACCCGCATGGCCTTCGCGGTGACCGGGCCGGGGGCGCCCAGGGTGCGGCCGTCGACGCGGTGGACGGCCTGCACGTCGCGCAGGCTGGAGGTGAGGAACACCTCGTCGGCGCGTTCCAGGACCTCGAAGGGGAGGTCGGTCTCCCGGGCTCCGGTCCACTCGACGGCGAGGGCCCGGGTGATCCCGGCGAGGCAGCCCGAGGCCACGGGCGGGGTGTGCAGTTCGCCGTCCAGGACGACGAACACGTTGGAGCCGGTGCCCTCGCAGAGCTGCCCGACGGTGTTGGCGAAGAGCGCCTCGGACGCGTCCTGTCGGTGCGCCCGGGCCAGGGCGACCACGTTCTCCGCGTACGAGGTGGTCTTCAGGCCGGTCAGCGGGGAGCGCTCGTTGCGGACCCAGGGGACGGTGATCACCGCGGTGCTGTCGGGCCGGCGGACGGTGTCGCCGAGGGCGACGACCAGGGTGGGGCCGGTATCGCCGCGGTCGGAGCCCAGCGGGGACAGGCCGCCGGTGTAGGTGATCCGCAGCCGGCCGAGCGGGACCGGATCGGCCTCCAGTACCGCGGCGCAGGCCCGACGCACCTCGTCGAGGTCGGGGTCGGGCAGCCCGAGGCCGCGGGCCGAGCGGGTCAGTCGGTCGAGGTGACGGGTGAGGGCGAAGGCGCGGCCGTGGTGCGCCTTCAGCGTCTCGAAGACGCCGTCGCCCACGGTCAGGCCGTGGTCCAGGACGGACACCTTCGCGTCCTCGGCGTCCCGCAGTGCTCCGTCGAGCCAGATCCTCACCGTACGGTCCCTCCACTCAGATCGTGCGTCTCGTGTGTGCCCGACGCTACAGCGAGCAGCCGGGCGGCCTTGAGTTCCGTCTCCGCCCACTCGCGGTCGGGGTCGGAACCCCAGGTGATCCCGGCGCCGGTACCGAAGCACAGGCGGGGTCCGCCGGGTGCCTCGCGGTCGATCCAGAACGTCCGGATGCCCACGGCGAGCCCGGCGGTGCGCCGGTCGGCGTCGACCCAGCCGATGCCGCCGCAGTAGGGGCCGCGCGGGGCGGTCTCCAACGCTTCGATGATCCGCAGCGCGGAGGACTTGGGCGCGCCCGTGACCGAGCCGGGCGGGAAGGTCGCGGCCAGCAGCTCGGGCCAGCCGGCGCCCTCGGCGAGTTCGCCGCCGACCGTGGAGACGAGGTGGACCAGGCCCGGGTGCTCCTCCACCGCGCACAGCGCGGGAACCGTGACGGACCCGGTGGCGCAGACCCGGCCGAGGTCGTTGCGGACGAGGTCCACGATCATCACGTTCTCGGCGTGGTCCTTGGGGAGCAGGTCGGCGGCGGTACGGCCGGTGCCCTTGATCGGACCGGACTCGACGTGGCGCCCGGAGCGGCTCAGGAACAGTTCCGGGGAGGCGGTGGCGATCTCCACGCCGTGCGCGGGCAGCCGAATCGTTCCTGCGTAGGGGGCGGGGTTGCCGCGCGCGAGGAGGCTCGTCAGGGCGTCGACGTCGGCGGTGTCCGGGTCGGGCAGCGGGGCGGACAGCACGCGGCAGAGGTTGGCCTGGTAGACCTCCCCGGCCGCGATGTGCTCGCGTATCCGGCGGACGCCGCCGACGTACGCGGCCCGGTCCAGGGAGGAGGACCACTGGTCCCGCCCGGGCCCGGACCAGGCGCCCGGCACGGGCGGGGGCACGGGATCGGGACGCACGTCCCCGAAGCGCGCGCAGACCAGCCGGCCCTCGAAGTCGGCGGCCACCGCCCAGAACCCGGTGGAGTCGAGGGCGGAGGCGTCGCTGGTGACGTCTCGGAGGTCGGTCGCGAGGAGGCCGCCGAAGCGGGCCAGGGGAGGCAGGTCGTGAGGCAGGTCGTGCACGGCTGCGAGTCTATGACCGGTGACGTGATGGCGCCGGAGAGGTGACGCTCGGGTGACCGGCGGTGATCGTGCGGCAGCACGCTGCGGAAACGTGTTTTTGAGCTGGCCCGGGAATCCGCTAGAGTTCAACACGTCGCCAGGGAGCGAAGGGGGAACACCCCGGAGCACACACGGTGACCTGCGGACGTAGCTCAGTTGGTAGAGCACCACCTTGCCAAGGTGGATGTCGCGAGTTCGAGTCTCGTCGTCCGCTCGAAGTGGGGGATTTCTTCCCGATAACCCCCGCGGCTCCATGGTGGAGTGGCCGAGAGGCGAGGCAACGGCCTGCAAAGCCGTCTACACGGGTTCAAATCCCGTCTCCACCTCCAAGGACGATTAGCTCAGCGGGAGAGCGCTTCCCTGACACGGAAGAGGTCACTGGTTCAATCCCAGTATCGTCCACTGGTCCGCAAGGATCCCCGCGCGATTAGCTCAGCGGGAGAGCGCTTCCCTGACACGGAAGAGGTCACTGGTTCAATCCCAGTATCGCGCACGCAGCTCACTGCAACGTGTGTAGTACCGTTCGACCTGCGGCTCGCGAGCCGTGGAGCCCGCGCGATTAGCTCAGCGGGAGAGCGCTTCCCTGACACGGAAGAGGTCACTGGTTCAATCCCAGTATCGCGCACCACCCGGAAGCCCCGGCCGTCGAAAGACGGTCGGGGCTTCCGCGTTGCCGGATCCGGGCCGGTCCGGGCTCGTCAGGAGGAGAACAACATCCGGCCGAAGCCGCCCTTGTGGTGGCCGTGGTGGCCGTGGTGCCCGTGGCCGCCGTGCTGGGGGGCTCCCCAGGCGGGGGCGGGGGCGGCGTGCTGGGCCGGGTAGGGCGCCGGCGCTGCGGCGGGCGGCGGGACCTGGGGGTACTGCTGGGCCGTGTACTGGGATTCCAGCCGGGTCAGCGCCTCCAGCTCCCCGTAGTCGAGGAAGATGCCGCGGCAGCCGCTGCACTGCTCTATCTGAACGCCGTTGCGGTTGTACGTGTGCATCATCGCGTGACACTTCGGACACTGCATGAACCGATCAACTCCTCGCCGTCTGCGTCGACACCGGACGCATACCCGGTGACGGGGCCCTCACCCTACGACGGGGCTCCCGGCTCCAACTCCGCCGGCATCGCGGCGATTCGGGCACAGGAATCCACCATCAGCCGTTCCGCACCGTCGAGCGGGCGCCGTTCGACCGCCGCCTTGGCCAGGGCCAGCGCCCCGCCCTGCACGGTCAGCGCCCGCGCGGCCAGGTCGAGTTCCGGCCAGGGATCGGTACCGGGAGGGCCGGCCGCCGGCCCGCCGGCGGCGCGGTAGGCGTCCAGGAAGCGCAGCCACACCTCCGGGGCGAGCAGCCCGGCCGCGTACCAGGCCGCCGGGCGGGCCAGGTCCCAGGCGGGGGTGCCGAGTCCGAGGTCGTCCACGTCGATGAGCCGCCAGGGGCCGCCGGGCGCGGGGTGCCGCACCAACTGCCCTAGGTGGAGGTCGCCGTGGCACAGCGTCCCGCCGAGCGGGGCCGCCCGTTCGCCCCGGACCCAGTCGGGCAGGGTCGCGGCGGCCGCCCGCACGGCCCGGGCCCCCGGGGCCGGACCCGGGAGGTGCGGGGGAAGCCGCCGGGGCGCGGGGGCGGGGGGCTCCGTGGGGTGGGGTGCGGTGGCGGGCGCGCCGCCCTGCGGGTGGGCGGGGTCCGGGGGGTGGTGGCCCGGGCCGGGCGGGACGGCTCGGGCGAGGCGGCGCAGGGCGCGGGCCAGCTTGGCGGGGCCGCGCATCGGCGGGACCGGGCCGGGGAGGGCCTCCGGCGGGGTGCGGTGCAGGGCGGCGAGCAGTCGGGCGGCGGCCTCCCAGGGGGCGTCCTCGGGGCGTTCCGGGTCCACGGGGGTCCCGTACGGCCAGAGGGAGACGGGGCGGCCGTGCACGGTACCGGTCCGCAGCGGGGGCAGCAGCACCCCGGCCAGCGGGCCCGCTCCGGCGATCCGCAGCCGCAGGGCGAGGGCCTCCGGGTCGGTGTCGGGGGCGTGCGCCTTGGCGACGGCGTCCCCGCAGCGCACCACGGTGCCGTCGTGCCGGTCGGCGAGGAGCGCGTACGGGTGGCCGCTGCCGCCCGACCCCCAGGCGGCGAGCGCGGCGGGCAGGACGGCGCTCACGGGGCGGCCTGCCGGTGGTCGGGGGGCCCGGCCGGCGCGGTCCCGGCCCCGGTGCCGGTGCCGGTGCCGGTGCCGGTGCCGGTGCCGGTGTACGGGCGTACGGCTGCGGCTGCGGCGCGTGTGGTCGTGCCCGGCGCGGTGTCCCGGATCATCCGGCCCCCTTCTCCCACCAGGAGGGTACGACCGATCCCGCCCCGGAGCCGGGTGGCGGCGGGGAACCCCCCGGGATGTCGCCGCGGGGGTGGGGCGACATCCCGGGAGGTTCCCCCGGTCGGGCGGCCGCGCGGGGCCGCGGGGCCGCGGCCGGGCCGGACGGTGGGGCCGACACCCGGACGGCCGGTCGCTGCCCGAAGGGCCGGGTCGGTACCGGGTCGGACGGACCGGTACCCGAAGGGCGGCGTCGGTGCACGGACAGGCGGGTCGCAGCCCAAGGAGCGGGACCGGTACCGGGCCGGACGGACCGGTGCCCGAAGGGCGGCATCGGTGCACGGACAGGCGGGTCGCAGCCCGAAGGGGCGGAATCGGTACCGGGCCGGACGGACCGGTGCCCGAAGGGCGGCGTCGGTGCACGGACAGGCGGGTCGGCATCCAAGGGGCGGAATCGGTACCGGGACGGACGGAACGGCGCCCCAAGGGCGGGTCGGGACATGGGCAGGCGGGTCGGAGCCCGAAGCGTGGGGTCGGTACCGGCCGGCCCGACGGGGGTTCGAGGGGCGGGGCGGTGCCTGAAGGTGGGGTCGGGGCTTCGGCCCGCTTTCCTCCGCGCCGGGCAGGTTCCCGTGCGGTCCGCTGTCACGGTGACGGGACGGGTCCGCGACCCGGCAGCGGTGGGGAGGGAGGTTGTGCGGTCGGCGGCGGGGCGCGAAGGGGAGGCCGTCCGACACCGCCGGTACGGGTCACGGCGGCGGCGTCCGGGGTGGGGTGAGTCGTCCGGCCCGTGGCGTCGGGTTCGGCCTCGGGCGGGGGCGCTTCCGCGGTGACGGGCCGGGGTTGCGAACGCCGGCGTACGACCCGTGCGGGGTGGGGGTGTTGAAAAGGGTGCTGCCCGTCCGGCTCCCCAGCCGGACGGGCAGCACCCTTCACCTGCCGTCCGTCGCGCCCCCGTCCCCACGGGGTTCGACAGGCCGATGTCCCGGCCCGGGCCGCTCTCCCGGGCCTGGGGCGCCGCTCAGCGCCCCAGCATCACGCCCACGGACGACGCCTGTGCCACCACCTGTTCGAAGCCTCCGAAGAGGAAGAGCAGGACGGCGGCCAGGGGGAGCACCATCGCCGCGGCCACCAGCGGGTGACGCGTACCGGACTCATGGCCGTTGAACGCGAATGCCTTGCGTCCCTGCCGTGCGATGTCCGCCATGGTCCTCTCCCTGTCGTTTGGCAGCGGCGGGCTTGACCTCGGGGGACGAGTGCGACACCCGCCGCTTGTCTTCAACACTAGGCGGGCGAACGGCTGCCGGCCTCATGCCCTCGTACCCATTGCCGGCCTCCGGGAGGATGACGCACCCGCCCCCGACTACTCCCCTGGGTGGAGACGACTCCCCCGTTGTGAGGGTCTTCCCGGAGGGGATGACCGGAGGGTAGTGACTTCGCTCACTTCCGTCACTCCCCGCGCACGCGTGTCCTCGTGCGGGACGTTGACGCGCCCCTGCGGCCGTTCGGCCCGGTGCGGGCCGCGTCCGCCCGTGAGGGCGGGCGGGTGGGCGGCCAATCGCCTTGCGGCGGAGGCCTCTTGGGGAATGTCACGGGTTCGGGGCAAAGAGTGCCCGATCGGGCGGCGCAACCCCCAAGTGGCCTGCTCCGCACAGACGATCGAATCCTGCGGCGAGGGCGCGGCCTCTGAGCGCGCATGGCGGATGGTCCGTAAGCTGTGCCAGGTCAACAGGACGACCGGTCAGCGGGGTGGACATGGCGATGATGCGGCTCCGGCGCGAGGACCCGCGTGTCGTCGGCTCGTTCAGACTGCACCGACGGCTCGGTGCGGGCGGCATGGGCGTGGTCTACCTGGGCTCCGACCGGCGCGGACAGCGCGTCGCCCTCAAGGTGATCCGGCCCGATCTCGCCGAGGACCAGGAGTTCCGTTCGCGCTTCGCGCGCGAGGTGTCCGCCGCCCGGCGGATCCGCGGCGGGTGCACGGCGCGGCTGGTGGCCGCCGACCTGGACGCGGAGCGGCCCTGGTTCGCGACGCAGTACGTACCCGGCCCCTCGTTGCACGACAAGGTGGCCGAGGAAGGTCCGCTGACGGCCGCGCAGATCGCCGCGATCGGCGCCGCGCTGTCCGAGGGCCTGGTCGCCGTGCACGAGGCGGGGGTGGTCCACCGGGACCTGAAGCCCTCGAACATCCTGCTCTCCCCCAAGGGTCCCCGGATCATCGACTTCGGCATCGCCTGGGCCACCGGCGCGAGCACGCTCACACACGTGGGCACCGCCGTGGGCTCCCCCGGTTTCCTCGCGCCCGAGCAGGTGCGCGGCGCCGCCGTCACGCCGGCCACCGACGTGTTCGCGCTGGGCGCCACCCTCGCCTACGCGGCGACCGCCGACTCGCCCTTCGGGCACGGCAGTTCAGAGGTGATGCTGTACCGGGTCGTGCACGAGGAGGCGCACCTCCAGGGGGTGCCGGACGCCCTCGCCCCTCTGGTCTCGGCGTGTCTGGCCAAGGACCCGGAGGACCGGCCGACCACCCTCCAGCTGTCGATGCGGTTGAAGGAGATCGCCGCCCGCGAGGCGCAGGGGCTCGGCGACGGCAGGCCGCCGGCGCAGCGCGCCCGGGTGGAGCGGCCGACGGGGCGGCTCGCCGACGAGTACGCCGAGCAGCGCACGGAGCGTCGTACGGGGGGCGGTACGCCCACGCCGCGGGCGCGGGGGCCGCAGAGCGGACCGCACTCGCGGCCCTCGTCCCCGCGCAACCAGCCGGGTTCGACGGCGGGGCGCACGGGTGGGCGTACGGCCGGTGGGCGGCAGGCGCCGCGGACCACCGGGGCGGGGCGGCGGCCGTCGCGGCCGGATCCGAAGCTGCTGCGGCAGCGGCTGATCGTGTTCATCGTGGTGACGCTCGTCGTCGCCCTGGGCATCGCCCTCGCGCAACGGCTCTGAGAACGCGTCGGCGGACCGGCCGAGGCCGGTCCGCCGACGTGTGCGTGTCGTGCGGCGGGGTCACGACCCCGAGGCGCCGGCCACCGCGTAGAAGGCGACGGCCGCGGCCGCGCCCACGTTGAGCGAGTCGACGCCGTGCGCCATCGGGATGCGGACCCATTCGTCGGCGGCGACCAGGGCCTGGGTGGACAGGCCGTCGCCCTCCGCGCCGAGCATGAGCGCGACGCGGTCCAGGGTGCGGGGGGCCGCCCCGTCGATCGGCGTCGCCTTCTCGTGCGGGGTGAGGGCGAGCAGTTTGAAGCCGGCTTCGCGGACCGAGTCGAGGCTCTTGGGCCAGGCTTCGAGGCGGGCGTACGGGACGGAGAACACCGCGCCCATGGAGACCTTCACCGAGCGGCGGTAGAGCGGGTCCGCGCAGTCGGGGGACAGCAGGACGGCGTCCATGCCGAGGGCGGCGGCGCTGCGGAAGATGGCGCCGATGTTGGTGTGGTCGTTGACGGCTTCCATGACGGCCACGCGGCGGGCCGTGGACAGCAGTTCCTCGGCCGTGGGCAGCGGCTTGCGCTGCATGGAGGCGAGGGCGCCGCGGTGCACGTGGTAGCCGGTGACGCGTTCGGCGAGCTCCGGGCTGACGGCGTAGACCGGGGCGGGGAGTTCGTCGATGACGTCGCGCATGACGTCGACCCACTTGGCGGAGAGCAGCATCGAGCGCATCTCGTACCCGGCGTCCTTGGCCCGTCTGATGACCTTTTCGCCCTCGGCGATGAACAGGCCTTCCGCGGGCTCGCGCCGGCGCCGGAGTTCGACGTCGGTCAGGCCCGTGTAGTCGCGCAGGCGCGGGTCGTCGGGGTCTTCGACGGTGATGAGATCAGCCACAGGGTGATACTGCCTTGTCCTGGGTGTGGTGCCAACGGCCTGTCAGGCGCCGGCGGTGGGAGTACGGGTCGGGCCCGAGCCGGGGGCGGGTCGGGCCCGACCCGGGGGGTCACTGGGTCGCGGGGGTCGCCGGGGTCGCGGGGGTGCCGACGCGGACGACCTCGCCGATGACGATGACCGCGGGCGGGCGGACCTGCTCGGCGCGGACGGTCTCGCCGACGGTGGCCAGGGTGGCGTCCACCCGGCGCTGGGTCGCGGTGGTGCCCTCCTGGATCACGGCGACGGGGGTGTCGGCGGAGCGGCCGTGTCGGACCAGGGCGGCGGCGATCAGGCCGATCTTGTCGACGCCCATCAGGATCACCAGGGTGCCGGTCAGCTTGGCGAGGGAGGCCCAGTCGACGAGGGAACGCTCGTCGTCGGGGCCGACGTGGCCGCTGACCACGGTGAACTCGTGCGCGACGCCGCGGTGGGTGACCGGGATGCCTGCCGCGCCGGGCACCGAGATGGAGCTGGAGATGCCGGGGACGACGGTGCAGGCGATGCCCGCCTCCGCGAGGGCCTGGAGTTCCTCCATGCCGCGGCCGAAGACGTACGGGTCGCCGCCCTTGAGGCGGACCACGGCCTTGCCGGCCTTGGCGTGCTCGATGAGGGCGTTGTTGATGGCCTCCTGGGCCATGAAGCGGCCGTACGGGATCTTCGCGGCGTCGATGACCTCGACGTGCGGCGGGAGTTCGTCGAGGAGGTCGCGGGGGCCGAGCCGGTCGGCGATGACCACGTCGGCCTCGGCGAGCAGGCGGCGGCCGCGGACGGTGATCAGGTCCGGGTCGCCGGGTCCGCCGCCGACGAGGGCGACGCCGGGGGCGCTCTTGTGGCGGTGGCCGGGCGCGACGAGGGAGCCGTCGCGCAGGCCCTCGACGACGGCGTCGCGGACGGCGGCCGAGCGGCGCGGGTCGTTGCCCGTCAGCACGGCGACGGTGACGCCCTCGACGCGGCCGGTGGCCGGGGTCCAGGCGGTGGCGGCGGAGGCGTCGTCGGCGCGGACGCACCACACGCGCTCGCGTTCGGCCTCGGCGGACGCGCGCTCGTTGTCGTCCCGGTTCTGGGTCGCGATCAGGGCGTACCAAGCGCCGGCGAGGTCGCCGTCCTGGTAGCGGCGGCGCTCCCAGCGGATCTCGCCGGTCTCGGCCATCGCGTCCACGGACGGGGTCGCGGACGGGGAGATGAGCAGGACGTCGGCACCGGCGGCGATCAGCGCGGGCAGTCGGCGCTGGGCGACCTGACCGCCGCCGATGACGACGACGCGGCGCCCGGCAAGCCGGAGGCCGACGGGATAGGCGGGGTATGCCGGGTTTGCCATGGCGGTTGCGGCTCCTGATGCGGCGGAGGGGTTGCGTGCCGCTGCGGCGCTGGAGCGGCGGGGGGACTGACGTGCGGTTTGTGGTCCGGGTCCACCTTACGGCGCGGCTGCCCTGGCCGGGCGGGGCGGGTGCCCTGCCCGCCGGGGGGCGGGTGGGTCGGGGTGGATGGGACCGGTGCCCTGCCCACCGGGGGCGGGTGAGTCGGGGTGGACGGGACCGGTGCCCTCTCCGCCCGGGGCGGGTGAGTCGAGCCGGGCGGGACCGGTGCCCTGCCGCCGGGGCGGGTGAGTCGAGCCGGGCGGGACCGGTGCCCTGCCGCCGGGGCGGGTGAGTCGAGCCGGGCGGGACCGGTGCCCTGCCCGCCGGGGCGGGTGAGTCGGGCCGGGCGGGACCGGTGCCCTGCCGCCGGGGGCGGGTGAGTCGGGCCGGGCGGGGCGGGTGCCCTGCCCGCCGGGGCGGGGGTGGGTCGGGTGGGCGGGCGGGACCGGTGCCCCAGGTGGACGGAGATGTGGGCGCGGGACGGGTGGGTCGGGTGCCTTGGTCGGAGAGGTACGCGGCCGGGCCGCGGGGCCGGGCAGGCGGACGGGGAGCGACGTGAGTCGGGCGGGGGGCCCGGACGGGCCTGCGGGCTGAGGTGGGAGCCGTGGGGCGGGTACGACGGACAGCCGGAGCGGGATTGGTTGGCCGGTCCGGTGCTGGGGGCGCCGAAGACGTCCGCGATCGCCGAACCGGATCCGGCGGGCGGGCGCGGGGGCGGACGACGGGCGCCGGAGTCGTTCCGTCGGAGACGGAAGCGCTGGGGCGCGGGGCCGTGGAGGGGGTGTGCCCCGGGGTGCGGGGGGATGGGGCGAGCCCGGTTCCTGGGGGAACCGGGCTCGTGGGGGACGGGCGGGTTACTTCTCCGTCACGCCCGCCGAGTCGAAGGTGGCCACCTCGTGCATCGCGCGGGCGGCGCTCTGGACCAGCGGGAGGGCCAGGAGGGCGCCCGTGCCCTCGCCGAGGCGGAGGTCCAGGTCGACCAGCGGGCGCAGGCCGAGCTTGTTCAGGGCCGCCACGTGGCCGGGCTCCGCGCTGCGGTGACCGGCGATGCACGCCGACAGGGATTCGGGGGCGATGGCGCGGGCCACCAGGGCGGCCGCGCCGGCGCTGACGCCGTCCAGGATCACCGGGGTGCGCAGGGAGGCGCCGCCCAGGAGCAGGCCGACGATCGCCGCGTGCTCCAGGCCGCCCACGGCCGCGAGGACGCCGATCGGGTCCGCCGGGTCCGGCTGGTGGAGTTCCAGGGCGCGGCGTACGACCTCGACCTTGCGGGTGTGGGTCTCGTCGTTGATGCCGGTGCCACGACCGGTGACCTCCGCCGGGTCGACGCCGGTGAACACCGAGATCAGGGCTGCGGACACGGTGGTGTTCGCGATGCCCATCTCGCCGGTGAGGAGCGCCTTGTTGCCGGCGGCCACGAGGTCGCGGGCCGTCTCGATGCCGACCTCGATGGCCGCGATGGCCTCCTCGCGGCTCATCGCGGGGCCGACGGAGAGGTCGGCCGTACCCGGGCGGACCTTGCGCGGGAGCAGGCCGGGGGTGGCGGGGAGGTCCCCGGCCACGCCGACGTCGATGACGCAGACCTCGGCGCCGACCTGGTTGGCGAAGGCGTTGCAGACGGCCCCGCCGCCGAGGAAGTTGGCGACCATCTGGGTCGTGACCTCCTGCGGCCACGGGGTGACGCCCTGGGCGTGGACCCCGTGGTCACCGGCGAAGATCGCGACGGCGGCGGGCTCGGGGATCGGCGGCGGGCAGACCCGGGAGAGCCCGGACAGTTGGGCGGAGATGATCTCCAGCATGCCCAGCGCCCCGGCGGGCTTGGTCATGCGCTTCTGCCGCTCCCAGGCCTCGCCGAGCGCCTTCGCGTCGAGCGGGCGGATGCCGGCGACGGTCTCGGAGAGGAGGTCGTGCGGTGCCTCGCCGGGCAGCGCGCGCCGCCCGTACGTCTCCTCGTGGACGACCCAGGCCAGCGGGCGGCGCTGGGACCAGCCGGCCTGCGCCAGCTCCGGCTCCTCGGGGAACTCGTCGACGTAGCCGACACACAGGTAGGCGACGACCTCCAGGTGCTCCGGCAGGCCGAGGGCGCGGACCATCTCGCGCTCGTCGAAGAAGCTGACCCAGCCGACGCCGAGGCCTTCGGCGCGGGCGGCGAGCCACAGGTTCTCGACGGCGAGGGCGGAGGAGTACGGGGCCATCTGCGGCTGGGTGTGCCGGCCGAGGGTGTGCCGGCCGCCGCGGGTGGGGTCGGCGGTGACGACGATGTTCACCGGGGTGTCGAGGATGGCCTCGATCTTGAGTTCCTTGAACTGCTTCGCCCGGCCCTTGGGCAGCGACTTGGCGTACGCCTCGCGCTGGCGCTGGGCGAGCTCGTGCATGGTGCGGCGGGTCTCGGCCGACCGGATGACGACGAAGTCCCAGGGCTGCGAGTGGCCGACGCTGGGGGCGGTGTGGGCCGCCTCCAGGACGCGCAGCAGCACCTCGTGCGGGATCGGGTCGGTACGGAAACCCTTGCGGATGTCTCGGCGCTCGCGCATGACGCGCAGGACGGCCTCGCGCTCGGCGTCGGCGTACCCGGGGGCCGCCTCGCCGGCGGACACGGCGACGGCCTCGGGAAGACCGGCCGGCTCGGGCTGCTCCACGACCTCGGGGGCGTCGGCCGGCTCGGGTGCGTCGGCCGCCTCGATCGGTACGGCGACGGTGACGGGGGCGGCGACGGGCGCGGCCTCGGTGTCAGGGGCGGCCTGCTCCACGGCCCCGGCGGACTCCGCGACGGCGTCGGCGTCGGGGGCGTCGGCGGGAGCGGGCTCGGCCGGTACGTCGGCCTGCGCGGCGAGCGGCACCGGTACGTCGGCCGGCGCCTCGGCCGGGACCGCTCCGTCGGCCGGCGCCTCGGGCGCAGCGGCCGGGGCGGGCTCGGGCTGCGGCTCGACGGGGGCCTGGACCGCCGTTTCTGCGGGGGCCGGCTCGACCGGTGCCTCGGCGACGGGCTCGGCGGGAGCCTGCGGAGCCACGGCCGGAGCGGGGGCCTCATGGGCCGCCGGCTCGGCCGGGACCTCGACGGCGGCCGGCGCTTCGGGGGCCGGGGGCACCTCGGGCCGGTCGGTGGTCTCCGGGAGCCGCGCCGCGACCGGCTCGGCCTCGGGGGTCACGACGGCCTCGGGGGCCACGACGGCTTCCGGGGCCTCGACCTCGGGGGCCGGGGCCTGTGCGACCGGCTCCGGTACGGATTCCGACGCCGGCTCCGGGGAGGCGAGGGGCTCGGGCCGCGGCTCGGCGGGCTGCTCGGGCCGCGGCTCGGCGGGCTGCTCCGGCCGCGGCTCCGGAACGACCTGCTCCGGAGCGACCTCGGCGGCCGGATCGGGCGACGGGACGGCCGGGGCCTCCGCCTCCACCTCGGGCTCCTCGGGCACGGGCGCGACGACGGCCTCGGGCACGACGGCCTCGGGCACGACCACCGGCTCCGGCTCCGCCGCGGGCTCCTGCGACGGCTCCCCCGCGTCGGCAACGGCAACCGCGACGGGGCCGGCGGCCGGCAGGCCGTCCGACACCGGGTCCGCGACGGGTACCGGCTCGGCGGCGGCGGGCTCCGTCGCCCACGGGGTCCCGGCCTGCGCCGGGATCTCGGCGGACTGCTGCGGGGCCGGGGCCGGTTGGGCGGCGGGCTCGGCGTGAGCGAAGTCGAAGTACTCGGGGCCGGTGGTCGGCGGTCCCGCGTGACGTACGGGCACGGGCTGCGGCACGGCCGCCGGGCTGGGCGTGGGCACGACCTGGGCGGGGGCCGCCACGGGCGCCGCGGCCGGGCCGCGGTCCGCCAGGGAGCGGACGACTCCGCCGGTGGCCTCGGGCACGGGCGGGCCCATGTGCAGCGGGCGGCGGGCCGGGGTGACCGGTGCCGCGGCGGCGGGCGGGGGCACGAGCAGGCCGCCGAGGTCGAGGGCGCCCGAGTCGCGGCCGCCGGTCTCGTGGGCGCCGGCGCTGTAGGCGGCGGGCTCGGCGTACGCGTCGGGGAAGCCGGTCACGGGGAAGGCGGCGTGGGGCGACGAACCCTCGGGGAAGGAACCCTCGGGGAACGAGTCCTCGGCGTAGGCGCCCTCGGGGAAGCCGGTGCCGGGCTCGCCCTCGGGGAAGCCGGTGCCCGGCTGCGCGGGCGGCGGGTAGCCGGCGTCGGCGTAAGGCGCGTCGGGGTAGCCGGGGTGCGGGTAGCCCGGCGTGGGGTGCTGCGGGTACTCGGTGTAGACGGGCTCCGCGGGGAAGTCGGCGGGGAAGGCCGGCACCGGCGGGACCACCTGCGGGTCGCTCCAGGAGCCCTGGCCGCTCGGCATGAGGAGCAGTTCCTCGTCCTCCGCCTCGGCCGGGTCGTCCACGAGGTCCTGGAAGGCGTAGCCCGCGGGAACCTGGGGCGGGACGGGGGGCAGCGGCGGATGGGGCGGGACCGGAGCGGGGATGCCCTGCTGATCCACCATGCCCGCGTCGTCCGGGTGGCCCTCGCCCGGAACCTGGCCGGTGTCAGTCATGCGTACCCCTCGCCCATCGATGTCGCCTCTTCGATCGCCCGGTGGCCCGAGGGGCCGCCGAGCGGAGTTGCCGTTCGGGGTGGCCGTGCGACCCGTTCGCCGCACCCGCGCCCCGCACAACAACTCCTGAGCATTGTCGCGCTCGTCGGCCACCGTGTCGGCCATAAACCGGCGCGGCCGGCTGTGGACTGCGCCACGTCAGCGTGCCGCAGGGCAGTACGACGATCGGCCAGCCTACCCCGGGCTCCGCCCTAGCGGCTCACGGGGCGTTCGGCTGCCAGCAGGAACACGACGGAACGGTCCTGTTCGGCCCAGGTGCGGGTGTCGAGGCCGACGGACTGGAGGAGCGCGCACTCGACGACGTACCCGTGTTCGGTGAGGGCGCGGCCGATGGCCTCGGCCTCGTCGCGCGTGGAGGCGTGGCTGACGATCCGTTCGGGGCGTCGATCGGCGACCGCGGCGACGACTTCCGCTCCCCCGCCGCCGACGCGGACGACGTCGGGTTCGGGCAGGTACTCCAGTACGACGGGTGCGCGGCCGACGAGGACCTGGAGTTGGACACCGCGCTTGCGGGCGGCGGCGGTTGCGCGATCGCAGGCGCGCGGGTCGGCGTCGACGGCGATGACGGCTGCGCCGAGGGCGGCGGCGTCCACGGCGAGGCCGCCGGAGCCGGTCCCGATGTCCCAGACGAGGTCGCCGGTGCGGGGGCCGAGGCGGGCGAGTTGCGCGGCGCGCAGCTGCGCCGACTCGCCCTCGCCGGTGGTGCCGGCTTCCGCCGGGAGGTCCTGGGGGCGTGCCCAGCCGCGGCCGCCGACGAGGCCGGGGTGGCTGCCGAGGAGCCAGGCGGCTTCGGCGGGGACGGCGGAGTGTCCGGCTCCGCCGATGACGATGACGACGTTCGGGTCGCGCCAGGTGTGGTCGGCGACCTTGTCGGAGGTGAGGACGGTGACGCGTTCCCGGTCGGTGCCCAGCTCCTCGCAGATGACGAAGGTGCGGTGGACCCCGTCGAGCAGCAGGGCGAGTTCGACGGGCCCGGCGCCGGGCGAGGTGAGGACGGCGACCTTGCCGTGGGCCCGGCAGACGTTGACGGCCCGGCGCAGGGTACGGGGGTGGGCGACGACGACCTGGGCGTCGTCCCAGGGCATGCCGGCGCGGGCGAAGGCGGCGGCGACGGCGGACACCGCGGGGACGACCTCGACCTCCAGGCCGTGTTCCGGGGCGCGCAGGGTGCGTACGACGCCGAAGAAGCCGGGGTCGCCGTCGGCGAAGACCACGGCGGTGCCGCGGTGGCCGGCGATGCGGCGGGCGGCGAGGCCGAGGCTGCCGAGGCGGATGCGTTCGGCGGTGGGCGGGACCTCGGGGAGCGCGAGGTGGTGCGCGGCGCCGGCCACCAGGGTGGCGGCGGAGAGGGCGGACCTGGCGGCCGCGGTCAGCGGCGAACCGTCCCAGCCGATCACCGTGACCCGGTCGGCCATCGTCGTCAGTCTCCTGGGGTGGGGGGTGTGCGGAACTGCGTCGCGGGGTCGGGCACGGTGAGACTACCCGGTCACGGGTCAGTGCCAGTCGGCGCCGACGGCGTACCCGCCGGCGTCGGCCCGCCGGCCGTAGGCGTACTGGTCCACGTCACCGGAGCGACCGGGGTGTCCGGAGCGGCCCGAACCGCTCCCGTGGACCTCGTATCCGTCGTACCCGTCGGAGTCGTCCATCTCGTCGAGGTCCTCGGGGACGAGGCTCCAGACGATGAGGTCGGTACGGGTCTCGGTCCAGCCGCCGTCGGCCGTCTGGGCGCGCACTATCCAGGCGTTGCGCAGGACGCCCTCGCTGATGCAGCCGATCTTCTGGGCGACCTGCTGGGAGGCGGTGTTGTCGGCGGCGGTGCGCAGTTCGAGGCGTTCGAAGTTCCGGTCGCGGAAGAGCCATTGGGCGACGGCGAGCACGGACTCGCTGGCGTAGCCCTCACCACGGGCCCACGGTGCGGTGACGTAGCCGACCTCGGTGGTGCGGGTGTGCCAGTTGGTGTTCTGGAGGTGGACGATGCCGACGAGTCGCTGGGTGAGGAACTCGGTGACGGCGAAGACGATGCCCCGGCCCTCGGTGCGTTCCGCGTGGGCGTGACGGGTGGCCCAGGCGTGGGCCTCGGCGTGGGTGTAGGGGTGCGGTACCGAGGTCCAGGCGGTGATGTGTTCGTCGTTCATCATCTCGGCGAGCGCGGTGACGTCCTCTTCCTCGAAGGCGCGCAGCACCAGCCGGTCCGTGCTGATGGTGACGTCCGGGAAGGTGGTAGTCATGCGCAGCTCCATGCCTGAGACCGTGGGGCGACCGTGGTGCGGGACCGTTCGTGCGGGTCGTAGGCCACAGCATGCAGCATCCGCCCGGGGATGTGCAGGGCCGGGCTGCCCGGAAGCGGGCAGCCCGGGGCCCCGTGCGCCCACGGGTTCGGCCCCGCGCGCCCCGAAGGGTGCGCGGGGCCGGAAACCCGCCGTCGACCGGGCGGTATCCCGTCGCGGGGTGGTGCGTCAGGAGGCGGCGGGGGCGCCGAAGGCCGGGGTGACCGAGCCCTGGTACTTCTCGTCGATGAACTTCTTGACCTCGTCGGAGTTCAGGAGCTTGGCGAGCTTCTGGACGCGCGGGTCGTTCTGGTTGCCGTCCTTGACCGCCAGGAAGTTGGCGTACGGGTTGCCCTCGGCCTTCTCCAGGATGAGGGAGTCCTTGGCCGGCGACAGGTTGGCCTCGATGGCGTAGTTGCCGTTGATGATCGCGGCGTCGACGTCGTTCAGGGCGCGCGGGACCGTGGCGGCCTCCAGCTCCTTGAACTCCAGGCCCTTCTTGTCGGTGATGTCGGACAGCTTGGCGCTGGTGCCGACACCTTCCTTGAGGGTGATCAGGTTGTTCGCGGCGAGCAGCTGGAGCGCGCGGCCCTCGTTGGTGGTGTCGTTCGGGACCGCGATGGTCTGGCCGGCCTTGATGTCGGCGACGGACTTGACCTTCTTGGAGTAGAGGCCGAGCGGCTCCAGGTGCACGTTCACGACGGGCACGATGTGCGTGCCGTTCTTCTTGTTGAAGTCGTCGAGGTACGGCTTGTGCTGGAAGTAGTTGCCGTCGACCTGGCCCTGCTCGGTGGCGGTGTTGGGCAGGACGTAGTCCGTGAACTCCTTCACCTCCAGCTTGAGGCCGTCCTTCGCCGCGAGCTTGTCCTTGACGAAGTTCAGGATGTCGGCGTGCGGGCTCGGGGAGGCCGCAATGACCAGCGGCTTGCTCTCGTCGACCTTGGCGCCGGCCTTCGTGGCCGAGCCCGGGTCCGAGGAGCTGCCGCAGGCGGTGAGGCCGAGGGCGAGCGCGGCGGAGGCGGCGGCGAAAGCGGTGAGCTTGATGTTCTTGCGCACGAAGAGTGCCTTTCTGGCTGCGGGGACCGGGGTGCCCGCTGGGTGGTGGCCCAAGCACGACAAGTGCGGGCTCTCTTTTCTGGGGAAAACTCGTGGGGTGGAGCTGTCGCGGCCGCCGGGGACGCTCGGGGAAAGGGGTTCCCGCGCCCCGCGCCCGCCGCGTCAGGCCGTACGGCCCCTGCGGGACAGGACCCGGACGGCGCCGTCGCCGATCAGCTGGATCACCGTCACGAGGGCGATCAGGATGACGACGGTGGCGACCATGAAGCCGGTTTCGAAGCGCTGGAAGCCGTAGGTGATGGCCTTGGATCCGAGCCCTTCGCCGCCGACGGCGCCGGCCATCGCCGAGTAGCCGATCAGGGTGATCAGGGTGGTGGTGACGGCGGCGATCAGCGAGGGCAGGGCCTGCGGCAGCAGGACCTTGCCGACCAGGGTCGGGACGCCGCCGCCCATGGACTCGACGGCTTCGACCAGGCCGTGGTCCACCTCGCGGACGGCGGTCTCGACGAGCCGCGCGAAGAAGGGGATGGCTCCGATGGACAGCGGGACGATCATGGCGGTGGGGCCGATGAAGGTGCCGACGACCGCGGTGGTGAAGGGGATCACGGCGATGAGCAGGATGATGAACGGCAGCGAGCGGCCTATGTTCACGATCACGCCGAGGACCTTGTTGAGCGGCTGGTTCCGCAACAGGCCGCCCTTGTCCGTGAGGACGAGCAGCACGCCGACGGGCAGTCCGCCGAGGACGGTCACCAGGGTGGACCACAACACCATGTAGAGGGTGTCGTAGGTGCCCTGGGTGAGCAGGGGCTGCATCTCGGACCAGGTCACTTGGCACCATCCTCGACCAGTGCGGCCAGCTCGGAGTCGACGTCCGGCGTCGTGGGGTCTTCGTCGACGACGTCGACCTGGAGGCCCTGCTCGCGCAGGAAGCCGACGGGGACCACGTTGTCCTCGTAGCGGCCCGGGAGTTCGATGCGCATGCGGCCGACCTGCCGGCCGGCGACGGTGTCCATCGCCGCGCCGAGGATCGAGATGTCGATGTTGTAGGTCCGCGACAGCTGGGAGATGACCGGCTGGGTCGCGGCGTCGCCGTGGAAGGTGACGTCGACGACGGTGCGGTCCGGGCCGGTGGCGACGCCGCTGACCGGGAAGAGCTCCCCGGCGAGTTCGGAGCCGGGGGTGGCGAGCAGTTCGGGGACGGTGCCGGACTCGATGATCCGGCCCCGCTTCATCAGGGCGGCGGAGTCGCAGACGGCCTTGACGACGTCCATCTCGTGCGTGATGAGCAGGACGGTCAGGCCGAGCTGCTGGTTGAGGTCGCGCAGCAGTTGGAGGATCGAGCGGGTGGTCTCGGGGTCCAGGGCGCTGGTGGCCTCGTCGGAGAGCAGCACCTTGGGGTCGCCGGCCAGGGCGCGGGCGATGCCGACGCGCTGCTTCTGGCCGCCGGAGAGCTGGGCGGGGTAGGCCTTGGACTTGTCGGCGAGGCCGACAAGGTCGAGGAGTTCGGCGGCCTTGCGGGACCGCTCGCGGCCGGAGACGCCGAGGATCTCCAGCGGCAGTTCGATGTTGGCCTGCACGGTCCGCGAGGACAGCAGGTTGAAGTGCTGGAACACCATGCCGATGCGGCTGCGGGCCTCGCGGAGCTCCTTGCCGGCGCGGCGGCCGCGGCCGGCGAGCGCGGTGAGGTCGACGCCGTCGACGCTCACCGTGCCGGTGGTGGGGCGCTCCAGCAGGTTCACGCAGCGGATGAGGGAGGACTTGCCGGCTCCGCTCTGGCCGATGACTCCGTACACCTCGCCCTCGCGGACGTGGAGGTCGACGCCGTCCAGGGCGGTGACCTCGCGGCCACGGGACTGGTAGACCTTCGTGAGGCCCGATGTGGTGATCACAGGAATTCCGTCGCTGTCGAGTGCACGGCGCAGCGGGTGCCGGGCACGGGGCAAACATCTGGGGACGCGATACGGGTCCAACCGTCACAAAAGGATGGTTTCGACGCGTGCGCGGGCGGAGCGGATCCGTACGGCCGGTCAGGGACCGGCGTGGTGGCGGAGTGGCTCGGCCTGTCTCGCTTCGGGGCGCGGGACTGCAGGAAAAGGGGCCCTCAGAAGGCGCACATTCGACACATACAACGAGCACCGGGCGTCATCGTCGCCTCGGTCGCAAGGGTGCGGCTGCTCGTCGTGGTCATGGATGCAAGTAAAGCAGACATGGCGACTCACCGATCAACACTGTCCGTATAGCGGACGGATTTCGGCCGCATTCCGGACAACACCGGTCAGCGTCAGTCGGCCGTCCCAAGGGTGACTCCCGTGTCGGTGACCAGTGCCGACACGGCCGACAGGTCCCGTACGACCACGTCCGCGACGAGCTCCTCGGCCGGGTGCGTTGTGGTCAAGGCCACGGTCCTCATGCCGGCGGCGCGGCCGGCGGCCAGCCCCGCGGGGGCGTCCTCGAAGACGACGCAGCGGGCCGGATCGACGCCCAGGCGGCGGGCGGCGAGCAGGAAGGGCTCCGGGTCGGGCTTGCCGCGCGTGATGTCGTCGGCGGCCACCAGCTCGGGGAAGTCGATGCCCACCTCGCGCAGCCGCGCCTGGGCGAGCGGGCGGGTCGCGGAGGTGACCACGGCCCAGCGACCGGCGGGCAGCGCGGACAGCAGCTCCTTGGTCCCGGGGAGCAGGACGACGCCGCCGGGGACGTCCGCCACCTCCAGGGCCTCGATGCGGGCGAGGGCCTCGGCGTGCACCTCCTCGGGGAGCAGCTCGGCGATGATCTCCGTCGCGGGGCGGCCGTGCAGCACGACCCGGGCGAAGGCCTCCTCGTTGATCCCGTACTCCCGGGCCCAGCGGGCCCAGCAGCGGTGGACGGAGTCCATGGACGACACCAGGGTGCCGTCGTTGTCGAACAGCAGGGCTTCGGCGTGCATCTTCATGCCTTCCAGCAAAGCCCGGGCGCAGGGGTGAGCGCATCGGGTCTTTCGGCCCGTAATACCCTCGCTGCATGCTCGACGCCCTGACGGTCGCCATCGGCGCGGCCGCCCTCGCCCTCGCCGCCTGGTGCGGCCACGCCGCCTGGCGGGACCAGCCGACCAAGGACTGGCACTTCATCGGCATGGCCGTGGTGACCGTACTGGTCCTGGCCCAGCTGGTGATCGGCCTGGTCCAGCTGGGCCGGGGGGAGAGGCCCGGACAGGGCACGGTGATCTTCGTGGCCTACCTGCTGGGCGCGTTCGCCGCGGTCCCGGCCGCCGGGATGCTCTCGCTGACCGAGCGGACGAAGTGGGGCTCGGTGACGGTGGCCGCGGGCGCGGTCGTCCTCGCCGTGCTCGAAGTACGGCTCTACGACATCTGGGGAAGCACCGGTGCCTGACACCCGCACGACCGCGACCGACCCCGCCGGACGCCGGCGGCTGGTCTCCGGACCGGGGCTGCTGCTGGTCTGGCTGTACGGGGTGATGGTGGTCGGCGCCGTCTCGCGCTCGGCCTACCAGATCTCCACGGAGTTCGACCGGGCCCCGCTGGCGTACTCGCTGTCGGGGGCGGCCGCGCTGGCCTACGCCTTCATCACGTACTCGCTGGTGCGGGGCGGGGAGCGGGCCCGCAGGGCGGCCCTGGTGTGCTGCGGCGTCGAGCTGGCGGGCGTGCTGGCCGTGGGCACCTGGACCCTGGTCGACCCCGGGGCCTTCCCCGACACGACGGTCTGGTCGGACTTCGGGATGGGCTACCTGTTCATCCCGGTGATCCTGCCGATCACCGGGATGCTCTGGTTGCGGTCTAGGCGCTGACCGCGAAGTCGGTGGCGCCCTTGGCTTCCTTCTCCAGGATCACCAGCACCACGCCGTCGGAGGCGGTGCGGTTGCCCACGGCCAGGTAGCCCGCCTTGCGGTAGAGCCGCAGGTTCGACTCGCTCTTGTGGCCCGTGTGCAGCCGGAACCGGGTCGGGGACGTCCGGTCCGCGAGGGCCCGCTCGACGCCGCGCAGCAGGCGGGCGCCGAGGCCGTGGCCCTGGAGTCGCGGGTGCACGCACAGTTTGGCGATGCTCGCCGTGCCGTCCTCGCCGGAGCGGCCGCGCACCGTACCGACCACCTCGTCGCCGAGCCGGGCCACCAGGACGGTGTCCGTGGCCAGCTCCGCCTTCAGGGAGTCCAGGGACTGGGTGAGCGGCTGGATGAGGTAGTTGCCGTAGAGCTCGGCCTCCCGCTGGAACGCCAGATACTGCAGCTTGAAGATCTGCTCGGCGTCCTCGGCGGTCGCCGCCGAAATCGTCACGCTCATGCCCATGTGCGCATGCCTCCCGCTCACCTGCCGGCCCTTTGGTCTACCGCTCCTTTCCCCGCAGGCCAGGAGCCGCAACCTCTGCAGCGAGCATTCTGCGCAGACATCCCAGGCAACGGGAACGGACGGGCCCCAAACTTCCTTGTGAGATACCCAACTCTCCTGCGATTTCACGGTAAGTGAGGTCCCTCGGCGAAAGAAGTGCTCCCATCAGTTCCGGACAACGTCCGGGGAGCCGGGCCACCGCCGAGCGCAGGGCCCGGTGGTCCTCGCCGTGCAACAGGGCGCCTTCCGGCTCCCCTCCGGCGTCGGCCGGCGATCCGCCGTACGGAACCTCGCGCCGGGCCCGGCGCCGCGCGAGCCGGGCCTCGGCCCGCACCGCCCGGCGCAGCCAGCGGGCCCGGCCGGTACGGCCGGTGGGGTCGGGGTCGCGCGGGCCGTGCTCCAGCAGCCTTACCCAGACGGCCTGTTCCAGGTCGGCGGCGTCGACCCCGGCGGCCGGGGCTTCCGCGGCGGCCTCGGCGGAGAGCAGCGGGCCGAGCTCGGTCAGGAGGTCGGAGTCCTTCAGGAGGTCCATGCCGGGCGGGACGCGGGGGCCGGTCCGTACGGTTTCCCCGCCGGGCCCGGCCCACCCGTACGGGGACGGGGGCCTGCCGGTTGACGCCGCCGGCGGTCGGTCCGCTTCGTCAGCGGTGGGCGCCGCGGCCCGGGCGGAAGGCCTCCGCGGCGAGCAGTCCGGTGTCCGGGTTGTCGGTGAAGATGCCGTCGATGCCCTGTTCGAAGTACTTCGCGTACGCGCCGAAGGCGTCCCCGTACGCGGCCGGATCGGTGCCCCTGCGGTATTCGGCGGGCAGGAAGGTGTTCTCGTTGCGCGCGGTGTAGGGGTGCAGGAGCAGACCGCGGGCGTGGGCGTCCTTGACCAGGGTGGTGGGCGTGCCCAGCCTTCCGGCCGCGTCGCGCGGGATGACCAGGTCCAGGGTGGGGCCGATGCCCTGGGCGAAGCCGGAGATCCACTTCAGCCCCTCGGGCTTGACGAGGTCGGCGACGGTACGGGGGTCCTTGGCCACCTCGAAGTCCCAGGGCCGGGTGTTCGCGGCGGAGAGCAGCACCACGCGCGGCGCGGACACCAGGCGGGAGAGCCGCTGGATGCTGGAGGGTTCGAAGGACTGCAGGAAGAGGGCGGCGTCCCGCCCGTCGCGTCCGTAGCGGCGCAGGAGCCGGGCGAGCGGCTCCTCCAGGCCGAGTCCCAGGCCGCGGAAGTAGGTGGGGTGCTTGGTCTCGACGTGCAGCCAGACCTGCTTGTCGCGCCGCCGGCCCTCCCGGTTCGCCCAGCGCAGCACCTCTTCGAAGGTGGGGACGGCCCAGCGGCCGTCGTAGAGGGTGTTGCGCTGGCGGACCGCCGGGATCCGCTCCTTGGCGCGCAGGGTCTTCAGTTCGGCGAGGGTGAAGTCCTCCGTGAACCAGCCGGTGACGGACACCCCGTCGATGGACTTGGTGGCGCGCCGGGCGGCGAAGGCGGGATGGTCGGCGACGTCGGTGGTGCCGCCGATCTCGTTCTCGTGGCGGCAGACCAGGTGGCCGTCCTTGGTGGGGACGAGGTCCTGTTCGATCACGTCGGCGCCGAGGTCGAGGGCCAGCTGGTAGGAGCCCATGGTGTGCTCGGGCCGGTAACCACTGGCGCCGCGGTGGCCGATCACGGTCGGGACCGGCAGGTCCCGGTAGCCGCCGCCCCCGCCCTGTCCGTCGACGGCCTGTGCGCCGGCCCGCTCGCGGTCGGCCGCTGCGGCCGTGCCCGCCCCGAGGGCGGTGATCGAGGTTCCGGCCGCCAGGACCGCCGCCCCCAGGACCGTGCGCCGCGCTGCCCCACCCTGTGTCATCCGTGCACTCCTCGGTCTGAAAGGGGCTCGCTCCCCCGGGGTTCCGGGTGTCCTGCGGCCCGAATCGGCGTGCCGATGGTAGGCAAGGGAGGGTGTCGGGAACGCGGTCCACCGCGGAACATGGCGGAAACGTGCGTCAACATCGCGTATCCGCCTCGTGAACCCGATGTGCGATCAGGGCTGACCCGCGAGTATCGTCCTCACCTGCACTACCGCCGTGTGGTGCCAAACCGCTTTTCGATGCCGGAGGGCTCACGTTGTTCCGTACCGCGCTCATCAAAGCCACTGTCGGACCGGTCATGCGCCTGATGTTCCGCACCCGCGTGGAGGGCATCGAGAACATTCCCGGCACCGGTGCGGTGATCCTCGCGGGCAACCACCTCACCTTCATCGACTCGATGATCCTCCCGCTGGTCTGCGACCGTACGGTCCACTTCATCGGCAAGGACGAGTACGTGACGGGCAAGGGCCTCAAGGGCCGCCTGATGGCGTGGTTCTTCACCGGCTCCGGCATGATCCCCGTCGACCGTGACGGTGCGAACGGCGGGGTCGCGGCCCTGATGACCGGTCGACGCATCCTCGACGAGGGCAAGATCTTCGGCATCTACCCCGAGGGCACCCGCTCCCCCGACGGCCGGCTGTACCGGGGCCGCACCGGCATCGCGCGCCTGACCCTGATGACCGGCGCCCCGGTGGTCCCGTTCGCGATGATCGGCACCGACAAGCTCCAGCCCGGTGGCGCGGGCATGCCCCGCCCGGGGCGGGTCACCGTCCGCTTCGGCGAGCCGATGGAGTTCTCCCGCTACGAGGGCATGGACCGCGACCGCTACGTGCTGCGCGCCGTCACCGACTCGGTGATGGCCGAGGTCATGCGGCTGTCGGGCCAGGAGTACGTGGACATGTACGCCACCAAGGCGAAGGCCGCCTGACCCCGTCCGACGCCCGCCCGGCGCCGGTTCACTGCCGCTGGAGCGACCGGCTGACGCCCGCCGCCGTCGTGGTGGCGAGGATCCAGCCGGTCACGACGAGCAGGTACGACAGCCACTGGTACCAGCCGCCCGGCGCGTACGCGGACTCCTGCCCGAAGCCGACGATCGGCACCATCAGGTCGATCGTGTAGAAGACCGCGTTGAAGTCGGGGGCCTCCCCCGGTTTCAGGGCCCTCGGCGGGTGCAGTCCGTAGGCGATCGCCCCGGTCATGAGCAGCGCCGCCAGCCAACCCGCCGCGCGCAGCGGCCGGAATCCGTACCCGACGGTGACGTCCTGGAGCAGTCCCCACAGCCGCGCGGGCCGGGGCAGGGTGTGACGGTGTCGGCGGAGCTTGGCGAGCTGCACGGTCCGGGCGGCTCCCTCGTCGCCGACCGTGCGGTAGGCAGCGGCCAGTTGCTCGTAGGCGTACGGGAGGTAGCCCGACTCCTCCCGTTCCAGGGCGGGCAGCCGTTCGGCGGCCGGCAGGTGCGGGGCGAGCGTGCGGTAGGTGAGGCCGTCGATGCGCAGGTGCTGCGGCCAGGTCCCGGGCGGCACGTGCAGCAGGTCGAACTGGGAGCGGCGCAGGTTGACGGCGCCCTCGACGGTGGGGCAGCCGCGCAGCCAGACCTCGCCGATCACGCAGCTGGAGGCGCGCAGCGCGACTCCGCCGGGGTTGCGCAGGCGGGTGTGGGCGAGGTTGAGCTGGCCCGGTATGCGGGAGCCGGTGAGGTTGATCCGGCCCCGGAACTCCGCGCGCATCGCGCGCAGGTCGCTGCCGACGGTGAGGTTCTCCGCGTGCAGGGCGGTGTCCCCGGGGGCGAGGAGCCGGGCGTCGTCGAGGTTGATCTGGCCGCCGACGGTGGATCCGTTGGCGCGCAGTTCGCCGTACACGGTGGCCCCGACGGCGATGACGTCGGTGCCGATCTCGGCGTGGTTGAACTGCAGCGGCGGTTCCGCGGCCTCCTCCGGGTCGCCCTCGCCGGGCCGGACGCCGATGACCGACCTCGACAGGAACAGGCCGCCGGCTATCCGGGCTCCGGAGAGCCGGACCGGTCCGGTGAGGCGGCAGCAGGACAGTTTGAGCGCGACGTCGAAGCGGGCCATGCCGGCGGTCAGGCCGGGGAGGGTGGAGTCGTTGACGACGAAGGTCTTGAGCTGGGCCCCGTAGAGCACGGGCCGGAGCTCGAACCAGCAGGCGCGCAGCCGGACGGGGTGGTCGACGACGGCGTACTTGAGGTTCAGCGGGCCCGTGATCCGGGCGCCCTTGAGGTTGAGTCCGGGGACCCGGCCCTCGACGCGGGGGCCGTTCAGCAGCAGGGCGGTGAGCACCTCGGCGCGTATGGTCCGCTCGGGACCCCAGCCCGCCCCGGCGGCTGCGGTCTCTTCGGGATCCGTCCGGAAATCGACGCGGGCGCCGCGCGGGAAGGCGTGCCACACGCGGAGTTCGGCCGGGGTCAGGTCGTTGATCTCCATCGCCGGGATGGTGTCCCGCTGCTCCGCGCGCTGTCAACCACGTGCGGGACACCGCCCCTTGGCGTGCTGACGGCGGGTCAGTGTTCCAGGCCGTCCTGGAGCTTCTGGCCCCTGAGCAGGAACCAGGCGGCCACCGCGGTGGCGAGCAGGACGGCCGCGCCGACTCCGGAGGCGAGCCGCAGGCCGTCGACGAAGGCCTCCTGGGCGGAGCCGACCATCTGCGAGGCGGTCAGCGGGTCCAGGGTCTTGGCGGCCTCCACCGCGCCGCCCAGCGACTCGTGCGCGGCGTCCGCGACGGGGGCGGGGACGCCGGCCGGTGCGGTGAAGCTCTGGTAGACGCCGGTCACGATGGAGCCGAGCAGGGCGATGCCGAGCGCGGCGCCGAGTTCGTACGCGGTCTCGGAGACGGCCGAGGCGGATCCGGCCTGCTCCTTGGGGACGCTGGAGAGGATCACGTCGGCGGTGACGGTGAAGGAGAAGCCCGCGCCGAGGCCGACGACGAGCAGGGCCGCGCCGAGCAACGGGTAGCCGGTCTCCTTGTGGATCACGGTGAGCGCGGCGAGGGCCAGGCCGATGGCGGCGAGACCGCCCGCCACGATGCCCCGTACCGAGTACTTGCGGGCGTAGCGGCCGGCGACGAGGCCGGTGACGACCGCGCCGATGGCGGCGGGCAGTTCGGCCAGGCCCGCCTCCAGGGGGTCGCGGCCCTGGACCAGCTGGAGGAACTGGGAGAGGAAGAAGACCAGGCCGGAGAGGCCGAAGACGGTGAGGAGGTCGGCGAGGACCGCGCCGGAGAAGCCGCGGTGTTTGAAGAGCCGCATGTCGAGGAGCGGGGACGGCAGGGTGAACTGGCGCCGGACGAAGGCGTGGAGGCAGCCCGCGCCGATGACGGCGGCGGCCCACACGCCCCAGGTGAGACCGTGGGTGGCGACTTCCTTGACGGCGTAGACCACGCCGATGATGCCGATGAGCGACAGGGCGACGCTGACGAGGTCCCAGGGTCCGGCCACCGGGTTCTTGGACTCGGGCAGGAGCTTGATGCCGACGAGCACCAGTGCGATCATCACCGGCAGGTTGATCAGGAAGACCGAGCCCCACCAGAAGTGCTGGAGCAGGGCTCCGCCGACGACCGGTCCGACGGCCGCGCCGGCCGAGGCGGTGGCGCCCCAGATGCCGATGGCGAGGCTGCGTTCCCTCGGGTCGTGGAAGATGTTGCGGATCAGCGCGAGGGTGGACGGCATCAGGGTGGCGCCGGCCACGCCGAGCAGGGCCCGGGCGACGATCATCATCTCGGGGCTGGTCGCGTAGGCGTTGAGCACGGAGACCGCGCCGAACGCGGTGGCGCCGACGAGCAGCAGTTTCTTGCGCCCGATGCGGTCGCCGAGGGAGCCCATGGAGACGAGCAGTCCGGCGATCACGAACGAGTAGATGTCGCCGATCCAGAGCAGCTGTGTGCCGGACGGCTTGAGGTCCTCGCTCAGGGCAGGAGTGGCGAGGCCGAGTACGGTGGCGTCCACCGCGACCAGCAGCACGGCCAGGACGAGGACGGAGAGGGCGAGCCAGCGTCCGCGGCCCGCGCCCTCCGCTCCGGTCCGCCGGTTCAGCTGTTCGGTACGGCTCATCACTCCACACTCCGTCGTGCGCCACCGAGCAGCAACTCGATGATCATGTACTGGAAGTCCTTGGCGGCGACCCGGCCGTCCACGACGGCCCAGGCGCAGGAGCCGATGAGGCCGTAGAGGGCCTCGGTCAGCCAGGCGCTGCTCAGGTCGATCCTGATGTCGCCCTCCTGCTGTCCGCGCCGGAAGAGCGCGCTGACGCGGGCGTCGAGGCGGGCCCAGCCCTCGTTGACCTGGTCACCCTCGAAGAGCTGGTTCTCGGTGACGAGGAAGGCCAGCAGCTGGGCGTTCGGCTCGGCCTCGGCGACCAGTCGCCGCAGCGCGTCCACCGCCGTGCCCTCGTCGAGACGGGCGTTGTCGAAGGCGACCTCGAACGCGTGGATGCCGAGTTCCTCCAGGGCCCGTACGAGGGCGTCCCGGCCGGCGAAGTGCCGGTGGAGGGTCGCCCGGCCGATTCCGGCGGCGCGGGCGACCTCGTCCATCGTCGCGGTCGATTTGCGGGAAAGCAGGGCGGCCGCAGAGCGGAGCACCTGGTCACGATCCATGGCCATGAGACAAGCATAACCCGAATGAGACGCATCCGTCTCATTCTCTTTCGATCGATGATCAAAAATGAGCTGCCGGATCGGCGGCCGAGAGGGATCCTTCCGTGATGAGACCACTGTTGCTGATCGACGTCGACGGCCCGCTGAACCCGTACGCGGCCCGGCCCCAGCGCCGCCCCGAGGGCTACAGCACCCACCGGATGCGGCCGACGGGCTGGCGGGAGTCCGAGAGCGCCAAGCCGCTGCGGGTCTGGCTGAACCACGACCACGGCGCGGAGCTGCGCGCGCTGGCGGAGTCGTACGAACTGGTCTGGGCGACGACCTGGAAGGACGAGGCCAACGACTGGATAGGCCCGCCCCTGGGGCTGCCCCGGCTGCCGTTCGTCGACTGGCCGCAGATGCACGGGCGGGCGCCGCACGGCACGTTCTGGAAGACGCAGTACGTCCTGGAGTACGCGGGCGGGCGGGAGTTCGCCTGGATCGACGACGACATCGGCGACGCGGACCGCGAGTACGTCCGGGCGCGCCACCCGGCGCACGCGCTGCTGATGCGGATCGACGAGCGGTTCGGCCTGCTGCGGGAGGACTTCGACGCCCTGGCCGCCTGGGCCGAGGACCGGACGCCGGGCCGGCCCGTGGCGGGAGCCCCGACGCCGTGAGGGGGCGGTGGGCGCCGACCGGCTCCCACCGCCCCCTTCCGGGCGCGGACCGCTACTGCTTGTGGATCGCCCAGGCGTGCTGGATGACCAGGTCGGCCTTCAACTCGGTGAGCTGGACGGCGACGGCCGACGGGGCGGTGCCACCACGGCCGTTGCGGGAGGCCAGCGCGCCCTTGACGTTGAGGACGGTCCGGACCTCGGGGGTGAGGTGCTCCGAGATCTTGGCGAACTGGTCGTCGGTGAGCTGGTCGAGCTCGATGCCCTCGCCCTCACAGACCTTGACGCACTCGCCGGCCACCTCGTGCGCCACCCGGAACGGGACGCCCTGCTTGACCAGCCACTCCGCGATGTCGGTCGCGAGGGAGAAGCCCGCCGGCGCCAGCTCCTCCATCCGCTCCCGGTTGATCGTCAGCGTCGCCATCATGCCGGTGAAGGCGGGCAGCAGGACTTCCAGGGTGTCGCAGGAGTCGAAGACCGGCTCCTTGTCCTCCTGGAGGTCACGGTTGTAGGCCAGCGGCAGCGCCTTGAGCGTGGCCAGCAGACCGGTCAGGTTGCCGATGAGGCGGCCCGACTTGCCGCGCGCCAGCTCCGCGATGTCCGGGTTCTTCTTCTGCGGCATGATCGACGAGCCGGTGGAGAAGGCGTCGTGGAGGGTGACGAAGGAGAATTCCTTCGTGTTCCACAGGATGATCTCCTCGGCGATCCGGGAGAGGTTGATCCCGATCATCGCGGTCACGAAGGCGAACTCGGCGACGAAGTCCCGGGAGGCGGTGCCGTCGATGGAGTTGCCGACCGAGCCCCGCTCGAAGCCCAGGTCGGCGGCCACCTGCTCCGGGTCCAGGCCCAGCGAGGAGCCGGCCAGCGCGCCCGAGCCGTACGGGGAGACGGCGGTGCGGGTGTCCCACTGCCGCAGCCGCTCGGCGTCCCGGGACAGGGGCTGCACGTGCGCCAGTACGTGGTGGGCGAACAGGACCGGCTGCGCGTGCTGGAGGTGCGTGCGGCCCGGCATCGCCACGTCCGGGTGCGCCTCGGCGAGGCCGATCAGCGCGTCCTGGAGGTCGGCGATCAGGCCGCCGATGATCCGCGCGTGGTCGCGCAGGTACATCCGGAAGAGGGTGGCCACCTGGTCGTTGCGGGAACGGCCGGCCCGCAGCTTGCCGCCGAGGTCGGGGCCGAGCCGCTCCAGCAGGCCCCGCTCCAGGGCGGTGTGGACGTCCTCGTCGGCGACGGTGCCCACGAAGGAGCCGTCGGCGACGGCGGCTTCGAGCTGGTCGAGGCCGGCCGTCATGCGGCCGAGCTCCTCGGAGGTGAGCAGGCCCGCCTTGTGCAGGACGCGGGCGTGGGCGCGCGAGCCGGCGATGTCGTACGGGGCGAGGCGCCAGTCGAAGTGGACCGACGCGGAAAGCTTCGCGAGGGCTTCGGAGGGACCGTCGGCGAACCGGCCGCCCCAGAGCCGGACGTCACCGTTGTTGCTGCTCACAGCTACTGCTCCTCATGAGGGTGGTGGTGCGACGACCTCCCCGTCGCGGAGGTAACGGGGAGGCCGTCTCGTACTGCGTGGTGGAGAACGACCGGGATCAGCCGAGGTCGCGGCGTGCGGCGATCTTCGAGGAGAGACCGAAGATCTCGATGAACCCCTGGGCCTTGGACTGGTCGAAGGTGTCGCCCGAGTCGTAGGTCGCCAGGTTGAAGTCGTACAGCGAGTCGTCCGACCGGCGGCCGGTGACGACGGCCCGGCCGCCGTGCAGGGTCATCCGTACGTCACCGCTGACGTGCCGGTTCGCTTCGTCGATGAAGCCGTCCAGGGCCCGTTTGAGCGGCGAGAACCACAGTCCGTCGTAGACCAGCTCGCCCCAGCGCTGCTCGACCTGCCGCTTGTAGCGGGCCAGTTCGCGCTCCACGGTGACGTTCTCCAGCTCCTGGTGGGCGGTGATCAGCGCGATCGCGCCCGGAGCCTCGTACACCTCGCGGGACTTGATGCCGACGAGACGGTCCTCGACGATGTCGATCCGGCCGACGCCCTGGGCTCCGGCGCGCTCGTTGAGCCGCTGAACGGCCTGGAGGACGGTGACGGGCTCGCCGTCGAGGGCGACCGGGACGCCTTCCTCGAAGCTGATGACGACCTCGTCGGCCTCGCGGGGCAGCGCCGGGTTCGCGGTGTACTCGTAGACGTCCTCGATCGGGGCGTTCCAGATGTCCTCCAGGAAGCCCGTCTCGACGGCCCGTCCGAAGACGTTCTGGTCGATCGAGTACGGGGACTTCTTGGAGGTCGCGATCGGCAGCCGCGCCTTCTCGGCGAAGGCGATGGCCTTGTCCCGGGTCATGGCGTAGTCACGGACCGGGGCGATGCAGGTGAGGTCGGGGCCGAGGGCGGCGATGCCGGCCTCGAAGCGGACCTGGTCGTTGCCCTTGCCGGTGCAGCCGTGGGCGACGGTCGTCGCGCCGTGCTTGCGGGCGGCGGCGACCAGGTGCTTGACGATGGCGGGCCGCGAGAGGGCGGAGACCAGCGGGTACCGGTCCATGTACAGGGCGTTCGCCTTGATCGCCGGGAGGCAGTACTCGTCGGCGAACTCGTCCTTGGCGTCCGCGACCTCGGCCTCGACCGCGCCGCAGGCCAGGGCCCGCTTGCGGATGACGTCGAGGTCCTCGCCGCCCTGACCGACGTCCACCGCGACGGCGATGACTTCGGCGCCCGTCTCCTCGGCGATCCAGCCGATGGCGACGGAGGTGTCCAGTCCGCCCGAGTAGGCGAGTACGACGCGCTCGGTCACGGCTGCCTCCATGCGGTGTGTACGCGTCGGACCGATGGGTTCGGCGCGGGTCGTTCGGGGTGGTCCGCGTTTCTTCGCGGTTCGCCGGATGAAAGGTCATTCAACGACAGGCATAACTATGCACTACTCCGTATGTTTCGTCAATCGAGCCGACAAGGGGAGGTCAGCCGGGGTGTCGGGGACCTAGGCCGCGCCCATCCAGCCACTCCCGCCCCTCGGCCTGTGCCACGACGATCCCCGGCCGGACGCCCGCGGAGCAGGGGCGCGACGGGCCCGGCCGGTGCCGGTGGGGCGTACGGGTGCACCGGATCGGGGTCCGGCGGCCGGCCTGCGTCGCCGCCGCCGCTCGCGCCCGTACCGTCGGACGGATGCTGCGTACCGCCCTCGTCACCGGCTCGCTGATCGCCGCCGCCCTGCTCCCGCACGGCCCGCAGAGCCCCCACGGCCCGACGCCGTTGCCCGCCCGCCTCGCCGACACCGGCGGCGGGAGCCAACTGATCACCGCCGTCGCGCCCGACGCCGGATCCACCACGGGCGTGCTGACCTGGTGGGACCGGCGCGCGGGCCGCTGGTACGAGGCCGGCAGCGCGCCCGCCCGGTTCGGCGCGAGGGGCCTGACCGAGGGCGCGACCCGGATCCAGGGCACGAACACCACCCCGACGGGCCTGTACGGGCTCCCCTACGCCTTCGGCATCGCGCCCGCGCCGGCCGGGACGTCGTACGCGTACCGGCGGGTGACGGACCGTTCGTGGTGGTGCCAGGACAACGCCTCGGGCAGCTACAACCGCTGGGTCGAGCCGCTGCCCGCCGACTGCGCGGCGGGCGAGGCCGAGCACCTGGTGACGTACGCGCGCCAGTACGCGCACGCCCTGGTGGTCGACTTCAACTACGACCGGCCCGTCCGGGGCCGGGGCGCCGGCATCTTCCTGCACGCGAACGGCAAGGGCGCCACGGCCGGTTGCGTGTCCGTCCCGGAGGGCGCCATGCGCCGGATCCTCCGCTGGGCCGATCCCCGCCGCGCCCCGCACCTGGCGATCGGCACGGGGGCGGGCCCGCTGGACGTGACGCGGTACTGAGGCGCCCGGGACCGGGCGGGCATGCCGCCGGGGCCTCAGCTTTCCTTCTGCGCCAGTTTCAGGAGGTGGTCTGCGAGGGCCTGACCGCCGGCCGGGTCGCGGCTGATCAGCATCAGCGTGTCGTCGCCCGCGATGGTGCCGAGGATCGCCTGGAGTTCGGCCTGGTCGATCGCCGAGGCGAGGAACTGGGCCGCTCCGGGCGGGGTGCGCAGGACCACGAGGTTCGCGGAGGCCTCCGCCGAGATCAGCAGCTCCCCGGAGAGGCGCCGCATCCGTTCCTCCTTCGCCGACTCCCCGAGGGGGGCCTGCGGGGTGCGGAAGCCGCCCTCGCTGGGCACCGCGTAGATCAGCTCGCCGCCGGTGTTGCGGATCTTCACCGCGCCGAGCTCGTCGAGGTCCCGGGAGAGCGTCGCCTGGGTGACGCTCAGCCCGTCGTCGGCGAGCAGCTTCGCCAGCTGGCTCTGGGAGCGGACCGGTTGCCGGTTGAGGATGTCCACGATCCGGCGGTGGCGGGCGGTGCGGGTCTGCGGTACGGACTGGCCGTTCTGCTCGTGTTCCTGCGCGTGACTCATCGTCGTCTCATTCTCCGGATCGTCCCGCTGCGTCGAGGATGCCGGGCAGGGCCCCGAGGAACGCGTCGACCTCGGCCTCGGTGATGACGAACGGCGGCATCAGTCGTACGACGTCGGGGGCGGGCGCATTGACCAGGAATCCGGCTTCCTGAGCCGCCTGCTGCACCTTCGGTGCGAGCGGCTCGGTCAGCACGATACCCAGCAGGAGGCCGGCGCCCCGGACGTGGGAGACCAGTGGGTGGCCTTCTCCGTCGAGCAGGCCTTCGATTCCGGAGCGCAGTCGTTCGCCGCGCTCCTTCACCCGGTCGAGCAGTCCGTCGGCGGCGATGGTGTCGATCACGGCGAGGCCCGCCGCGCAGGCGACGGGGTTCCCGCCGAAGGTGGTGCCGTGCTGGCCGGGCTGGAGGAGACCGGCGCTCGCGCCGAAGGCGACGACGGCGCCGATCGGCAGGCCGCCCCCCAGACCCTTCGCGAGGGTGACGAGGTCGGGCTCGACGCCCTCGTGCGCCTGGTGCTCGAACCACTGGCCGCAGCGGCCGATGCCGGTCTGGACCTCGTCGAGCGCGAGAAGCGTGCCGGTGGCCCGGGTGATCTCGCGGGCGGCCGTCAGGTAACCGGCCGGCGGGACGACCACCCCGTTCTCGCCCTGGATCGGCTCGATGAGGACGAGCGCCGTCTCCGCGGTGACGGCGGCCCGCAGGGCCTCCACGTCCCCGTACGGGACGTGCGTGACGTCGCCGGGCAGCGGCAGGAAGGGGGCCTGCTTGGTCGGCTGGCCGGTGAGCGCGAGCGCGCCCATGGTCCGGCCGTGGAAGCCGCCGGTGGTGGCGACCATGTGGGTCCGACCCGTCAGCCGGCCGAGCTTGAAGACGGCCTCGACGGCCTCGGCTCCGGAGTTGCAGAAGAAAACCCGGCCTTCGCGGCCGAAGAGCTGGAGGAGCCGCTCGCCGAGCGCGAGGACCGGCTCGGAGGCGTACAGGTTGGAGACGTGGCCGAGGGTGGAGATCTGCTGGGTGACCGCCGCGACGATCGCCGGGTGGGCGTGCCCGAGGGCGTTCACCGCGATGCCGCCGACGTAGTCGGTGTACTGCTTGCCGTCGGCGTCCCGGACCTGGGCGCCCTCGCCGCGCACGAGCGCCAGCGCGGGGGTGCCGTAGTTGTTGGTCAGCGCGTCCTGCCAGCGGGCGCCGTAGCCCTCGTTGCCCGTTGCCGTCGTCATGCCGTTCCCCCCTGCGGTCCGTGGTTCCGTGCGGACTGTGCGCCCTGGTGTCCGTCGGGCACGACCATCGTGCCGATGCCCTCGTCGGTGAAGATCTCCAGCAGGATCGAGTGCTGGACGCGCCCGTCGATCACGCGGGCGGTGCCGACGCCGCCGCGGACGGCGTGCAGGCAGCCCTCCATCTTGGGGACCATGCCGCTCGACAGCTCGGGCAGCAGTTTCTCCAGCTCGCTGACGGTGAGCCGGCTGATGACCTCGTCGCTGTTCGGCCAGTCCGCGTAGAGGCCCTCGACGTCGGTGAGGACCATCAGGATTTCCGCGCCGAGCGCCGCGGCCAGGGCGGCCGCCGCCGTGTCGGCGTTCACGTTGTACACGTGGTGGTCGTCGGCGCTGCGCGCGATGGAGGAGATGACCGGGATCCGGCCGTCGGCGAGCAGCGCCTCGATTGCTCCGGTGTCGATCGCGGTGATCTCGCCGACCCGGCCGATGTCGACGAGTTCGCCGTCGATCTCCGGGCTGTGCCGGGTCGCGGTGATGGTGTGGGCGTCCTCGCCGGTCATGCCGACGGCGAGCGGCCCGTGCTGGTTGAGCAGCCCGACCAGCTCGCGCTGGACCTGACCGGCCAGCACCATCCGTACGACGTCCATGGCCTCGGGCGTCGTGACGCGCAGGCCCGCCTTGAACTCGCTGACCAGGCCCTGCTTGTCGAGCTGGGCGTTGATCTGGGGGCCCCCGCCGTGCACGACGACGGGCCGCAGGCCGGCCTGCCGCAGGAAGACGACGTCCGTGGCGAAGGCGGCCTTCAGCTCCTCGTCGATCATGGCGTTGCCGCCGAACTTGATCACGACGATCTTGCCGTTGTGCCGGGTGAGCCAGGGCAGGGCCTCGATGAGGATCTCCGCCTTGGGCAGGGCCGTGTGCTTGCGGGCACTTCCGGTGGCGCCGCTCATGAGGAGTACGCGCTGTTCTCGTGGACGTACTCGGCCGTCAGGTCGTTGGCCCAGATGACCGCGGATTCGGTGCCGGTGGACAGGTCGGCGGTGATGCGGACCTCGCGGCCCTTCATCGAGACCAGGTCGCGGTCCTCGCCGACGGAGCCGTTCTTGCAGACCCAGACGTCGTTGATGGCCACGTTCAGCCGGTCCGGGTCGAAGGCCGCCTTGGTGGTGCCGATGGCGGAGAGCACCCGGCCCCAGTTGGGGTCCTCGCCGTGGATGGCGCACTTGAGCAGGTTGTTGCGGGCGATGGACCGGCCGACCTCGACCGCGTCGTCCTCGGTGGCCGCGCCGACGACCTCGATGCGGATGTCCTTGCTGGCCCCCTCGGCGTCCCCGATCAGCTGGCGGGCGAGGTCGTCGCAGACGGTCCGTACGGCGCGGGCGAAGTCCGCGGCGGCGGGGGTCAGGCCGGAGGCGCCGGAGGCGAGCAGCAGCACGGTGTCGTTGGTCGACATGCAACCGTCGGAGTCGATCCGGTCGAAGGTGGTGCGGGTCGCGTCGCGCAGGGCCCCGTCCAGGGCGGCGCTGTCGAGGTCCGCGTCGGTGGTGAGCACCACGAGCATGGTGGCCAGGCCCGGGGCGAGCATGCCGGCGCCCTTGGCCATGCCGCCGACGGTCCAGCCGTCCTGGCCGGCGGTGGCCGTCTTGTGCACGGTGTCGGTGGTCTTGATGGCGACGGCGGCGGCCTCGCCGCCGTCGGCGTCGAGGGCGGCCGCGGCCGCGTCGATGCCGGGCAGCAGCTTGTCCATGGGGAGCAGTACGCCGATCAGGCCGGTCGAGGCGACCGCGATCTCACCGGCGTTGAACTCGGCGCCGAGCCCCCGGGCGTTGAGGACCTCGGCGGTCTTCTCCGCGGTGGCGTGGGTGTCCTGGAAGCCCTTGGGGCCGGTGCAGGCGTTGGCGCCGCCGGAGTTGAGGATGACGGCGCTGACGGCGCCGCCGCGCAGGACCTGCTCGGACCAGTGCACGGGAGCGGCCTTGACGCGGTTGGAGGTGAAGACGCCCGCGGCGGCCAGTCGCGGCCCGTGGTTGACCACGAGGGCCAGGTCGGGGTTGCCGTTCGCCTTGATCCCGGCGGCGATGCCCGCCGCCGTGAATCCCTGTGCTGCCGTGACGCTCACTGCATCTCCTTGTTCGCTCCGCCGCCGCTGCGGCTGGTGTCGCTGTCGCCCGTCGGGCCGGCCGTGCGGGCGTGGCTCACGGTGCGACTCCGACGGCGGAAAGTCCCAGTGCCTCGGGCAGGCCGAGGGCGATGTTCATGCTCTGCACCGCGCCGCCGGCGGTGCCCTTCGTGAGGTTGTCGATCGCGCTGATGGCGATGATCCGTCCGGCGGACGCGTCGAGGGCGACCTGGACCTGGACGGCGTTGGAGCCGGTGACGGCCTTGGTGGTCGGCCAGCCGCCCTCGGGGAGCAGCCGGACGAACGGCTCGTCGGCGAAGGCCTTCTCGTAGGCGGCGCGCAGCGATTCGGCGGTGGTGCCGGGGAGGGCCTTGGCCGAGCAGGTGGCGAGGATGCCGCGCGGCATGGGCACGAGGTTCGGGGTGAAGGAGACGCTGACGCGCTGTCCGGCCAGCGGCGAGAGGTTCTGCACCATCTCGGGCGTGTGCCGGTGCACGCCGCCCACGCCGTACGGGGTCGCGGTGCCCATGACCTCGGAGCCGAGCAGGTTCGCCTTGAGCGCCTTGCCCGCGCCGGAGGTGCCGGTGGCGGCGACGATCACGGCCTCGGGTTCGGCGAGGCCGGCCTGGTAGGCGGGGTACAGGGCGAGGGAGACGGCCGTGGGGAAGCAGCCGGGCACCGCGATGCGCTTGACGCCCGCCAGGGCGGCGCGGCAGCCGGGGAGTTCGGGCAGGCCGTAGGGCCAGGTTCCGGCGTGCGGGGCTCCGTAGAAGGCGTCCCAGTCGGCGGAGTCCTTGAGCCGGTGGTCGGCCCCCATGTCGATGACGAGTACCTCCTCGCCGAGCTGGGCGGCGACGGCGGCGGACTGGCCGTGCGGCAGCGCGAGGAACACCACGTCGTGGCCCGCGAGGACCTCGGGCGTCGTCGCCTCCAGGATCCGGTCGGCGAGCGGCGCGAGGTGCGGCTGGAGCAGGCCGAGGGGCTGTCCGGCGTTGGAGTTGCCGGTCAGCGCGCCGATCCGCACCTCGGGGTGCGACAGGAGCAGGCGCAGGACCTCACCGCCCGCGTATCCGCTCGCACCGGCCACCGCTACACGTACCACCATCGGATCCTCCTCATCGATGGCATGACTATACGTAGCCCCGCAGTTTTATGCAAAGCAAAGCCCGGGAGGGGGTGGGTGTGGTGTGGGCCTGGTCCGGTGCGGTGGCGTCGCGGCCTGTGTCAGCGGGTTGTGTCAGCCGGTGGTGGGGTCAGGCGTTCCTCCGAGCGGTGACCGGCGGGGGCGGACGTCCATTCTTGCGCCGGAGCCACGCCCTACGAGGCTCCCGGCTCCGCAGGCCCGCCGGCGACCCGGCCGGCGGCCCCGGCACCGGGCGGCACCGACTCCGCCCCCACCGGGAGCACCGGCAGCAGTTCGGGGCGCTTCGCGCTGCGGCCGTCGCCCGAGGAGCGGCCGCGCAGGCGGCGTCCGAGCCAGGGGCCGAGGAACCCGGCCGCCCAGGCCACCTCGGTCGAGACGAGCCTCAGGGCGGACGGATCGGGGCGCGCCGGCAGCGGGTGGGACCAGCTGTCGTCGCTGCCCGGCACCCCGAGCGCCTCGGCCAGCGCGGCGGCGATCCTGGCGTGGCCCAGCGGGCCCGCGTGGAGCCGGTCGACCGCCCACAACCGCGGGTCGGCGGCCACGTCGGACAGGGCGGTCTCGGCGACCACGACCCCGTGCCGGGCGGCGGCCTCCCGGATGTGGGCGTTGAACGCGAGCACGCGGGGCCGCAGTGGTCGGGCCGCGGGGGCGATCCGCCCGATGTCGGGGAAGGTCGCGGTGGCGACCTGCGCCCCGGCGGCGGAGAGGGCGGCGAAGGCCTCCTCGACCTGCCCCGCCACCCGCGCGGCGTCGAACCCGGGCCGCAGCAGGTCGTTGACCCCCGCTATGACGGTCACCAGATCGGGGCGCAGCGCCAAAGCCTGCTCCACCTGCTCGGCGACGACCTGTCCGGCGAGCCGGCCCCGGACGGCGAGGTTGGCGTACAGCAGGCCGGGGTTGGCGACCGCGAGGTGTTCCGCGAGCCGGTCGGCGAAGCCGCGCAGGCCCACGACGTCGTCCCCGTCGCCGACGCCCTCGGTCTGGCTGTCGCCGAGGGCGACGTAACGCGCGTACCCGGTCTCAGTCCTCGGCACGGGTGGTTCCCCCTTCACGCAGCCGCAGGACGGAAGCCGCCCGCAGGCACCAGTCGCGGTGGCCCTGCTCGAAGGCCAGACCGCGCAGGCAGGTCAGATAGGCGCCGGCCCGGGGGCCCGTACGCAGGTACTCCTCCTCGGTGCTCTGCCCGCGCAGGTTGCGCAGCAGTTTGCCGAGGAACTCGATCTTGCGGTCGGCGGCCACCGCCCGCTCCTCCAACTGGGCGATCACCGCGGCGGCCCCGATGCTGTCGGACGCCTGGACCTTGACGAGGAGGTCGTCACGGATGACCGAGCTCTTCACCTCGGCCACGGCGAACGCCTCCAGCTCGGCGCGACCGGCCCCGGTGACCTTGAACAGGCGCTTGTTGGGCCGGGATTCCTGGACCACCTCCCGGCCCGTGACGAGGCCGGCCTTCTCCAGCTTGCCGAGCTCGGCGTACACCTGCTGGGGCAGGGCGTGCCAGAAGTTGGCCACGCCGACGCCGAACTCCTTCGCCAGTTCGTAGCCGCTGTACTCGTCGTCCAGCAGTGCCGCGAGTACGGCATGCCGCAAGGCCATCGAGGATCAGCCCCTTCCCTTCTCCGGTCCGTCAGCCGCATGATACTCAAGAAAGTGATTAGTCATATTCATGAGTAGGAGGAGGGGTCATGGAGACTGCCGAACGCTTCCGCGCCGCCGTCGAGAAGGGTGATCCGGGCGCCCTGGACGATCTGTTCACGGACGACATCCGGCTCTACAGCCCGGTGAAGTTCAAGCCCTTCGAGGGCAAGCCGATGGTCCTTGGGCTCTTCGGGGTCCTGCTGCGCACCTTCGAGGAACTGCGCTACCTCGGGCGCCTGGACGGCGCCGCCGAGACGAGCGCGGACGGACGGGAGGCCCCGTCGGTGATCCTGCCCTTCCGGGCCCTGGTGGACGGCAAGCAGATCCACGGCATCGACCTCCTCCAGTTCGACGAGGACGGCCGGATCAAGGAGTTCACCGTCTTGGTCCGCCCGCAGTCCGCCGTGCAGACGTTGGGCCGGGCGGTCCTCGCCGGCCTGGTGGCGGACGGCCTGGCCCCGGCTCCCGACCCGGCCGGCTGAGCCGAAGCGGCGGACGGGGGACCTCCGGCCCGGACGGCGGACGGCCCGGCCGACGGGCCGGCGCGGGCTCACGACCGGGCCGGTTCAGCCCCGTTCGGGGCGGGCCCGTTCGGGGCGCGCCGCCGGCGCCGCATGGAGGCCGGGGAACACCTCGACGCCGTCGCCGGCCGACCGGCGCCGGGCGTCCACCGCCCGCTCAGCCCCGCCGCCACCAGAAGTCGGGAACGGTCACCATCGCCACGACCAGCAACACCCCCGCCCCGGCCGCGACGACCGCGCCCACGGGTCGCGGTGGGGGTCGGCGACGGCGGCCAAGCACAGCAGCGGGGCCGACATGAGGAAGACCATCATCCCGCCGAGGGCGCCGATCACCGACCAGGGAACCAGGACAGCCCCGACGACGCCCGCCGCCCGCACGAACGGGACCCGACGCCGGCCCAGAAGCAGCGGGAGCGCGACGAGGCCGGCCACCCCGGCGCAGAGCACCATGTAACCGGGTCCGTCCACGAAGCGGTCGAATTCGAGCGCCGGCGGCACGGGTGACAGCAGCGCGCACACGGCGAGGGCGTACTGCCACGGGTGGGCCCAGTGGCGGGCACCGCGGCCGAATCCGGCGTGCGCTCCCCCGCCCGTCACCGCTCCGACCCCCACGGCCGCCCCCTCGCCCCGGACGCCCGTCCGCATCAATGAACCCGTTCGACTGAACGCGTTCAAACCAGCCGACCGCGACGGCCCGGGCCGCCGCCTCGTCACCGTCGGGTCGTACGTCGTGCGCTCCGGCCAGGACAGCGCCCCGGGCACCTCAACCGACGCGATCGGCGGGGCCCGCCCCCCGGTCCAGGGCGGTCCGCAACCGCCGTACGGCCTCCACGAGTTCGCCGGAACCCGGGACGCCGGAGAAGCTGAGGCGGACGTACGGGGCCGGCGGCTCCGCGCAGAAGTAGGGGCGGCCCGGGGCGACCGCGACCCCGGCGCGCAGGGCCGTCGCCGCGAACTCCGCGTCGTCGCCGGGCCCACCGGGCCGGGCCCACAACTGGTAGCCGCCGGACGGCAGATGGGGCACCTCGACGGCGGGCAGTTCACGGCGCAGGGCCCCGGCGAGCACGTCCCGCCGATGCCGCAGTTCCGCGGCGACGGCGCGCAGGTGGCGGGGCCAGGCGGGCGCCCCGACCAGTTCGAGGGCGGCTTCCTGTAGGGGCCGCGACACGAAGAAGTTGTCCACGACCTGAATGGCTCGCAGCCGGTCCAGTACGGGGCCGCGGGCGGCGATGGCCCCGACCCGCAGGCTGGGTGAGGTCGGCTTCGTCAGGGAGCGGACGTGCACCACCACGGCGTCCGGGTCCTCCGAGGCGAGGGTGGCGGGCAGCGGGCCGCTGTCGTCGTGGGCCAGGTAGCGGGCGTAGTCGTCCTCCACCACGAAGGCACCGGCGGCGCGCGCGATCCGCAGCACCTCGGGCCGCCGCGCGGCGGACAGCACCGCCCCCGTCGGGTTCTGGAACACCGGCTGGCACACGAAGACCCGCGCGCCCGTCGCCTCGAAGGCGGCGGCCAACAGCTCCGGCCGGACCCCGTCGGCGTCGACCGGGACCGGTACGGGCCGGCAGCCCGAGGAGCGGGCGATGGCCAGCAACCCGGGGTAGGTGGGCGACTCGACCAGCACCGGACTGCCGGGCGGGGCCAGCGCCCGCAGGGCGGTGGTGAGGGCGCTCTGCCCGCCCGCCGAGACCAGCACGTCGGCGGCGCGCACCGACCCGGCGGCGCCGCCGATCTCCCGCGCGAACCAGTCGCGCAACTCCGGCAGCCCCTCCACCGGCGGGCGCCCCCACGCCCCGGGCCGGCGTCCGGCCCGGGCCAGGGCCGCCGCCATGGCCCGCTCGGGCTGCATCGAGGGGTGCAGGTAGCCGCCGTTGAGCTCGATGACCCCGGGCGGCGGCGTGACGAGCGAGATCATCACCCCGGAGGCGTCCACCGAACGCGGGACGACGTCCCCCGCGCCCTCGGCGCTCAGGGCGACCTCCTGCCAGGAGGTGTCGGCCGGCGCGGGCGCCGTCGTACGGGGCCGGGACCGGAACGCCCCGGCGCCGGGGCGGGTGACGACCAAGCCCTCGGCGGCGAGCTGGGCCAGCGCCCGGGTCACCGTGACGGGGCTGACCCGAAACCGTTCCACCAGGGCCCGGCTCGACGGCAGCTTTCCACCCACCGGGTAGCGGTCCAGCTCGGATTTCAAGCTTTCCGCGAGTTCCGCCACACTGCTACGCTCGTACATGACAGCACAGAATAGCGCTACTCACCCCACCTCGATAGCGGTCCGCCCCACCACCGGCCCCGGCCGGGCCGCCGGAACCGGCGCCGACGCGGGTACGGCCACGAGAAGCGGCGCGAAGACGGGCGCGGGGAGCGGCACCGCCACCGGCCCGGGGAGCGCGACCGGCACCGGCCCGGGAAGCGGCACCGCCACCGGCCCGGGGAGCGCGACCGGCACCGCCACCGGCCCCGCCGGCAGCCGCTCGGGCACGCTGCTCGCCCTGCTCGGAGTCGTCGCGTTCTCGCTGACCTTCCCCGCCACCGCCTGGGGCCTGGAGAGCTTCGGCCCCTGGTCGCTCGTCGCGCTGCGCAGTCTCCTCGCCGCGGCCATCGCCGGGGTCTTCCTGCTCGCCGGCCGGGTCCGGCCGCCCGCCCGTGCGCACTGGGTCGGGCTCGCCGTCGTGGCGGGCGGCGTGGTGGTCGGCTTCCCGCTGCTGACCACCCTGGCCCTGCAGACCTCGACCACGTCGCACGCCGCCGTCGTCGTCGGGCTGCTGCCGCTGACCACCGCCGCGCTGTCCGCCGTGCGCACCGGCGCCCGCCCCTCGCGGCGGTTCTGGGTGGCGGCCGTCGCCGGCGCCGCGATCGTGCTGGGCTTCACCCTCGCCCAGAGCGGCGGCAGCGCATCGGTCGGGGACGCCTACCTCTTCGGGGCGCTGCTGGTGTGCGCCGCCGGGTACACCGAGGGCGCCCGGCTCGCGCGGACGCTGCCGGGCTGGCAGGTCATCGGTTGGGCCCTGGTGCTGTGCCTGCCGCTCAGCGCGGCCGGATCCGTGCTCGGTCTCGCGTACGAGCCGGTGCACCTCACCGGCCACGGGCTGATCGGGCTGGTGTGGGCGGCGGCCGGGTCCACCTTCCTCGGTCTGTACGTCTGGTACCGCGGGATGGCCGCGATCGGCGCCCCGCGCGCCAGCCAGCTCCAGCTCGCCCAGCCGCTGCTGACCCTGCTGTGGTCGGTGGTCCTGCTGGGCGAGGAAATGTCCCCCGCCACTCCGCTGGCCGCCTGCGCCGTGCTCGTCTGCATCACCGCGACCCAGCGGGTCAAATAGCCCCGAACCGCCCTAAACTGCTATCACCGGATCGGATCGGACCACCGTCGAGGAGGTCACTATGCACGCCACCGAGGGCGACCAGATCGTGCAGCACGGCAGGGTGGTCGGACAGAACGACAAGGTCGGCGAGATCACCCAGATCCTGGGGGAGAACGGAACCCCGCCCTACCGGGTCCGCTTCCAGGACGGCCACGAAGCGCTCATGGCTCCCGGACCCGACTGCGTGGTCCGCCACCCCGCCGACCCCGCCCACTGACGGGCGGCACCGGCTTCAGCGCGGCGGCACGGCCGTCGGGTAATGGTCGGCGATGACCTCGGCCATCGCTCCGTTGGGGTCCGCGACCACCTGCTTCGCCGAGAAGTAGACGTGGCCGCGGACCTCCGCGTGGTTCCGGGCCAGCCGTACGTGCCGGGACAGCTCCGCCGGGTCCCGCCAGGCCGGCGTGGCGCTGCGGGCGTCGCAGCGGTACAGCGCCTCCCCCACGTACAGGTCCACCCCCGTGCCGCGGACGGTCTCCGCCCACCACGGCACGAGCGCGGCGTAGTCGGCGGTCGGGTGGCCGATGTGCCAGTACACCTGAGGGGCGATGTAGTGGAGCCAGCCCTCGGTGACCCACTTGCGGGTGTCCGCGTAGAGGTCGTCGTACGTCGCCACCCCCGCCCGGGTCGGCGAACCCAGGGGGTCCCGGTCGGAGTTGCGCCAGACCGCGAACGGGCTGACCCCGAAGCGGGCGGCGGGCCGTACGGCGCGCACCTTCTGCGCCATCTCGCGCACGAGGGTGTCGGTGTTGTTCCGCCGCCAGTCGGCGCGCGAGGCGAAGCCGGAGCCGTACCGCGCGAAGGCGTCGTCGTCGTCGAAGTACTGACCGGCGACCGGGTACGGGTAGAAGTAGTCGTCCCAGTGCACCCCGTCGACCGGGTAGCGTTCGACGGCTTCGAGCATCGCCCGCTGCACGAAGTCACGCACCTGCGGCAGCCCGGGGTTGTAGTAGAGCTTGCCGCCGTACGGGACGGTCCAGCCGGGGTTGCGGCGCGCGGGGTGCGCGGCGACCAGCCGGCCGGGGTCGGTGTGGTTGGCGACGCGGTACGGGTTGAACCAGGCGTGCAGCTCCAGCCCGCGCGCGTGCGCCTCGGTGACCGCGGTGCCCAGCGGGTCCCAGCCCGGGTCGCGGCCCTGCTGCCCGGTCAACCACTGCGACCAGGGCTCCCGCGTCGAGGGCCACATCGCGTCGGCCGTGGGCCGGACCTGGAGGATCACCGCGTTGAGCCGGCGCTCGACGGCGGTGTCCAGCAGCGAGAGCAACTCCGCGCGCTGAGCCGTGGCCGACAGCCCGCTCCTGGAGGGCCAGTCCACGTTCTCCACGGAGGCGATCCACATGCCGCGGAACTCGCGGGCCGGCCCCCGGGCCGCCGCCCCTTCCGCCCCCACCCGCTCCGCGGGCGCCACCACCCGTTCCGCCGGCGTCGCGCTGCCGCGCACCGCGGCCGCCGGGCCGGCCACCGCCGTGGAGGCCAGCGCCCCCGCCGCTCCGGCCAGTAGCTTCCGCCGTCCGATGTACGTCATGTGACGACTCCGTTCCGTTGCGTGACAATGCGTTGCGTGCGCCCAGCATGCCCGCCCCGGCCCGCCACATCGCTCAACGTCGGGGGTAACGTCGGGGGGCGTGGCGGGCGTCGGAACGCAGTTACCACTGTCGAGTACGGGGGACCCGCGATGGATGAGCAGCGAAAGGCACGACGTGACGGACCTCTCTACCCTCCCGACCGACATCACCCGGGTCGGCGTGGTGGGCTGTGGCCAGATGGGCGCGGGCATCGCCGAGGTGTGCGCCCGCAGCGGTCTTGAGGTGATGGTCGCCGAGACCACCGGCGAGGCGCTGGAGATCGGGCGGACCAGGCTGCACAACTCCCTGACCAAGGCCGCCGAACGCGGCAAGATCAGCGAGCAGGAGCGGGACGACACCCTGGCCCGCCTCAGCTTCACCACGGACCTCGGCGAGTTCGCCGACCGCGACCTCGTCATCGAGGCGGTCGTCGAGAACGAGCAGGTCAAGACGGAGATCTTCCAGGTCCTCGACCAGGTGATCACCCGCCCGGACGCGATCCTCGCCTCCAACACCTCTTCCATCCCGCTGGTGAAGCTGGCCGTCGCGACCTCGCGTCCGGACCAGGTCATCGGCATCCACTTCTTCAACCCGGCGCCGGTGCAGAAGCTCGTCGAGCTGATCCCCGCGCTGACCACCGGCGAGGAGACCGTCAAACGGGCCGAGGCCCTGGTGCGGGACGTGCTCGGCAAGCACGCGGTCCGCGCCCAGGACCGTTCCGGCTTCGTCGTCAACGCGCTGCTCGTGCCGTACCTGCTCTCCGCGATCCGGATGTTCGAGTCCGGCATCGCGAGCCGCGAGGACATCGACAACGGCATGGAACTGGGCTGTGCCCACCCGATGGGCCCGCTCAAGCTGTCCGACCTGATCGGCCTGGACACCATCGCCTCGATCGCCGACTCGATGTACGCCGAGTACAAGGAGCCGCTGTACGCCGCTCCCCCGCTGCTCCAGCGCATGGTCGACGCCGGCCGGCTCGGCCGCAAGACCGGCTCGGGCTTCTACCCGTACGGCTAGGGCGGACGGGACGGCCGGCCCGCGCGGGACCGGCGCCCCTCCCTACGGGCGCCCCGGCCGCAGGTGGTGCAGCAGGAGCAGCCCGGCCGCCATGTTGGCGGCCGGGATCTCCCCGCGCGCGATCATGTCCGGCACCAGCTTCAGCGGGACCCACTCGCGGCGCGAGGACTCGAACGCGTCCTGCGGGTCTCCGGTCCAGGTCGCGCCGTCCGACCAGTAGAGGTGGTGGCGGGCGTCGGTCAGGCCGTTGGACGGCTCGACGGTCATCAGGTGCCGCAGCGGGCCCGGCCGCCAGCCCGACTCCTCCTCCATCTCCCGGGCCGCCGCGCACGCGATGTCCTCGCCGTCCTCGACGACCCCGGCCGGCAGTTCCCAGCCCCAGCTGTCGGTGATGAACCGGTGCCGCCACAGCAGCAGCACCTCGTTGGCCTCGTTGACAGCGGTGGCGACGGCGACCGGCCGCAGCCTGATGACGAAGTGGTCCAGGTGCCGGCCGTCGGGGAGTTCCACGTCGGCGAGGTTCACGTCGAACCAGCGGTTCTTGTACACGGTCTGCTCACTCAGGTTCGTCCACTGCACGGTCTTGCCACCTTTCGGTTCGGTTGGTGGCAACATCGCAGCAGTTCACGTCCTCACAGGGGAACGCGCAACGCCTCGTCGATCAACTGGGCCGTCTCCTCCGCACCCGCCGAACCGCTGGTCAACAGCTGTGCGCGGACCGTCCGCAGCCGGTCCCGCAGCCGCAGCGACTCCATCCCCTTGGCCCGCTCGGCCATTTCGACCGCTGCCGCCACCGCCCCGTCCGCCTCGCCCTGCCGCAACTGGATCTCGCACAGCATCGCCAACCGGTGCACCCGGCCCCGATCGTGCGCCGGGGTGCCCACGGCCTCGACCGCCTGCGCGTGCGCCGCGCGCAGGTCGCCCAGGCTGAGCAGCGCCTCGGCGACCTGTACGTTCACCAACCCGGGCTGCACGTACCCGGTCTCGTCCGGCTCGGTACCGGGCCGGATCCGGCCCGCCGCGGCCTCGGCGCGCCGGATGCAGGACAACGCCGCCGCCGTCTCGCCGAGTCGGGCGTACGCCTTGGCCTGCATCGCGTACAGGTCGGCGGCCAGGGCCGGGGTGGTGTGCCGACCGGCGGCCCGCAAGGCGGCCTCGGCGAAGGCGACGGCCTGCCGGTGGTCGCGCAGGTGCAGGGACTGGTTGACCAGCAGGGCGATCACGTACGCGCCGAGCCCGCGGTCCCCGCTGGCCTTCGCCAGGCGCAGCGCCTGGTGGAAGTAGCGCTGGGCGAGCCCGTGGGCGTCGGAGTCGTACGCGCAGATCCCCGCCACCGCCACCAGGGAGCCGGTGGCCCGGTACAACAGGCGTCCGACCGGGTCGGGGTAGCCGCCGCGCAGCATCGGAGCCGTCTCGTTGCCGAGGAAGCGCACGATCCGGTCCCGGGTGGCGACACCGCCGGCCCGCCGGTACATCAGCTCGTAGTGCGCGCGGGCGGCGCGCAGGATCTCGATGTGCTCGGGGCCGATCCGGTGCGGCCCCTGCCGGGACACGTCCGCGTCCTCCGGCGGGTTCTCCCACTCCCACACCGGGATCACGGCCGAGGTGCCGGTGATCGCCTCGGCGGTGAGCCGGCCGGGCCGGCCCGGTTCGTCGGAGCGCCACAGGGCGGTGGCACGGTCCACGAAACCGCTGAGTCCGGCCGTGTGCGGGGCCGGCCGGCCGGGCAGGCCGAGTCCGATGTCGTCGAGCGCCACCGGGCGGTGCAGGCGTCCCCCGAGGACCTCGCAGATCAGGTCGGGCACCTGACCTCGGGGCCGCTGCCCCTTCAACCACCGGGAGACAGCGGTGTGTTCGTAGCGCAGCGCGAGTCCCCGGGTCCGGCCCGCCTGGTTCACGTGCGCGGCGAGTCCGGCGTGGGACATGCCCGCCTCGGCGAGGAGGGCATCGAGCAGGGCGTTGGGCTGCATGGGCCCTCCAGGGGCTCGTCGGAATTCAGGCTAGCGGGTGGGTACTTCACGCGGGGCACGGTGCGTCGAATTCACACGGGGTGCGAATCGAGTACGCGCATAAATGCGATCCGCACCCTGCCGCGCGGGGGGCCCGGCGCGCTTCACTGAAGAGCCTCGCCAATGAGGCCGCTCGGGTCGTCGGCTCCCCCTCGTACAGTGCGACGACCCGGCACCGCGCCGCCCGCCTTGCTGTCTGCCCGACACTCCATGGCAGGCGGGCGGCGCGCCACGGCTGCTCCGGGCCCCGGTTGGTCGCCGGGCCCCGGCAGCCGGGCCGTATCCGCACCGGGCCCGTCCACCGGCCCGGTGCGGAGCGGCACCACCGGTGCCGGTGGCGAACGGTCCGGTGCGAAGTCGGGGTCCGGTCCCGCCGGCGGGGATGGGCACGGCCGGGTCGCTCAGTCACGGTCGTTGCGCGGCGCCGGCCGGGCGACGTCGTCGCCGAGCCGCCCACCGGTGTCGCGCGCCGGCGCGGCGTGCACGCCCGCGACCAGCCGCGCGGGCGTGAGCGCCGGCGCCCGCGCGAGGGGCCCGACCGGACCCCCGGGCGCGACGCACACCGCGACGCCCGCCCCGCAGGGCAGGGGCGTGTTCCCGCGCGTGATCATCCGTAGGTCGCTCCCCTCCGGCCCTGCGGCCGGAACGATTGTGTCGACCTCCAGACGTACCGGACACGGGCCTCCGGGCTTCTCACCCGAACGAGTGAGCTGAGGCGCAGGCGCCGGGAAAGCCGCAGGGGCACGTCCGGTGTCCCGGACGTGCCCCTGCCTGCCTGTTCCCCCTACGTCGGCGCGCTCACGCGCCGCGCAGCACCGCTCCGGTCCGCTCCGCGGCCAGCGCCACCGCCGCGTCGCGGGCGGCCGTGGACTCCTCGGCCGTCAGCGTGCGGTCGGGCGCGCGGAAACGCAGCGCGTAGGCCAGCGACTTCTTGCCCTCGCCGACCTGCTCGCCGGTGAACACGTCGAACAGCCGCAGGGACTCCAGGAGTTCACCCGCGCCCTTGCGCAGCGCGGCCTCCACGGAGGCGGCCGGCACGGACGCGTCGACGATCAGCGCGACGTCCTGGGTCGCCACCGGGAAGGTGGAGATCCTGGGCGCCCGGAGGGCCTCGCCACCGGCCGCCGCGAGGCGGTCGAGGTCCAGCTCCATGGCGCTGGTACGGGCCGGCAGGCCCATCGCCTTGACGACCCGGGGGTGCAGCTCGCCGGCGTGACCGATGACCGTCTCCACCCCGTCCAGGGTGACGACGAGCTCGGCGCACCGGCCGGGGTGCCACGGGCCGTACCGGCCCTGACGGACGACCAGTTCGGTGCCGGCCTCGACGGCCAGCTCCCGGGCGGCCTGGACCGCGTCCGCCCAGTCGGCCGGGCGGCCCTTGCCCCACCAGCCGGCCTGCTCGCGGCCACCGGCCAGCACGACCGCGGCGAACCGCGGCTGCGCGGGCAGGGCCGCGTTCAGGGTCTCGATCTCCTCGTCGGTGGGACGCCGGTCGACGGGCAGTCGCACGGCGACGCCCGGCTGCGCGTCGGCCCGGAAGACCGAGCCGGTCTCGAAGAGCGCGAGGTCGTGGCTGCCCCGGCTGTCGTTGCGGCGCAGCGCGCCGAGCAGACCCGGCAGCAGCGTGGTGCGCAGCGCCGGCTCCTCGTCGGAGATCGGGTTGACCAGCTTGACGACCTGACGGGTGACGTCGTGGGCCGGGAACTGGAGCTGGTCCAGGACCTGCTCGCCGATGAACGGGTAGCTCAGGGCCTCGACGTAGCCGGAGCCGGCCAGCGCGCGGCCGACCCGGCGGTGCAGCTGCTGCCGGGCGGTCAGACCGCGGCCGGAGGGCACCTGCGGGAGGGTGGACGGGAGGTTCCCGTAGCCCTCCAGCCGGATGACCTCCTCGGCGAGGTCGTTGGGCTCGGCGAGGTCGGGCCGCCACGAGGGGACCGTGACGACGAGCTCGTCCTGGCCGTAGACGTCGCAGCCGATCTCCTGGAGGCGACGGACGACGGTCTCGCGGCCGTAGTCCATGCCCGCGACGCGGTCGGGGTGGTCGGCGCTCATCGCGACGGTGCGCGGGGCGCCCGGTGCGGTGAGCTCGGTGACCCCGGCCTCGGCGGTGCCGCCCGCGAGGAGCACGAGCAGGTCGACGGTCCGCTGGGCGGCCGCGGCGGCGGCCTGCGGGTCGACGCCCCGCTCGAAGCGCTTGGAGGCCTCCGAGGAGAGCTTCATCCGGCGGGCGGTGCGCGAGATCGTGATGGCGTCGAAGTGCGCGGCCTCGATGACGACGTCCGTGGTGCCCGTGACCTGTCCGGTCTCGGGGTCGGTGACGGAGTCGGCGATCTCGGTGTTGGCGCCGCCCATGACGCCGGCGAGCCCGATCGGCCCGCTGTTGTCGGTGATCACCAGGTCCTCGGCGTCGAGGGTGCGCTTGACGCCGTCGAGGGTGGTGAACTTCTCGCCCTGCTCCGCGCGGCGGACGCCGATGGCGCCGTCGAGACGGGAGCGGTCGTAGGCGTGCAGCGGCTGACCGAGCTCCAGCATGACGTAGTTGGTGACGTCGACGGCGAGCGAGATCGGGCGCATGCCCGCCTTCTGGAGGCGGCGCGTGAGCCAGATCGGGGACCGGGCCTCGGGGTCGAGACCGGTCACCGTGCGGGCGGTGAAGCGGTCGCAGCCGGCCGGGTCGTCGATCTTGACCAGGTAGCCGTAGGAGTTGGGCGCCGGGACGTCGAGCAGCGCCGGGTCGCGCAGCGGCAGGCCGTAGGCGGTGGCGGCCTCGCGGGCCACACCGCGCATCGACATGCAGTAGCCGCGGTCCGGGGTGATGTCGATGTCGAGGACCTCGTCGACGAGCTGGAGCAGCTCGATCGCGTCGGTGCCGACCTCGTACTCGGGCGGCAGCACGATGATGCCGTGCGTGCCGTCGTCGCCCATGCCCAGCTCGTCGCCGGAGCAGATCATGCCGTGCGAGGTCTTGCCGTAGGTCTTGCGCGAGGCGATCGCGAAGTCCCCGGGCAGGACGGCGCCGGGCAGGACCACGACGACCTTGTCGCCGACGGCGAAGTTCCGGGCACCGCAGACGATCTCCTGCGGCGCGCCGGTGCCGTTGGCGGTGCCGACGTCGACGGTGCAGAACCGGATCGGCTTGCGGAAGCCTTCGAGCTCCTCGATCGTCAGGACCTTGCCGACGACGAGGGGGCCCTTGAGGCCGCCGCCGAGCTGCTCGACGGTCTCGACCTCAAGGCCGGCGTCGACGAGCTTGGCGGCCACGTCGCGGCCGGTCGCACCTGCGGGGAGGTCGACGTACTCCCGCAGCCAGGAAAGCGGGACGCGCATCAGATCTCACTCCCGAACGGTCGGGTGAAGCGAACGTCGCCCTCGACCATGTCTCGCATGTCTTCCACGTTGTGACGGAACATCAGCATCCGCTCGATGCCGAACCCGAAGGCGAACCCGCTGTACTTCTCCGGGTCCACGCCGCAGGCGGTCAGCACCTTGGGGTTGACCATGCCGCAGCCGCCGAGCTCGATCCAGCCCTCGCTGGAGCAGGTGCGGCACGGGCGGTCGGGGTTGCCCACCGACGCGCCGCGACACACGTAGCACTGCATGTCCATCTCGGCGGACGGCTCGGTGAAGGGGAAGAAGTGCGGGCGCAGGCGCGTGGTGGTGCCCTCGCCGAACAGCTCCTGGACCATGTGGTCCATGGTGCCCTTGAGGTCCGCCATGGTCAGGCCCTCGTCGACGGCGAGCAGCTCGACCTGGTGGAACACCGGGGTGTGCGTCGCGTCGAGCTCGTCGGTCCGGTACACGCGACCGGGGCAGACGATGTAGACGGGGGGCTTGCGCTCCAGCAGCGAGCGCGCCTGCACCGGGGAGGTGTGGGTGCGCAGCACGACGCCCGACTCGTCGCCCTCGGTGCCTTCCGGCCCCCGGACGAAGAAGGTGTCCTGCATCTGGCGCGCGGGGTGGTCGGGCGTGAAGTTGAGGGCGTCGAAGTTGAACCACTCCGCCTCGACCTCGGGGCCCTCGGCGACCTCGTACCCCATGGCCACGAAGATGTCCGCGATGCGGTCCATCAGCGTGGTCAGGGGGTGCCGGGCGCCGGAGGGGATCCGGTCGTGGGGCAGCGTGACGTCCACCGCCTCCTCGACCAGCACCCGCTCGTCGCGCTCGGCCTCCAGCTCGACCGTGCGGGCCCCGAAGGCCTTGTTCACGGCGCCACGGGCCTGACCGACGCGCTTGCCCGCCTCGGCCTTGGCCTGGGGCGGCAGGGCGCCGATCTCGCGGTTGGCGAGCGCCAGGGGCGAGCGATCGCCCATGTGCGCGGTCTTCGCCTCGCGGAGCTCGTCGAGGTCGCCGGCGGACGCGAAGGCGGCGAGCGCCTCGTCCCGCATGCGCTCGATCTCTTCCGGTTTCAGTGCCTCGACCTCGACAGGGTCGTACGACTTGTTCGGTGCCGACATCTCTTCCCGTACTTCCGATGGCTGGCTGGTGGTCCCCGCACGACTCGATCGAAACGTCTCGCCGCGATCGGCACGTGGACACAAAGGTGCCAAAGGACGAGTCTAAAGGTCGTCGGGGGTGTGAGGCGCCCGCGGGCCGCCTGGCGAGATCCCGCGCGGTATTACTGCGTGAGGTAGGCCGGTGCGGCGACGGGCAGGATAAATCGGAACCGGGCGCCGCCGCCGGGCCCGCGGCCGACGGTGATGGTGCCGCCGTGGGCCTCCACGATGCCCTTGACGATGTACAGGCCCAGGCCGGTGCCGCCGCGCTTGCTCCCCCGCCAGAAGCGGGTGAAGACGCGGCCCATCGATTCCTCGGGGATGCCGGGGCCCTCGTCGGTCACGGTGACGGCGGTTCCCTTCTCGTGCGGCGACACGTCGATGGTGACGGTTCCGTCACCGTGGCGCACCGCATTTTCGAGCAGGTTGCCGAGGATCTGGTCGATCTTGTCGGGATCGGCCCACAGGTCGGGCAGGGGACGGCTGACCCGCACGAGGAACCGCTCGGGGGTCTGGCCGTTCGCGATGAGGGCCTGGACGTGCCGGCCCACCGCGGCGGCGAGGTCGACGGGCTGGCGGCGCACTTCGAGGCGGCCGGAGTCGATGCGGGAGATGTCGAGGAGCTCGGCGATCAGCCGGGTCACGCGGTTGGCGTCGGCGTCGACGGTCTCCAGCATGAGCCGCTTCTGGTCGTCGGTGAACCGCTCCCACTTGGCGAGCAGGGTCGCGGTGAACCCCTTCACGGAGGTCAGCGGGGAGCGCAGTTCGTGGGCGACGGTGGCGATCAGCTCGGCGTGGCTGCGCTCGGTGCGGCGGCGGGCCTCGGTGCCGCGCAGGGTGACGACGAGGCGGCTGACCGGGCCGGTCGGGTGGGTGCGCACGTACCGGGCGGACACCAGCACCTCGCGGCCGCCGGGCAGCAGCAGGTTGCGTTCGGGCTGTCCGCGCCGGGTGGCGAGGCCGCCGTAGGGGTCGGTCAGGGCCCACCAGCGGCGGCCTTCGAGGTCCTCCAGGGGCAGCGCGCGGTCGATGCGGCTGCCGAGGGCCTGGCGGGGATCGGTGGCGGTCATCCGGCCGGCGGCCCGGTTGAAGCAGATGACCCGACCCGCGTGGTCGGCGACGACGAGCCCGTCGGGCAGTTCGTCGGGGTCGAGGCCGTACCCGGCGCCGCCGCCGGCCCCCGGGGCGCCCGCCTGGTGCGGTACGCCGGGCAGGCCGTCGGGGGCGACGGCGGCCGGGCCGGGGGCGTCCCCGGGCCGCTGCCCGGCTCCGGCCGCGGCTCCCGGCAGGCTGTTCGTACCGACGGTCATGTCCCCGTACCCCACATCTCCGAGTACCGCAGTGGGCCCCCGGGCCGTCACATTACTAGCTGGGGGTCACGGAGCGGCACCCTCCGGGCGCCCGCTGTGCTCGCGCGGACGCGTAGAGACACACGGCGGCGGCCGTCGCGAGGTTCAGGCTCTCCGCCTTGCCGTGGATCGGTACCCGCACCACGGCGTCCGCAAGCGCGCGGGTCTCCTCCGGCAGGCCCCAGGCCTCGTTGCCGAAGACCCAGGCGGAGGGGCCGCCCATGGTGCCCGCGTCCAGTTCGGCGTCGAGGTCGTCCTCGCCGGCCCCGTCGGCCGCGAGGATCCGTACGCCGGCCGCCCGCAGTCCGTCCACGGCCTGCTCGACGGGAACGCCGACCGCCACCGGGAGGTGGAAGAGGGAGCCGACGGAGGCGCGTACGGACTTGGGGTTGTACAGGTCCACGGAGGCGTCGGTGAGGACCACCGCGTCGGCCCCGGCGGCGTCGGCGCAGCGCAGCACCGTACCGGCGTTGCCGGGGTCGCGGACGTGCGCGAGGACGGCCACCAGCTTGGGTCCGGCCTTGAGGATCTCCTCGAAGGGCGAGTCGAGGAAGTGGCAGACGCCGACGAGGCCCTGCGGGGTGACGGTCTGGGACACCTCGGCGAGGACCTCGTCGGGGGCGCGGTGCACGCGGGCCCCGGAGAGCAGGGCGGCCTCGACGATGTCGGCGTGGCGCTCGGCGGCCTCGACGGTGACGAACAGCTCGATCAGGGTCGGCCCCTGGGCGCCGCGGTGCTCGACGGCCTCACGGACGGCCTGCGGGCCTTCGGCGATGAACCGGCGTTCCTTGGTGCGGAAGTTGCGCCGCGCCAGGCGCCTGGCCGCGGCCACCCGCGGGGATCGGGGGGAGATCGGCTCGTCGGGGTAGCCCATGGGTCTCAGCGGTTCTCTCTACGGGGTCCGGGCGGGGAAAGCACGCGGACCCGCAGGCGAGAAGCCTGCGGGTCCGCGGTTGCCGGCCGCGTGACGCGGCCGGCGAGGCTTTAGGCAGCGGCCTTCGGCGCGTTGACGTCGGCCGGGAGGGCCTTCTGCGCGACCTCGACGAGGGCGGCGAACGCGTTGGCGTCGTTGACGGCCAGCTCCGCGAGGATCTTGCGGTCCACCTCGATGTTGGCGGCCTTCAGACCCTGGATGAGGCGGTTGTACGTCATGCCGTTCTGGCGGGCAGCGGCGTTGATGCGCTGGATCCACAGCTGACGGAAGTCGCCCTTGCGCTTCTTGCGGTCGTTGAAGTTGTAGACCAGCGAGTGGGTGACCTGCTCCTTGGCCTTGCGGTACAGGCGCGAACGCTGACCGCGGTAGCCGGAGGCCGCCTCGAGGATCGCCCGGCGCTTCTTGTGGGCGTTTACTGCCCGCTTGACGCGTGCCACTTTTTAACTCCTTGTAGCGGGGCCGTGGTTGTCTTCACACGGCCCGAATTCGATGGGGTCCCGGTCTTGACGTTCCGCTCCCGGAAGGGGGCGGCGAACGTCACTTGCCGAGAAGCTTCTTGATCTTCGCGGCGTCGCCGGGGGCCATCTCCGCGGTGCCGGTCAGGCGCCGGGTGACACGGGACGACTTGTGCTCGAGCAGGTGGCGCTTGCCGGCGCGCTCACGGAGCACCTTGCCGGAGCCGGTGATCTTGAAGCGCTTCTTGGAACCGCTGTGCGTCTTGTTCTTCGGCATAGCGCCGTTATCTCCTCGTCGGTAACGCTCCCACCGGTCCTCGCGGACCGGCTTGCGGGAGCGTCATGTTGTGTCGGTGATCCGGGACGGGCTGCCCCGGAATCAGGCCTCGGCGTTCGCGTCGGCGTTCGCCTCGGCAGAGGGAGCCTCGTCGGAGGCGACCTCGGTGGTCTCCGCCTCGACGGGGGCGGTCTCCTCGGAAGGAGCCTCCTCGTCGCCTGCGACGACACCCTGGCGCTCGGCCTTGCGGGCGGCCTGCGCCTCGCGGGCTTCGGCCATCGCCTCGGTCTTCTTCTTGTGCGGACCGAGAACCATGATCATGTTTCGGCCGTCCTGCTTCGGGTTCGACTCGATGAACCCGAGGTCCTCGACGTCCGAAGCCAGCCGCTGCAGCAGTCGGTAGCCGAGTTCCGGCCGGGACTGCTCGCGACCACGGAACATGATCGTGATCTTGACCTTGTCGCCCTGCTTGAGGAACCGAACGACGTGACCCTTCTTGGTGTCATAGTCGTGCGGGTCGATCTTCGGCCGGAGCTTCATTTCCTTGATGACCGTGTGCGCCTGGTTCTTGCGCGCCTCACGGGCCTTCATGGCCGACTCGTACTTGAACTTGCCGTAGTCCATGAGCTTGCAGACCGGCGGGCGTGCGGACGCCGCGACCTCGACCAGGTCGAGGTCGTACTCCTGCGCCAGTTCAAGCGCCTTGGCAAGCGGCACGATGCCGACCTGCTCGCCGCTGGGACCGACGAGTCGAACCTCGGGAACGCGAATCCGGTCGTTGATGCGGGGCTCGGTGCTGATGGATCCTCCTAGGTAGCACCACACGACTGCCTGGCAGACAGCCGCTGACGTCATTTGTCGTCCGACCTACCGCGGCGGACAAACAAAAAGCCCCGCCGGGCACAGGCAGGGGCTCCAAAACAACCGGAGCACCGCCGCGTGCGAACCGCGGGGCGCAAACTCGGGCAGCTTTCCATCGTCCGTACGGAACGATGGATACCGCCTGACCGGAAGACCTGCCTCCCCGAAGGGTGGTCAGGTGGGAGGGAGCCTCCACTTGTGGGCCGGGCACACAGGTGTCCGGCCGGTCGAAGTACATACTAGCACCCGCGTTGCAAGCCCGCCGCACGGCATATCGTGGGGCGTATGACTGACGCGACGCCCTCCGATTCCACTTCTGCCGCCGCCGGCCCCTCCGACGCCGCCGGCGCCCCCGACTACGACGAGATGACCCGTGACATCGCGGACGTCCCCGCCGTCGAGGTCATCACGACGGTGGCCGTCCACCTGCTGAGCGCCGCGGCGGTCAACCTGGGCCTGGACAAGCCGGACTCGGAGCACAAGGACCTCGACGAGGCCCGCAAGCTGATCACCGCCCTCGCGGGCCTGGTCACGGCGAGCGCCACCGAGATCAGCTCCTTCCACGCGGCCCCGCTGCGCGACGGCCTGAAGTCGCTCCAGCTGGCCTTCCGCGAGGCCTCGATCGTGCCGGACGAGCCGGGACAGGGTCCGGGCGAGAAGTTCACCGGTCCCGTCTACGCCTGATCCGGCGCGGCGCACGATTGAGGGCCCGGCCCCCTGGAAGGTTCCAGGGGGCCGGGCCCTCAATCGTGCGCCGCGCTCGCGACGCTCGTGTCCGGCGTTCGTGTCGGGCGTTCGTGTCCGGCGTTCGTGTCCGGGCCGGGCTCCGGTCAGCGGCTGAAGAGGGGCTCCCCCGGCGGGACCGGGCCCTGCGGCGGGAGCAGCGCCAGGTCCAGACCCCGTACGAGCCTGGCGCGCAGGGTCTCGTCCGCGGCCAGCGCCTCGGCGACCCGGCGGGCGGCGGCCTCGGGTGCCCGGCCGGCCTCGTCGGAGAGCACCACGGCGAGGGTGCCGTCGGAGCCGGCGCCGGAGCGGACCAGGTGGGCGCGGAGCACGGCGGGGTCCGCCGCCACGACGGCCCGTACGGCCTCCCGTACGGCGGGGTCGGCCAGCGGGCCGGCTTCGGTGCGGCCCTCGGCCAGCGCGAGCAGCGCGGAGCCGGTGAGCTGGTAGGGGACGGGACCGGCCAGGTCGACGACGATCGTGTCGGCCTTCTCGTGCGCGGCGGCGGCGAGGGCCTGGTGCAGGGGGACGGCGACCGGTCGGGCGGCCGGGTCCCACAGGGCGAGCGAGGCGATCGAGGTGAAGGCCGGCAGGGCCCGCCGGTCGCCGGCCGTCAGGGTGGGGACGGCCATGTCGCTGGTCTTCTCACGCTGGAGGCCGGTCCCGGGGTCGGTCTCGACCTCGCCGAGCATCGCCACGACGGGCACCAGCAGGCGGGCGTCCTTCAGGGCCGCGAGCACCTGCGGCTCGGCCGCGCGGTCCGCGGCCCAGGCGGCCAGGGCCGCGCTCAGCCGGGGATCGGCGGTGCCGTCGTCGTCGGAGAAACCGGGATCGGGAATGTTCTTGGTCGCCACAATTACCCGAGCCTATCCCGCCGTGCGGTGCGCGGACGCCGGGCCAGGACGCCCGCCACCCCGAGCAGGGCGAGCCCCGCGACGGCCGCGGCCGGCGCGCCGAGGCGGGCGGGCCGCTCGGTGGGGCGGACCGGTTCGGGTCCGGGCCCGAAGTACCGGCCGGCAGCCGGGACGGGGGACGGCACGGGCGCCTCGGGGCGCAGCGCGCCGGCTGCCTGGAGGGCGGCGACGGGATCGACGGTGCCGTGGCCGCGGGCGTCGTCGCGACCGCCCACCGGGCCGTCGGCGGCGGTGTCCTCCAACAGCTTCTTGACCTGGGCCGGGGACAGGTCCGGGTGGGCGGCCTTGACGAGGGCGACGGCTCCGGACACGAAGGCGGCGGCGGCGCTGGTGCCCCAGCCCTCGTAGTAGGAGCGGTCGGGGTCGGCGATGACGACGTCGACGCCGGGGGCGCTGACGGTGGCGTACCAGTGCTGGGTGGAGAAGGGGGCCTTACGGCCCTGCCGGTCGACGGCCGCGACGGCGATCACCCCGGGGTAGGCGGCGGGGTAGGAGGTGCGGTCGCCGCGTTCGCCGCCGTTGCCGGCGGAGGCGACGACGACCACGCCCTTGCCGAGGGCGTACTGGACGGCTTCGTCCTCGGCGGCCTCGTGGTGGGCGGAGTCGCTGTCGTCGCCGAGCGACAGGTTGATGACGTCGGCGCCGTGGTCGGCGGCCCAGCGGATGCCTTCGGCGAGAGCGCCGGACTTGGCGTCGCGGGCCTCGTCGCGGCCGGGGTCGCCCTCCTCCAGGATCACCCGGACCGGCAGGATCTTCGCCTGGGGCGCGACGCCGAGGACGCCCTGGCCGCGGTGGGGGCCGTGGCCGCGGCCCGCGATGATGCTCGCCATCGCGGTGCCGTGGCGGCCCCAGGAGCGGTCGCCGCGGCCGGCGCCCATGCCGACGAGGTCGCTGCCCTCCAGGACCTGTCCGGCGAGGTCGGGGTGGCCGGCGTCGACGCCGGTGTCGAGGACGGCGACGGTGACCCCGTCGCCCTGTGTGGTGCCCCAGGCCTCCTCGGCGCGCAGGGTCAGCAGCCCCCACTGCCGGTCGCGGATGGTGTCGGCGGCGACGGGGTGCACGGCGGTGAGGGTGACCAGGGCGGCCAGCGCGACGGCTCCGACGATCCGCGCGGGCCGCTCGCGGCGACCCCGGGCGCGGGGGTGGCCGGCGGCGGGGCGGGGGTCGGTCATCGGGTGGGCTCCGTGGGCGGGGGCGCCGAGGCCGTGGGTGGGGCGGCGAGGGTGGACAGGGCACGTTCGAAGCGGGCGGCGAGGGATGTGGCGTCGTGGCCCAGGCCCGCTTCGGTGACGACTCCGGTGGCGCTCGGGTGGGCCGCCTCCTCGGCGGGGGCGGGTGCGTCCATGGCGCGCCCGTCGGCGAAGGCGGAGACGGTGTAGACGAGGACGGGGGCCCCGGCGACGACGCTCGTGCTCCAGGCGGCCCGGCGGGTGTCGGCGTACGCGTAGGCGGGCGGGGCGGGCAGCCTGCCGCGGAGCCCGTCCATGGTGACGGAGTCGGCGGGGGTGAAGACCAGGCCGACGGTGACCAGCGAGCTGCGGGTGGCGTCGGTGTAGGTGGCGCGGAGCACGCGGGTGCAGCCGGTGGCGGCGAGCGCGGCCCGCCAGTCGGCGGTGAGGGCGGCGGCGCAGTCCGCGTCGGGCGCGAGCGCGGTCCGGGTCCAGTTGCGGTCGGCTCCGCCGGGGCCGGCCCCGGCGGCGTCCACCTGCGGTGGCAGCAGGCTGTCCACGGGGGCGGACCGCCAGAGCGAGGCGGCCTGCCGGTAGGCGGCGTCCGGCGGCAACGGGCGCCGCGCGTCGCGGTGTTCGCTCCAGGCGGTGGCGGCGGCCCCGGCGAGCAGGCCGGCGCCGAGGAGGGCGCTCAGGACGGCGGCGGCGGTCCGGCCGGCGCGGCGCGGCGCCCGACCGTCGGGGGCGGGCCGTTCGGTGGGCGCGGGGGGAACGGGCTCACCGAGGTGAGCGGTCCGTGGTGTCGACGTGGTCATCCGGCGGCTCCGCCCCCCGCTTCCGTACGGCTGCCTGCCCCGTACTCTACGGGGCCCGCGCCCCGGTGGGGACGGGGTCGCGGGGGCCGTGACCGGCGCGGGGCCGTCCGCCCCGGAGCACGCGGGTCGGGCGCGCGCCCGCGAGCGGCGCCCCCGCGCCGGGGCACTCGGAGCGGCCCGCTCCGGGGCCTACCCACGGGTAGGGCCATCTGGCAAGCTGCCGGGCATGACTTCCGACCGGGCCCGGTACGACCGGGCGACCGCGCACCTCGAAGCGCCGCTGGCCATCGTGGACCTCGACGCGTTCGACGCCAACGCCGACGATCTCGTGCGCCGGGCCGGCGGCAAGCCGGTCCGGGTCGCCAGCAAGTCCGTACGGTGTCGGGCGCTGCTCGAACGGGTCCTGGCGCGGCCCGGGTTCGCCGGGATCATGTCGTACACGCTCGCCGAGTCGCTGTGGTTGGCCCGCTCGGGGTTCGAGGACGTCCTGCTCGCCTACCCGTCCGCGGACCGGGCCGCCTTCGCGGAGCTCGCCGGGGATCCGAAGCTGGCCGAGGCCGTGACGGTGATGGTGGACGATCCGGCGCAGCTGGAGCTGATCGACCGGGCGCGGGACGGCGGGACGCAGGAGGTCCGCGTCTGCCTGGAGTTGGACACCGCGCTGCACCTGCTCGGCGGCCGGGTACGGGTCGGGGCGCGGCGTTCGCCGCTGCGGGAGCCGGAGCAACTGGCCGCGCTGGCGCGGGCGGTGGCGGCGCGGCCGGGGTTCCGGGTGGTGGGGCTGATGGGCTACGAGGGGCACGTCGCCGGTGTCGGGGACGCGTTGGCCGGGAGGCCGGTGCGCTCGCGGATGATCCGGCTGATGCAGGGCGCGGCCCGCAAGGAGCTGGCGGCCCGGCGGGCCGAGGCGGTGCGGGCGGTCCGCGCGGTGGTGCCGGATCTGGAGTTCGTCAACGGCGGTGGCACCGGCAGCGTGCAGCAGACGGCCGCCGAGGACGCGGTGACGGAGATCGCCGCCGGGTCGGGGCTCTACGTACCGCGGCTCTTCGACAACTACACCTCGTTCCGCGGCCGGCCCGCGGCCCTGTTCGCGCAGCCGGTGGTGCGCCGGCCCGGGGTGGGCGTGGTGACGGTCCTCGGCGGGGGCTATCCGGCGTCGGGTGCGCCGGGTGCGGACCGGCTGCCCGTGCCGTACCTGCCGGAGGGGTTGCGCTACGACCCGCAGGAGGGGGCGGGCGAGGTGCAGACGCCGCTGCTGGGGAGTCCGGCGGACGACCTGTTGATCGGGGACCGGGTGTGGTTCCGGCACGCGAAGGCCGGTGAGCTGTGCGAGCGGTTCGACGCCCTGCACCTGGTCGAGGGCGACCGGGTGACGGCCACCGCCCCGACGTACCGGGGCGAGGGCCGCACCTTCCTGTAGCGCGCGGGGCGGCCGGTCAGGGCCGGAAGACCGTGTCCGGCTGGTCGGGGATGACGCTCGCGTCGCCCCGCCGGACGGGTCCGGGGGTTCCGTCGGGCCCGGTCCAGCCGGTGGTGGAGCAGGGGTAGGGGCCGCTCCTGCGGGGCTTGGGTTCGATGAACATCGGGTTCACGATCCACTTGCCGTCGCTGTTGTCGTAGGCCCGGCACATGACCTCGTTCTTGTTGCGGTTGACCACCAGGCGCAGGGCGGTCGCGTCGCGCAGGAAGGAGATGTCGGTGTCGGAGTCCCCGGCGGCGAAGACCTGGCGGCGGGCGGCCGGTTGGACCTGTTCGGCGGCCGGGCCGCGGATCCCGAGGACCTCCTGGTTGATCCAGCAGCGCTTGCCGTCGATGTAGGTGATCATCGTGTCGGCTCCGTCGCGTACGGATCCGCAGCCCTGGAGGTGCGGGGTGAGGCGGCCGTCGCGGGTGGTGGTGTTGCGGATGCCGATGACGTGGTCGGCGGGTATGCCGACGCCCCGAGCCCAGACCTCGACGACGGGTTGCGGGGAGGCCGAGCTGATCCAGACGTCGAAGCCGGCCCGGCGCAGCGTCGCGATGAGGTCCTTCTGCTGCTCGTAGTAGCGGACCCAGCCGGTGGCCGTGCCGGTGCCGACCCGTTGTTCGGCGCCGATGGGCGCGGCGAGGTTCTCGGTGCGGGCGGCGGCCGCGAAGCCGCGTACCTCTCGGGCGGTCCAGCCCTGCATGAGCTGGGGCAGCCAGGCGTAGGCGGGTTCGGTGGTGCGGCGGTCCCAGCCCGCGAAGGCGGCGACGCCGGTGCGGGTCGCGGAGGTGCCGTAGACGGCCTTGACCTCGTCGGCGCAGGCCGCGCCGCGGGCGGCGGCGGTGGGCAGGGGGTCGCCGGGGCGGGCGAGGGGACCGCAGGCGTCGGCGAGGGCTCGGGCGGCGGCGGGGGTGAGGTGGCGGCTGGTGGTGGACCAGTCGCCGCGGGCGGGCTGGCGGATCTTCCCGTTGCGCAGCAGCCAGAACAGGGTGGCGTCGCCGACGTCGTTCTTGACGACGGTGTTGTCCCAGTCGAAGACGGCGACGGGCTTGGTGCGGCCGGGGCGGTACGGGTCGCAGTCGCCGTGGCGGTCGATGAGTTCCTGGAGGCGGGCGCGGTTGTCCCCGTACCAGCCGGCCGCGAGCTTCGGGGTGACGCAGTGCGCTGCGGGGCGGGCCGCGTGGGCGGCGGGTCCGGCGGCGAGGAGGCCGCAGACGGCGGTACCGGCGGCGAGGCAGGCCCGCAGGCGCCGGGTGGTACCGGTTCGGGTCACTGGGTGGACGCTCCTGATTCCGGTGAAGGTCTTCCGAAGGTCGGTCGAAGGTCGTCGGGACGGGGGCCGGGGGGACACGGGCCCGGGGGACGGGGAACACGACAGCCGGGCGTCGTGCGACGCCCGGCTGTCGGGAGGGTGCGGTACGGGTGGACGTGCGCGGCGTCCCGGTCGGCTACAGGGGGGTGACGTACGCGCCGGCGATGCCGCCGTCGACGAGGAAGTCGGTGGCGTTGACGAAGGAGGAGTCGTCGCTGGCGAGGAAGGCCACGGCGGCGGCGATCTCGGTGGGCTCGGCGAACCGGCCGAGCGGGATGTGCACGAGGCGGCGGGCGGCGCGCTCGGGGTCCTTGGCGAACAGTTCCTGGAGCAGCGGGGTGTTGACCGGCCCGGGGCACAGGGCGTTGACGCGGATGCCCTCGCGGGCGAACTGGACGCCGAGTTCGCGGGTCATGGCGAGGACGCCGCCCTTGGAGGCGGTGTAGGAGATCTGGGAGGTGGCGGCGCCCATGATGGCCACGAAGGAGGCGGTGTTGATGATGGAGCCGCGACCCTGGGCCCGCATGTAGGGCAGGGCGGCCTTGCAGCAGAGGTAGACGGAGGTGAGGTTGACGTCCTGGACGCGGCGCCAGGCGTCGAGCTCGGTGGTGAGGATGGAGTCGTCGTCCGGGGGCGAGATGCCGGCGTTGTTGAAGGCGATGTCGACGGAGCCGTAGGTGTCGTGGGCCGTCTTGAACAGGGCGTCGACCTGTTCCTTGTCGGTGACGTCGACCTGGACGAAGGTGCCGCCGACCTCTTCGGCGGCGGCCTTGCCGGCGACCGGGTCGATGTCGGCGCAGACGACGTTGGCGCCTTCGGAGGCGAGGCGACGGGCGGTGGCCAGGCCGATGCCGCTGCCGGCCCCGGTGATGACGGCGGTGCGGCCGACCAGGCGGCGGCAGACGATCTCTTCGTTGGTCTGGCTGGTCATGGTGGTCAGGCCTCCGTGCTGATGAAGACGTTCTTGGTTTCGGTGAAGGCGGTGAGGGCGTCCGGGCCGAGTTCGCGGCCGAGTCCGGACTGTTTGTAGCCGCCGAAGGGGGTCCAGTAGCGGACGCTGCTGTGCGAGTTGACGGAGAGGTTGCCCGCGGCGACGGCGCGCGAGACCCGCAGGGCGCGGCCGACGTCGCGGGTCCACAGGGAGCCGGAGAGGCCGTACTCGGTCGCGTTGGCCAGGCGTACGGCGTCCTCCTCGTCCTCGAAGGGCAGGACGACGGCGACCGGCCCGAAGACCTCCTCGACGGCGACGGGCGCGGTGGCGGCGGCGTCGGTGACGAGGGTGGGCGGGTACCAGAAGCCGGGGCCCTCGGGGGCGGAGCCGCGGACGGCGGTGAGGTCGTCGGTGACGTAGGAGCGGACGCGGTCGAGCTGGGCGCGGGAGATGAGCGGGCCCATCTGCGTCTTCTCGTCGAGCGGGTCGCCGACGACGACCGATTCGATGCCGGGGGTGACGAGGGCGAGGAACCGGTCGTACACGGAGCGCTGGACGAGGATCCGGGTGCGGGCGCAGCAGTCCTGGCCGGTGTTGTCGAGGAAGGCCATGGGGGCGGCGGCCGCGGCGGCTTCGAGGTCGGCGTCGGCGAAGACGATGTTGGGGCTCTTGCCGCCGAGTTCGAGGGTGACCCGTTTCACCCGGTCGGCGCACTTGGCCATGATGCGCTTGCCGACGCCGGTGGAGCCGGTGAAGACGATCTTGGCGACCCCGGGGTGTTCGACGAGCGCTTCGCCGGTGACGGACCCGTGGCCGGGGAGCACCTGGAAGAGGTGCTCGGGGATCCCGGCTTCGAGGGCGAGTTCGGCCAGGCGCAGGGCGGTGAGCGGGGTGGTCTCCGCGGGTTTGAGGAGGACGGCGTTGCCCGCGGCCAGGGCGGGGGCCAGGCCCCAGGCGGCGATCGGCATCGGGAAGTTCCAGGGGGCGATCACGCCGATGACGCCGAGGGGTTCGAGGAAGGTGACGTCGATGCCGCCGGCGACCGGGATCTGTCGGCCGGAGAGGCGTTCGACGCCGCCGGCGGCGAAGTCGAGCAGGTCGCGTACGTTGCCCGCTTCCCAGCGGGCGTTGCCGAGGGTGTGGCCGGCCTCACGGACCTCCAGGAGGGCGAGTTCCTCGACGTGCGCGTCGACGATCGCGGCGAAGCGGCGCAGGAGTCGGGCCCGGTCCGCGGGGGCGGCGGCGGCCCAGCCGCGCTGGGCGGCGGCGGCTCGTACGACGGCGGCGTCGACGTCGTCCCGTGTGGCGGTCGGGACGGTGGCGACGACTTCCTCGGTGGCCGGGTTCAGCACTGTCAACCGGACAGGGTCCAGCACTTCGGACACGTGGTGCCTCTCAGGTTCTTCGGGGCGGGTGGTGCGGTGTGCGATGCGTGCGGGTGCGCCGCGGCCGGTTACAGGCGTTCGAAGGAGCGGCGCAGTTCCCAGTCGGTGACGGCGGAGTCGTGGGCGTCGAGTTCGACGCGGGCCATGTTCCGGTAGTGCGCGACGACTTCGGGGCCGAACGCCGCCTTGGCGATCTCGCTGTTCTCCCAGAGTTCCGCCGCCTCCCGCAGGGTCGTGGGGACGTGCGCGTAGTCGGCGGTGTAGGCGTTGCCCGGACAGGAGTCGGGGAGTTCCAGGCGGTTCTCGATGCCGTACAGCCCGGCCGCGACCAGGCCGGCGACGGCGAGGTAGGGGTTGACGTCGCCGCCGGGGAGGCGGTTCTCGAAGCGCATGGAGCGGCCGTGACCGACCACGCGCAGGGCGCAGGTCCGGTTGTCCACGCCCCAGGCGACGGCGGTCGGGGCGAAGGATCCCGGGCGGAAACGCTTGTACGAGTTGATGTTCGGGGCGTAGAGAAGGGAGAAGTCGCGCAGCGCGGCCAGCTGGCCGGCCAGGAAGTGCCGCATCACGGGTGACATTCCGTGTTCGGCGTCTTGTCCGTCACCGGCCATCGCGTTGTGCCCGTCGGTGTCGGCCAGGGAGAGGTGGATGTGGCAGGAGTTGCCCTCGCGCTCGTCGTACTTGGCCATGAAGGTGAGCGAGACGCCCTCCTGGGCGGCGATCTCCTTCGCGCCGGTCTTGTAGACGGCGTGCTGGTCGCAGGTGGTGAGCGCCTCGTCGTAGCGGAAGACGATCTCGTGCTGGCCGAGGTTGCACTCGCCCTTGGCGGACTCGACGACGAGTCCGGCGGCCTGCATCTCGTTTCGGATGCGGCGCAACAGGGGCTCGACGCGGCCGGTGCCGAGGACGGAGTAGTCGATGTTGTACTGGTTGGCGGGGGTCAGGCCGCGGTAGTTGGCGTTCCAGGCCTGTTCGTAGGTGTCCTGGAAGACCATGAACTCCAGTTCCGTGCCGACCATCGCGGTGTACCCCAGTTCGCCGAGCCGCTCCAACTGGTGGCGCAGGATCTGTCGGGGCGCGGCGACGACGGGCGTGCCGTCGCTCCAGGCGAGGTCGGCGAGGACGAAGGCGCTGCCGGGGTTCCAGGGGATGCGGCGCAGCGTGTCGAGGTCGGGGTGCATGGCGAAGTCGCCGTAGCCCCGGTCCCAGGAGGACATCTCGTAGCCGTCGACGGTGTTCATGTCGGTGTCGACGGCGAGGAGGTAGTTGCAGCCCTCGGTGCCGTGGGCGAGGACCTCGTCGAGGAAGAACTGTGCGGCGAACCGCTTGCCCTGGAGGCGTCCCTGCATGTCGGGGAAGGCCAGGACGACGGTGTCGATCTCACCGCTGGCGACGAGGGCGCGGAGCTCCTCGGGCGCGAGCGGCGGCTTGCGGTCTACCACTGGAATCTCTCCTTCGGTGAGCCGAGGAGGCCTAAGGTATTGAATAGAACCATTGCTTGGGAAGGGGAGGGGCCGAGATGACCGACACGACGAGCGAGGGTGGCTCGATCGCACGACTGAATCCGGTGCTGCGGCAGGTCCGGGCGGGCAACGGTTTCGAGGAGGCCCTCGAACAGATCCTCCAGGTGGTCCGGCTGGGCCTGGTGCCGGGGGGCGAACGGCTCCCGCCGGAGCGGGAACTCGCGGAGCGGATGGGGATCAGCCGGGTCACCCTGCGCGAGGTCCTGAAGGTGCTCCAGGACCAGGGCCTGGTCGAGGCGCGGCGCGGCCGGTACGGCGGAACCTTCGTCCTGGCCCGCCCCGACACCCCGGCGGGCGGCGCCGAGGAGGAGCTGCGGCGACGCGTCGCCGGGGTGGACATCGAGGACGCGCTGCGCTTCCGCGAGGTGCTGGAGGTCGGCGCGGCGGGGTTGTGCGCCTCGCAGGGGCTGACCGAGGAGGGCTCCGAACGGCTGCTGCGCGCCCTGGCCGCCACCCACGACGCCCCGCTCACCGACTACCGCCGCCAGGACACCCTCTTCCACCTGACCCTGTGCGAGTTGGCCGGCTCCGCCACGCTGACGGCCCAGTACGCGGCCGTCCGGGCGAGCGTGAACGACCTGCTGGACTGCATACCGCTGCTGGTGCGCAACCTGGAGCACTCGCAGCAGCAGCACTCGGCCCTGGTCGAGGCGGTCCAGGAGGGCGACGCCGACGGGGCGCGCGAGACCATGCGGGAGCACTGCTGCGGTACGGCGGCCCTGCTGCGCGGGTTCCTCGCGTGAGGCGGGGCCGGAGCGACGACACGCGGGGCGGGGCGAGCCGCGTGCGAGCGGCGCGACCAGGAGCGCCCGGTGGCGCTGGGTCGTGACGGATGGTGACGGGTCGTGACCGGGAGGGTTTCGTAACCCCTGTTTAACGCAAGGGTCTTGCGCGCTCCACTCCCCTGCCGCAAAGGTACGCCTCACAACCATTGCCCTAGGCAGGAGCGCACATGGCCGACGACATCGCACCCGTGACCGCGAAGACACCAGCCGGGTCGGGCTCCCCCGGCGGCGGCTCCCCCGGCGGCGCGGAGGCCGAGTACCTGCGCCGACGTACCCTGCGGCGCGGCAGCGCCGGTTGGCTGCTGCTGACCGGACTCGGCGTCGCGTACGTCGTCTCCGGGGACTTCTCCGGCTGGAACGTCGGCCTCGACAAGGGCGGCTTCGGCGGCCTGGCCATCGCGACCGTCCTGATGGGCGTCATGTACGCCTGCCTGGTGTTCTCCCTCGCCGAGCTGTCCACGATCCTGCCGACGGCGGGCGGCGGCTACGGCTTCGCCCGGCGGGCGCTGGGCCCCTGGGGCGGCTTCCTGACCGGCACGGCCATCCTGATCGAGTACATCCTGGCCCCGGCGGCGATCGTCATCTTCATCGGCGACTACGTCGAGTCACTGGGCCTCTTCGGCCTGACCTCCAGTTGGCCGGTCTACCTCGGCTGCTTCGTCGTCTTCATCGGCGTCCACCTGTGGGGCGTGGGCGAGGCGCTGCGCTTCAGCCTCGTCGTCACCGCCATCGCCGTGGCCGCGCTGCTGATCTTCGCGGTCGGCGCGTTCACCGAGTTCGACGCGTCCTCGCTCGACGACATCGCGGTGGACACGAGCGCGTTCGGAGCGAGCTCGTGGCTGCCGTTCGGTGTCCTCGGCATCTGGGCGGCCTTCCCGTTCGGCATGTGGTTCTTCCTCGGCGTCGAGGGCGTGCCGCTGGCCGCCGAGGAGGCGAAGGACCCGGTCCGCTCGATGCCGAAGGCCCTCGCCATCTCGATGGGCGTCCTGACCCTGCTCGCCCTGATCACCTTCTTCGCCGCCACCGGCGCCCAGGGCGCCGACGCGGTACGGAGCGCCGGCAACCCGCTCGTCGTGGCGCTGGAGGGGGACGGCGGGCCGACCGCGCTGAGCCGGTTCGTCAACTACGCGGGGCTGGCGGGCCTGGTCGCCTCGTTCTTCTCGCTCATCTACGCCGGTTCGCGCCAGCTGTTCGCCCTCTCCCGGGCCGGGTACCTGCCGCGCTTCCTGTCGCTGACCTCGAAGCGCAAGGCCCCGTACCTCGGTCTGGTGATCCCGGGCGCGATCGGCTTCGCCCTCGCGGCGGCCACCGGCAACGGCGCCCGGATGCTGAACATCGCGGTGTTCGGCGCGACGATCTCGTACGCCCTGATGGCCCTGTCGCACATCGTGCTGCGCCGCCGGGAGCCGGGCCTGGAGCGCCCGTACCGGACCCCGGGCGGCGTGCTGACCTCGTCCGTCGCGTTCGTGCTGGCCCTGTCGGCACTGGTCGCGACCTTCCTGGTGGACAAGGACGCGGCGTTCATCGCGCTCGGCGTCTACGCCGTCGCCCTCGCCTACTTCGCCGTCTACAGCCGGCGCCGGCTGGTCGCCTCGGCGCCCGAGGAGGAGTTCGCCGCGCTCGCGGAAGCCGAGGCGGAGTTGACCCGGGACTGAAACCCTGGGCCCCGACGGCTCCCGATCCGTCCCGCCCGCCCGCTCACCGAGCACCACCGTTCGGCACCACCACCGGAGGTACACCCGTGCCCAGGCCGCTCATCGGCATCACCACGTACGTGGAGGCGTCCACCCGCTACGGCGTGTGGGACCTGCCCACGTCCCTCGTCCCCGCCGACTACCACGCGCTCGTCCAGGCGGCGGGCGGCGCGGCCGTGCTGCTGCCGCCGGACGAACCGGGGCGGGCGGCGGAGGTGCTGGAGCGGGTGGACGGCCTGGTCGTGGCGGGCGGACCCGACGTGGACCCGGTCCACTACGGGGCCGAGCGCGACCCGCGCACCGGCGCCCCGGCGACGGTCCGCGACGCGTGGGAGCTGGCGCTGCTCGCGGCGGCCCTGGACTCCGGTACGCCGGTGCTGGGCATCTGCCGGGGCATGCAGGCCCTGAACGTCGTCCTGGGCGGGACCCTGGTCCAACACATCGACGGCCACGCCGACACCCCGGGGATCGCCGGTCGGCATCCGGTACGGCCGGTCGCCGGCACCCGGTACGCGGCGCTCGTCCCCGAGGAGGCCGAGGTGCCCACCTACCACCACCAGGCGGTGGACCGGCTGGGCCGGGACCTGGTCGTCTCGGCGTACGCCCTGGACGGCACGGTGGAGGCGATCGAACTCCCCGACCCGGCGCCGTGGGTGGTCGGCGTCCAGTGGCACCCGGAACGCGACAAGGACACCCGCGTGATGGCGGCCCTGATCGAAGCGGCGGGCGTCCGCTCCCCGTACGGGACCCCGCGCACCCTCACGACCGCCACGACCGGCTGACCCCGGACCCGCCGCCCCGGCCGGGCCCGCCCGGCCACCCGCCTGGCCACCGCCGACTACGGCCGGCCCCGCGTCAGGGACAGCAGGTCGCGAGCCGGGCCGGCCGGGCGGTTGCCGGTGGGCCACACCGCGCGCAGGGCCCGGGCCAGGTCGGCGCCCGCGACGGGGACGGCCACCAGCCGCCGCCCGGCCAGCTCGTCCCCCAGCGCGAGCTCCGACAGCACGCAGGGCCCGGCGCCGCTGACGGCCGCCGCCTTCACGGCCGTGGTCGACGCCAGCTCCAGCAGGGGCTCCGCCAGTCCCCCGCACCCCGCCAGCGCCGCGTCGAGCACCTGCCGGGTGCCCGAACCCCGCTCCCGCAGGATCAGCGGGGTCCGCGCCAGCTCGGCCGCCGCCACCGCCCGGGTGCGCCGCGCCCAGGGGTGCGAGGGCGCCACCGCGACGACGAGCCGGTCCTGGGCGATGACCGCCGAGTCCAGCCCCTCCGGCACGGACAGCCCCTCCACGAAGCCCAGGTCCGCGTCGTGCGCGAGGACCCGCGTGGCGACGTCCGCCGAGTTCCCCGCGTGCAGGGACACCGCCGTACCGGGCCGGTCCCCGCGCAGGGCGATCAGCCACCCTGGCAACAGGTACTCCGCGATGGTCATGCTGGCCGCCACCCGCAGCCGCGAGTCGCGACGGCCCCGTAGCGCCTGCGCGCCCGCGTCGAGCGCCTCGGCCGCCTCCACCACCCGTCGGGCCCAGTCCGTGACCAGCGCACCCTCGGCCGTCAGGGTCGACCCGCGCGGGGACCGGTCGACGAGGGCCACGCCCAGCCGGGTCTCCATGGCCCGGATCCGGCTGCTCGCGGCGGGCTGGGTGATGCCCATCCGCCGTGCCGCGCCGCTCAGGCTGCCGACGCGGGCGACCGCGAGCAGCAGTTCCAGCGCGCCGAGATCCGGCACGCGGTGCGCCAGCGGAACCCACTCGCCATTACCCATAACATCAGTTTATGGCCTCATAGGGATGCGACCTCTGCCCACCCCCGGCCCCCGGGACCAGGCTGGACCCATGGCCACCACCCTCGCGCCGACCCGCGCCACCCGCACCACCACCGCCGCCCCCGGCACCCGCACCACGACCGCACCCCGGGCCCACAGGGCCCCGGCGCTGCGCCACCTCGGCCCGAACTGGTACGCCTGCGTCATGGGTACGGCCATCATCGCCAACGCCGGCGCGACCCTCCCGTACCAGCTGCCCGGCCAGCGCACGGCCTGTCAGCTGGTGTGGGCACTGTCGGCCGTCGCCCTGCTCGTCCTGCTCCTCGCCCGCGCCGGGCACTGGCTCCACCACCGCGACCAGGCCCGGGCCCATCTGCTCGACCCGGCCGTCGCGCCCTTCTACGGCTGTTTGTCGATGGCCCTGCTGGCCGTCGGCGCGGGCACGATGATCGTCGGCAAGGACCTGATCGGGGACCGTGCCGCCCTCGCCGCCGACGTCGTGCTGTTCTCCACCGGCACCGTGATCGCCCTGGTCATGGCCGTGGTCGTGCCCTACCTGATGGTGGTCCGCCACGAGGTCCGGGCGTCCCAGGCCACGCCCGTCTGGCTGCTGCCCGTGGTCGCCCCGATGGTCTCCGCCGCCGTGGGCCCGCTGCTGATACCCCACCTGCCCGCCGGTCAGCTCCGCGAGGCGATGCTGCTCGCCTGCTACGCCATGTTCGGCGTCAGCCTGCTGGCGACCCTGATGCTGCTCCCCCTGATCCTCGGCCGGCTCATCGTCAGCGGCCCGCTGCCGCTGGCGCTGACCCCCACCCTGTTCCTGGTCCTGGGTCCCCTCGGCCAGTCCGCCACCGCCGTCAACCAGCTCGCCGACGTGGCTCCGGGCGCCGTCCAGGCCCCGTACGCCGGGGCGTTCGGTGCCTTCGCGGTCGTCTACGGGGTCCCCGTCATGGGCTTCGCCCTGCTGTGGCTGGCCCTGGCATCGGCGATGCTGGTGCGCGCCGCCCGCGCCGGGATGCCCTTCGCGATGACCTGGTGGGCGCTGACCTTCCCCGTCGGGACCTGCGTCACCGGCGCCGCCGGACTGGCCCGCCACACCGGCCTGACCGCGTTCTCCTGGCTGGCCGCGGCCCTCTTCGTCGGCCTGCTCGTCGCCTGGCTGCTCGCCGCCGCGCACACCCTGCGCGGCCTGTTCGGCGGCCGCCTGCTCGCCGCCCCGCGCTGACCCCGCTCCGTACGACGTGGGCCGGCGCTCAGCGCAGGGCCGCCCGCAGCGCCGCCGCCAGGACCGCCGGAGCCTCAACCAACGAGGGCCCGTACCAGGTCAGGTGACGGCCGCTGACCAGCGCGGCGGGCAGTCCGGGGAAGGCCTCGGGCCCGTCCCCGGCGGTGAACCGGTAGGGCTCGTCGGGCAGCACCACCAGGTCGCAGCCGAGCCCGGCCGCCTCCGCCGCGGCCACCCTCGGGTACCGCTCCGGGTGCCCGGCGTACGCGTTGCGCACCCCGAGGCGGGCCAGCAGGTCCCCGGCGAAGGTGTCCCGGCCCAGCACCATCCAGGGTCGCCGCCAGATCGGCACGAACGCGGTGAGTTCCCCCACCGGCTCCGCCCGCGCCCAGGCCTCCTCGGCGTCCGCCAACCACCCGGGCCGCTCCAGCCCCAACGCCCCCACCAGGACCCGGTCCAGTTCGGACAGCGCCTGCGGGAGGTCCCGTACCTCCGTGACCAGCACCTCCACCCCGGCCGCGCGCAGCGCCGCCAGGTCGGGGGCCCGGTTCTCCTCCTCGTTGGCGATGACCAGGTCCGGGCGCAGCTCCAGCACGGCCCGTACGTCCGGGTTCTTCGTCCCCCCGATCCGTACGGCGTCCCCGAGGTCCGCCGGGTGCGTGCACCAGTCGGTGACGCCGACCAGCAGACCGGGGGCACTCACCGCGACCGCCTCGGTCAGCGAGGGCACGAGCGAGACGACGCGCACGGGCTCAGTGCCCCGGCGACGGGGGCTCGGACGTGGCGTGGATGTGGTCACCGACCGCGACGACCAGGATCCGGGTGTCCTCACCGGTGGCCCGCCAGCGGTGGCGCACCCCGCCGGACAGGAAGAGGGCGTCGCCGCTCTCCAGTCGGTACGCCCGCCCCTCGGCCTCCACCTGGCAGGCGCCGGAGACCACGTACATCAGCTCGTCGTTGCGGTGCTGGTACTCACGGCCGGCGTCCTGCTCCCCGGTGAACTCCAGCGCGTGCAGCTGGTGGTGGCCGCGCACCAGCGCGCGGACGCCGGGCACCGGCGTGAGGTCGGACTCGTCGCCGGCCCGTACGAGGTCCACGGTGCGCGCGGTGTCGGAGGCGGCCAGCAGCTCGACCGCGGTGGTCTCCAGGGCGTCGGCGACCCGTTCCAGGGACCGCATGCTGGGGCGGGCGCGCTCGTTCTCTATCTGGCTCAGGAAGGGCACCGACAGACCGCTGCGCGCCGACACGGCGGCGAGGGTCAGGTGCAGGGCACGGCGCCGCTTGCGGACGGCCACTCCCACCCGCAGCGGTTCCTTGGAGTCCTTCTCCTTGTCGCTTCCGGCGGCGGGACCGTTCCCGCAGTCCCTGCCGCCCGTGCCGTCCGCGATGTTTGCGTCTTCCTTGCCGTTCATTTCGGGGCTGCCCTCCCCTGTCCTCGTCGCACATCGGTGTGCTGTAAGCACCTTACGCAGCAACCGCCTCCGGATTCGCGTGCAAGGGCGTACCGGACCCCGCCCCGGGCGACATCGCGTATCCTCCGGGTCACTCGGGGCGGCCGCCGGGGCCCGCCACAGCACGCGGTCGCCGTCGACGAGCACGCCCCGGCGCGACGGACGGGCGGGCGGCCGGGGGGCCGGGCGGGCAGAACGTCCCGCCAGTGGTCACACCCTCCGGGAAAGATCGCGGATGCGCGCGGCGGGCCACCTGTTGGAGTGACGAAACGATCACCGCGGGTGACCCGCGGGCCGCCGGGCCGGGTGCGGCATCATCGTTAGCGTGACGACACGACGCCTGATGCTCCTCGACACCGCTTCCCTCTACTACCGCGCCTACTTCGGCGTTCCGGACTCCGTGAAGGCCCCCGACGGCACCCCGGTCAACGCCGTCCGCGGACTGCTCGACTTCATCGGGCGGCTCGTCCACGACCACCACCCCGATGACCTGGTGGCCTGCATGGACGCCGACTGGCGGCCCCACTGGCGGGTGGAGCTGATCCCCTCCTACAAGGCGCACCGGGTCGCCCGGGAGACGGAATCCGGGCCCGACGTGGAGGAGACCCCGGACACCCTCGCCCCCCAGGTGCCGATCATCGAGGCGGCGCTCGACGCGTTCGGCATCGCCCGCGTGGGCGTCGCCGGGTACGAGGCGGACGACGTGATCGGCACGCTCACCGCCCGCGCGAGCGGCCCGGTGGACATCGTCACCGGCGACCGGGACCTCTACCAGCTGGTCGACGACGCACGGCAGCGCCGCGTCCTGTACCCGCTCAAGGGCGTGGGGATGCTCCAGCTGACGGACGAGGCCTGGCTGCGCGAGAAGTACGGCGTGGACGGCGCCGGTTACGCGGACCTGGCCCTGCTGCGCGGCGACCCGAGCGACGGCCTGCCGGGCGTTCCCGGAGTCGGTGAGAAGACCGCCGCCAAGCTGCTGGACGCCTACGGGGACCTGGCCGGCATCATCGCCGCGATCGACGACCCGAAGTCGAAACTGACCCCCACACAGCGTAGGCGGCTCGATGAATCCCGGCCGTACCTGGCGGTGGCCCCGAAGGTCGTCCAGGTGGCCTCGGACGTCCCGCTTCCGCCCTTCGACCCGGCGCTGCCAAGGGTTCCGGCGCAGCCCGAGGTGGTCGACGCACTCGCCCATCGGTGGGGTCTCGGCGGAGCCGTCTCGCGCCTGAGCAGCGCACTGCTCGCGTGAGGTGCTAACTTAGGTAATCCTAAGTTTCAGGGGAGTTCAGGGAGACGCCGTGGCAGAAGGACGCGCCCGCACTGTCGGCACCGCAGTGGTCGTACGCACCGAGCGGCTCACGCCGCACATGGTCAGGATCGTGCTGGGCGGTGACGGACTGTCGGGCTTCGACGCGGGTGTGTACACCGACCACTACGTGAAGCTGCTGTTCGCGCCCGAGGGCGTGCGCTACGCGGAACCCTGGGACCTCGAACGGATCCGCTCCACGCACCACCGCGAGTACTGGCCGCGCCAGCGCGCGTACACGGTCCGTCACTGGGACCCCGCCCACCGGGAGCTGACCCTGGATTTCGTCGTCCACGGCGACGAGGGCCTGGCCGGTCCGTGGGCGGCCCGCGTCCAGCCCGGCGAACCGGTTCACTTCCTCGGTCCCGGCGGCGCGTACGCACCCGACCCGACGGCCGGTTGGCACCTGCTGGCCGGTGACGAGAGCGCCCTGCCGGCCATCGCGGCCGCGATGGAGCGGATGCCGGTGGGCGCGCGGGTGCACGCCTTCGTGGAGATCGACGGCCCGGCCGACGAGCAGAAGTTCGCCACCCCGGACGGGGTCGTGCCGGTCTGGCTGCACCGCGGCGACCGCCCGGTGGGCGCCGCCCTGGTGGAGGCGATCTCCTCCTTCGCGTTCCCCTCCGACGACGTGCACGCCTTCGTCCACGGCGAGGCGGGCTTCGTGAAGGAACTCCGCCGTCACCTGCGCCTGGACCGGGGCGTCCCCCGGGAGCGCCTGTCGATCTCGGGCTACTGGCGCCTGGGCGAGACGGACGAGGGCTGGCGCGCGATCAAGCGGGACTGGAACGCCGGCGTGGAGGCCGAACAGGACCTCCGCCCCCGCGCCGCCGCCTGAGGGAACCTTTCCCCGCCCACGAACGAACGCACCCGACCCTGCCCCCACAGCCGCCGGAGGGCGGGGTCACCCGTTCGGCGGGACAATGTCCCCATGCGTACGCTCCGCGCGGCCGGGCTGGCCGGGGCCGCGTTGCTCCTCGTCGCGACGGGTTCCGCGGCGGCGGCGCGGGCGGCCCCGACACCACCCCCGCCCCCCAAGCCGCTCCTCACCGACGCCGACGTCTCGACCGCGCTGGCCCGCCTCGAGCGGACGGTCCGGGACGGCATGCGGAGCACCGGCGTGCCCGGCGTCTCGGTGGTCGTGGTCCACCGCGACAAGGTGGTCCACCTCCAGGGCTACGGCGTCCGCAGGACCGGCGCGACGGCGGGCGTCGACCCCGACACCGTCTTCCAGCTCGCCTCCCTCTCCAAGCCGATCTCCTCCACCGTCGTCGCCGGCGCCCTCGCCTCCGCCGACGCCTGGGACCGGCCCCTCGGCGCGACCCTGCCCGGCTTCGCCCTCAAGGACCCCTGGGTCAGCGCCCACGTCACCACCGCCGACCTGTTCGCGCACCGCACCGGCCTCCCCGACCACGCCGGGGACCTCCTGGAGGACCTCGGCTACGAGCGGCCGTACATCCTTGACCACCTCCGCTTCGAGCCCCTGACCCCGTTCCGCGCGAGCTACGCCTACACCAACTTCGGTCTCACCGCCGCCGCCGAGGCCATCGCCCGCGACCGCGGCACCAGCTGGCGGAAGCTCAGCGAGGACACCCTGTTCCGGCCCGCCGGGATGACCCGCACCAGCACCGAGTTCGCCGCCTACGCGAACGCCCCCGACCGCGCGTACGGGCACGTCAAGAACCCCGACGGCACCTGGAGCCCCCGCTTCGTCCGGGACGCCGACGCCCAGGCCCCGGCCGGCGGGGTCAGTTCCACGGCCCGCGACATGGCCCGCTGGCTGCGCCTCCAACTCTCCGGCGGCACCCTCGACGGCAAGCGCGTCATCCCCGCCGACACCCTCGCCCGCACCCACCTGCCCGAGATCGTCGCCCAGGCCGAGACCCCCCAGGGCACCCCGCAGTTCTACGGCCTCGGCTGGAACGTCGGCTACGACCAGGCCGGCCGGTTGCGCCTGAGCCACTCCGGGGCCTTCGCCCTCGGCGCCAACTCCAACGTCACCCTGCTGCCCCGGGAACAGCTCGGCATCGTCGTCCTGACCAACGGCGCCCCCGTGGGCCTCGCCGACGCCGTCGCCCTGGACTTCTTCGACACCGCCGAACACGGCGGGCCGACCACCGACTGGTTGGCGCTGACCTCCTCCCTGTACGCGCGGGCGGAGAACGCGAACCGCTCCCCCACCGACTACGCGAAGGCGCCGGCCGGCGCCCGCCCCGCCCGCGACGACAACGCCTACACCGGCACGTACACCAACCCGTTCTACGGCCCGCTCACCGTCACCGCCGACGGCGAGGACCGGGGCGACGGCACGAGCCTGACCCTCTCGCTCGGCCCCGGACCGAAGCGCTTCCCGCTGACCCACTACGACGGGGACACCTTCAGCTTCGTGACCTCCGGCGAGAACGCGGTCGGCCGCACCGGGGTCACCTTCGCCGACGGCACCGTCCGCGTGGAGTACCTGGACGAGAACCACCTGGGCACCTTCACCCAGGAGTAGCCGCCTACCCTGGTCCCTGATGACCCGCAGATCCCACGTACCGCCCTCGCCCCTGCCCCAGCTCTCCGGCATCGACCCGGTCCGGCTGCGGCTGCCTCCCGATCCGCAGGAGAAGTGGCCGACCCTCGGCGCGTACCTGACCGAGCGCTACGCCGGCACCCGCGGCGCCGAGTCGATGGCGCGGCTGCTGTCGGCGGGCCGGGTCGTGGGCCCGGGCGGCCGCGTGCTGCGCCCGCAGGACGCGTACGAGCCGGGTGGCTGGATCTTCTACCACCGGGACATGCCGGCGGAACCGCCCGTGCCCTTCCCGATCGGCGTGGTCCACCGGGACCGGCACCTGTTGGTGGTGGACAAGCCGCACTTCCTGGCGACCACCCCGCGCGGCAGCCACGTCTTCCAGACGGCCCTGGCCCGACTGCGCCGGGAACTGGACCTGCCGACCCTGAGCCCCGCGCACCGGCTGGACCGGATGACGGCGGGCCTGGTCATGTTCAGCATCCGCCCGGAGGACCGCGGCGCCTACCAGTCGCTGTTCCAGGACCGGCTGGTCCGCAAGGAGTACGAGGCCCTCGCGGTCCACGACCCGGCGGTCGAACTGCCCCGTACGGTCCGCAGCCACATCGAGAAGGTCCGCGGCGTCATGGCCGCCGGCGAGGTCCCCGGGGCGGAGCCCAACGCCGAGAGCCTGGTCGAGCTGACCGACGTCCGCGACGGTCTGGGCCGCTACCGGCTCACCCCGCACACCGGCCGCACCCACCAGCTGCGGGTGCACATGAACTCCCTCGGCCTGCCCATCCTCGGCGACCCGGTCTACCCGGTGGTCGCCGAACCGGCCGACCCGACCGACCACCGCCGCCCGCTCCAGCTGCTGGCCCGCACCCTCGCCTTCACCGACCCGGTGACGGGCCTCGTCCACCACCTGGAGAGCGGCCTCACCCTCCAGGCCTGGGACGACCGACCCGGCTGGGAAACGGGACCGACGCTCCCGACGGAGCCGACCTAGGTCGGCTCCGCCACGCCCGCGATGCGCAGCGCGGCGTCGGCCGCGGCCTCGGCGAACGCGGCGGGCTGGCGGGCCGGGTCGGAGCGGTGGATCAGCATGACGCCCTCGATCAGACCGAAGACGAGGTCGTTGCGAAGCGTCAGTCCGGCCTTGTCCCCCGCCAGCTCGGCGCCGACGGACGTTCCCTTGAGCAAGGTCCGGTAGGTGTCGCGCAGTTCGGCCCGCATCCGCCGGAACTGCGCGAAGCGCGAACCCCGCAGTTCGGGCAGCAGGTAGAGGGCGCCCAGGTTGTACGGGCCGCCGCACAGCAGCAGGACGTCGGAGCGGCACAGCTCCCACAGCCGCCGCGCGGCCGGCCGGCCGGTCTCGGCCAGCAGCCGCCGGGACAGCACCAGCGAGGGTGCGACCGTGGACTCCAGCAGTTCGGCGAGGAGTTCCTCCTTGCCACTGAAGTAGTGGTACATCGTCGCCTGACGCATCCCGGCCCGTTCGGCCACCGCCCGCGTGGTGGTGGCCCCGTACCCGCGCGCCGTGAACAGCTCGGCCGCCGCGCACAGGAGTTCCTCGCGCGGCGGCCGGCCGGTATCCGGTCTCAGCTGGTCGGCACGTGGCCGACCGACCCGTCTCGGTCCTTCGTCCGCTCCCGCACTCATGCGCCGATCGTCGCACAGGACACGGCGAATCGATCATGGCAAGAGATGAGATCCGGCCAGGACGGGTCTAGGAGGAAGCCCCAAAAGCGGCTAGCCGACCGAGCTGTAGGCCACTACACCCCGAAGTAGCCCGTCCACGGCCTTACGGGCATTTCGCGCCACCGTGCTCCCGCCCGCCGAGGACGGCGGAGCCGAGGACGACGGCGCCGCCGCCGCGATCTGCCCCAGCACGTCGATGACCTGCTTGCACCAGCGGACGAAGTCACCGGCCGGCATCTCCGCCTCGCGCAGCACCTCGTCCAGGCTCTTGTCGGAGGCCCACTGGTACGCCGCCCAGGCGAAGCCGAGGTCCGGCTCGCGCTGGCCCACACCCTCCGTCTGGTTGATGCGGTGCTCCTCCTCCAGCGCGTCGAGCCGGCCCCAGATGCGGACCATCTCGCCCAGCGCCGCCTTCGCCGCGCCGCCCGGCACCTTCGGCGCCACCGCGTCGTCGGACTGCCGCGACTCGAAGACCAACGCCGATACGCAGGCGGCCAGTTCGGCCGGGCTCAGGCCTTCCCACACCCCTTCGCGCAAGCACTCCGAGGCCAGCAGGTCGAGCTCGCCGTAGAGCCGGGCGAGCCGCTTGCCGTGCACCGTGACCTCGTCCTCGCGCAGGTAGTCCAGCTCGGTGAGCAGCGCGTGGATCCGGTCGAAGGTGCGGGCGATGGTGTTCGTCCGGCCCTCGATGCGCCGTTCCAGCTGCTGGGTGTCGCGCTGGAGCCGGTGGTAGCGCTCCGCCCAACGGGCGTGGTCCTCACGCTCGTCGCAGCCGTGGCAGGGGTGGGCCCGCAGCGCGGCGCGCAGTCGGGTGATCTCCCGGTCGTCGGCCGCCGCGGCCCGACCCGGCCGGTGCCGTTCGGGCGTGTGGTGGCCGGCCTTGGCGCGCAGCGCGGACGCCAGGTCCCGGCGGGACTGCGGCGACCGGGGGTTGAACGTCTTGGGGATCCGCATCCGGTCGATGGCCTCGACCGGGACCGGGAAGTCGATCGCGGCGAGCCGCTTGACCTGCCGCTCGACGGTGAGGACGAGCGGGCGCGGACCCTCGGTGTACTCGTACCCGCGGTGCCCGTTGACCCGCCCGGCCGGCACGCCCGGGTCCAGGACGAGCGCCAGCCCGGCGAACTTGCCGGTCGGCACGTGGATGACGTCGCCCGGCTTGAGCCGCTCCAGCGAACCGGCCGCCTGCACCCGGCGCTGCGCCGCGCCCTGCTTGGCCAGGTCGTTCTCGCGGTCCTTGAGGCCGCGGCGCAGCCCCGCGTACTCCTCGAAGTCGCCCAGGTGGCAGGTCATGCCCTGCTGGTAGCCCTCCAGGCCCTCCTCGTTGCGCTGCACCTGCTTGGAGATGCCCACGACGGAACGGTCGGCCTGGAACTGCGCGAAGGAGGTTTCCAGCAGCTCGCGCGAGCGGTGCCGGCCGAACTGGCTGACCAGGTTGACGGCCATGTTGTAGGAGGGCTTGAAGCTGGAGCGCAGCGGATACGTACGGGTACCGGCGAGGCCCGCCAGCGCCACCGGGTCCATGCCGCGCTGCCACAGCACCACCGCGTGGCCCTCGACGTCGATGCCGCGCCGGCCGGCCCGGCCGGTCAGCTGCGTGTACTCGCCGGGGGTGATGTCGGCGTGCTGCTCGCCGTTCCACTTGACGAGCTTCTCCAGGATGACCGTGCGCGCGGGCATGTTGATGCCCAGCGCGAGCGTCTCGGTGGCGAACACGGCCTTGACGAGGCCGCGGACGAACAGCTCCTCGACGACCTCCTTGAAGGTGGGCAGCATGCCCGCGTGGTGCGCGGCGATGCCCCGCTCCAGGCCTTCGAGCCACTCGTAGTAGCCGAGGACGTGCAGGTCCTCGGTGGGGATGGAGGCGGTCCGCTCCTCGACGATCTGACGGACCTTCAGTCGCGCGGAGTCGTCGTTGAGCCGCAGCCCCGCGTACAGGCACTGCTGGACGGCGGCCTCACAGCCGGCCCTGCTGAAGATGAAGTTGATGGCGGGCAGCAGGTTGTCGTTCTCCAGCCGGCCGATCACCTCGGGGCGGGCGGGCGTCCAGATCCGGCTGCGGGAACGGCGCTCGCGCTCGCGATCGGCCTCGCGGACCATCTTGCCGCGCCGCCGGTCCTTGGGGCTGTAGGTACGGCTGTTCTCCTCGCGGGCCATCCGCAGCAGGTCGGGGTTGACCTCGCGGCGGGCGGAGCCGCGGCCTCCGTGGTCGGACTCCTCCTCGAAGAGGTCGTAGACCCGGCGGCCGGCCATGACGTGCTGCCACAGCGGTACGGGCCGCTCCTCGGAGACGATGACCTCGGTGTCCCCGCGCACGGTGTCGAGCCAGTCGCCGAACTCCTCGGCGTTGGAGACGGTCGCGGACAGCGAGACGAGGGTCACCGACTCGGGGAGGTGGATGATCACTTCCTCCCAGACGGCGCCGCGGAACCGGTCGGAGAGGTAGTGCACCTCGTCCATCACGACGTAGCCCAGGCCCAGCAGCGACTTCGAGCCCGCGTACAGCATGTTGCGGAGCACCTCGGTGGTCATCACGACCACGGGGGCGTCGGAGTTGACGCTGTTGTCACCCGTCAGCAGGCCCACCTTGGCGGCGCCGTAACGCTTGACGAGGTCGGCGTACTTCTGGTTCGACAGCGCCTTGATGGGCGTCGTGTAGAAGCACTTGCGGCCCTGTTGGAGCGCCAGGTGCACGGCGAACTCGCCGACGATGGTCTTGCCCGAGCCGGTCGGGGCGGCCACCAGGACGCCCTTGCCCGCCTCCAATGCCTTGCAGGCCTCGACCTGGTACGGATCCAGGTCGAATTCGTACATCTCGCGGAAGGGTGCCAGTGAGGTGGCCTCTTCGGCGGCGCGGATCCGGGCAGCGGCGTACCGCTCGGCGGGAGAGAGTTCTTCGGTCATCTTGGTATCGAGCCTACCCGTCGCCTCCGACAACAGTCGCGATCATTTACGCGAGCAGGAGCGGGGCCGCGCGGACAAACTCGGCGCTCACCGGAAGGCCTCCGAATGGTTCGCCGTCCGCGTACGCGCCGGGTCCGGCCGCCTCCGGGGTGACCCCGGCGGCCCGGAGGACGCCCGCCTTCGGATGGTGGCCCCGGTCTCGAAGGGCGGCCCGTCGTCGACGGGTGATCCGGTACGGCCCGGGCCGGCGCGGAAGCGGCCGGTGGCGCGGCGTGCGCGCCCCGGCCGCGTCCGGCGGTGGGATTGACGAAGAGGGTGATCCCGGCGGTCACCCGACGGAATCCACCCGTCAGGTCGCGTCGTCGTAACCGTTGATCCGGCGGCGTCCGCCGACGGCCTGTTCGGGCAGCGTGGACGGGGCGGCGACGGGTTCCATCGCGCCGATCGGCGCCGGCGTGAGGTCCAGCTCGGCGGCTTCGTCGTCGTCGAGGCCCGCGTCGGGGTCGTTGCGGGCGCGCCGGCGGTCGTTGACGAGACAGACGGCGAGCGCGACGAAGTAGAGGGTGATGATCGGGGCGGCCAGCGACAGCATGGTGAGGGGGTCACCGGTCGGGGTCGCGAACGCCGCGAAGACGGTGATGCCGAGGACCATGGCCCGCCACCAGCTCGCCAGCCGCTTGCCGGTGAGGACCCCGGTGAAGTTCAGCAGGATCAGCAGCAGCGGCAGCTCGAAGGCCAGACCGAAGACGATGACCATGCGCGTGACCAGGTCGAGGTAGTCGTCGACCGGCAGCAGGTTGCGCGCGTGATCGGGGGTGAATTCCAGGAGGATCGTGGCGGTCTGCGGGAGGACCTGGTACGCGAGGACCGCGCCGGCGCCGAACAGCGGCGCGCCGATCGCGACGAAGCTCATCGCGTACTTCTTCTCGTGACTGTGCAGGCCGGGGGCGGTGAACGCCCACAGCTGGTAGAGCCACACCGGGGCGGAGAGCACCACACCGGCCATGAGCGAGACCTTGAGGGCGATCGAGAACGGCGCGATCAGACCGTTGACGGTCATGTCGGCGCACGGACGGCCGTTGCGCTGCGAGACGATCCCGTCGGTACAGCCGACGGAATCCAGCATCGGCTTCAGCATGAAGTCGATGAGGTCCTTGTAGAAGAAGGCCGCCACCACGGTGATCACGAGGATCGCCAGGACCGACTTCAGCAGACGGTTTCTCAGCTCACGCAGGTGCTCGACAAGAGGCATCCGCCCTTCGGCGTCCTTGTCCGCTTTCTCCTGCTTGCGGGCAGACTTGAGCAACCCACGTCCCTCGTCTCGTTGCAGATGACTGGCGCGGCGGTGGTGACCGCCGGTGTCAGCTCTTGGCGGTGTGGTTGGGCTCGCTGACGGGACGGGCGCTGGTGACGTCACCGGGGGCGGCCTGGATGGTGCGCGGGGCCGTGGTCGGCTGCGGGGCCGGGTCGGCAACCGTGGCGGCGGTGGCCGCGTCCTCGGCCTCGCCGTCCTTCTTCATCGCCTTCGCCTCGCTCTTGAGGATGCGGGCCGACTTGCCCAGCGAGCGAGCCATCTCGGGGAGCTTCTTGGCGCCGAACAGCAACACGATGACAGCGATGATCAGAAGGATCTCAAGGGGCTTCAGATTGCCGATCATGTGTGTCTTCCTTCTCACCGAAACGGCTGGTTGTGGTGGCCTCGGCGGATTTCGGATCAAGATCCGCTACCGCTCTGACATCGATCGTAACCCCCGAGGGTTAACGCCCGGCAATCCCCGGGGGTATCCACGCTATTTGCGCGCCTCAGACGGTACGGCTCCCACCGCCCCTTTTCCATGGGTGCGCGGCCACCTATCGGCCGGCCCCGTGCGGTCCCCGGCGCCCGCCCGCCGCCGGACTACGGCCGGGCCGCTCCGCCCGCCCGCGCCAGATCGGCGGCGGCCCGCTCCAGGTCCCCCGAGGCCGCGGTGATCCGCCGGCTGGCCTCGTCCACCTGTCCGGCGAGCCGCCGGACCTCGACGAAGACCCGTACGGCCAGTACGGACAGGACGGCCACCCCGAGGAAGCCCAGGGCAATTGCGAGCATCGGCCACAGCATGGGAGGAGCCTATCCCCTGCCCCGGACGCTGCGCAGCGTGCTCACCCCACCGCCGGTCAGCAGCTCCACGATGCGCTCACCGGCGGGTTTGCGGACCTGGGCGGCACACTCGGGACAGGTGAAGGAATAGAAGGTGGTGCGCCGGCTGCCGCCGATGGCCAGCCGCAGCGCGCCGGCCGCCAGCTCGAACCGGGCCCGGCACTCCGGGCAGGCGGCCTTGAAGGTGACCGGCCCGCCCGCGGCGCCGCCGACCGGATCCGGCGCACCGGAGGTCCGGCCCGTCGGGGATCCGGTCACGGGTCCAGATGTTGCCGCCATCGCTCCCCCGCTCCCTAGACCTGTTCCCCGTACCCGGCGAGTGCCTCCACCGCGGCCTTGCGGGCGCTGTGCGCCAGGTCCGCCGGCGACACGATCCGCCCGTCGCGGCCCAGCCGCAGCGCGAGCCGGCGCAGCGAGGCCGGGTCGGGACTGCGCAGCGTGATCCGCAGGCCGCCGTCGGGCTGCTCCACGGCGCTGTCGTGCGGGTAGTACTCGGCGACCCAACGACCGCCGGGGCCGACGTCGACCACCACCTCCGGATCCTCGGCGGCGGGTTGCACCAACCCCACCGACAGGTCCCGGGGCTCGATCGCCGGCGGCTCGGAACGTTCGTCCAGGAGCCGGATCTCCGCGACCCGGTCCAGCCGGAAGGTACGGCGGGCCTCCGACAGGTGGCACCACCCCTCCAGGTAGGTGTGCCCGACGGCGAACAGGCGGATCGGGTCGACGACGCGCTCGGTCAGCTCGTCGCGCGCCGGCGAGTAGTAGCGCAGCCACAGCCGGCGCCGCTCGGCGATGGCCCGGTCGACGTCCGCGAAGACGCCGCCCTCGGACTCGAAGGTCACCGACAGTCGGGAGCTGGCGCCCGCCGCCTCGCCGGCGGCGGCCTCCAGCTTGGCGGTGGCCCGCAGCAGGGCGTCCCGGTCGCTCTCGCGCAGCCCCGGCAGGGTGGCCACGGCGCGGGCGGCGACCAGCAGCGCCGTCGCCTCGTCGGCGGCCAGCCGCAGGGGCTCGGCGGTGGACTCCCCCGACGCGTCGGGGTTGCGCCACCAGATGCGCTCGCCGTCGGTGTCGATGTCGAGCAGGTCGCCGCCGCGGAAGCTGGTCCCGCACATGGGCAGTACGTCGAGGTCCGAGATCAGCTCGTCCTCGGTGATCCCGAAGGCGCGGGCGACGTCGGCGACGTGCGCACCGGGCCGCTCGCGCAGGTAGGTCACCAGGGACAGCATCCGGCGGGTCTGGTCGATGGCGTTGGCAGCCATGCTGGTACGTCTCCCCCTCAGGGCGTTGCTAGCGATGTTCCGGGCTCGGGACCCTGCGGTCGCGCTCAGGCGCGGGCGACGGCGCGCAGCCGGTCCACCACGTCGGCGCGCAGGTCCGCGGGCTCCACCACGACGACGTCCGGTCCGAACTCCACGAGCCAGGCGTCGAGCCCGTGCCCGTAGGGGATCTCCAGCTCGTCCCAGCCGTCCCCGCCCCCGCCCTCGCGCACCGCGGTGGCCTTGGCCCGCAGCGGATATCCGGCGCCGGTCCGCAGCCGGATCAGCGCGGAGCGCTCGGCCCCCTCGCCGGCCCAGCTCGCCACGGTCTCCCGTACGGTCACCACGTCGGGCACCTCGGCGGTGTACTTCCCGGCGCGGGAGCGGACCTTGCCGGTGATCCGGGAGAGCCGGAACACCCGCTCCGCGCCGCGGTCGCGGTCGAAGCCGGCCAGGTACCAGTGGCCGCGCCAGCACTCCAGCGCCCACGGCTCGACCTGACGCGGCTCGGGGCGGGCGGCGTTGGACTTGCGGTACTCGAAGACCACGGGCCGCCGGTCCCGGCAGGCCAGCATCAGCGGCTCGAAGGCCGCCTCGTGGACGGGGATGCGCGGTTCGATGGCACTGTGCTGACCCTCGTACGGGTCGCCGGCCTCCGGCATCCCGCCCGCGCGCAACTTCTGCAGGGCCCCGCTGGCCGCGCCCGCGAGACGGGCCTGCTGCCAGACCTTCGCGGCGAGCCCGAGGGCCGCGGCCTCCTCGGCGTCCAGGGAGACGGGCGGCAACCGGTTGCTGTCCCGGCGGGCCAGGTAACCGATCTCGCCCTCGATGTTCTCCACCGTCTCGATGACGAGGCCGAGTTCACGCAGATCGTCCTTGTCCCGCTCGAACATGCGGTTGAACGACTCGTCGTTGCCCGCCTCAAGGTAGGCCTCGATGGAGCCGCGCAGCTCGCGCTTGCTGAGGGGACGACGGGTCCCCAGCAGACACAGCGCCAGATTCATCAGCCGCTCGGCCTTGGCGATCGCCATCGATGCCGTCCCCCCGTTTCGCGCACGCACTCGTGACCGTGACCGTACCGTCCCGGCGGGCCCGGGCAAAAGCGAGGGCCCCCGCCCGAAGGCGGGGGCCCACACCGTGGCTACCGGTCGATCAGGCGCCCATCAGGTCACAGACGAAGATCAACGTTTCGCCCGGCGCGATCGCGGCGCCCGCACCACGGTCGCCGTAGCCGAGGTGGGCCGGGATCGTCAGCTTGCGACGGCCACCGACCTTCATGCCGGCGATGCCCTGGTCCCAGCCGGCGATGACGCGGCCGGCGCCGAGCGGGAACTGCAGCGCGGAGCCGCGGTTCCAGGAAGCGTCGAACTCCTCACCGGTGGAGAACGCCACGCCCACGTAGTGGACCGAGACCATGGCACCGGCCTTCGCCTCGGCGCCGTCGCCCTCCCAGATGTCCTCGATGACGAGTTCGGTCGGAACCGGACCCTCGGGGAAGTCGATCTCGGGCTTTTCGAGCTTGTCGCTCACGGAACTGCTCCTCATGCGTACGAACCGGTCAACCGGAACAGTCTTACATCACCGCGAGGATGTCGAGGCTGAAGACCAGCGTCGAATTGGCCGGGATGGTGCCCTGCTCCTTGTCGCCGAAGCCGTCGGCCGGCGGGATGACCAGCAGGATCCGGCTGCCGGTCTTCTTGCCCAGCAGGCCTTCCTTCAGACCCTTGACCGAGAGCTCGGACATCGGCCACGTCACCGACGAGTCGGTGGCGTACGTGCTTTCGAAGGACTTGTCGTCCTTCCACGTCTTGCCGTTGAACTTCACCACGACGTTGTCGGTGTCCTTGACCACCGGACCGTCGCCCTCGATCACGTAGTTCGAGACCAGCTTCGCCGGCGGCTCGGTGTCCTTCGGGACGGTCACGGAGACTTCCTTGCCGTCCGTGTTGCTACCGACCTTCGGCAGGTCCTTGTTCTCCTGCGCGACTTCCTTGCCCTTGGCCGAGGCCGGAACGGTGGCGCCCTTGACGATGTCCACGACGAACACCAGCGTGGCGTTCGGCTTGATCTTCTCGCCCGAGCCCTGGGCCCCGTAACCGAGCTCCGGGGGGATCACCAGCTCGATGCGGCTGCCGACCTTCTGACCCTCCAGGCCCTGGTCCCAGCCCTTGATGACGGCGCCCGCGCCGATGTTCACGTCGAAGGTCTTGCCCTTGCCGAAGCTGGCGTCGAACGGCTCCTTGCCGTCCCACACCTGGCCGGAGTAGTTGACCTGGGCGATGTCACCCTTCTTCAGCACCGGGCCCTTGCCCTCGCTGATGACCTCCACCTTCAGTTCCTTGGGAGGCGTGCCCTGGCCCTGGGCCAGGGTCGGGGTCTCCCCGAACTTGGCGCCCTTCGTGATCGCGGGCACCCCGTTCTTGGTCTCGGCGGAGTCGGAGCCGCTGTCGTCCCCGCAGGCCGCCGTGGTGAGCAGCAGCATCGGTACGACAAGAAGGCCGGCAAGTCGGCGCACGTGTTCCTCAGATCTCAGACGGCTGGCGGTCGCCCGCCACTCTAAGCCGTGACGAGGGCCCCGTACGAGATCCGTACGGGGCCCTGGCCAAGATCAGTGAGATGTCGCACTTTACTTCTGCTACATCCCGGCGATCAGCTTCTCCACCCGGTCATCGACCGAACGGAACGGGTCCTTGCACAGCACCGTGCGCTGCGCCTGGTCATTGAGCTTCAGGTGCACCCAGTCGACCGTGAAATCACGCCGCTGCTCCTGCGCCCGACGGATGAAGTCACCGCGCAACCTCGCCCGAGTCGTCTGCGGAGGCACCGACTTGCCCTCGAAGATCTTCAGGTCGTTGCAGATCCGCGCCGCCTGCCCCTTGCGCTCCAGCAGGTAGTACAGACCCCGCCGCCGATGGATGTCGTGGTAGGCGAGGTCTATCTGCGCGACCCTCGGATTCGACATGGTCATGTTGTGCTTGGCCCGGTACCGCTCGATCAACTGGTACTTCATCACCCAGTCGATCTCCGTCCCGATCCGATCCAGGTCCTCCGCGTCGATCGCGTCGAGCGTACGACCCCACAGCTCCAGGACCTGCTCCACGACCCCGGTACGGATCCCACGACGCTCCGCGAAGTCCAGCGCCTTCTCGTAGTACTCCCGCTGGATCTCCAGCGCCGAAGCCTCCCGACCACTCGCCAGCCGCACCTTGCGCTGACCGGTGATGTCATGACTGACCTCACGGATCGCCCGGATCGGGTTCTCCAGGGTCAGGTCCCGCATCACGGTGCCCGCCTCGATCATGCGCAGCACCAGGTCGGTGGCACCGACCTTGAGGAGCATCGTCGTCTCGGACATGTTCGAGTCCCCGACGATCACGTGCAGACGCCGATAACGCTCGGCATCCGCGTGCGGCTCGTCACGGGTGTTGATGATCGGCCGGGAACGGGTGGTGGCGGAACTGACACCCTCCCAGATGTGCTCGGCCCGCTGACTGACGCAGTACACCGCGCCCCGAGGAGTCTGCAGCACCTTGCCCGCACCACAGATCAGCTGACGCGTGACGAGGAACGGAATCAGGATGTCCGCCAGGCGGGAGAATTCCCCGTGCCGGGCCACCAGGTAGTTCTCGTGGCAACCGTACGAATTGCCCGCCGAGTCGGTGTTGTTCTTGAAGAGGTAGACGTCGCCCGCGATTCCCTCCTCGTGCAGGCGACGTTCAGCGTCGACGAGCAGGCCTTCGAGAATGCGCTCGCCTGCCTTGTCGTGCGTGACCAGTTCGATCAGGTTGTCGCATTCCGGTGTTGCATATTCCGGATGCGAACCCACGTCGAGGTACAGACGGGCGCCGTTCCGCAGGAAGACATTGCTACTGCGGCCCCATGACACAACACGGCGGAAGAGGTAGCGCGCCACTTCGTCAGGAGACAGTCGGCGCTGTCCCCTGAACGTGCACGTGACGCCGTACTCGTTCTCCAGCCCGAAAATGCGGCGGTCCATGACTGAACATTACGCCTTCTGCCCTCTTCTGAAACCGGGTTCGAGAGCGGCGTTCCGATCAGTTTTTCACGAACGGCTCCGACGGACCCCCGGCAGGAGCCCCCTCGGACCCCTCCACGACACCCCCGCCGACCCCCTCCGACGACACCACCACCACACCCGCACGACCGCGCCCGGGCGACCCCAGCACCCGCTGAGTGGCCGTCAACACCAACAACGCCGCGAACCCCGCGCCACCCGCCACCGCGAAACCGGCCGTGATCCCACCCGACTCCACCGCCGGACCGGCCGCCGCCGTACCCATCGCCGCACCCACCCCGAAGAACGTCACCAACCACGAGAACGCCTCCGTCACCGTGCCCACCGGAGCATGCCGGTCCACCACGATGAACGCACACGCGATCGCCGGCGCCAGGAACACACCCGCCAACGCCGACAACGCCGTCATCGCCACCGGCCCCACCGTCAACATCAGCGGCAGGTAACACACGGCCAACAACGCCACCAACAGCTGCAACCGCCGCTCCGGAGCCCCCGGCCACTGCCGCGCGCCATAGGTCACCCCACCCACCAACGCGCCCAGACCCAGCGCCGCCATCATCCAGCCGTACACCGCCGCGCCACCGTGCTCGTCCGAATAGGCGATCGCCGCCACCGTGATCGACCCCAACGCCGTACCCACGAAGAAGAACGCGCCCAACAACGCCAACAGACCCCGCGAACGCAACGCGCCCAACCAGTGCGCCTCCCGCGGCGCCGAACGCCACGCACGCGACGGCTCCGACACCACCACCGACAGCGCACCCAGCACACCCAGGACGTTCAGGGCCACCAACGCCACCGCCGGCGACCACAACGAGACGAACACCGTCACCAGCAACGGCCCGACCGTGAACATCACCTCCTGTGCCACCGCGTCCATCGCGTACGCGGCGTGCACCCGCTCCTCCTTGCCACCGAGCACACTCGGCCACAGGGCCCGCAGACCACCCTCCAGCGGCGGCGTGAACAACCCCGCCACCACCACCGCCGCGTACGCCACGGCCGCCGTCCCGATCCCCGCGAAAGCCAGCCACACCATGCCCAGCGCCGACAGCACCGCCGCCGGCAGCTGCACCCGCGGCTGCCCGTACAGGTCCACCGCCCGACCCAGCAACGGCTGACCGACGGCGTTCGCCACCCCGTACGCCGCCGCCAACGCCCCCGCCAGGCTGTAGCTGCCGCCCTCCGCCCGCACGAACATCACCAGCGCGATCGAGGCGATGCCGTTCGGCAACCGCCCCACCAACGTGCCCACCAACAACCTCGCGGCGTGCCGGGTCCTGAGCAGCTCCACGTAACCCGCGGCCATGTCCGCCCCCTTCTGCCCGGACCCCGCCGGAGTAATACGTATAACTTGACGAGGTCATACGTACCATGGCCGCAGTCACCCGGTCCACCCCACGGACCCCCGCACCCCCTCCCACCTCGCCCTTCAGGAGCCACCTGTGACGAGACCCACCAGCCGCGACGTCGCCGGCGCCGCCGGGGTCTCCCAGGCCACCGTCTCCCTCGTCCTCGGCGACAAATGGCGCGGCCGCGTCTCCGAACGCACCGCCGCACTCGTCCGCGAAACCGCCACCGCCCTCGGCTACCGCCCCAACCTCGCCGCCCGCAACCTCCGCCTCGGCAGCACCCGCACCGCCCTCCTCGTCGTCCCCGCCCTCACCAACGAATTCTTCGCCCGCGTCTACACCGGCGCCGCCCGCATCGCCGCCGAACACGGCTTCGGCGTCGTCCTCTACCCCTCCCCCGACGGCACCGGCCCCGCCCGCGACCCCTTCGCCTCCGCCCGCGCCGCCCTCGACGGAGTCATCGCCTCCTCCATGGCCGCCGCCGCCCTCGACGCCATCGGCGGCGACGACCTCCCCCTCGTCATGCTCGACAGCGACCCCGCCTCCCCCGCCGCCGCCCACGTCAACCTCGCCATGGCCGACGGCATGCGCCAGATCGCCGACCACCTCCTCCACCACGGCCACCGCCGCTTCCTCCACCTCGCCTCCGCCGTCGACTCCTGGACCTTCCACATCCGCGCCCGAGCCCTCGCCGACCTCCTCACCCCCACCGCCGAACTCCGCACCACCAGAGCCCCCCTCACCGTCGACAGCGGCCGCCGCGCCGTCGAAACCGCTCTCGCCGGTCCCGGCCCCCGCCCCACCGCCATCGTCTGCGACGACGACATCCTCGCCGCCGGCGCCTGCAAGGCCGCCCGCCGCCTCGGCCTGCGCATCCCCGAGGACCTCTCCATCACCGGCTTCGACGACCTCGCCCTCGCCACCGCCGTCGAACCCGAACTCACCACCGTCGCCCTCCCCGCCGAACACGTCGGAGAACACGGCATGACCGCCCTCCTCGCCGTCCTCGACGGCACCCCCTGGACCGCCCCCGACCTCCCCGTCCACCTCGTCGTCCGCGACTCCACCGGCCCCGTCCCCACCCCCTGAGACCCGCAACACGACGAAGCCCGGGGACACGACGAAGCCCGGAACACGACGAAGCCCCGGCACACCCTCACGGGCACACCGGGGCTCACGCACCACCGAGCCGACTCGAACGCCCTACTCGGCGTCCTCCTCCGGCCCCTCGTCGTTCGACACCGCATCCGCCTGCGCCGCCGCCGGAACATCAGCCTCCAGCAACCGCGCCAACTGCCGACCACGGATCCGCTTGAACTTCCGCTGCTGCGCACGCGTCCGGTCCAGCACCGCGACCTCCAGCCGCTCCGCCGGAATCGCCTTGTCGGCACCGTTCGCCTGACTCGACAACGCCTGCACCGCCAGCTTCAACGCCTCCGACAACGTCATCGCGTCCCGATGCCGCTGATCGAGGAACGTACTGATCTGCTCGGCATTGCCACCGACCGCGACCGAACCGTGCTCGTCCACGATCGAACCGTCATGCGGCAACCGGTAGATCTGGTCCCCCGCCGCCGTCGCACCCACCTCCGCGACGACCAACTCCACCTCGTACGGCTTCTCACCCGCACTCGAGAAGATCGTGCCGAGCGTCTGCGCGTACACGTTCGCCAGCCCACGGGCCGTCACATCGTCACGGTCATAGGTGTACCCGCGCAGATCCGCGTACCGCACACCACCGATCCGCAGGTTCTCGTACTCGTTGTACTTACCGGCGGCCGCGAAACCGATCCGGTCGTAGATCTCGCTGAACTTGTGCAGCGCACGGGACGGATTCTCACCGACGAACACGATGCCGTCGGCGTACTGCAGCACGACAAGGCTGCGACCGCGGGCGATGCCCTTCCGGGCGTATTCCGCCCGGTCGGCCATGGCCTGCTGGGGTGACACATAGAACGGAGTCGACACCGGCTGTCCGTCCCTTTCTTCTGGGCTCCTACGGGGCGACGGATGGTCAGAGCAGGGCGGCGCGCGGGCCGTCGGGCTGCTCCAGCCGACGGTTGGTGACCGTACGGGCCAGTTCCTGCGACTGGGCGTCGGTCAACCTGCGGAACCCCTCGTCCGTGATGACGGTGACGATCGGGTAGATGTGGCGGTACAGGTCCGGCCCACCGGTCGCCGAGTCGTCGTCGGCGGCGTCGTACAGCGCCTGCACGACCAGCGTGGTGGCCTGCTCCTCCGTCAGGTCCGGACGGTAGAGCTTCTTCATGGAACCGCGGGCGAAGATCGAGCCCGAACCGGTGGCGGCGTAACCGTGCTCCTCGGAGCGACCGCCGGTCACGTCGTAGGAGAAGATCCGACCCTTCTCCTTGGCCTCGTCGTACCCCGCGAACAGCGGAACGACTGCCAGCCCCTGCATCGCCATGCCCAGATTGCTCCGGATCATGGTGGACAGCCGGTTGGCCTTGCCCTCCAGCGAGAGGGTCGTCCCCTCCACCTTCTCGAAGTGCTCCAGCTCCAGCTGGAACAGCTTGACCATCTCCACGGCCAGGCCGGCCGTACCGGCGATGCCCACCGCGGAGTACTCGTCGGCCGGGAACACCTTCTCGATGTCCCGCTGCGCGATCATGTTCCCCATCGTCGCCCGCCGGTCACCGGCGAGGACGACCCCGCCGGGGAAGGTGGTGGCCACGATGGTCGTCCCGTGCGGCGCCTCGACGACACCATCGGGGAGCTTGCGGTTCCCCGGCAGCATGTCGGGCGAGTGCGCGCCCAGGAAGTCCATGAAGGACGACGACCCCGGCGTCAGGAAGGCCGCCGGTAGACGCCCTGTGCCACGATTGTTGGCTTCCACTCGTGTCCCTCCAAGTATGAGACGACCCGACGAGCAGCGTCGGGATCGTCACCCAACTTGCCGATGGCCGTGTTGCAGTTGAAGCACAGTACGCCTCGGACCCTACCCGTCGAGTGGCAATGATCCACATGTACGGCCGGGGCCTTGAGGCAGATGAGGCAGAGGCCGCCCTGAGCTGCGATCATTTCGTCACGTTGGGCCTCGGTCATGCCGTAGGACCGCTTGAGGTGGCCTGCTCGCCCCTGGATGGCCCTGCACGCCTTGCAACGCGTCGACAAGCCATCCGAGGCCGTTCCGTTCCTGTGCCAGTCACTGTGCGGCTTGCTCTCACCACACTGACGGCAGAGCTTCCACCCCGGTGGCACTTCCACTCTCTCCTTCACGACCTTCCCCAAGGCCGCTTGCCGGCGACGGTAGTGCGCAGCGCTGTAAGCGGCCACGCACTCCCGGCACCTGGGCTGAAGCCCGTCGCCGCGGTTACGGTCCGCGGCAAAGCCGTTCAGGGGCACGTCACGGTCACAGCCGCGACACCATTTGGTTCCGTTGGACACGTACCGAGAGTCGCGGAACCGCCTTGGATTCGAAGGCTACTCGCCGCCTTTTTGTACGAAACTCCGAACGAAGTCCTCGGCATTTTCCTCGAGCACATCGTCAATCTCGTCAAGTACGGAGTCGACGTCGTCGGAGAGCTTTTCCTGGCGCTCCTTGAGGTCGGTCGATTCCTCGACCGCGGCCTCCTCGACCTCCTCGGTCGAGCGCGTCGCCTTCTGCTGTCCGCCGCCGGTGTCCTTGGTCGCCATGACTACCTCACCCCGCTCGGTTCGCACGCTCACGTGGAGAGACCCCGGGATTCGGGATCTCTCAAGATCAGACCCTACGCCGGACCCTACAAGGCGGGTCCGGAATTCGTCCCCGTAGTTGTCCAAGTGGTCCGGAACAACGTCCGGCTTTCCTTCATGATTCCCGGCCGGGGGCCATTTCAGGCCCCCTCGGCGCGCTTCACTGCCCCGAAAGCACCCGCACCAGGTCCTCGGCCGTACGGCACCGGTCCAGGAGCTCCTTGACGTGGTTGCGGGTCCCCCGGAGGGGTTCCAGGGTCGGGACCCGCTGGAGGGAGTCGCGGCCCGGGAGGTCGAAGATCACCGAGTCCCAGGAGGCGGCGGCCACGTCGTCCGCGTACTGCTCCAGGCACCGGCCCCGGAAGTAGGCCCGGGTGTCCTCCGGGGGCTTGCTCTCGGCCCGCTCGACGGCCGGCTCGTCCAGGAGCCGCTTCATCTTGCCGCGGGCGACCAGGCGGTTGTAGAGGCCCTTCTCGGGCCGTACGTCGGAGTACTGCAGGTCGACGAGGTGCAGCCGGGCCGCGTCCCACTCCAGCCCGTCGCGCCTGCGGTAGCCCTCCAGGATCTCCCGTTTCGCGATCCAGTCCAGCTCCCCCGACAGGCTCATCGGGTCGGTCTCCAGCCGACCCAGCACGTCCTCCCACCGGGCGAGGACGTCCTTGGTCTGGTCGTCCGCGTCGGAGCCGAACCGCTCCTCCACGTACTTCCTGGCCAGCTCGAAGTACTCCATCTGGAGTTGTACGGCGGTCAGGGTGCGGCCGCTGCGCAGCGTGATGAGCTGCTGGAGGTCGGGGTCATGGGAGACGTGGTGCAGGGTGCGGACGGGCTGGTCGACGGCGAGGTCGACGTTGATGAACCCGTCTTCGATCATGGAGAGGACGAGCGCGGTCGTGCCGAGTTTGAGGTAGGTGGAGATCTCGGAGAGGTTGGCGTCGCCGATGATCACGTGGAGGCGGCGGTACTTCTCGGCGTCCGAGTGGGGTTCGTCGCGGGTGTTGATGATGGGGCGCTTGAGGGTGGTCTCCAGGCCGACCTCGACCTCGAAGTAGTCGGCGCGCTGGCTGATCTGGAAGCCGTGTTCGCGGCCGTCCTGGCCGATGCCGACGCGGCCGGCGCCGGTGACGACCTGGCGGGAGACGAAGAAGGGGGTCAGGTGGCGCACGATCTCCGAGAAGGGGGTTTCCCGCTTCATCAGGTAGTTCTCGTGCGTGCCGTAGGAGGCGCCCTTGTTGTCGGTGTTGTTCTTGTAGAGGTGGATCGGCTGGGCGCCGGGCAGCTGTGCTGCTCGTTCGGCGGCTTCGGCCATGATCCGTTCGCCGGCTTTGTCCCAGAGCACGGCGTCGAGCGGGTTGGTGATCTCCGGTGAGCTGTATTCGGGGTGCGCGTGGTCGACGTAGAGCCGTGCGCCGTTGGTGAGGATGACGTTGGCGAGGCCGATGTCCTCGTCGGTCAGCTGGCTGTTGTCGGCGGCCTCGCGGGCGAGGTCGAAGCCGCGGGCGTCCCGCAGCGGATTCTCCTCCTCGAAGTCCCAGCGGGCGCGTCGCGCCCGGTGCATCGCCGCCGCGTAGGCGTTGACGATCTGGGACGAGGTGAGCATGGCATTGGCGTTCGGGTGTCCCGGAACGGAGATCCCGTACTCCGTCTCGATCCCCATTACTCGCCGTACGGTCATGCGGCCCTCCTTGCCCGGCGGCGCTCCCGTTCGGGAGCGGCGCTCAAGTACCGCTGGTGCTCCGGTGCGTCGTGTGCGGTGCCCGTCCCCGCACTGCGCGACCGGCGGTACGGAAGAGCCTAGAACCACTGCGCGCTGGTGGGGAGATCATTTCAGTCATTGAGTTTGCCTTGTCACCGGCCGAAAAGGGCAGGCGGTAAAACGGGCGGCTGCGGATGCCCGGTGAGGGCACCCGCAGCCGCCCCTTTTTGTCAGAGGTACTGACCGGTATTCGCCACCGTGTCGATGGAGCGTCCTGTGTCCGCGCCTTGCTTTCCGGTGACGAGTGTGCGGATGAATACGATCCGCTCGCCCTTCTTGCCGGAGATTCGGGCCCAGTCGTCGGGGTTGGTGGTGTTGGGCAGGTCCTCGTTCTCCTTGAACTCGTCCACGCATGCCTGGAGGAGGTGGGAGACGCGCAGGCCCCTCTGGTTCTGTTCGAGGAAGGCCTTGATGGCCATCTTCTTCGCACGGTCGACGATGTTCTGGATCATCGCGCCGGAGTTGAAGTCCTTGAAGTAGAGGACTTCCTTGTCGCCGTTGGCGTACGTGACCTCGAGGAAGCGGTTCTCCTCGGTTTCGGCGTACATCTGCTCGACGACGGTCTGGATCATGCTGTGGACGGTTTCGGCCGTGGAGCCCTGGTGTTCGGACAGGTCGTCCGTGTGCAGGGGGAGGGTGGCCTTGAGGTACTTGGCGAAGATGTCCTTGGCCGCCTCGGCGCCGGGGCGCTCGATCTTGATCTTCACGTCGAGCCGGCCGGGGCGCAGGATGGCCGGGTCGATCATGTCCTCGCGGTTGGAGGCGCCGATGACGATGACGTTCTCCAGGCCTTCCACGCCGTCGATCTCGGCGAGCAGCTGGGGGACGATGGTGTTCTCCACGTCCGAGCTGACGCCGGATCCGCGGGTGCGGAAGAGGGATTCCATCTCGTCGAAGAAGACGATGACGGGGGTGCCCTCGCTGGCCTTTTCCCTGGCGCGTTGGAAGACGAGGCGGATGTGCCGCTCGGTCTCGCCGACGTACTTGTTGAGGAGTTCGGGGCCCTTGATGTTCAGGAAGTAGGACTTCCCGGCGGGCTGGCCGGTCACCTCGGCGACCTTCTTGGCAAGGGAGTTGGCCACGGCCTTGGCGATGAGCGTCTTGCCGCAGCCGGGGGGGCCGTAGAGCAGGATGCCCTTCGGGGGCCGGAGTTCGTGCTCCTTGAAGAGGTCGGGGTAGAGGTAGGGGAGCTCGACGGCGTCGCGGATCAGCTCGATCTGGTCGCCCAGGCCGCCGATCTTCTCGTAGTCGATGTCCGGGACCTCTTCGAGGGTGAGGTCTTCGACCTCGCTCTTGGGGACGATCTCGTAGACGTAGCCGGAGCGGGGTTCGAGCAGCAGGGAGTCGCCGGGGCGGATGGTGACGTCCAGGAGCGGCTCGGCGAGCCTCACCACCCTTTCCTCGTCGGTGTGCCCGACCACCAGGGCGCGCTCGCCGTCCTCGAGGATTTCCTTGAGGGTGACGATGTCCCCGGCTCGCTCGTATTCCATGGCTTCGACCACGTTGAGCGCTTCGTTGAGCATGACCTCCTGGCCGCGCCGGAGGCCTTCCGGTTCGACGCTGGGGCTCACGTTCACGCGGAGCTTGCGGCCGCCGGTGAAGATGTCGACGGTGCCGTCCTCGTTCGCCTGGAGGAAGACACCGAAGCCGGCCGGCGGTTGTGCGAGCCGGTCGACTTCCTCCTTGAGGGCCACGATCTGGTCGCGGGCCTCGCGGAGGGTATTCGCGAGTCGTTCGTTCTGCGCGGAGACGCCTGCCAGATTTGTCTGGAGCTCGACGATCCGCTCTTCGAGAATCCTCGCGTGCCGCGGAGAGTCGGCGAGCTTACGTCGCAGGACGGCGATTTCCTGCTCGAGATAGGCAACCTGGCCGGCGGGGTCCTCAGACCCTCGCCCGGGCCGGATGCCGCGGTTGATGTCGTCGTCGTGGGCTGCCACGGTCCTCACCTCCTCCAAGGGGAGCTGGACGCTTCCTGACCCTACCTGGGCTGGTGGTGATTGAAACCCCTAGATCACAAAGACGGTAGAGGTGTGTCCGATCTTCACCCTTGCGTACTCCCTCACGCCAAGGAAATACCCACCCATCAACATCGGAAAGCAGCCGGTTGTAAGGTCGAACTGTTCAACACCCGTCAGGGCTCGTGCGACTTGCTTCGAGTTGTGGCCGGGGTGGATCACTCGGAGCAGGGAACGGCAGGAGATATGAGCGTGCAGCAGGAGGCCCCGGCGGAGGGTGTCGGCGGGGCCGGGCAGCCGCTGGAGGTCTGGATCGATCAGGACCTGTGCACCGGCGACGGGATCTGCGTGCAGTACGCACCTGAGGTGTTCGAGCTGGACATCGATGGTCTGGCGTACGTGAAGAGCCCCGAGGACGAGCTGCTGCAGGAGGCGGGGGCGACGACTCCGGTTCCGTTGACGTTGCTCCAGGACGTGGTCGATTCGGCGAAGGAATGTCCGGGTGACTGCATCCACGTGAGGCGCGTTTCGGACAGGGTCGAGGTCTTCGGTCCGGACGCGGAGTGACGGTTCAAACACTTCCGGCGGACGAGTCCGTCAGCTCCTGGCGGAATTTCCCGGTGGTCCAGCGCCACTTGGCGAGCTGGTTGAGGTCGGGGCTGGAGCGTGGGACGTCCGGTGAGGAGTAGCCGAGGAGACGGGCCGTGACGGCGCCGTCGCGGACGGTGAGGTCGATGGCGGTGCGTCGGCGGTCGGTGTCGAGCAGGGTGGCGACGACGCGGGGCGCGGAGCCGGGTGCGGGGTCCTGGATCAGGACGTAGAGGGCGTGGGGCGGGGTGCCGGAGCCGGCTTGGCAGCGGACGGCGGCCACGGTTTCGGGGCGGCCGTCGCCGTCGAGGTCGCCGTGGGCGGTGTCGGTGACGGTCCGGGGTACGCCTTTGCAGTCGAGGGGGTAGGTGACGGCCTGCGCGTCGGGGGCGGTGGCGCGGGGGTCGGGGGCCGCGGCGGCTTGTGGGCCGTTGCGGGTTCCGGGTGCTGGGGTGGCTCCGCCGGCGGGTTCGGGTTGGAGGAGGCCCGCGCCGGCTATGACGGCGGCGATGACGGTGGCGGTGGCGGCCCAGTGGGCGGGTCTGGCGCGGTGGTGCGCCGGGGTTCGTGGGGTGGGCGCCGGCGTGGTGGGGCTGTGCGGCACGCGGGGTGTCTCCTGTGCGAGGGGTGACGGGGAGCCAGCATCGTGCCACATGTCACACGGGGGTGAAACGGTCGGGTCCGGACGGGTTCGAGCCTGCGGACGGGTTCGGGCCGGGGCGCGGGGTGGGGCGCGGGGTGGGTCTTCGTGGGTAACGAAAAGGCGCTGCGGCGCAGTTCCCGTTTGCTCGGGGGAACTGCGCCGCAGCGCCTTGGTGTTGGGCGGGCCCGTGGGGTGGGCCGGGCCGGGGGTGACCGTTATGCGGAGCGGTCGCTGCCGGGGCCGTCGTAGTCGTCGCCGTAGGCGCCCTTGGAGGGGCGGCGGCGGCGCATCGGGGGTTCGACGCCGTCGGCGAGGCGGCGGGCGGTGACGAGGAAGCCGGTGTGGCCGATCATCCGGTGGTCGGGGCGGACCGCGAGGCCTTCGACGTGCCAGTTGCGGATCATCGATTCCCAGGGCTGCGGTTCGGCGTAGCAGCCGAACTCGCGGATGGATTCGACGGTGCGCGAGAGCTGGGTGGTGGTGGCCACGTAGCAGCACAGGATGCCGCCGGGGACGAGGGCCTTGGAGACGACCTCCAGGCATTCCCAGGGGGCGAGCATGTCGAGGATGACGCGGTCGACGTCGGTGTCGGACAGGTTGTCCTGGAGGTCGCCGACGGTCAGCTGCCACGCGGGGTGGGGGCCGCCGAAGTAGCGCTCGACGTTGGCGGTGGCGATCTCGGCGAAGTCCGCGCGGCGCTCGTAGCTGTGGAGCATGCCCTGGTCGCCGATGGCGCGCAGCAGGAAGCTGCTCAGGGAGCCGGAGCCCACTCCTGCTTCCACGACGCGGGCGCCGGGGAAGATGTCGGCGAAGGCCAGGATCTGGCCCGCGTCCTTGGGGTAGACCACGGCGGCGCCGCGGGGCATGGACAGGACATAGTCGGGGAGCAGGGGACGCAGCGCGAGGTATGCGACGTTGCCCGTGGTACGGACAACGCTGCCCTCGGGGGCGCCGATCAGCTCGTCGTGCGGGAAGGAACCCTTGTGGGTGTGGAAATTCTTCCCGGCTTCGAGCGTGAACGTGTAGTGGCGGCCCTTGGGGTCGGTGAGCTGAACCTGGTCCCCGACCTCGAAGGGCCCGCGTCGGCGGGCGGCACCGGTCGGTTCGGACATGTGACCAGTGTATTGGCTTCAGGACTGGGGCCGCGCCATGGCCTTGACGAAGGCCTTCTCGACGTCGAGGGCGGACAGGACGCCGTAGATGGTGCCGCCGGTTTCGAGGACGAGGTATTCGGTGGCGGGGTTGGCGCGGAGGTGGTCGAGGAGTTCTTCGCCGGTGAGTTCCGCGGAAACCTTCATGCCGTCGGTGAGGTCCTGGGCGAGGGTGCTGACGGCGACCCAGGGGCGGCGGTGTTCGGGTACGGAGGCGATGGCGGTTTCGCGGACGATGGCGGTGGGGTCTCCGAGGCCGTCGACGACCACGAGGGCGCGGGCTCCGGCTGCGTTGGCGCGGCGGAGGGCTTCGGAGAGGGGGGTGGCGTTCTCGACGGGGATGGCGCGGCGGGTGAGGGCGCGGGCGCGGAGTTCGGGGAGGTGTTCGCGCAGGCGGGCCATGCGGAGGCTGTTGCCGGCGCCGGTCCAGATGATGGCGGCCAGGATCGCGGCGAGGAGCGCGTCCATGACGGTGTTCATGCCGCCGATCTCGTCGGTGCGGTTGCCGAGGATGCCGGTGTGGGTGAGGAGGGGGAGGCCGAGGAGGACGGCGACGGCGAGGCCGCGTCCGACCCAGGCGGCGGCGATGGTGCCGGCCATGGGTTTGCCGGTGATGCCCCAGATGACGGCGCGGAGCATGCGGCCGCCGTCGAGGGGGAGGCCGGGGAGGAGGTTGAAGGCGGCGACGAGGAGGTTGGAGATCATGAGGCCGGCGAGGAGGACGCCGGGGACGGTGGCGGGGTCGACGGCCTTCATGCCGAGGTAGAAGATGCCGGCGAGGGCGAGGGAGAGGAGGGGGCCGACGAAGGCGAGGACGAATTCGCGGCCGGGTGTTTCGGATTCCTTCTCGATCTCGGAGACGCCGCCGAAGAACTGGAGCTGGATGCGGCGCACGGGGAGTTTGTAGCGGAGTGCGGCGAGGGTGTGGGCGAGTTCGTGGACGAGGACGGAGGCGTAGAAGGCGACGGCGAAGAAGAGGGAGACGAGGTAGCGGACGGGTCCGAGGTCGGGGAGGATCTGGTCGAGCTGGTCGCCGAAGACCCAGGTGATGAGGGCGGCGACGAGGAACCAGCTGGGGGAGACGTAGACGGGCACTCCGAAGGGGCGGCCCATGAGGATGCCGCCGCCCGGGTCGGAGCGCTTGGCTGCGCGCTCGCCGGTTTCGTCGGTGTCTGCCACGGCTTTCCTTCGTTCGGTGCTTGGGGTTCCAGTGTGGTTCAGGTGCTGGTGTAGCGGGGTGTGATGCTCCGATCATGCAGTGCGAGGAGGCTCGGCGTCGATGGTATGCGCGTGCTGTCGGCCGTGGACCGTAGGGTTTGACGCATGACGACGAGTCCCGGTGCCGTGCCAGGTGCTTCCGAGGTCGGCGTGGCGCCGGTCGCCGTGCCGCCCAGTTCCCTGTCGCCCTCGCGGGCCGGCGATTTCATGCAGTGTCCGTTGTTGTACCGGTTCCGGGTGATCGACAAGTTGCCGGAGAAGCCGAGTGCGGCGGCGACGCGGGGGACGTTGGTGCACGCGGTACTGGAACGGTTGTTCGATCATCCGGCGCAGGAGCGGACGGCGCCGCGGGCGAAGGCGTTGATTCCGGGACAGTGGGACCGGTTGCTGGAGTCGAAGCCGGAGCTGGCGGAGCTGTTCCCGGAGGGGGACGAGGGGGCGGGACTGGCGCGCTGGCTGACGGAGGCCGAGGCGCTGGTGGAGCGCTGGTTCACGTTGGAGGACCCGACGCGGCTGGAGCCGGTGGAGCGGGAGTTCTTCGTGGAGACGGAGCTGGAGTCGGGGCTTCGGTTGCGGGGGATCATCGACCGGGTGGACGTGGCGCCGTCGGGCGAGGTGCGGATCGTCGACTACAAGACGGGGAAGGCGCCGCGGCCGGAGTACGCCGAGGGCGCGTTGTTCCAGATGAAGTTCTACGCGCTGGTGGTGTGGCGGCTGAAGCAGGTGGTGCCGCGGCGGCTGCAGCTGGTGTATCTGGGCAGCGGGGACGTGCTCACCTACGATCCGGTGGTCGCGGATCTGGAGCGGGTGGAGCGGAAGCTGCACGCGTTGTGGGAGGCGATCCGGGAGGCCACGGAGACGGGTGAGTGGCGGCCGCGGCCGACGAAGCTGTGCGGCTGGTGTGATCATCGGTCGGTGTGTCCGGAGTTCGGGGGCACTCCCCCGGTGTATCCGTTGACGGTGGTGCCGAGGCCGGCGGGGCCGCCGGTGGAGGTCGTGATGGATCGCCCGGCGGAATCCTGATCTTGCCGTCAGGGCAGAATGGGCGTCGTCCGCCGTAGCCGCCCGACGAATTCGAGGTACCTCCGTGGCCATCCGCGTCCTGCTGGTCGACGACCAGCCACTGTTGCGCACCGGGTTCCGGATGATCCTGGAGGCGGAGCGGGAACTGGTGGTGGTGGGCGAGGCCGGGGACGGTCTGCAGGCGTTGGACCAGGTGCGGGCGTTGCAGCCCGACGTGGTGCTGATGGACATCCGGATGCCGCGGATGGACGGGGTGGAGGCGACGCGGCAGATCACGGGTCCGGAGCGGAACGGGCCGGCGAAGGTGTTGGTGCTGACCACGTTCGATCTGGACGAGTACGTCGTGGAGGCGTTGCGGGCGGGGGCGAGCGGGTTCCTGTTGAAGGACGCGCCGGCGACGGAGCTGGTGCAGGCGATCCGGGTGGTCGCGGCGGGTGAGGCGATGCTGGCGCCGAGCATCACGCGGCGGTTGTTGGACAAGTACGCGGGGCACCTGCCGTCGGGTGAGGACAGCGTGCCGGACACGCTGGGGACGCTGACGGAGCGCGAGGTGGAGGTGCTGAAGTTGGTGGCCCGCGGGCTGTCGAACGCGGAGATCGCGGCGGACCTGTTCGTGAGCGAGACGACGGTGAAGACGCACGTGGGTCACGTGCTCACGAAGCTGGCGCTGCGCGACCGGGTGCAGGCGGCGGTGTACGCGTACGAGTCGGGTCTGGTACGGCCGGGCGCGACTCCGTAGCCGCCCGCCGCGGCGTCGGACGCGACGACGGGCCGGCAGCCGCTCCGCGCGGCTGCCGGCCCGTCGTCGTGTGCGGGGCTCAGCCCTTGCTGATCTCCCAGAAGCGGAAGACAGTGGAGGCGTCGAGGGACCACTGGAGGCCGGTGACGTTCTGGCGGGTGACGGCGTACTGCTTGCCCTGCCAGAGCGGGAGGATCGGGACCTCGTCGGCGACGATGTCCTGGAGCCGGTTGTAGTCCATGTTGGCCGCGGTGCGGTCGGCCTTCGCGGAGGTCGACGGGATGATGGTCCCGCTGATCTCCTTGTTGTCGTAGTTGTTGTGCAGGACGTTGTCCGGGCCGAAGAACGGCTGGGTGAAGTTGTCGGCGTCCGGGTAGTCGGGCACCCAGCCCTTCACGTAGATGCCGTACTTGCCGTCCTGGATGTCCTTCTCGTACTGCTCGTACTCGACGGACTTCATCTCGGCGTCGAAGAGGCCGCTGTCGTTGAGCTGCTTGGCGATGACCTGGAACTGCTGGTCGGTGGAGGGGCCGTAGCGCGAGGGGGTCGAGTAGAGGGTGACCTTGACCTTGCCGGTGATGTTCGCGGCCTTCAGGACGGCCTTGGCCTTCTCGGGCTGGGGGGTGCCGCCGTAGCGGTCGAAGAAGGGGGTGGTGTGTCCGGCGATGCCGGCGGGGACGATCGAGTAGAGCGGGACGGCGGTGCCCGCGTAGACGTCCTTGACGAGCGCTTCGCGGTCGATGAGGTAGGCGATGGCCTTGCGCACGGGCAGCTTGCCGACGACGGGGTCGTTGACGTTGAAGACCATGTGCTCGACTTCGGCGCCGGTGCCCTGGACGACGTCGACCTTCTGGTCGCCGGTCTTGGTGGCGGCGAGGCCGGCGATGTCCTTGGCGGCGAGGCCGCGGAAGGCGAAGTCGACGTCGCCGCTTTCCAGGACGGTCTTGAGGGCGGCCTGGTCGCCGTTGAAGAACTTCAGCGTGACGCCGGTGTTCTTGGCCTTGGCCTTGCCGCTGTAGGACTCGTTGACGGAGAAGCTCGCGCTCTTCTCGCTGAAGGAGTCGAGCTTGTAGACGCCGGAGCCGATGGCCTTGTTGTCGCCGCGGAGCTTGTCGGCCGGGTACTCGCGGCTGTCGACGATGGCGCCCGCGCCGGAGGCGATCTTGCTGGGGAAGGTCGCGTCGGAGTTCTTCAGGCGGAAGACGATGGTCTTCTCGTCGGGGGCCTCGATGGAGCCGATCGACGCGAGCATCACGGCGGGGCCGTTGGCGTCGTTGATCTTCAGGGTGCGCTCGAAGGAGAACTTGACGTCCTTCGAGGTGAGGCTGTTGCCGTTGCTGAACTTCAGACCGCTGCGCAGGGTGCACTTGAACACCTTGCTGTCGCCGCCCTCGAAGTTGCAGGCCTGGGCGGCGTCGGGCTCGGGCGTGGTGCCGCCCTTGGGGAAGCTCAGCAGCGACTGGAAGACGTTGTTGAAGAGCAGCCAGGAGCCCGGGTCGTAGCCGGCGGCGGGGTCGGTGGACTTCACCTTGTCGGATATGCCCATGACGACGCCCTTGCCGCTGCCGGCATTGGATCCGTCGGTCGAACCGCAACCGCTGAGCAGCGCGGCGGCGGTGGCTGCGCCGAGCGGGGCCGCCAACCACTGGTTACGTCGGTTCACGCGAAAGTCCTTCACAGTCTGGTCTGAACGTTGTGCCGGCCTGCGACTCCCGCTGCCGGTTGGTGCCGGTCTCAGCCGCTGATTCCTCGGCCGAGTTCCCACAGCTGGAGGTCGGAGATGGCGTTGACGGACCACTCCGCTCCGGTGATCCCGTCGCGGGCGGCGACGTACTGCTTGCCCTGCCACAGGGGCAGGACGGGTACGTCCTCGGCCACGATGTCCTGCATCTCCGTGATCGCGGGGACGGCGACGTCACGGTCGCTCGCGCGCCGGGCGTCGGGGATGAGCCTGGTGCGCACCGCGGTGTTCGCGTACGGCGTGCCCAGGAAGTTGTCCTGCTCCAGGAACGGGGCGAGGAAGTTGTCGGCGTCCGGGTAGTCGGGGAACCAGCCGAGCCCGTAGGCGGGGTAGTCGCCCTTCTTCTGGGCGGGCCGGAAGTCGGTCCATTCGGCGCCCTGGACGGTGATGTCGAACAGCCCGGTGGAGTTGAGCTGGGTCTTGAGGGCCTCGAACTCGGCGGTGGTGCCGTCGCCGTAGTGGTCGGTGGTGTAGTTCAGCGTCAGCTTGACCGGGGTCTTGATCCCGGCGTCCTTCAGGAGGGCGGCGGCCTTGGGGGTGTTGGCCTCGCCGTACTTGTTGAAGAACGAGTTGACGTGCCCGTTGACGGTGGTGGGGACCAGCGAGTACAGGGGCTGAGCGGACTTCCCGTAGACCTTGGAGATGACGTTGTTGCGGTCGACGGCGGCGGCGAGCGCCTGGCGCACGGCCTTGTCCTTGACGACCGGGGCGTCGGTGTTGAAGCCGAGGTAGCGGATCTCCAGGCCGGGCATCGGGACCAGCTTGACGCCCTTGGGGGGCTTGGCCGACAGCTCGGCGATCTGGGCGGGCGACAGGGTGCGGGAGACGACGTCGATGGATCCGCCGGTGAGGGACTTGCCCATGGCGGCGGAGTCGGCGAAGGTGCGCAGTTCGACCTTGTCGTTCTGGAGCTTGATGTCGCCCTTGTAGTTCGGGTTCTTGGTGAAGACGGCGCGGACGAGGTGGTTGTCCTTGACCTCGGCCTTCATCGTGTAGGGGCCGGAGCCGTCGACGGCGAAGCCGGGGCGGAGCTTCTTGGCCTCGTACTGCTTCGCGTTGACGATGCCCGCGGCGGGGGTGGAGAGCTTGTACGGGAACGTCGCGTCCGGGGTCTTCAGGTGGAAGACGACGGTGTCGGTGCCCTTGGTCTCGATGTTGTCGAGGGTGGAGAGCAGCGAGGAGGGGCCGTTCTCGTCCTTGATCGCGAGGACGCGGTCGATGGAGTACTTGACGTCCTTGGCGGTGAGGGGGTCGCCGCTCGCGAACTTCAGGCCGGGGCGCAGGACGCAGCGGTAGCTCTCGTTGCCGGTGTCGGTGAAGCGGCAGTCGGAGGCTGCTTCGGGGACGGGCTCGCCGCCGCCGCGGGGGGTGTGCATCAGCGTCTGGACGGTCTGGCGCAGGATGTTCCAGGCGCCGGCGTCGTAGGCGTAGGCGGGGTCGAAGGGGGCGGGGGCGTAGTCGGCAGCCTCGAACCGGTCGGTGGTGCCGACGACGATCGCTCCGGATCCCGCTCCTCCGGTCGCTGTGCCGCAGGCGGCGAGCGTGGGGGTGAGCAGTCCGGCCGCGGCCGTCAGCACCAGGGTCTTGCGGTTCATTCTGGAAGTACTCCCTCACCCGGCACTTGCTCAAAGCGGCGTAGAGGGCACTGCGCGGCGGTCGCCCGTTCAGGGCGGAACGATCGGGCCGGTGTTTGACGATCGGTCCACGCGCGAACCGGTCACAGGGGTGTGTGTTCGGTACGGCAGAGGTGCGGCGTAGTGCCCGCGTCGACATTAGTGGCCTGGGACGGGATGGCTGGAACTGGCAGGAGTTGGGGCGTAATCGCACGGTGATGGGTGCGGACTGACAGCTCATGCGGGCGAGTTCGCAGATGGGGCAGGAGCTGATCAATCCGGACACATGGGGAGGCCGCAGGGCCTGCCGGGGAGCCTGCCGGGCAGCTGTCAGGTGACCAAGGTCACCCTGCACAACGCTTCCTTGAGGGATGGAATTTCGGCCTCCGGGGCCGGGGACGGAAGATCCTCCGCCAGGACCTCCGACCTGCCTCATTCCGTTCGGTACGGAGCGTACGTGCTCAGTTCATCGGAGTGATGAGGGAGCGCAGGAACGTCAGGTCGACGTCCTCCAGCGAGCGGACGATCGTCCGGCCGGGCGCCGGCTCGATCCGGCCGACGGACGGGATGGCCACGACCCGGCAGCCTGCGGCCTCGGCGGCGGCGACGCCGGTGGCGGTGTCCTCGATGACGGCGCACCGCGAGGGGTGCGCGCCGAGGGCGCTCGCGGCGAGCAGGTACGGGTCGGGGTGCGGCTTGGTGCGGGGCACCTCGTCCCCGGCGACGGTCATGGTGAACCGGTCGCGGCCCAGGGTGAGCAGGACGTGGTCGATGACGCGGCGGTGCGAGGCGGAGACGAGGGCGGTGGGGATGTTGTTCCGGGCGAGTTCGGCCAGCAGCCGCTCGGCTCCGGGCATCAGCGGGACCTGTCCGGCGATCCGCGCCTCGAAGCGCTCGTTGAGGAGCACGCTGAGTTCGGCGAGGTCGATGCTGGCGCCGGTGGACTCGATGAGGAACGCGGCGCTGCGGCTCATGGGGCCGCCGACGACGACGTCGCGCCAGGCCTCGTCGAGGCGGTGTCCGAGTTCACCGAAGATCTCGGCCTCGATCTCCCACCAGAACCCCTCGGTGTCGATGAGGGTGCCGTCCATGTCCAGCAGCACCGCCTGGAGGGCGTGCCCGTCGGCCGTGCGGGTGACGGGGGCGGGAACGGTGCTGGTCAATGCGCACACCTCTTTCAGGGGACGATGAGGCCGGTCACCTCGGCCCGCGGGGACGTGCCCCGGGATCAGGTGACCGGCCTGTATGGGACCGTCCAGTGTACGCCGATGCCTCTCAGCGCGCGTTGAAATACTTCGCTTCGGGGTGGTGGATGACGATGGCGTCGGTGGACTGCTCGGGGTGGAGCTGGAACTCCTCCGAGAGGTGCACGCCGATCCGTTCGGGCTGGAGGAGGTCGGCGATCTTGGCGCGGTCCTCCAGGTCGGGGCAGGCGCCGTAGCCGAGGGAGAAGCGGGCGCCGCGGTACTTGAGGTCGAACATGTCCTGGACCTGGGCCGGGTCCTCGCCGCCGAATCCGAGTTCGGCGCGGACGCGGGCGTGCCAGTACTCGGCCATGGCCTCGGCGAGCTGGACGGAGAGGCCGTGCAGCTCCATGTACTCGCGGTAGGCGTTGGCCTGGAACAGCTTGGCCGTGGCTTCGCCGATTTTCGAGCCGACGGTGACGACCTGGAGGCCGACGACGTCGGTCTCGCCCGACTCCTCGGGGCGGAAGAAGTCCGCCAGGCACAGGCGGCGGCCGCGGCGTTGGCGCGGGAAGGTGAAGCGGGTCCGCTCGTTGCCCTGCTCGTCGAGGATGATCAGGTCCTCGCCCTTGGAGACGCAGGGGAAGTAGCCGTAGACGACGGCGGCTTCGAGGAGGTTCTCGGTGTGCAGCTTCTCCAGGAGGCCGCGCAGGCGGGGCCTGCCCTCGTCCTCGACGAGTTCCTCGTACGTCGCGCCGCCGGCGCGGGCCTGCTTGAGGCCCCACTGGCCCTTGAAGAGGGCGCCCTCGTCGAGCCAGGACGAGTAGTCCTTGAGCGGGATGCCCTTGACCACGCGGGTGCCCCAGAACGGCGGGGTGGGGACGGGGTTGTCGACGGAGACGTCGGACCGGCCGCCCGGCTCCTCCGGCTCGTCCACCTGGAGGGCGGCGGTGTCCCGCTTGGCGACGCGGCGCTGCTTGAGTTCGGGCAGGGTGGCGCCGGGGACGCCGCGCTTGACGGCGATCAGGGCGTCCATCAGGCGCAGGCCCTCGAAGGCGTCGCGGGCGTAGCGGACTTCACCCTCGTAGATCTCGTGGAGGTCCTGCTCCACGTAGGCGCGGGTGAGGGCGGCGCCGCCGAGGATGACGGGGTAGTCGGCGGCCAGCTTGCGCTGGTTGAGCTCCTGGAGGTTTTCCTTCATGATCACGGTGGACTTGACCAGGAGTCCCGACATGCCGATGACGTCCGCGCGGTGTTCCTCGGCGGCTTCGAGGATCGCCGAGACGGGCTGCTTGATCCCGATGTTGACGACGTTGTAGCCGTTGTTGGTCAAGATGATGTCGACCAGGTTCTTGCCGATGTCATGGACGTCACCACGGACCGTGGCCAGCACGATCGTGCCCTTGCCGTCCGCGTCGGTCTTCTCCATGTGCGGTTCGAGGTGGGCGACCGCCGTCTTCATGACCTCCGCCGACTGGAGCACGAACGGCAACTGCATCTGCCCCGACCCGAACAGCTCACCGACGACCTTCATGCCCTCCAGGAGCGTGTCGTTGACGATCTCCAGAGCGGGCCGGGTCTCCAAAGCCTCGTCCAGGTCCCGCTCCAGGCCGTTCTTCTCGCCGTCGATGATCCGCCGCTGAAGCCGCTCGTCCAGCGGCAGCGCCAGGAGTTCCTCCGCGCGGCCGGCCTTCAACGACTTCGTGTTCACCCCCTCGAACAACGCCATCAACTTCTGCAGCGGGTCATAACCCTCCGCACGACGGTCATAGATCAGGTCCAGTGCGGTGGTGACCTGCTCCTCGTCGAACCGGGCGATCGGCAGGATCTTCGACGCGTGGACGATCGCCGAGTCCAAACCGGCCTTCACACACTCGTCCAGGAACACCGAGTTCAACAGGACACGGGCCGCCGGATTCAGACCGAAGGAAATGTTCGACAGACCCAGCGTCGTCTGGACATCCGGATGACGGCGCTTCAGCTCACGGATCGACTCGATGGTGGCGATGCCGTCCTTGCGGGACTCCTCCTGACCCGTGCAGATCGTGAACGTCAGGGTGTCGATCAGGATGTCCGATTCGAGGATCCCCCAGTTCCCCGTCAGATCCGCGATGAGCCGCTCGGCGATGGCGACCTTGTGCTCGACCGTGCGGGCCTGACCCTCCTCGTCGATCGTCAACGCGATCAACGCCGCGCCGTGCTCCCGCGCCAGAGCGGTCACCTTCGCGAAACGCGACTCCGCACCGTCCCCGTCCTCGTAGTTGACCGAGTTGATGACCGCACGGCCACCCAACTTCTCCAACCCCGCCCGAAGGACGGGAACCTCCGTCGAGTCCAGGACGATCGGCAACGTCGACGCCGTCGCGAACCGCCCCGCCAGCTCCCGCATGTCCGCCACACCATCACGACCGACATAGTCGACACACAGGTCGAGCATGTGCGCGCCCTCACGGATCTGATCCCGCGCCATCTCCACACAGTCGTCCCAACGGGCCTCCAACATCGCCTCGCGGAACTTCTTCGACCCGTTCGCGTTCGTCCGCTCACCGATCGCCATGTACGCCGTGTCCTGCCGGAACGCCACCGTCTGATAGAGGGAGGCCGCACCGGGCTCCGGCTGGGGGGTGCGCCGGGTGACGGCCGTCCCCCGCACCCGCTCCACGACCTGCCGCAGGTGCTCCGGCGTCGTACCGCAGCAGCCACCCACCAACGACAGTCCGTACTCCCGGACGAAAGTCTCCTGCGCGTCCGCGAGCTCCGCAGCCGACAACGGGTAATGCGCACCCTGCTTCGTCAACACCGGCAAGCCCGCGTTCGGCATGCACGACAACGGAATCCGCGCGTTCCGCGCCAGATACCGCAGGTGCTCGCTCATCTCCGCCGGGCCGGTCGCGCAGTTCAGGCCGATCATGTCGATGCCCAACGGCTCCAACGCCGTCAACGCCGCGCCGATCTCCGAGCCGAGCAGCATGGTGCCCGTGGTCTCGACGGTGACGGAGCAGATCAGCGGGACGGAGATGCCGAGGGCCTCCATGGCGCGGCGGGCGCCGATGATGGACGACTTCGTCTGGAGGAGGTCCTGGGTGGTCTCGACGAGGAGTGCGTCGGCGCCGCCGGTGATCAGGCCCTCGGCGTTGATCTGGTAGGCATCGCGGATCTGGGCGTAGGTGATGTGGCCCAGGGTGGGGAGCTTGGTGCCCGGGCCCATGGAGCCGAGGACCCAGCGCTGCTGTCCGGTGGAGGCGGTGAACTCGTCCGCGACCTCGCGGGCGATGCGGGCGCCGGACTCCGACAGCTCGAAGTTGCGTTCGGGGATGTCGTACTCGGCGAGGGCCGCGAAGTTCGCGCCGAAGGTGTTGGTCTCGACGCAGTCGACACCGACGGAGAAGTAGGCCTCGTGGACCGAGCGGACGATGTCCGGGCGGGTGACGTTCAGGACCTCGTTGCAGCCTTCCAGCTGCTGGAAGTCCTCCATCGTCGGGTCCTGCTCCTGGAGCATCGTTCCCATGGCTCCGTCGGCGACGACCACGCGGGTGGCGAGCGCCTCCCGGAGGGCGTCGGCCCGGGTCTGGGTGTCTGCGAGCGGGTTCGACAACGAGGCCATGGTTGAGCTCCCTGGGATGCGACGGCTGTCGGCTTTGCACCCCCTCGTGTCAAGGGTGCACGCGGTCAGGGTAACCGTGTGGCAGCGGACCCGGTGGGGGCGTCCCACGTGGCGGACTGCATTCTGTGCGCGGGACCCCGCACGGGGGTGGGACGGCGTGCACGGCCTTCGGGAATCGCCCAACCATGCACAAGGTCGGCATCGACCGATAGTGTTCAGCATTGTCGAACTACGTCAGCAGGAGGCTGCGCGATGGCACGGAACATCCAGTCGCTCGAACGAGCCGCTGCGATGCTGCGGCTCCTGGCGGGCGGGGAGCGCCGGCTGGGACTGTCGGATGTGGCGTCGTCCTTGGGCCTGGCCAAGGGGACGGCGCACGGGATCCTGCGCACCCTGCAGGCCGAGGGCTTCGTCGAGCAGGACCCGGCGTCGGGGCGGTACCAGTTGGGCGCGGAGCTGCTCCGCCTGGGCAACAGTTATCTGGACGTGCACGAGCTGCGCGCCCGCGCCCTGGTATGGACGGACGACCTGGCCCGGGCGAGCGGCGAGAGCGTGTACGTGGGGGTGCTGCACAAGAGCGGAGTGCTGATCATGCACCACGTGTTCCGGCCGGACGACAGCCGTCAGGTGCTGGAGGTGGGGGCGATGCAGCCGCTGCATTCCACGGCCCTGGGCAAGGTCCTGTCGGCCTACGATCCGGTCGCGCACACCCAGGTGGTGGAGGTGGAGCGGGAGTCGTTCACGCCCCGTACGGTCACGGACGCGGTCGGTTTCGAGGGGGTCCTGGACCTGACGCGGGCGCGCGGTTGGGCCGCGGACGTGGAGGAGACCTGGGAGGGCGTCGCCTCGGTGGCGGCGCCGATCCTCGACCGGCGCCGGATGCCGGTGGGCGCGGTGGCGGTCGCGGGGGCCGTGGAGCGGGTCTGCGGGGAGGACGGGGAGCCCCGGGCGTCGCTGGTGGCGTCGGTCCGGGACTGCGCACGGTCGGTTTCGCGCGATCTCGGGGCGGGCCGGTTCTGAGCTTGACTTGATTCGTTCGGCCCACCCAGGGGGCGCTTCCGGCGCTCCTTGGGTGGGTTTTGTCGTTTCCGGACCGCTCAATGGCCTGATGTGGGCGATCCCACCGCGTGGTAACGATCCGGTTCTTTGACCTGGCCAACCCTTGACGCGTTCTTCATCCAGGCGGAAAACTGCCGTTCATCGGTCGGCATTGTCGAACACCTACCGGCAATACGCGTTAGGGTATGGCGAGGCCATGGACCGGTGCAGCACTCACCGAGTGTGTGGACCACCGGAGGGACCCGGTGTCCACCCACCCCTGGACGTAAGACAAAGGAGTCGCGGGTGTCCAGCTCCGACATCTTCATCGGCGAGACCATCGGTACCGCCCTGCTCACTCTGCTCGGTGGTGGCGTCTGCGCCGCCGTCACCCTCAAGAGCTCCAAGGCCCGCAACGCGGGCTGGCTCGCGATCACCTTCGGCTGGGGTTTCGCCGTACTGATCGCCGCCTACGTCTCCGCTCCGCTCTCCGGGGCCCACCTGAACCCGGCGGTCACCTTCGGCATCGCCGTCAAGACCGGCGAGTGGGGCGACGTCCCCGTGTACCTCGCGAGCCAGCTCCTCGGCGCCATGCTCGGTGCCGTCCTGATGTGGATCACGTACTACGGCCAGTTCCGCGCGCACCTGTCCGACCCCGAGCACATCCGCGACGCCAAGCTCGGTCCCGAGGACCCGCACCCGCACGACCAGGCCGGCCCGGTGCTCGGCGTCTTCTCCACGGGCCCCGAGATCCGTAATGTCGTGCAGAACCTCGCGACCGAGATCATCGGCACCGCCGTCCTGATCCTGGCCATCCTGACCCAGGGCCTCCAGGACGACGGCAAGGGACTCGGGGTCATAGGCGCACTGATCACCTCGTTCGTGGTCGTCGGCATCGGCCTCTCGCTGGGCGGTCCGACCGGCTACGCCATCAACCCGGTCCGCGACCTCGGTCCGCGCATCGTGCACGCCCTGCTCCCGCTGCCCAACAAGGGCGGCTCGGACTGGGGGTACTCCTGGATCCCGGTCGTCGGCCCGCTCGTCGGTGCCGTACTCGCCGGCGGTCTGTACAACCTCGCGTTCGCCTGATCAGCACCTGCAGCGCTCGTAAGATCCGCACCGCACTCCTGATTCCGCCAACTCACCAGACCTGCCAGGAGCAGCCACCATGACCAGCAGCACCGGCCCCTTCATCGCCGCGATCGACCAGGGCACCACCTCCTCCCGCTGCATCGTCTTCGACCGCGACGGGCGCATCGTCGCCGTCGACCAGAAGGAGCACGAGCAGATCTTCCCGAAGCCGGGCTGGGTCGAGCACGACGCCGCCGAGATCTGGACCAACGTCCAGGAGGTCGTCGCCGGGGCCATCGCCAAGGCGGAGATCACCGCCGCCGACGTCAAGGCCGTCGGCATCACCAACCAGCGCGAGACCACCCTGCTGTGGGACAGGAACACCGGCGAGCCGGTGCACAACGCCCTCGTCTGGCAGGACACCCGCACCGACGCCCTGTGCAAGGAGCTCGGCCGCAACGTCGGCCAGGACCGCTTCCGCCGCGAGACCGGCCTCCCGCTGGCCAGCTACTTCGCCGGCCCCAAGGTCCGCTGGCTGCTCGACAACGTCGAGGGCCTGCGCGAGCGCGCCGAGGCGGGCGACATCCTCTTCGGCACCATGGACTCGTGGGTCATCTGGAACCTCACGGGCGGCGCCCAGGGCGGCGTGCACGTCACCGACGTCACCAACGCCTCGCGCACCATGCTGATGAACCTGCACACGCTGGCCTGGGACGACAAGATCGCGGAGTCCATGGGCGTCCCGCTCAACGTGCTCCCCGAGATCAAGTCCTCCGCCGAGGTCTACGGCCACGTCAAGGACGGCGTGCTCGCCGGTGTCCCGGTCGCCTCGGCGCTCGGTGACCAGCAGGCCGCCCTCTTCGGGCAGACCTGTTTCGCCGAGGGCGAGGCGAAGTCCACGTACGGCACCGGCACGTTCATGCTGATGAACACCGCCGACAAGATCATCAACTCCTACAGCGGCCTGCTGACCACGGTCGGCTACCAGATCGGCGACCAGAAGCCGGTCTACGCCCTGGAAGGCTCCATCGCCGTCACCGGCTCGCTCGTCCAGTGGATGCGCGACCAGATGGGCCTGATCAAGTCGGCCGCCGAGATCGAGACGCTGGCCTCCTCGGTCGAGGACAACGGCGGCGCCTACTTCGTCCCGGCCTTCTCCGGCCTGTTCGCCCCGTACTGGCGCTCCGACGCCCGCGGCGTGATCACCGGCCTGACCCGGTACGTCACCAAGGCGCACATCGCCCGTGCCGTCCTGGAGGCCACCGCCTGGCAGACCCGCGAGATCACCGACGCCATGACCAAGGACTCCGGCGTCGAGCTGGCGGCCCTCAAGGTCGACGGCGGCATGACCTCCAACAACCTGCTGATGCAGACGCTCTCGGACTTCCTGGACGCCCCCGTGGTGCGCCCGATGGTCGCCGAGACCACCTGCCTCGGCGCCGCCTACGCCGCCGGCCTGGCCGTCGGCTTCTGGCCCGACACCGACGCCCTGCGCGCCAACTGGCGCCGCGCGGCGGAGTGGACCCCGCGGATGCCCGCCGAGCAGCGGGACCGCGAGTACAAGAGCTGGCTCAAGGCCGTGGAGCGGTCCATGGGCTGGGTCGACGACGAAGACGCCAGCTGACCGCACCGGCTGACGAATCGACGAGGAGCTAAAGAGACATGAGCAGCCCGCAGAGCGTCCCCACCCTGGGTACGCACCCGACGGCCGGTTCCCACCCGAGCCGTGCAGAGACCCGTGAGCAGCTGGCCAAGGCCACGTACGACCTGCTGGTCATCGGCGGTGGAATCCTGGGCACCTCGGTGGCCTGGCACGCCGCGCAGTCGGGGCTGCGGGTCGCCATGGTGGACGCCGGTGACTTCGCCGGCGCCACCTCCTCCGCCTCCTCCAAGCTCGTCCACGGCGGTCTGCGCTACCTGCAGACCGGCGCGGTCAAGCTCGTCGCGGAGAACCACCACGAGCGCCGGGTGCTGGCCAAGGACGTGGCCCCGCACCTGGTCAACCCGCTGACCTTCTACCTGCCCGTGTACAAGGGCGGTCCGGTCGGCGCGGCGAAGCTGGGCGCGGGCGTGTTCGCGTACTCGGCGCTCTCGGCCTTCGGTGACGGGATCGGCAAGGTCATCTCGCCGGCCCGCGCCGTCGCCGACAACCCGGGCCTGAAGACGGACAACCTGAAGGCCGTCGCGGTCTACTACGACCACCAGATGAACGACTCCCGCGTCGCCGTCATGACGGTCCGCGCGGCCGTCGAGTCGGGTGCGGTCGTCCTCAACCACGCCGAGGTCACCGGGCTGCGCATGACGCGCGGCCGGGTCTCCGGTGCCGAGCTCAAGGACCGCCTCGACGGCACCGAGTTCGGTGTCGACGCGCGGGTCGTGCTCAACGCCACCGGCCCGTGGGTGGATCACCTGCGGCGCATGGAGGACAAGCACTCCATGCCGTCGATCCGGTTGTCCAAGGGCGCGCACATCGTCATGAAGCGCAAGTCGCCGTGGAAGGCCGCCATGGCCACCCCGATCGACAAGTACCGCATCACCTTCGCCCTGCCGTGGGAGGACCAGCTGCTCCTCGGTACGACCGACGAGGCCTACGAGGGCGACCCGGCGGACGTGTGCGCCACCGAGTCCGACATCCAGCAGATCCTCGACGAGGCGGCGTTCTCCGTGAACGACGCGGATCTCGACCGTTCGCTGATGACGTACGCCTTCGCGGGCCTGCGGGTGCTGCCCGGCGGCCCCGGTGGGGTGGAGAAGGCCAAGCGCGAGACGGTCGTCTCCGAAGGCGCGGGCGGCATGCTGTCGGTGGCCGGCGGCAAGTGGACGACGTACCGTCACATCGGCCGTGTGGTCATGGACAAGCTGGCCAAGCTCCCGGGCAGCCCGCTGACCGAGGACATGGAGCCGCAGAAGTCGCTGGTGCGCCGGATCCCGCTGCCCGGTGTCGCGAACCCGAACGCGGTCGCGCACCGACTGCTGGTGGACCGTGAGCCCGGCACCCGCATGGACCCGCTGACGGCCCGCCACCTGGCCTCGCACTACGGCTCGCTGGCCTTCGACATCGCCCGCATGGCGAACGAGGACCCGGCGTTGGCCGAGCGCATCCACCCGGACGGTCCGGAGATCTGGGCGCAGGTCGCCTACGCCCGTGACAACGAGTGGGCCGAGACGGTCGACGACGTGCTGCGCCGCCGCACGACGGTGACGGTCCGCGGTCTGGACGACGCCTCCGTGCGCGCCCGCGTCCAGGAGATGCTGGGTCACAAGGCATAGCTCGCGCGCAGGTGGGGAAGAGGGGCGGTTCCGAGGGGAACCGCCCCTCCGTCGTGGGCTGTGGTCGGTGCCGCCTCAAGGCTTAGGCTGGCCCACGTACGCAAGGGAACTTCGGAAGGAGACCTGGGTGATCGAGCTTGAGGGCGTGCCCGAGCTGATCGACCCGGTCATGGTGGCCGCGTTCGAGGGCTGGAACGACGCGGGTGACGCCGCCTCCGGTGCGGTGGCGCACCTGGACCGGGAGTGGAAGGGCGAGGTCTTCGCGGCTCTGGACGCCGAGGACTACTACGACTTCCAGGTCAACCGGCCGACGGTGTGGCTGGACAACGGGGTCAGGAAGATCACCTGGCCGACGACGCGGCTGTCCGTGGTCCGGATCGGCGGTGCGAAGCCGCGCGACCTGGTGCTGGTGCGGGGCATCGAACCGTCCATGCGGTGGCGGTCGTTCTGCAACGAGCTGCTCGGCTTCGCGCACGAACTGGGCGTGGAGATGGTGGTCATCCTGGGCGCGCTGCTCGGGGACACCCCGCACACGCGGCCCGTGCCGGTCAGCGGGGTGACCTCGGACGCCGACCTGGCGCGGACGATGGACCTGGAGGAGACGAAGTACGAGGGTCCGACCGGGATCGTGGGCGTGCTGCAGGAGGCCTGCACGCACGCGGGCGTTCCCGCGGTGTCGCTGTGGGCGGCCGTGCCGCACTACGTGTCCCAGCCGCCCAACCCGAAGGCGACGCTGGCGCTGCTCAACCGGCTGGAGGACCTGATCGACATCAGGATCCCGCTGGGCGAGCTGCCGGAGGACGCGCGGGCCTGGCAGCTGGGCGTGGACCAGTTGGCCGCCGAGGACAGCGAGGTGGCGGAGTACGTCCAGACGCTGGAGGAGGCGCGGGACACGGCGGACCTGCCGGAGGCCTCCGGGGACGCGATCGCCCGGGAGTTCGAACGGTACCTACGGCGGCGGGACCCCTCGGCCACCGCGGAGCCGGGTGACGGCTCGTACCGGCGGGACACCGCCGGCGGCCTGAGCCGGGGGGCCAAGCGCAAGCCGGAGCCGGAACCGCCGACGGGGGCGGGGGCGCCCGAGGGGGCCGCCGACGGGTCCGACGGCGGGGCGGAGGAGGCGGCGGGGCCGTCCGGGACCGCGGGGACTCCCGCGACGCCCGAGGCGCCCGAGCCGCCGGGGAAGCCGGAGGCCCCCGGGGCCCCCGGGGCCCCCGGGGCCCCCGGGGCCCCCGAGAAACCGGGCTCCTCCTCCCCCGACGCCTAGGCGGAACGAGAAACGCCGGACCGGCCGCGGAAGCGGCCGGTCCGGCGTTTCTCGTTCCGCCTAGGGGTGCTGCTAGAGGGCGACGCCGAGCAGGGCGTCGACCGTACGGGAGACCAGGCCGGGGGCGGACTCGTCGTCGCCGCCCGCGGCCAGCTGGAGTTCGGCCCAGCGGTCCACGGCGGCCAGTGCGGCGGGGGCGTCCAGGTCGCGGGAGAGGGCCTCGCGGACCTCCTCGACGAGGGCGTCCGCCGGTACGCCGTCCGGGCGGGAGACGGCCGCGCGCCAGCGCTCCAGACGGACCACGGCCTCGGCGAGGACGGCGTCCGTCCACTCCCAGTCGGCCCGGTAGTGGTGCGACAGCAGGGCGAGGCGGATGGCCGCCGGGTCGACCCCGGAGCGGCGCAGCGTCGAGACGAAGACGAGGTTCCCCTTCGACTTCGACATCTTCTCGCCGTTCAGACCGACCATGCCCGCGTGGACGTAGGCCTTGGCCATCGGGAACTCGCCCGTCAGCGCCTGGGCGTGCGAGGCACCCATCTCGTGGTGCGGGAACGCCAGGTCGGAGCCGCCGCCCTGGATGTCGAAGCCCATGCCCAGGTGGTCCAGGGCGATGGCGACGCACTCGATGTGCCAGCCGGGCCGGCCGCGGCCCAGCGAGCCGCCGTCCCAGCTCGGATCGCCCTCCCGGGCGGCCATCCACAGCATCGGGTCGAGCGGGTTCTTCTTGCCCGGGCGGTCCGGGTCGCCGCCGCGCTCCGCGGAGAGCAGGCGCATCGCCTCGGCGTCGAGGTGGGAGACCCCGCCGAAGTGCGGGTCGGACTCGACGGAGAAGTAGACGTCGCCTTCGAGCTCGTAGGCGGCGCCCGCGTCCCGCAGGCGCTCGACCAGCGGAACGATGCCGGGTATGGCCTCGACCGCTCCGATGTAGTGCTGCGGGGGCAGCATCCGCAGCGCGGTCATGTCCTCGCGGAAGAGGGCGGTCTCGCGCTCGGCGAGTTCGGTCCAGTCGTGTCCGTCGCGCAGCGCCCGCTCCAGGAGCGGGTCGTCCACGTCCGTGACGTTCTGGACGTAGTGGACCTGCCGCTTGTTGTCGAGCCACACGCGCTGAACGAGGTCGAACGCGTTGTAGGTCGCCGCGTGACCGATGTGGGTCGCGTCGTACGGGGTGATCCCGCAGACGTAGATACGGGCGACGGGACCGGGGGCGAGGGTGATCGTCCCCCGGGTCGCGGTGTCGTGGATCTGGAGGTCGCGGCCCTTGCCGGGCAGGGCGGGGACCTCAGAAGCGGGCCAGGCATGCATGCCTTGAGACTAACCGGACGAGTGTTCCGTCAACGAACCGGAGCAGCACTCTTGGCCTGATCCGCACTCTTGCCCTCTGGCCGGTTCTGTGCGTCCGGGGCCGCGCCTGGTCAGACGGGGGGCCAGGGGATGGCGGGCCACTGCCCGGAGGGCTGCGGATGGGTCCCGCTGCGCAGCAGGGCGGCCACGCGGGACCGTACGGCGTCCAGCTCGGCGTCGGTGATCAGTTCGCCCAACCGGGTGGCGAGGGGCTCGCCCGCGGCCAGCTGGGACTCCAGGGAGAGCAGCACCGTGCGGGCCTCGTCGGTGAGGGGCTCCCCCGCCCAGCCCCAGAGCAGCGTGCGCAGCTTGTCGTCGGCGTGGAAGGTCACGCCGTGGTCGATGCCGTAGAGCCGGCCGTCGGGGGCGGGCAGCAGGTGGCCGCCCTTGCGGTCGCCGTTGTTGATCACGGCGTCGAGGACGGCGAGGCGGCGCAGCCTGGGGTCGTCGGCGTGCACCAGCAGGGCGGTGCGGCCCTCGCCTACCTCGGCGAGCGCGACGGGCTTCCAGCCCTCCGCCGCCTCCTCGCCCTCGACGAGGGCGAGGAGTTCCGCCTCGGGCGTCTCCCCGGAGTCGATCCAGTGCTGGACCATGCCCTCGCCGTACGGTCCGTCGCGCAGGACGGTGGCGGGGACCAGGCCCCACCCGGTGGCCTCGGAGACGAGGTAGGCGGCGCGTTCGCGGCGGGCGAGGTTCCCGTCGGGGAAGTCCCACAGCGGGCGCTCGCCCTTGACCGGCTTGTAGACGCAGTCCGCGCTGCGGCCGTCGTGGGCGACGGTGCACAGCAGGACGGCGTTGGAGGCCTCGGCGATGCGCCCTCGTACGGTGAGCTCACCGCGGGTGAGCAGCTCCTCGATCGGGGTCGCGTCGCTCACGCCTGGCGCCGGTAGCCGTTCTGGCGGGGGCACACGTGTCCCTCGGGGTCGAGCGGGAGGCTGCACAGCGGGCACGGGGGGCGGCCGGCGTTGACCACGTCCAGGGCCCGCTTGGCGAAGGCGCGGGCCTGGGCGCCCGAGAGGCGCACCCGGAGCATCGGCGGGCCGTTCTCCTCGTCCTGCAGGAGGCGTTCCTCGGCGTCGGCGAGGTCCTCGTCGGAGTCGGCGTCGAGTTCGACGAGCGCCTGGGCCTCGACGATCATCCGCTGTTCCTCGCCGTCCCAGGCGAGGGCCATGGTGCCGACCCGGAACTCCTCCTCGACGGGTACGTCGAGGGGCGCGGTGTCGGCGGCCTCGGTGGAGGCGACGGCGGGGACGGGGGCGTTGCCGCCGGTGCGCCGCACGACCTCGTCCAGCAGCTCGTCCATCCGCTCGGCCAGCGCCGCCACCTGGGTCTTCTCCAGGGAGACGCTGGTGACGCGGGTACCCACGGAGGCCTGCAGGAAGAACGTACGGCGCCCAGGCAGACCGACCGTGCCGGCCACGAAGCGGTCCGGCGGGTCGTAAAGGAACACCTGACGGGGCACGTCCAGTCTCCAAGTCTCAGGCGTGGGCGGGTCCGCGCACGCGTATCGGCCCTGCCACCCTACTGCGCCGTTCGATCACGCCGCGCCCGCGCCGCCCCCCACCACGGCGTTGCCGGCGCCTTCGGACTCGCCCTCGGCGGCCGGGGTCGGGCGCGGGACCAGCGGGGCGAGGTCGCCGGTGTCGCCGAGGCGCAGCAGGAAGGGGCGGGTGGGGGTGTAGCGGATGGCGGTGACCGAGCAGGGGTCGACGTGGATCCGTTGGAAGAGGTCGAGGTGCATGCCGAGCGCGTCGGCGACGAGGGACTTGATGATGTCGCCGTGCGAGCACATCAGGAACACCGCGTCGCCGCCGTGTTCGTCCTCGACGCGGGTGTTCCACTCCCGTACGGCGTCCACGGCGCGGGCCTGCATGGCGCGCATGGACTCGCCGCCCGGGAAGGCGGCGGCCGAGGGGTGCTGTTGGACGATCTTCATGAGGGGTTCGGCGGCGAGTTCGGAGAGCTTGCGGCCCGACCAGTCGCCGTAGTGGCACTCCCCGATGCGTTCGTCGGTGTGCAGGGGCAGCTCGGGGCGGGCGGCGAGGAGCGGCGCCAGGGTTTCCCGGCAGCGTTGGAGGGGGCTGGTGACGGCGGCGGCCAGCGGTACCCCGGCGAGCCGGCCGGGCAGCGCGTCGGCCTGCCCGGCCCCGTGTTCGTCGAGGGCGACTCCCGGAGTCCATCCGGCGAGCACGCCGGCGGTGTTGGCGGTGGAACGCCCGTGCCGTACGAGGATCAACGTGGCCATGGGTACAGGGTAGGGGTGTCGCCCCGGTGCGGGCCGGGTGCGGGCGGGGGAGAATGCGCCGCGTGATTGTCGACTGCGCGATGTACCGTGACGGCCGCCGTTCGGCGGCGCCCCGTGATTTCTCGGACGCCCTGGCCGAGGCGCGGGCCCGCGGGGACGCCTTCGTCTGGATCGGCATGCACGAGCCGACGGAGGCGGAGTTCGAGCAAGTGAGCCGGGAGTTCGGGCTGCACGCGCTGGCGGTGGAGGACGCGCTGACGGCGCACCAGCGGCCGAAGCTGGAGGTGTACGACGATTCGCTGTTCGTCGTCCTGAAGCCGGTGCTCTACGACGACGCGGCGGACACCGTCACGACGGGCGAGCTGATGGTGTTCGTCGGCGACTCCTTCGTGGTCACGGTCCGGCACGGCGAGGGCGCGGCGCCGGCCGCGGCGCGCCACCGGTTGGAGCAGGATCCGCAGGTGCTGCGGCACGGTCCGACGGCCGTGCTGTACGCGGTGTCCGACGCGGTGGTGGACCACTACATCGAGGTGGCCGCCGAGCTCCAGGGCGACCTGGAGGAGTTGGAGGCGGAGGTGTTCGCTCCGAACGCCTCGGACTCGAAGAACACGGCGTCGCGGATCTACGGCTTCAAGCGGCAGGTGCTGGAGTTCCGCCGGGCGACGAGCCCGTTGCTCCAGCCGATGGACCGGCTCGCCTCCGGGCACGTGCCGTTCGTCCACGAGCACGCGCGGCCCTTCTTCCGGGACGTGGCCGATCACCTGACGAAGGCCAACGAGTACGTCGAGGGCCTGGACCGGCTGCTGTCGGACGCGCTGGCCGCGCACCTGGCGCAGATGGGCGTCCGGCAGAACGACGACATGCGCAAGATCTCCGCCTGGGCGGCGATGGCCGCGGTCCCGACGATGGTCGCGGGCGTCTACGGGATGAACTTCGAGGACATGCCGGAGCTGCGGCAGGGCTGGGGCTACCCGGGGGTGGTGGCCCTGATGGTCGCCGTGTGCCTGGGCCTGCACCGGATGTTCAAGCGCCGCGGCTGGTTGTGAGGCGGCGCACGGGCGGGCGGGCCGCACGGGCGGGCGGGCCGCGGCGGGCCCCGGTCAGACGGGTTCGGGCGCGGGCACGGGTGCGGGCGCCGGGGCGCCGCCGAGGGCGTCGACCCGCTCGGGCGGGGTCAGGCGGACCGCCCGGTGCCAGCCGCTGAAGCGCTCGTACGCGTACGCCGCGCGGATGCCGGCGGCGAGGGCGGCGGACTTGGGCGCGGGCCAGCGCAGCAGTCGGCCCATGTGGTCCATGACGGCGAGGCTGACGTCCCGGTAGACGGCGATCTCGGCGAGGGCGCTCTCGCGCAGGATCCGGTGGATGCTGCGGCCGTGCCCCCGGCGGGCGAGGCGCAGCAGCTCCTCGTGGCAGTAGGCGAGGTGGTTGTCCTCGTCGGCGCTGATCATGCGCACGGCCCTGCCGAGCTCGGGGTGGTCGCCGAAGTGGCGGACGAGCATGACCATCTGGTCGGCCGCGCGCTGCTCTGTGACCCGGCTGTGCGCGAGGTAGACGACGATGTCGTCCTCGGTCAGCGGCCGGTCGCCGCGCAGCTTCTCGTGGGAGAGGCCGATGCCGCGGCGCTCCAGCAGCATCGTGTAGTCGGTCTCGGGGGGCACGGGTACGGGCGGCAGGCCGCGCTTGCGGAGCAGGGCCTGGAAGATCCTGCCGTGCTTGTCCTCGTCGGCGCCGTGCCGGGTGATCTTGGGGACCAGCTCGCGCATCGAAGCGGGGGCGAGGGCGGCGATCCGGGCGTTCTCCCAGCCGCCCTGGGACTCCCCGCCGGCGGCGATGGAGCAGAACAGCTGGAAGGAGTCGTCGTGGTCGACGATCTCCCGGAACAGGCTGCGGGCAGAGAGCATGGAACGAGTCAAATGCGGATCGTTCGGGCGGGCAACCGAGGGGACCGCCCGACTCGGCCGAATGAACGAAATCGGTGGCCCGGCGCGAGGGCGTAACCCGGGGAGTGCGCGGAGCGTTGTTGGCTGTGTCGGCCGTGGCGGGGAAGACCCCCCGAGCCCCCACCACGGCCGCAGACCTGATCGACGGAGCCGCGCGCACCCCGCGCGGCTCCGTCGTCGTGTCCGGGGTCCCGAGGGGGCGTGTCAGGCGAGGCCGGCGCGCTCCAGGGCCTCGGTACCGGCCCGCAGGGCGGCGATCCGCTCGTCCAGGGTGAAGCCGGCCGGGGCCAGGGTGAGGGTGGTGACCCCGGCGTCGGCGTAGGCGCGCATGCCGTCGGCGATCCGCTCGACGGAGCCCAGCAGGGTGGTCGAGTCGATCAGGGAGTGCGGGACGGCGGCGGCCGCGCCGGTCTTGTCGCCGCCGAGGTACTTGGTCTGGATCTCGGCGGCCTCCTTCTCGTAGCCCATGCGCTGGGCGAGCTGGTTGTAGAAGTTCTGCTTCGGGCTGCCCATGCCGCCGACGTACAGGGCGGTGTAGGGGCGGAACATGTCGGCGAGGGCGTTCACGTCCTCACCGAGGGCCAGTGGCACCGTCGGGCAGACGTCGAAGCCGTCCATGGTCAGACCGGCCTTCTCGCGGCCCGCGCGGATGTGGCGCAGGGCCGTCTCCTCCAGGTGCTCGGCCGCCGGGAAGATCAGCAGGGCGCCGTCGGCGATCTCGCCGGTCTGCTCCAGGTTCTTGGGGCCGATGGCGGCGATGTAGAGCGGGATGTGCTCGCGCTCCGGGTGGACGGTCAGCTTGAGGGGCTTGCCCGGACCGTCGGGCAGCGGGAGGGTCCAATGGGCGCCGTCGTAGGACAGCCGCTCGCGGGTCATGGCCTTGCGGACGATCTCCACGTACTCGCGCGTGCGGGCCAGCGGCTTGTCGAACTTGACGCCGTACCAGCCCTCGGAGACCTGCGGTCCCGAGACGCCGAGGCCGAGCCGGAAGCGGCCCTTGGTGAGCGAGTCCAGGGTGGCGGCGGTCATCGCCGTCATCGCGGGCTGGCGGGCCGGGATCTGGAAGATGGCCGAGCCGACGTCGATCCGCTCCGTCTGGGCCGCGACCCAGGCCAGCACGGTGGCCGCGTCGGAGCCGTAGGCCTCGGCGGCCCAACAGACGTCGTAGCCGAGCCGGTCGGCCTCCTGGGCGACGGAGAGGTTGTCGGCGTCCATGCCCGCACCCCAGTAGCCGAGATTGATGCCGAGCCGCATGTGTCGTCCCCTAACGGTGAAGCCGATGTACCGGTCAGTAACGTGGGTCTGCGGGGGACTGTAGCGCGCCCGGGTCCTCCGCGTCAGCGCCCCAGTAGTCTCAGCGCTCATGGAGCAGAGGCATCTCGGCCGCACCGGACTGCGCGTCTCCCGGATCGGCCTCGGCACCCTGACCTGGGGCCGTGACACCGGCGAGGAAGCCGCCGCCGAGCAGTTGAAGACGTTCTGGGAGGCGGGCGGCACGCTCGTCGACACGGCCGACGTGTACGGCGGCGGCGAGGCCGAGTACCTCCTGGGGCACCTGGTGGGCGGACTGGTGCCGCGCCGCGACCTGGTCATCGCGACGAAGGCCGGTAGCGTGCCGGATCCCGATCGGCGGTTCAACGGTTCGCGCGGGCACCTGCTGGCCGCCCTCGACGACTCGCTGGACCGGCTGGGCACCGACTACGTGGACCTGTGGCAGGTCCACGCCTTCGACCCGCGTACCCCGTTGGAGGAAACCCTGCAGACGCTGGACCTCGCCGTCAGCAGCGGCCGGGCCCGGTACGCCGGGGTGTCCAACTTCAGCGGCTGGCAGCTCGCGAAGGCCGCCACCTGGCAGTTGGCCGTGCCGGGGGTGCGGACCCGGCTCGCCTCCACGCAGATGGAGTACTCGCTCCTCCAACGGGGCGTGGAGCGGGAGGTGCTGCCCGCCGCGCTGGACCTGGGTGTGGGCCTGCTGCCCTCGTCCCCGCTGGGCCGGGGCGTGCTGACGGGCAAGTACCGCGACGGCACGCCCGCCGACTCGCGGGGCGCCTCGGAGTCCCTGGCCGCGTTCGTGGACCCCTACCTCGACGAACCGGCGCGGCGCATCGTCGACGCCGTGGTGACCGCCGCCCAGGGGTTGGGGGTGACGCCGCTGCACGTGGCGCTGGCGTGGGTACGGGACCGGCCGGGGGTGGTCGCCCCGATCGTCGGCGCGCGGACCTCGGCGCAGCTCGGGGCGGCGCTGTCGGTGGAGGCCCTTAGTCTTCCCGAGGAGATCTGCCGTGCGCTGGACGACGTTTCCGTCCCGGTGCACCGCTACCCCGATCAGGACTGGAGCACGTTGTGAGTACGGACCCCGAGACCACCGCCGCCGCCGCCGCGCCCGCTGCCGCGGAGGAAGGGGCCGGGGCCGGCGGGGCCGCGCCCGAGGACCCCGCGACGCGGGAGGCCGTCCCGGAACCCGGGGGCGCCCTCGACCCGGAGGCGTCGGAGGGCGCCGAAGCCGACGAAACCGACGGAGTCGGTGAGCCGGGCGGGGAGCCGGACCCCGAGGGAGCCGCGGAAGCCGTGGAAGCCGGGCAGGGCGAGCCGGACGGGGACGGTTCCGGCGGGGACGGTTCCGACGGGGACGCGTCCGGCGGGGACTGTTCCGACGGGGACGGTCTCGACGAGGACGCTTCCGACGGGGACGGTTCCGACGGCGCCGACGCCCGGGGGGCCGCAGCGACGTCGGCCGCCGCAGGCGGTGAACCGGACGCAGGGGCTCCCGACGAGGACACCGACGCCCGGACGGCAGCGACGACCGAGGACGCCGAAGCCGCCGAAGCCGACGCCGACGCCGGGGGTGCGGACGCCGGGACCGGCGCCGCGGGCGCGGAGGGGGCGGCGCCCGCGCTCACCGAGGCGCAGGCCGAGCTGGCGGCGCAGAAGGTCGAGCGGGAGCGCATCGCGCGGCGCAAGGCCGAGCGGGAGGCTCCCGTCGAGGCGGGCGCCAAGCTCAGCGGGAAGGCCGCCGACCTGCTGGCGGCCGTACGGGCCGTGGAGAGCGGCGCCGCGCCGGCCCCGGTGTACTTCGACGAGGCCCCGGCCGCCCCCCGCAAGGCCGCGCCCGCTCCCCCGCCGCAGCCCCGGCCCGTGGCGACCGCCGCGGAGCCCGCCGCCGCCGAGATCGAGGGCGTGCGGGCCGTGCTGGCGCGCGGTGGCGCCCCCGAGGCGCTGGCCGGGCCGGCCGCCCGGGCCCTCGGCGAGGGCGCCGCGGCGCAGCTCGTGGAGGACCCCTGGCGGCTGCTGGCCGTCACGGGTGTGCGCCCGGCCCAGGCGGACGGCTTCGCGCAGGCGCTGCTGGGCGCCGAGGCCGGTCCTGCCGACGAGCGCCGTGGCGCCGCCCTGGTGAACTGGCTGCTGGACCGGGCCGCCGAGAAGGGGCACACCGCCCTGGAGACCCCGGTGCTGGAGAAGGCCCTGGCGCAGTACGGGGTGCCGGAGCCGGCCGCGGCCCTCGAACACGCCGTCGGTGAGGGCGCGGTGCTCGTGTTCGAGGAGCCGCTGGACGGCCCCGCGCCGACGCCCGCCACGGACGCCGACGAGGAGGCCGCGGAAGCGGAGCGACCCGTACGGGTTCTGGTGGGGCTGGAGGAGTACGCCCTCGCCGAGGAGAGCCTCGCCGACGGGCTGGCCCGCCTGGCCGCCGGCGTCACCGCCCCCGCCGACTGGTCGCAGGCCGCCCAAGACCCGGGCGCCGAGCTGATCCGGGCCGTCGCCGGCCACGGGGTGGTCACCCACACCGGCGGCGAGGCCGCCGGTGTGGAGCCGGCGGCGCTGCTGGAAGCGGCCCGGAAGCTGGGGCTGCGGGCCGTGCTGGCCGCGCACGCCCCGGGCCCGGACCGGGTCACCCCGGCCGCGCTGCTGGCCGGGGCGCAGGGACCCGGGCGGGACGCCGACGGCCGGTTCGAGCTGGACCTCCTCGTGGTGCTGGACGCGCCGCAGCTGGACGTGGAGACGGCCGCCGCCCTGGTGGAGTCCGTCCCGGACGGGGCCCGTCTGGTGCTGTCCGGGGACCCCGGCGTGCTCGGGTCGGCCGGTCCCGGGCGGGTGTTCGCCGACGTACTGGCGGCCCGGTCCTGGCCGCAGGTCGTGTCCCGGACCCCGGACCCCGGCCCGATCGGCGAGCTGGTCTCGGGCGTCGGCATCGGCGAGCTGAACCAGGTCCACGCCCCCGGCAAGGAGGTCGTCATCGTCCCGGTGCAGGACGCCGGGGAGGCGGTGCACCGCACGGTGCAGCTGGTCGCCGAGTCGGTGCCGCGCGCCTTCGGGATCCCGGCCGACGCCGTGCAGGTCATCACCCCGGGCCACGGCGGCTCGGCGGGCACCCGCGCGCTGAACGCGGCCCTCAAGGAACGGCTCAACCCGGGCCCCGGCCGGTTCGGCGGGTTCGACCCCGGTGACCGGGTCGTGCACGTGCCCTCCCCCGGGCGGGCACTGCCGGCCCGGGTGGTGTCGGCCGACGCACAGGGGCTGCACCTCGACCTCGCGGGGGTCCGGGTCGTCGTACCGCAGGAACGGGTCGAGTCACAGGTGCGGCACGGCTGGGCGGTGACGGCGCACCAGGCCGTCGGCACGCGCTGGCCGGCCGTGGTGGTCGTGCTGCCGGGCGACGCCGCTCAGGCCCTGTCCCGGGACTGGGTGTACACGGCGTTCGGGCGGGCGGAGCGGCACCTGTCGGTCGTCCACGGAGTGGATCAGGCGCTGCCGAACGCGGTGGCGCAGGTCCTGCCGAAGCCCCGTACCACCCGACTCACCGGCCTGCTGCGGGCCTTGACGGCCGCTCAGGAGGGCGCGCCGCAGTAGCGCGGGGGCAGGACCGGGAACGCGACGCCCCCGCCCGGATCGGGCGGGGGCGTCGCGCGGACACGCGTCGGGCGGGGGTCAGGCCGGGGTGAGGCCGGGCTCGGCCGCCTCCTCGAACTCCTCGGGACCTTCGGGGTCCTCGTCGAACACGGAGCTGACGTCGAAGCGGTGCAGCACGTCCTGCGGGTCGGTCTGCCCGAAGGGCGCGTCGAGCCAGTCGCCCGGTTCCGCGACCTCTTCGAGCGCCGCGATCCAGAGGGTGGAGTCGCCCTCCTCCAATCCGAACTCCTTGTAGCGGGAGGCGATCTCGTCGGGCTCGTACTCCCCGAAGAGCACGCCGAGCGCACCGGCCGTGCCGGCGTCGTCGACGAAATCGGATTCACGGTCGTGCGCGGCGACACGCTCGGCCTGGGCGATCAGCCGGACCGGTTCGACGACGGCGTAGTCGCGACGGATGAACACGCTGAAGGCCGCGGGCTCGGCCGGCCCGGTGTACGGAACTCCGTCCTCCGGCGTGGGGATCTCGAACGGGGTGACCTCGTCGTAGCGGTCGTAGAGCAGTTCGTCGTATTCCTCGGCGGCGGCGGCGAGTTCGTTGAAGGCGGCGTAGACGGCCGGGTCCTCGTCCCCGATCCTGCTCTCGACCGCGGCGAGGTGGCGGTCGAGAGCGGCCTTGACCGCCTCGGCGGCGGCGCGGACCTCGGCAACAGTGGGCAGAGCGGCATCAGACATAGTGCAGACGCTATCCGTAGCGGGGCTCTGCCCGCACAATAGATGCGATGCCGGAATACGAATTCGTCGACGTGTACGTGCCTCGCGGGACCCCCCGCCAGGAGGCGACCCGACTGCTGACCGACCACGCCGAGTACGGGCACTGGGAACTGGACCGCCTGACGCTCCACCGGGACGGCAGCCGCAGGGTGCGGTTGCGCCGCCGGATCATCCGCCAGGTCCGCGCGACCTGGTGACGCGGGCCCCGGGAGCGGGACCCGCGTCGGGTACGTCCGTCAGGCCGCGTTGCGGGCGCGCCGGTAGAGCACGGCTCCGGCGAGCAGCAGTCCGCCCGCGAGCGGCACTCCGGCCGTGAGCGCGTCACCGGCGCCGGTGGCCGCGAGCCCAGCCGGTCCGCCCGTCCCCTGACCGGGGACCTGGCCGGACACCTGCCCCCCGGTCCCGCCGGGCGTCTGCCCGCCGGGACCACCGGGGGTACCGCTGCCGGGGGTACCGCCCCCGGGGTTGCCACCGCCGGGAGTACCACCGCCCGGGGTCCCACCGCCGGGGTTGCCACCGCCGGGGTTGTCACCGCCGGGAGTACCACCGCCCGGGGTCCCACCGCCGGGGTTCCCCCCGCCCGGATTGCCGCCACCGGGGTTGTCACCGCCGGGAGTACCACCGCCCGGGGTCCCGCCGCCGGGGTTCTCACCGCCGGGGGTGCCTCCGCCCGGAGTGCCGCCACCGGGGTTCCCGCCCCCCGGGTTCCCGCCGCCCGGAGTGCCGCCACCGGGGTTCCCGCCGCCCGGCGTGCCCGGGTGGTCGTCGCACGGCTCCTCGTGGTCGCCGCCGCCCGGGTGGTCCGGCTTGCCCGGCGGGCGGTGCTTCCCCGACTCGTTGGCGCAGCCGTTCCCGAAGGCCGGGTTCAGCAGGGCGATCACGTCGACGGTGTTGCCGCAGAGGTTCGCCGGCACGTCCACCGGGGCCTGCAGGTTGTTCCCGGACAGCACGCCCGGCGAGTTCGTGGCCTGGCCGGACGCTCCGGAGGCCGCCTGCGCCTGGCCACCGGCCAGCGCGAGCACGCCCCCCGCGGCCGCCATGGTGATCAACGTCTTCCTGGTGACCTGGATCGGTCGTCGCATCTGTACTCGTCCCCTGTTGGTACGTCGACGGCCGCCGCGCGGCGACCGGGCCGTCCAGGCTCCCCCGCCTGGTACGCCGAAAGGTCGATGGATCGGGCCGGAAAGCCCGGCGGCCCCGGAGCGCTGGCGAGCGCCCCGGGGCCGGGTCTTCAGACGCGTCAGGCGTTGACGCAGGTGTTGCCGAAGGCCGGGTTCAGCAGGCCGATCACGGAGATCGTGTTGCCGCAGACGTTCACGGGGATGTGGACCGGAACCTGGACGACGTTGCCGGACAGGACACCGGGGGAGCCGATGGCCGCACCCTGGGCACCCGCGTCGGCGACAGCCAGGCCCGCACCCGCGAGAACCAGACCACCGGTAGCAGCCGCAGCGGCGACAACCTTCTTGAGCATTGTTCCTCCTAGTAGGCAAGTGCGGTCCCAGCCGCGGACCGCACCACCTGTAACGAGGACTTCCCACCGGGGCTACGAGCGTATGAGCGCATTCACTCTTCTCAGTGGATTCCGCACACCTTTCCGATTCCCCGGCGTGAGGAGGGGTCGGTCACGCGTTGTCGATGAAACGGTCGAGTACCCGGACGCCGAACTTGAGCCCGTCGACCGGTACCCGCTCGTCCACGCCGTGGAACATGCCCGCGAAATCCAGCTCGGGGGGCAGCTGGAGCGGGGCGAAGCCGAAGCAGCGGATGCCGAGGTCGTCGAAGGACTTCGCGTCCGTGCCGCCCGAGAGCATGTACGGGACGGCTCGCGCGATCGGATCCTCGGCCTTCAGGGCGCCCTGCATGGCGTCGACGAGCTTGCCGTCGAAGTCCGTCTCCAGGGCCTTGTCGGCGTGCACGTCCTCGTACTTCACGCGCGGGCCCAGGATCCGGTCGAGGTCGGCGAAGAACTCGTCCTCGTAGCCCGGCAGGAAGCGGCCGTCGACGTGCGCCGTGGCCTGGCCGGGGATGACGTTGACCTTGTAGCCGGCGCCGAGCATCGTCGGGGCGGCCGAGTTGCGCAGGGTCGCGCCGACCATCTTGGCGATGCCACCGAGCTTGGCGAGGGTCGCGTCCATGTTGTCGGGGTCGAGCGGGGTACCGAGGGCGTCCGAGAGCTCGTCCAGGAACGACCGTACGGTCTTGGTGACGCGCACCGGCCACTGGTGGCGGCCGAGCCGGCCCACGGCTTCGCAGAGCTCCGTGATGGCGTTGTCGTTGTTGGTCATCGAACCGTGGCCCGCGGTGCCCTCCACCGTGAGCCGCATCCAGTGCATGCCCTTCTGCGCCGTCTCGACGAGGTAGAGGCGCAGGTTCTCGTTCACGGTGAAGGAGAAGCCGCCGACCTCTCCGATCGCCTCGGTGACGCCCTCGAAGAGGCCGGGGTGCTTGTCGACGAGGTGGCGGGCCCCGTAGATGCCGCCCGCCTCCTCGTCGGCGAGGAAGGCCAGCACGATGTCGCGCGGGGGCTTGCGCCCGCTGCGCATGCGGTCGCGCACGACGGCCAGCGTCATCGCGTCCATGTCCTTCATGTCGACCGCGCCACGGCCCCACACGCACCCGTCGGCGATCTCGCCCGAGAAGGGGTCGTGGGTCCAGTCGGCGGCGTTGGCCGGGACCACGTCGGTGTGCCCGTGGATCAACAGGGCCGGCCGCGAGGGGTCCTCCCCCTCGATCCGGGCCACCGTCGAGGCGCGGCCCTTGTGGGACTCGAAGATCTGCGGCTCCAGACCCACCTCGGCCAGCTGCTCCGCGATCCACTCGGCCGCCTTGCGTTCGCCAGGGCCCGAGTGGTCCCCGTAGTTGCTGGTGTCGATCCGGATGAGGTCCCGGCAGAGGTCGACGACCTCGTCCTGGCCGGAGACGGTCCTGCCCGCGCCCGATTCGCTCACGCTGTTCCTCCCACTGATCAGTACCGGCTACCTCCCCATCCTCGCGCTCCGCGGCGCCGTACCCAAGGGCGCTCCCCGGTCATCGGGGGGTGTGATCGGGCCCCCGGAATGTTTGGTAATGTTTTCCACGTCGGAACGGCCCGCGAGGGACGCGAGACAGACACCTTGTCCGGGTGGCGGAATGGCAGACGCGCTAGCTTGAGGTGCTAGTGCCCTTTATCGGGCGTGGGGGTTCAAGTCCCCCCTCGGACACAAAGAAAGAAGGACCCCGCCGCGGCGGGGTCCTTCTTCGTTTCCGGCGCGCCTGCGTTCCCGGCGCGCGGGGGATGCGGCAGGGGCCCCGGCCCGGGATCGGATCCCGGGCCGGGGCCCCTCGTACGCGCTTCGGGTCAGCGGCGGGTGGCGGCGATCTCCGCGACCCGGCCGCGGACCAGGAACCAGCCGCCGACCAGGGCGGCGCCGATGACCGGGACGAACAGGACGGTGGTGCGGCCGACGCCGCCGTCGCACCACATCAGGACCAGGACCGTGACGAGGAAGACCAGCGTCACGATCTGCGTGTACGGGGCCCAGGGCAGCCGGTAGGACGGGCGCTCCAGTCGGCCCTGCTTCGCCCTGCGCCAGAAGTGGAGCGAGCAGAGCATGACCATCGCCCAGGTGCCGAGGATGCCGAGCGAGGCGAAGTTCAGGACGATCTCGAAGGCGTCCTCGGGCATCAGGTAGTTCAGGCCGACGCCGGCGATGCCGAAGGCGGCGGTGAACAGGACGCCGCCGTAGGGGACCTTGCCCTTGTTCATGACGCCGGTGAACTTGGGGGCGGAGCCGGACATGGCCATCGAGCGCAGGATCCGGCCGGTGGAGTAGAGGCCGGAGTTCAGGCTGGAGAGGGCGGCCGTCAGGACGACCAGGTTCATGATGCCCGCGGCGCCCGGGACGCCCAGCTTGTCGAAGACGGTGACGAAGGGGCTCTGGCCCTCGGAGTAGGCGGTGTACGGGAGCAGCAGGGCCAGCAGGACGACCGAGCCGACGTAGAAGATGCCCACGCGCCACATGATCGAGTTGATCGCCTTCGGCATGATCTTCTCGGGGTTCTCGGTCTCGCCCGCGGCGACTCCGCAGAGCTCGACGGAGGCGTACGCGAAGACCACGCCCTGGATGACCAGGAGCATGGGCAGGACGCCGACGGGGAAGAGGCCGCCGTTGTCGGTGATGTTGGCGAGGCCCGGGGTGTTGCCGTCGATGTCGTGGCTGGTGGCGACGAGGTAGATGCCGACGAGCAGGAAGATCGTCAGGGCTGCCACCTTGACCAGGGAGAACCAGAATTCCATCTCGCCGAAGTACTTCACCGAGATCAGGTTCGCGGTGAGGACGACGGCCAGGGCGATGAAGGCGAGCACCCACTGGGGGACGTCCGTGAACAGCGACCAGAAGTGCGCGTAGGTGGCGGCGGCCGTGATGTCGGCCACGGTGGTGGTGGACCAGTTGAGGAAGTAGAGCCAGCCCGCCGTGTAGGCGCCCTTCTCCCCCATGAACTCGCGCGCGTAGCTGACGAAGGCGCCCGAGGAGGGGCGGTAGAGGACCAGCTCGCCGAGGGCGCGGACCACGAAGAAGGCGAAGACGCCGCAGACCGCGTAGGCGATGGCGAGCGAGGGGCCCGCTCCGGCGAGGCGGCCGCCGGCGCCGAGGAACAGGCCGGTGCCTATCGCCCCGCCGATGGCGATCATGTTGATGTGGCGGGACTTGAGGTCCTTGCTGTAGCCCTCGTCACCGGCGTCGACGGGGCGGGAATGCGCCTCGGCGGGGGCCTCGGTCAAGGTGCGGTCACTCATACGGACTTCGCCTTCGTGGATGGGACAGGCAGGGTCGGAGGGCCGCGCGGGGGAGCTGGGTGGTGTCCCCCGTGCCGCGATCCGGTGGTTTTGTCGCACCAGGAGACCATGAGGCTCCGTTTCCGTAAAAATCGGCTCCCCGCACGCGGAAGCCCCCGGCGACCATGGAAACGGTCGCCGGGGGCTTCGTCGGGGCACGATTGCGAGGCGGAGCGGGTCAGTCGTGCGGGGTGGACTCCGCCACCTGGTCGAGCCGGAAGGCCTCGTTGCCGAGGCCGATGCGGGCGTGGACCTCGGGGCGGCGGGACTTCAGGTACAGGCCGTGGGCCAGGCCGCCCAGCGCGGCGACGGCGATGATCGCGGGCAGCGCCCAGCTGAGCGCGGAGCCCTTCTCGGCACCGACCAGGACGGCGAAGTCCTTGACGGTGTAGAGGGCGATCCCGATCAGGGCCAGGCCGGCGAGGCCCGCCGCGACGAGCCGCCAGACCTGGGCGCCGGCGGTGCCGCGGCGGACGAAGAAGGCGATGACGGCGAAGGAGGACGCCGCCATCAGGACGGTCACGCCGAGGGCGCCGACGCTGCCCATCCAGGTGAACAGGTGCAGGACGGGCGCGGTCGGGTCGCCCGTCGGCAGGTCGTCGGTGAGCGCGAACACCGCGACGACGACGGCTGCGATGCCGGTCTGCAGCAGGGAGCCGGTGGCCGGGGCGCCGGTGCCGGGGTTGGTGCGGCCGAAGCGGGCCGGGAGCAGGCCCTCGCGGCCCATGGCGAAGGCGTAGCGGGCGACGACGTTGTGGAAGCTCAGCATCGCGGCGAACATGCCGGTGACGAAGAGCACGTGCAGGACGTCGGTGAAGGTGGCGCCCAGGCGGGCCTCGGTCAGCTCGAAGAGCAGTCCGGGGCCGGAGGCCGCGGCGGCGTCGGTGATCGCGGCGGGGCCGGTGGCGACGGTCAGGGCCCAGGCGCTGAAGGCGAAGAAGAGGGCGACGAAGCCGACGCCGAGGAACATCACGCGGGAGACGACGATGTGCGGCTTGCTGGTCTCCTCGGCGTACACCGGGGACTGCTCGAAGCCGACGAAGGCGGCGATGCAGAAGCACAGGGCGGTGCCGAGGCCGGCGCCGGTCAGGGTGCTGGGGTCGAAGGCGGTGAGGGACAGGCCCTCGGGGCCGGGCTTGCCGAGGGCGGCGGCGTCGAAGACGACGACGAGGGCGCACTCGATGAGGAGGAGGACGCCGAGCACCTTGGCGTTCAGGTCGATCTTCAGCCAGCCGAGCGCGCCGGTGGCGGCGACGGCGAGCAGGGCCGGGATCCACCAGGCGAGCTCGACGTCGAGGTAGGTGGCGAAGAGGCCGGATATCTCGAAGCCGAGGATGCCGTAGACGCCGACCTGCATGGCGCTGTACGCGACGAGCGCGACGACGGAGGCGCAGGCTCCGGCGGTGGGGCCGAGGCCGCGGGCGATGTAGGCGTAGAAGGCGCCGGCGTTGTGGACGTGCCGGCTCATCTCGGCGTAGCCGATGCTGAACAGGGCCAGGACGACGCCGAGGATCACGAAGAGCAGTGGCTGTCCGACGATGCCCATGACCCCGAAGATCGTGGGCATGACGCCGGCGACGACCATCAGGGGCGCGCTGGCCGCGAGTACGGAGAGCAGCAGTCCGGCCGTGCCGAGCCGGTCGGCGCGCAGGGCGCGGTCCTCGCCCTTGTACGTGCGGATCTCGGTCGGTTCGCTGAGCGTGGTGGATCTGCCCGTCGACATGGCGGGGCGTCCTTTCGGGAGCGGTCTGCGGGGACGGTCGTAGAGGTGTCCGGAACGGCGCTAGGCGGTGCCGAGCGCGACGCTGCGGGCGGCGAGGAAGGCCTGGTGCGGGTCCTGGTCGGGGTAGGACCAGGGCGCCGGGGTGGCGTGGGCGCCGATGCGGTGGAAGAGGGCGGCGGCCTCGGCGGAGCGGCCCTCGCAGAGCTTGGCGTGGGCGAGGAAGTTGAGGTCGACCCGGTTGCGGGGGTGGTCCTCGCGTTCCCATTCCAGCCACCAGTCGAAGGCGGAGCGCAGCACGGTGCGGGCGCGGCGGCCGGACCAGTGCTCGGCGGCGGCGTCGGGGGTGGCGCGGCCGTGGGCGGCGGCCAGGACGCGGTAGCGCTCGGCGTGGGCGATGACGGGGAGCACGGCGAGCGGTGAGTCGGCCGGGGACTCCTCGGCGGCCCAGGCGGCGAAGTCGTAGACCTCGTGGAGGGGGTCCTGGCCGGTGGCGGGGGTGCGTTCGGCGAGCCGGGCGACCATCAGGTGGTGGGCGTGGTGGTGCTCGCGGTGGCGGGCGCGGACCTGGTCGAAGTGCCGACTGAACTCCTCCTCGGTGCCGAAGGTCCCGGAGAGCAGGAGCAGGCCCAGCCAGGGCGTGGGGTCGGCGGGCAGCAGTCCGGCGGCGCGCCGGCAGGCCTCCTCGGCGGATTCCGGGGTCCCCTTGTGCCGCAGGGCCGTGAAGACGGTGGCGCAGGCGAGGAGGGTGGCGGCGTCGGCGCTGTCGGGTTCGGCGAGCAGCCATTCGCGGGCCCAGGCGGTGGCGGCCGGGGTTTCGGCGAGGACGACGACGCGGTGGCCGCGGCGGTCCCAGTCGTCGCCGGTGCCCACCAGGAGGGCGCGGGCCCTGGCCCATCGGCCTTGCGCGAACTGGGTCCGCACCTCGACGAGTTCGGTGTCGCACAGGGCCGGGTCGAAGAGCTGTGCGTCCCGCTTGCGGGCGCGGCCGAGGGGCGGCGGAGGCGGGGACATCCGCGGGTTCCCTCCAGAGCGCGGGCGCGGGTGGACGTGCGCGGGGACGCGCACGGGGTGGTGGGCGGTGCGGTGGTGCGGGGTGGATCATGCCGGTGAGAACTCGGATGATCACATACAGCTAAGCGGTACGCACAGCTCCACGTCAAGGTCCAGTCCACTGCGTGGCGGGTTTCAACTGATGGTTCCGAGAGTGGAGTTGGGGGGCCGCGAATATCGTTCGAAGCGGTCGGGGGACGGTGGTTAAAGTGGCCCGGTGGCATCCCTCGACGATCTTCCTCCCTATCTCCTCGGCTTCCCCGGCCCGCTGCGCGACCAGTTGGTCGCGGCGGTGCTGAGCGGCGCGAAGACCAGTACCACCGGCCTCCTCGCGGAGTACGAGGCCGAGGGCGAACCGCTGCCGGTGCCCGGGGAGCGGGCCGTCCTGGTCGACTCGGACGAGGCGGGGGTGGCCGTCGTCGAGGTCACCGGCGTGGAGGTGCTGCGGCTGGCGGACGTCCCCCTCCGGCACGCCCTCGACGAGGGCGAGGGGTACGCGTCGGTGGCCGAATGGCGCACGGCACACGAAGCGTTCTGGCACTCCGAGCCGGTGCGCGCGGCGCTCGGCGACCCGCGGTACACGGTCGACGACGACACCCTGGTCGTCGCGGAGCGGTTCCGGGTCACCGAGCGGCTCGCCTGACGGCGGCGGCCGGGATCGGACGCCGCCGGGTCAGCCCACCGCCTGCGCCGCGGCGCGGCCCGCGGCGCGGCCCGAGAAGATGCAGCCACCGAGGAACGTGCCCTCCAGGGCGCGGTAGCCGTGGACTCCCCCGCCGCCGAAGCCGGCTGCCTCACCGGCCGCGTACACCCCGGGGAGCGGGTCGCCGGCGGGGGTCAGGACGCGCGAGGACAGGTCGGTCTCCAGGCCGCCGAGGGACTTGCGGGTCAGGATCGAGAGCCGGACGGCGATCAGCGGGCCCGCCGCGGGGTCCAGGATCCGGTGCGGGGCGGCGGTGCGGATCAGCTTGTCGCCGAGGTAGCGGCGGGCGCCGTGGATCGCCGTGACCTGGAGGTCCTTGGTGAAGGGGTTGGCGATCTCCCGGTCGCGGGCGACGAGTTCGCGCCGGACGGTGGCCTCGTCGAGGAGGTTCTCCTTGGTGACGGCGTTCATGCCGCGCACCAGTGCCGACAGGTCCCGCTCGACGACGAAGTCGGCGCCGTCGTCCATGAAGGCCTTCACCGGGCCGGGTACGGCCTGCCGGGCGCGGGTGAGGACGTCACGGATCGACTTGCCCGTGAGGTCCGGGTTCTGCTCGGAACCGGAGAGGGCGAACTCCTTGCCGATGATGCGCTGGTTGAGGACGAACCAGGTGTGGTCGTGACCGGTCCGCATGATGTGTTCGAGCGTGCCGAGGGTGTCGAAGCCCGGGAAGAGCGGTACGGGTAGCCGGCGGCCGGTGGCGTCCAGCCACAGGGGGGACGGGCCGGGCAGGATGCGGATGCCGTGGCGGGCCCAGATCGGGTTCCAGTTCTCGATGCCCTCGGTGTAGTGCCACATCCGGTCCTTGTTGATGTGGCTGGCGCCGGCGTCCTCGGTGATCCCGAGCATCAGCCCGTCCACGTGCGCGGGCACCCCGGAGAGCATCCGCTCGGGCGGGGTGCCGAGGCGGGCGGGCCACTGCCGGCGGACGAGGTCGTGGTTGCCGCCGATGCCGCCGCTGGTCACGATCACGGCCTGGGCCCGCAGGCTGAACGCGCCGACGCTCTCGCGGCTGCTCGCGCTGCCCCGTACGGCGTCCGAGGGGGCCAGGACCTCCCCGGTGACGGTGTCCACGGTGCCGGCGGTCGAGGCGAGGCCGGTGACCCGGTGGCGGAACGCGAACCGGACCAGCCCGCGGGCGACCCCGGCGCGGACCCGGCGTTCGAAGGGGGCGACCAGGCCAGGGCCGGTGCCCCAGGTGATGTGGAAGCGGGGTACGGAGTTGCCGTGGCCGTTGGCGTCGTAGCCGCCGCGCTCCGCCCAGCCGACGACGGGGAAGAAGCGGACGCCCTGCGCGTGCAGCCAGGGCCGCTTCTCGCCGGCCGCGAAGTCCACGTACGCCTCGGCCCAGCGGCGGGGCCAGGCGTCCTCCTCGCGGTCGAAGCCGGCGGTGCCGAGCCAGTCCTGGTGGGCGAGTTCACGGGTGTCCTTGATGCGCATGCGGCGCTGTTCGGGCGAGTCCACGAAGAACAGGCCGCCGAAGGACCAGTGGGCCTGGCCGCCGATCGACTGCTCGGGTTCCTGGTCGACGAGGATGACCTTGCGGCCCGCGTCGACGAGCTCGGCGGTGGCCACGAGGCCGGCGAGCCCCGCTCCGATCACGATCACGTCAGCGTCGTACGTCATGCGTTGCCCGTCCTCCGGTCTCGGTGGTGGGGCAGATCCTTTGCTACGGAGCGGTAACCAGTCAACAGCGATGATGGGATGGACCGTATGAGCGCCGCTGATGAAGTGCTGGACGTGGTGGACCGCGACGACCGGGTCATCGGGCGGGCCCCCCGGGGCGAGGTGTACGCCCGGGGGCTGATCCACCGGTGCGTGTTCGTCCGGGCGACGGACGCGCGGGGGCGGGTCTTCGTACACCGCCGGACCGCGTCGAAGCTGGTCTTCCCCTCGCACCACGACATGTTCGTGGGCGGGGTGGTGGGCGCCGGCGAGGACTACGCGCGGGCCGCGCTGCGGGAGGCCGAGGAGGAACTGGGGGTGCGGGGGCTGGAGCCGCCGACGCCGCTGTTCACGTTCCTGTACGAGGGCCCGGGCGGGGCCTGGTGGTCCTCGGTGTACGAGGTGCGGTGCGAGCTGCCGGTGTCCCCGCAGGTCTCCGAGGTGGACTGGCACGCCTGGCTGACCCCGGAGGAACTGGAGCGACGGGTCGCGGACGGCGCGGGGTGGGCCTGGGTGCCCGACGGACTGGAGGCGTACCGGCGGCTTCGGGAGTTCCGGGCGGCGGAGTAGGCCCGGGGGCGGAGTAGGCCGGGGGGCGGTTCGGGGCGGTGGCGGTGGCGGGGACGGGGGCTGCGGGAGTTCCGGAAGGTGCGCCAGTAGATTGGGCAGGTGATCGACTTCGTCAAGGACGCGCGCCTCTGGTTCGCACCATCGCGGTTGAGGGACGAGGGCGAGACCCCCGACTACCGCTTCTCGCTGGCCAACGAACGGACCTTCCTGGCCTGGATCCGCACGGCCCTGGCCCTGGTCGGCGGCGGGTTCGCGGTGGACCAGTTCCTGCCGGACCTGCGGTGGGGGGTGCGGGTCGGGATGGCGTTCGCGCTGCTGGCGGTGGGCGCCGCGTGCGCCCTGCGGGCGGTGAACCACTGGACGCGCTGCGAGCGGGCCATGCGGCGGGGCGAGGACCTGCCGCTGTCGCGGTTCCCCGTGGTGCTGAGCCTGTGCGTGGCGCTGGTGGCGGTGGTGATGGTCGTCGTCGTCCTGCTGGGCTGGACGTCGGGGCGGTGAGCGCCGCCGGCGAGGTCCGCGACGCGGGGCTCCAGCCGGAACGGACCCGGCTGGCGTGGCGGCGCACCACGCTGGCCTGTTCGGTCGTGGCGGTGTTGGCCGTGCGGCAGGCGTTGCGGGGAACGGGCAGTCCGACCGAGGTGGCGGGCGCGGCGGTGACCGTCCTGATCTGGGTCGCCTTCCTGTGGGTGGCGCACCGGCGGATGCGGGAGCTGGCGGCCGCCCGGCCCCGGGGACTGGCGCCGGGGGCGGCCCTGGGAGTGGTGGCGTGCACGGGGGCGCTGGCGGTGCTCGCGGTCGCGGTGATCCTCTGAGCGGTGGCGGTGCCGTACGCCCGTCCCCCGCGCGCCGGCCCCCCAGCGCGCCGGCTCCCGCACTTCCGCACCCTCGCCCGCACCCGCACCCGCACCCGCACCCGCGACACGGGAACGGACGGAGCGGGTGTTCCGGGACGAACCGCACTAGCCTCTGCGCCATGACGACCCTGCACCACGAGCACCCCACGCACCAGCACACCCACGGCCCGGACTGCGGGCACCAGCCCGTCCCCCACGGCGACCACGTCGACTACGCGCACGACGGGCACCTGCACCGGGAGCACTCCGGGCACTGGGACGAGTGCGAGACCCCGGAGCACACGACGCACGAGGCGCACCCGCACGCGCACGGGTCGGGCTGCGGGCACGACTCCGTCCCGCACGGCGACCACGTGGACTACCTGCACGACGGCCACCGGCACGCCGAGCACGAGGGCCACTACGACGACCACTGACCCCGCCCCCGGACCCGCCCTCCCCGGGCGGGACGCCGGGTGGCAGGATGCCGACGGACCGCCACAGCGAGCCGGGGAGAGTCCGGATGTCCGTCGAAGAGCCGTACCTCGTCCAGCCCGCGCCCGGTGTGTACGCGTACGTCCAGCCGGACGGCGGCTGATGCCTGAACGACGCCGGGTTCGTGAGCGACGGCGGGCGGACCCTGCTCGTCGACACGGCCGCCACCGAGCGGCGGGCGCCGGCCCTGCGCGAGGCCGTCGTCGCGGCCGGGGTGCCGCTGCCGCGGACGGTGGTGAACACGCACCACCACGGCGACCACACCTACGGCAGCGCCCTCTTCGCCCCCGACGCGGTGATCATCGGGCACGAGGCGGCTCGGGCGGAGCAACTCGCCGCCGGGCACCAGTTGGAGCTGATCCGGCCCGCGACCGACTTCGGCGCGGTGGAGATCACCGCGCCCGATCTGACGTACGCCGACCGGCTGGTCCTGCACGTCGGCGGGATCGAGGTGCGGGTCCTGCATCCGGGCGTCGCGCACACCGGGACTCGGTCGTGTGGCTGCCCCGGCAGAAGGGCGTGTTCACCGGGGACCTGATCTTCGCGGGCGGTACGCCGTTCCTGGCGATGGGCTCCCTGTCGGGGTCGCTGCGCGCGCTGGAGCGGCTGCGGGAGCTGGGCCCGGAGACGGTCGTACCGGGCCACGGTCCGCTGACCGACCCGTCGGCGTACGAGGCCACCGAGCGGTACCTGCGCTGGGTCGGCGAGCTCGCCCGGCGCGCGTGAGGTGAGCGCGCGTGAGGGGAGCGCGGCGGCGGGGCCGTTCGGCCGGCGCCGCGCCCCGGTCCGCGGGTGTTCCGGTGGGGCCGGAAGCGGTTTTCCGGCGCCACGCTCTGGACGGCATACCGACTGGTCGGCATGATGGCTTCCGGGCGCTGAGCCCGTTGCCGTCCACTCCCTCCGGAGGTGCCCAGCATGACCCCAGTCCCGGATGATCCGCGAGGCCTCGACCTGGAGCGGCTGCGCGGCCGTCTCGACGCCGAGCTGCCCGGCCTCGTGGCCGGTCCGCTGCGCGGCCGACTGATCGAGGGCGGTCGCTCGAACCTGACGTACGACGTCACCGACGGCGCCGGACGGTGGGTGGTGCGCCGCCCGCCGCTCGGCCACGTCCTGGCCACCGCGCACGACATGCGGCGCGAACACCGGGTGATCGCCGCCCTGCACGGGACGGCCGTGCCCGTGCCGCGGGCGCTGCTGCTGTGCGAGGACGAAGCCGTCCTGGGGGCGCCGTTCTACGTCATGGAGCACGTGGACGGAGTCCCGTACCGGACGGCCGACCAGCTCGCCGTGATCGGGGCCGAACGCACCCGGCGCGCGGTGCTCGGCCTGGTGGACACCCTCGTCGACCTGCACGCGGTCGATCCGCAGGCGGTGGGCCTGGGCGACTTCGGTCGACCCGAGGGCTTCCTGGAACGACAGGTGCGCCGTTGGGGCAAGCAGCTCGCGGCCTCCCGGGGTCGGGATCTCGCCGGGATCGAGGAACTGCGCGACGAACTGGGCCGGACGCTGCCCCGCTCCCCCGCGCCGACGGTGGTGCACGGGGATTTCCGGCTGGACAACGTGCTGATCGGCGGGCCCGAGGACACGATCCGGGCGGTGCTGGACTGGGAGATGTCCACGCTCGGCGACCCGTTGACCGACCTCGGGCTGCTGGTGATGTACAGCTCCGACCTGGGCCTGACCGATTCCCCGGTCAGCACCACGAGCCGGGCCCCGGGGCATCCGGCGCCGGCCGAACTGATCGAGCGCTACGCCGCGCGCTCCGGGCGGGACACCGCCGCCATCGCCTGGTACACGGCCTTCGCCTGGTTCAAGCTCGCGGTGATCCTCGAAGGCATCCACTACCGCTACACGCTCGGCCAGACCGTCGGTGCGGGCTTCGACCGGATCGGCGAGCTGGTCCCGGTCTTCATCGAGCACGGTCTGACCACACTCAAAGAACTTCAGGAAGGTTGAGGACTCCCCATGGACTTCGCATTCGACGCCCGGACCGAGGAACTCCGCGAGCGGCTGCTCGCGTTCATGGAGGAGTACGTGCACCCGGCGGAATCCGTCGCCGCCGAGCAGCGCGCACGGCTGGCCTCGCCCTGGGACGCTCCGGCCGTCTTCGGTGAACTGAAGGCCGAGGCGCGCCGTCAGGGCCTGTGGAACCTGTTCTTCGTGAACCCTCCCGGCGAGCGCGGCGAGGGGTACGGCGCCGGGCTGACCAACCTCCAGTACGCCCCGTTGGCCGAGATCACCGGCCGCAGTCCGCACCTGGCGCCGATGGCGACGAACTGCGCGGCCCCGGACACCGGGAACATGGAGCTGCTCGCGCAGTTCGGGGACGAGGCGCAGAAGAAGCAGTGGTTGGAGCCGTTGCTGGCGGGCGAGATCCGTTCCGCGTTCGCGATGACGGAGCCGGAGGTCGCCTCCTCGGACGCGTCCAACATCGAGACGCGGATCGAGCGGGTGGGTGACGAGTACGTGGTCACCGGCCGCAAGTGGTACATCTCCGGAGCGATGAACCCGGACTGCAAGGTCTTCATCGTGATGGGCAAGACCGACCCCGAGGGCGCCGATCCGCGCCGCCGGCAGTCGATGGTGCTGGTCCCGCGCGACACCCCGGGCGTGGAGGTCCGACGGGCGATGAAGGTGTACGGGTACGAGGACCACGACCACGGCGGGCACGCCGAGGTGGTCTTCGACGGGGCCCGGGTGCCGGTGGGGAACCTGATCGGCGAGGAGGGCGGCGGCTTCGCCATCGCCCAGGCCCGACTGGGCCCGGGCCGCATCCACCACTGCATGCGGCTGATCGGCATGGCGGAGCGGGCCATCGAGTTGATGTGCCGACGCGCGGTGGAACGTACGGCCTTCGGGCGGGAGTTGGCCGCCCAGGGGGTCGTGCAGGGCTGGATCGCGGACGCGCGGGTCACCGTCGAGCAGCTGCGGCTGCTGGTGCTGAAGACGGCGTGGTTGATGGACACGGTGGGCAACCGGGGGGCGCACACGGAGATCCAGGCCATCAAGATCGCGACCCCGCGCGCGGTGGTCGGGATCCTGGACCGGGCGGTGCAGTTGCACGGCGCCGGTGGGGTGAGCCAGGACTTCCCGCTGGCCGAACTGTGGGCCGCCGCGCGGACCTTGCAGCTGGCCGACGGACCCGACGAGGTGCACCAGCGCTCACTCGCGCGCCGCGAGCTGAGGCGGTACGCGGGCGGCCGGCCCTGAAAGTGGGGCATTCGTGCGGGAGTTCGGGTGAACGTGTGTGCACCGTGAAGGCGATGCGGGGAGCCTTTTAAGAAACCTTGTTGAATAAGGCCGAAAGGCAGGGGCGATCTTGATTTGCGCCTGTCAATCGGAACAGGGTTCTCCAGAAGGTTCGACGCCCCACACGTCACCCACGAGGAGAACCCTCCACATGGCAACTCACAAGCGTTCGCGCGGTTTCCGTTACGCGGCCATCGGTGCGGGAGCCGCCACCGCGGTCGCCGTGACCCTGATCGCCACCCCCTTCGCGGGGGCGGCGGCGCCGGCCGAGGGCACGGTCTACGGACTGGGCGCCCCCGGTGCGATCAGCGGAAGCTACGTCGTCATCCTCGACGAATCCGCGGACAAGGCACAGCTCGCCAACAAGTACGGAGGCGAACTGCAACGCAGTTACGGGTCCCAGGTCAACGGTTTCTCGGCCTCGGGGCTGAGCGAGACGGAGGCCAAGCGGCTCGCGGCGGACCCCGCCGTCGGCAAGGTCGTGCAGAACAAGAAGTTCACCATCAAGGCCGGCCAGCCCAACCCGCCGTCCTGGGGGCTGGACCGGATCGACCAGAGCGCACAGGAGGGGGACAAGAAGTACGACTACCCGGACAAGGCCGGTGAAGGGGTCACGGCGTACGTCATCGACACCGGCATACGGGTGACCCACAAGGACTTCGGCGGTCGCGCCACCCACGGCTTCGACGCCGTGGACAACGACGACAGCGCCGACGACGGCAACGGCCACGGCACGCACGTCGCCGGGACCGTCGCGGGCACCGCGCACGGCGTCGCCAAGAAGGCGAAGCTGGTGGCGGTGCGGGTGCTGGACGACAACGGCTCGGGCACCACCGAGCAGGTCGTCGCCGGCATCGACTGGGTCACCAAGAACCACTCCGGCCCCTCCGTCGCCAACATGAGCCTGGGCGGCGGCGCCGACGAGGCGCTCGACGAGGCGGTGCGGCGTGCGGTCGCCGCGGGCATCACGTTCTCCGTCGCGGCCGGCAACGAGTCGAGCGACGCGGGTCAGGGTTCGCCCTCCCGGGTCACCGAGGCACTGACCGTGGCGTCGAGCACCATCGACGACGCGCAGTCCGACTTCTCCAACTTCGGCTCCGTGGTGGACCTCTACGCTCCCGGCTCGGACATCACCTCGACCTGGAACGACAGCGACACCGGCACCAAGACCATCTCCGGCACCTCGATGGCCGCCCCGCACGTGGCGGGCGCCGCCGCCCTCTACCTGTCCGGGCACCCCTCCTCGACCCCGGCGCAGACCGCGGCGGCCCTGACCGCGGCGGCGACCGCGGGCGCGGTCACCAACCCGTCGTCCGGCACGGCGAACAAGCTGCTGAAGGTCGCCCCGTAACGGGTGACCGGACGTGGTCGATCCAACGGTTGCCACGGACCGGCCCGTCTTTCGGCCCGCCCCCACCAAGGGCGCGCCGGGGGCGGGCCGGTCCGCGTGCGGGGGCCGGGCGGCCCCGCCGGAACGGGACCTTCGCCCCGCGGGATCCCGGGCGAACCGGTCCGAGGGGCCGCGCACGGTGGGCTATATTCGGAACATCCCCCCACCGAAGGTGCATATCGCCATGCCCAGCTCCACCCTGACCCCGGCCGCCCCCGTCCCGGCCGGCCCGACCTCCGCGCAGGCCGCCTCCCCGCAGGCGCCGGCGCCCCGTGTCGCCAACCCCGGCCCGCTGGGTCTGGCCGCGTTCGCGCTGACCACCTTCGTGCTCAGCCTCTTCAACTCGGGCCTGATCGCGGACACCGCGCTGAGCGCGGTCGTCCTGCCGCTCGCCCTCTTCTACGGCGGCCTCGCGCAGTTCGTCGCCGGGGCGATGGAGTTCCGCCGCGGCAACACCTTCGCCACCACGGCGTTCGTCTCGTACGGCGCGTTCTGGATGTCCTTCGCGGGCTACGTGAAGTTCGTCGTCCCGACCCTGCCCGCCGGCCAGGCGCACATCGCGACCGGCTGGTTCCTCATCGCCTGGTTCGTCTTCACCGCGTACATGGCCGTCGCCGCCCTGAAACTGGACCTGGCGCACCGGTTGCTCTTCACCGTGCTCGCCCTGACCTTCCTCTTCCTGGCGCTCGGCGACCTCACCCGGGTCGCCGCCCTCGGCCACCTCGGCGGCTTCCTCGGCCTGCTCTGCGCCGGCATCGCCTGGTACGTCTCCTTCGCCGTGGTGGCCGAGGAGACCTGGGGCCGCAAGGTCCTTCCGCTGGGCTGAGGCCCGGGGAGCGGATCAGGCGGGGCCGTCGGCGGCGAGCAGGTCGGCGGCGGCGCCGATGACCTCGTCCAGGACGTCGCGGGAGCGCTCCAGGTCGCCGATCATCCGCTCGATGCGCTCCCGCTCGGCGGTCAGTTCGGCCACCAGCAGCGGGGTCGCGCGCACCGACGGGCCGCCGTCCTCGTCGCGCATGCAGGGCAGGATCCGGGCGATCCGCGCGCTGTGCAGGCCGGCCGCGTACAGCTCCTGGATCCGGATCACCCGGTCGACTGCCGGCTCGGGGTAGTCGCGGTGGCCGCCCGGCGTCCGGTCGGACACCAGCAGGCCCTGTTCCTCGTAGTAGCGCAGCGACCGCGCGCCGACCCCGGTGCGCGCCGCCAGTTCGCCGATCCGCACGGCCCGTCCCCCGCCCCGAAGGCTTGAACCTGACATCAATGTGAGGTTCTACGGTACCGGCATGACGCACACCGAGCAGGTACCCGCCGCCTCCCGCCTCTTCGAACCCGTCCGCCTCGGCAACCTGGAACTGCCCGGTCGCCTGGTGATGGCGCCGCTGACGCGCAACCGCGCGGACGCCGACGGAGTGCCGGGCGCGCTCATGGCCGAGCACTACGCGCAGCGCGCATCGGCCGCGTTGATCATCGCCGAGGGCACCACGCCGAACGCCGTCGGACAGACGTACCCGTACATCCCCGGCATCCGCTCCCCCGCGCAGATCGCCGGCTGGCAGCGGGTCACCGACGCCGTGCGCGCGGCCGGTGGGCGGATGTTCCTCCAACTCCAGCACGGCGGCCGGGTCGGGCACCCCGACACCAGCGGGCACGTCCCGCTCGCCCCGTCCGCGGTCCGCTTCCCGGAGCCGCTGCACACGCCGTCCGGGCTCCAGGACGCCGTGCCGCCGCGCGAGATGACCGGCGAGGACATCCGCACCACCATCGCCGACTTCGCGACCGCCGCCCGCAACGCCGTCGCGGCGGGGTTCGCCGGCGTGGAGGTGCACTCCGCCAACGGCCACCTGCTCCACCAGTTCCTCGCGCGGAACACGAACCGCCGCACCGACGAGTGGGGCGGCCCCGTACAGCACCGGATCCGCTTCACCGTCGAGGTGGTCCGGGCCGTGATCGGGGCGATCGGCGCGGACCGGGTGGGCGTACGCGTCTCTCCCGGAGCGGGGGTCAACGGCATCGAGGAGGGCGACACCGAGGAGATCTACCCGGCGCTCACCCGGGCCCTGGCCGAGCTCGGGCCGGTGTACCTGCACCAGGTGTACGCCGACCCGGACCGGCCCGCCTTCGGCGCGCTCCGCGCGGCCTGGCCGGGCACCCTGATCGCCAATCCGACGCTGTCGCGCGAGGAGGTCTCCGGTGACGGCGGCCGGCGGCGGGCCGAGCGGCTGCTGGGGGCGGGCGCCGACCTGATCGCGCTGGGTCGGGGGTTCCTCGCCAACCCCGACTTCGTGGAACGGCTGCGCGCCGGTGCCCCGCTCAACGAGCTCCGGCCGGAGTTCCTGATGCACGTACGGGGGGCTGAGGGGTACACCGACTACCCGGCCCTGGCCCGGGTGTGAGCGGGCCGGCCGCTCAGGGGCGCAGGGAGCGCAGCAGCAGGTCGGCGAGGTGGTCGGCGACCTGGTGCGGGGTGAGCGGGCCGTCCGTGCGGTACCAGGTGGACAGGTGGTGGACGGATCCGAAGTAGAAGTCGACCACCAGGTCGGCGGGCGTGGCCGTGACGAACACCCCCGTCCGCTGGCCCTCCTCGACCAGGGCCCGGAAGCGCTCGTGGTAGCGCCTGCGCTCGGACCTGACCTGCTTGTACTTCTCCGGGCTGAGCTGGTGCATCGACCGGAAGAAGATCATCGCGTCGTCGAGGTTCTCGATGGTGGTGACCACCACGTCGGCGGCCGCGGCCCGCAACCGCTCCTCGACGGGGGCGTCGGATCCGGCCACCGCGTCGAGCCGCTGCTGCTGGAGGCGCAGCATGCGCGCGTACACCTCGTGCAGCAGGTCGTCCTTCGACCCGAAGTAGTGGTAGAGCGCCCCCTTGGTGACGCCGGCGGCCTCGACGATCTCCTGGACGGAGGTGCGGTCGTAGCCACGCTCGGCGAACAGCCTGGTGGCCACGGCCAGCAACCGCTGCGGTACCGGGGTCTCCCGGTTGTTCTCCGCCGGCTCCGTGGTGGTCCTGGCTGTCATGGCGCTCGCCTTCCTTTCCTGATCCCTGAGCTGCTGCGTCGTACGACCATCCAACTGTTTTCAGCCTCGCTCGCGCAGTTCCCGTCGCAGGATCTTGCCACTCGTCGTCCGGGGAAGAACAGGCAGGATCTCGACTTCGCGCGGGTACTTGTACGCGGCGACGCGCTCGGCGCAGTGGGCGACGAGTTCGGCCGGCTCCGCCGAGGCGCCCGGCCGCAGGCTCACGTACGCCTTCACGCTCTCCCCGCGGTACGGGTCGGGGACCCCGACGACGGCCGCGTCGAGGACGGCCGGGTGGGTGTGCAGGACGTCCTCCACCTCGCGCGGCCAGACCTTGAACCCGGCGGCGTTGATCATGTCCTTCTTCCGGTCGACCACGTAGAGCCAGCCGTCCGCGTCCATGAAGCCGACGTCCCCGGTGCGCAGTTCGCCGTCCGGGAAGGCCCGCGCGCTCTCCTCGGGCATCCCCCAGTAGCCGGGGACGACCTGGGGGCCGCGGACGGCTATCTCGCCGCTCTCGCCGAAGGGCACCTCGGCGCCGTGCTCGTCGAGGATCCGTACGAGGGTCTGCGCGCCGGGGACACCGACCGAGAGGGTGCCGGAGGCGGGGTCGACGGGGGCTTCGAGGTGGGCGGGGACCGACGCGCAGGGGGCGGTGCACTCGGTGAGGCCGTAGCCGTTGCGCAGGTAGAAGCCGAGATCGGCGCGCAGCCGCGCGACGAGCGCGGGCGGCAGGGGTGCGCCGCCGGAGGAGACCACCTGGAAGGAGGCGAAGTGCTCGCGCGTGACGGCGGGATGGGCGGCGAGCGCGATGAAGGCGGTGGCCGGGCCGATGGTGTAGGCGGGGCGGTGTTCGAGGAAGGCGTCCAGGACGGCGCCGGCGTCGAAGCGGTGGGCGAGGACGAGGGTGCCGGCGTTGGTGAAGCAGGCGGCGAGCTCGCAGACCATGCCGGTGATGTGGAAGAGCGGGGCGAGCGCGAAGTAGCCGGCGCCCTCGGGGAGGGGGTGTCCGGTGACCTGGCGGGTGGCGTTGTACGTGAGCGCGCCGTGCGGGTTCACGGCGCCCTTGGGAGTGCCGGAGGTTCCGGAGGTGTAGCTGATGAGAGCGGGGTCGGCGGCGGTCAGGCGGGGATCGGGCGGAGCGGGGAGGCCCCGGCGCGCGGTGACGACGAGGTCGACGGGGGTGGGGGCCGGGGGGCGCGGGGGCCCGGCGTGCGCGGGCCCGGCATGTGCGGGCGCGGGCTGCGCGGACCCTGCCGGCGCGAGCGCGGGGTGCTCGGGCGCGGGCTGTGTGGGCGAGGCGTGCGGGGGCTCGGCGTGCCGGGGCCCGCCGTGCGCGGGCTCGGGGTGCGGGGGCTCGGCGTGCCGGGGCTCGGCATGTGCGGGCGCGGGCTGCGCGGGCTCGGCACGTGCGGGCGGGGGCCCGGCCGACGCGGCTTGGGCGGCCTCGGCCTGTGCGGGCCGTGCGGGTAGGACGCGGGGGTCGTCGCGGGTCTGGAAGTCCCGGTCGCGGGTGGTCAGGACGGTCCGTACGCCGGTCCCGCGCACCGCCTCCCGCAGGTACGCCGTCCAGGCCGGCTCCGCGCAGACCAGCGCAGCGGCCCCGGAGTCGCGCAGGGCGTCCCCGACCTCGGCGGCCTTGTACATCGGGTTGAGCGGGACGACCACCGCCCCGGCCTTCCACGCGGCCAGCACCGCGAGCACGAAGTGCGGGTTGTTCTGCAGCATGACGGCGACCCGGTCGCCCCGACCGACGCCCTGCGCGGCGAGGTGCCCGGCGAGGGAGTCGGAGAGGGCGTCGGCTTCCGCGTAGGCGATCCGGCCGTCGAAGTACGCGAGGGCCGGGCGGCCGGGGGCGCGGGCGACGGCCGCCCGGAACGCGTGCAGCACGCTGGGCTGCGGCGAAACCCCGGCCAACTGGGCGGGGCTCAGCTGCCGCAGCCAGGGACGCGCGGCGTACCGGGACCCGGTGGGGGCGGCGCCGGAGGTCGACGCCAGGGCTGCCGAGGCTACGGAGACCGTAGCGGCGCCCGGCACCGGGCCGGCCAGGACCCCGCGCACAGCCCCTTCGGTCCCCGAAGTCACCGACGCACGGGGCAACACCGCCGACGCCTCGAACCCCGGACCCTCGAACCCCGGCGCCTTCGGCGCCCCAGGCGCCCTCGGTGCTTCGGTCACGAGGATTCCCACTTCCGCTGGAGGTGGTTCATGCCGGTCAGCCAGCGGTCGGGTTCCGTGGCGCGCGCGGCGTAGTAGTCCGCCACCTCGGGGTGCGGGAGGATCAAGAACCGGCCCTTCTCCATGCCGTCGAACAGCGCCTCCACGACCGCGTCGGGTTCGATCGCGGTCGGCGCCAGGACCAGCTCGCCCGCCGATCCGGCGGCGGTGAGCATGTCGGTGCGCACCCCTTGCGGACAGATGGCGTGGACCGACACGCCCCGGTGGCGGTAGGTCAACGAGAGCCATTCCGCGAAGGCGAGGGCGCCGTGCTTGGTGACACTGTACGGCGCCGCTCCGATCATGGTCAGCAGTCCCGCGGCCGAGACGGTGGACACGAAGCGGCCGCCGCCGCGCTCCAACCAGTCGGGCAACAGGGCCCGGGCGGCGCGCACGTGGGCCATCACATTGGTGTCCCAGGCCGCCTCCCAGACGGCCTCGTCCGCGAAGGCGTCACCACCGGAGGCGAGGCCGGCATTGGCGCAGTACACGTCCACGGCGCCGCCCAGCGCCTCCCTGGCCTCGGCCACGACCATGGAGGCGTCGCCCGGGACGGCGATGGCCCGGGGACCGATCGCGTCCGCCACGGAGGCGGCCTTGGCGGGGTCGAGGTCGTTGACGACGACGGTCGCCCCCTCGGCGGCGAACCGGTGGGCGAGGGCCGCGCCGATGCCGCCGCCCGCGCCGGTGACGACGACTCGCTGGTCCTGGTACGTGCTCACGGGGGTCACCTTTCGTCGCTGCCCTGGGGGCCGATCCCCGGCAGACTAACCAGTCGGTATGCCCGGCCGGAAGAGGGACGGCCCCCTCGGCGGTACGTGATCGCCCGACGCGGCACGCGGACGCGCACCCTCCGGGCGGCGTGGGTCGGGCAGGATCCGGAGGGGACCGCCTAGCGTGGCCGGATGACGCTGTCACGACGCGGGGTGCTGGGACTGGCGGGGGCGGCTGGGGCCGTCGGGGCCCTGGGGGCGGGCGCGGGCCCTGTGGCGGGCACCGGTGCCGCGCCGGCCACGGGCCCCCGGGCGGAGCGGGTGCGGACGGGGTTCGAGCAGCTCGCCGCCGACGGGTACGCGGCGCTGGCGGGGCAGCGGATCGGGGTGGTCACCAACCCCACCGGGATCACCGCCGACGCCCGCCACCTGGTCGACGTACTGCACGCGGACGAACGGGTCGACCTGGTCGCCGTGTTCGGGCCGGAGCACGGGTTCCGCGGCACGGCGCAGGCGGGCGGCTCGGAGGGGGCGGGGCGGGACCCGGCGACCGGGCTGCCCGTGTACGACACGTACGCCACCAGCGGGCAGCAGCTCGCGGACCTCTTCACGAGGGCCGGCATCGACACCGTCGTCTTCGACATCCAGGACGTGGGGGCACGGTTCTACACGTACGTCTGGACCCTCTACGACTGCATGCGCGCGGCCGCCCTCGCGGGCAAGGCCGTGGTGGTGCTGGACCGGCCGAACCCGGTCGGCGGCCGGCGGCCGGCCGGTCCGGTGCTGGAGCGGCCGTACGCGAGCTTCGTCGGCCGGGAGCCGATCGCGCTCGCGCACGGGATGACGGCGGCCGAACTGGCGCTGCTGTTCAACGGCGAGTTCCTGAGCGGTACGGCCTTCCCGCAGGGGCCGGTGCGGCTGCGGACGGTACGGATGACGGGCTGGCGACGGGATGCGCTCTTCGGGGCGACCGGGCTGCCGTGGGTGCCGCCGAGCCCGAACGTGCCGACTCCGGACACGGCACTGGCGTACGCCGGGACCTGTCTGTTCGAGGGGACCAACCTGTCGGAGGGCCGGGGCACGACCACCCCGTTCGAGGTGGTGGGCGCGGAGGGCGTCGACCGGCGGTGGGCCGAGGCGGCGAACGGCCTGGAGCTGCCGGGAGTGTGGTTCCGCGAGACGTGGTTCACCCCTTCCTTCTCCAAGCACACCGGGAAGGTGTGTGGCGGGGTCCGGCTGATCGTGCACGACCGGGACGCCTTCGATCCGGTGCTGACCGGGGTCGGGCTGCTGGTCACCGCGCGCCGGGTGTGGTCCGGGTTCGCCTGGCGCTCCGATCACTGGATCGACCGGCTGACGGGCTCGGACCGGGTGCGCACGCTGGTGGACGCCGGGGCCGGGGTGCAGGAGGTCGTGGACGACTGGGCTGCCGGACTGGCGCGTTTCGCGGCCGTACGGGAGAAGTACCTGCTCTATCCCTGAGCGACGGGCGGCCGCCCCCGATCCGGGGCGTCGCGGGACTGGTCGGGCGGCCCGAGCGGCGGGATGCTGCAAGCACCACAGGGGCGGCGCGGAGGGGGACCCATGGCGGGTGGACGGCCGGGCGGATCCGACGGCGGGACGGGGACGGGGACGGGGACGGGCGGCGCGAGCCGCACCGGGGCGGGGGGCAGGGGCTTCACCGGTACGAGGACCGGGAGCCGGGCCCCGGCGGCGACCGGGCGCTGGAGCGGGTTCGGCGTCACGGCGGCCGGCCCGGCCGCGACCGCGACCGCTGCGGGCATCGGCGTCGGCCCGTACCGGGAGCTGACCTTCGACGCGCAGGGCGACGTGGATCCGGCGGCCCGGGAGACGGTGGCCCGGATCGAGGCGACGGACCTGCTGGTCTTCGCCCACGGCTGGAACAGCGACCGGTCGACGGCGACCCGGCTCTACGACCGGTTCTTCGCTCCCTTCCCGGAGCTGGTGGGGACGGGGGTGCGGCTCGGGTACGTGGGCGTCGTCTGGCCGTCGATCCGGTTCTCCGACGAGCCGATACCCGACTTCGAGGCACCCGGCGCCCTGCCCCTGCCGGGGTTCGGCACGGTCCTGGACCCCGACACGCGGCGGGCCCTGGCGAGGTTCTGGCCGGGCCGCGAGGCGGAACTCGGGCGGATCGCCGAGCTGTTGGAGAACCGGCCGGACTCTGCGGCGGCCCTCGTCGAGTTCGGGGCGCTCGTACGGGAACTGCTGCGGGCCGACCGGGTCGGTACGCCCGTCAACCTGCTGGGCCCGATGCCGGCCCCGCCCCCGACGCCGGCCGGGGCGGCCGACGGGACCGCGCGGCACGACGTACCGGCCATTTTCGCCGAGGACGTGCTGGCGGTCTGCCGGACCCTCGCGGACGCGCTGGAGCAGGTCGGGGGCGGGCGGGACGCCGCACCGGACGCCGCGCCCGCACCTTCCGGGGCGTCGGGCCTCGCGCTCGGGGGCGGACTGCGGTCCCTGTGGAGCGGGGCCAAGGAACTGCTGCGGCAGGCCACGTACTACGAGATGAAGAAGCGGGCCGGGGTGGTCGGGGAACTCGGACTCGGACCGGTCCTGGCGGACCTGGCCGGACGCCGGCCCGCCCTTCGGGTCCACCTGATCGGCCACAGCTTCGGTGCCCGCGTGGTCTCCTTCGCGCTACGGTCCCTGCCCGACGGGGGGCGGAACCCCAAGTCGTTGACGCTCCTCCAAGGGGCCTTCTCCCACTACGCCTTCAGCGACCGGCTGCCCCATGACCCGCGTCGCGGCGGAGCCCTGCGCGGGCTGCAGCGCCGGGTGGACGGGCCGGTCGTGGCCTGTCATTCCGCCCACGACTCCTCGCTCGGGGTGTTCTACCCGCTGGCCTCCCGGATGGCGGGGGATTCGGCCGGACTTCTCGGTTTCGACGAGCGGTGGGGCGCGATCGGGCACGACGGGGTGCGGGCCCTGCCGGGCGCGCCCCGGCTGGGCCTCGCCGCCGCGCTGCGCGACGGGCTGCCGGAGAGGGGCTGCGTCAGCGTCGACGCCGGGTCCGTGGTGCGCCGGGGCGGGCCCCCGTCGGGGGCGCACAGTGACATCTGCCACGAGGAACTCGCCCGGCTCGTGGTGTCCGCGGGGCGCATGGGGCGCTGAAATTCGGCCATGTGCCACCTATACGCCTCGACCGCCCCCGCATGCGCCCACATCCCGCAGGGCATGTTGGGCACGTCGGGGCGGGCTGCTTCGTTCGACGGAGTGGCACGGGCACGGGTGTGGGGGGACGGCGGAGGTGAAGGTGCGATGGCGGGTTTTCGAAGTCTGGCCTATCAGGTGCGCGACGCGCGCAACGACCGGGCCCTGCGGCGCCATTCGTTGCGCCGCTGCCTGGAACGGTTCGCCCCGTACGGGCACCGCGCGACGTGGTGGCACCTGTGCGACCGGCACGGGATCGCTCCCGAGGACCGGGGTGCGGACCCGTTGCGGCTCGTCGCGGCGCTGGAGGAACTGGAAGAGGCGCGGGCGGTCTGGTTGGAGTACGAGAAGTTGTTCGCGGCGCGACGCAGACGTGAGAAGCACGACGGGGTGCGCCGCCCGGAGTGGGCCTGGGGCGGCAACGGGGACGCGGTGGTGCGCTGCGCCGACCCGTGGGTGCGGCCGGAGGGCACGCTGGGCGAGGTTCTGCGGCGGCTGGTGACAGCGCTGGAGTCGGAGCCGGGCACCTCGTGTCCGGTGTGCGGCGAGGAGGAGTTGCGCTGGCCGTCCGTACCGGCGGCCCGGCACGGCGACTGGGCCGGGGCCTGGTCGTGGGACGGCCCGGTGTGCGGGGGCTGCGGCATCGTGGTGCCGAGACCCGCCCTGGCTTACGCGGCGGTGGTGCGCCCGGCTTCGGCGGACGCGGCGTGACCGGGGCGGGACGGGGGCTTCGGCGGGCCGGGCGGCCGGGGTCGGCGAGGCGGCCGGTGTGAGCGGGACGGCCGGTGTGAACGGGACGGCCGATGGTGTTGGGACGGCCGGTGTGAGCGGGACGGCCGATGCGGTGGGGTCGGCCGGTGTGGCCCGGGTGCTTCAGGTCGGGCTCAACGGGTCGCGGGGCGCCGCCGACGGGGCGGCCGTACCGATGTCGCCGCGGGCGCTGGCGGAGTCGGCGTTGGCCGCGGTCGCCGCCGGGGCCGGCGAGGTACTGGTGCACCCGCGGACCCCGTGCGGCCGGGAGGGCCTCTCGCCCCGGGTGGTGGGGCCACTGCTGGAGGAGTTGCGCGGCGCGGGGGTCCGGGTCCCCCTGACGGTGCCCGCTTCCGTCGCCGCGGAGCCGGATCCGGCGGGGCGGCTGGAGCGGGTGCGGTGCTGGGAGGTGCTGCCGGACCGGGCGACGGTGTCCTTCGCCGAAGCCGGCGCGTACGAGCTGGGTTCGGCCCTGTTGGCGCGCGGGGTTGCGGTGGACGCGGTGGTACCGCTGGGCGGCGGTGCCGGGCCCGGGCCACTGGCCCGTTTCCTGGCGTGGGCCCCGGCCGACCACGGGCGGGTGCGGCTGGTGGCGGAGCTGGCGCGGGCGGATCCCGCGTTGGTGGCGGGGCTGCGGTGGCTGCCTCCCGTACCCGTGCTGCTGTACGGGAAGGACGGAGCCGCTTGGCCCGTGTTGCGGCTGGCCTCCCGGTGCGGCGCCGGTGCGCGGATCGGCGTAGGAGAGGTTCTCCACCTGCCGGACGGCCGCCCGGCCCGGTCGAACGCCGAACTGGTGGCGGCGGCCCGGGAGATCACCGCCGAGGCCGGTCCGGCGGGGGCTCCGGCGTCCGCCGGTCGGGCGGGGCGGTGAGTACCGGTGCGGGCGGCGGGTGTCAGTAAGCGAGCCGTGAGCCGGTCATGCGGTCGCCGAAGACATCGTCCGGGTTGGACAGCGCGCAGGTCTTCATGGAGAGGCAGCCGCAGCCGATGCAGTCCGTCAAACGGTCGCGGAGATCACTGAGTTGCTCGATGCGCTGGTCGAGTTCGGATCGCCAGGCCTCCGACAGGCGGGCCCAGTCCTCGCGGTTCGGCGTGCGCCCTTCCGGCAGTTGGGACAGCGCCTCGCCGATGTCGGCGAGCGGAATGCCCACCCGTTGAGCGGCGCGTACGAACGCGACCCGGCGCAGCGCGTCACGGCTGTAGCGGCGCTGGTTGCCGGAGGTGCGGCGGCTGCTGATCAGGCCCTTCGTCTCGTAGAAGTGGAGGGCTGAGACGGCGGCTCCACTGCGCGCGGACAGCTGACCGACGGTGAGTTCGTGGATCTTCTCGGGAATCTGCGGCACCCTGCCGAGCCTAGTCGGAGGTGCGTTGACATTCACACACGCGGCGCAGCATGCTGAGCAAACGCTTATTCGTCTGAGTGTGCCGGGCGAGCAGGCTTGAGGACCGCGTGGGAGACGTCTACCGACAGGGGCAGGGCATGGCCGATCCGAGGATCTTCACATCCGCCGAGGAACTGCGCGCCGGCATCGGCGAGCCGCTCGGCCCGAGCGGATGGCTGGAGGTGGACCAAAAGCGGATCGACCTGTTCGCCGACGCGACGGGCGACCACCAGTGGATCCACGTGGACCCCGAGCGGGCGGCTTCCGGGCCGTTCGGTTCGACGATCGCGCACGGCTACCTGACGCTGTCGCTGCTGCCGAGCCTGGTGCCGCAGATCATGCGGGTCGAGGGCATGCGGATGGGCATCAACTACGGCGTGGACAAGGTCCGCTTCCCCGCTCCGGTGCCGGTAGGTTCGCGGCTGCGCGCCACCGCGCTGATCACGTCGGTCACCGAGGTCGGCGAGGGCGTGCAGGTCGCCGCGACGGTGACGGTGGAGCGCGAGGGCGCCGAAAAGCCGGTGTGCGTGGCGGAGTCGGTGTCCCGCTACTACTTCTGAGCGGACGCGGCGGGGGCCGCGCTCACCATGCGCAGCACGAGGTCGGCGTAGAGCGCGCCGACCTCGTCGGGCGTGCGCGGTCCGGCCGCGCTGAACCAGCGGGCCACGTCGATGCACAGGGACAGCACGGCGAGGGTGGTGCCCGGGACGTCCGGCACCGCGAACTCCCCCGCCCGTACGCCGTCGGCGAGGATCCGTCGTACGGCCGCGTCGCTCCGCCGGCGCAGGGCCACGATCTCGGAGCGGTGCTCGGGTGCGAGGGCGTCGAGCTCGTACTGGACCACGCGGGCGGTGGTGTGGTGCGCCGCGTGCCAGCCGACGAAGGACCGTACGGCGCCGTCGAGCCGCTCGGCGGCGGCGCCCGGGCCGGAGGCGGCGGTTTCCAGGATCTCCAGCGCCTTGTCGTGACCGATGCGACTGATCCGGTGGAGCAGTTCTTCCTTGGTCTTGTAGTGGATGTAGAGCGCGGCCGGACTCATCCCGGCCCGGCCGGCGATGTCCCGGGTGGTGGTCGCGTGGTAGCCGCGCTCGGCGAAGGCCTCGACGGCGGCGACGAGCAGCCGCCGCGCGGCGTCGGGGGTGACCTCCGACCACGGCTGGTATCCGCCGGTTTCCGCCGCGCTGTCCATGGCCCGTCCACCTCTTCCTCTTGTAGGAAGGAACACCCTACCGGAGGGTGAGCAAGCGCTTAGCCGCGCCGGACGGGCAGGGGTGGGCGTGGCGTGACGGGAGCGTCCCGGACCGCGCGGTCAGCGGTCCTGGGTGGGGGGCTTCGGCGCGAAGGGGTCGTAGCCCGTCATGATCTTCTCCATCCGGGCCTGGTCGACGCGGGTGACGATCTGCGTCACCTCCTGACGGTCCCTGATCACCTTGGCGAGGGTGAACGCCGAGGTGGTGAGGTAGAGCACCGCGATGCCGAGGAAGGCGCGGACCCAGCCGTCGGCGTCCATGTTGTAGATCCCCAGCGCCACGGCGGCGATGGCGACGCCGAAGGAGGCGACGGCCTGGCCGTAGTACGCCCCCGTGTTCTGCTGCTTGACCGGTGTCTCGTTCATGGCTCCAGCATCGGCGGCGACGGCCGGGCGCACATGGGCGCAGGTACTCAGCCGGGTACTCAGAAAGCGGAGACCCCCGTGCGGGCGCGGCCGATCAGCAGCTTCTGGATCTGGCTGGTGCCCTCGTAGAGGGTCATCACGCGGGCGTCGCGCAGCAGTTTGCCGACGGGGTACTCGTCGATGTAGCCGTAGCCGCCGTGCACCTGGAGGGCGTTGCCGGCGGCGCGCACGGCGGCTTCCGAGGCGAAGAGCTTGGCGGTGGAGGACTCGGTGGCGAAGGGCTGCCCGCGGTCGATGAGGTCGGCGACGCGCCAGGTCAGCAGCCGGGCCGCGTCCACGTCGACCGAGATGTCGGCGATGAGTTCCTGGACGAGCTGGTGCTGGGCGATCGGCTTGCCGAACTGCTCGCGCTGCGCGGCGTACGAGACGGCGGCGTCCAGCGCCGCCTGGGCGATGCCGACGCAGCCCGCGGCGACCGACATCCGCCCCTTGGCCAGTGCCGACATGGCGACGGAGAAGCCCTTGCCCTCGGGGCCGAGCATGGCGGAGGCGGGCACGCGGACGCCGTCGAGGACGAGTTCGGCGGTGGCCTGGCCGCGCAGGCCCAACTTCCCGTGGACCTCGCGGCGGGTGAGGCCGGGGGCGTCGGCGGGCACCAGGAAGGCGGAGATCCCGCGGTGGCCGGGGGTGTCGTCGGTGCGGGCGAAGAGGAGGACGACGTCGGCCCAGGTGCCGTTGGTGATGAACATCTTGCTGCCGCTGATGACGTACGCGTCCCCCTCGCGCACGGCCCGGGTGGTGAGGTTGCCCGCGTCGGAGCCGGTACCGGGCTCGGTCAGGCCGAAGCAGCCGAGGGCCTCGCCGGAGCACAGTCGGGGAAGCCAGTCCCGCTTCTGCGCCTCGTCGCCCCAGGCGGCGATGGTCTTGGCGACAAGGCCGAGGGAGACGGAGACGATGCCGCGCACGGCGGAGTCGCCGCGGCCGAGTTCCTCGGTGACCAGGGCGTAGGAGAGGTGGTCCCCGCCCGAACCGCCGTATTCCTCGGGCACCGTCAGGCCCAGGAACCCGACGTCGCCGAGCTTCTTCACGATGCCCCGGTCCACGCTCTCGGCCCGGTCCCACGCGGCGGCGTACGGGACGATCTCGCGCTCGGTGAACGCGCGGGCCAGTCGGCGTACGGCGCTCTGCTCCTCGCTCGGCTCCAGGTTCACCGGGCACCTCCGGGGCGTCTCGACCGGCCTTTAACTAGCACCGGTAGTTTATGACGGGCAGGCCCTACTATGTGGCGCATGGCCAGACCGCGCAAGCCCCTCCTCAGCCGAGCCCGCATCGTCGAGGCGGCGGGTGCGCTGGTGGACGCGGAAGGTCTGGAGGCGCTCTCGACGCGCCGGTTGGCCGCCGCGCTCGGGGTGAGCGGGCCGTCCCTGTACAACCACTTCCGCACGAAGGACGAGATCCTGGAGGCGGTGGCCGACGCGGTGAGCGCGCGGGTGGACCTGTCGATGTTCGAAGACTGCCGGGACTGGCGGCCGGCGTTGCACGCCTGGGCGCACTCGTACCGCGACGCCCTGTCCGACCATCCGAACATCGTGCCGGTCCTGGCCCGGGGGCCGGGCCGGCGGCCGGCGGGACTGCGGCTGGCGGACTCGGTGTTCGGCGCGATGACGGAGGCGGGCTGGCCGCCGGCGCACGCGACCCGGATCGGGGCGCTGATGCGGTACTTCATCCTGGGCTCGGCGGTGGCCTCGTTCGCCGGCGGTTTCGTCGACGACGAGACGGCGTACGACCCGACGGACTATCCCCACCTGGGGCAGGCCCACCTGCTGGCGGAGCGGCGCCGCGAGGTCGACGAGGGAGCCTTCGAGACGGGTCTGGCCGCCCTGCTCGACGGCCTGGCCCTCCAGTTCGACGCCCTTCCCGCCGACCCCGCCTGACTCCCGCCCGGAGGGCGTGGGTCGGGGTCGGGCGGGGTGGGGCGGAGTCGGGCGGGTGTGCCCGTCGGGGTGGGTCAGAAGACGACCAGCGAGCGGCCTCCCTTGCCCGCGAGCATCGCCTCGAACGCGGCCGGGATGCCGTCGAGGGTGATCCGGTCGGTGACGAGGCCCGCGAGGTCGAGTCGGCCCGCGCGGACGTGGTCGGCGATCACCGGAAGGTCCCGGGCGGGGTCGCTGTTGCCGTAGACGCAGCCGCTGAGCGTGCGCGCGAAGTGGAAGATCTCCAACGCGTTGAAGGTGACCTGCTGTTCCTTGCCGCCGATGCCGACGACCGTCGTGCGGCCGCCCCGCCGCGTCGACTCCCAGGCCGCGCGGATGCTCTCCGCGCGACCCACGCACTCGATGGCGACGTCCGCGCCCCGGCCGCCGGTGACCGCGCGGACCTGCTTGGCGGTGGTGTCCGAGGCGAGCACGAACTCGGTGGCTCCGGCCGCCCGCGCGAGCTCCTCCTTGGCCGGGGAGACGTCCACGGCGACGATGGGACCCGCCTGACCGATCCGGGCCGCCTGGAGCGCGGCCAGGCCGACGCCGCCGACGCCGAACACCACCACCGACTCGCCCGGGAAGACCTGCGCGCTGTGGTGGACGGCGCCGTAGCCGGTGAGGACGGCGCAGCCGAGGAGGGCGGCCTCGGTGAGCGGGATCCCGGCGGGCGCGGGCAGCACGCAGTTCGCCGCGACGACGGTCTCCTCGGCGAACGCGGCGACGTTGAGCCCGGGGTGCAGCTCGGTCCCCTCGGCGTCATGGGCGTGGACGGCCCCGACTCCGCTCAGCGCCTTGGCGCAGAGCCAGACCTCGCCGATCAGGCAGTGGTGGCACTCCCCGCAGGACGGCGCCCAGTTGAGGACGACGCCGTCTCCCGGGGCGACGTGGGTGACGCCCTCGCCGACGGCGAGGACCGTACCCGCGCCCTCGTGGCCGAGGATGGCGGGGACGGGCACCCGCATGGTGCCGTTGGTGAGGGAGAGGTCGGAGTGGCAGACCCCGGCTGCGACGAGGCGTACCCGGACCTGACCGGGGCCGGGCTCGGGCAGCACGATCTCCCGTATCTCCAGCGGGGCTCCGACGGCGGGCAGGACGGCGGCGCGGACCATGATCTTTTCTCCGTCTCGGGCGGTCAGAACTGCAGGGACTTGGTCTGGAGGTACTCCCCCAGGCCGTGCGGGCCCAACTCGCGGCCGACACCCGACTGCTTGTACCCACCGAACGGCGCGCGCACGTTGAAGCGGCCCCCGTTGATGTCCACCTGCCCGGTGTCCATGCGGCGGGCGAACGCCACGGCCGTCTCCTCGTCCTCGGCCCACACCGCGCCGCCCAAGCCGTAGACGGTGCCGTTGGCGATGCGCAGGGCGTCGTCCTCGTCCTCGTAGCGGAGGATCGCCAGCACGGGGCCGAAGATCTCCTCCTGGGCGATGGTCATCGCGGGGGTGACGTCCGCGAAGACCGTCGGGGCCACGAAGTACCCCTGCTCGTGGGGGCTGTCGAGGCCGCCCGCGACGAGGCGCGCGCCTTCCTCGACGCCCTTGGCGATGTACGCGCGGACGCGGTCGCGCTGGGTGGCGTTGACGACCGGGCCGAGGCGGGTGCCCGGGTCGCGGGGGTCTCCGGACGGGTACTTGGCGACGGCGGCGGCCGCGAGGGTGACGGCCTCCTCGTACTGGTCCCGGTGGACGAGCATGCGCGTGAGGGCGTTGCAGCTCTGACCGGAGTTGTTCATGACGTGGCCGACGCCCACCGCGACGGCCTTGGCGAGGTCCGCCCCGGGCAGGATGACATTGGCCGATTTGCCGCCCAGTTCGAGGGCGACACGCTTGATCGCGGCGCCTGCCGTGGCGCCGATCTTCTTCCCGACGGCGGTCGAGCCGGTGAAGGAGACGAGGTCGACCCCTTCGTGCTCGGCCAGGGCCTGACCGGCGACCGGCCCGGTGCCGGTCACCAGGTTGAAGACCCCGGCCGGGATGCCCGCCTCGTGCACGGCTTCGGCGAAGAGCTGTGCGGTCAGCGGGGTGTCCTCGGCGGGCTTGAGGACGACGGTGCAGCCGGCGGCGAGTGCGGGTGCCACCTTGGCAACGATCTGGTGCAGCGGGTAGTTCCAGGGCGTGATCGCCCCGACCACGCCGACGGGCTCCAGCAGGACCGTGGAGTTGCCGATCCGCTCCTCGAAGCCGTACGAGGCCCCCAGCTCGGCGTACGAGCCGGCCACCGCGATCGGCGACCCGATGTGCACCGCCTCCGCGAAGCCGAGCGGGGAACCGAGTTCGGCGGTGACCGTCTCGGCCAGCTCGCCCTTCCGGGCCACCAGTACGTCCCGGAGGACGCCGATCAGGGCCGCCCGGTCGGCCGGGGCGGTGGCCGCCCAGCCGGGGAAGGCCGCGCGGGCGGCCCGTACGGCCGCGTCCACGTCCTCGGCGCTGCCGGCCGGCACCTCCGCGATGACCTGCTCGTCCGCCGGATTGACGACCTGGATCCGGCCGGCGCCGGCTGCGGGCACCCACGCCCCGCCGATGTACATCCCGTCCTGGGCCTTCATGGCATTCCTCCCGAGCACGCACGAGCGCGTAGACCTGACGTCACCAACACCCTACAAACTAGCGTCGGTAGTTTTCCGGGCGCCAGGGGTGGCCCGGATCAGATGATGCCGAAAAGCATCCCCGCCGCGAGGACCACGAGGGAGGTGAGGGCCGCCCACTTCACCGTGAAGCGGGTGTGGTCGCCGAACTCGACCTTGGCCATGCCGACGAGCACGTAGACGGCCGGGACCAGCGGGCTGGACATGTGCAGGGCCTGGCCGACCAGGGAGGCGCGGGCGATCTCCAGCGGGGACACCCCGTGGGCGGCGCCCGCCTCGGCGAGCACCGGCAGGACGCCGAAGTAGAAGCCGTCGTTGGACATGAAGTAGGTGAGGGGCAGGCTGAGGAGTCCGGTGACCAGGGCCATGTGCGGGCCCATGCCCTCGGGGATGGCCCCGACCAGCCAGTCGGCCATGTCCTTGACCATGCCCGTACCGGTGAGGACCCCGGTGAAGACGGCGGCCGCGAAGACCATGCCGGCCACGTTCAGCACGTTGTCGGCGTGCGCGGCGAGCCGGGCCTTCTGGTCGGGCATGTGCGGGAAGTTCACGGTGAGCGCGAGGGCGGCGGCGAGCAGGAACAGCACCGGGATCGGCAGCAGTTCCATGATCATGGCCGTCAGCAGGGCGATCGTCAGCCCCGCGTTGAACCAGTAGAGGCGGGGGCGCAGCGTCGGGCGGCGCGGGTCGAGGCCCTGGAAGCCCTCGGTGTCGGACGGGGCGTCCGGCGAGGTGTCGACCGGGGCGGGGCCGCTCGGGCCTGAGCCGGTCGGGATGGGGCCGGTCGGCTGGGGGGCACGGGCGGGCCGGTCGGCCTCGGCTCCGTCGCATCCGGGTACGCCGTCGGAGGACGGGGCGACCGCCGGGGCGCCGGAACCGTCGGTGGCGCCGCCGGTACGGGCACCGGACGGAACCAGTACCTCCGCGCCGGCCGCACCGGCGTTCCCCTCACCTTCGAGACCATCCCCGCCGGGCATCACCAGGGAGCCGACCCGACGGCGCTCCTTGACGCCCAGGACGTAGGCCAGGGCGAAGACGAAGAGCAGACCGACGGCGAGGGCCGGGATCATCGGCACGAAGATGTCGCCGGCGTCGAGCTTGAGGGCCGTGGCGGCGCGGGCCGTGGGGCCGCCCCAGGGAAGGGTGTTCATGACGCCGTTGGCGGTCGCCGCGACGCCCGTCATGACCACCAGGCTCAGGCCGAGCCGCTTGTACAGCGGGTACATGGCCGAGACCGTGATCATGAAGGTGGTCGAGCCGTCCCCGTCGAGCGAGACGATGGCGGCGAGCACGGCCGTGCCCACCACCACCCGCATCGGGTCGGCCTTGCAGAAGCGCAGGATGCCGCGCACGATCGGGTCGAAGAGACCGACGTCGATCATCAGCCCGAAGTAGACGATGGCGAACATCAGCATCGCGGCGGTCGGCGCGAGTTTGCCGACCCCGTCGATGACGTAGTCCCCGAGATGTGCGCCCTTGCCGGCGAACACGCAGAAGAGCGCGGGGATGAGCACGAGCGCCGCGATGGGCGACATTTTCTTCAGCATGATCAGGACCAGGAAGGTCGCGATCATGGCGAAGCCGAGGAAGGTCAGCATGCAGGGAACGTAGGTGCCCCCTGCCACGCCCAACAAGATGTCCGCGCGTGAGCAATACGAGCAAAACCCCAGCTCAGGGCAGGGGTGCCAGCTGGACGGGGAAGGCGTTGAGCACCGCCGTGCCGGACAGGGGGTCCAGCCGGGTGCCGTCGAGCAGCTGGTTCACGTTGGCGCCGGGGTCGGCGCCGGCCACCGCGAGCCGGGTGCCGGGCCGGTCGTGACCCCAGCCGTGCGGCAGGCTGACCACGCCGGCGCGGACCGTGTCGGTGACCTCGACGGGCACGTCCAGGCTGCCGCCGTCCGCGCTGATCCTGGCGCGGCCGCCGTCGGTGAGGCCGTGGCGCGCCGCGTCCTCGGGGTGGACCTGGAGGGTGCACCGGTTGGAACCTCCGGTGAGGGCCGGGACGTTGTGCAACCAGCTGTTGTTGGACCGCAGGTGGCGGCGGCCCACGAGCACCAGGGCGGCGGGGCGTTCGGCGAGCGCCGCGCGGAGCCCGGGGAGCTCGGCCGCGATCGGGTCGGGAAGCAGCTCGATCCTGCCGCTGCGGGTCCTGAGCACGCCCGGAAGCCGGGGCCGCAGCGGGCCCAGGTCGATGCCGTGCGGATGGGCGAGCAACCGTTCGAGACTGAGGCCGGCCCCGTGCGGCGCCGCCTCGGGGGCGACGTATCCGGGCGCGCCGAAGCGGTCGCCGTACGGGCCGAGTCGGAGCATCAGGTCGAGCCGGCGCTCGGGGCCGTTCTCGCCGGTGAGGAGTCCGGCGAGGCGTTCGGGGTCGGCACCGTGCAGCGGGGAGTGCCGGTCGGAGGTCTCCTTGACGAGGACGGCCCGGATGGCGAGGTCGTCCACGGTGGAGGGTTCGGCGGCGCCGTGCAGGCCCGAGACGGCGAGGACGAGACGGGCGTGGATCTCGCATTCGTCGCTTCGGTCCGCGTCCAGCGGGACGGCCGGGCGCGTGTAGCGGACCTGGTTGTGGACGGCGAAGCCGTTGAACGCGAAGTCGTGGTGGGCGCTCTGCGAGGGCGGCGGCGGGGGCAGGACCACGTGGGCGTGGCGCGAGGTCTCGTTGAGGTAAGGGTCGACGCTGACCATGAAGTCGAGTCCGGCGAGGGCGGCGTCGAGCCGGCGGCCGTCGGGGGCGGACAGCACCGGGTTGGCCGCGATGGAGATCAGGGCGCGGATCCGCCCCTCGCCGGGCGTCTCGATCTCCTCGGCCAGTGCCGCACTGGGCAGCTCGCTCTTCACCTCGGGATGAGCGCTGACCCGACTGTGCCAGCGGCCCAGCGCGAACCCCCGACCCGGTCCGGCGGGACGGGGTCGCGGGCCCGCCGCGGCCAGCGGGAAGAGGGCTCCGCCCGGGCGGTCGAGGTTGCCCGTGAGGATGTTCAGTACGTCGACCAGCCAGCTGGCGAGCGTTCCGAACTCGACGGTGCAGCTGCCGATCCGCCCGTAGACGGCGGCGGTCGGCGCGGCCGCGAGGTCGCGGGCGAGGGCGCGGATCTCGGAGGCCGGGAGGTCGCAGGCGGGGGCGGCGGCCTCAGGGGTGAAACTCCCGAGGGCGTCGGCGAGTTCCCGGAGTCCTTCGATGTGTTCGGCGAGCGGACCGGGCTTCGCGAGCTTCTCCGTCAGCAGGGTGTGCGCGAGGGCTGCCAGCAGGAGGGCGTCGCTGCCGGGGCGCGGGGCGAGGTGACGGTCGGCCAGCCGGGCGGTGCGCGTACGGCGCGGGTCGACGACCACGAGCGTGCCGCCGCGGGCGCGCAGCGCCTTGAGCCGGCCGGGGAAGTCGGGGGCGGTGCACAACGAGCCGTTGGATTCGACCGGGTTGGCGCCGAGGACCAGGAGGAAGTCGGTGCGGTCCAGGTCGGGCACCGGGATGGCGAACGGATCGCCGAACAGGAGCCCGCTGGACACGTGCTTGGGCATCTGGTCGAGGGTGCTGGCGGTGAACAGGTTCCGCGTGCCCAGGGCGTTGACCAGCAGCGGCGGGTAGAGGGCGCCGGCCATGGTGTGGACGTTCGGGTTGCCGAGGACGACGCCGACGGACTGAGCTCCGTGCTCCGCGACGAGCGCCGGCACCGCGGCGGCGATGGCCTCGTAGGCCTCCTCCCAGCCGGCTTCGCGCAGTTGTCCGTCGCGGCGTACGAGGGGGCCGCGCAGCCGGTCCGGGTCGGCGTCGAGTGCACCGAAGGCGGCACCCTTGGGGCAGATGAACCCGCGACTGAAGATGTCGTCACGGTCGCCGCGGGCGCCGGTCACGGTGGCGCCCTCGATGGTGAGGGTGAGGCCGCAGGTGGCTTCGCAGAGCGGGCAGATGCGCGGGGCGGTGCGAGGCATGGACGCTCCTGGGAGGCGGCGGGCTGCGGCACGGACACGACCCGGAGCCGACCGCGGGGGCCGGGCCGGCTGGGGCGTCCCGAGCATACCGACCGGTAGGCACGGGCGGGAGGGGTCTGCGTCGGCTGGCTACGGACCGGGGCGCCGGTCCGGGGCGCCGGTCCGGGGCGCCGGTCCGGGGCGCCGGTCCGGCGGCGGATCAGTCGAGGACGCGCGCGAGATAGGCCCGCATCATCGCCCGGGTTTCGGCGACGATGCCGGCGTCTCCGGCCGGGTCCGTCCGGAAGGCGAGCTGGATCAACGCGTCGGTCGCCTCGACGGCGACCAGCACCGCCCTGCGGAGGTCGGCGTCGGGCGTCAGTCCGAGGTGGGCGCAGAGCAGTTCGGTGAGCCGGGCGGCCACCTGGTGGTTGGGGTCGGAGGCCGGGCCGTCGGACGGCGGTGCGGGCACGCCGAAGTCGACCAGGGCGAAGCCGGGCACGCTGCGCTTCATGGCCAGGTACTCGTCCAGCACCGCGTCGACCGCCGGCCGCCAGGAGTCGGCGGGCAGCTCGGCGAGGCGGCGCTGGATGCCGTCGGCGTAGCGGTCGAGGTTGCGGTGGGCCAGGGCGACGGCCATGGCCCGCTTGTTGCCGAAGAAGCGGTAGACCGATCCGATGGGCACTCCGGCGCGCAGGGCGACGGCCCGGGTGCTGAGGTTTTCGTACCCCGCCTCATCGAGGAGCTCGGCGCAGGCGTCGAGGATCCGCACGAGGCGGTCGGCGCTGCGCTGCTGGACGGGGGTCCTGCGCAGGGGCTGGTCGGGAGGCACGGTGTCCATGATGCCGCTCCTGGCTTCTCGGTCCAGCCTTCCGGCCTCCCTGCCCGCGCCCGACCGGTCAGTTGAGCAGGAGGGCGAGCCCGCCGACGGTGTACGCGATCATCAGCGCCAGCAGCGGGAGTTGACCCGCCACCGCCTTGGCGGGCGGGAACAGCCGAACGGAACGGTCGTGCGCGGCGATCACTCCGAGTACGTGTCCGGTCACGACGGCGATCACCTGGAGGGCTGCGAGACCGCCGGGGCCCATGGGGGGACTGGGATCGGGGCCGTTGTCAGTGCCGAGTGCGATGCTCACTGTGCGTGGTCCTTCGGTGACCAGGAGGGAGAAGTAGTGAGCGATGAGATAGCCGAGGGCGATCGGCACGAGTGAATGCGCGAAGGCGGTCAGCGGTCCGGGATGAGGTCCGGCGACGAGGCGGGTGGCCGCCGCGCACAGGCAATAGAGGCCGGCGACGAGAGCGACGGAAGCGAGTAGTCCGAGGGTGGCCGTGGGGGTGCGGCCGAGGGGGGAGGTCTGAACGACGTTGATCCAGGAGGGGTTGTCGCTGTAGCCGTCGTAGGCGGTGGAACCGAGGAGGACGCAGACGGTGGCGACGAGTCCGGGTCGCTCGGGCGTCGCGTCGAGTCCGTGGAAGGGGTTGCGCAGGACCAGGCGGCCGTCGCTACGACGGCCGAGCACGGCGAGCCGGGCCAGGAGGTCGGAGTAGGCCTCGAAGGCGTCCGCGTCGGTGAACCAGCGCTCGCCGTGGCGGGCGGCGAGGAGCAGGTGGACGGACGCGTAGCCGACGAGGGCGATGAGGAGGGTGGTGGTGGATGCGGGATCGGGGGCGGCGAGCTCCAACCAGGTGAAGCCGAACAGGCCTGCGGCGGCGGGCCATTGGCCCAGCCGTGCGGGCAGGGGGCGTCCGGGTCCGGGCGGGCGGCCCAGGAGCCGGGCCCGGCCCCGGGAAAGGAGGCGGTGGAGGGTGCGCAGCGGGTTGACCAGGCGCCAGACGGGGCCGAGGAGGAGGGAGGTGGGCACGAGGCCGACCCAGAACAGGACGTAGACGGTCCCCGGCGCGGGGTTCCGGGTGGGGTCGTCGGGACCGAGGAGGAGGTGGAGGAGTACGGCGAGGGCTGCGGCGAGGCCGAGTCCGCGCAGGACGAGTCGGGTGGCCGGCGCGTCGGCCACCCGCTGGAACCCGGCGGGCAGAGCGAGCCCGGAGCGGTCGCCGCGGAAGCGGGACACGGACCAGAGCAGGCCGAGGGCCAGGAAGGAGACGAACAGGGCGGTGAAGGCGCCGGCGAAGGCGTAGAAGGGGGAGATGGGCAGGTCGTGCTGGGATCCGATCCCGTGCGCCAGCAGGATCGACGGGTCGGCCGGGTGAAGGACCACGCTCTGGCCGGACCAGCCGACCGGGCTCGCGCCGGGGCCGGGGGCGGGGCCGAATCCGGCGGCGATCGCGGACGGGATGTCGGCGGGGCTCGCGGTGGTGAACCCGACCGGGCTCCCAGTCGGGCTCGTGGCGGTGACGCCGACATCGGGCCACACAGCCGGGCCACCGCCCGGCCAGGTGCCGCCGGATGCGGCGGGGCCGGGTGCGGCGGCGGTGGTGACGGTCCCCGTGGCTGTTCCTGCGCCTGCGCCTGCGCCCGTTCCGGTGGCGGTGGCGGTGGTGGTCATCGGACGACGAGCTGGGTCAGGAGCAGGCCGGACGTGTGGGTCTCGACCTCGAAGAGGCCGGTGCGGTCGGCCGTCAGGACCAAGGTCGCCTCCTGGCCCGCGGGCAGGGTGAGTTCCTTGTCATAGCCGTGGACGTGGAGGGTGTCGGCGAGGTCGCTGGTGACGATCAGGGCCACGCGCTCACCGCGCTTGAGCTCGGTGCGGTCGGGAGCGGGGTGCACCTTGCCGTCCCGGACGGCGAGGGTGACGGTCCGGTCCGCCTGCGGGGCCCCGGTCGGGGTGCCGCCGGCGCTCGGGGTGCCCGCCGGGTGGCTGTGGTCGGCGCCCGCGGGGGCGGCGGTCAGCGGAACGGCAGCCTCGATCGCCTTGCCGGCGACGGCCCACGCGGTGTGGTCGTCGGCGTACAGGCGGACGGTCAGGGTGTGCGGGCCCTGGGGTACCTGCGCCGCGGGCAGGTGGAACCAGGGGCCGTACACCCGGGCCAGTTTGCGGCCGTCGAGTTCGAGGTGGGCGTGGCCGGCGCCCGGGAGGGCGCCGCCGCCGGTGCTGTCGGGGGTGAAGCGGAAGTTCGTCACGGCCAGTTGGAGGTTCCAGCCGTCCTCCGAGTCGGGTCGTGCGGTGAGCCGGACCTCCGGCGCGCCCTGCGCGGGGACCTCGCGCAGGCGGTGGCCCGTACCGTCCTGCACCTCCAGGAGGGTCCCGACTCCGCCGGACGCCTCTTCGTGGGTGGTGCCGGGCTTGTGGTGGGTCGTGGCCCGGCCCCCGCAGCCCGTTACCACGCCGCCGACCAGCAGCAGGAGGACGGCCACCAGCGCGGCGAGCCGGGTGGCCCGGCGGGACGGCCCGGCCGTGCGGGCCGTGCGGTTGGGTATCCCGCACGCGTCGCACCGGACACGGTCTTCGGGACGGACGCTCACTGCGGACCTCCGGTCTCGGAACGGGTCGTCATATCGGTGTTCCGGGCCGGCCGGGGCGGGACGACGGGCGTCCACCCCGGCCGGCCCGGGACCCGGCGCGGGGCCCGGCGCGGGGCCCGGTGTGGAGGCGGCGCTGCGGGGCAACGCGCCGGCCCCTCCGGAGCGGGCGCTCCGGAGCCCCGATGCGGGGAAGCGGCTCGACTCCCCCGCACCCCGAGCCGGGGCGCTCTCGCATGCCCCCGCTCCGTCCGTCGGGGTGTTACGGGGTCGGGGTGTCCGCTGCGGGGGGCGGTGGGGGTGGGGTGGCCGGGGTCGGGGCTCGGTCGCCCTCCGGGCCGTCGCCCGGGACGGCGGCGTCCCCGGCGTCGCCCGGGTCGGCGGGGTGGGTCGGGCCGTTGCCGCCGCCCGGGCCGTTGCCGGCGCCCGGGTCGGCGGCGCCCGGGTCGGCGGCGCCCGGGTCGGCGGCGCCCGGGTCGGCGGCAGCGCCCGGGTCGGCGGGGTGGGTCGGGGTGGGCGGGGTGGGGCGGGCCGAGGCGGCGACGGCCCACAGGACCCACACCACCGCGACCAGGGCCCGTACCCAGGCGGGGCTCAGCGGGGTCCAGGGGATCATCAGGACGGCCTTGTCGAACGCGTCGAGCAGGGTCAGGGCCCCCAGTAGCAGGGTGAGGCGTGCCAGCCAGGGGCGTTCCGCGCGCAGGACCAGCCCGGCGCCCGTCCACCACAGGCCCAGGAGCAACAGGGCGAGCGCCGGAACGAAGGTGTCCACGAGGGGCATCGTGGATCCGGCGACGTCCAGGGCCAGCCCGGCGAGGCCCAGCAGGGAGGCTGCCGCGCCCAGTCGGGAGCCCGCAAGCCGGCGTCGCCACAGCACTCCGCCGACCAGCAGCAGTACGGCGGCCACGCCCAGCGCCAGCTGGGTCTCGACCCGTTCCAGGCCGCGGGCTCCGTACCAGTCGCAGCCCGCCGGGAGCTTGCGCGCCTGGACGTTGTAGTCCGCGCAGACCATCAGTTGGGCGAGTTTCACCGGTTCGCCGACCAGTCGGGCCGAGGCTCCGCTGACGTCGCCGCGGGCGGATCCGCACTGCGGGAGCGTGCCCGGGGTGGAGCCGTCGGGTCCGTCCTGCCAGCAGTTGCCCCTGCCCTGCCCGTCCCACCACACGTCCGTGCCGTTGGGCCGGGATGCGCCGGACTTGTCCTTGCCGAGGACGTTGCCGGCGTACCGGTTGTGGTGGGAGGTGTCGGTCTGCTTGGACCACTCCTCCTCGCCTCGGATGAAGGCGGGGACGGCGCTGAGGAAGAAGCCCGCGCGTCGGTGCCCGTACACCCAGTTGTCCTCGTACAGGTTCCAGTTGCCGCCCGCGGTGATGATGCCGGTGCCGGGAGGCATGGAGATCTGCGGGCAGACCACGCCCTGTTCGTACCCGCGTTCGGCGGGCGGCTTGGCGCAGGTGCCGTCGGCGACGTAGCGGTAGTAGTCCTGGTTGTTGTCGTGGATCAGGTTCCGTTCGAACCGGGCGTGGTTCTGCGGCAGGCCGGGGTGGCCGGGGAAGGCGCTGTCCATCGAGGCACCGCCCATGTTCTGGTCGAACTCGTTGTCGTGGACCCACACGGAGTCCCCCGCGGTGCCGGAGTAGCCGACCATGTTGTGGTGGCTGCGGCAGCCGGTGATCTCGATGGAGTAGCGGGGGACGTCGTAGCCGCGGCCGTCGTTGATGTTGGAGGCGCTACCGGGATAGATGCCGGAGTCGCCGTTGCCGTACGACTCGCAGTTCTTGTACAGGCCGTGGTCGCTGGCGAAGGTCAGGAAGCCGTACTCGTCGTTCCAGCGGGTCAGGACGTCGTCGATGACGAAGCCGTCGCCCGCGAGGACGTACAACGAGTTGAAGGTGGTGCGCTGCGCGGTGAAGTTGCGGAAGTAGATGCCGTTGGAGCGGTCGGCGCGCAGGCCGTTGAGCTTCTGGTACTTGGCGTCGATGATCACGTCCGTGCGGGATGCCCCGGTGCCCTCGATCTGCAGGTCGGTCTTGCCGAGGATCGCGACGAGGTTCTGGTTGTGGCGGCACTGGGCCTGCTGCTCGTAGGTCAGGATCTGGTAGCCGAAGGAGGAGTTGGGGGCTTTGAGCGCGGCGCACTCCCCCGTCGGTTTCGGCAGCGAGGGCTCCTCCTCGTAGAGGCCGGGGAGGATCGCGATGTTCATGCCGGGGCGGTCGACGGCGTCGACGGCCTCCTGGAGGTGGCGGTAGCCGCTCTTCTCGCACTGCTCGTACAGGGCCAGGTTGCGTTGCCGCAGGGCGTCGGGGAAGCCCGCCGTGCGGCGTTCGAAGGCGGCCCGGTCGGTCTTGCAGACCAGCAGGTCGGGCGCGGTGGAACGGTACTGCGGGACGGATCCGGTGCCGTCGGGGAAGGTGACGGGGCGCTCCTCGTGCGCGCGGGCGGCGGGCGCGGCGACGAGGAGGGACAGGAGAGCGAGGAGGGCGGCGAGGAGCGCCGCCGGCACGGCAGGGAACCTGCGGGTCCACGACATGCGCGAGAGAGTAGAGCAATGTTCATCTTTTCGGATCCCCCTCTGCGGGAATCCGCATGCCGCCTGTTCGGGCGAGGGGGCGTTGACGGCGGGGTCGCGGAATCCTACTGTCAGGCATAGGATTCCTTCGACGGAGCGGGAGCAGCACATGAGTGAGCAGGCCAGGAAGACGGCGGAGGGGCTGGAGTACCTCACCGGCTTCGGCAACGAGCACAGCTCTGAGGCCGTGCCCGGCGCTCTCCCGCTCGGCCGGAACTCGCCCCAGCGCGCGCCGCTCGGCCTCTACGCCGAGCAACTCAGCGGCAGCGCCTTCACCGAGCCGCGCGCCGACAACCGCCGCTCGTGGCTCTACCGGATCCGCCCGTCGGCCGCACACCCGGCCTTCGTCCGCGTCGACAACGGCGCCCTGCGCACGGCGCCCTTCACCGAGGCGGTCCCCGACCCCAACCGGCTTCGCTGGAACCCGCTGCCCGACCCGGCGCCCGGCACCGACTTCCTGGCCGGCCTGTGGACCCTCGGCGGCAACGGCGACGCCGCCCAGCGCAGCGGCATGGCCATCCACCTCTACGCCGCCAACGCCCCGATGACGGACCGGGTGTTCAGCAGCTCCGACGGCGAGCTGCTGATCGTTCCCGAGCGCGGCGGCCTGCTGCTGCGCACCGAACTCGGCCTGCTCAGCGCCGGTCCCGGCGAGATGGCGCTGATCCCGCGCGGGGTCCGGTTCCGCGTCGAGCCGCTGGACTCCGAGGGCGCGCCCGCCCGTGGGTACGTCTGCGAGAACTACGGCCGCCCCTTCGAGCTGCCCGACCTGGGCCCGATCGGCGCCAACGGCCTCGCCTCGGCGCGTGACTTCCGGGCCCCGGTGGCGGCGTACGAGGACAGCGAGCGCCCGACCGAGGTGGTCAACAAGTTCTGCGGCAACCTCTGGTCGGCGACGTACGACCACTCGCCGCTCGATGTGGTCGCCTGGCACGGTACGCACGTCCCGTACGTGTACGACCTGCGCCGCTTCAACGTCATCGGGTCGATCAGCTACGACCACCCGGACCCGTCGATCTTCACCGTGCTGACCTCGCCATCCGACACTCCCGGGCTCGCGGGCGTCGACTTCGTGGTGTTCGCACCGCGTTGGCTGGTCGGCGAGGACACGTTCCGGCCGCCGTACTTCCACCGGAACGTGATGAGCGAGTACATGGGCTTGATCGAGGGCGCGTACGACGCGAAGGCCGAGGGCTTCGTCCCCGGCGGCGGCTCGCTGCACAACATGATGTCCGCGCACGGGCCGGACCGGGAGACCTTCGACAAGGCGAGCGCCGCCGAGCTGAAGCCGCAGAAGATCGACGACGGGCTGGCCTTCATGTTCGAGACCCGCTGGCCGATCACCGCCACCCCGCAGGCGGCCGACGCGGACCACCTCCAGCGCGGATACGACGACGTGTGGCAGGGTCTCGAACGCCACTTCCGCGCCTAACATGCGCATGCGCGGTGGGAACGGGGGCGGGAGCGGGGGCGAGCGCGAGGACGAGGACGGACACGAGGGCCAGGGCGGGGACGCCGGCGCGAAACCGGCCGCGCACCCGCTCCGCCTTCGGCCCCCGCCTCCGCCCGCACCCCCGCCCGCCCGCGTTAGCGCCGCGCACCGCATGACGTCCAGCCAGCCGTACGGAGAACCACCCGTGACCGCCTTCGCTCCCGACTCCCTCGTACTGAACCGGAAGTTGCCGCTCTGGTATCAGGTGTCGCAGTCCCTGCGCGCCTCGATACTCGGTCGCACCCCGGACGCCTCGCTGCGGCTGCCGACCGAGGAACAGCTCGCCGAGCACTACGGGGTGAGCGTCCTGACGATGCGCCAGGCACTCAAGGAGCTGGAGGGCGAGGGCCTGATCAGCCGGCACCGGCGGCGCGGGACCTTCATCGAGCCGGGCGCGCGGCGGGGCGCCCCGGTGCGGCTGCTGGGTTCGGTGGACGCGATCGTCGCGCAGCAGTCGGGCGAGCGCACGACGATCCTCGGCCACGAACGGACCCCGGTGTCCGGGGAACTGCTGGAGCACTTCCCGGACACGCCCGAGGTGGTCACGTACCGCAGGCTCCGGTACGACGGCGAGAGCGACGAGCCGTCGAACTGGGCGGAGAACGCGGTCCGTCCGGACCTGGCCGAGGGCGTGGACCTGGCGGACCTGGCGCGGTGGCCGATGACGAAGGTGCTGCGCGACGTGGTCGGCGTGCGGATCAGCCGGATCACGGACACGGTCGAGGCCCGGCTGGCGGACCCCGTGACGGCCGAACTGCTCGGGGTGCCGTTGCTGAGCCCGATCCTGCACTACACGGGCGTGACCTACGACGAGGACGGACGGGTCGCCGACGTGGCCCGCATCCGGTACCGGGGCGACCGGTTCTCCTTCACGGTGACGGTCGACGCGCCCTGACTTTGGGACGCGCCCTGAACCCGGGAGGCGCCCTGAACCCCGGGAGGCGCCCTCAACCCGGGGCGAGCCCGGCGACGGGGCCCGAGGTCGGCGCGCCCCCGCCGTCACTTCCGGTCGTCGTCGTCCGCCGCGCGTTCGCCCTCGGCCTGGGAGGGGGTGGTGCGCGTGGTCTGCGGGTGGCGCTGCTTGCGCTGGGTCTCGTCCAGGTCCTCGTCGAGGCGCTCGCCCTCGGCCTGCGAAGGCGTCGTGTACTCGTCGTACTGGCTCATGGCCGCTCCTCCGTCGGTACGGATGGGCAGAAATGCCGCATCCACTCCCATAAGGAGCGTAACGCTTCGGCCAGGACGGGGCCCGGCCCCGTGGGGCGTCGCTACCATCTGCCGGGTGAGCGCTGAGACACCGCCGCCGAACCCGCTGCTGGACGACCTGATGCCCTGGGCCGTGGGCGGCCTGCGCCTGGGCCGGGACTGGGTCGCGGCCCCCGACCCGGCCACGCTGCGGGCCCGCTGGACGGCTCTGACGGGCGCCGAAGGGACCGAGCGGGAGCGGCTGTTCCGCCCGTCCCGGAGCCGTACGACCGCCGCCGGCGCCGCCGCGCTGCCGGGGCAGCGTTCCGCGACGGCCCGGTTCGCCGACGAGCCCGGCCCGTTCCCCGAACCCGTACGGGTGCTCCGGGCCCCCTTCGACGAACAGTGGCTGCTGCCCGACCAGCGGCTCATCGACGCGGCCCGGCCGGAGCTGTGGCGGGTCCGGGACGGGTACCAGTTGTTCGCGGTGGAGACCCCGGAGCTGCTGGTCACGGCCCACCTCCCGGCGGGCCGGCTGGGCCGGATCCGGCCGCTGCACCGCCGGCCGGGCGGCGCCGAGCCGAACCTCGCGCCGGGGCTGCTGACGCTGCTCGGCGAGCGCCACGGCGGCTGGGTCACTCCGGAGGACGTATTGTGCTGGATCCTCGCCGCGGGCCGCCCGGGACCCCGGGGGTACGAGGTGCCCCTGGCGGCCGATCCGGAGCGCTGGCGGGCGGGCCTGGAGCTGGGGCACCGCCTGCTGTCCGTCCAGCTGCGCGGGGCGCGGGGCGGGGAGCCGCCGAGGCTGCCCGGCGGGCGCCGCCCGTACGTACGGGCGGCGGTCACGGGCTGGCCGGACGGCCTCGCGTACGACCCGCGGACGCTGACGCTGACCCTCGGGGACGGGGTCGTCGCCCCCGTGCCGGAGGCGGCGTGGGAGTACGAGGCCCAGGGCGTCCGCGTCCTGGAGGTTTGGTTCGCCGCCCGGTGCGCGCACCGCGGGCCGGACGCGGACGGGCTGGACGCGCTGGGCCCCGCCGGGTGGCCGCAGGCCTGGACCTCGGAGCTGCTCGCGCTGGTGACGACCCTGGCGCTGCTCGCGGAGCTGGCCCCGGAGCGGGCCGCGTTCACCCCCGGGCCGCTGCTGACGACCGCGGAACTCGCGGCCGGCGGGGTGCTGCCGCCGCCGCGCGCGGCCCGCCGGCCCGCCTCGGTGCTGGACCACCAGGAGGAGGGCCCGGGCGGCCAGTTCGCGCTGCTCTGACCTCCGTGGACCTCCGTACGCGGTCCGACATCCCGGGACCGTACGCGGATGAACCCGGGCGAACCGTCGGCGCCACGTCCGTGCCTGGTGACAGGCCGGGGCTCGCCGGGATAGGGATCGGTGTCATGGACAACGATTCCCACCCGCACCCCCGCCCCGGAACCGAGCCCCTCCCCCTCGCCGGGATCACCGTCGTCGCCGTCGAGCAGGCCGTCTCGGCGCCCTTCGCCACCCGTCAGCTGGCCGACCTCGGCGCCCGCGTGATCAAGGTCGAGCGCCCCGACGGCGGGGACTTCGCCCGCGCCTATGACACCGCCGCCCACGGGTTGGCCTCGCACTTCGTGTGGGCCAACCGCGGCAAGGAGTCCCTGACGCTCGACCTGAAGGACCCGCGCGGCCTGGAGGTGCTGCACCGGCTGCTCGACGGGGCCGACGTCTTCGTCCAGAACCTCGCGCACGGGGCCGCCGCCCGCCTCGGACTCGACGCGGCCACGCTGTGCGCCCGCCACCCGCGACTGATCGCCGTGGACGTCTCGGGCTACGGCCCGCGGGGCCCGTACGCCCACAAGCGGGCCTACGACATGCTCGTGCAGTGCGAGGCGGGCCTGGTGTCCGTGACCGGCACCCCGGAGGAGCCCGTGAAGGCCGGGATCCCGGCCGCCGACATCGCGGCGGCCATGTACGCCTTCTCGGGCGTCCTCGCCGCGCTGCTGCGCCGCGGCGTCACCGGGCGAGGCGGCCCCGTCGAGGTCTCGATGCTGGACTCGCTCGCCGAGTGGATGGGGCATCCGCTGCACCACACGATGCACGGCGGGGAGCAGCCCGTGCGCACGGGGCTCGCGCACGCCGTGATCGCCCCGTACGACGCCTACCCGACGGCGGACGGGGACCGGGTGCTGCTGTCGGTGCAGAACGACCGGGAGTGGCGGCGGTTGGCGCGGCAGGTGCTGGGGCGGCCGGACCTGGCCGAGGACCCGGCGTTCGCGACGAACGCGGCGCGCACCCGGGGCCGCGCGGAGACGGACGCGGTCGTGGCGGCGGCGCTCGCGGTACTGGGGGCGGACGAGGCGGTCCGCCGGTTGGAGGAGGCGGGGATCGCCTGTGCGCGGCTGAACTCGGTGGCGCAGCTGGCCGGGCACCCGCAGTTGGCGGCGCGCGAGCGCTGGCGGGAGGTGGACTCGCCGGTGGGCCCGCTGCGGGCGTTGCTGCCGCCGATCGGGCTGCCGGGCGGCGCGGCACCGCGCATGGGTGCGGTGCCCGCGCTCGGCGAGCACGACGAGCCCCTGCTGCGCGCCCTGGGGATGACGGGCGCGCAGATCGCGGGGCTGCGCCGGGACGGTGTGATCGCCGGAGGCCGGGGAGACGCCGGCGCGTAGGGACGGGTGCCGGGGTGCGGCCGGGGCGACCGGCTGCACTACGGGGCAGTTACGAGCGGCGGCTGCCGAAGAGCGTGCGCCGCAGCCTGCGCAGCGGCGCGAAGAGCGCGACGCGCGCGCTCCGGCTCCGCTGTACGTGCGTGTGGTCGCGGGACGTGAGCTCACGCATCAGCAGGGTCGCCTCGGCGGCCTCGTGGTGCGGGACGGCGGGGCCGCCCAACACCGCGAGGTGACGGTCGAGGCGCGAGCTTGTCGCTTTGCTGCCGCAGGTGATGGCAGGCACGCGGGGCGGCCTGCTGCGCATTGCTATCTGTTCCATGTCTCTCCCCACCCGTACGAGGGCACCCGGCCCGGGCAGGTTAACCCTATCGCCCCCGCGTCGCGCTCGGGTATCCCGGTGGTGTGAATTACCCCTGTCCTTACGGGTAGTTGACGATTACTCAACGCAGTCATTCGTAACTCTCTGCACAAATCGGCCCACTTGGGGAGCCTCGTGGAGATTGTCGTCACGACAGGGGCCGACGAACCCCTCCTGCGCTAACTTGGAGTGATCGCCCGGTGACGCATGGGGGTAGGCGTGAGTGGGAACGAAAGTGACGACGCCGCGCGTGTCGTCGCCGGACGGTACCGACTGCTCGGTCCGCTCGGCCGCGGGGGCATGGGGATCGTGTGGCGGGCCCGGGACGAGGTGCTGGGCCGCGAGGTCGCCGTCAAGGAGGTGCGCGCGCCCGCCGGGACGGACGCGGCCGGGATGGCGCGCATGTACCGGCGCCTGGAGCGGGAGGCCTGGGCCGCGGCCCGGGTCTCGCACCGCGGGGTCGTCACGGTCTACGACGTGCCGAACGAGGACGGCCGCCCCTGGATCGTGATGGAGCTGGTGCGCGGACTCTCGCTGGCTGAGGTGCTGGAGGCCGAGGGACCGATGAGCCCCCAGCGGGCGGCGCACCTCGGCGAGCAGGTGCTCGCCGCGCTCCGCGCGGCCCACGAGGCGGGCGTGCTGCACCGCGACGTCAAACCGGCCAACGTGCTGATCGCCAACGACGGACGGGTGGTGCTGGGCGACTTCGGCATCGCGAGCCTGGAGGGCTCCTCGGCCATCACGATGACCGGCGAGGTCATCGGCTCCCCCGAGTTCCTGGCGCCGGAGCGGGCGCTCGGGCGCGACCCTGGGCCGGAGTCGGACCTGTGGTCACTCGGGGTGTTGCTGTACGCAGCCGTGGAGGGGGTCTCGCCGTTCCGGCAGGACACCCCGCTGTCGACGCTCCGGGCCGTGGTGGACGGGGAGTTGCCGCCGCCCCGCCGGGCCGGCGCCCTGGAGCCCGTACTGGAGGGGCTGTTGCGCAAGGACCCGGAGCGGCGGCTGGACGCGGCGGAGGCCACCCGGATGCTGCGCGTGATCGGCGCGGGCGGCGCCGCACGGGCCTCCGGCGGCCCGGTGTCGGGGCCGGGCGCCGCGGCGACGACGGTGCGGCTGCGGCAGGAGGAGGGCGGCGGCCCGTACGGGGCGGACACGCCGGCGATGCCGGCGCCGGTACGGGAGCCCGGGCCGGGGGCGGCTTCGCGGCAGGGGAACGCGGGGACGGTGCTGGTCCTCGGGGTCGTGGTGCTGCTCGTGGCCCTGGGCGTACTGGTGTGGCTGCTGTTCGAGGACCCCCCGGGCGGCGACGGGAAGGGCGCCGGGGCGTCGGTCCCCTCGGCCGCTGCCCCGGACTCCGCGTCGGCCTCCGCCTCCCCGTCGCCCTCGGCTTCGGCCTCCGTATCCGCTTCGGTGTCCGCCGGGACGGCGGCCGCTCAGGTGGTCACCGTCCACGTCCACACCCTGCGGGCCGCGTACAGCGGGAGTTGCCCGCCGCCCGCGGTGGGCGCGCCCGCCTTCACCGCCACCCTGGAGGTCGCCCGCACCCCCGCCGAGTTGGAGTACCGGTGGGCCACGCGCAGCGGGGTGCCGACGGGGCAGGGCTGGGTGAGCCTCGCGTACGAGGAGGGCGGGCCGCGGACCCGGCAGCTCCTGCACACCGAGCTCGCGCACCGGGCGGGGGCCGTCCTGGCCGACGCGGTGCGGCTGGAGGTGCGGCAGCCGGTGCGGACGGACTCCGCGTGGCTGGACTTCTCGGTGACCTGCGCGGCGCCGACCCCGACGGGTACGCCGCCCTCCCCTTCCCCGTCCGGTTCGCCGACGCCGTCGACGTCCGGGTCTGCGGACCCGACGCCCTCCGGGGCGCCGGGTCCGGAGCTCACTTCCTGAGGCTCACTCCCCGGGGCTGAGGCCCGGGTACTCGGGCCAGGGGCTCAGGCCTTCGACGTGAAGACCGGCAGGTAGCCACCCGATTGACCGGCGGCCGTGGGGTGGTACGACTCGCCGATGTTGAGCCAGTTGAGGCTGTGCAGCCACGCGTTGCCGGAGCAGATCTCGTGGTCGGTGAAGGCGCCGGCGACCGAGGCGTAGGTGAAGCCGTGGTCGGCGGCGCGCTTGGCGATGGCGGCGTTGAGGTGGTCGGCCGCGCCGTTGATGGCGGAGCGTTCGCCCTCGGTGAGGCCGGTGACGCAGTTGCCGTTCAGCTTGTAGAAGCGGGGATAGCCGATGACGACCACCTTGGCGCCGGACGCACGGCCGCGGATGGAGTTGTAGACCTGGTCGAGCTGACCGGGCAGCGTGGAGTCGACGTACCCCTTCGCCTGGTTGACGCGGTTGACGCAGGTGGACTCCGACTGGAGCACACACGTCGTCATGACGTCGGAGAATCCGGCGTCGTTGCCGCCGATGGTGATGCTGACGAGGTCGGTGCCGGAGTTGAGCGGGCCGAGTTGGTTGGCGAGGACGTCACCGGTACGGGCGCCCGAGCACGCGGTGAAGGAGAAGGTCTGCGGGGAGTGGGCGGCGGCCCACAGGGCTGGGTAGGCCCGGTTGGTGCGCTTGCAGTTGCCGCTCCCGCTGTCGTAGTTGCCGGCGCCGACGCCGGAGGAGTACGAGTCGCCGAGGGCGACGTATCCGAAATCGGCCTGGGCGGCGGACGCCTGACCGGCGCCGAACAGGGCGGTACCCGCGGCGAGGACCAGGGTGGAGGCGAGTGCTGCGAAGCGCGACATTCTCATGCTCATGTGTGCGGCTCCTTGTGGGGGTTACTCCTGAGTCCGTGGTACAAGCAGCCGGCGGTTTCTGGAAGCGTTCATGCCAAGAATGTTCGGGGTGGGAACGCGCCGGAATCTTCACTCCCGACGCGTTTGAAGAGGGAATTCGGACACCCCATCCGGCGAAACACAGGTGCAGGAGGCCAGTTCGTGCCGGATCATGGGCGCCATGCCACCAGACCCGCATGCCGTGCTGCCGATCCGGCTCAATGTCGACGACAGCGATTCGCCGTCGGACGTGGTCGACGCGCTGTTCCTGGGCCGCTTCGCGTCCGGCGAACAGCCCTATTCGCAGAGCGTTTCCATCGAACGGGTGAAGACGGAGGCGACGCTGCTACCCCCGGCGGCGACCGTCCTGCGCTCGGCGCGCGACACCGACCGCAGCGCGACCCTCGCCGAGGGCGAGGGCTGGACGCTGCTGGTCTCCCGGTGGAGCCGGGGCGCCGACGTGACCGTGACGGCGGTCAGCGACGAGGTGGCCGAACGGGTCCTGGGCGAGGCCACGGACGGGGCGCAGGACGAGCCCGAACCGCAGCCGGAGAACGTCACGATGGGTTTCTGGTACGTCTCCCCGCGCCGCGGCCCCTACCGCACGACCCGGCAGATCTCCGCGGGCACCTGGGACGAGGTCCGCCCCAACTACACGGCTCCGGTCGCCGGTGCGATGGACCGGCTGATGAAGGTCACCCCGGACGACATCGCCGGGCGGCTGCTCCTGCTGCACGGACCGCCCGGCACCGGCAAGACCTCGGCGCTGCGCACGCTGGCCCGGTCCTGGCGGGACTGGTGCCAGGTGGACTGCGTCCTGGACCCGGAGCGGCTGTTCAACGACGTCGGCTACCTCATGGACATCGCGATCGGCGAGGACGAGGGCACGGCGAAGGGCCGCTGGCGGTTGCTGCTGCTGGAGGACTGCGACGAGCTGATCCGCGGCGAGGCCCGGCACACCGCGGGCCAGGCGCTGTCACGGCTGCTGAACCTGACGGACGGTCTGCTCGGTCAGGGCCGCAACGTCCTGGTCGGCGTCACCACCAACGAGGACCTGGAGCGGCTCCACCCGGCGGTGGTCCGGCCGGGCCGCTGCCTGGCCCGCGTCGAGGTCGGCCGGTTGACCCACGGGGAGGCCGTGGAGTGGCTCGGCACCGACGAGGGCGTGTCCCGCGAGGGCGCCACCCTGGCCGAGCTCTTCGCCCTGCGGCGCGGCACCGGCCCGGCCGCCGTCCTGCCGGCGCAGTCCCCCGACCGGGAAGCGGGCCTCTACCTCTGACGCCGAGGGGCGCCCCGACGGCACCGGGGGCACGCGCCGGAGCTACTTCCCGTACCGGGCCCGGAGGGCCTCCGTGGCCGCCGCCAGGGCCTGTTCGCGGGTCAGCCCCAGCCGGTGGGCCCGTTCCGCGTAGGCCTGCGCGGCCCCGGCGGCCTCGCGGGCGGCGCCTTCCCCGGCCGCCGCGACGAAGGTGCCGTTGCGGCCCCGCGTCTCGATGACCCCGTCGGTCTCCAGGGCCCGGTAGGCCTTCGCGACGGTGTTGGCGGCCAGTCCCAGCTCCTCCGCCAGCCCCCGTACGGTGGGCAGCTTGAAGCCGGCCGGCAGTTTCCCGGACCGGGCCCGGTCGGCGATCTGCGCGCGCAGCTGCTCGTAGGGGGCGGGCGAGCCCGCCCCGTCGTCAAGGGTGATCTTCAGGTTCGTCGGGGTCACCCGGCCGATTCTCCCCCACCGCCGGGTAATTCGGAGGCGTCCCCCACCCTCGCGGACGTAGCGTCGGCCACATGATTCCCACGATCCGCGACCTCCGTGCGGGCGACGTCGCCGACGCCGAATCCGTCGTCCGGGTACGCCGTTCCGCACTCCCCTTCCTCATCACCACCGCGGCGGGCGTGGCCCACGAGCTCACCTCCGCGCACCCCGACGGCCACCACCGCGTCCTGCTCGCCGAGGCCGGTGGGCTTCCCGTCGGCACCGTCTCGGTGGGCGTGGCCCACCGGGGAACGGAGCCCGGACAGGCGTACCTCAACGCGTACGTCGACCCCGAGCACCGCGGACTGGGCGCCGGCGGCCTACTGGTTCGGGCGGCCGAGGAGCATCTGGCGGCCCTGGACGTGATGGACACGTACACCTGGGTGCTGGACGAGCCGGAGCACCGGGCGTTCGCGGAGCGGCGCGGGTACCGACCGAGCCGTTCGGCGCACTTCCTGCGCCTGGACCTGACGGCCGCCACCCTGCCGCCGCTGCCCGCGCGGCTGCCCGCCGGGGTGGAGCTGCGCCCCGGCAGCGCCTTCGCCTCCGATCCGCGCCCCCTGTACCGGGCCGACGCCGAGGCGACGGCCGACGAGCCGGGGGACGTGCCGGTCGGGCTGGACGACTACGAGGACTGGCTGAACGACGTGTGGCTCGACCCGGGCCTCGACCACGAGCTGACCACGGCCGTCCTCGTCGACGGGGTCGTGGCGGCCTTCTCCGCGGCGCGGACCGACGGGGCCGGCCGCTACGGCTCGGCGATGACCGGCACCCTGCGCGCCTTCCGCGGCCGCGGACTGGCCAAGCTCGCCAAGACCGACTCCCTGCACCGGGCCCGCGCCGCGGGGTACCGGGAGGCGTTCACCGGCAACGACAGCGGGAACGAACCGATGCTCGCCATCAACCGGTGGTTCGGGTACGAGATCTGCGCGTCCGAGACGCGCTACACGAAGAAGGCGGGAGCCGCCCGATGAACACCCGCCGGTGGACCGTCACCCTGACCAAGGCGGGCCGCACCAAGATCCGTTATCCGGCGACGGAGGTGGCCGACGACGGCGACCGGATCTCCGTGCGCGCGCCCTGGGCGGCCGAGGGCGTCAAGGACTTCGGCTTCGTACGCTTCGAACCCGGCGACGTGTTCGTCGAGCACTTCTGGCGGACGCGCTGGTACGCGGTGAAGGAGGTGTGGACCGGCGAGGGCGTCCTCAAGGGCTGGTACTGCGACATCACGCGCCCGGCGGTGGTCCGCGAGGGCGAGATCCTGGTCGAGGACCTGGACCTCGACCTGTGGGTGTCCGCGGACGGGGCGTCGGTGCTGCGGCTCGACGAGGACGAGTTCGAGGCGAGCGGCCTGCGGACGCGCGACCCCGAGGCGGCCGCCCGGGCGGTGCGGGCCCTGGACGCGCTGGAGGACCTTGCCAAGGCCCCCGACGGCCTCGCCCCGCTCCTCCCGTAGATCCCCGCGGCCGGGCCCCGGACGGCTCACCGCGCGACCGGGGTGGGGCGGGCCTACGCTGAGGTGGTTCGCCTGGTTCCCGGACGACCGGAGACTGCCGTGACGCCAACCCACATCCGGCTCCGCCGGGCCTGCGCGACCGCCGCCGCCGCGGGCCTGCTCGCCGCCCCGATGCTCACGGGGTCCGCGTACGGGGCCCAGCCGCCCGCGCGGTCCGTGACCGCCGCCCCCGCCGCCCCTTCGCCGAGCACCGACGACGACTTCCCACAGCTCACGCCGGCCGTCGCGGCGCGGCTGGACGCCGCCCTGCGCCGGGTCATGCGCGAGACGGGGGTGCCGGGCGCGATCGTGGGGCTGTGGGCGCCGGGCAAGGGGAGCTACGTCAGGACCTTCGGCGTGGCGGACAAGGCGACGGGCGCGCCCATGACGACCGGGCTGCACGTCCGCATCGGCAGCGAGACGAAGACGTTCACCGTCACCGCCCTCCTGCGGTTGGTCGACCGGGGCGAGGTCGGCCTGGACGACCCCATCGGCAAGTACGTCGAGGGCGTCCCGAACGGGGACCGCATCACCCTGCGCGAACTGGCCGGCATGCGCAGCGGGCTCTTCAACTACAGCCAGGACGCGGACTTCATCAAGCGGCTCGAATCCGCGCCGGAAAAGCCCATCGCCCCACGCCAGTTGCTCGACTACTCCTTCAAGCACCCCGTGCAGTTCGCGCCGGGCGCACGGTTCGACTACTCCAACACCAACCTGATCCTCCTCGGTCTGGTGCTGGAGAAGGTGACCGGCCGGCCGCTGAACGAGGTCATCGAGCGGGACGTCATCGAACCGGCCGGGCTCCGCAACACGGTCTTCCCCACGAACGCGGCGCTGCCGGTCCCGTACGCGCACGGCTACACCGACCAGACGCCCTCGGGCAGCACCGTGGACGCGACCGCCTGGAACCCCTCCTGGGGGTGGGCCGCCGGCGCGATGGCCTCCGACCTGGACGACCTGCGCAGTTGGGCCCGCACGCTCGCCACCGGCACGCTCCTGAAGCCCGCGACGCAGGCCGAGCGCCTGAGGACCACCCCGATGAACATCCCGGGCGACGGCTACGGCCTGGGCATCTTCAACATCCAGGGCTGGATCGGCCACAACGGCTCGATCCCCGGCTACGAGGTCCTCCCGGTATACCTGCCCGAGGCGCAGGCCACCATGGTCATCCTCCTCAACACGGACAACCTCCATGACGGCCAGGAGCCCAGCACCCTCTTCGGCGAGGCCGTCACCGGCATCGTCACCCCCGCCCACGTCTACCCGGGCCACGAACCACCGGCCCCGAAAAACACCTGACGGGCGCGAGCGCCCGGGGCCGTGATCACGTCCCCGGGCGCTTCGGCATGCCGGTGCACGCCGGATCCGTCGACGACTGGGCCCCGTACCTGAGCCCCCGCTTGTCCCTGCCTTAAGTGGAGCCTAAGGATCGGCTTCGGTGGGTCCGAGGGGGCGGAGCGGGCGTTTCGGCGGGCTAGCTTGGCGGGGCCAGGGAGGGCCGGGGACGGCGCCGGGTCCCGATTCGGGGGCGGCGCCGCGCAGTCCGGGCCCGCTGGCGCACCCTGCCCCGTGCCCGAAGGAGTTCCCCCATGCCCGTACGCCGCACCGCCACCCGGATCGCCGTCGTCGGTCTCGCCCCGCTCGCGGTGGCCGCGTACGCCACCGTGCCCGCGGCCGCCCACGGCTCGATGACGGACCCGGTCAGCCGGGTGGCGGCGTGCTACGCGGAGGGTCCGGAATCCCCGAAGTCGGCGGCGTGCAAGGCGGCCGTCGCGGCGAGCGGGGCGCAGGCGTTCTACGACTGGAACGCGGTGAACATCGCCAACGCGGCCGGCAAGAGCAAGTCCCTGATCCCGGACGGACAGCTGTGCTCGGCGGGCAACGCCAAGTACAAGGGCCTGGACCTGCCCCGCGCGGACTGGCCGGCGAGCCCGATGACGGCGGGCGCGCACACCTTCCGCTACAAGGGCACCGCCCCGCACAGGGGTTCCTTCGAGCTGTACGTGACGAAGGACGGTTACGACCCGACGAAGCCGCTGAAGTGGTCCGACCTGGAGGCGGCGCCGTTCGCGAAGGTCACCGACCCGGGGATGCAGAACGGCGACTACGTGTTCAGCGGGACGGTCCCGAAGAAGACCGGCCGCCACCTCGTCTACAGCGTCTGGCAGCGCTCGGACAGCCCGGAGGCCTTCTACACCTGCTCGGACGTCGTCTTCGGCAAGGACAACGGGGGTTCCGCGGGCGGCGGTACGACCGCGCCCGCCCCCGGTGGCAAGCCGAGCGCCTCGGCGAGCGCGCCGACGGGTACGAAGCCGAGCGCCAAGCCGGGCACGGTCACCTCCGCCCCCGCCACGCCCGCCACCGGCGGGCAGGCCCCGAAGCCGCAGGCCCCGACGGACCAGCAGATCGCGGACGGCGCGGACAAGTCCTCGGTGGAGCACAACGGTCACGGGGACGACGACGCGAAGACCAACGGTCGCACCGACACCGGCGGCCCCGCGCCGCTCGCGTCCTCGTCGCCGGTGGTCGCCAAGGGCGACAACCTCGCGGAGACCGGCGGCAGCGGCGCCACCCCGACGATCGCGATCGCCGGCGCGGGCGCGCTGGCCGCCGGCGCGGCCGTCCTGTTCGGGCTGGCCCGCCGCCGCGCGACCGCGGGCCGGCACGGCCGCTGAGCACCGGACCCGGGTCGGGGCCGAGGTTCCGACCCGGGTGTCATGATCCACGGCGCCGCCCCAACGGCGCCCTCCCGCCGCGGACCACCTGCGCGTCAGTCGAAGACCGACGCGCAGGTGGTCCGTTCGGCGTTGGCCGGGTCGAGGGCGTTGAGCGCCTCGTGCCAGGTCAGTCGGTCGGTCAGGGCGATGGTGACGTGCTCGGAGAAGTCCAGGGCGCACAGGTCCTGGAGCACGACGTTGCGGACGTTCGGCCCGTCGAGGAACTGGCTCCGGTACGGGGTGACGACCTGGTCGTACCGGGTGGAGATCACGGTGTACTTCACGCCGGGGACGGTGTCGCCGCCCGCGTTGAGCCGGGTCAGGAAGGGGGAGCCGGCGATCTGGTCGGCGAGGCCCGGGGTCGCGGTGCTGATCAGGTCCTCGGCTCCGGGGAAGTACGGGAGGAGTTGGGTGAGGCCGAGGAGGGTCGTGCCGTGGTTGTCGGGGGCGATGCCGACGAGCGCGTTGACCTTGGCGGCGCCGCCGAGGAACTTCAGGTAGTGGCGCGGCATCATGCCGCCCTGCGAGTGGCCGACGATGTCGGTCCTGGAGGCGCCGGTGGCGGCGAGGACCTTGTCGACGAAGACGTCGAGCTGGCCGGCCGACTTGTCGATGGGGCCGAGGCCGTGGAAGAAGGGCACGCCGGGGAGCTGCCCGTAGTCCAGGGAGTAGACGCAGTACCCGCGGTGGACGAGGTACGGCGCGAACCCGAGCCAGTTGTCGACGGAGTTGCCGAGGGTGCCGTGGACGAGGACGACGGGGCGGGGGTGCGCGGCGGACGGCTTGCAGGACCAGTTGTTCCAGCCGCTGCTGGGTGCGGTCGGCGCCGCCTGCGCCGCGCCGGTGGGGGCGACGAGGGCGGCGGCGGTGAGGGTGAGGACGGCCAGCGGGCGGAGCAGGCGTCTCCAGGGCAGCATCGTGTGATCTCCTTGCGGGTCAAGGGGAATGCGTGGGGGTTCGGCCCGTGATCCGGATCACAAGGTGGGGCTGCTGCCGTTAAATTACGGGCGAGTAGCAAGACAGGGAAGTTACGCGTCGGTAAAAAATCGCGTGTCGAGTACTTCTCCGGTGTCGCTCGGGAACAATGGACGCCCCCGAACCCCCGGTTGAGGTGAGCACGGCCATGCAGAGGGCCCCTGGTGCCGGTACCGAACTCGCCGCCCCTCCGGCCCTGGCGGCCGATCCGCTGGTCGCGGCCGTCACGGAGACCGCCGTACGCGTCCTGCGGCCCGAGGCGGAGCGGACGGCCCGGGCGGGGGTGCCCGCCGGGCACCTGGAGGCGCTGACCGCCTGCGGCGCGTACGGCCTGATCGGATACGAACCGGCGCCGGGGAGCGAGCTGACACCGCGTCAGGTGGGCCGGGAGGTGCACGAGGTGCTGGCGGCGGTGGACCCGTCGACGTGGTTCGTGTGGACCCAGCACGTTCCGCTGGCCAAGGCGCTGCTCGCGGCGGACGGCCCGGTGGGCGCCGCGCTGCGCGAGGAATGGTTGCCCGCGCTGGCCGGTGGCACCCGACGGGCCACGGCCGGCTTCGCCTTCCTGCGCCACCCGCGCCCGCCGGTCACCGCCGAACGGGTACCGGGCGGGTGGCGGCTGGCCGGCCGGGCCCCCTGGGTGACCGGGTGGGAGGCGGCCGACTCCCTGTTCGTCGGGGCCGTCACCGCCTCCGACGAGGTGGTCCTCGCGCTGGTCGACCGGGCATCGGACGGGAGCATGACCACCGTCGCGGGGGCCCCGCTGTGGGCGATGGGCGGTACGCACACGGCTTCCGTGGAGCTGCGCGACGTCCACGTGCCCGACGCCCGGGTGCTGGGCCGACAACCGCGGGCCGACTGGATCCGGGCGTACGACCTGGAGAACGCCGACGCCCAGCCCGCGATCTTCGGCCAGTTGCGGGCCACCGCCGACTTCCTGCTCGCGTCGCCCCCGTACGAGGACCTCGGCGTACGGGTCGCCCGCCGGACGGCCGGGCTGCGGGCGCGGGCGTACGCGCTGCGCGACGAACTCCCGCCGGGCGAGGGGGCGGCGGAGCGGCTCGCGCTGCGGGCGGCCGCACTGGACCTGGCCGTGCGGGCCGCCGCGACCTGCGTGGCCGTGACGGGCGGCCGCGCGATCCAGTACGGGCACACCGCCGGCCGGCTCTCCCGCGAGGCGCAGTTCCACCTGATCCAGGCCCAGACCACGTCCCTGCGTACGGAAACGGCCCGGCTGATGCTCGAAGACCTGTGAGTCAGGCCGCGACCACCCCGGGGACGTGATCCGCCAGGAAGGTGGACGCCGGCCTGACCGTGCCCGGGCCGAAGCGGGCGTTGGCCCGGTCGACGGCGGCTTCGACGGTGAGGCGGGATTCGCGGACGGGGTCGAGGGAGAGCTGCCGGGTGACCCCGGCCGCGCCGGTGAGGTCCTCGGCGCGCAGCGTCATGCCGGTCAGCCGGGCCCGTTGGAGTCCCGCCGCGTACATCAGGCGGTACGCGAGGGTGCGCAGGTCCTCGTCGTGCGCGGAGGCCTCGGTGAGCCGCCGGGACCTCTCCCAGCGGGTGCCGTCCGCGAAGTGGAGGGTCAGGCCAAGGGAGCGGGCGGCCTGCCGGCGTTCGCGCAGGCCGGCGCCGAGCCGGACCACGAGGGCGAGCAGGGCGGCCCGGGTGCGGGGGCCGTCGAGTTCCTGCCGGGTGAAGCGGGTGCGCACGACGGCGGAGGCGGGCAGGTCCCGCGGGGTGACGGGGCGGGGGTCGACGCCGCGGGCGCGTTCGGCGACGGTGCGGCCGGCCCGTTTGCCGAGGATCCGTTCCAGGACTCCGGGCGGGACCCGGGTGAGCGCCCCGACCGTGTGCAGCCCGTACCCGCGCAGCGCTTCGGCCTGCCGGGCCCCGAGTCCGTGCAGCTCCTCCACGGGCAGCGGCGCGAGGAACGCGGCGACCTCGTCCGCGGGCACGGCGAGGATCCCGCCGGATCCGGGGATCCGCGCGGAGGCCGTGGCGGCGACGGCCCAGGTGGTGGAGACGCCGATGCGCACGTCGGTGCCGAGGCGGGCCACGGCGCGCAGCCGGACGACCTCGGCGATGCGGGGGGCGTCGGCGGCGAAGTACCGCTGGGCGCCGCGCGCCTGGACGAGGGCGGCGCGCGGCGGCAGCGCCTGGACGAGGGGGGAGAACTCGCGGAGCAGGTCCAGGACGTCGCGGTAGCCCCGCTCGGGGAGCGCGGGGGCGCAGCGGACGTGGAGGATCGCGGTCATCCGGCGCTCCCGGGGCTGGAGTGCCACAACTTGCGGCCGGTCGCGGCGCCTTCGCCGGGCGGGCGGAGGTCGGCCCACGGGTTCATCTCGTAGCCGGTCGGCAGGTGGATGCGGCGGCCGGAGTCGCCGGAGTCGCCGGAGCCCTGGGGCAGGGGTTCGGCGAGCCGGGCGGTGACGGCTTCCAGGCCGCTGCCGGCGCGCAGTTCGGCGAGGGCGGCGAGGTCCCAGGCGGCGGCGCCGACCACGCTGAGGCTCTGCGGTCCGCGCCGCTGCACGACTCCTCGTACGAGGAGCAGGAAGGAGTGGAAGACGGTGTGCGCGCAGGCTTCCTGGCTGTCGTCGAAGAAGGCGAGGTCGACCAGGCCGGTGCCGTCGTCGAGGGTGCTGAAGATGACGCGGCGGCCGGAGCGGATCGGCGGGGTCTGGGTGGCGGCCTTGGCGCCCGCGACCAGGACGGTCCGGCCGTGGTCGGTGTCCCGCAGCCGGCGGGCCGGGGTGACGCCGAGTTCGGTGAGGAAGGCGTGGTGGTCGCCCATGAGGTGGCGCGAGGCGTCCATGCCGAGGATGCCGAGTTCCGCGCTGAGCCGTTCGGCGTCGCCGAGGTCGGGCAGGCCGACGCGGGCGGTGGACCTGCCTCCCCCCAGGGGGAGTTGGGTGCTCCCGCCGCCTGCGGAGCCCGAGGCGCGGTGGGCGCCGTGCAGTTCCGCCAGGTGCAGCATCAGGTCACGGCGGTTGGCGCCGAAGCAGTCCAGGGCGCCGACCTGGGCGAGGCGTTCGGCGACCGGGCGGCCGGGCCGGGCCCGGTCCCAGAAGTCGCGCAGGGAGGCATAGGGTCGTCCGGCTTCGATGCGCGCGACCTCGGCCTCGCTGATGCCGTGGACGTCGGAGAGGGCGAGCCGGAGCCCCCACCGCTCCGGCGGACCGGACACCAGTTCGATTCGATGGGCGGCCGTCGACCGGTTCACGTCGAGCGGGAGCACGGGCACCCCCCGGCGCCGGGCGTCGGCCAGCAGCAGCCGCTTGGGGTACATGCCGGGGTCGTGGGTCAGCAGTCCGGCGTAGAAGGCCGCCGGGTGGTGGGTCTTGAGCCAGGCCGACTGGTAGGTGGGCACGGCGAAGGCCACCGCGTGCGCCTTGCAGAAGCCGTAGCTGCCGAAGGCCTCGACGATCTCCCAGGTGCGGGCGATCACCTCGGGCGCGTAGCCGCGGCCGCCGGCCGCCGCCGCGAACCAGACCTTGATCCGCGCCTGCGAGCCGGGGTCGGACAGCCCGCGCCGGACGCGGTCCGCCTCGTCGCGGCCGCACCCGGTCATGACGTGCACGATCTCGATGATCTGCTCGTGGAAGACGACCACCCCGTACGTCTCGCGCAGCGCGTCGGCGAGGTCCGGGTGGGGGAAGCGGACGGGGGCCCGCCCGTGCCGGGCCTCGATGAAGGGCCGCACCATGTCGGCGGCGACCGGTCCCGGCCGGAACAGCGAGATGTCGACCACGAGGTCGTGGAACGTGGCGGGCTGGAGCCGCCCCACCAGGTCGCGCTGGCCCGGGGACTCGATCTGGAAGCAGCCCAGCGTCTCGCCGGAGCGGATCAGCTCGTACGTCGCCGGGTCGCCCGGCGGCAGCTGCGCCGGGTCGTCCAGGTCAAGTTCCCGCCCGGTCTCCCGGCGCAGTTCCGCGACCGCGTGCGCCATCGCGGACTGCATGCGGACGCCCAGCACGTCGAGTTTGAGCAGCCCGAGGTCCTCCACGTCCTCCTTGTCGAACTGGGACATGGGGAAGCCCTCCCCGCTGGTCGGGACGACGGGGGTGCGGGCGAGCAACGAGGCGTCCGAGAGGAGCACCCCGCACGGGTGCATGGCGGTGCCGCGCGGCAGCCCGTCCAGCGCCTCGACGAGGTCCCAGAGCCGGCCGTACGACTGCGCGCGCACGGAACGCAGTTCGGGCAGTTCCTCCAGGGCGGCGCGGGCGTCACGGGCCCGGATGTGCGGGAAGGCCTTGGCGAGCCGGTCGACGGCGGCCGGGTCCATGGACAGGGCCGCGCCGACGTCGCGGATGGCGTGCCGGACCCGGTAGGTCTCGGGCATCGAGACGGTGGCGACGCGTTCGGCGCCGAAGCGGGCGATGATCCGGCGGTAGACCTCCAGCCGGCGGGCGGACTCCACGTCGATGTCGATGTCGGGCAGGACGCGGCGGCGCTTGGAGAGGAAGCGTTCCATCAGCAGGCCGTGCGCGACGGGGTCGGCGTGCGCGATGCCGATGAGGTGGTTGACCAGGGAGCCGGCGCCGGAGCCGCGGGCGGCCACCCGGATGCCCATGTCCCTCACATCGTCCACGACCTGGGCGACCGTCAGGAAGTACGAGGCGTAGCCGTGGTGGGCGATGACGTCGAGTTCCTCGTGCATCCGGTCCCAGTACGCGCGCTCGCCGGCGTGCCCGCGCAGCACCATGCCGGCCGCGGCGCGCGAGGCGAGGACCCGCTGGGCGGTGCGGTGGGCGGCGCCGACGAGGCGGGCCTCGGGGAAGTGCACGGAGCCGATGCCGAGGTCCCCCTCGGGGTCGACGGAGCAGGCCTCGGCGGTCTCCCGGGTACGGGCGAGCAGGCGCCGGGCGTCGGCGGGGCGCAGCCCGGCGGCTTCGGCGATCCGGTCGGCGGCCTCGGCCATGGCGGCGGGGGCCTTGAGCCAGCGTTCGCCGGTGTCGTGGGGGCCGCGGGGGTCGACGGGGACCAGCCGGCGGGCCGCGTCGAGGACGTCGGCGACCGGGCCCTGGCCGGGGTCGGCGTACCGGACGGCGTTGGTCAGCACGGCCGGTACGCCCTGCTGCTCGGCGAAGCCGACCGTACGGGCGGCCAGCCGCAGCGAGCCGGAGCCGGTACCGGCGCGGCCGTGGTGGACGGCCTCCAGGCGCAGGGAGTCCCCGTAGACCTCCCGCCAGGGCGCGAGCAGTCGGGCGGCCCGGTCGGGGCGGCCCGCGGCGAGGGCCCGGCCGACCTCGGAGCCGGGGCCGAGCAGGACGAACACCCCGTCGCCGCGCAGGGCCTCCCGGGGCAGCAGCGGCGCCCGGGTGCGGGCGGTGCCGGTGGCGCCCGGGTCGGCGGCGGCGTCCGCCGCGTGCGCGGCGGTGACCATCCGGCACAGCTCGGCCCAGCCGGTGGCGCCGTCCCGGGCGAGGAAGACGGCGCGCGCGGCGGACTCGTCCACGAAGGCCCCGCCCTTGACCGGGACGCGCCGTCGGTGCGGGGTCCCGCCCGGCGCGGACACCGGATCGCCCGAAGGGCCTCCCGCGTCCGCCGCCGGAGCCACCGCCAGGTCGACTCCGAACAGGGGCCGGATCCCGGCTGCGGCGGCGGCCTTGGTGAACCGCACCGCGCCCGCGAGGGTGTCGCGGTCGGTCAGGGCGAGGGCGTCCATGCCCCGCTCGACGGCGCGTTCCGCCAGCCGTTCCGGGTGGGAGGCTCCGTAGCGCGTGGAGAACCCCGAAACGGTGTGCAGATGCGTAAAACCAGGCACCCGCGGCCTCCTGCTTCCTTCGATGCCCCCCGGCTCGTTCGGTCTGTCCCCCGCTCTCCACCATAGAGCAATTCGAATATTCGTGCGAAACACTTGTTCGGTCATCCGTTCGGTCCTCCCCTGCTGCGCCGCGCCCCCGACACGCCGAGCGTGGGAGGCATGACCCAGCCCACCCAGAGCACCGACCCGGGTCCGCCCGGCAGCTTCCTCGCCGAGATCAAGGACGCCGTGACCGTCCGGGCCGCCCTGCTGGTCCTGGGCGTACTGGCCCTCCAGCTGGCCTTCATCACCTCCTACATCGGGGCCTTCCACCACCCGAAGCCCAGCGGGATCCCGATCGCCGTGGCGGCGCCTTCCGCGCCGCTCGCCCAGCGGACCGCGCAACAGCTCGACGGGCTGCCCGGCAAGCCGCTCGACACCCGGGTGGCCACGAACGAGATGGACGCCGTCCGGCTGATCCAGAACCGCGACGTGGACGGCGCCCTGGTCGTCGACCCGGAGGGCACCACCGACCGGCTGCTCGTCGCGGGCGGCGCCGGAGCCTCCCTCTCCCAGGCCATCGAGGAAGTCGTCGCCCTCGCGGAGAAGAGCCGGGGCCGCACCGTCCGGATCACCGACGTGGCCCCGTCCGCCACGGGTGACGGACGCGGCCTGAGCTCCTTCTACCTCGTCGTCGGCTGGTGCGTCGGCGGCTACCTGTGCGCCGCGATCCTCGCGATCAGCGCCGGGGCCCGGCCCGCCAACTCCGCCCGCGCGGTCATCCGGCTCGGCGCGCTGCTCGCGTACGCGATCGTCGCCGGGCTGCTCGGCGCGGTCATCGCGGGCCCCGTCCTGGACGCGCTGCCCGGCTCCCTGATGGCCCTGTGGGGCCTCGGCACCCTGGTCGTCTTCGCGGTCGGCGCGATCACCCTGGCCCTCCAGGGGCTGGCGGGCGTCGTCGGCATCGGCCTGGCGATCCTGCTGGTCGTCGTGTTCGGCAACCCGAGCGCGGGCGGCGCCTACCCGTACCCCCTGCTCCCGCCGTTCTGGAGCGCCATCGGTCCGGCCCTGCCGCCGGGCGCCGGCACCTACGCCGCGCGGTCCATCGCCTACTTCAAGGGCAACGGCGCGGGCGGGCCGATGCTGGTGCTGGCGGCCTGGGCGGTGGCCGGATCGGCGATCACGATCGCCTGCGCGGCCTTCCGCAAGGGCCGGCCGGGAGCCGCCGTGGGCAGCGGCCTCGACGACGACTCCCCCGCCGTCGCCCGGTTCGCCGACGACGGAACCCCGCGCCGGTGAACCACCCGCCTTCCGCAACCGTCGGGGACCGGCCGAGCAGGCCGTCCCCGTCAAGCGGATGGAGCCCGGCGCCCAGGCGCGGCTGGGGGCGCTCGGCCTGCCGGGTTCACCGCCGCTTCCCGGCCCCCGCCGGTCCCGAGGACCAACCGGAGACGTGAACCCCGTCCCGCCCGGCCCGCGACCCCGGTCAGGCGGCGGCCCGGTGGACCACCTCGCCCGCCACCACCACCGTCTCCGCGACCGTGCCGGGGATGCGTTCCGGAGCGATGGCGAGGATGTCGCGGGACAGCACGACGAAGTCGGCGGCCTTGCCCACGGTCAGCGAACCGCGTTCGGCCTCCAGGAAGTTGGCGTGGGCGGAGCCCATCGTGTAGCCGTGGACGGCGGTCCGCACGTCCACCGTCTCGGCCGGCTGCCAGGGGTCGCCGCCGCCCAGCGGGCGGCGGGTCACCGCCGTGTAGATGCCGACCATGGGGTCCATCTCGGCCACGTTCCAGTCACTGGAGAAGGCCAGCACGGCCCCCGCGTCGTGCAGGCTGCGCATCGGCCAGGCCTTGTGCCAGCGGTCCTCGCCGACGTTCTCCGCCCAGTCCTGGCCGGGGCCCGCGATCTCCGGGGCGCAGTGGCGGGGCTGCATGCAGGCGACCACGCCCAGCTCCGCGAAGCGGGGCACGTCCGCCGGGTCCAGGCACTCCACGTGCACGACCTGGTGGCGGGCGTCGCGCGGGCCGTTGACCGTACGGGCGTGCTCCACCGCGTCGAGGACGGTACGGATGCCCCGGTCGCCGGTGGCGTGGACGAAGCACTGGAAGCCCCGCGCGTCCAGCCCGGCCAGCAGCTCCGCGAACTCCTCGGCCGGGTAGAAGGTCTCGCCCCGATGCTTGCCGCAGCCCGTGTACGGCTCCAGCAGGGCGGCCGTACGGGGCTCCACCACGTCGTCGATGTACAGCTTGAGCGGGCCCACCCGCAGCCGGTCCCCGGCGTACCTGCGGGCGGCGGCGGCGAAGGAGTCGAGTTCCGCCTCGGTGGTGCCGCGCGGGTGGAACAGCGCGGCGACGATCCGCGAGCGCAGCCGACCCTCGGCGCGGGCCCGCTCGTACAGTTCCAGGTCGTCGAGGGAGTTCTGCGGTTCCACGACGGTGGTGATGCCGAAGCCGATGGCGTCGTCGAGGCTCTTGGCGAGGCGCCCGTACTGCCGGTCGGGCGAGGCCCACGGCACGCCGAGGTCGCGCAGCGCGCGGTGGCCGTCCCGGGAGAGCCCCTTGATCGCGAAGTCCTTGACGAAGCCGGTGGGCTCGCCGGTCTCCGGGTCCACCGCGGCGGTGCCGAAGGGCAGGTCGGTACGTTCGCGGGTGACGCCCAGGCGGCGCATCGCGGCGGTGTTCAGCCAGGCCGTGTGCACGTCGTACGAGAGGACGATCGCGGGGGTGTCGCCGGTGACCGGGTCGAGGTCGGCGGCGCAGGGCATCCGGCCGCCGGGGATGGCGGAGTAGTCGAAGGCCTCGGCCTCGATCCAGGGGGCGTCCGGGTGGGCCTCGCGCCAGGTCCCGATGCGGTCGAGGATGGCCTCCAGGGTCCGTACGCCGGCCAGCTGGACGCAGGCGTCGTCGGAACCGAGCCGGACGTGGTTGTGGGCGTCGATGAAGCCGGGCAGGACCAGCTTCCCGCCGGCGTCGATCCGCTCGGTGTCCGGGCCGGCCCAGTCCGCGGCGCCGGCGTCGGGGCCCACCCAGACGATCCGGCCGTCGTGCACGGCGAGGGCCTCCGCCTCGGGCAGGTCCGGGTCCACGGTGTGGATGCGGGCTCCGGTGAGCAGCAGGTCGGCGGGGAAGGGCTGCGGTGCCATGGGGTGGCGCTCCTGTGCAGAGGGGTGGGACGGGGAGGGGGAGGCGGCGTCAGGCCGCCGGGGCGTACGAGGGCGCGCGCCGGGCCAGGGCCCAGTAGGTGAGCCCGGAGACGACCGCGCCGAGCAGGGTGAGGTCGGCACCGCCGAGGGGGGCCACCAGGGGCCCGGTCCACAGGGCGGAGTCGCAGGTCAGGGCGGAGAAGGTGATGCCGGCGAGGAGGGCGGCGAGGCCGGCCGGGTGGTAGCCGGAGCGGTACCAGTAGGCGCCTTCGCTGCCGGAGTGCAGCGCCTCGGCGTCGTAGCGGCAGCGGCGCATCAGCATGTCGGCGAGGAAGACCCCGCCCCAGGGGGCGAACACGATGATCAGCAGGGAGAGGAAGGAGAGCAGGGAGGTGGTGAAGTCGGTGAGGAAGAGGGCGGCCAGGGAGCCCGCGGCGGTGACGGCGGCGCTGATCACGATGGCGCGGGCGCGGCTCCAGGGGATGCCGAGGACCTGGAGGTTCAGGCTGGAGGAGTAGAGGGTGATGATCGAGTTGGTGACGGAGCCACCGAGCACGAGGGCCAGGAACAGGGGCTGGAACCAGCCGGGCAGCAGGCTCTCGGCCCCGGCCACGGCGTCGGTCATGTCGGTCTGCGTGGCCGCGGCGACTCCCGCGACGCCGAGGGCCACGGAGGAGACGAAGCCGCCCAGCGCGCCCATCCAGGTGATCGACTTCAGCGAGGTCGTCCGGGGCAGGTAGCGGGTGTAGTCGGCGGGCATCGGCAGGTACGAGAACGGTCCCGCGAGCATCACGACGAAGGCGAGGCTCCACCCGGACGGGCCGGGGGCCGCGGCCGGGGCGGAGGTGTCGGCGCCGGGCAGCACGAACAGCAGCAGGACGCCGAACCCGGCGGCCAGGACGTAGGCCATCCACCGCTCGGCGAACTGCACGGTGGCGTGTCCCCACATGGCGACGGCGAAGGTCAGCGCGAGGGTGACCGTGAGCGCCAGGGCGCGCACGGCGGTGCCGCCGCCGAGGCCGACCTCGGCGAGGAAGACCTCCAGGGCGAGCGTCCCGACCACGGTGTTGACGATGGTGTAGCCGATGCTCACCACCCAGTTCAGGACGCCGGCCGGGAAGTTGCCGCGGACCCCGAAGGCGGCGCGGGAGATGACCAGGGTGGCGGTGCCGGTGCGGATGCCGCTGAGGCCGGCGGCGCTGATCGCGAAGAAGGACAGGCCGCTGATCACGACCACGGCGGTGGCCTGCCAGAAGGAGAGCCCGAAGGCCACGGCGAGGGCGCCGTTGATCACGTAGGTGAAGGTGAGGTTGGAACCGAACCAGAGCCAGAAGAGGTCCTTGGCGCTGCCGTGCCGCTCGGCGTCGGGGATGGGGTCGATCCCGTGGGTCTCGACCCGGAACACCTCGTCGACGTCGGCGCTCCCCTGCTCCTGCTCCTGCTGTCTCATGACGGGCCCCTGACTCGACGATGAACCTTGAATGACGTTCTAAGTTCTTGAATGGCATTCAAGATGCGCGCTGGACGGCGGCCCCGTCAAGACCCTGTCCGGGATAAGGTCGGGCCAGGAAGATCAGGGAGGCGGCGGACCGGTGGCTGGAGCGGCACGGCGGCGCGACGGGCGGATCGCCCAGGAGCGGATGCTGGAAGAGGCCATGGCGGCGATCGCCGAGGACGGCCTGGCCGCGCTCACCATGTCCGCGCTCGCCGAGCGGCTCGGCACCAGCGGCGGCCACATCCTGTACTACTTCGGCAGCAAGGACCGGCTCCTGCTGGAGGCCCTGCGCTGGAGCGAGGCCCAACTGGGCGCCGAACGCTTGGAACTGATGAACCGTCGGGTCACCGTTCAGCGCAAGCTCAGCCTCTTCGTGGAGCTGTACCTGCCGCTCGGCCCGCGCGACCCGCGCTGGACCCTGTGGATCGAGCTGTGGGCCCGTACCGCTTCGAACGAGCCGCTCAAGGCCGCCCAGGAGGAGATCGACGAGGGCTGGCAGCGGGACCTGGAGGCGCTGCTGACGAAGGGCGTGGAACAGGGCCGGTTCGCCCCGCTGGACGTACCCGCCCGGGCCTCGGAGCTGCTCGCCCTGCTGGACGGGCTGAGCACCCGCGTGGTGCTGGGCCAGCGCGGCGCCGACCGGACCACCGCCCTGGCCCGGGCCCGCTCGGCGACGGCCCTGCTGGTCCCGACCCCGCTCAGGGTCCCGCCGGTCTAGCGCGCTCCGCCCCGTCGGGATCGCCGGGCACGCCGAAGGGCCCGCCCGGGTCCGGCCGGCCCGGGCGGGCCCCCGGGGTGCGGCGGCGCGGGCTACTCCCGCTCGCCGGCGGGCCCTGCGGCCGGGGCGCCCTCGGCGTTGCCGTAGTAGGCCTGCCGCATGAGCCGCTTCACGTCGTCGATCATCGGCATCCGCGGGTTGGCGGGGGCGCACTGGTCGGCGTAGGCGTTCATGGCCTGGACCGGGAGGGCTTCGACGAAGGCCTCCTCGTCCACGCCCTCCTCGGCGAAGGAGGCGGGGATCCCGCACCGGGTGCGCAGGTCCTCGACGGCCCGGGCGTACGATTCGACGCCCTCGGCCGGGGTCGCGGCCGGCAGTCCGAGCATCCGGGCGATCTCCTGGAACCGCTCCGGCGCCCGGTAGACCTCGGCCTTCGGCCACGGGGTGGCCTTGTGCGAGACGGTGCCGTTGTGCCGGATCACGTGCGGCAGCAGGATCGCGTTGGTGCGGCCGTGGGCCACCTTGAAGGTGTTGCCCAGGGTGTGCGCCATGGCGTGCACCAGGCCCAGGAAGGCGTTGGCGAAGGCCATGCCCGCGATCGTCGAGGCGTTGTGCATCTTCTCGCGGGCCCCGGGGTCGTTCGGCCCGTCGACCACGCACCGCTGGAGGTTCTCGAAGATCAGCTTGACGGCCTGGAGGCAGAGGCCGTCGGTGTAGTCGTTGGAGTACGCGGACACGTACGCCTCGGTGGCGTGGGTCAGCGCGTCGAAGCCGGAGTCCGCGGTCACCGTGGGCGGCAGCCCCATGGGCAGGACGGGGTCGACGATGGCGACGTTGGGGGTCAGCGCGTAGTCGGCGAGCGGGTACTTCTGGGCGGCGGCCGGGTCGGAGATCACCGCGAAGGGGGTGACCTCGGAGCCGGTGCCGGAGGTGGTCGGGATGGCGACCATCTTCGCCTTCTCGCCGAGCGAGGGGAACGTGTAGGCGCGCTTGCGGATGTCGAAGAACTTCTCCTTGGTGTCCGCGAACTCGACCTCGGGGTGCTCGTACATCAGCCACATGACCTTCGCGGCGTCCATCGGCGAGCCACCGCCGAGGCCGATGATCGTGTCGGGTCGGAAATCGCGCATCATCGCCGCGCCGGCCCGGACGGTGTCCAGCTCCGGGTTGGGCTCGACGGTGTCGATGACCTGGATGGCGACCGCGCCCTCACGGGCGCCCAGGATGTCGGTGACCCGCTGGACGAAGCCGAGGTCGACCATGGTCCTGTCGGTGACGATCGAGACCCGGCCGAGGCCCTCCATCTCGCCGAGGTGGCGGAGCGAGTTCCGCTCGAAGTAGATCTTCGGCGGGACCTTGAACCACTGCATGTTGTTGTCGCGCCGTCCGATCCGCTTGACGTTGATCAGGTTCACCGCGGTGACGTTGTTGGACACCGAGTTGTGGCCGTAGGAACCGCAGCCGAGGGTGAGCGAGGGGAGGAAGGCGTTGTAGACGTCGCCGATGCCGCCGAAGGTGGAGGGCGAGTTGGCGATGACGCGGACGGCCTTGACCCTGCGGCCGAACTCCTCGACGAGGGCCTCGTCCTCGGCGTGGATGGCGGCGCTGTGCCCCAGCCCGTGGAACTGGACCATCGCGGCGGCCAGTTCGAGGCCGTGGTCGGTGTCGGAGGCCTTGAGGGCGGCCAGGACCGGGGAGAGCTTCTCGCGGGTCAGCGGCTCGCCCTCGCCGACCTCGTCGCATTCGGCGAGCAGGATCGAGGTGCCTTCGGGGACGGTGAAGCCCGCCCGTTCGGCGATCCAGCTCGGGGACTTGCCGACGACCGCCGGGTTGAGCCCGGCGCCCGAGCGGTCGGCCGCGTGGGCCGTGGTGCCGAAGACGAACTGCTCCAGCTTGGTCTTCTCGGCGGCGCTCACCACGTGGGCGCCGAGCCGCTCGAACTCGGCGAGGCCCTGCTCGTAGATCTCCGCGTCCAGGATGACGGCCTGCTCCGAGGCACAGATCATGCCGTGGTCGAAGGCCTTGGAGAGCACGATGTCGTGGACCGCCCGGCCCAGCTTGGCGCTCTTGTGGACGTAGGCGGGGACGTTGCCCGCGCCGACGCCCAGGGCCGGCTTCCCGCAGGAGTAGGCGGCCTTGACCATGGCGTTGCCGCCGGTGGCCAGGATGGTGGAGACCCCCGGGTGGTTCATCAGGGCGGCGGTGGCCTCCATGGACGGGACGGTGATCCACTGGACGCAGTTCTCCGGGGCGCCGGCGGCGATCGCGGCGTCGCGCACGACGCGGGCGGCCTCGGCGGAGCAGTTCTGCGCGGAGGGGTGGAAGGCGAAGATGATCGGGTTGCGGGTCTTCAGGGCGATCAGCGCCTTGAAGAGGGTGGTCGAGGTCGGGTTGGTGACCGGGGTCATCGCGCAGACGACGCCGACGGGTTCGGCGATCTCGGTGATGCCGTTCACCTCGTCGCGACGGATGACGCCCGCGGTCCGCAGCCCGCGCATCGAGTTCACCACGTGCTCGCAGGCGAACAGGTTCTTGACCGCCTTGTCCTCGAAGAGGCCTCGCCCGGTCTCCTCGACGGCGAGCCGCGCGAGGTCACCGTGCCGGCCCAGCGCCGCGAGGGAGGCCTTCTTGACGATGTGGTCGACCTGCTCCTGGTTGAACGACTCGAACCGGCCGAGCGCCGCCAGCGCCCCTTGGACCAGTCCGTCCACCATCTCGTTGGCCCGCATGGCAGGACTCCTTCATTTCGACCTTTTCCTGATGTCTCCATTCGACACCCGAAAGCGGAAGCGGCGGCGCCGAAAAGGCCCTGACCCGGGGGGCCGCAGGACCGTTGACCGCCGTTCACCACCCCTCCCGCACCCTCATGACCTGCGGTGATGGTCAAGGACCAAAGACCCCTGCGCGCTTGTGAAAACTTTCACAAGAATTTCCAGCGGAGTGCGCCCTATCGCGTTCCGCGGGGGAAGAGCACAATCGCCCTGACCGACAGCCCGCACCGACGTGAGGGAGGAAGCGCGTGCGCCAAGAGGTGCGCACCGCCGACGGACGCGTCCTGATGACGGAACGTCGGGGCGACCCGGACGGCAAGCCCGTATTCCTGCTCCACGGCACCCCCGGCAGCCGTCTGGGCCCCGCCCCCCGGGGCATGGTCCTCTACCAGCGACGGACCCAGCTCATCGCCTACGACCGGCCCGGCTACGGCGGCTCCGACCGCCATCGGGGCCGCACCGTGGCCGACGTGGCCCAGGACGTCGCCGCCATCGCCGACGCCCTCGGCCTGGACACCTTCACGGTCGCCGGCCGCTCGGGCGGCGCCCCCGGCGCCCTGGCCTGCGCCGCGCTGCTCCCCGACCGGGTCACCCGCACCGCGGCCCTGGTCCCCCTCGCCCCCCGGGACGCGGAGGACCTGGACTGGTTCGCGGGGATGGCCGCCTCGAACGTACGGGAGTACACCACCGCCTCCGACGACCCCGAGGAGCTGGCCGCCCGGCTGATCCCGCGCGCCGACGGCATCCGCCGCGATCCCGGACGCCTGCTGGACGAACTGCGCCGCGAGCTGACCGCCAACGACCGCATGATCGTCTCGGACGCGGGACTGCGGGCGATGCTGCTGCGCAACTACCGCGAGGGCCTGCGCACCTCCGCCTGGGGCTGGATCGACGACGCCCTCGCCTTCAGCGGCCCCTGGGGCTTCGACCCCGCCGACATCCGCTGCCCGGTGCTCCTGTGGCACGGCGAACTCGACGTGTTCTCCCCCGTCGGCCACTCCCGCTGGCTGGCCCGGCGCATCCCCGGGGCCACCACCAGCATCGACCCGGCCGCCGCCCACTTCGCGGCGCTGCGCGCCCTGCCCGACGTCCTCACCTGGCTCCTGCGCGACCTGCCCACGCCCCCGCTCGACACCCGCCAACCCGCCTGAGGCGCCGCCGGCCGGACAGCTGCCGACCGCCCGCCGGACGGCTGTGGGGAAAAAGGATCTTGACGTGTGGCAAACGGCCGAATAGCGGTTCCCGAGAAATGCGTCACGCTTTCCCTAGAACGCTTGACCAGGCGTCATGTCTCGGTTGCCAATGGGGTGTGGCCGAGTAAAGTCCACGCTTGACGGCAGCAACGCGCTGGTGTCTTCCCCGCCCATTTCGCATGGCCTCCCCGAGGACGGTGTCGTGAACACTTCCGCAACCCCCCCGACCAGCACGAACAGGGACCGCCGGGTCCCGCTCGCGCTGATCGACGTCCGCAGTGCGGCCGCCACCGCGACGCTCGGCCGGGTGATTCCGTCGGAATCCGGTCGTCGCGTTCAGGCACCGATCTTCAACTCTGCGCTCTGACGCGGAAGTACGCGCTCTAGACTGGCGGAATGACCGGCCTGATCGCATTTCGCGAGATCGTCCTGAAGGTTCACAGCAGATGCGATCTCGCTTGTGATCATTGCTACGTCTACGAACACGCAGATCAGAGCTGGCGGGCCCGTCCGAAAGCGATCTCCCCCGAGGTCATCGCCCGGACCGCGTCACGGCTCGCCGAACATGCCCGTGACCATGCCCTCCCCTCCGTCACGGTGATCCTCCACGGAGGGGAACCCCTGTTGGCCGGCACCGACCGGCTCCGCCTCGTGTGCGAGGAGTTCACCCGCGCCCTCGCCGGCACGGCCGCCCTCGACCTGCGGATCCACACCAACGGGCTCCAACTCGACCGCCGTTACCTGGACCTCTTCGCCGAGTACGGCGTCCGGGTCGGCATCTCCCTCGACGGGGACCGCGCCGCCAACGACCGTCACCGGCGTTTCGCCGACGGCCGGACGAGCCACCCGCTGGTCCTCGCCGCCGTCGACCTGCTCCGCTCCGAGCCCTACCGCCCGCTCTACCAGGGCCTGTTGTGCACGGTCGACGTGGCCAACGACCCCGTCGCCGTCCTGGACGCGCTGGTCGAGCTGGAGCCGCCCCGGGTGGACTTCCTGCTCCCGCACGCCACCTGGGCCGCCCCGCCGGCCCGGCCCGACGGCGCCCCCGACGCCTACGCCCGCTGGCTGCTGCGGGTCTTCGACCACTGGGACCGGCTGGGGCGGCCGGTACCCGTTCGGCTCTTCGAGTCCCTGCTGTCCACCCTGCGCGGCGGCCCGAGTCTGACCGAGTCCCTCGGGCTCGCGCCGACCGACCTCGTCGTGGTCGAGACCGACGGGAGCCTGGAACAGGTCGACTCGCTCAAGACCGCCTACGAGGGCGCCGCCGCCACCGGGTTCAACGTCTTCGACCACTCCCTCGACGAGGTCGCCGCGCACCCCGGCGTACGGGCCCGTCAGCTGGGGCTCGCGGGCGTCAGCGACACGTGCCGCCGCTGCCCGGTCGTACGTTCGTGCGGCGGCGGCCTCTACACCCACCGCTACCGGGAGGACGGCCCCGCCGGACCGGGCTTCGACCACCCCTCCGTCTACTGCTCGGACCTGCGCGAACTCGTGGACGGCGTGGCGGGACGGACCGCGGACCGCGAGGCCGCCCCCGAGCTCGCCGACCCGGCGGAGCTCGCCCGCTCCCAGGCGGAGCTGACCCGGGTCCTGCTGGCCCGGCTGCACGAGGACCTCGCCGGCGACCCCGAATGGCTGCGCGCCTGGGAGTCGGTGTCCGGGGTCGAGGCCGCCGGGGAGGCGGGCGCGGACGCCCTGGACGCCGTACTGGACCACCCGTTCACCCGGACCTGGGTGCTCGCGGCCCTCGACGCCGCCCGGGACGGTCGCCCGGACGGCCCCGGCGCGGCCCGCAGGCTCGCCGCGCTGGGCGCCGCCGCGGTGCTGCGGGGCGGGCTCGCCCTGCCCGCCGAGGTGGCCTACCGGGACGGCGAGGTGTACCTGCCGACGCTGGGCCTGCTCCGGCTCGGGGAACCCGGCACGCGGGGACGGGCCGCCCTGCGCGCCACCGACGAGGGGTACGCCGCCCGGGACGGCCGCGCCGAGCACCGCTTCGGCCCGGACGCGGGCGACGCCCGCTGGTTCCCCGTACGGACCTGGTCCCCGGAGCCGGACGCGGCCCCGGTGGCGCTGGATGACCTCGATCCGCACCGCGACTGCTTCGCCCGCCCGCCCAGGCTCCGACTCGGGGCCGGCGAGGCCGACGCCTGGCGGAACCGGCTCGACGCGGCCCGGGCGCTGCTGCACCGCACCGTCCCCGGGTTCGCCCGGGCGGCCGGCGCCGGGCTGAGCACGCTGACCCCGCTGGCCGGCGGCCCGCGGGCCGGGAGCTGGGGCGAGGCCGGGCGGCACGGGCCGGGGGCGCTCGGCGTCCCGTACGGGGCCGGGGTGCGGGAAACCGCCCTGGCGCTGCTGACCGGGCGGCGCCGGGCCCGGCTGCGGGAGCTGACCGAGGTGGCCGACCTGTACGCGCTGGACGGGGCCTGGCAGCACCCCTCGCCGTGGCGGGAGCGTCCGGTACCGGTGTCCCGGCTGCTGGCCGACGTGCACGAACGAGTCGCTGTGGAGGCGTACCGGCGGGCCACCGCCACCCACGAGCCGGACGGCGCGGACCGGATCCAGCGGGCCCTGGAGCGGCTGGCGGGGGCGGCGGAGCTGACGGTGACCGGCAAGCGGCTGGTCGAGGAACTGCACTGGGAGCTGAAGGCGGTCGACGCGTGAGCCCGCCCCCGGCCGGCCGCGCCCCCGGCCCGCTCGCGCTCGCCGCGCAGCTGCGGCGGCTGGGCGTGCGTCCCCGTACCCGGCTGCTGGTGCACGCCGCGCTGGGCGGCACCGGGCTGCGCGCCGAGACCCTGCGCGACGCGCTGACCGGGTTGCTCGGCCCGCTCGGCACCCTGGTCGTCCCGGCGTTCACCTCGGAGAACTCGCTGACCTCCACCGCGCACCGGGCGCGGGTCGCGGGGCTGGACGAGCCGGGGGTACGGGCGTTCCGGGCCCGGATGCCGGCCTTCGACCCGGAACGCACCCCGAGCCAGGGCATGGGCGCCTTCGCCGAGGCCGTCCGGACCGCGCCGGGCGCAGCGCGCAGCGACCATCCGCAGACCTCCTTCGCCGCGCTCGGCGCGGGTGCGCGCGCCCTGTGTTCCGGGCACCGGCTCGACAATCACCTCGGCGAGGAGTCGCCCCTGGGAAAGCTGTGTGGGGAGGGGGGTCAGGTTCTGATGATCAATGTGGGCTTTTCCGCCTGCACCGCCTTCCATCTCGCGGAGTACCGAATTCCGAAGCCCCCCTTGCGCATGTACGACTGTGTGGTGAAGGTGAACCTTCCGGGGGGACGCGGTGGTCAGCAGGGGGGAGAGTGGACCACCTTCGAGGACGTCGCGCTGGACGACAGTGATTTCGCCGTGATCGGCAGCGCATTCCCGGAATCCGCGGTGCGCCGGGGGCTGGTGGGAGGGGCTCCCGCCACGTTGTTCTCCCTTCCGGATGCCGTTGACCACGCAATGGACTGGATGACCGAAAACAGACGCTGATTGACTGAACGATGAGGGGATGTGGCGAAGCAGCTCCGGAATGATGTTTCTTCGCTCGCATCTTCGGGACGGGGGTCGTGTGCCCGCATCAGTGCAGCCGTATTTTTTTCTCAGTTATGCGCATACACCGAGGTTCGGGGCCGGCGGTCCCGATCCCGACATGTGGGTCGAGCGCCTCTTCCGCGATCTCTGTAGTCACGTCATGGCACTGACCGACCTGCCCGCCGGATCCGACGCCGGCTTCATGGACCGGGAGATACGCAGCGGCGAGGGCTGGTCGGAACGGCTCGGGGCGGCGCTCGCCACCTGCCGGGTCTTCGTCCCGCTGTTCTCGCCGCGCTACTTCGCCAGCGAGATGTGCGGGAAGGAGTGGTTCGCCTTCGCGCAGCGCGCCATCCAGCACGGCGCGGCCAGCAACGAGCGGGCCGAGGCCATCGTGCCCGCGCTGTGGGTGCCCGTTCCGCCCGCTCAACTGCCGGGCCCCGCGGAGCGGTTGCAGTTCAACCACAACACCTTCGGCGAGCGCTACGTCACCGACGGCCTGTACGGGCTGATCAAGCTGCGCGGGTACGCCGAGCAGTACGAGCGGGCCGTCTACGAGCTGGCGAAGCGCATCGTGCGGGTGGCGGAGACCGTCCGCCTCGAACCCGTCCGTCCCCTGGACTACCGGGTGGTGCCCAGCGCGTTCGGTCCCAGCGGCAGCCCGGCCCGTACGCTGCACGTGACCGTGGCCGCCGCCTCCCGGCACGACCTGCCCGACGGTCGCAGCCCCGAGTACTACGGGGACAGCGCGCTGGACTGGAACCCGTACCACCCGGTCTCGCAACGACCCATCGCCTACGTGGCCGAGGACCTGGTCAAGAACCTCAACTACCGCACCACCGTGTCGTCCTTCGACGACGAGGCGGGCCACTTCGACAGCAAGCAGCCGCCGACCCGGCCGGAGATCCTCATCGTCGACCGCTGGGCGGTCCAGGACGAACACCGCCGCCGTCGGCTGGCCGCCTTCGACCAGGAGGCCCGGCCGTGGATCAACGTGGTCGTGCCCTGGAACCGCTACGACCACCAGGGCCGGGCACAGGAGGCCGAACTGACCCGGCGGTTGGAGGAGACCCTGCCCGTGAAGATGGGCCAGGGCCGGGCCGCCTGCCGGGCCGCCGCGAACGGGGTGGCCAACATCGAGACCCTCGGGCAGATCCTGCCGCAGGTGGTCGAGGCCGCAGCCCAGCAGTTCCTCAGACACGCGCAGGTCTACCTCCCGGCCGGGAACAGCACCACCGAACGCCCCCGGCTGCTGGGGCCGATGGGGATGGGCGGCCCGCCCCCGCCCCCGCCGGCCCCCTTCCCGCCCGACGCCCACGGCGGGCGCGGGGGACCACGGGGAGGACCGGACGCGGGAGCGCACGGCGGGCGGCACGGACCCGAAGGACGCGCAGGGCACGACGACCCACACGACACCGACCGGGGGGACGCGGATGACAGCGAGTCGTGACGACCGAGACGGACACATCGTCACCTTCTATTCGTACAAGGGCGGCACCGGCCGGACCATGGCGCTGGCCAACACCGCCTGGATCCTGGCCGCGAACGGCAAACGGGTGCTCGCCGTGGACTGGGACCTGGAGGCCCCCGGCCTGCACCGCTTCTTCCACCCCTTCCTGGACCCCTCCACGCTCGGGGCCACCACCGGGGTCATCGACCTGATCAGCGAGTACGCCTGGGCCGCCACCAGTCCGGTGCGGCGCGCGGACGACTGGCACAAGGACTACGCCCGGATCCAGCCGCACGCCGTCTCGCTCACCCCGGAGAACCTGGGCTGGGAGTTCCCGGCCGGCGGCACCCTCGACTTCGTCTCGGCGGGCAAGCAGAACCGCGAGTACTCGGCGACCGTGTCCACCTTCGACTGGGACAACTTCTACGACCGGCTCGGCGGCGGCCTCTTCTTCGACGCCTTGCGCGCGGACATGAAGCGCGCCTACGACTACGTCCTGATCGACAGCCGCACCGGCCTGTCCGACATCGCCGACATCTGCACCGTCCACCTCCCCGACGTGCTGGTGGACTGCTTCACCCTCTCCGACCAGTCCATCGACGGCGCCGCCTCCGTCGCCCGGCAGATCGACGAACGCTTCAACGATCGCGGCATCAAGATCTACCCCGTGCCGATGCGCATCGACGAGGGCGAGAAGGAGAAGGCCGACGCGGGCCGGGCGCTGGCCCGGATCAAGTTCGACCGCTTCCCGAACGGCCTGATCGGCGACGAACTCACCTCGTACTGGGGCGCGGTGGAGATCCCGTACCGCCCCTATTACGCATACGAGGAGACCCTGGCCACCTTCGGCGACGAGGCCGGGCTCACCAACTCCCTGCTCTCCGCCTTCGAGCGGCTCACCACGGTGGTCACCGAGGGTGCGGTCACCTCCATGCCGGCCATCGGCGAGGAGGTGCGGCTGCGGATCCGGGACGCCTTCACCCGGCGGCGCCCGGCCCTGCCCGCCGACCTGTTCCTGTCCTACGTCGCCGAGAACCGGATGTGGGCCGACTGGATCGAGTCCGTGCTCACCCGGGCCGGTTTCCGGGTCGTCCCCCGGGACGTGTCGGCCGAGCGGGCCCCGGCGCCGGCCGCGGCGGGCGCCGGCGACACCCTGGGCGGGACGGGCATCAGCGTCGACACGGCCGCCCGGACGGTGGTGCTGCTCTCCAGCGCCTACCTCAAGTCGGCGCGGGCCGTCGACGTGTGGAACCGGGCCGCCGCCGAGGACCCGACGGGCGGCCGGCGGCAGTTGGTGCCGCTGCGGGTGGGCGACGTACGCCTCGCGACGCCGTACATCGACCGCAACCCGGTGGACCTGTTCCGGCTCGACGAGGTGCACGCGGCGACCGCCCTGCTGCGGGCCGTGGAGCGGCCTATGGCACTGCCGGACAGCGTCGCCGGCGCCTCCCATCCGGGGCCCCGCTTCCCGGGCACGGTCCCGAAGATCTGGAACGCGCCGCCCCGCAACCCCGGCTTCACCGGCCGCGGCATCGTGCTGGAGCGGATGCGCGACCAGCTCGGCGGCGGCATGGCCGTGGTGCTGCCGCAGCCGCAGACGCTGTACGGGCTCGGCGGCGTGGGCAAGACGCAGGTGGCGCTGGAGTACGTGCACCGGTTCATGGCCGATTACGACCTGGTGTGGTGGATCTCCTCGGAACAGACCGACGACGTGGTCGCGGCCCTCGCGGAGCTGGCCGTACGGCTCGGCGCGCAGACCGGCGAGGACATGTCGGCGGCGTCCCAGGAGGCGATCGACCTGCTGCGGCGCGGCGTGCCGTCCTCGCGCTGGCTGTTGGTCTTCGACAACGCGGACGATCCGGAGACGCTCAAGCGGTTCTTCCCGCCGGGCGGTCCGGGGCACGTGCTGGTGACCTCCCGCAACCAGTCCTGGTCGCAGTACGGGGACGCGCTGCCGGTGGACGTGTTCCTGCGCGAGGAGTCCATCGAGCACCTCCAGCGTCGCGCGCCCGGGCTGTCCAAGGACGACGCCGAGCAGGTGGCCGTGGCGGTCGGCGACCTGCCGCTGGCCGTCGAACAGGCGGGCGCCTGGATCGCGGAGACCGCGACACCGGTGTCGGCGTACCTGGAGCAGCTGGCCCAGCAGACGGCTCGGGTGCTCGGGCTGAACCAGCCGCCCGGCTACCCGGAGCCGGTCGCGGCGACCTGGAACGTGTCGATCGAACGGCTCCAGTCCCGCTCCCCCGCCGCGGTCCGGCTGTTGCAACTGTGCGCCTTCTTCGCGCCGGAGCCGATCTCGGCGAACCTGCTGTACAGCAAGGAGATGATCGACGCGCTCAAGCCGTACGACGCCTCGCTCCAGGAGAAGTTGGTACTGGGCCGGGTGATCCGGGAGATCGGCCGGTTCGCGATGGCCAAGGTCGACCAGGTGAGCAACAGCATTCAGGTGCACCGGCTCGTACAGGCCGTGATCCGGGCGCAGTTGACGGAGGAGGAGCAGCGGGAGGCGCGGCACGCGGTGCACCGGATCCTGGCGGGTGCCCGGCCGGACGACGACGAGCCGATAGACAATCCGGAGACGTGGCCGCGGTTCAACACCATCTGGCCGCACCTGAGTCCGTCGGAGGCGCGGTTCTGCAAGGAGCCGGAGACGCGCAGGTTGCTGATCGACCGGGTCCGCTACCTGTGGAAGCGCGGTGACTTCAAGGCCGCGTACGCGCTGGGCGAGGAGCTGCGCGACACCTGGAAGGAGACCCTGGGCAACGACGACCTCCAGTACCTGTACCTGCGTTTCCACCTGTCCAACATCCTGCGGTCGCAGGGTCGTTTCGTGGAGGCGAAGGAACTCGACGAGGTGACGTTGGAGCGGCAGCGGACGGCGTTGGGGCCCTCGCACCCGCACACGTACATGACGACCAGCGGCCTGGCGATGGACCTGGGCGCGCTCGGCCGGTACGGGGAGGCGATGGAGCTGGCGACGGCGGCGCACGAGGGGTTCGGGCAGATCTTCCACGAGGCGCACCCGCGCACCCTGGCCGCCGCGAACAACCTGGCGCTGAACCTGCGCATGGTCGGGCAGTACGCGCGGGCCCGGGAGATCGACCAGGAGGTCTTCGACCGGCGCACGGAGGTGTTGGGCCCGGACCATCCGTACACCCTGTCCTCGGCGCAGAACCTGGCCCGGGACCTGCGCGAGGTGGGCCGGTACGAGGACTCGGTGCAGTTGCTGGGCCGGACCTACGAGATCTACAAGCGACAGTTGGGCCGGTCCTTCCCGGGGACGCTGTCGGCGGCGAAGAACCTTGCGGTGTCGCTGCGCCGGGCGGGCGAGCTGGAGGACGCGCTGCGGCTGACGACGGCGACCCGCGCCCGGTACCGGGCCAAGTACACCTCGGTCAACCCGGACCTACTGGCCTGCGAGCTGAACCTGGCCGCCGACCTGTTCGCGACCGGGGATCCGGGCGCCGCGCGGGACCTGGCGCAGGAGGTGGTGAACGAGTACGTGAAGGTGCCGGGCGATCGGCACCCGTACACCCTGGCCGCGGCGAACAACCTGGCGGTCTTCCACTGGGGCACGGGGGCGTCCGAGACGGCCGAGTCGATGCTGCGGCTGACGATCGGGCACATGCGCGACGTGTTGGGCGACAACCACCCGCACACGATCTTCGCCCACCTGAACCTGGCGAACGCGCGGGCGGACCTCGGTGATCCGGAGGGCGCCCTGGAGTTGGAGCGGCTCTCGGTGCTGCGGCTGCGCGAGGCCCTGGGGGCGCACCATCCGGAGACCCTGGCGAGCGCGTCGAACATGGCGGTGAGCCTGGACATGATGGGCCGCAAGGAGGAGGCGGCCCGGGTACGGGCGGAGGCGGTGGCCGAACTGACCCGGCTGCTCGGGGAGGACCACGGTCTGACCCGGTACGCCCGTGACGAGCGGCGGGTCCACCGGGACCTTGAACCGCTCGCCGTGTGATCCGACGGAGGGCGGCGGGGGCTCCGCGACCGCGGGGCCCCCGCCGCCCGCCACCCGACAGCAGGGGGGCGCTGTGACCGACAGCATGACCTTTCGCAACGAGGACCTGCCGGCCCTCTTCCACCACACCGACCAGGCGGCGATCTCCCGCCAGCGGGAGTCCGTGAAGGCCACCCGTGCGCAGTTGCTGCTGCTGGTCGCGGCCGCCGGGGCCGCCGCCCTGCCGTCCGGACCCGCCGTGGGTCCGCTGCACCTGTTCGGGGCGCTGAGCACGCTGGCGTACGCGGGCGTGCTGGCCGTGGGCGTACGGGCGACGCGACGGCGGGCGCGGCCGCAGTGGCAGCTGAACCGCAGCGCGGCCGAGTTCATCAAGTCGTTGGCCTGGCGGTACGCCGTGCACGGGGCGCCGTTCGGCAAGGGGACCGAGGGGGTGGAGGCGGCGTACCGCGCGCGGTTGGAGGCGGGGCTGGCCGAACTGCGCAAGATGGGCTGGCGGGATCCGCGCGCCTCGGGGCCGGTGCCGGAGGGCGGTGAGATCACCGGGGCGATGCAGCGGCTGCGCGGGATGGACTACCAGGTCCGGCGGGAGACGTACGTACGGGACCGGCTGATCGAGCAGCGCACCTGGTACCAGCGCAAGACGGAGGTGTCGCGGCGGGCGACCCGGGTGTGGTCGTGGACGATCGTGCTGCTGACCGGTCTCGCCCTGCTGTTCGCCCTGTTCGGGGCGTTGGGTTCGGGTCCGGGGCCGCGGCTGACGGCGTTGCTGAGCGCGGCGGCGGCGGCCGGGATCGCCTGGAACGAGGTGCGGCGCCACCATCCGCTGATCGAGGCGCACACCCTGATCGAGCAGGACCTGTCGGCGATGATGGTCGTGATGCAGACGACGATCACCGAGGCGCAGTGGCCGTCCAGCGTGTACGAGACGGAGCGGTACGTGTCGCCGCAGCACACCGACTGGTTGGCCCGGCACAGCAGTTGAGGTGCGGACCGGGGCGGGGTCGCGCGGGTCAGTCCCGGGCCACGCCCTCCCGCCAGATGACGGTGACGGGCTTGCCGAGGGTCCGGGCGTAGGCGACGATCTCGGCGGTGCCGCCGTGGCCGCGGGCGGGCAGCCCGTCCCAGACGGCGACGAGCCGGTCGCAGGAGTCGGCGATCCAGGTGCCGGCGGCGTAGTAGGCCTCGTCGGTGGAGCGCGGGAACGCCATCCGGACCTCCTGGGTGGCGCGCAGCCGTAGGCGCCGGTAGCCGGCGAGGGCGTCCGCGTCGTCGAAGGTCTTCTCGTAGTCGCCGCTGGGGATGACGACGGTGAGGTCGGCGCCGTGTTCCAGGGCGATGTCGGCGAAGAGCTGGTCGGCTCCGTCGGCGAGGCTGGAGAGCGCCTCCAGCGGCCCCTCGTGCGCCGCCAGGACGGCCCGCAGCCCCGCCCGCACGTGGTCGAGGGCCTCGCTCGGGATGGTCCGGTGTCCGGTCACGCCGATGCGCTTCGTGTGGAAACCTGCGTGCGGCAAACCTGCCTCCCCCAAGGACGCGAGCACCTGGACATCCTCCCAGAAGGCGGGAGGACGTCCAGGGGCGCGACGGGGGCGCGTGCGTCAGTAGACGCTGACCCCGTAGGCGTTCAGGGCTTCCACGACGGGCTGGAAGTAGGTCGTTCCGCCCGAGGAGCAGTTGCCGCTGCCGCCGGAGGTGAGGCCGACGGCACGGGTGCCGGAGTAGAGCGGGCCGCCGCTGTCGCCGGGTTCGGCGCAGACGTTGGTCTTGATCATGCCGTAGACCACGTCGCCGCCGCCGTAGTTGACGGTGGCGTTGAGGCCGGTGACCTTGCCGCTGTGGATGCCGGTGGTGGAGCCGCGCCGGGTGACGGACATGTTGACGGTGGCGTTGACCGCGCTGGTGATGTCCTGGCTGCCGACGGTGCCCGGCGGGACCGGTGTGTTGCTCGCGTACTTGATCAGGCCGTAGTCGTTGGTCGGGAAGCTGGAGCCGGTGGTGGAGCCGAGCACGTTGGTCTTGGCGGAGTTGGTCCACCAGGTGCCCGCGCCGTCGGTGCAGTGCCCGGCGGTGAGGGCGTAGTAGTTGCTGCCGCTGCGCACGTTGAAGCCGAGCGAGCAGCGCCAGCTGGAGGCGTAGATGGCGTCGCCGCCGGAGGCGAGCTTGGTCAGCTTGCCGGGGGTGCGTTCGATGCGCAGGGCGCGGGCGTCGGCTCCGGCCTCGCGGCGGAGTCCGGCCAGGTCGGCCGCGCTGACGGTGGAGTCGGCGGTGACCACGAGGGTGCCGGTGGCGGCGTCCGTGTGCCAGGCGGTGCCAGCGATGTCGGCCCGTAGGACGGAGGCCTCGGCGGCGGCGAGCCGGGCGGCACTGAAGCCGTTGTCGGTGGGTTCGGGTGCGGCGGCGCCGGCGGTCGTGGGGGCGGCGAGTACGCCGACGGCGGCCAGGCCGGTGGCCACCGCGAGCAGCCTGACACGGGTGATGCGATTGATCCTCACTGCACGTCCTCCCGGAAGGGGGTCGGGGGCCCGGCGGTCGTGGGGGTGCCGGAGCCCGTGAGCGGCGGAGGGGCAGGACGGGCGGGCGGGGTTCCACCCCACACTTTCGCCGTGCCCCTGACAAGTCCGCCGAATGACGCTGACGGGAGTGTCATGGCGTCAGATACCGGCGACAAGGGCGTCTTTCAGCCTCCGCTCCCCCGCCGCGACCGCGAAGGGCAGCGTGTTGCCCGGGGGCGGGAAGGGGCAGACGAAGTGATCGGCGAAGGCGCAGGGCGGGAGCAGCGCCCGGTTGAGGTCGACGGTGATGCTCCCGTCGGCGGCCGGGATCCCGGGCCGCAGGAACCGGAAGCGGTAGCTGGAACGACCGCCGGTGGTGTCCCCGAAGACGGCCCAGAGGCTGCCGTCCTCGTCGTCCACGGCCACCTGGAGGGTGTGCGGGCTCCCCTCGTACGAGAAGCTCAACTCGCCCCCGAGCCCGAGGCCGCGCTCGCGCCCGTCGGCGTTCGCCACCTGGACGGTCCGGCCCTCGCCGTACGGGCGGAAGCGGCCGGGCAGCGCGAAGGCGGGGTCGTACGCGGTGGCCTCGATCCCGGCGAAGGCCCGCCGGGCCGGCGCGTCGGGGTCGTGGACGCGCACGGCCCACTCCCCCTCGCGCCGGATCACCGGGAGCCGTACGTCCCCGGCGGAGATCCGGGAGCGCGCGGCCCCGCCCCCGTCGGCGGCGAGGACGACCTCGCCGACGAAGGGCCCGCCGTCGAGCGCGAGGCCGTCCTCGGCGGCGGCGCTCAGCAGAACGCCGCCGTCGGTGGCGCGCCAGCGGCCCGGAACGGCCGGAATTCGACCGTCCGGGTGCTCGGCACCCGCCTCGGAGAGCCAGTGGGTACCGGTCAGCGTCAGGGGCCCGTACGGCCCGGAAACCGTGGCCGTACGGTGCTCGTGCCACTCCCGCCAGGCCGTGGCGGCGTCGTCGTCACTCATGCCGCTCAGCCTTTCCACACGGGCCGGGCCGGGAATCCCCCGGTACGCCGTCCGGGGCCCGGAAGAACTGACGCGGCCTCAGGAAAACGTCCACCCCCCCGCGGCCGCGCCCGCGGATCGTCAGCAGTCGCACCCGCAGCAGTTGCAGTCGCAGCACCCGCCGCCGTCCCCGCCGCCGCTCCCGCCGCCCGAGCCGCCCGAGGGCGAGGAGTTGGGCCGGCAGCAGTCACAGCATTCGCAGGCGTCGCACCACGGGTCACGCTTCTTCCGCGACCACGGCCCCTCGTGCTCGGTGCAGCAGATCTGGCAGGTGCAGAACAGCCCGATGGCCACGGCACAGCCCGCCAGCAGTCCGCGGCGCGGCTTCTGCCCGGAGGGGCCGCCGTGGCCGCCCCCGCCTCCGTGACCGCCGTGACCGCCACCACCGCCCGGCCCCCACGGGCCGCCGGAACCCACCCCCGGCGGCCCGGCCGGTGCGCCGGGGGTGGGCTGCTGCCCGTACGGGTTGCCGCCCGCGCCGCCGTACGGACCGCCCTGGTACGGGCCGCCCGCGTAGGGGCCGCCCTGGCCGTACGGGCCGCCCTGGGGCTGCCCGGGTCCGGGGCCCGCGGCGTTCGCCACTCCGTGCCCGCAGGCGCTGGTCCCGAAGGTCCGGTCCACCGAGGTGCGCAGTTCGTGCACCAGCAGCCGGTGGGCGAGCCCCGCGTCGGCGAACTCGACCTCGCGCAGCGACAGCCGTATCCCGTGCAGCGCGTCGTCGCACAGTCGGCGGGCCTCGGCCAGGGAGGTCCCGGTCGCGGTGAGCGGGTTCCAGGCGCCCGCGGCGGCGTCGGCGGCCTGGTCCTCGACGGCGTCCAGCAGGTGCGCGAGCCGCCCGAAGTACCGGCCGGCCTCGGCGAGCGCGGACCCGTTGCCTGGCCGCCCCGCGAGGATGGCGGTATGGGCGAAGGCGGCCGCCGTCGCGGTCTCCGTCGGCTCGGTCACCAGCAGCACGGAGGTGCCGTGCCCGGCCAGCGTCTCGATGCCGCCCTGCCGGTCCACCGCGTCGACGAGGACCGCCGTGTCGAAGCCGAGCGAGGCGCCGGTGCGGGCGCCGGCCCGGTCCCAGCCCCGGGCCACCTTGCGCGCGGCGGCGGCGATCGGGGCGCGGGCCAACAGCCCGTCCCGGTCGGCCACGTGGTCGCGCACCTTCGCGGACGCCAGTACGAGCGAGACGGCGGCCGCCAGCCTGGCCCCCTCGCCGTTCGCGACCGGAGCGGTCCGCATGCCGCGCAGCGGACAGGGGCCCGCCGTGCGCCGGGCGCCGGGCAGCGGACCCGACTGAGCCTCCGTCAGAACGGAGACGAGCAGCCCGTCGTAGTTCGTGACGACGCGTGCGAACTGACCGTGGTCACCACGAAGTGCCAGGCAGAGACCACAAAGATGGGCCATCCACTCGATTTTGAACCGCTCGCCGAGCCGGTGCGTGCAAGGTCTGACAATGCCGAACAATCCGGTTCCCCCGTGTGTGATCCGCGGTTTTCCCGGGCATCGTATCCAGCCAGGTCGTTCACCCGTACGCCCCAAGGGCTCACCCGGACGGCGGCGGCGGTCGTATTTTCACTCAGACAGCAGCGGCAGCCACCCGGAATCCTTGACCGTGCAACGGATGTTCTGCACCAGTCCCGTCACGAAACCCCTGCGCGGCGACTATCCACTTGGCGCGTTGTCAGCATCATGGACGACCATAGGGGCAACGGAGAAGAAGAAGACTGGCCACGGTGAAAGGAGGCGTCCATGGGTTCGGTACGCAAGGCGAGTGCCTGGTTGGGTCTCGTGGAGGACAACGACGACGAGCGGTACTACGACGACGACTACGCGGAGGCGGTGGAGCGCCAGCAGGGCTCGGTCTCGGGCCCCGGCGACCAGTGGGTCACCGATCCCCGTGTGAAGGTCGCCTCCGAGTCGGCCGTCGAGCACGGCCGACGCATCGCGACGGTGACGCCGGACGGCTTCCGTGACGCCCGCGGCATCGGCGAACTGTTCCGCGAGGGCGTCCCGGTCATCGTGAACCTGTCGTCGATGGACCCGGGCGACGCCAAGCGGGTCGTCGACTTCGCGGCCGGGCTGACCTTCGGCCTGCGCGGTTCGATCGAGCGGGTGGCGACCAGAGTCTTCCTCCTGACCCCGGCCGACACCCAGATCGTCAACGGTGAAGCGGGCGGTCGCTCGCGCGACTTCTTCAACCAGAGCTGAGCGGGGCCATCACCGGAAGGCGTCGAGCCCGGTGAGTGCCTTGCCCAGCACCAGTTGGTGCATCTCCACGGTGCCCTCGTAGGTGAGCACCGATTCGAGGTTGGTGGCGTGCCGCATCACGGGGTATTCGAGCGAGATCCCGTTGGCACCCAGGATGGTCCGCGCGGTCCGACAGATATCGATGGCCTCGCGGACGTTGTTGAGCTTGCCGAAGCTGATCTGCTCCGGCCGCAGCGTTCCCGCGTCCATGCGCCGGCCCAGGTGGTGGGCGAGCAGGATGCCCTTGTGCAGTTCCAGTGCCATGTCCGCGAGCTTGGCCTGCGTCAGCTGGAACCCGCCGATCGGCCGGCCGAACTGCTCCCGCGTCCTCGCGTAGTCGAGCGCGGACTCGAAACTGGCGCGCGCCGCGCCCATGGACCCCCAGATGATCCCGTACCGCGCGTGGCTGAGGCAGCCCAGCGGTCCCTTGAGCCCGGTGACGCCCGGGAGTACCGCGTCCGCCGGCAGCCGTACGTCGTCCATGACGAGTTCACTGGTCACCGAGGCGCGCAGCGACCACTTGTGCTTGATCTCCGGCGCGGAGAACCCGGCCGTGTCCGTGGGCACGGCGAACCCGCGGATGCCCTCGTCGGTCTGCGCCCAGACCACGGCGACCGAGGCGACCGAGCCGTTGGTGATCCACATCTTGCGGCCGTTGAGCACCCAGTCGCCGCCGTCCCGCTTGGCGTGGGTGCGCATCGCCGCGGGGTCGGAGCCCACGTCGGGTTCGGTGAGGCCGAAGCAGCCGATCAGTTCGCCGGCCGCCATGCCGGGCAGCCAGCGCTGCTTCTGCTCCTCGGAGCCGTAGGCGTGGATCGCGTACATGGCGAGGGAGCCCTGCACGGAGACCAGCGAGCGGATCCCGGAGTCGGCGGCCTCCAGCTCCAGGCAGGCCAGGCCGTACTGGACGGCGCTCGCGCCGGCGCACCCGTAGCCCTCCAGGGACATGCCGAGGGCGCCGATGGAGCCGAGTTCGCGGGCCAGCTCGCGGATGCCGGGGAGTTCGCCGTCCTCGTACCACTGGGCGATGTGCGGCAGGACCCGGTCGGCGGCCCAGGAACGGACGGTGTCGCGGACGGCGAGGTCCTCGGGGGCGAGGAGCTCGTCGAGGCCGAGCGGATCGGTGGGGACGAAGGGCGTCTTCGGCGCGGATGACGCGGACGAGGCGGACAAGAGGGGCCTCCCGGCAGGCACGTGGGCGAAACCTAGCAGTGCAAGTTTGTCGCCGGTCGGGCCCCGGGTCCACCCCCGACTTCCGGGAGCGTGCCGTCAGGCGGTGCGGCCGGGCCGCCCGCCGACGGCCGGGTCGCGGTCGGACCCGGTCGGCCCCGGGATCCGCGCCCCGGCGTTCGCGGCGGGGGCCGTCGACTGCGCGGGGAGCCGTACGGAGCATTCCGCTCCGGTTTCTTCGTCCCCGACCGGCTCGGTGGCGTCCATGGCGCGCGGCAGCTTCAGCGCCATGACGGCTCCCGCCAGCAGCAGGGCGGCGCTGACGACGAGGGTGACGTGCAGGCCCTGCACGAAGGAGTGCCGCGCCGCGGCGTACAGGGACTCCCCCGCCGGGCCGCCGAGCCGGGCGGCGATCTGGTAGGCCTCGCCGAGGGAGTGCGCGGCCCCGGCCGAGTCGGCGGCGGAGACGCCGGGGACCTGGTGGAGGCCGGGCGCGTAGGCGGCGTTCATCACGCTGCCGAGCAGCGCGATGCCCATGCCCGCGCCGAGCTGGTACGAGGTCTCGCCTATGGAGGCCGCGCCGCCGGCGGTGGCCGACGGGGCCTCGCTCAGCATGGACTCGTAGGCGGCGAACAGGGTCGTCTGGAGGCCGAAGCCGAGCAGGACGAAGCCGACGGTCAGCAGCAGGGGCCTGTCCTGCTGGCCCATCAGCGTCAGCAGCAGGACCGCGCCGGCGGTGAGCACGAAGCCCAGCGAGACCATCGTGCGGGGGCCGACCCGCTGGAGGGTGTACGAGCCGGTGGCGCCCGCGGCCATGGCCGCGAAGGTGAGCGGCAGCAGCCGCAACCCGGTCTCCAACGGGCTCAGGTGCAGCACCAGCTGGAGGTACTGGACGGCGATGAGTTCGAGGCCGACCAGGGCCAGCATGGCCAGCACGATGCAGCCGACGGAGGTGGAGAACGCGGCCCGGGAGAACATCCGCATGTCGATCAGCGGGTGCTCGCGCCGCTTCTGGCGGCGCACGAAGAGGATCAGCAGCGCCGCGCCGACGGCCAGCGGGATCAGCGCCTGGGGGTCGGCGAGGTCGCGTTCGGCGCCGATCCGCTTGATGCCGAGCACCGAGCCGAGCACGCCCGCGGCGGCCATCAGCGCGCCGAGGACGTCCCAGGGTCCGTCGGAGGAGCCCTTGGACTCGGGCAGCAGCCAGCGGCCGAGCGGGAGGATCAGGGCCATCAGCGGAATGTTGATGAGGAAGACGGAGCCCCACCAGAAGTGCTGGACGAGGAATCCGCCGAGCACGGGCCCGCCGGCCGCGCCGATCGCGGCGACGGCGGTCCAGATGCCGATGGCCAGGGCCCGCTCGCGCCGGTCGGGGAAGACCTGGCGCAGGATCGACAGCGTGGCCGGCATGATCATCGCGCCGCCGATGCCGAGCAGGGCGCGCGCGGCGATCAGGAGCTGGGCGTTGTCGGCGAAGGCGGCGATGGCGGAGGCGACGCCGAAGAGCGCGTAGCCGAGGAGCAGGACGCGGCGTCGCCCGACGCGGTCACCGAGGGTGCCGAAGAGGATCAGGAGCGCGGCGCAGACCAGCGGGTAGGCGTCGACGATCCACAGGAGCTCCATCGCGCCGGGGCGCAGGTCCTCGGTGACGGAGGGGACGGCCACGTGCAGGATCGTCGCGTCGAGCGCGACGAGCACCAGGCTGACGCACAGCACCGCGAGGACCCACCAGCGGTTCGCCCCGCCGGAGACCGCGCTGAGCCGCTGCCGGAAGGAAGGGGTCCTGTCGCCGGTCATGTGCGTGCCCGACATGCATGTACCTCCCAGGTGATCCCTCACACTCGGCGGACCTGCGTCGTCGGCCCGCCGCGGGTGGTGCGCTTGCGGCGTCCAACGGGGTCCGGCATCGACACGCGAGTGAACGGTCAGCGTACGCGAGTTCGCCTGTCCGGCACGTGGTCAAGCTCTCACCTCGACGACGGCCGGCCTGTGGTGTGCGCCACTCCCCCGATTCCCCCTTTTCTCCCGGTGCGCGCGCACGCACGTTCCGTGGTTCCGCGCCGGCGGTGCGGCCGGGCGGCGCGGGCGCCGGGAGCCGGGCCCGCGAGACTGTCGGGGTGAACGACACGCCCGTGCCCCCCGTGCCCCCCGAGACAGACGTGAGCGAGCCCCCCGCGGCGCCGTCCCGGCTGCGGCGGGCCGCTCCCGCCCTGGCCGCCTTCGCGGCCGTCCGCCTGCTCGGCCTCGCCGTCCTCGCGCTCTGGGGGGCGGTGGCCGGCAGCAGTCCCCACACGCTGCTCTCGGCACGCTGGGATTCGCTCTGGTACGCCCGGATCGCCGCCGAGGGGTACGGGTACGAGGTGGTCCTGCCGAGCGGGGCCGTCCATTCCAACCTGGCGTTCTTCCCGCTCCTGCCGTGGCTGGAGCGGCTCGTTGCGGCGGTCACCGGGCTCTCGTACGGGTCGGCGGGCCTCGTCGTCTCGGTGGTGGCGGGGTTCGCCGCCGCCTGGGGGATCTTCGCGGTGGCGGATCTGCTCCTCGGGCGCCGCGCCGGGATCCTCGCGGTGGCACTGTGGGCGGCGCTGCCCGTCGGCGTCGTGCAGTCCATGGCGTACAGCGAGGCCCTGTTCACGGCGCTGGCCGCGTGGGCGCTGTACGGGGTGCTGCGCGGGCACTGGATGACGGCGGGCCTGCTCGCGGCCGGGGCGGGGCTGACCCGCCCGGTCGGCGCCGCCGTCGTCGCGGCGCTCTGGGTGGGGGCCGTCCTGGCGTGGCGGCGCGGCGAGGGCTCCTGGCGGACGGCCACCGGGGTGGTGCTGGCTCCGCTGGGGGCGGCGGCGTACGTGCTGTGGGTGGGGCGGCGCACCGGTGGCGGGCTGCTGGGGTACCTGGACGTGCAGGCCGGCTGGGGCAACGGCTTCGACGGGGGCTGGGCCTTCGCCCGCTTCATCGGGGCGCGGCTCGCCTCCTCCGCCTTCCTCGCCGGGGTCGGGCTGGTCGTCGGCGTGCTGCTGGTGCTGTGGCTGTACCGGCTGTGCGTCCGGCAGCGGCAGCCCGCCGCGCTGCTCGTGTACTGCGGGATCGTGGTGGCGCTGGCCCTGTGCGCCTCCGGGTACTTCGGCTCCAAGCCCCGGCTGCTGCTGCCGGCGTTCCCGCTGCTGCTGCCGGTGGCGGCCGCCCTGGGCCGGTGGGGGACGCGGCGCGCGGCGGCGGTGCTCGGCGCGGTGGCCGTCGGCTCGGCGGTGTACGGGGCCTTCTGGCTCAACGGGTCCGGACCTCCGTAGGACGGCCGCGGGAAGGTCCCCGGACCGGTCAGGAGGCCGCGATCACGGAACGGATCATTCCAATCCATGATTGGGCAAAGGAATTGACCTGCGGCAATAAGCGTCGGGTAAGTATGCAGATAATTACGCCGCCGGGGCCACGGGAGTTGAATCCCCGGAGTTCCAACGGGTGTCGTAATAACGGGAATTAAGTACTGCGTGAGACGCACTCCACATCACATGGTCATCACAAAGCCCGCGATTCGACCGGGCTGCCCTTCGACGCGCGGTAACGTCGATTGAGTGCGTACCGACCAATTGCTGACCCGGCTGGAGCCGGTGTTCGCCCGGCTGGACCGGGAACCCGAGCGGCCGGCTCATCTGCAAACCCCGCGGATGAGCCGGCACCGCGTCGTGCTCCTCGCCTCGACCCTCGCGTTCTACCTCGCGATCGTCGTGGCCGTGCTGATGACGTCCTGGCTGGTCCGGCTGGACTGGCAGATCATGTTCTTCCGGCCCTACGAGCAGTGGCCTCAGCTGCACGCCTTCCTCGACTACCTCGTCGTCCTGGGCCAGCGCGGCCCCACCGCCGTGATGGTCGCGGCCTGGCTCGGCTGGCGCTCCTGGCGCCAGCACACGCTGCGCCCGTTGATCACCCTCGGCGTGGCCCTGCTGCTGCTGAACATCACCGTCGGCGCCGTGAAGCTCGGCCTCGGCCGGCTCGGCCCCCACTACGCGACCCAGATCGGCTCCGCCGAACTCTTCGCGGGCGGCGATATATTTCCTTCCGGCCACACCGCCAACGCCGTCGTGACCTGGGGAATCCTGGCCTACCTGGCGTCCACCACGGTCACCCGGCGGGTGCTGTCCATCGTCTCCGCGGTGGTCTCCCTGAGCGTCGGCGCCACCACCGTGTACCTGGGTACGCACTGGGTGTCCGACGTCCTGCTCGGCTGGACGGCCGGCCTCCTGATCATGCTGGCGCTGCCCTGGTTCGAGCCGCTCATCGCCCGCGCCGAGGCCTGGGTCTTCGAGCTGCGCGAGATGCTCCGGCGCCGGCTGGAGGAGGGTCGGATCCCCGAGCCCGTCGCCGCCGCGCTCACCCCGCTGCTCTCCGCGGGCGGCAAGTGGCAGCCCCGGCGCGCCGGCGGGTCCGGGGCACCGGCCGCCCCGCCGGTCGCCGCCCCGGTCGCCGCCCCGGTGGTGGCCCAGGTCGCCGCCCCGGCCCCCGCGACGGCGGCGCCCGCCGGGCACTCGCCCGCGCTGCGCCCCGCGACCCACGCGTCTCCCCGGCCGCACCTGATCCGCTCCGAGCGCACCCCGGTCACCCCGGCCGGCAGCCGCCGACCGGCGCACACCGAGCGGACGGGGAGCCGGGGAGCGGCGGCCCGTCCGGCCACCGGAGGCTGAGGACACCGCGCGGGACGGTACGCACACCCTCCCCGCGCGCACGAAGGCGGGCCGGTCACCTGACCGGCCCGCCTTCGTCGTTCATATGCCCGGCCCGTCAGTCTCGCGCCCGGATGTTCCTCCGTACCGGGTCACGCTTGTGTCACGGGTTGTCGACGGTCGAATGCCCGCCGGGGTCGGCGCGCGATCCGCCGCCCGGAGCCGGACGGCATTCCTTCCCGCCTCCCGCGCACCTCCGTCGGAACCCCTTTCGAATTCCGCCCGCAAGGCACCGAATTCCCCTCGCGCATTGGGCGGCGCCACACCCCCGCAAGCCCGGCCGCCGCCCTCACCTTTTGTCCGTTACGCCTTCCAGGGCGCGGCCGAGAAGGTCCCGGGCGGACCTGATCCGCTCGGTCAGCTCGGCGGGCTGCACCACCTCGAACTCACAGCCGAGCAGCATCAGGTGAATGACCAGGACGTCGAGGCCGACCGCTCCGGTGCGCAGCAGACAGCTGTCCCGCGTCGAGCGGTTCCGGCGCCCCGTCCGCGGGACCCACGAGCCGGGCGGCCTCCTCGACCGGGATCCGCAGCCGCACCTGTTCCAGCTTGGCCGGGCCCGTACGGAGGTCTTCAGCATCCCCGTAGTCTCGCCGACCGCCTCGGCTCCCCTACCGGGCCCCCGGCACGGGCCCGGACGCGGTGGGGGCCGGGGCCGGGGCCGGCGGCGCGAGTACGGGCGGGGTCGCGGACGGCCTCGCGGGCACCGGCGCGGTGGGGTTCGAGGCCGACGGCGCGGGAGCGGGGGCCGGGGTGGGCCGCGGCGCGGGCGGGGTCGCGGGCGGGAGGGTGAGCAGGGTACCCACCGTCAGGTGCTGCGGCCGCTCGCCGAGCGCCGCCCGGTTCGCCTCGTGGAGCGCCCGCCAGCCGCCCGGTACCCGGTGCTTGGCGGCGATGCCCGCCAGGGTCTCCCCGGGCCGCACCACGTGCGCCCGCCCGGCCAGCCCGTACCGCTTCGCGCACACCGGCCAGGCCTCCCAGCCCTGGGTGCCGAGGAGTTCCTCGGCGACGCGGATCTGCTGGGCGCGGGTGGCCAGGTCCGCGCGGGCCGCGTACGCGAGGCCGCCGTGGTCCTCCCAGGTCGGCTGCCAGAACTGCAGTCCCCCGTAGAAGCCGTTGCCGGTGTTGACCGCCCAGCGTCCGCCGCTCTCGCAGTCGGCGACGCAGTCCCAGGGCCACTCGCCGCCCGGCCCGCAGTCCCCCGGCCCGTGCCCGATCACCCCGGGCGAGCCGGGATGGGCGGCGCCGGCGGGTCCGGGTGCGGGGGGTGGCGGTGCGAGGGACCCGGCGGCGGGGGCGGCCGTGGCCGCGCCCGGCGGGAGGACGAGCACCAGCGCGGCGGCGGCGCGGGCCGCGGCCCACCGCATCCGAGGACGGAGGTGGGGCATCGGCACACGGTACGCGGCGCCCACCGGCGGCCGACCCCGCCACGCGGCGCGGCCGTCGACCCCACCCGTACGGCGGACCGCCCACCCCTCCCGAAACGGCCGACGGTGGCCACCAACTGGGCACATCCGGACAAGAGTTGACACGAGCACGAAGCGGGCCGCGGCCGGTTCACTCTTCCGGGTGTCCGGTTCGATTCCGTTCCCTCAAACGGCGTGACCCCGGCCGTCGCTTCCGCGTTGAGCCCGGCGAGCCGGGAGCCTCCCGGCCTCCGCACGAATGAGGAGCCAACCCGTGCCGCGCATGCTCGACGTCAGTCTTGAGGTACGTGCCGAGATCGGTGACGAGGAAGCCGACAGGCTGCTCACCGGCGACGACGCCCCGCGCAGTTACGACTGCACCTCCTGCCGTACCCCCGGCGACCCCGAGAGCGACCCCACCAGCACGGTGCTGTTCGTCGGCGAGGAGACCGCCGTCCTGGCGTTCGCCCACGCCAACTGCATTCCCTCGCAGGTGGTCACCGTCTCCGAGGAGCAGCTCCAGGGCGCGGTCCGCAGCATCACCGGGGACAGCCCGGCCCCCGCCCCGACGCCCGAGGGCGAGGGCCCGCAGGCGGTTCCCGGCGGCCAGGCCGTCCTCGGCATCACCAGCGGTCTGGTCCTGCTCCACGGTGACCTGCACCCGGCGCTGGTCGTCGAGCCGACCGCCCCCATCGCCCGCCCCGGCACCACCGGCCCCGGCGACGACTTCCTCCCGCTCCTCATCGAGCAGGGCTTCATCCCGGTCACCGACACCGCCGAGGTCCCGTCGGCGCTGAGCGGCTGGTCCGTGCTGCTCGCGGGCGGCCAGCTGCACGCCGTCCTCCAGCCGGGAGTCGACGGCGGGCCCCAGGTGGCCTGGTGGCAGGCGCACCAGGCGCTGAGCGTCACCGACGGCTGGCGGGCCGCCGTGAACAGGACCCAGCGCGTGCTGATCTACGCCGCGCCGGTCGGTTCCATCGGTCAGCAGCCCCGCGAGGACCTGCTCCGCGACGCCCTGGACAAGGCCGCGAGCAACGGCAAGCTGGTCGCCGCCTCCATGCCGCTGGCCGGTACGCCGGGCGCCTGATCCGCCCCCTTCACCTTCCCCGCCGAAACGGCCGCCCGCCCCTCCGCAGGGGCCGGGCGGCATGCGCCGGGGGTGCGCGGTCCGTCCCGCGCACCCCCGGCGATCTGCGTTTTCCGTCCCGTCACCCCGCATCCGCACGGCCTCGGGTTCGTTGGCTGATACGTGCATTCATACGACCCATCCCGCGCCCCGTCCTTTCCGAGCAGCGTCCCCCCGATGCGCCCTTCACGGGATCGGGAGACCGCTCCGGCCGCCTCGCACACCCCGATCTACGACACGCTCTACTCGGAGTACCGGCGCTCCTTCCGGGCGCTGCCGGGCGACCGGTCGGGCGAGGAGCACCTCGGCTTCACGGCGTTCTCCCAGAGTGCCTCGTACAGCTCGTACGGCACCGGCGGATGGAACAGTTCCACATGGCCGAGCGACCCCTGGCAGCCCGTCCACGCCCCGCTCCCGGTCCCGGCCACGCCCTCCCCGCAGGCCTCGTACGCCCACGCCGGCACCACCGGGTCCGGATACGGCGGCGGGCGGCAGCACCAGACCGGGATGCAGCACATCCCGGCGGCCCTGCCGCCCGCTCCGCGCCGGGGTTACTGACCCCGCGGTCGCCTACTTCTTCTTCTTGTACTGCGCTCCGCGCTTCTCGCGCACCCGCACCGAGATGTGGATCGGGGTGCCCTCGAAGCCGAACTCCTCGCGCAGGCGGCGCTCGATGAAGCGGCGGTAGCCGTGCTCCAGGAAGCCGGAGGCGAAGAGGACGAACCGCGGCGGCTTGCTGCCCGCCTGGGTGCCGAACAGGATGCGGGGCTGCTTGCCGCCACGGATCGGGTGCGGGTGGGCCGCCACGACCTCGCCGAGGAAGGCGTTCAACCGACCGGTGGGAATGCGGGTCTCCCAGCCGGCGAGCGCGGTCTCGATGGCCGGGACCAGCTTCTCCATGTGGCGGCCGGTGAGCGCCGAGACGTTCACCCGGGGCGCCCAGGCGACCTGCTGCATCTCCGTCTCGATCTCGCGCTCGAGGTAGTAGCGGCGCTCCTCGTCGAGGTCGTCCCACTTGTTGTAGGCGATCACGATGGCGCGGCCGGCCTCCACGGCCATGGTGATGATGCGCTGGTCCTGGACGCTGATGTTCTCGGTCGTGTCGATCAGGATGACCGCGACCTCCGCCTTCTCGACGGCGGCGGCCGTGCGCAGCGAGGCGTAGTAGTCGGCGCCCTGCTGGAGGTGCACCTTCTTGCGGATGCCCGCGGTGTCGACGAACTTCCAGGTGACGCCGCCGAGCTCGATCAGCTCGTCGACCGGGTCGCGGGTGGTGCCGGCCAGCTCGTTGACGACGACCCGGTCCTCCTTGGCGACCTTGTTCAGGAGGGAGGACTTGCCGACGTTCGGGCGGCCGATCAGCGCGATCCGGCGGGGGCCGCCGACAGCGGTGCCGAAGGTCTGCGCGGGGGCCTCCGGCAGTGCTTCCAGCACGGCGTCGAGCATGTCGCCCGTACCGCGGCCGTGCAGGGAGGACACCGGGTGCGGCTGGCCGAGGCCCAGCGACCACAGGGAGGCCGCGTCGGCCTCGCCGCTCTGGCCGTCGACCTTGTTGGCGCACAGCACGACGGGCTTGCCGGCGCGGCGCAGCAGCCGGACGACGGCCTCGTCGGTGTCGGTGGCGCCGACCTTGGCGTCGACGACGAAGACGACCGCGTCGGCCGCCTCGATGGCGTACTCGGCCTGGGCGGCGACGGAGGCGTCGAGGCCGAGGACGTCCTGCTCCCAGCCGCCGGTGTCGACGACCTTGAAGCGGCGGCCGGCCCACTCGGCCTCGTAGGTCACGCGGTCGCGGGTGACGCCCGGCTTGTCCTCGACTACCGCCTCGCGGCGGCCGATGATGCGGTTCACCAGGGTCGACTTGCCGACGTTCGGGCGGCCGACGACGGCGAGCACGGGGAGCGGGCCGTGGCCCGCCTCCTGGATCGCGCCCTCGACGTCCTCGACGTCGAAGCCTTCCTCCGCGGCGAGCTCCATGAACTCCGCGTACTCGGCGTCGCCAAGTGCTCCGTGGTCCTGCTGGTCGTTCATGAAGTCCGTTCCTCGTCGTTCGTGGTGATCGGTGGTGCCCGCGCAGCGCGGTTCCACTACTGGTTCAAGTCTCGCTCAGCGCCCGGTGAGGCGCTTGGCGTCGGCCAGGTGGGCGGTCAGCCGGTCCTGGATGCGTACGGTGGCGGCGTCCAGCGCGGTCCGCGTACGGCGGCCCGTCCCGTCCCCGGCGTCGAAGGCGGAGCCGAAGACGACGTCGACCCGGCTGCGCAGCGGGGGCAGGCCCTTGACGACGCGGCCCTTGGCCTCGGTGCTGCCCAGCACGGCGACGGGCACTATCGGGGCGCCGCTGCGGACCGCGAAGTACGCGAGTCCGGCGCGCAGGGACGCGAAGTCGCCGTCGCCGCGGCTGCCCTCGGGGAAGATCCCCAGGGCGCCGCCGCCGTCGAGCACGCCGAGCGCGCGGGTGATGGCGGTGCGGTCGGCGCCGCCGCGGTCCACCTTCACCTGCCCGATGCCGTCGAGGAAGGGGCCGAGGGGCCCCACGTACGCTTCCTTCTTGATCAGGAAGTGCAGGGGGCGCGGGGCGGTGCCCATGACCATGGGTCCGTCGATGTTGTGGGCGTGGTTCACCGCGAGGATGACGGGGCCGGAGACGGGCACCTTCCAGGCCCCCAGCACGCGGGGCTTCCACAGCCCGTACATGAGCCCGATGCCGATGCGCCTGCCGACCGCCGCGCCCTTGAAGGAGGGCGTTGCGCTCACCTGGTGCGCCGCTCTTCGACCAGGGTCACGACGCACTCGATGACCTGGTCGAGGGTGAGTTCGGTGGTGTCGACCTCGACGGCGTCGTCGGCCTTGGCCAGCGGGGACGTCTTGCGGCCGGAGTCGGCCGCGTCCCGCTTGACCAGGGCTTCCCGGGTGGCCGCGAGGTCCGTGGCCTCCTTGCCGCGCAGTTCGCCGCTGCGGCGGGCGGCGCGCGCCTCGGCCGAGGCGGTCAGGAAGACCTTGAGGTCGGCGGCGGGCAGCACGGTGGTGCCGATGTCCCGGCCCTCGACGACGATCCCCTCGCCCGCCTCGGCCGCCTCGGCGGCGATGGAGCGCTGGAGGTCGGTGATCAGGGTGCGCACCTCGGGGACGGCGCTGACGGCGCTGACCTTGGAGGTGACCTCCCGGGTGCGGATGGGGGCGGCGGCGTCGAGGCCGTCCACGGTGATCGTGGGGGCGGCCGGATCCGTACCGGACACGAGGGTGGGCTTGCCGGCGGCGACGGCGACGGCCTGCGGGTCGTCGGTGTCGACGCCGTTGGTGATCATCCACCAGGTGATGGCCCGGTACTGGGCGCCGGTGTCCAGGTAGCGGAGTCCGAGCTTGGCGGCCACGGCCTTGGAGGTGCTGGACTTGCCCGTGCCGGAGGGACCGTCGATGGCGACGATCACGGCGGACGGAGCTGCGGTTTCCACGGTGCGGGCACCTTCCTGGTTGCGCGTACGTGTCCGGGCGCGCCAAAAGCGCCCCTCCCCCCAGGTTACCGGGCCCCGGCACCCGCCGGCTCCGCCCGGGAGGGCGGCCCCCGCGGGGGCCGGGAGCGGCCCGGCCCGACGGGGCTACTGCTGGCGCAGGGCCCAGCCCCGCTCGCGCAGCTCCGCCTCCAGGCCGGGGACGGCGCGCGGCTCCACCATCAGCTGGACCAGGCCCGCCTGCTGGCCGGTGGCGTGCTCGATGCGCACGTCCTCGATGTTGACGCCGGCGCGGCCCGCGTCCGCGAAGATCCGGGCCAGTTCGCCGGGGCGGTCACTGATGAAGACGCCGACCGTCTCGTAGGCGGTGGGGGCCGCGCCGTGCTTGCCGGGGACCCGGACGCGGCCGGCGTTGCCGCGCCGCAGGACGTCCTCGATGCCGGCGGCGCCGCCGCGGCGCTTGGCCTCGTCGGCGGACTGTAGTCCGCGCAGGGCCTCCACGGTCTCCTCCAGGTCGGCGGCGATCCCGGAGAGGACGTCGGCGACGGGCCCGGGGTTCGCGGAGAGGATCTCCACCCACATCCGGGGGTCGGACGCCGCGATCCGCGTCACGTCCCGGATGCCCTGCCCGCACAGCCGGACCGCGGTCTCGTCGGCCTCCTCCAGCCGGGCCGCGACCATGCTCGACACGAGCTGCGGGGTGTGCGAGACGAGGGCCACGGCCCGGTCGTGGGCGTCCGCGTCCATCACGACGGGGACGGCCCGGCACAGCGCGACGAGTTCCAGCGCCAGGTTCAGCACCTCGTGGTCGGTGTCGCGGGTGGGGGTCAGCACCCAGGGGCGGCCCTCGAAGAGGTCGGCCGTCGCGGCCAGCGGGCCGGATCGTTCCTTGCCGGCCATCGGGTGCGTGCCGATGTACGCGCCGGCGTCGACACCCAGCGCGGCGAGCTCGCGGCGCGGGCCGCCCTTGACGCTGGCGACGTCCACGTACGCCCGGGCGAGGCCGCGTCCGATCGCGTCGGCGAGGGCGGACGCCACGTGCGCCGGGGGGACGGCCACGATCGCGAGGTCGACGCGGTGCTCGGGGGCCTCGTCGGTACCGGCGCCGAGGGCGGCGGCCGTCCGGGCCTGGGAGGGGTCGTGGTCGACGAGGTGGACGGTGATGCCGCGGGCGGTCAGCGCGAGCGCCGCGGAGGTGCCGATCAGTCCGGTTCCGATGACGACGGCGGTTCTCACGGGTGCTCCAGGGTGATCGCGGACGGCAGGCCCCACTCAGGGTAGCCGGCCGGTACGGCGCGGGGGCCCGACGGTCACCCCGTGGGACGGCGCCGGGCCCGGGGCGGGCTGCCGCCTACAGCTTCTGCTGCTTGATGATGTCCTCCAGCGAGCCCGACGGGAGGGAACCCTGCGGGGTCAACTTGTCGACCGCCGTGGGCAGCGCCCGGGCGATCTGGTCGGCGGCGTGCTCCGGGCTGACGCCCGTCTGCTGGGCGACCTTCTGGAGGGCCTCGTCCGGCAGGGCCTGCGCGATCTCCGCTCCGCTGACGGCCTTGTTCTCGCCGGTGCCGACCCAGGACCGGGCCTGGTCGACCAGACCGGACTTGGTCAGCATGTCCAACAGCCCGCCCAGCGGGTTACTGCCGCCGCCCGCCGCCTGGGCGCCCTGGCCACCGCCGCCCGCGCCGCCGAGGGCTCCGAGCAGGGCGCCCAGGATGTTGCCCGCGCCGCCGCCCTGGCCGCCCTGGCCGCCCTGGCCGCCTTGGCCGCCGCCGAGGAGGGAGCCGAGCAGGGAGCCGAGGTCATTACCCGCCATGGTCACGCCTTTCGAAGAGGGAGCGGGCCCGCTCATCCAGCGCGGCGCCCGGCGTCGAGACACGGACAATGTCACCCGAATCGATCCGAGCCGCCACTCGCCGTACCCGCGTGCCCCCGGTAGGGCGGACCTCCACGCGCCGCCGCCCGCGCCGCCTCCCGCGCCGTGCGGTAGAACGACCGGCATGATCTTCCACATCGTCCCGCTCGCCGACTGGAGCGCCGCGCCGGAGCTCCCGTACGCCCCCGCCTCGCTCGCCTCCGAGGGCTTCGTCCACTGCTCGGCGGACCGGGCGACCCTGCTGGCCATCGCGGAGGCCCACTACCGGCGGACGCCCGGCACCCTGCTCGCCGTGGAGCTGGACGAGACGGCGCTGACGGCCGAGGTCCGCCGGTCGGATGAGTCGGACGGCCGTTACCCCCATGTGCACGGTCCGTTGAACCGGAACGCGGTGGCCCGCGTGTGGGAAGTCGTACGAGCCCCCGGCCGCCCGGCGGAACTGACGCCGTGGCAGCCGGAGGGATGAACCGGTGTGGCGGGCTTCACCTGGGGCCCGCCACGCGCCAGGATGCTCCACGCCATCCCGGCACCCCAGCGAGGAGATCACATGAGCGACCCCACGCAGACCGCCCGGCGCACCGTGCTCGCGGCCGGAGCCGCCGCCCTGGCGGCCGGCACGATCACCGCCTGCGGCGGCGACTCGGAGAAGCCGGCGAGCGAGCCGGGCGGCGCCTCCACCGGTGAGCCGGGCGGGTCCACCGCCGCCCCCGCGGCGAAGGCGCTGCTGAAGTCCTCCGAGGTGCCGGTCGGCGGCGGCACGGTGCTCAAGGAGGAGAAGGTGGTGGTCACCCAGCCGACCGCCGGGTCCTTCCGCTGCTTCTCGGCCGTGTGCACGCACCAGGGCTGCCTGGTCGACAAGGTCCGGGACGGGCAGATCGACTGTCCCTGCCACGGCAGCACGTTCAGCGTGACCGACGGCGCGGCCACCAAGGGCCCCGCCACCCGCCCGCTGCCCGAGAAGAAGATCACAGTGGCGGCCGACGGCAGTATCTCGCTCGCCTAGCGGGCCCGGGCCCGCCTAACCTCCCGGGATGGACGACCTCGGCCTGGTACGGGACCACACGATCTACAGCTGCGTCATGGGCTCCCGGGCCTTCGGTCTGGCGACGGAGGCGAGCGACACCGACGTGCGCGGTGTCTACCTCGCCCCCACGCCGCTGTTCTGGCGGTTCGAGAAGCCTCCGACGCACGTCGAGGGGCCCCGGGAGGAGGAGTTCTCCTGGGAGCTGGAACGCTTCTGCGAGCTGGCGCTGCGGGCCAATCCGAACGTCCTGGAGTGCCTGCACTCCCCCCTGGTCGAGCGGGTCACCCCGGTGGGGGAGGAACTCCTCGCCCTGCGCGGCGCGTTCCTCTCCCGCCGGGCCCACACCAGCTTCACCCAGTACGCGAAGTCCCAGCACGGCAAGCTGCTCGCCGACGTCCGCGTCCACGGCGCCCCGCGCTGGAAGCACGCCATGCACCTGCTGCGGCTCCTGGGATCCTGCCGCGATCTGCTGCGCACCGGCCGCCTCACGATCGACGCGGGCCCCGACCGCGAACGCCTCCTCGCGGTCCGGCGGGGCGAGGTCGACTGGGACGAGGTCGACGCCTGGATGAACCGCCTCGCGGCCGAGTCCGACGCCGCCCTCACCACCGGCCCGCTCCCCGCCGAGCCGGACCGGGCCCGGGTCGAGGACTTCCTGCGGCGGACCCGCCGCGCCTCGGCCGGGGCCGCCCGGGCCTGACGGCCGGGGCGCGCCGGGTCCGGCTACGCGCCGCGCGCGCGGACGACGAACGCGTCGAGCGCCTCGAACGCGCTCCCCCGCTCCGGCAGGGCCGTCGCTGCCCGCGCCGCGTCCAGGACCGCGTGCAGCGCCTCGTAGTCGGCCGTCGGCGGCGCTCCGGCGTACCCGCCGTGCTCGGCGGCCACCTTCGCCGCCACCAGGTCCGCCAGGTGCGCCGGCGCCTCGGGCACCTCGTCGAGCAGGGTCGGCAGGTGGGCCTGTACCTCGCCGGAGCGCATCAGGTGGATGCCGGTGAGCAGCGCGCGGAACGCGTACAGCAGCGGCTTGAGTTCGCCGCTGCTGCCGAAGAGGCGCCACTGGGTGCCGGCGAACCCCCGGTAGTGGTGGGCGTGGTGGGAGGTCAGTACGCCGGGGGCGAGCGCCACGAGTTCCTCGTGCGCGGGGGTGGTGTGCACCACGAGCGGCGACAACAGCTGTTCCAGTACGTAGCCGTTGGGCCGCAGCATCAGGGCCGCGAACTTGCGCAGGTCATGGGTGACGAGGTCCATCTCCACCCCGTCGTCGTCCCACATCCGGGTCCGGGTCAGCTCGGGGTCCCGCAGGCCGAGCAGCGCCCGCGCGGGCAGCAGGTGCACGCCTCGCAGGTCGACGTCGGAGTCCCGGGAGGGGAAGCCGTACAGGTGGGCGCCCGAGACGGTGGCGAAGAGCAGCGGATCGGGCTCGCGGGCCACGACCGGGGCCAGGTCGAGGGTCATCGCGTCGAGCACGGCTCAGGCCTCCCAGAGGGCGCCGAAGGCGAGGAGCTCGTCGCGGTACTCGATGCGGTCCTCCCAGTCGCGGGGCCACGCGTCGGCGCCGAGGTGGGCTCCCGCGAAGGCGCCCGCGAGGCAGGCGATCGAGTCGGAGTCCCCCGCGGTGCAGGCGGCGCGGCGCAGCGCGAGCAGGGGTTCGTCCGGGAAGAGCAGGAAGCACTGCAGGGCGGTGGCCAGGGCCTCCTCGGCGATCCAGCCCTCGCCGGTGGTCAGGCAGGGGTCGGTTTCCGGGGAGGGCGTGCGCAGGGCGGCGGTGAGCCGGTCCAGGACCGCGAGGCAATCGTCCCAACCGCGGGCGATGAAGGACTCCGGCGTGGCGTCGGAGGTCGCGCGCATCCAGAGGTCGCCGAGCCAGCGCTCGTGGTAGCGGGTGCGGTTCTCCAGGGCGTACGAGCGCAGCTGCCCGACCAGGCCGGTGACCTCGGTGCCGCGGGCCAGCAGGTGGACGGCGCGGGCGGTGAGGTCGCAGGCGGCGAGGGCCGTCGGGTGGCCGTGGGTGAGGGCGGACTGGAGCTGCGCCGCGCCCGCGCGTTCCTCCTCGGTCCAACCGGGGACGAGGCCCACGGGCGCCACGCGCATGTTCGCGCCGCAACCCTTGGAGCCGACCTGGCTGGCGTCGCGCCAGTCCCGCTCGGGCGTCTTCAGCAGGCCGCAGGCCTTCATGCAGGTGTGGCCGGGCGCCCGGTTGTTCTCCGGGGACCGGTACCAGTCGACGAACTCCTCCCGGACCGGGCGGGCGAGCCGCATCGGGGCGATCGGGCCGCGTTCACCGGCGGTGCGTATGCCGCGGGCCAGGGCGAGCGTCATCTGGGTGTCGTCGGTGACGATGGCCGGGCGGGGCAGGGCCATCTGCCGCCAGGGGCCGGTCTTGGCCAGGATCCCGGGAACGTCATTGAACTCCGTGGGGAAGCCGAGGGCGTCACCGAGGGCGAGACCGATGAGCGCGCCGGTGGCGGGGCGCTTGCCGGCCCGCTCCCCGGCGGCGTGGGTCGGGGCGTGGGTCGCGTTCGTCGTCATCGCGCGGGGCCTTCCGTCGGGCGCAGCAGGGGTGGGTGGAGGGCGGTCGCGGGTCCCGCCCGGTAGAGCGCGGCGGGTTTGCCGCGGCCGCCGGTGAGTCGGGCGGCGCCGGGTACGGCTTCGACGAAGCCGGGCGTCGCGAGTACCTTGCGGCGGAAGTTGGGCCGGTCCAGGGGGGTTCCCCAGACGGTCTCGTAGACGGCCCGCAGTTCCCCGAGCGTGAAGTCGGGCGGGCAGAAGGCGGTGGCCAGGCAGGTGTACTCCAGCTTGGAGCCCACCCGATGGCGGGCGTCGGCGAGGATCAGCGCGTGGTCGAAGGCCAGGTCGACGGCGTCCCCGACGGGGACCCAGCGGGCCAGGTCGGCGTCGCCGCCGCCCTGCGCCGCGGGCTCGGGCAGGTCCGGGACCAGCGCGGTGAAGGCCACGGACACCACCCGCATGCGGGGGTCCCGGTCCGGTTCGGTGTAGGTGCGCAGCTGTTCCAGGTGCAGGCCGGCGACGACGGGGCCGTCCAGTCCGGTCTCCTCCGCCAGTTCGCGGCGCGCGGCCGTCTCGGCGGACTCGCGGGGCAGGACGAACCCGCCGGGCAGCGCCCAGGCTCCCGCGTACGGGTCCTGGCCGCGCCGGATCAGCAGGACGTGGAGGGCGCCGGCGCGGACGGTCAGGACGGCGAGGTCGACGGTCACCGCGAACGGCTCGAAGGCGTGGGGGTCGTAGTCGGCCGGGTCATGGTCACCGCCGCGCGGCCCGGGCCCGGTCACCGGTTCTCCGGGAGCGGGTCCGCGAAGCGCCGGCCCTCGGCGAGCAGGGCGTCCACGGCCGTGACGGCCGCCGCCAGCCGGGTCGGCCGGTCGCCGCGCAGGGTCAGGAACTCCCGACCGGTGGCCGTCAGCTCCTCGTGGAACCGGCCGGTCATCCAGGGCCGCAACTGCGGGCCGTCGCGCAGGCCGTCGTCCTCGAAGGGCACGTCCGCGTCGTCGGTCAGCAGGTACAGGTCCCGGCGGGTCAACGAGGCGATCTTCTCGACCTCGGCGTTGCGGCCGCCCAGGTAGCGCTCGTGCCAGATCCCGGTCGCGAAGGAGTCGGTGTCGCAGAAGAGCACGGGCGAGCCGAGCCGGGCCGCCCGTTCCTCCGCCTCGTCCTGCCGGCGGGCGATGACCGGGAACTCCCGCGAGGTGAAGGTGACGTCGGACCAGGAGGCGGCCGGGTCGGCCGCCCGGGCCGCGGCGAGCTTCTCCTCGCTGTACTCGCGCCCGTACTCGGCGACCCAGCCCGTCCCCGCCCACACCCCGCCCCGCGCCCGGTAGTGCGCGGCGAGGTCCCGGGACAGGGTGGTGGTGCCGGTGGACTCGGCGCCGAGCACGACGACCCGGCGGGTCAGGGCGGCCCGTACGGCCGGCCCCAGGAACTCCCAGCAGGCCACCGGGTCGGCGCGGACGGCCGTGCCGGAGATGGGGAACAGCGTCCGCTCCGGGTCGACGCAGACCTCCCGCGCCCCGAACCGCCGGGCGAGCTCGGCTCCGTAGGCCTCCGAGGTGAAGACGGCGTCGACGGGGCGGCCCACCGCGCTCCGGAAGATCGCCATGTGCGCCTCCCAGACCGCCGGGTCGTGCAGGTCGACGGGGACGTCGTCGACGGCTCCGACCACGTCCGCCCCGGGGTGCGCCTCGCGCATCCAGGCGACCCGGTCGGCGAGCGGCACCGACTCAACCGAGGCGGCGCACACCAGTACGGTCAGCCGCTCGCAGCGGGCCTGGGCGGTGCGCACCAGGTGGTGGTGGCCGGCGTGCGGCGGGTAGAACTTGCCCAGCACCAGCCCGTGTCCGAAGCGCTCGCCGCCGCTCACGCCCGCACCCCGGCGCTCTCGCGGAGGTCCGTCGCGGGGAGCGTGCGGCGCCAGCCGATCAGCCCGGCCACGCACAGGGCGAGGAAGCCCACGTACAGGACCGAGGTCAGGTACAGCCCCTTGTAGGCGTAGAGCGGGATGTAGACGAGGTCGGCGGCGATCCACAGCCACCAGGATTCGAGGCGCTTGCGGCACTGCCCGTAGGTGGCCATGAGCGAGAGGCCCGTGGTCAGCGCGTCCCAGAACGGCACGGTGGAGTCGGTGGCGCGGTCCAGCAGCAGGGTCAGCGCGGCGGTCCCCACCGCCCCCGCCACGAGCAGCCAGGCCCACTCGGCGCGCGTGGTGCGGCGCACCGGCAGGGCTCCCGCGGTTCCTGGTCCACCCCCGTGGGTCCAGGACCACCAGCCGTAGGCGGCGAGGGCGATGAAGACGATCTGGAGTCCGGCGTCGGCGTAGAGGCCGGCCTGGGTGAACAGCACGATGAAGAAGACGTTGTTGGCGATGCCGACGGGCCAGTTCGCGACGTGCTGCCGGGCCACCAACCAGACGCACACCGCCCCGGTGGCGAACCCGAGGATCTCGGTCCAGCTCGTACTCCAGCCCATGGCGGCCCCCGCGCGTTCGTAAGTTCCCGACCTTTAATGGTCAGGTTGACTATAAACGGCGGGCGGGTCGTCGGGCAAGCGAAGAGCCCGCGGCGCCGGTGGGCGTCGCGGGCTCTTCGGGTGGGCGTGGGGCCTACAGGCCGACCTCGCGCATCAGCATGCCGACCTCGGTGTTGGTCAGGCGGCGCAGCCAGCCGGACTTCTGGTCACCGAGCTCGATCGGACCGAAGGAGGTCCGGACGAGCTTCTCGACCGGGAAGCCGGCCTCCGCCATCATGCGGCGCACGATGTGCTTGCGGCCCTCGTGGAGGGTCACCTCGACCAGGTAGTTCTTGCCGACCTGGTCGACGACGCGGAAGTGGTCGGCGCGGGCGTAGCCGTCCTCCAGCTCGATGCCGTCCTTGAGGCGCTTGCCGATCTCACGCGGCAGCGGGCCGGTGATCGCGGCGACGTAGGTCTTCTTCACGCCGTACTTCGGGTGCGTGAGGCGGTGGGCCAGCTCACCGTGGTTGGTGAGCAGGATGATGCCCTCGGTCTCGGTGTCGAGCCGGCCGACGTGGAAGAGACGCGTCTCACGGTTGGTGACGTAGTCGCCCAGGCACTGGCGGCCGTCCGGGTCCTCCATGGTGGAGACGACGCCGGCGGGCTTGTTCAGCGCGAAGAACAGGTACGACTGGGTGGCGACGGTCAGGCCGTCCACCTTGATCTCGTCCTTCGGCTGGACTCGCTTGCCCTGCTCCAGCACGATCTCGCCGTTGACCTCGACGCGGGCCTGCTCGATGAGCTCCTCGCAGGCGCGGCGCGAACCCATGCCGGCGCGGGCGAGGACCTTCTGCAGGCGCTCGCCCTCCTCCTCGGCACCCGGGAAGGTCTTCGGGGTCTTGATCTCGGGCTTGTCGGCGTACCGGTCGCGCACGCGCTCCTCGATCCGCGCCTCCAGCTCGCGCGGCTTGGACTGGCCGCTGCGGCTGCCGGGGCCGCGGCGCGGGCCGCCGGCCCCGCCGATGGCCGGGGTCCGGGAGGTCTTGGGGCCGCCCTTGGCCCCACCGCGGGCCGCCGCGCCACGGGCGCCGCCACCGCGGTTGCCGTCGGCCGCGCCGCGGGCACCGCCGCCGCCGGCCTTGGCTCCGCCGCGGCCGTTGCGCTCGCCCTCGGGGCCCACGTCGTAGCGGCGCTCCTCGGGGCGGGGGTTGCGGATGCGGGGCGCCGGCTGGTCGCGGTCGCGGTCACGCGAGTCGGAGCCACCCTGGTAGCCGCCGGAGCTGCCACCGCTGGAGGAGCCACCGCGGTAGCCGCCGGAGCTGCCACCGGAGGACGAGCCACCGCGGTAGCCACCCGAGCTGCCACCGGAGGACGAGCCACCGCGGTAGCCACCCGAGCTGCCACCGCTGGAGGGGCCGCCCCGGTAGCCGCCGGAGCTGCCACCGGAGGACGAGCCACCGCGGTAGCCACCCGAGCTGCCACCGCTGGAGGAGCCCCCGCGGTAGCCACCCCCGGAGGAGCCGCCGGAGCCGGAGCCGCCGGAGCCGCCCCGGTAGCCGCCCGAGCCGCCGCCGCTGGACCCGCCGCGGGAGCCGCCGCCCGAGCCGGAGCCACCGCCGCGGTAGCCACCGCCCGATCCGGAGCCACCGCCGCGGGAGCTGCCGCCGCGTGCGCCGCCACCGCCGCCGCTGCTGTTCCTGTTGCCGCTGCCGTTGCCGTTACCGCTGCTTCGCATCAAAGTTCCGTCGTCTTGTCGTCTTCTGAGGTATCCGGTGCATCCGGATCGAACGACGGAACACCCTCTTGCGTCTCGGCTTCGATCGCGTCCGCCTCGGGGAGGAAGGGCGCGAGCTCCGGGAGCTCGTCCAGGCCGCGCAGGCCCATCCGCTCCAGAAAGTAGTTCGTCGTCCTGTACAGGATCGCACCTGTTTCGGGTTCCGTGCCCGCCTCGGTCACCAGACCCCGCTGGAGCAGGGTCCGCATGACCCCGTCGCAGTTGACTCCGCGGACCGCCGAGACCCGCGACCGGCTGACCGGCTGGCGGTACGCGACGACCGCCAGCGTCTCCAGGGCCGCCTGGGTGAGGCGGGCCTGCTGGCCGTCCAGGACGAAGGCCTCGACGGCCTCCGCGTACGCGGGGCGGGTGTAGAACCGCCAGCCGCCCGCGACCGTGCGCAGCTCGAAGCCCCTGCGCTGCGCGGTGTACTCGTCGGCGAGCTCGCCGAGGGCGTCGGCCACCTCCCGCGGGGTGCGGCCCAGCACCTTGGCGAGGTGGTCCGTCGTCGCGGGTTCGTCCACCACCATCAGGACGGCCTCCAGGGCGCCCTTCAGCGCCGGCCCGGCGTCGGCCTCCTCGTACGTGTCCCGCTCCTGGGCCTGTGTCATTCGCCCGCCTCCACGACCTGGTCGAATTCGTCGGTGACCTTCGGCATTCCGTCGCCGTCCCCGCCGCTCCAGCGCACGGTGAGGGTCCGCAGGGCCTCCTCCTGGTCGAGGACCACGGCCTTCTCCCGGTAGAGCTCCAGCAGCGCCAGGAACCGCGCGACGACGGTCAGGGTGTCCGGGGCGTCCTCGGTCAGCTCCTGGAACGTGGCCTCGCCCCGCGCCTTGAGCAGGCGTACGACGTGTCCCGCCTGCTCCCGCACGCTGACGAGCGGGGCGTGGATGTGGTCGACGTACACCTCGGGCTTCGCCCTGGGCCGCATGGCCCGCACGGCCAGTCGGGCGAGGCCCTCGGCGCCGATGCTGATGACGACCTCAGGCAGCAGGTCGGCGTGGTGCGGCTCCAGGCCGACGGTCCGGGGGTAGCGCTTGCCCTCGTCCTCGGCGCGCAGCTCGAAGATCTCGGCGATCCGCTTGTACGCCCGGTACTGCAGGAGCCGCGCGAAGAGCAGGTCCCGGGCCTCCAGCAGGGCGAGGTCGGCCTCGTCCTCGACCTCGGCGGCGGGCAGCAGCCGGGCGGCCTTCAGGTCGAGCAGGGTGGCCGCGACCACCAGGAACTCGGTGGTCTGGTCGAGGTCCCAGTCGGGGCCCATGGCACGGATGTGCGCCATGAACTCGTCGGTGACCTTGGACAGGGCCACTTCGGTGACGTCGAGCTTGTGCCGGGAGATCAGCTGGAGCAGCAGGTCGAAGGGGCCCTCGAAGTTGGCGAGCCGCAGCGTGAACCGCCCGTCCCCGGCGGGCCCGCTCTCCGGGGCTTCCCGCGCGCCTTCCGGCCCGGCCGGCCGGTCGGGCTCACCCACCGCCTGCCGCGCGCGCTCCTGGCGGGGCTCGACGGGGGCGCCGGCGCCCCGGGGGCGCTCGGGGGCCCCTTCGACCGGCGCGGGCCGCGACGGGCCCGCCTGGGGCTCCTCGGCCGGTTCCGGCCCGCGGCCCAGGCTCCGGCGGGTCGGTCGGGCGGGGAGGTCGTTCGGGGGCATCGCGGTCCAGGGGGTGGTGCGGAGGGTTCGGCCGGGCGGGCACGGCCGCCGGCCGACCCTGACTCAGCCTATGCCCCGGACCCGGGCGGAAGCCGGATCAGCGGCCGCGCAGGCGGCGTACGAGGATGCTGGCGTCCCCGCGGGACTCCAGGTCCGCCAGGACCACGGCGACCGCCTCGCGGACGATGCGGCCCCGGTCGACGGCCAGCCCGTGTTCACCGCGGAGCACCAGTCGGGCGTGCTCCAGGTCCATGAGCTCCTCGGCGGAGACGTAGACGGTGATCTTCTCGTCGTGCCGCTCGCGCCCGCTGGGCCGCCGGTTCGCGCCCCGGCCCTGCCCCTTGCCGGACCGGGGCGAGGACGCCCCGGCGGCAGAGGCAGAACCTTCCTGCGGCCTGCGCTGCGCGCCGACCCCGGGATCGCCGGCTTCCCGTACGCGGCTGTCCCCGGTGGTCCGTGCCGTGCCGTCCGCCGGCGCGGCCGCGTGCTCCGGGCCGCCGGCCGGCGCCTCGTCGGCGCCCCGCCTCGGCGAGGACGACTGGAGGGCCATCCCCCCGGTCGTGCGGAACAGTTCGTCGGCTCCGGGCAGACTCACTCGGCGGGACACCGGGCGAGCACCTCCCTGGCCAGCTGGCGGTAGGCGGCGGCGCCGACGGAGTTCGACGCGTACGTGGTGATCGGCTCACCGGCGACCGTGGTCTCCGGGAAGCGCACCGTGCGGCCGATGACCGTGTGGTAGACGTGGTCGTCGAAGGCTTCGACGACGCGCGCCAGGACCTCGCGGCTGTGCACCGTGCGGGAGTCGTACATCGTGGCGAGGATGCCGTCGAGCTCCAGCTCCGGGTTGAGCCGCTCCTGCACCTTCTCGATGGTCTCGGTCAGCAGCGCCACACCGCGCAGCGCGAAGAACTCGCACTCCAGCGGGACGATGACCTTGTGCGCCGCCGTCAGGGCGTTCACGGTCAGCAGACCGAGCGAGGGCTGACAGTCGATCACGATGTAGTCGTAGTCGGCCATCAGGGGCTTGAGGGCCCGCTGGAGCGTGGACTCGCGCGCGACCTCGCTGACCAACTGGACTTCCGCGGCCGAGAGGTCGATGTTGCTCGGCAGCAGGTCCATGTTGGGGACCGCCGTCTTGAGCAACACCTCGTCGGCCGACATGCCCCGCTCCATGAGCAGGTTGTAGACCGTGAGGTCGAGTTCCATCGGGTTCACGCCGAGGCCCACGGACAGGGCGCCCTGCGGGTCGAAGTCGACGAGCAGCACCCGCCGTCCGTACTCGGCGAGTGCGGCGCCCAGGTTGATGGTCGACGTGGTCTTGCCCACGCCGCCCTTCTGGTTGCACATCGCGATGATCGTCGCCGGGCCGTGTTCGGCCAGCGGACCCGGGATCGGGAAGTACGGGAGCGGGCGTCCGGTCGGGCCGATCCGCTCACGGCGCTGACGGGCAGCGTCGGGGGCGAGGGTGGCCGCGTACTCGGGGTCCGGTTCGTACTCCGCGTCGGGGTCGTAGAAGTGCCCCTCGGGCACGTTTGCGTAGTCGGCGAAACCCACGGGCTTGTCGCCGCTCGGGTCGCCGGCCCTGGAGTTCACGTCTAGGCCGTCCATGCTGTTTCGGGGCGTCGTCATGTGCTGGTGGTTTGCGAAGGTGCGGACCGCGACGGAGCCGACAGCTTCGAGCCCGACAGGACCCTGGCCCCGCTCAGGCATCCCTGCTCGACCACCTCCAGGAGCAAATGTCGACTCATTCACAAGTCGTCTTACCTCCTCGGACGTGACCAGGACACTTATCGATAGGTCAGCGTTGCACCATGCCGACGGTTGGCGACTCTATGGCGTGTCACCGCTCAGCGGCAACACAATCCACCGGACCCGACGCGTTGTGTCGGCAACCGAACACCACTCTGTCAAGGGCGTGCGAGCTGTCACTGCGAAGTTTCGCGGGTGTGCGAAAGGGTTAAAGGGTTACGTTCGAGGCGAGTTGAGCCGGGTCCGCGGACACCCCGCAAACGCGTCCGGCCGGACCTCGCGAGCAAGGTCCGGCCGGATACGTGAGATTGACGTCAGTCGTTGACGAATCAGCCGAGCAGCGTGCTCAGCTCAAGGGTCTCCAGGCCGTGGGCCTCGGCGACGGGACCGTAAACGACCTGCCCGTCATGGGTGTTGAGACCCAGCGCGAGCGCCTGGTCGCGACGGAGCGCCTCGGCCCAGCCGAGGTTCGCGAGCTGCACGATGTACGGCAGGGTCGCGTTCGTCAGCGCGTAGGTGGAGGTGTTCGGCACCGCGCCCGGCATGTTGGCGACGCAGTAGAAGACCGAGTTGTGGACCATGAAGGTCGGCTCGGCGTGGGTGGTCGGACGGGAGTCCTCGAAGCAGCCGCCCTGGTCGATCGCAATGTCGACAAGGACACTTCCGGGCTTCATCCGGGAGACGAGCTCGTTGGTGACCAGCTTCGGGGCCTTCGCACCCGGGATCAGCACCGCGCCGATGACGAGGTCGGCCGCGAGGACGGCCTTCTCCAGCTCGTAGGCGTTGGAGACGATCGTCTGGATCTTCGTACCGAAGATCTTGTCGGCCTCGCGGAGCTTGTTGATGTCACGGTCGAGCAGGGTCACGTGGAAGCCCATGCCGATGGCGATCTGCGCGGCGTTCCAGCCGGAGACGCCACCGCCGATGACGACGGCCTCGCCCGCGGAGGTGCCGGGCACGCCGCCGGGGAGCACGCCGCGGCCGCCCGCCGAGCGCATCAGGTGGTAGGCGCCGACCTGCGGGGCCAGCCGGCCCGCGACCTCGGACATCGGGGCGAGCAGCGGGAGCTGGCGGTTGGCCGTCTCGACCGTCTCGTACGCGATGGCGGTGGTGCCGGACTCCAGCAGCGCGTCCGTGCACTCGCGGGAGGCCGCGAGGTGCAGGTAGGTGAAGAGCGTCTGGTCCTTGCGGAGGCGGTGGTACTCCTCCGCGATGGGCTCCTTGACCTTCAGGAGCAGGTCCGCGGTCGCCCAGACCTCGTCCGCCGTACCGAGGATCTCGGCGCCGGCCGAGACGTACTCGGCGTCCGTGATCGAGGAGCCCACACCGGCGTTCTGCTCGATGAAGACCTGGTGGCCGTTGCGGACCAGCTCATGCACGCCGGCGGGCGTGATGGCGACCCGGAACTCGTTGTTCTTGACCTCGCGGGGGATGCCGACCTTCATCGTCGATCACGGTCCTTGGCTCAGGGGAAAATACGGGCTACTTCCATACATACCCGCCCACAAGAACGCGCAACGGGATGCACCACGGGATGCCGCGGTGAACCCAGTCTAATGAAGGATGAGTCGCTGTCTAGCCTTGCAAACGAATAATCTCAGTCGGAAGTACTGCGGATTTCGCAGGCTGCGGGGTCATCTCCCAGCAATCTGTCGGCTGCGGAGCGGTGCAGCCTGGCAGCCGCGGGGTCGCCGAGCCGGTCCAGCGTGTCGGCCAGCCGGACCTGGAGGGCGGCCTGAAGTCGCAGGTCGCCGGCCCTGCGCGCCAACTCGATCGCCTCGCGGCAGGTGTGCAGGGATTCCTCGGGCCGGCCCGCGTACTCCTGGACCCGCGCCATCTCGCTCAACGCCTTTGCCTGGCCCGGGAGATCGGCGAGCTTGCGGTAGCCCGCGGCGGCGGCCCGCCAACTGCGCAGCGCCTCCCCGTAGCGGCCCGCGTAGGTGTGCACGTTGCCCAGCCGCCCGTACAGCCTGGCCTCGTCCCCGCGCTCGCCGCGGGCGAGGGACTGGGAGAGCGCGCGGCCGAACCAGTCGGAGGCCCGCTGCCAGTCCGCCAACTCCTGGTAGGCACCGCCTACGGATTCCATCGCGCGACCGGTGGCGTACGGGTCCTTCGCGGCCTTTCCGGCGTCGAGAGCGGCCCGGTAACGCTCCAGAGCCTCCTGGGTGCGGCCCGTCTCGGCGTCCAGATCGGCCAGGTTCAGCAGCGCGGCGGCCTGCTCGCGGTGCAGCTGGCGCCGCTCGGCGACGTCCAGGACCAGCCGGTGCAGCCCGTACAGCTCGGGGGCGGCGGCCTCGGTGCCGCGGTGCTCGGCGAGTGCCCTGACCAGGCCTGACACCAGCCGGCGGGCCAGGGTGTCCAGGTCGCCGTCGGCCACGGCCAGGGTGGCGGCGGCCGACAGCGCGGGCAGCCGGGTGTCGAGCCAGACGGCGGCCGCGCGGCGGTCGGGGAAGCGCAGCGGGCGGGGCATCCCGTCGAGCCGCTCCCGCAGCAGGTCCTCGTCCTCGTCGGCCATGGCACGGCAGGAGGTGAGCAGCCGTACGGTCCGCTCCAGCATCCGGGCCCGGGCCAGCTGGACCTCGGCGGGCCGCTCCTTGGCCTCCAGCAGGGACTGCAACAGCGGGGCGAGGCAGCCGGGCAGCAGGAACAGGCCGTTGGAGGCGTGCCGTACCAGGCCCAACCCGGCGAAGTCCTCCAGGGTGGACTGCGCGGCCGCCACCGAGCATCCGGCGAGGGCGGAGGCGGTGTGCGAGTCGAGCATCCCGGCGGGCGCGAGCGGCAGCAGCCGCAGGGTGCGCTGGGCGGGCTGCGGGAGGGACTCGTAGACGAGCCGGAAGGAGCGGGCGAGCGGGCCGCTGGTGCTCGGGGGCATGTCGTGGAGCTGCTTGGCGAGGTCGGCGACGGCCGCCTTGGGGTGGGCGGCGAGCCAGCCGCCGGCCAGGGCGAGCGCGGCGGGCTGGCCCCCGCACTCCTCGGCGAGGGTCTCGGCGGCGCGCGGGTCGACGGTGACGCGGGTGTCGCCGATGTGCTGGGCGAGCATCTCGACGGCGGAGGGGGTGTCCAGGCCGCCGAGGGTGCAGGGGCGGACGTCGGGGATCCCGGTGAGGGGCCCTTCCGCGGTGACGACGACCAGGCACTCGGGGGTGTCGGGCAGCAGCGCGTCGACCTGTTGCGGGTCGGCGGCGTCGTCGAGCAGCAGGATCGCCCGCCGGCCGGCCAGCGCCTCGCGCAGGGCGGCGCTCAGGTCGTCCTCGCCGGCGCCGGGCGGGGTGGGTCGGCCGAGGGCCTCCAGGAGGGTGCGGACGGCCCGTTCGGTGGCCACCGCCTCCCCGCCGGGGGTGGTGAGACGGACCGTGAACTGTCCGTCGGGGTACTGGTCGGCCACTTCGCGCACGAACGCCTCGGCGAGGGCGGTGCGGCCGGAGCCGGGCCGTCCGGCGACCAGCAGGACCCGCGCGCGGGGCGCCTTGGCCTTGCGGCCGGAGAGGGTGTCGAGCCCGGTCCGTGCGATGTCCTCGCGCAGCTCCTTGAGCTCACGCCGCCGCCCGACGAAATCCGTCACGGATCCGCTCCTCTCCCTGCCTCGGGTTGCCGAGCGTAGTTCACGCAGAGCGACGGACCGGGTGGAGCGCGGCGGGTGGATCACCCAATCGGATCAGCGGATGGTCCGCTTTATCGCGTGCCGCGGGTACGCCACGCCCCCGCGGCCGGTCCCCGGCCCCCGTCACGACCCCGCCCCCGGCCCGGCGCAGGCCGGGACGGGGGCGGGAACCGGGGGCGGGAAACGGGAGCGCCGGAGCGCGCGGGGTCGGGCGCGCGCCGGGCTCGCGCGGGCCCCGGGCGCGGCGCCGCTCGTACGGTTCCGCGGGCGGCGCGGGCAGGCGCCCGCCGTGACTACGCTTCGTACGGGCGCGCCGGCCACGGCGCCAGAGCCGGGCGCAGGCCCTCGGGGCCCTCCGGGGAGGCCTGGGCGGCGGCCAGCGCCAGGACGCCCGTCACCAGCCCCGGGTTCCCCAGCTCCCCCGCGAGGACCCCGCGCACCAGGTCGGCCAGCGGCACCCGCGACACCTCCATGTCGGCCTCCTCCGAGTCGAACTCCTCGTACCGCTCGCCCTCGGCGTCGGTGACGCCCCGCGCCAGGAAGATCCGGATCGCCTCGTCGGAGCCGCCGGGCGAGGCGAAGAAGTCGGCCAGCACCCGCCAGTCCTCGGCCTTGACGTGGGCCTCCTCGTACAGCTCGCGCTGCGCCGCGTGCAGCGGGTTCTCCCCGGGCACGTCGAGCAGCCCGGCGGGCAGTTCCCACAGCCGGTGCCGTACGGGGTGACGGTACTGGCGGACCACCAGGACCCGGTCCTGCGCGTCGAGGGCCAGCACGCACACCGAGCCCGGGTGGACCTGGTAGTCGCGACGGGCGACGGACCCGTCCGGCATTCGCACCTCGTCCGAGTCGACCGCCGTCTTGGCGCCCTGGAAGGGCCGCCGTGTCGACAGCGTCTCCCAGGTTTCCGACGTATCGCTGATGCCCATCCCCATGCCTCCGTACCACGCGCGACAGCCGGGGCACGGATGTTCCGTACCCCGGCTGTCCACGGTATGCGGTCAGGCGCTCACTTCGCGGACTGCTGGCGCTCCACCGCGGCCTTGACCAGGCCCGCGAAGAGCGGGTGCGGCCGGGTCGGGCGGGAACGCAGCTCCGGGTGGGCCTGGGTGGCGACCAGGTAGGGGTGCACCTCGCGCGGGTACTCGACGTACTCGACGAGCTTGTTGTCCGGGGACGTGCCGGAGAAGACCAGACCGGCCTTCTGCTCCAGCTCGCCGCGGTAGGCGTTGTTGACCTCGTAGCGGTGGCGGTGGCGCTCGTCCACGTACGCCTGGTCGCCGTAGACCTCGCGCACGATGGAACCCTCGGCGAGCTTCGCCGGGTACATGCCCAGGCGCATGGTGCCGCCCAGGTCGCCCGCGCCCTCGACGAAGGCCAGCTGCTCCTCCATGGTCGAGATGACCGGGTGCGGGGTGGAGGCGTCGAACTCGGTGGAGTTCGCGTCCTGGATGCCCGCGAGGTTGCGCGCCGCCTCGATGACCACGCACTGCAGGCCCAGGCACAGGCCGAGCAGCGGGATCTTGTTCTCCCGGGCGTAGGTGATCGCGCCCACCTTGCCGTTGACGCCGCGGTCGCCGAACCCGCCGGGGACGCAGATCGCGTCCACGTCGGCCAGCTGCGCCGCCGCGGCCTCCGGGGTCTTGCAGTCGTCGGAGGTGACCCACTTGATCTGGACGCGGGCCCGGTTGGCGAACCCGCCGGCGCGCAGCGCCTCGGTCACCGACAGGTAGGCGTCGGGCAGGTCGATGTACTTGCCGACGAGCGCGACCTTCACCTCGTGGTCGGGGTTGTGGACCCGGTCCAGCAGGTCCTCCCACACCGTCCAGTTGACGTCACGGAAGGGCAGGTCGAGCTTGCGGACGACGTAGGCGTCCAGGCCCTCCGTGTGCAGCACCTTGGGGATGTCGTAGATCGACTTGGCGTCGATGGCCGCGACGACCGCGGCCTCGTCCACGTCGCACATCAGCGAGATCTTGCGCTTGATGGAGGTGGGAACCTCACGGTCGGCGCGCAGCACGATCGCGTCGGGCTGGATGCCGATGTTGCGCAGGGCCGCGACGGAGTGCTGGGTGGGCTTGGTCTTCAGCTCGCCGGAGGGGCCGATGTAGGGCAGCAGCGAGATGTGCACGACGAAGACGTTGTCGCGGCCGACCTCGTGGCGGACCTGACGGACCGTCTCCAGGAACGGCAGCGACTCGATGTCGCCGACGGTGCCGCCGACCTCGGTGATGACCACGTCGACGTCCGCGGTCGCCATGCGGCGGATGCGGTGCTTGATCTCGTTGGTGATGTGCGGGATGACCTGCACCGTGTCGCCGAGGTACTCGCCGCGCCGCTCCTTGGCGATGACCGTCGAGTAGACCTGGCCGGTGGTGACGTTGGCCGAGCCGTCGAGGTCGACGTCGAGGAAGCGCTCGTAGTGGCCGATGTCCAGGTCGGTCTCGGCGCCGTCGTTGGTGACGAACACCTCGCCGTGCTGGAAGGGGTTCATCGTGCCGGGGTCGACGTTCAGGTACGGGTCGAGCTTCTGCATCGTGACCCGCAGGCCGCGCGCCTTCAGCAGCGCACCCAGGCTGGAGGCGGTCAGCCCCTTGCCGAGGGACGAAGCGACACCCCCGGTGACGAAGATGTGCTTGGTCGTCATGGCTGTGCTGTTTCGAAAAGCAGCGGGCGGCGTCGCCAAGAGGGGGCTCCCGTGGTCGCGAGGTGAGGTGCGTCCGGCGCCGTTCCGCGAGATCCGGAATCGGTTCTCAGGGGGCGCCGAAGCTGCGGTTTCGGGGTTCCTGATTCGCACAGGCAGACCACCGGTCCACGGGGTACCAGCCTATCAGCGCCCGGGAGGGTCTGCCTCCGGGCGCGCGGCGGGTCGCCCGCGCCGTACCGTCGAGGAGCAGCCCGGGAGGGCCGTTCACGCAGGTCACCCGTTCAGTCGAGCCACATTCCCCCGGGACTTCAGGAGATCACTAGGGTGCCCGTCATACCCTGCTCGGATACTGCTGTTACCTCGCCGCCGAGCAGGCCGGAATTCGGCGTCACCGCGCCACGTCCGGCAGTCTGGAGCTCGACGCGGAAATCCTTCCGCGCAGCAGGACCGCGCATCCGCGCAATGCAAGCGCCCTCAGGGGCGGACGTGGCCGTTCGACTGGAGATGCAACGTGTCCGGGCGCATCGAGGATTACGCACTGATCGGGGACATGCAGACCGCGGCGCTGGTCTGCCGGGACGGGGCGGTGGACTGGTTGTGTCTGCCCCGTTTCGATTCCCCTGCCGCCTTCGCGAGCATTCTCGGTACCGAGGATCACGGGTTCTGGCGGGTCGGTCCCGCGGTCCCGCCCGGGACCGAGCCGCCGCGTGCCGACCGTCGCCGCTACCGCGGTGAATCGCTCGTGTTGGAGTCGGAGTGGGACACCCCGCGGGGGACCGTCCGCGTCATCGACTTCATGCCGCCGCGCGAGGACCACGCGCCGCAACTGATCCGCATCGTGGAGGGGGTCAGCGGGCGCGTCCCGATGCGCTCGTCGCTGCGCATGCGCTTCAGCTACGGGCGGATCGTGCCCTGGGTGCACAAGGTGGACGGCCGTACCGTGGCCGTCGCCGGCCCGGACTCGGTCTGGGTGGACACCGACGCGGAGACGTACGGCAAGAACCTGACGACGTACTCCGACTTCACCGTCGGTCCGGGCGACCGCATCGCCTTCGCCATCAGCTGGCAGGCCTCGCACCGCAGCGCCCCCGAGCGCCCCGACGCCGAGGGCGCGCTGGAGGCCACCACCGAGTTCTGGCGGGACTGGGTGGCGCACTGTACGTACCACGGGCCCTACCGGGAGGCCGTGGTGCGCTCCCTGATCACCCTCAAGGCCCTGACGTACGGGCCCACGGGCGGCATCGTCGCCGCGCCGACCACCTCCCTGCCGGAGGAGATCGGCGGGGTCCGCAACTGGGACTACCGCTACACCTGGCTGCGGGACGCCGCCATCACCCTGTCGTCGCTGCTGCGCACCGGCTACCGGGAGGAGGCCTCGGCCTGGCGGGACTGGCTGCTGCGCGCGGTGGCCGGCGACCCGGAGAACCTGCAGATCATGTACGGGATCGCCGGTGAGCGGGAGCTGGGCGAGACGGAGTTGGACTGGCTGCCCGGCTACGAGAACTCCGGCCCGGTCCGGGTCGGCAACGGCGCGGCCCACCAGCTCCAGCTCGACGTGTACGGCGAGGTCACCGAGGCCCTGCACCTGGGCCACATGACGGGTCTGGCCCGCAACGACTACGCCTCGGTGCTCCAGCTGAAGCTGATCCGCTACCTGGAGACGCACTGGAGCGAGCCCGACGAGGGCATCTGGGAGGTGCGCGGCCCGCGCCGGCACTTCGTGCACTCCAAGGTGATGGCCTGGGTGGCCGTGGACCGCACGATCAAGCTGATCGAGAGCGGGGACGCGGACGGCCCGCTGGAGCGCTGGCGGGAACTGCGCGACGAGATCCACGCGGACGTCTGCGAGAAGGGCTACGACAAGGAACGCAACACGTTCACGCAGTCGTACGGGTCCCGGGAGTTGGACGCCTCGCTGCTGCTGATCCCGCAGATGGGCTTCCTGCCCCCGGACGACAAGCGGGTCATCGGGACCATCGAGGCGATCCAGCGCGAGCTGTCGACCCCGGACGGTTTCATCCTGCGCTACCCGACGGCCGGCGAGGAGGCCGGTGTGGACGGGCTGGAGGGCGACGAGGGTGCCTTCCTGGCCTGCTCGTTCTGGATGGCCGACGACCTGGCGATGATCGGCCGGGTCGACGAGGCCCGGCGGCTCTTCGAGAAGCTCCTCGCCCTGCGCAACGACCTGGGGCTGCTGGCCGAGGAGTGGGACCCCAAGCTGCAACGGCAGGTCGGGAACTTCCCGCAGGCCTTCAGTCACGTCCCGCTGATCGACACGGCGCTGCGGCTGACGGCGAGCGGGGCGTACGGGGGCTGACGCCCGACGGTCGTTCCCGAACGGGCCGCCCCCACACACGTGGGGGCGGCCCGTTCGGCGTCCGGTCCCGGGATGCCCCGGGCCGGTGGCGCGCCTAGCCTGGAGTGGTCCTTTGTCCTTCTCGGAAGGGGCCGGTCATGGCTTCCCCATCGAAGGCGACCGCGGCGCTGGCCGCGCTCCGCGAGGACCTCTCGGGCCCCGTCCTCGCTCCGGAGGACAGCGGCTACGACGAGGCCAGGGCGGTCTTCAACGCCATGATCGACCGGCGTCCGGCGGTGATCGCCCAGTGCGAGAGCGAGGCGGACGTGGTCACGGCCGTCCGCTTCGGCCGTGAGATGGACCTGCCGATCGCGGTCCGCGGCGGCGGGCACAGCGTCGCGGGGATGTCCTCGGGCGACGGCGCGCTCGTGGTCGACCTGCGCCGGATGAACGAGGTGACGGTGAGCCCGGGAGCCCGGGTCGCGCGGGTGGGCGGCGGCGCGACCATGAGCCGGCTGGACCGGGCCTGCCAGCCGCACGGTCTGGCGACGACCGGCGGCCGGGCCTCCACCACCGGAGTCGGCGGTTTCGTGCTGGGCGGCGGATCGGGCTGGCTGGACCGGAAGTTCGGGCTGGCCGTCGACAACCTGCTGGGCGTGGACCTGGTGACCGCGGACGGCGAGAGGGTCACCGCGACCGCCGAGGACCACCCGGAGCTCTTCTGGGCGCTGCACGGCGGCGGCGGGAACTTCGGGATCGCCACGTCGATGACGCTGCGGCTGCACGAGCTGCCCGCCATGTCGATCGCGTTCCTGCTGTACCTGCCCGAGTACGGACCCGAGGTGGTCCGTACGTTCCGGGCCGTCGTCGAGGAGGGCCCGCGCGAGGCGAGCGGGGCGGCCCTCTACCTCACCGGCCCGCCGGAGGAGTTCGTACCGAAGCACCTGGTGGGCCGGCTGATGGCGGGCGTGCTGCTGACGTACGCCGGTCCCGAGGACGAGATGCGCAGGCTGGCCGAGCCGCTGCTGGCGCTGCCGCACGAGTCGGAGGTCGTGACGGCCATCGCGTACGCCGATCTCCAGTGCATGATCGACGACCCGCCGGGGCTGCGGAACTACTGGTCGGCGGAGTACCTGACGGGCCTCCCGGACGCCTTCGTGGACGCGTTCTGCGCGCGGGCGGGCACCATGCCGGTGCCGACGGGCACCCAGCACCTGGTGTTCCCGCAGGGCGGCGCGATCGCCGACGGGCCGGCCGACTACCCGGTGCCGTACCGGGACGCGGCCTGGGCGGTGCACCCGTTCGCGATCTGGGAGGACCCGGCGGACGACGAGCCGTGCCGCCAGTGGGTCAAGGAGGTACGGGCGGACGCGGCGCCCTGGTCGACCGGCGCGGTCTACCTCAACTTCACCGGGAACGAGGGCGCGGGGCGGATCGTGGCCGGGCTCGGCGCGGAGAACATGCGCCGGCTGGGGATGGTGAAGCAGGAGTACGACCCGGAGAACGTGTTCCGCTTCAACCACAACATTCCTCCCGCGTGACCCCCTGGTAGCGTCCGGCGACATGGACAATCAGGGCGGGATCACGGTTCAGCGGGCACTGGAGCTGCCGGGGCTGCGCGGCGGTCTCCCGGAGGTGGTGGCCTGCGCCGACCGGCTCGGTCGGACCGTCCGTTGGGTGCACGCGGGCGAGGTCCCCAACATCGCCTCGCTGCTCAAGGGCGGCGAGCTGCTGCTGACCACGGGTCTGGGCCTGGGCACCCGGCCCGCCGAGCAGCGGGCCTTCGTACGCCGTCTCGCGGACCGGGGCATCGCCGCGCTGGTCGTCGAGCTGGGGCCGCGCTTCACGCGGCTGCCGGCGACCCTGGTGGAGACGGCCCGCGCGGCCGGCCTGCCGTTGGTGCAACTGCACCGGGAGGTGCCGTTCGTCGCGGTCACCGAGGAGGTCCACACCGAGATCGTCAACGGCCACTACGCGCTGCTCCAGCGGGCCGAGGAGGTCCACCGGCGCTGTACGGAGGCCCTGCTGGAGGGTGGTGGGATCCCGCAGGTGCTGCGCATCCTGGCCGACTTCACGGCGAACCCGGTCTTCCTGGAGACACCCGACGGGCAGCTGCTGTACGCGGCCGGCCCGGTCGCCGGGGACGCGGCGGCGGACCCGCTCCAGGTGTGGGAGGGGCTGCGCGGTCAGCGCGAGGTCGAGCCCTCGGGGAACGCGGTGGTGATCGACGTGCCCGGTGGCGGTCACGGCACCGGTTCGGTCCGGGCCCGGCTGGTGCTGGCCGGGGTGTCGGCGCCGCTGCTGCCGGTGCACCGGATGGCGGCGGAGCGGACGGCCGGGGTGCTGGCCGTGGTGCTGATGCAGGCCCGGCAGGAGGAGGAGCTGGCGGCGCGCGGCCGCGGCGACTTCCTGACGGACCTGGCGGAGGGCCGCATCTCGGCGGAGGACGCCCCGGCGCAGGCCCGCGTGCTGGGCTTCCGACCGGGTACGGGACCGCTGCTGCCGATCGTGATGCGGCTGTCCACCGACCTGGGGGCCTCGGGGAACTGGGCCGTTTTGGCCCGGGCGGTGCTGGAAGAGCTGGCGTCGGTCGGGGTCCCGGTGCTGCTGGGCGTCCGTCCGGTGGAGGGACGGGTACCGCTGCTGGTGTCGCTGCGCGCGGAGTCGGAGCGCACCACGGTCTCCGACCGGGTCGCGGCCGCGCTGCGGGCGGGCGTCGAGCGGGCGGGCCTGGACCGGGCCGGGGCGCCCCCGGCGGTGGTCGTCGGTGTCTGCGGCAGCTGGGCGGCCGCCTCGGCGGGCCTGCGGCACGCCGCCGAGACGGCCACGGCGGCCCACGGGCTCCCGCCCCGGCCCTGGTACGACGCCCGCCGCCTGGACATCGACCTGCTGCTGTGGCGGCTGCGCGAGCACCCCGACCTGGCGGCCTTCGTGGACCGGGCGATCGGGGCGCTGCGCGTCCACGACGCCGCGTCCCGGCCGCCGCTGCTGCCCACCCTGGAGACGTACCTGGCGCACGCGGGGCGCAAGGCGGAGACGGCCCGGGAGCTGCACCTGAACCGCCAGACCCTCTACAACCGCCTCGCGCGGATCTCCGAGCTGCTGGGCGCGGACCTGGACGACCCGGAGACGGTGCTCTCCCTCAGCCTGGCCCTGCGCGCCCGCCGGCACGTGGTGGCCTCCTGAAGCACCCGGGGGCGGCGGGCATCAGCGTCGACGTCCTGAGGCCCCCCTGGGGCGGCCCGCGTCAGGGTCGGCGTCCTCAGGCACCCGGGCGGCGGGCGTCAGCGTCAGCGTCCTGAGGCACCCCTGAAGCGGCCCGCGTCGGCGTCCGCGCTCCGAGGGACCCGGGGGCGGCCCGCGTCAGCGGCCGCGTTCCATCAGCTCGTCGTACACCGACAGGACCTGCGCGACCGTGTCGTCCTCGGACGGCCACGTCGCGGCCTGGGCCCGCCCGGCCGCCGCGAGGTCCGCGCGCCGCCCGGGGTCGCCGAGCAGCGCGGCCACGGCGCCGGCCAGCGCGCCGGGGTCCCCGTACGGGACGAGCACGGCCGCGTCGCCGACCAGCTCGGGCACCGCGCCGACCTCGGTGGCAACCAGGGCCACCCCGGCCCGCAGGGCCTCCTGGGCCAGCAGCGAGCGTCCTTCCCAGCGGCTCGGCAGCACGGCGACGTCGGCGGCGGCCAGCAGCCGGTCGGCGTCGCGGCGCCGGCCCAGCAGCCGTACGGGCAGGCCCTCCTCCTCGATGCGCCGGGACAGTTCGGCCCGCAGCGGCCCCTCCCCCGCGATGACGAGCAGCGGTACCGGGTCCAGGGCCCGCCAGGCGCGCGCCGCGTCCAGCAGGACGGAGTACCCGCGCCGGGCCACCAGGCTCCCGACGGCGATGACCAACGGCCGCTCCACGACGCCCAGTTCGGCCCGGGTCTTGTCCGCGTCGACCACCGGCTCCGCCCCGTCGGGCAGCCCCGCGGGTACCGCCACGGCGGCGAGTCGGGCGTCGCGCGCCCCGCGCAGCCGGGCGAGGTCCACCTGGTCGGAGGAGGCGCCCAGTACCACCGCCGCGGTGCGGGCCACGTGCCGCTCCAGCAGTCGGCCGAGGCGGCCGAACGGGCCGGGCGCCTCGGGGGCGCCGCCGTGCCAGGTCACCACCAGCGGCACCCGTCGGCCGCGCAGGGCCAGGGCGGCCCGCATGCCGGCGCGCACGCCGTGCGCGTGCACCAGGTCCGCCCCGGCGCAGGCGGCCCGCAGCGCGCTCGCGGCGTCCGGCGTGAACTCGGCGCCGGCGCCGGTGAAGTCGTACTCCCCCTCCGACGCGACGGGGGCGCACACCGTCACGCGTACCCCGCGCGCGGCCAGACCGGTCGTCAGGGACCGTACGTGGGCGCTGCTGCCCGCGCCCGCACCGCCGAGGATCTGGACGGTGCGCAGCGGGGGCCGCCCGTACGGTTGTGCGGGGGCGGGGAAGGAAACCGGGGAGCTGCTCACGGGCCGAAGCTCCAGGGGGAGGAGTCAGGGACGTCGCCCAGGATGCCAGTCCGCACGCGCGTTCCGGGACCATACGGGTGCGGATCCCGTACGGGATACCGCGCGACGTCCGCAGGCCTCACCCACACGGGCTACTTCGACGTCACCCCGGAGCCGGCCGGAGCCCTGCCCCGACCCTCCCGGACGTGCCGGAGGGGCCCGGGGCGGACGTCGCCGCGGGCCCCTCCGGCGGTGTCAGGCGTCGGCGCGCGCCGCGTCGAGGAGTTCCTCGGCGTGGGCCCGGGCGGTCTGCGAGTCCTCCTGCCCGGCCAGCATCCGGGACAGTTCGCGGATCCGGTCCTCGCCCTCCAGCACGGTGACGCCCGAGCGGGTCACGGACCCGTCGACGGTCTTCTCCACCAGCAACTGCCGGTCGGCGAAGGCGGCCACCTGCGGAAGGTGGGTGACGACGACGACCTGCGCGGACTTGGCCAGCTTCGCGAGCCGCCGCCCGACCTCGACGGCCGCCTTGCCGCCGACGCCCGCGTCGACCTCGTCGAAGAGATAGGTGGGCACCGGGTCGGACCCGGCGAAGACGACCTCCACGGCGAGCATGACCCGCGACAGCTCACCGCCCGAGGCGCCCTTGGCGATCGGCCGCGGCTGGGCGCCCGGGTGCGGGGCCAGCAGCAGTTCGACCTCGTCGGCGCCCGAGGGTCCGTAGGCGACCGGGCGGCCGCCGACCTCGACGCCCTCGGCGTCCTCGGTCTGCCGGATGTCGATCGTCACGCGGGCGTGCGGCATGGCCAGGGAGGCCAGTTCCGCGGTCACGGCGGAGGCGAACCGTTCGGCCGCCTCGCCGCGTGCGTCCGTCAACGCCTGCGCCAGCAGCGACAGTTCGTCGCGCAGCGCGTCCCGTTCGGCGGTCAGCTCCGCGATCCGCTCGTCGTCCCCGTCCAGCTCCAGCAACCGGGCGGAGCCCTGCTGGGCCCACTGGAGCACGGAGTCGATGGAGTCGCCGTACTTGCGGGTGAGCTGGGTCAGCGCCGCCCGGCGCTCCTCCACCGCGGCCAGCCGCAGCGGATCGGCGTCGAGGTCGTCGGCGTACCCCGCGAGTTCGCCGGCCACGTCGGTGAGCAGGATGCCGAGCTCCCCGATGCGCTCGGCGAGCGCGCCGAGGACCGGGTCGTGGGCGCGTACGGATTCCAGGGCCCGGTGCGCGCCCGCGACGAGCGTGTTCGCGTCGATGCCCTCCGGGTCCTCGGGGTTGCCCGCGAGGGCCGCGTGGGCGACCTGGGCGGCCGACGCGAGCGATTCGGCGTGTCCGAGCCGCTCGGCCTCCGCCGCGAGCTCGGCGTCCTCGCCGGGCAGGGGTTCCACGGCGGCGACCTCGTCGAGGCCGAAGCGCAGCAGGTCCGCCTCCTGGGCCCGCTCCCGGGCCCGGGTGGTGAGGGTGTCCAGCTCGACGGCGACGGCGCGCAGCCTGCGGTAGGCGCCGGCGTACTTCTCCAGGGGGACGGCGACCGCGTCCCCGGCGTACCGGTCGAGGGCCTGGCGCTGCCGGGCGGGCCGCAGGAGGCCCTGCTGGTCGGTCTGGCCGTGCACGGCGATCAGTTCGTCCGCGAGCTCGCCGAGCAGGCCGACGGGCACGGAGCGGCCGCCGACGTGGGCGCGCGAGCGCCCCTCGGCGGACACGGTCCGGCTGATCAGCAGGACGCCCTCGTCGAGCTCCGCCCCGGCCTCCTCTGCGCGCAGGGCGGCGGGCGAGTCCGGGCGCAGGACGATGCGGCCCTCGACCACCGCGGCCTTGGCCCCGATCCGGACCAGGGCCGGGTCGGCGCGGCCGCCGAGCAGCAGGCCGAGGCTGGTGACGACCATCGTCTTGCCCGCGCCGGTCTCGCCGGTCACCGCGGTGAATCCGGGCGACAGCTCGACCACAGCGTCGTCGATGACCCCGAGCGACCGTATCCGCATCTCCTCAAGCACGGGACGACGATACCGAGGTTTCACCGGTGCCATGGGACAGCACCCACCCCGAGCGTTTCGAACACGTGTACCAATACCGACTTATGGGACGGTCCCCGAGGGCGGCTTCGGACGCCCTGCGCCTAGTGGGGCGCGCCGCGCCAGCCCGAGACCGGCAGCGCGAACTTCGCGACGAGCCGGTCCGTGAAGGACGCGTGGTGCAGCCGGGCGAGCCGCACCGGAACGGTGCCCCGACGGACCTCCACCCGGGCCCCGGACGGCAGTTCCAGCATCCGCCGCCCGTCGCACCACAGCACGCCGTGCGGGGTGCCCGTCTGCACCTCGACCGCCAGCACCGAGTCCGGCGAGGTCACCAGCGGCTTCGCGAACAGCGCGTGCGCGCTGATCGGCACCATCAGCAGCGCCTCCACCTCCGGCCACACCACCGGTCCGCCCGCCGAGAAGGCGTACGCCGTGGAGCCCGTCGGCGTCGCGCAGACGATCCCGTCACACCCGAAGCCGGTCACCGGGCGCCCGTCGATCTCCAGGACCACCTCCAGCATCCGCTCCGGGGACACCTTCTGGATGGCCGCCTCGTTCAGCGCCCAGTCCCGGTGGACCACGTCACCGTTCGTCCGTACGAGGACGTCGAGGGTCATCCGCTCCTCGACCTCGTACTCCCGGGTGACGACACGGTCCACGACCCGGTCCAGGTCGTCGCGCTCGGCCTCGGCGAGGAACCCGACCCGGCCGAGGTTGACGCCGAGCATCGGAACGCCCGAGCCGCGCGCGAACTCCGCCCCGCGCAGCAGGGTCCCGTCGCCGCCCAGCACGATCAGCAGCTCACACCCCTCCAGCACCGTGGGCGTGCACTCCGCGACGAGTTCCACCTCGGGCGGCAGCGGCAGGTCCGCCGCCTCGTGCTCCAGGACGCGGACCCCGAGGCCCGACTTGAGGAGGCCCTGCACGACCAGTTCCGCACTGCGGATGGCCGCGGGCCGCCCCGTGTGCGCGACCAGGAACACGGTGCGCGCAGCCGCCGGATCCGGTTCTCCCGGACCCGTCGGAAATGCCGAACCCGTTGACGCCGACGAATCTGTCACTGAGGCCCCTCCGCCACTGCACGGTCCACATCCCCCGGGTCGAGTGCCGGTGCTCCCGCCCGCAGCCACAAAAAGTACTCGACGTTCCCCGACGGCCCGGGCAGCGGGCTCGCCGTCACCCCGACCACGCCCAGCCCCAGCTTCCAGGCCCGCGCCGCGACGTCGCGCACCGCTTCGGCGCGCAGCTCGGTGCTGCGCACCACGCCGCCGCTGCCGAGCCGGTCCTTGCCCACCTCGAACTGCGGCTTCACCATCAGCACCAGGTCCGCGCCGGGTGCCGTGCACCGTACGAGCGCGGGCAGCACCAGCCCGATCGAGATGAAGGACAGGTCGCCGACGACCAGGTCCACCGGGATCCCGTCGATCAGCTCGACGGTCAGCTCGCGGACGTTGGTGCGGTCCTTCACCGTGACCCGGTCGTCGCTCTGCAGGGACCAGGCGAGCTGCCCGTAGCCCACGTCGACGGCGACGACGTGGTCCACGCCCGCCCGCAGCAGCACGTCGGTGAAGCCGCCGGTGGAGGCTCCCGCGTCGAGGGCCCGCCGACCCTCGACGACCAGGCCCTGCGGCCCGAACGCCGCGAGGGCGCCGGCCAGCTTGTGGCCGCCCCGGGAGACGTACTCGGGGTCGCTGTCGTCCTTCAGCACGACGAGGGCCGCGCTGGTCTCGACCTGGGTGGCCGGCTTGGTCGCGGTGGTTCCGCCCACCGTCACCCGACCGGCGGCGATCAGCTGGGCCGCGTGCTCCCGCGAGCGGGCCATGCTGCGGCGTACGAGTTCGGCGTCCAGGCGGCGGCGTGCCACTCCTGCCACGATCGGTTCAGCTCCTGTTTTCGTAAGGTCCGGGGACGGTCGGTGCGTCCAGCACGGTCAGCGCCTCGCGCAGTCCCCTGTGCACATCCTCGTACACCTCGACGTGTCCGTCCGCCGCGAGCCGGTCCGCGTCCGCCAGCCGCTCCAGATGGCCGTCGACGCCCGCGTGGCCCGTGGGGGTCCGTACGACGCCCAGCGGAGCGGGCGCGGCCGGTGCGGCGGACTCCGACGCGAGGTCCTCGCCGGACGCCGTTCCTGGCCCCTCGGGGCGGTCCGCGGCGCTCTCCGGTCGTTCGTCGGTCATGGTGCGACGCTACCGCGAAGCGCGTCGACGGCCGCGCACGGCTCTGCGGTACGGTCGTGATCACCATGGCTACGATCGAGGAGTGCCGCGAAGCACTCGACCGACTTTCCGACAACCTGGCGCGGGCCGAGGGCGACGTGCGCGGCGCGACCGCCCTGGACCGCTCCCTGAGCTGTCACATCACCGACCTCGACCGGACCTTCACCGGCCGGCTCGACGACGGCCGGATCCGGGTGGACGCGGTCGAGCCCGGCCCGCCCCGTACGAAGGCCGAGATCAGGCTCGCGATGACCGGGGACGACCTGCTCGCGCTGGTCGCGGGCGAGCTGAAGTTCCCCAAGGCCTGGGCCTCCGGCCGGGTCCGGCTGGAGGCCGGCTTCCGCGATCTGCTGCGCCTGAAGTCCCTGCTGTAGGGCGGGGCCCCGCGGTTCAGGGCGCTCCGGCGGCCGCGCGCGTACGGGCCGAGCGGCCCGCCGGCACCACCAGGGGCGTTCCCGTCTCCGGGTCCTCGATGATCTGGCAGCGGACCCCGAAGACCTCCTCCACCAGCTCGGCGGTGACCACCTCGGCGGGCGGCCCCTGAGCGACGACGACTCCCCCGCGCAGCGCGATCAGGTGGGTTGCGTAGCGGGCGGCGTGGTTCAGGTCGTGGAGCACCGCCACCAGGGTCCGGCCCTGTTCCTCGTGCAGCTCCGCGCACAGGTCGAGGACGTCGAGCTGGTGCTGGATGTCCAGGTAGGTCGTCGGCTCGTCGAGCAGCAGCAGCGGGGTCTGCTGGGCGAGCGCCATCGCGATCCACACCCGCTGGCGCTGCCCGCCCGACAGCTCGTCCACGGACCGGTCGGCGAGCTCGCCGACCCCGGTGGCGGCCATCGACTCGTTCACGATCCGCTCGTCCTGCGGCGACCACTGGCGCAGCAGTCCCTGGTGCGGGTACCGGCCGCGCGAGACGAGGTCGGCGACGGTGATGCCGTCGGGGGCGATCGAGGACTGCGGGAGCAGGCCCAGCGTCCTGGCCACCTTCTTGGCGGGCATCGACGCGATGGCCTGCCCGTCCAACAGCACCCGCCCCGTGGACGGCTTCAGCATCCGCGACAGGGCCCGCAGCAGTGTCGACTTCCCGCAGGCGTTGGGGCCCACGATCACCGTGAAGGAGTGGTCGGGTATCTCCACCGACAGGTTCTCCGCGATGATCCGCTGGTCGTAGCCGAGCGTGACGTTCTCCGCGATCAGCCGCTGCACGTGCGTACTCCTCGTAGGGCCGGACTGGTTGCCGGACTGGTTGCCGATGCCGAGCGCGTCGCCGGACTCGTCGTCGCGTTGATCGCCGGGGCGGGTTCCGCCGGCCCGCGCCCTCATATGCGACCCGCCTTGCGCTCCGAGACCAGCAGCCCGAGCAGGTAGAGACCGCCGACGAGCCCGGTCACCACACCCACCGGCAGTTGGTCCGCGCCGAACGCCCGCTGCGAGGCCAGGTCGGAGGCCAGCAGCAGGACGGCGCCCATCAGCGCGCCGGTCAGCAGGTTCGAGCCGGTCGAGCGGCTCAGCCGCCGCGCCAGCTGGGGCGCGGCCAGCGCGACGAAGCTGATCGGCCCGGCGGCCGCGGCCGCCGCGGTGGTCAGGACGATCGCCGCCGGCACCAGCACCATGCGGGTGCGCTCCACCCGCACGCCCAGCGCGTACGCGGCGTCGTCACCCATCTCCATCGTGCGCAGCGCCCGGCTCTGCCCGAGGACCAGCGGGAACAGTACGGCGCAGGTCGCCAGCAGCGGCCACACCTGCGCCCAGTCCCGGCCGGCCAGCGAACCCGTCAGCCAGACCATCGCCCGGGTGGCCTCGACGACCTGGGCCTTGGTCATCAGGTACTGGATCACCGCGACGAGCACGGCCGAGGAACCGATGCCGACGAGCACCAACCGGTACCCCTGGATCCCCTGCTTGTACGCGAGCAGGTAGACGGCGGCGCCCGCCAGCAGACCGCCGACCAGCGCGCCCAGCGCCACCTGGCCGGCGCCGCCGTTGAAGACGACGATGACGACGAGCGCGCCGACCGACGCGCCGTGCCCGAAGCCCAGCAGGTCGGGCGAACCGAGCGGGTTGCGGGAGACGGACTGGAACACCGCGCCGGACATCCCGAGGGCCGCGCCGACCAGGACGGCGACGAGGACCCGGGGCAGCCGCAGGTCGTTGACGATGAAGGCGTGGGCGGGGCTGCCGTTGCCCAACAAGGTCCGTACGACGTCCGCGGGCGCGATCTCGAAGTCGCCGGTGCCGATCAGCACGACGGCGAGCACCGCGGTCGCGACGGCCAGCAGCACGCCGGTGACCAGCGCGCGCGGCTCCACGCGCAGCGAGGTCCGCCCGGGCCCGCGCAGCGCCCGTAGCCGTGCCTTCGGAGCGGCGGCGCCGGCGACGGCCGCGGTCTTCGTACCGTTCGCGCTCACAGCTGGGCCATCCTCTTGCGCCGCACCAGGTGGATGAAGACCGGGCCGCCGATCAGCGCCGTGACGATGCCGACCTGCAGTTCCGCGGGCCGGGTGACGACCCGTCCGATGACGTCGGCGCCCAGCAACAGGACCGGCGCCAGCACCGCCGAGTACACCAGCACCCAGCGCATGTCCGGCCCGGTCACGGCCCGCACCAGGTGCGGGATCATCAGCCCGACGAACACGATCGGCCCGCACGCCGCGGTCGCCGCCCCGCACAGCAGGGTGATGGCGACCATCGCGGCGATCCGGGTCCGCGTCAGGTGGGTGCCGAGCGCCCGCGCCGTGTCGTCGCCCATGGCCATGGCGTTGAGCGGGCGCCCCAGCAGCAGCGCGAGGGCCGCGCCGGCCAGCAGGAAGGGGGCGACCTGTTGGACGGTGTCCATGGTCGCGGAGGACAGCGAACCGACCGTCCAGAAGCGCAGCTTGTCCAGCGCCTTGGAGTCCGTCAGCTGCACGGCGTTGATGTAGCCGACGAGCGCGGCGCTGGCGGCCGTACCGGCGAGCGCGAGGCGCACCGGCGTCGCGCTGCGGCTGCCCCCGAGCACGTAGACGGCGACGGAGACGACGCCCGCACCGAGGAAGGCCCACCACACGAACTCGGTCAGCGAGGCGGCCCCGAAGAAGCTGATGGCCGACACGACGGCGGCCGCGGCGCCCGCGTTCACGCCCAGGATGCCGGGCTCGGCCAGCGGGTTGCGGGTCAGGGCCTGCATCACCGCGCCGGACAGGCCGAGGCCCAACCCGACGAGCACCCCGAGGAGGGTGCGCGGGACCCGCAGGTCCCGCACCACCACGTCGTTCGGGGTTCCGGCGTACGAGAACAGGCCGTGCCAGACCTCGCCGAGGGACATCGGCTTGGCCCCGACGGCGATGCTCGCCACCAGGACGAGGGCCAGTACGGCGACCGCGCCGAGCAGCCCGGCCGCGCGCGCGGCGTGGCGCGGGCGACCGGCGGGGACCGGCACGGTGCTCCGCTCGGACGCGGAGGATTCGGGGGGACTGTCGACCAACACGAAGGTTAGGCTAACCTACCTAGTCGACAATACGTTCATCCGAACGACCCGGCCGAACACCCGCGGGAACGCCCGGGGGAGGCCCGGGTGAAGGCCCGACTGAACGCCCGGCTGAACGCCCGCCTCAGAGCCCCAACTTGGCCAGCGCCTTCGCCACGTCGTGCGCGTAGGAGCCGTCCCCGGCCGCCGACCAGGCGACCGCGCACAGCGCCCGCAGCCCGTCGATCGGGTCCGGGTCCGCGCCCGCGTCCCCGTCCGCCTCCGCCCCCGGCGTCCCCCCGGTGTCCGAGGCCTTCGAGACGTCCAGGTACGTGCCCCTGTCCACGGCGCTCCAGCCACCGCACCGCCAGGCACCGGCCCGTTCCGTCGGTTCCGGCTGCCCGGTCAACAGCCCGCGCAGGTCACGGTCCACGTACGTCGGCCGGTGCTTCGGCTCGGCCCGCAGCAACTGCGCGGCGTCCGTCACCCCGGTCAGCACGAGCAGCGAGTCGACGTCCCCGTTGTGGGCGCCCTCGATGTCGGTGTCCAGCCGGTCCCCGACCACCAGCGGCCGCTTCGCCCCGGTCCGCAGCACCGTCTCCCGGTGCATCGGGGGCAGCGGCTTCCCCGCCACCTGCGGCTCCGCGCCCGTCGCGATCCGTACGACCTCCACGGCCGCCCCGTTGCCCGGCGCGATCCCGCGCGCGCCCGGAATCGTCAGGTCCGTGTTCGACGCGTACCAGGGCACCCCCCGGTTGATGGCGTACGAGGCCTCCGCGAACCGCCCCCACGCCAGGTCCGGCCCCCCGTACCCCTGGACGACCGCCGCGAGCCCCTCCTCCTCCGCCGAGTCCACCGGCACCAGCCCGCGCTCGCGCAACGCGACCCGCAGCCCCTCGCCCCCGATCACCAGCACCTTCGCGCCGGGTTCCACCTGATCGGCGATCAGCCGGGCCACCGCCTGCGCCGAGGTGATCACCTCGGCCGCGTCCGTCGGAATGCCGAGCTCGCCGAGGTGCTCCGCGACCGCCTCCGGCGTCCGCAGCGCGTTGTTGGTGACGTAGGCGAGGTGCATGCCCTCCTCCCGGGCCACCGCGAGGGAGTCCACCGCGTGCGTAATCGCGCGGCCCCCCGCGTACACCACCCCGTCCAGGTCCAGCAGGGCCGTGTCGTACGACTGGTGCAGACTCCGCTCACTGCCCGCGGGACTGGTCCTGCTCTGCCGGGTCATCCGGTGCGCTCCTCACATGATCGAACTTGTCCGATATTGCGCTACCCACTGCTCCCCCGATCATCCCGCATCGCGAGACGGGTCTTACCATGCACCAATGACCACACCTGGCAACGCGGAGCACGGGCTGCGCCTGATCCCCTTCCACGGACTGCGTTACGTCCCGGAACGCGTCGGCAGCCTGTCCGCCGTCACCTCGCCGCCGTACGACGTGGTCGTACGACCCGACGGAGTCGACTACCTCGAATCCGCCGACCCGCACAACATCGTCCGGCTGATCCTCCCGCAGGCCGAGACCCCGGCCGCCCGCAACGAGCAGGCCGCCCGCACCCTCCACGACTGGCTGGCCGAGGGCGTCCTCAGCGCCGATCCCGACGCCGCGCTCTACGTCTACGAGCAGCGCAAGGGCCCTCTCCTGCAACGCGGCGTCGTCGGCGCCCTGGCCCTGTCGACCGCGGACGCCGGCATCGTCCTGCCGCACGAGGACGTCATGCCGGACGTCGTCACCGACCGCGCCGGCCTGATGCGCGCGACGTCGGCGAACCTGGAACCGCTGCTGCTCACCTACCGCGGTGACGGACCGGGTACCGGAGCCGCTGCGGTCGTCGAGGCGGCCGCCACCCGCACCCCCCTGCTGTCCACCGTCACCGAGGACGGGTTCCTGCACCGGCTGTGGGCCGTCACCGACCCGTCCGAACTGGCCGCCGTCGCCGCCGACCTCGGCCACCGCCAGGCCCTCATCGCCGACGGCCACCACCGCTGGGCGACGTACCTGCGCCTCCAGGAGGAGCACGGCTCCCCCACCCCGTGGGACTTCGGCCTGGTCCTCCTCGTCGACACGGCCCGCTACCCGCTCCAGGTCCGCGCCATCCACCGGATGCTGCGCCGCCTCCCCCTCGCCGACGCGCTGGCCGCACTCGAAGGGCACTTCCGCGTCCGCCCCGTCGACGGGCCCCTGCCGCTCGCCCTGGAGGTCCTCGGGGACGCATCGGAACGCGGCAACGCCTTCCTGCTCACCGGGGACGGCACCTTCCACCTGGTCACCGACCCCGACCCGGAGCTGATCGCCCGCACCGTACGCCGCGACCGCCCCGAGGCCTGGCGCCGGCTCGACGCGACGGTGCTGCACGCCTCCCTGCTGGACACCCTGTGGCGGGTACCGGACGCACCGGACCACATCACGTACATCCACGACGCCCCCGCGACCGTCGCCATGGCCGAACGGCACGGCGGCACGGCCGTCCTGCTGCACCCCGTACGTGAGGACGTGGTGCGGGACCTGGCCCGCCAGGGCGTCACGATGCCCCGCAAGTCCACGTCCTTCGGACCGAAGCCGGCGACGGGCCTGGTCCTGCGCAGCCTCGACTGATCGCCGGCCCGCCGGTCGGTCGGGCCCGAACGCACGAAAGGGCGGTACCCCCGGTGGGGTACCGCCCTTTCGTGCGTGTCAGTCAGGCCGCTCAGACCCGGTCGTCGCGCTCGTCGCGCTCGTTCCTGGCATCGCGGTCGTCGAGCTCATCGCGCTGGTCGTCAGGCTCGTCGTCGCGCTCATCACGCTCGTCGTCGCGCTCGTCGTCGCGCTCGTCGTCCTCGTCGTCCTCGTCGTCCTCGTCGTCCTCGTCGTCCTCGATGACCACGATCTCGTCGGTGACATCGACGTCGGAGTCCTCGACGGGCTCGTACTCGTCGTCGTCCTCGTCGTAGTACTCGGCCTGGTCACCCGCGCGCTCGGCGGCGGCGACTTCGGCGTCGTCCTGGCCGTCGTCCTCGTCGTCCTCGTCGCCGAAGTCGGCGTCCGAGTCGTCGTCGTGAGCGTTGTCCGCGAGGGTCGCGGCGTCCACGAACTCGACGCCGTCGATCTCCGCGAGGCGGTCGGAGGCGTCGGTCGCCCCCTCCTTGTCCGCTTCGAGGGTCTTGGCGAACCACTCGCGCGCCTCGTCCTCACGACCGGCCGCCAGCAGGGCGTCGGCGTAGGCGTACCGCAGGCGGGCCGTCCACGGCTGCACGGAGCTGGAGGCCAGCTCCGGGCTCTGCAGGGTGACGATGGCCGCGTCGAGCTCGCCCATGTCACGGCGGGCACCGGCGGCGACCAGACGCATCTCGACCTGGCCGGCCTTGTCCAGCTTCTGCACCTCGGGCTCACCGGCCATGGCCAGCGCCCGCTCCGGACGGCCGAGGCCGCGCTCGCAGTCGGCCATCACGGGCCACAGCTCGACGGAACCGGTCATCCGCTTCGCGGCACGGAACTCGGCGAGCGCCTCGCTGTACTTCTGCGTGGCGTACGCGGCGAAGCCGGCGGCCTCGCGGACGGCGGCGACGCGGGAGGCCAGACGCAGGGCGATGCGGGCGTACGCGTACGACTGCTCCGGGTCCTCGTCGATCAGCCGGGCCACCATGACCAGGTTCCGCGACACTTCCTCGGCCAGGCCCTTGGGCAGGCTCAGGAGCTCCTGACGCACATCGGCGTCGATCTCGTGGCCGGTGATGTCGTCGTCGATCGGAAGCCGCTTGACCGGGTCCCGGTCACGGTCGGCCCGGAAGTCACGGTCGCCACCCCGGTCGTCACGCCCGCGGAAGCCGCCACGGTCGCCACCGCGGTCATCGCGGCCACCACGGAACCCACCACGGTCGCCACCCCGGTCATCACGACGCGGGTAGGACGGACGGTCCCCACCACGGTCGTCACGACCGCCACGGAACCCACCACGCTCGTCATCACGACGCGGGTACGACGGACGGTCCCCGCCCCGGTCATCACGACGCGGGAAGGACGGACGGTCCCCACCACGGTCATCACGACCGCCACGGAACCCACCACGCTCGTCATCACGACGCGGGTACGACGGACGGTCGCCGCCCCGGTCGTCGCGACGCGGGAAGGACGGACGGTCGCCACCGCGGTCGTCACGACGGAAGCCGACGCCACCACCCGCAGGACGCCCACCACGGTCATCGTCACGACGCGGGTACGACGGACGGTCGCCACCCCGGTCGTCACGACGCGGGAAGGACGGACGGTCGCCACCACGGTCGTCACGACGGAAACCGCCGCCACCACCCGCAGGACGCCCACCACGCTCGTCGTCGCGACGCGGGTACGACGGACGGTCGCCACCCCGGTCGTCACGACGGAAACCGCCGCCACCACCCGCAGGACGCCCACCACGGTCATCGTCGCGACGGGGGTACGACGGACGGTCGCCACCACGGTCGTCGCGACCGCCACGGAACCCACCACGGTCGTCGTCACGACGCGGGTACGACGGACGGTCCCCACCACGGTCGTCACGACGCGGGAAGGACGGACGGTCGCCACCACGGTCGTCACGACGGAAGCCGCCGCCACCACCCGCAGGACGCCCACCACGCTCGTCATCACGACGCGGGTACGACGGACGGTCGCCACCCCGGTCGTCGCGACGCGGGAAGGACGGGCGGTCGCCACCCCGGTCGTCACGACGCGGGAAGGACGGACGGTCGCCACCACGGTCGTCACGACGGAAACCGCCGCCACCACCCGCAGGACGCCCACCACGCTCGTCATCACGGCGCGGGTACGACGGACGGTCCCCACCACGGTCGTCACGACGCGGGAAGGACGGGCGGTCGCCACCACGGTCGTCACGACGGAAACCGCCGCCACCACCCGCAGGACGCCCACCACGGTCCTCGTCGCGACGCGGGTACGACGGACGGTCCCCACCACGGTCGTCACGACCGCCACGGAACCCACCACGCTCGTCATCACGACGCGGGAAGGACGGACGGTCACCACCACGGTCGTCACGACGGAAACCGCCGCCACCACCAGAAGGACGGTCGCCGCCGGCGCCGCCACGGTATCCACCACCGGAAGGACGGTCGCCGCCACGGAAGCCGCCGCCGCCACCGCCACCCGTCGGACGGTCGCCGCCGCCCCGGTAGCCACCGCCGGAAGGACGGTCGCCGCCGGCGGGACGCCCACCGCGGTCGTCACGACGGAAACCGCCGCCACCACCGGTCGGACGGCCATCGCGGTCGTCGCGGCGGAAGCCACCACGGTCACCGCCACGGTCGTCACGACGGAAGCCGCCCCTGTCACCGCCGTCGTTGCGCCGAGGCTCGCGCTCCGGACGATCGTCGGGAGAGTTGGACATGGGTGTGACTCCTGTCTTCGGGGTACCGCTAGTCATTCTTGCGCAACCAACCCATGGCCGCGCTTCGGCGTAAAAGAGGTGAAAAACAAAAAAGACCCCTGGTCCAGCGTTGAACGCTGGACCAGGGGTCCTTTGAAAAATTGTTCGGCGGCGTCCTACTCTCCCACAGGGTCCCCCCTGCAGTACCATCGGCGCTGAAAGGCTTAGCTTCCGGGTTCGGAATGTAACCGGGCGTTTCCCTAACGCTATGACCACCGAAACCCTAATCGGTTTCGAGCGAACAAGCACACTTTGTAGTTATGTTCTAGCTCTAGAAACCAGCAACCGTTCGTTGCTTCAGAACTAACACAGTGGACGCGAGCAACTGAGGACAAGCCCTCGGCCTATTAGTACCAGTCAGCTCCACCCGTTACCGGGCTTCCACATCTG